>DATNBH010000027.1:0-58821 GCA_035572035.1 Pyrinomonadaceae bacterium | reverse complement strand
GAAAACTCTGCGCCAAAAACGCTCCGAGTTTTCCACAGTTACCACAGCCACTACTACTGATTCTAAATAAATGGAAAAACGAAAAGAAAAAACCACTCTTCTTTGCCAAGGGGCTTGACATTCACATAGCAGTTGACCGGGCGTCGCAAACCCATTCCACCCCCGATTCAATCAAGCAAATGCGAAACATTCCGATTCATCGGGAGTACGGTCCAACGATTGGTTCGGCGGCGGCCTAAGTAGCTTGCGGTCTGCCGCGCATTCCCTTCCAGAGAAAGACAATGCCGGCTCCAAGCACGACGCCAGCGGCATCGGGAATTAGATCTCGCAAGCGGCAATGGTGCGTCCCGCTGATGCCCTCCGCTACTTCCACGAGTATCCCCATGGCAATGCAAGCCGCGGCCGCCCACGCGTACCCCGACCAATGCGACATCCGAAATTGTGCGCTGGTCATCAGAAAGAACAAAACAAACAATACAATATGCGCATAGTTAGTCAACGAATAGATTGCCAGTGGTATGTTGAGCACGAGTTCGCAGGGCTGCGGATGCAGTCGGAACCCCACACTCGCGGGGAAATAGAGTAGGCCCAGTAACACGAACGTAAGGTAGGCCCAGCGCATACCTCGTAGAGACAAAATTCCCAGCACCAGAAACCCAATGGAGACGAGTAGCTTCATGGCGGCCAAAGTAATGATTGCCAAGAAGACTGGAAACGTGGGCAGCCACAGTTTGAATTCCTGGTGTGAGATGAGCAGCCAACGTTCGAGTTGACGAATTCATTCAAGCTTCGCCGGACCAATCTAGTTGAGAACATCCCGATGCATCGGGACGTCCAACTATTTGTTGGTGATGTTCATTAGAAGACAGCCGCCTTGGTTCCGAGCGTTTGTTTCAAGAGCGTTCTGAGACGGCCAATGTCTTCCGTGTGTTTGAAGCACCGTTTCGGGATTGTATGAAAGGCCGAACTATGAAAGAACAGATGAAACGAATGCTCTGATTCGGCTGCGCGCGAGATGGTGTCCCAGTCAATTTTCGCGGACGACTTCATATCGCGGAGCTCATAACCACTGGGTGAAAAGGAATATTCAATTTTCGTTTGGAAGCCTTGGAGACTCCCAAAACCACGTTTCGTTCGAAGCCAGATCATTGCAAAGTAAAAGACCGGAAAGCCGAGCAAAACGACGACACCAGTGGCAACAAGGGGTTGCTGAAATATCGTCGAGAACTGAACCTTCCACAAGAGCAACAGTCCAGCAATGGGCATGACTGCCAGCATGAGACGATTTGACCAGTTCCTCAGACCAAACCAGAAGTTTGCGCGCTGCAGGTCAGATTCCGTCAGCTCAACGTTGACGGTGAGAGGCTCGTTCGATTCGGTCATCGTCTTAGAAACCAGTAAGTGCCCAAACGTCTGAGTTGACGCGCCGGCGCGAATTCAAATCCGCAATTCAGATTGGTGGGCGACGCCATAGTTTCAAAACAAACCGAAGCGGCGCAAGAGCAAGACGAGCAGCATGATCAAGATACCAACGACAAGGAACGCCAATTCAAAAGGCACGTCAAGAAGATAGAGACTTTTCACACCCTTGCGATCCTTCCAATGTATCCACAACGACATTCGTACATCCTTTCGCGATTTGACGACGCCCAACATCAGACTTGGCCGGACGCGCGGCGATTACTTTCAATCTTCGACGGAGGCTATCAAGTCGAGAAAGAGGCTACCCGCGCTCCGGTGCGGCGACTTGTTCGACGGCGTCCGGCTTAAAGATACGCTTCGCGCGGCCATACCCAACGACGCGTGCGCCTTCGCGGATTGTGAAAGTCGCGCCTGGCACAACCGCATCGTGTTCAGGAAGGGGATAGTATATCAACACAGCCTCGGCTTCGAGCGGTTGACCAGGAACAACATGTTCAGGGCCAGCGACGAACACAACGCCCGGGAGTTGCAGGATCTCGGCGGGGTCTTGATTCGGGAATAATGATCTAACCTTAGCTTCGACGACTTGCCGTCGAAAATAAGGTTTCAGTCTCGCTGAATGTCGATCGGCGTCCTGAGGGGTGTACACTTCCACCCGATTTTTGCGACTAAACCACAACTTTGCGAGCTTTGCGTCTTTGCGGGACATTCGCTTTGCCTGGTTTAGTTTCCGCAAAGGCGCAAAGACGCAAAGAAAAATCAGCTTCACGTCTTTCCCGTAGGGTTACATTCAGTTTCGCGGCGCCGTTAGCTTCAATGTGAATACGCTTTCGAAACGGAAGGAATCCGAGGGAACACCTTATACGTTCCTCATGAAAGCTGGAGCGAATATGTTCTGTCATTCCCACACCAGAACTGTCGCCGGAATCCGCGAACTGAAATAGTAACTGTGGCTCCCGGGACATAAAGACCATTAGGAGCAAAAACTATTCCCGCGAGCTCTCCCGAAGTTGTGGCAGCGCGTGTCTGCAGGACCTTTGCACTTAACGTGAGACAAAGTGCGAGCAACAAACATCCGGCGGTTATTTTTCCTGAAATGCTTATTTCAACGTTCAGAACTGGCAAGAACGTCTGAGTTGACGCGGCAGCGCGAATTCAATCCCGATACATCGGGATCGCTGCACCAGGCAATTTGAGAAACATCCCGACACATCGGGACTCGCGTCCAACGATTTTGTTGGGCGGGCCTGGGTGCTACTGTGGCCCAGCGAAGAACCAAAGATTGCCGCACGGATCTTTCACGGCCGCTGCGAGCAACATTTCTTCACCTTCGCCCCAAGGGCGCTGCGAAAGCTCCATAATTGATGTCGCCCCAGCCTGAATTGCACGTTTGTACGACGCGTCGGCGTCTTCAACGTACATGAAAAGCTGGCCGGTTGTCGGCGCACCATTGCCAACATCTCCGATCATCACCATCGAGTCGCCGATCCTAACCTCAAAGTGAGTTCCGCGCTTGGACTCAAATATCTGCTTCGCGCCGAGACCCGCGCAGAGGAACTCCACGAGGCTGGCAGCTCCTTGAACTGACAGAAATGGCACCACAGATTGAAAGCCTTCTCGAATTGGTTGAGGTACCATCACATTCCTCCTTCGCTAAATGAGATTCACAGACCAGGTCTGAACTTGCGGTGCAGGTCGAGAGCCCGAATGGAGCCAGGCCAACACCCGTGCGCGGTCCTGCACCTGCTAAACCATGAAGCTCCCACAGCCACGCTTGTTAGGCTTCGTATGGTCTTTTCGTACACAACGTACTTGCCGAGCGTTCCCACCATCACGTCGGCTCCGAGTAAATGCTTTCTTCCGGAGCATCGGTGGGGCTTTCAAAGTCCAGCCGGTACCCATCCGGGTCGACGAAAGAAGTGACCCAAAGACCGTTCCCGACAAACGGTGTGGCTGGCTCCAAACCTCGCACCTTGGCGTTGTGATATAACGAAATGGCGTCGGTACACATGAAGCAAATGCACACGCCTTGCCCGAGCGCGCCAGCAGGCGAGCCGCCGGGGCGTCCGTCCTTCCAGTATTCCTGCAGCATCACGGCAACGTCATCGAGTTCAAGCCAGCACCAGCGAATTCGCCCCTCTGGAGCCCAGCGCTTCGTCATCTCGAATCCAAGACCGTCCACATAGAATCGCAAAGACGCTTCGATGTCTCTCACGCCAAAGAGTGGCACCGCCAGTCGAATACTTGGCACATCCGCGGGCCGCAGATCCATTAGTGCATCGAGTGATGAGTTATGCGCCATCTTCCAAAGCTCCATTGGTCAAATTCGATCACTATTGCCGCCCAACATCTGAGTTGGACGCGGCGCGTCATTCAACTGGGCCAGCGTCAAGTCTCGCGCCTAAAGAGTACGCTGTCGCGCGCTCAGGTCCAACGATTTGTCGGCAGCGATTAGAGGAGTTTGTTGTAATCGGCGTGTGAGCCAATCCAAAACCATATGATTGCATCAGGCGCATCCATCCCAAGCGTCGTTAGTAGACGCCAACCCGACCAAACACGATCGATACGCTTCAAGTGATTGACGGGTGATGAGGGTCAGCTTTGAGCAATTCAAAGTTCTTGTCAGCAAGTTTACGCACAGCCTCGGGAAGGTCGCGATAATGACGCTAGAATCGGGGTGACGCCAGATGCTTCACAGCGATTCGCAACGGCCAGAATCAAGATCCTGGGCGGCTTCGTCAAGTAACGAATCGAGGCGACCAGCCCGCACATTCTGTTCGAACTGATTATCCCAGTTGCGCATGATACTGTTCAAATCACGTGGCCAATTGGGCCACGTGCGCTGGCGGTAGTTGAGTAATGGCACTCTCGATCTCTTGGACGTCCATGATTTGGCAGTCTAGCGCAGCCCGGTCATTAGCATCAACCTGACGCCTAACGTCAGAGTTGACCGGCCGGCGCGAAGTATGCGCGATCTTACGAGTCGTAGATTGACGCCTCAAGGGCAAATAGAGCAATCCTGTATTTCATAGAACTCCTTCGGATTAAGAAGAGCGGATCCATCTTCAGTTGACGTGGCCGCGCGAGTCGCGACACCTGAAAGGATCAAGACTTGATGAAGGACACGCAATCGCGGCTCACATGAACGACTTGTTGGGCGCGGGGTGGATTCGTGTGGGCCGGCCTTTATTGCCGCTCGCCCTTGCCATACGAAGGCTCAAAGGCGCGTGTGGGCTGTTCGGTGACACTCGATACGGGCTCGAGTGGCTCATGAAGGGCTCGCGCCGTCGACCGATCTGGTTCCTCGGTGCTGATGCCGTTCGGCTGAGGAAAAGGTTGAGGAACAGTGCGTTTAGCGCCCCGGTTCAGGTGGAAAAGCCGCCACATTAAGACTCCCTCTGACACGACCAGCGCCACGAACGTCAGGATGACAAACGCCATCCCGAGCCGTTCATTAATCGCGCCGTTCTGCATCAAAACAAGTGCGCCGAGCGCCATCCCGAGAAGAGTGATTGTGCTTCCGACAATCACCCAGAGCAACGTATCGACCGCCATCCCTTCCGTTCCTGCCTCGCCCTGAACTTTCAAGGTGCTCAAATTCGCTCCGCAGTGATTACAGAAGCTCAACGCCTGTGGTAATTGAGCGCCGCACGTGTGGCAATACATATTGTTCCGCCTCGTCGAGTAACTCACCTGCCTTACCTTGCCTTACCTTACGACTTTATCAACAAGCAGGTTCAACAACCTTGTCTCGCTTGGGAGCGCAAGCGCCCCGCGTCTGACTTGACCGGGCGGCGCGAGTCCAAATCTGCAATCCGAAATCCGCAATCCGCAATTCAAGAGGCCCCCGCCGCTGTGGTCCAACGATTTGGGTGCGCGTTTGTGACCAAGTTTAAGCAATTCAGTGAACATCGGTATGTCGCCATTCAAGATCACGCGCGATACCATCGAGCCCTGGGAAGAGCGTGCTTTCATTCACCCCAAACTTGTACAGATCGCGCTTTAGGAGTTTTCGGACTTTGTTAGCAATTAGCCCGATCTTGACTTGGCCCGAACCGTGAAATTCCTCTTCCGGCGTGGGGTGAACGGTAAAAACACCGCTCTGGGCTATGATTCGTTGAGTTATGTGAGGCGGACGAAACTTCGCAATGGCGTTAATTGAAAACGGCGAATCTACATCGGTACGCACTATACGACTGGTGGAAAACGCATAGAGCGCACTGTCTCCATCAAAAGCCTTTTCTACCGCAAAATAGCAAGCAGCCAGAGGATTATAAGACCAATCGAGTAGTCGGGTAGGTAAGCCATGATGCTGCGCGATAGCGAGCCACTCCCAGTCACTAGTCGGCTGGTGTGTCAGGTAGGGTAAAGCGCGTTCCTTAAACAGTCGAAAGATGCGTTGTTCGAACGCCTTGAGCGTTTCACCCTTCCGACGAGGCTTCCGACCAATGGAAGGCACCAACTTATGTTTTGCTGCGTTCGTTACTCCACGAAAGATCAATCGATCATCTTCGCCCTGCGCCACAAAGTCATAGAGGTCAGCGAAATTCGTAATTGGGATCGGTTTCATACTTGGGACGAAATAAGACTCGGAAAGCAAGCTAACGGTTGAGTTGACCGGACGCGGCGATCAATCCAACCTTCGAATCATACTAACAAGTTGAGAAAAAAGGCTGTCCGCGCTCCGGTCCAACGAGCTGGTCGGCGGCAATTTGTAGCTTGAACGGGTTCGATTAGGAACTCCCATTTGAGACGACAACCGTATCAGCGGCGCCACTAATTCTCTTTGGTCTTTGAAATTACGATTGGATAATTCTCGTCTATGAGTTTGTTGTAATCGCACCAAAAAAGAAATCTGTGTATTTTCGGCGTGAAGAAGTAGAAGTATCTCTTATCGTGAGCAGTCCTCTCTTCAAGGGTCCTTTCCAGGAATTCATAAGCGTAAAGTTCTCGCGTTAAGTCCGGAGTACGTAACGAAAAGTTCTGCAAGTCATTTGCCGGCAATACCGCAGCGTGGTGTCTTATGTTCTTGTTTTGATACAAAAATCTATCCAAGGCCCAATTGTCATATCGGTCGTACGCTTTAACAAATGACCCCAGCAGGGGTACTAACGGTATCGAAATTGAATACTCTGCGGCTCTCCTCCCAGGTATGTTTTTAACTCGTTTTCCTTCATTGTCAGTAAAAGTGGCTTCATACATGATCCCTTCAAATTCCAAATTTCTATTTAACTTTTCATAGATGAATTGAAATTCGCCGTTCTCTTGATTGTTAAAGACATTAGAATTACCTTGTTGAATTTTTTGTAGTTCTAATTCAAGTTCTAGCCGTCGAGCTTTTTCAGTTGCAACAGCCCCTTCCAGATTCCTTTCATAATAACTTCTCCAAATCTCGGCAACGACCGAGGGCAAAATCTCATAGTAATTTTCGACGTTCCAGACTCGGCATTGCAATGTTTGAATGTCAACTCTTAGTTTCGCTCTAGTTGCATCCGCATCTACATAAGGAAGAAAAATGACCTTGCTGTCCAACAGGCGGCGGAGCATTGCTGAATCAACTTCTTTTGCGACCATCGAGGAACTTAGAGAGTTATCCGTAAAGTAAGCGAGAATTGCGTCACAAGTAGGTATTCCATCTTCAAATATAGCTGACATCCAAGGTTGCCCATCTCGAATCTCATATTCGTCGCGCCAAGGTTCAACCTGGCATTTACGCAAATCAGCGTCAACTCTTTCAATAAACGTGACGTCTTTCCGAGCATATGAAAGAAACACACGGGGTTTATTTATACGCTCTCTCATAATTGACATGTAGCGCCCAACGTCTGAATTACGGCGGCGGCGCGAATCAAAGCACCCTGCGCCGCATCAAGCAAACTGAGACACATGCCGACACCTCGGGACTCGCGTCCAACGACTTGGTGGCCTAATTTGGAGTGCGCCGACCTGTCGGCGCTTTCGTCGCTGTGACCGGTCGCAGCAAGTTGTCGAAAACAGCCTATTATAAAAACCGCGGCTCGAGCCGCCGCAGGCAAAAGCGATGACAGGTCATCGCACTCCAAATTAGGTCACTACCAACGATTTGGATCGGTCGTTCGTTACAAACGCGCTCTGATGCTCTCTTTGTTCCGCGGTTATTATTTCACAGCGATCGTTATCGTGTACGCGATCCTGTCCCGAATCGCTTCAATGTAAATTTCGTAATCACCGTCTCTCGGTAACTTGATCTTGTATTTCCGCTTTTCACAAACGCCTTCATTTTTGCCCGTTTCAGTTAGCGGATAATTGACACAGAGGTAGGCGTCCCGAAGTGGGCGGGATGAAATCATCTGGACCACCATTGTTTGCCCGGCGCGCGCACGAACATGAAAAACGTGTGAATCCAATCTGGTTTCAACAACGCCTTTGACCGTCGCCGAGGATTGTCCCCGAGCAAACTCCACATTCTTCTCAACAACTTGCCCTTTTTGCGCAAGAGCCGAAGGAGCCCCGAGTAGAATCACTAAAATAGTTCCGCTCAACAAACTCAAGGTTGGTTTAGTCATCCCTATCTTTCTTTCAGCGGTTCGTCCCGCAATAATCTCGCTTTTCTTTGCTTGTCAGAATGAAACCGAACGTCTGAGTTGACGCTGCGGCACGATTTCAATTTCGCAAGCCGAAATCCGCATTCCGCAATTCAGAGGCTCCCGCCGCTCGCGTCCAACGATTTGGCTGTTAGGCGCAGTTCGTTTTCTCTTGTTCAATTAACGAATACGTCTCTCTCGACCTTTTAGGCGCGCCAGGACTCGCTCGACCATGAGCGCGATCACCATGGCATAAGTGAAAGCCAGCGCGAGGTTCACGCCAAGCCACAATGCAGGATTTTGCTCTCGACTGAAGTGATTGTAATTTGACCAATAACTCTCCAGCGTACAAATCTTCCAGCCCCAGTCAATAACATCTCCAATGCGATCGACTCGCGATGATCGCAACATCGTCCGCTGGATGTACAAGGGCAGAAACGGCACAACCACCAATGCAGCAACTAAGACGATAGCGAATCGGAGTGTTCGGTTCATCCTGACTTATTCTGTTTTATTCAACGACGCGCCTAACGTCTGAGTTCAGGTGGCGCGGGCGGTGGCAAGCAACCCGCGCGGAGAAGCTAGTTGAGAAAGACGCTATCCCGCGCTCATCTGCAATGATTTGTTGAACTAAGCGCTGCGCGCAGCTCAAAGCCTTCCTTTCTTAATAACCCGATCACTCTCAATCGCAGGTCGTCTCCGACTACACTTCAGTAAACAGCCCGAGATTCTGTCCAGGAAGCAGGGCTGTTCAACTTTCATTTCTGGAGGTGTAACCATGACCGAACTGCGAAAGAGAATGATCGAGTGTCTGCAACTCCGCGGTCTCTCGGAGCGAACTCAGGAGGCATACACCAGAGCCGTACGCCAACTGGCGGCACATTATCATAAGTCGCCTGATCAGATCAGCGAAGCGGAACTGCGCCAGTACTTTCTCTACCTCAAGAACGTCAAACATTACTCACGCAACACCATGACTATCGCCATCTGCGGCATCAGGTTCTTCTACGAGCAAACGCTCAACCGTAACTGGGCCATCTTCGGCATCGTGCGTCCAGCCCCAAAGAAGAAGCTGCCTGTCATCCTCAGCCGGGCGGAAGTACGCCAGATTCTGGGCCGCGTCAGACTACCGCGTTATGAAGTTTGTCTGACGACAATCTATTCGTGCGGCCTGTGCTTGCAGGAAGGCACGCATCTACAGGTCGCTGACATCGACAGCGCCGATGATTCACGTCCAAGGGCGCCAAAGACCGCTACCTGCCGCTGCCGTAACGGACACTGCAGTTGCTGGGCCAGTACTGGGTTACTCCTCGCAATCCACTGCTGCTCTTTAAATTCATTCTTTTCTAATCGACTTCGATGGCAAATAATCGCCGAACAATTGCTGACTCTTCTTTTCAACCAGCCTGCTTTGTAAGGCTGTGACATAAGCCAGTGCTCTCGACAAATTCTGATAGCTACTTTCAACTTCTTTAGGTGTGATTTTCGCTAGGTCTGGGGTTAGGTGCGCCTTTACAAAGGCAAGCTGAGATTCAAATTTGCGCAACAGGCCTGCACCTTCCAGCTCACCTTCAATTTCACCAATTCTTTCGATGATGGGATCTGCTAACGATCGGACTGTGCCGACAAATGCCATCATGGCTTCCATCTTTTCTCGCTCTTCAATGTCTGAGAGATGCAACACATCCCAAGCTTTCCTATAACGGCTCCCAATTCCTTTATCTCATTATTGAATTCCTCGTTTCTTTGATTGATACACCAAACATCAACTCACGCGCCTTTAACTCCATTTGCCCTCGAAACTCAATCTGTTGAAGCTCAAGCTGCCTTCGGTGGGCGCGGGCTCCGGCCCACATGGCAAAGAGACCACCGATAAGTGAACCGCACAGCGCGGATGCCGCACCTATGATTCCGGTTGTCAGATTAGGATCCATGTATTTCAGCGCCAGAAGCTAGGCATAACGCTGCGCTTCAGCTGCGCGCACGAACCGCAGCTAGAGACAAGTCTTGCATGAGACATGCTAATTGCGCGTCCGCTGCGTGCCGTTGTTCGGTGTCGTTGGCGAGGAATCAGGCTGCTCGCAATAAGGATTTTTCAACTGACTTTGGCAATTCCACAAAAACGAAATATTCGGCTGGATAGAGGTAATCTTCACCACTTTCATCGACTACGCGGATGTCACCCTCGGTGGCTGCATCCTCATCGGGCAGCACACGGTAGATCTTATGCAGCTCGAGAGAGGCCGGATAATCAGCATTACTAACGCAGACCGCGAATTGGAGAACTGGCTTTCTTTGACTCATACAAATTAATCCAGATAGAGCTTGCGCTTCATTTCTTTTCGGCCTATCCCATGGGCCTCATACCAATGCAATTCCGCCAAGCGTATTCTACCGCTTCGCAAGCGAACCTTGGCAACTCCTTTCAACTTTCTCCAGCGACCTCTTCCATACATCTTCCGCAGCCGTGCAAGATCCCGAATCTGCCGATTAACGGCAATGGGCTCGATCTGCGTCATCTCACTCACAATTTCAAAGTTCATTAGCGGTTCATTTAATCAGGTACATCGGTGGGATTCAAGAAAGCCACCGAACGGTTGAGTTCAGGTGGCGCGGGCGGGGGCAGCAACCCGCGCGGATAAAGTTATTTGGAACACGGTGTCCCGCGCTCCGGTCCAACGATTTTCTGCGTAGAATGAAGCTGCTGGTACTTCAATGAACCTGTCGCGAATTGGTTGAACCTCGCACCTGATGCGAGGCATAAAATTGCTAATCCCAATTCGCCTTTTGCAGCACGACGCGATAGCCGTCCACATCCTCGAACGTCCTGCCCCTTACATCCCAATACGGGTTGTAAGATTTGACCGGCTCGTAGCCGTGTTTCTGCATCCTCTCGACGGCGTTCTTCCATTCAACTTCGTCCGGTATGTAGAACACCAAAAGATTATCTTGAGTGGGCGCTTTGCCAACTGTATGTCCTCGGTGATGCGTGAATTCAAGGTGGTACGGTAAGCCTTTACGTCCGAGCATCGTGCCGTCAAAACCTTCATGATTCTCGAAAGAACCCAAAACTTCCAGACCCAGGCCATCTCGGTAAAATCGGACAACCTCCGATAGATTGTCCGTGGGACGGGCAACACGAAACTTCATCATCGTTTTTGCACTCTGCTGAGTATGATTCTTTTGTGCTACAACAAAAAAGCTCAAACCAGTGCAAAGTACACTAGTGAGAGCCAGCAACACGATCAACTTGGCGCTTCTCATCACGATCTCTCCATTAGGTCTACATACAAATCAAACAGTCTCTTCCCTGGTCCGTGCAACGAAGCAGCTCAAATCCGCAATCCGAAATTCAGAGGCTCCCGCCGCTCGCGTCCAACGATTTGTCGGGGCGAGGGTTGATCGCAACAAGTCAATCGCCAACGACGCCCGCGAAATACCAGCGACCTTTGCGAAATTCAAAATAGTAGCCCTTGTCCATTGTGACCCGCGTAACAACCCCTTCGTTTGTCCACTCCTTACTGACAATAGTTCCCGTCGAAAATGACTTCTGCAAGTCGCGCCATGACCCTTCTTTCTCGTTCTCGTCGATAAACTTGATCCACTCGTCGGGGTTGAGGCCACCACCACCATCATAGAAATCGTCCGGCATCACGCCTTTGAGTGCCGAACGATTTCTCGTGTTGATGGCGGCAAGGAATTGTCGCCAGAAAGCAGGCCACGCCTGATTGGCCGCAGCAATATCCGCGGGCAACGGTGGCGTGGGGGTTGGCTTGTCGTTCGTTTCGAGTAAGCTTAAGACCGATCGTTCCCAGCCGGTTTGAAGACGCCAGATCGTTCGAAGCGTTATGTCGCGCGCAGGCCGGTTCCCTTTCGTTATGCGCGCCCTGACACCGTAGCGGGTCAAGAGATTTCGTTGGAGTTCGGTTGTCGAAAACATCGGGCCCGGGTCGGCACCATTGGCCAAAGCCCAAACGATCAGAGCGTCCAGGTGTGACAAATAGATTTTGGTCAGCAAGAATCTGATTTGGCCATTCGGCAAAGTAGAGAGGTCATTTTTGTAATAGCCGGCTAGATCAACGGCAGTCTTGTAGTCAGAGTTACTCACGCCCTGCAACGCGAGCGAGGTTGCGTCAGTTACCCGTTTGAGAAAGTGAACGGCAGTGTCCTTTTGCTCTTCCGTTAGCTTTTGACCGGAAGTGGAAACCGCGAACCCAGTAAGAATGATTAGAAGGATGAGAGTTTTCTTCATCGGTTCAGACTAGCGCCCCAACGTTTGAGTTGACACGGCGGCGCGATTTCATTCAAGCATCACCGGATGGCTTAAGTTAGGAAACATCCCGATGCCTCGGGACTCGTCCGATTTGTTCGGCGGCGTGTTCGTTCACGAAGGCCGATGGTTTCATAAGCGTGTGTTGGACAATAGGCCAGAGCTTTCAACGTTTTGGTTTTGTACCCGGCCATGACGCATTGATTCTGACCCAGTCCGATACCACAGGCTGGCCCTGTGGTGTTTCAGGTTCACAGCTACAAAAACAGGCTGATCCATCGGTTCGCAAGAGGCCACGGGCTGGCCCCGTGGTGTTTCACGTTGCCGCCTGCCAGCAGCATGAAGCGTGAACTCCACGGGACGAGCCCGTGGCATCACCAAAAAGCTCGGCCAGCCTCTATTAGCGACCAACGTGAGTGACCACGGCGCCAGGCCGTGGCCTCAGTTTTAGCGACTACCTACTTTTTCTTGCCGCCCTGGTAACATCCGTCCACGCCGCACCGGTACAACTTACGCCAGTCTGAGTCCTTTTCGTCAATCAATTCGAGGCTGTTCATCGGGATGCGTAAACTAGCAGCGTACTCCCGACCGCAACACGCGGATCACTTTGCAAGACGATTTGTGAAGCAACCCAACGCCCGAGCTTAGCGGCAAACCGCAGCGGGCGAGCGCGGCGAGGACTCGAGGTTTTGTCCGCTCGAGCGAGTTGTTAGGCGGCGACCTGTCCAGCCAGTTATTAGTCCCAATCCTTTTTCAGCATCAGCTCGTCAATCTTGTAGGCGTGATGCATCTCATGTATCAGCAGGTGCCTGAACATTATGTGCACCGAGTAGTGGCTGAACGCCTCATGCTCGGCGGTCCGCTGCCAATCGTCTGCGGATAACTCCTTCAACCGCTTAACGACCAGCGCCCGCTCCCGCACGTACAGGCCCAGCGCTTCGTCCAGATCAACGCTCAGCATTGAGCCGGCCTCCTCCTCCGGTGTTTGTTCCATAGACTTTATTTGGGGGAACGGGTCAGAGAGCATCAACTCCAGGCGTGAGAGGAATGTGACCTGCCCGATAGATATGTGACAGGCATGCTCGTGAGCGGACCACTTGTTCGGCGCAGGGCGGCGCTTGAGGTTCTGGGGCGGCACCTCGCGGATGAGGCCAATGATAATGCCGGGTGCGGCCTCTAAAGTAGCTATCAACGTTTGCGTATCCATAATCTCCTCCGAATCGGGTGCCGTCAGCAAGTCGCCCAACGTCTGAGTTGAGGCTGCGGCGCGAATTCAATCCCGATGCATCGGGACTCGCGTCCCACGATTTGCTGGGCGTGCATTAGCGAGCAATCAACTGAGATATTGTTCAGAGCGCAGGGTTCTGTCAATGATCTGGTCTGCGTCCCAAACCGCCGCCTGTTCCAACCCGTGACATTCGGTTTCCGAAGAAGGGCGAATGATTCCCTTGTGATAGAGGGAATACTCTCCGGAATACATCTTTGATCAAGTGTGACGGCGGCCATTCTTTATCCGCTGATGCAAACGCTTCGTGCCACAATAGGCCATGTTCTCGATTTGAGATGAAGATGTCACCGCTGCGAGGAGTCACTGTTATGTAGCACGCCCAACGTGGACTTCACCGGTTCGCCGAAGGCGAGTCCGGTGCAAGGGTTAGGCATCGTTTTCATTGGGTTGCGGATAGCGACGCTTCGTGTCCGCTACCGATCGGGCTACCAACGTTTCCAGGACCTTCAGATCGACGTTGGCCAGGCGTCTGATGTAGACACAGACCTTCCCAGTCCGGTGCTTTCCCAGCTTAGCCAACAAGATGTCGCGACCTTCGAAGTCGGGCGCGATGTAAACAACCAGTTCCCTTCCGCGCATAGCAAATCCAGTAAGAGCGGAATCGCCTTCGTGACCACTTGCGTACTTGTAATGGTAGCTCCCGAATCCGACGATGCTTGGTCCCCACATCCGTGGTTCTTGCTTGGTAACTCTTCGCATGAGAGCGACCAGAATCCGGGCGTCATTCCGTTGCTCCTCGCTCGCGATGGCAGCAATGTGACTCTCGGCGCTGACTTCTGTGGGTTTGGTTTTGGGTACCGACATAAGCACCTCCGAACGGCTTCTTTTCGACGCCCAACATCTGAGTTGAGGCGGCGGCGCGAATTCATTTCAAGCATCGCCGGACCAAGTTACGATGCGAAACATCCCGATGCCTCGGGACTCGCGCCCCACGATTTGATAGGAGGCGATGAATGGCAAAATATTCCATGCTTGACTAAGGTTTTTCTGTTGGCGTCGCTGGATTAGAAGCTTGCGTCTGACTTCCGTCAGGGTTCTGGCCCTTCTGGGCAATCGCAACGTACTCACCCACCTCAGCGGCGATCTTACTCTCCACCTCGGTTACAAAGTCCGAAAACCTTTTGGCAACGAGTTCCTCCTTGTAAGGTCCGCCGCCGTGGAAGAATAGCCAACCTTCAACTTTCAGAAGTTCAGCGGCTCGTCGCTTAGCAAGCCAAATGGCACCCCAACCGTAAAGGGCTTCCAGCGCCGCACATATAGCGACAACTAGGCTGATTACAGCTCCGGTATGCCTGAGCCACGGATCAACGCGAATTCCAATAGTGGCTGTGATTAGGAAAGGAACTAGTATGCCGCCGACTACAATTATCCGGCGCAACCAAAAGTAGTAGGTCCGTGCCTCCCAAGCTCTCTGATCCCACCAAAGGATCTGATTAAGCCAGCGGTTCTTCAGATATTCCTGTTGGAAGGGTTTAAGATTCGGAGTCACCTCAATTAGCTTGTTAAGTGCTTCGATGTCGATGAGCTTGACCTCATCTGTGCTTCCGCGTTTAGGGCACATAGCACCTCCTCTAGAAAAGAGAGAAGCCACCTACCGTTTGAGCTCAGGTGGCGCGGGCGGCGGCACGCAACCGCGCGTAAAAAAGCTAGTTGAGAAAGACGCTATCCCGCGCTCACCTGCATCGAGTTGATAGATTTCAAGCTTCTTCGCCGCCCGTCGCGAGCAAGAAGCACAAAACCAACGTCACACCGAACAAGCATGACAAGCCTGTTATCGAGCGGTCGGCTGGAATGGTTGTTAGACCGCCTGCTCTTTAGACTTCTCTAACAGGGGTCCATCTCACATAAGCAAGGGGTATACGAGACGGTGTAGTAAGGCGTCGTACATCCGTTGTGTGCTTGCCAGCCCTGACAAAGGATGATTGTATAGCCACATTGAGTTGTGAGAGTAGCATCCGTGTAGTAGGTGATGTGAGTCTCATCTCCATTGGCTCGCACTCTTACCCGTGACGACGGAGCAGCCATCAGTGAAAAGACGATCACTACCAGTGCAAGAATTACTATCAGCACTCTCGTTCTTACGAACTTCTTTACTCGATTAAACATGGTGGGCTTTCCTTTCTTGCAAGCTGTGAGGCTGGCGACGCGGCGGAGCGCCAGCAAGGAAACAAATAGAGGGACAGTGAACGATATTCCGATGCGGCGTATCTGTCAATATTTAGTGATACATCAATTTATCGATGTTAGCTATTAGGAAAGGCGGCCTAACGTCTGAGTTCAGGTGGTGCGGGCGGGGGCACCGCAACCCGCGCGGGGAAAAAGCTAGTTGAGAAAGGCGTTATCCCGCGCTCACCTGCAAAGGTAGCCCATTGATGGAACCACGCGACTGATTTTGTTTATCCCGATGCATCGGGATCGCCGGGCCAGTCATGATGCGAAACATCCCGATGCATCGGGCGTCGCGTCCGACGAATTGTTCGACGCGTGGGAACTAATTCAACTTGCGCAAGCCTATTTGCTTTTCCAGCCACGTCGCCCGATCGCGGCGCGCTTTGTCGTTGAGGGCGTGCCCGGTGTCATACCATTTGACAGATTTTGGCTCGCTCGCCGCTTGAAAGTATCGAGCGGCGCTTTGTTCTGTTGGGTAGGTATCTCGTTTACCAAACTCAAAGAACAATGCTGATGGCGCGACATGAGCGACATAGTTTATTGGGTCAACCGTGGCCAACGTCGTGAAATAGTTTTCCTGTTGTGGTTTCGTGAGTGAGTTACGAACTTCAACAATGCCGGGAACCAGGCTGGTTCGCAAGAGCTCAGTTAAGCTGGGGGCGCCTGCCATAATCACGTACCCCTTGATGCGCTTTTCTACGCTCGCAAGTAACACGCCTGTGTGTGCGCCAAAGCTGTGGCCGACGAAGCCGATTCGCTTGCGGTCAATGTCGCGCCGTGAGAGCAACAAGTCCACACCGCGTCGCAAATCCACAACCGTCTGGATGTAAATATCGCGGTCGATTTCAGGATGCGTAACGGTCGGGTCAAAGTCGCGTTTCGATTCGCCAGCACGTGAAAATGGCGCATCGATAAGCAAGGACACCGCGCCCATGCGCGCGTATGATAAAGCTTCGTCTAAAAAGTTAGTACGACTTCCGGGACGCATATGCATGAAGATAACGCCCGCGAATTTACCCTTACCGGGCGGAACGACGAGATAAGCCGTAACCCGTCCGCCTTTTGGACTAGCATAGGAAATGTCATGCACCTGGATTCCGTCTCTGTTTTCAACTCCGATTTCTCTCAAATCAAGCGACGTGTGTCGGTCATAGTCAAACATGCCCTTTAGCTTCGTGAAATCCGAGGATTGAGCAGAGACAGTTCCACCCAACAATGCGAAGAAGAGCAGTGCGTATCTAATGCTTTTTAAGAGATAGAGCGCAAAAAACAGCAAAGAGAGTATTGTTGTGATCGCAAATGTAAGACCGCCTGGACTGTCGCCAACGATTGGCGTTTGCTTTGGTATTAGCCAAGTGGTGGCCACGTTGCGCGAAACGACGGTGATCGCCGGCATATAAGAAAAGTGAGCGGCGCGACAAGGAGGTTGGCGCTCTTGAAAACAAGATTACTGGCATAAGCCAATCCTGACGCCCCGGCTCAAAACCTCGAACGCCGGTACTTGGATCGGTCGTCACCGCTCACGCTGGATTATACCTCTTGGCGAGTGACAACAACTATGACCCGGTCGCTCCCGGTTCTGACAGGAATAACCCAACGGTTGAGCTGGTGCGGCGGTACTATTCCAGTTGCTACGCGCGGTTGGGTTTGGCACAATCGCGGCGATAGAGTCTCCCCTTAGCTTTCACTTTCACCAAGGCACTCATGTTTAGCATGTTCATCGCAAAGGTAAGATGCCACTCGCTTGAAGGTGGCACGAGCGTCTCGCCCGTGAGGCGTGCCCCATCGGCAGGATGCCGATGCCACTCACTTGAACGTGGCACGGGCGTCTCGCCCGTGAGGCGTGGCCCATCGGCAAGATGCCGATGCCACTCGCTTGAAGGTGGCACGGGCGTCTCGCCCGTGATGTGCGCCCCATCGGCAAGATGCCGATGCCACTCGCTTGAAGGTGGCACGGGCGTCTCGCCCGTGGGGCGTGCCCCATCGGCAAGATGCCGATGCCACTCGCTTGAAGGTGGCACGGGCGTCTCGCCCGTGAGGCGCGGCCCATCGGCAAGATGCCGATGCCACTCGCTTGAACGTGGCACGGGCGTCTCGCCCGTGAGGCGCGGCCCATCGGCAAGATGCCGATGCCACTCGCTTCACGGCGGTATCCTCATTTTGTTAGCTGTATTCATCGTCGCCCTCGCGCCATCAGAAACATTCGCTCAGGCTGTTAGCTTCGCCGGGAACGCGCAGCACACTTCCAGCTATGCCGTGCCTGCTCAGAATCTGAATGTCATTAAGTGGAGCGCCAGTATCGATTTCAATAACAGCGGAGCCCTCATTCACTACGGCGCACCACTGGTTACCGCGAGCAACACCGTCCTAGCCCCCGTGAAGATCATTAACGATGGTTTTCGAGTCGACGCCTTCAACGGAGCAACCGGCGCCAGCAAGTACTCGCTAAGCACCGACTACGTCCTTCCGGATCACAACTGGATTCCTGCTTACAATCCCTGTATCGCGACCGGATCTTTTGGGACCCGTCTGTACTACGCTGGGGCGGGCGGCACGATTTTCCATATCGACAATCCCGACTCAAATACGCCGGGCGCGCCAGTGCGCGAAGTTTTCTACACCAGCCTGGCGAATTACAACGCCAACGCCGGAGCTTACAACACCACCATCTTCGTCAACACGCCCATCACTGCTGACGCGAATGGCGACATCTACTTTGGTTTTCGAGTGCAGGGCACCGCTCCAGCTCCACTGAGTACGACGCAAAGCGGCTACGCGCGCATTGACAGCACTGGACATGGAACCTATGTGCTCGCAGGCACAGCAGCCGCTGATGCCAACATCAACCGCAACAGTCACAACGCTGCGCCGGCGATGAGCAACGACGGCGCGACAGTGTATGTCGTCGTTAAGTGGGCCACGAATTCGAACTATGGTTACCTGTTAGGGTTGGATTCAACTTCTCTCGCGACAAAGTACCGCAGGTTTTTGCAAGACCCTCGCAATTCGAACCCGGCATCAATTCGGGAGGACGGTACGGCTTCACCGATGGTGGCCCCTGACGGCGATGTCTTCTTTGGGGTTATGGGTAATCCGAACTCAAACGGCTCGCGCGGTTTTCTGCTTCACTTCAATTCGACTTTGTCAGTCAGTAAACCTCCGGGCGCTTTCGGTTGGGATTACACCGCGGGCTTAGTCCTGGCGAGTATGGTGCCGTCTTACACAGGATCTTCGTCATACTTACTCTTCTGCAAATACAACGAATATGTAGCTGGTGATGGGAATGGCGTAAACCGAGTCGCGATACTCGATCCGAACTCAACCCAAATTGATTCTCACCCGGCGGTGTCAGGGTTAGTCGAGATGCGAGAAGTACTCACCCTCATTGGCACGACGCCGGATGAAGCTCAGCCGGGTGTGTTCAACGCAGTGCGTGAGTTTTGCATCAACGCTCCTGCCGTCAATCCAGCCACTAACAGTGTCTTTTTCAACAGTGAGGATGGACGTGCGTATCGCTGGAATCTGGCCACGAACTCGCTCGATCAGGCAGTGACTTTGAATCAAGGTATCGGCCAGCCTTATGTACCTACCGTGATTGGACCAGACGGCACTGTCTTCACCTTGAATGGCGGGACTATGTTTGCCTTAGGCAATGTTTCGGGAGTTAACGTCACGCTCACATCGTCGGCCCCGGACATGCGCAATACGGTTGTTGGTACTTCCCTCACCTTCACGGCAAAGGTGAGTGGCGCCGCTCCAGCGTTAACCGGAACGGTGACGTTTACAGATATGACTTACAACGGGTTGACTCCGACAACGACCACGCTCGCCACCAATGTGCCGATTGATGCGAACGGCCGAGCCTCGATAACTACGTCATCATTGGCAGCAGGCGGAAATTTTCACGGGAATCATTTCATCACCGCAAGTTACAGCGGTGATGCAAATCATGCGGCCAGTTCGGCGACGATGGTGCAAAAGGTTCACGCTAATGCGACGCTGACTCAGCTCGCGCTGTCGGCGAATCCCGCGTCACAAGGCCAGTCCGTCTCACTCACCGCAACGGTTAACGCGCTGCCTGGCAACGCTGGACTGCCAACTGGAATGGTAACGTTTTATGACGGCAATCTAGCCATCGCTCAATTAGCTTTGTCGAACGGCAGCGCTTCGATTACCAGATCGGATTTGACTTTCGGCACGCACGCTCTCACGGCAACTTATGCTTCCGACAGCCAATTCGCGGCAAGCAGCGCGTCGAACACGTTAGTAATCAACCCGACGTCCCCACCAAGTATTCAATTCGGCGCCGCAGGGTTCGCGACGAATGAAGGCGGCACCACGGTAAGTCTGCAAGTGACTCGCTCAGGCGACACCTCCGGATCGTCAACTGTCGATTACGCGACCAGTGACACTGCGAGTTCAAACTGTAGTGTTATTAACGGCGCGGCTTCGTCGAGATGTGATTATTTGCCCACGTCGGGGAAATTGACCTTCGCTCCCGGAGAAACTGCGAGGACGATTAAGATCTCGCTCATTGATGATAGCCGCGCTGAAGGCAGCGAGACTTTGACCATCACTCTCAGCAACTCAACTACAGGAAATCTAGCGTCGCCGTCGTCAGCTACGTTAACAATTGATGACAACGAGACGACGAACGGCACGGGGAACTCGCTCGATCAAGTATCGTTCTTTGTGCGGCAACACTATTTGGATTTCCTGTCGCGCGAGCCGGATCCAAATGGCCTGCAATTCTGGATTGATCAGATTGCCGGTAACGCGAGTAATAATCCGGAGCCTTGCCCACCCGGCGATACCACGTGCGTCAACACTCGAAGAGTGAATGTTTCAAACGCATTCTTCTTTGAGCTGGAGTTTCAACAGACTGGTTCATTTGTTTACCGGCTCTATCGGGCAGCATTCGGAAACAATCAGCCGGCTCCGAATCCGAACTCTTCGGCGAGTTTTCCCGGAGAGAACTTGAAGATGCCGAGCTACCAGGTATTCGCTCAGGATCGAGCGACCGTTCCCGGCGGACCGAATCTGGCCCAGGCTCAGTTGGCGCTCGCCAATGCATTCGTAGCTCGCTCTGCATTCATCACAAAGTATCCCGCCAGTCTGGCTACGGCTGATGAGTTTGTGAATGCGGTGCTGGCCAACTTGCAGAGCATCGACGTTTCATTGGACTCTGAACGGACGAACTTAATCACGCTTTACAACTCTCTGGGCCGAGCCGGAGTGATGTACCGGCTGGCTGACGACAACGTCCAGACGAATCCGATAAACAATCGTTCCTTCATTGACGCGGAGTACAACAGAGCCTTCGTCTTCACTGAGTACGGAGGTTACTTGCGGAGGGATTCGGATATTCCGGGTTTCATGTTCTGGCTCGGTCACGTTAACCGTGCACCGCTGCGAGATATTGGCCAGCAGCACGCGATGGTTTGTTCCTTCATCACATCCGATGAATACCAGCGCCGCTTCAGCACCGTGATCACGCACAGCAACATCGAGTGCCCACAGTAGACTTGGCCGGTGATTGTGCTCACGTAAGAAAGACTAGATTTTCCATATCTCATATTTCATTTATGCGACTGTTGAGACGAGAAACTCGGGACGACCGTCTGAAAATAAAAAATGAAATATGGAAAATGATGAATGGAAAATCTTCAGCTGCAGTAACGGCGCTACTTACCGTTGAAGTAATCAGGCTAGCAGATTAGCGTCGCGGGCAATGGCCCAGTTCCCTTCCGCTCCTTTCCGAAGAATAGTCAGAACGTAGCCGGAACGCGACGACGTGTTGCCGTCGGGCGTACTGATTTTGACCGTCAGAAAGTTGCGCATCCAGGCCCAGTCACCGACGACTTCTATCTCTTTGATATCACTGATGCCTTCCACCAACGAAGCTTTCATTTTCTCGCTGGTCGCGGCAAAAGCCTCTTTTCCAAACGGCTCCTTGCCGGGCACCATGAAAACCACATCATCGGTCATCAGGCTCAGAATAGTATCGAGATCATTTTTCTTGCTCGCCTCCAGCCAATCCTCTACCAGCTGTCTAATTGCTTGCTCGTCACTTTGCATCTGCTTTCTCCCTTGAAACTAATTAAGCCTTTTCATGAGGCGATAAATCAGCATTCGCAGGCCCCATAATCACCTTCCCTTTTGCGTCAAAGCGCGAACCGTGGCACGGACAATCCCAGGTCTTTTCCAACGAGTTCCAAGCAACAATGCAACCAAGGTGCGGGCATTTAGCTGAAAGCTCATGGACAGTTCCGTCTTCATCCTTGTACGCCGCAATCTTGCTTAGCCCGCTGCGAATAACTGCGCCATCGCCCGGACGAATTTCGTCCACGGACTCAACTTCACCCGCTGTGATCAAGTCAAGATACTGCGACGCAGTATTGAGGTTCTCTTTCGCGAACTTGCCTAAAGCTCGTAACGTCTTCCGAGCCGGGTCATAAAGCTCAGCCCATTCATTCTGCTTGCCAAGGATCAGATCGGAAATCAGCATGCCTGCAATAGTTCCGTGCGTCATTCCGTTTCCGGAATCACCCGTGGCGATATACACGTTTTCATCATCAAGCGGGTTTCTGCCAATGAACGCCAGCCCGTCAGCCGGCTCCATCACTTCACCAGACCAGCGGTATTCAATTTCCTTCATCATCGGAAAACGAGTGCGTGTCCATCTCTCAAGCGCGGCAAACCTGACGTTCGCATCATCTTTCTGCCCCGATTTGTGATCCTCGCCCCCCGAAATCAATAAATCGTATTTCTCATCGATGCTTTCGATTCGAACATAGTGGTAAGGATGTGGCGTGTCCCAGTAGAGCGCGCGGGTGACAGAGTCTTTCGGTACTCGCGCGCCGATTACGTAAGTAAGATACGCAGATTGTTTTGTATGAATAACGACGAGGTCATTAACGGGTGTATTGGTCGCAACTACGACTGCGTCAGCCGTTATCACCGTACCCGTAGAAGTTTTGATGCGCGCATTATCACCGCCTTCGATTTTAGTCGCGTGTGTTTCATTGTAGATTCTGCCGCCATGTTGCTCGATCGCACCGGCAAGTCCGGCGAGATACTTCAAAGGATGGAACTGCGCCTGATTCGGAAACCTCAAAGCCTTGCCCGAGTCATATGACTCAAAGGGAACGCGCTCGACAATCTCGAGATCAGTAAGACCGGCGCGATGCGCAGCTTCCAATTCACGATCGAGTATTTCCTTTGATTCGTTGGGTGGGACGAAGAGATAGCCATCGAGTCGCTCGAACTCACAATCCAACTTTTCCGCACGAACGATTCTTTCAACCTCATCGATTGATGCCGCATGACTTTGGGCTGCGAGCCTGGCGCCGCGCTCGCCATGCATGTCTTCCAATTCGAAGTAGCGATCATCAAGCGCAGTCACCAGATGTGCAGTGGTTCTCCCAGTCATGCCGCCGCCAATCGAACCATCGTCTACAACGACGACTGATTTTCCGGCCTGGGCTAAGAGGTAAGCTGTTGTCATGCCGGCGATTCCCGCACCCACCACGCAAACATTTGCGCTCGTGTCTTGCTCGAGCTTGGGTCTTGACGGAATCTGTACGGTCGCAGCCCAGATCGATAATGTCTTCCCGGAACTCGGTTCCATACACGCCTTTCTTCCAAAAAGATCAGGTTCGAGGGCACGAGGGTTTGCGTGCATTCTTCCTGAACTCTAATTTTGAGGGGAATCTTGATAGGGGTGAATCTAACTGGGGGCTTTGAGTATAGCACGCCTTCCCTTTGCAGTTCTGCGCCTTTGCGGGATACAAACCTTTATCCGGCACAAGGCGCAAACAACGCAAAGAAGTAAGTACTGCCAGGCGGGGAGTAAGGTTGAGTTGGTCCTTTCACGGAGGCCTAAGCAGAGGGGCTGCAGCGACGACTTCTAATGAAGTGAAGAGTTGCGACTGGAACCAGCACGACTAACGGCGCCAGCAACACGAACCTGGCGTGACTCCAAAAGTCTCCAGTGACGACACCTCGTTGAACTACTGCATTTGCAAACGGAACTCCGAGCGTGGTTACGTAATAAATCGCGAGTGGGAATAGCGATTTCTGTAACAGATGAGCTTGAAAAGCTGGTGAGCTCGATGAGTCGATAAGAGCTTCCCTACCCGCCGCTTTGTTGCTGAGCCTCTCAGTTACTAAATACAGCAACAGCAGGAATCCGAAGTAGATGAAAATTCCCTGCAGTCGGTGGAATTCATTCGGAGAAAGTCCCGCTAGCTCGAGTCCTTTGCCGTGCAGTTGCAACGCCGTCGTGATGCGAACCGTGTTAGCCACGATGGTCGCGACGTATGCACAGCCAGCAGCTATCGGCAGAAATCTCCAGCCAGTCCGGCGTGATCGATTTCTCCAAAGACTTCCCAGCGCCAATAGCAGAAACGCCGTGATCAGAAAATTAACGCCCGCACATGATCCAGCAATCACAAAGGTGTGATCACTTTTAACGTAGCCCGAGTAGGACTCGAACGCGAACCGCGAGCCGCTGACTAACTCTACAGCCAGCGTCGTTGGCGCCAGAATCCAGCGCAGTTCATTGACGCTGGCCGCAGAGTAAAACTGTTTGAGTGCGAGAGCGCAAAGCAGCACGACCGCTAACTGTGCCTTGCGCTCCCAGGACGCGCGATGAATCATGAGATGCCTCAAAAAGCGACTTTGTGTCTCGATCGCATCACGATTACAAGTCCAGCAATCAGAGAAGCAACAATCAACCAGATCAACTCCGGTTCACTGCCAACCTCCGCCCCTTCACCCACGGCGAGATCGCTGACACCGAGCGGCAATGGTAACGGCTGATTCACATCCTGCGCCGGACCCAACGGATTGGTTACAACCTCGCGCACCGCGATGAACGACGTGTACTGCGTCAACAAGTTGTATTTCAGTCCGAGCGCGGTGATTTCTTTCGCTTTCTCTTCAGACACGTCTCTGGATCCGTAATCAGAGAGCTCGGCTATGCGCGAGCGAGCCCACAAGTAACGCAACGCTCGATTCGTTTCGTCAGGCTGAGAAGCAGCCACGTCCAAACTCGAGACGTATTCTCCGCGCCCGGTTTGCCCGTGAAGCTCAAACGTGCCGGTCACTGGCCCACGCCACTTGCCGAAAAGAATCACAGGCCGCTGCGCAAATAAGTCCGGCAGTTTCGAAGGCTCGACATCGTAGATATCAAAGCCATTCGCCTTGACCTGAATGTCAGTCAACACCGGAGTGTCAATGTATTCTCGAAACTTCGTCGCTATCGCCGGAGCTTCTTTTTCGTTCAGCACAATGAAAGGCTCGCCCCTGCCAGCCTTGGCAACGCCTTCGATCAAATAGCGATTGACTGACGAGCCGATGCCGAACGAGAACACGTTGCATTGATTAAGATTCTCGCGAATGTAATCAAACACGCCCTGCTCGCCTGAGATGAAGCCGTCGGTAACGAGCACGATGCTGCGAGCAACGTTATCCGAGCGCGGCAAACTCATCGCCTGCTTAATCGCTGGCAGCAGCTCGGTGCCACCGCTGCCTCGCTGCTTCTCGAGCAAATGAATTGCAGTCGCTAAGTTCTCCTGATTTGCCTCGAGTGACTTTGCAGAGAGCACTGTAGAATCGCCGGCAAACAAGACGACATTGAACAAGTCGGTTGGCCGCAGCTTTCCGATCAGGTCCTTCAGCAACTGCTTTGAAGTGTTCAGAGGAAAGCCTTCCATCGAACCGGACACATCAACGACAAAGATGTACTCGCGCGGCGGAATGTCGTCGGTAGCGACTCGCTGAGGCGGTTGGGCCATGTAAAGGAAAAAGTTCTCGCCTTCGCTCTGGTACAAGAGCAAGCCGGACGAGATTTGATTCCCTGCGAGGCGATAGTGCAGCACAAAATCTCGATTCCCCTGAAAGGCGTCGGGTTCGTCCATCGTCATTTGCGCAACGGTTGCGCTCTGCCATGTCGGAGCAATTTTGTGTGAAGGGCAGCTCAAGTCCAGAATTGGCAGCCCGGCCGCAATTTTGGCCGAGATGTGCAGCGTGCTGGTCGGCTGATTTCCCTCGTGAAGGTAAGGAGTCTTCACAAATGCATTTTGCTTTGTCGCTGCGGTATCGGGCGAAGCGTACCGAGGTCCAACTACCGTCGGGTAGACAACTTCATATACGCCGTCGGTCGGCGCCAGCAGCTCGGTGTAACGAAGCTCAATCTCGATCTGATCCTGCGGCATGACATTGGCCAAACTCATCGTGAACACGTTGGGCCGATCCTGCTCCAGGAGCGAGGCGCTCTTCCCTTCCTTCTTCGCATCTTCAAATTCCTTTTTCGCCTGGTCTCGTTCTTTGATTTTGGCGACGATGATCTGGTCGCCAATCCGCATCCTCATCGAGTAAACCGCAGCTCGGGTGGACGCCGGAAACACGTAGGTGGCATTGATGGGTCGCGAACCTTCGTTGCGATAGGTTTGCGTGACCTTAACATCGGCGATAACGCCTGAAACGGCTATCTCGACTTGAGTATCTTTTAGAGGCAGGTGATCGACGTTGGGATCGCCTTTCACCATGAAGTACGGCGAGAGTGTTTTGTCCTCCTGGGCCTGTTCCGAGGCCGCGTCTTGCGCTGAGGCGGACAAGAAAGCAACTGGTACCAAACTTAACGCCATGCAGGCGCTAAGCACATAAGATTTAATTTTGTCGGTCGTCATTTATCAGCTCCACTAGGATTGAAAGGCACAGGCCTTCCTCGTAATGCGGGCTGATCCTACGGTTGGAGCTGAATGTGGGTAACGGTACCTACCACAGAGGAAACCCACAACGACCACAGTTTGGAGCCAGTACTCGCCTCTGGTCGCGGCTGGGTCCGCCACTCAATCGCGACAAGAGATTAGCCACAGATGAACGCGGATAACACTGATCTGAACCGATTAATGCTCAGATCCTGTGTGATCCGCGTTTGTCTGTGGCAGTGGTTACGCTAGTTTAGTGGCCGTGTTAGCCACAGTTTGTGATTTGGAAGATTAATAACTCTATCGCGGCGTATCTGTTCAAGCCTGATCAGCTCAGGGTCAGGAAGGGTTGCTTGCGCCCGCCCAAGTTGCCGAAGATCTCAAGAAAACCGGAACCAGTTCAATCAAAGTTGCAGCTGATGAAACTTGAGGCGGGCGCAAGCAACCCTTCCTGACCCTGAGCTGATCAGCGGCGAGTGAAACCTCATGACTTGAATCAGCTTTGCCTGAAAAGTCTTAAATCCCACCGGCGGCAGCCGGTGGATCGTTCAAGTTCGACCTACAAAGAGAGGTTGGGATCGGTCCTTTGAATCCCCTCAGCGGCAGCTGAGGGATGTTTCAAGTGCAGCCTCGCTCGCAAGTTTTCAACGGAAAGAGGCAGGACTTGAACCATCCACCAGCTGCCGCAGGTGGGATTCATTAACAACGACATCAAACATGGTAGGCTGGACCGAAGTAACCACCAGCTGCCGCAGGTGGGATTTAAGAGTTTTCGGGCAAAGCTAGTTCAAGCTTTAGTTCGCGGCGACGGGCGCCACAATCTAAAGATTGAACTTCAACGCCTGGTTTACGCTTGAGGTTCTGTTTTTTCTCCACTTGTTAACATCATGTTAACTTACCAGGCCTACACTCTCAGCTTCGGCGTCAAGCATCATCTTCTTTATCAGCCGGGCATGGACAAGCAATGATCCGTCCGCTACTGTCCAAGCATCTCTAGCACAACTCCGGAGCGACCTGGATTATGGGAATCCTTAACTTTCTACCGAAAGAAGAGCAGTACTTTGATATGTTCGAGCAGATGACTTCGTACATTTCCGACGCAGCGCGAATGCTCGTCGAAATGCTATCGGATAAAGATGCCGACTTTGAAGAGTACTCCACGAGAATAAAGGGTCTTGAGCATGCTTGCGACGAATTAACGCACAGCATCTCGACGCGGCTGAACAAGTCATTCATAACGCCGTTCGATCGTGAGGACATTTATCTCATGTCGTCGGCCCTCGACGATATTGTCGACCTTATTGACGACGCCGCCCGAGCGATCGTGATGTTCGACATTCATGAGGTTACGGATCACGCTCGTGGCTTTGCCAGCGTCATTCAGCGCATGTCAGCGGAATTGCACCTGATCGTTTCGGCGCTTAAGCGTCCGAAGGGTCTCACTGCAAAACTGGTCGAGATCCACAGGCTCGAGAACGAAGGCGACGACATTTATCACACCGCCGTCGCTGAGCTTTTCCACGACAATAACGATCCGCTCTTTGTGCTGAAGTGGAAAGAGATTTACGAAAAGCTTGAAGCCGCCGTCGACCGCTGCGAAAACGTCGCAAACATCATTGAGAGTGTAGTGATTAAGCACTGGTAAAACGTACTTGGTTCTTTGTTTTTGGCAGAACGTGGTTCGCAGGCTGACGCACTCCTGGCGACAAGAGCAAAGAACTAAGAGCCAGGCACAAAGAACGCCTTATGACAGCAGCCTTTGCCTTTGTAATCGTCCTGGTTTTTTTGGCCCTCGTTTTCGATTACATCAATGGATTTCATGATGCCGCGAATTCCATTGCTACGGTCGTGTCCACGCGTGTGCTCTCTCCCGGCATGGCTGTCATCTGGGCGGCTTTCTTCAACTTCATTGCCTTCGCAGTATTCGGAACGCGCGTTGCCAAAGCTATCGGCGATGGCGTTCGCATGGACCTCATCGCGCCTGATCTAAGACTGTATGTGCTCCTGTGCGCGCTCCTCGGAGCCATCATCTGGAACTTAATAACGTGGTATTTGGGCTTGCCTACCAGCAGCTCTCATGCGCTGCTTGGAGGTTATGCAGGTGCGGGGATCGCTGCGTACGGCGGGTTTCATGGATTACTTAAGCCGGAAATTTGGATTCGCACTCTCGAGTTCATCGTGCTGTCACCTTTGATTGGTATGGTCCTCGGCTTTCTTTTGATGACGGCCGTGTACTGGCTGTTTCGCAGGACGACTCCTTCACGCGTGGATGGAATCTTTCGCAAAGGACAGCTTTTCTCAGCCGCTGCATTTTCACTTGGCCATGGCGGCAACGATGCTCAAAAGACAATGGGCATAATTACCGCAGTCCTGGCAGCAGGCGGGTTGATTGCATATGGACCAAACGGAGCCTTGCCGCACATTCCGCTTTGGGTGGTCTTGAGCGCGCACGCTGCGATCGGGTTAGGCACGCTGTCGGGTGGTTGGCGCATTGTTCATACGATGGGCTCGAAAATTACGAAGCTGAAACCTGTCGGAGGATTCTGTGCCGAGACGGCGGCCGCGCTCACCCTGGCTTACGTGACGTTGACGGGAACGCCGGTCTCAACCACTCACACCATCACCGGAGCAATCGTCGGAGTGGGAACGACGCGACGTTTGTCAGCTGTGAAGTGGGGCGTCGCGGGTCGAATCGTCTGGGCCTGGATTCTGACAATTCCCGCCGCCGGCTTGATTGCCGCGCTTTCATTTCTGCTCATCCGGTTAATCCTGCATTTGAAAAGCTAATCAACTAATAATCAACCCCCAAGAATACTGCTCCAAATAACTTGAAGAATAATTATCAAAGCTTGTTTGACGAGCCGTCCTTAACCTGCGCGTTATCCAATTCGGCCACCGAGGCCTTGAAATCGGTTCGTGAGCGTAGCGGCTTAAGCTAGCAGCTTCAAAGGCATGATGTGGTAAGCTCTGCCCGCACTTTCCATCCTTGCTCTCTGCAGTTTGCCAACGTGCCATCAATCAATCCGTTACCCGTCGGTCAGACCACCAACGAGTTGCCGCCAACAATTCGTCATTCTGACTATTCTGACTTTCAAAGTAGAAAGGCTACCCAGTGCAAAACCTGCGAACCAACCTGCGGTTTTTGATAACTATTCCAGTATTGTTTGGAATCATCGGTTTGATGGGGCTACCCCGGCTCATTTCTTTGGCACACGCCATGGCGTCCAGTCGATCCGCCAGCGTCGTGGCGGCGCCTTCCTATACAATTCAAAGCACCGGAATACAGGGGCTCGCCGTCAACTCAAGCGGTGTGGTAGCAGGTTTTGCATTCTTCGATGGGCCTCAACAAATTCATGCCGCGACTTATACGAACGGCGTAGTAAACGATCTCGGGACGCTCGGCGGCACGCACAGCGAAGCACTGGGTATCAACGCTTCCGGCACGGTCGTCGGAAATGCCGACCTCGCGAACGGCTTAACGCATGCCTTTCTTTACAGCAACGGTACGATGATCGACATCGGCTGTTTGCCGGGCGGTGCAAACAGCTTTGCTACTGCGATCAATGACAGCGGCCAGATTGTTGGTTGGAGCGATACGCTCCAACCTAATACGAGCTTCCCGCGGCCCGACCACGCATTCTTATATTCGAACGGGCAGATGACTGACTTGGGAAGTCTCGGGACCACCTTTGCAGTGTTTAGTGTTGCGAACGCTATCAACAACTCGGGTCAAGTAGTCGGCTGGAGCAATTTGGACAACTTCGAACAGCACGCGTTTATTTATTCGGGCGGTCACATGACCGATCTGCATACTCTCGGAGGGAGCACTAGCATTGCCAAAGGCATCAACAACCTCGGTCACGTGGTTGGGTGGAGTTTTACTACTAACGATGCTGCAACCAGGCCGTTCCTCTACACTGGTGGAAGTCTGATCGACCTTGGCACTCTGAATGGATCCGGAAATGTCGCTAACGGCATTAATGGTTCAGATACAGTCGTTGGGAATTCCTCAACCAGCGGGTCTATTCCCTTCGTATACACACCGGGAACGGGAATGGTAAACCTCAACACGCTGATCGATTCGTCATACTTTCTGAACGGCGCCAAAGCGATTAGCGAGAACGGTCATATCGTTGCGGCAGGGCGGAACTCGGATTTTACGCAAAGCCAGTTTCTATTAACCCCGGTCGGGGGAACTCCTACGCCTACTCCTACGCCCACTCCTACGCCATCGCCGAGCCCGCCGTCCGCGAGTATTCAGTTCAGCTCGTCAAATTACAATGTGGGTGAAGGAGACGGCCGGGCAACAATCACGGTCACACGCACCGGCAGCACCGCGGGGACTTCGACCGTTGAGTTCGCCACCAGCGACGGCGCCGCGTTGCAAAGTAAGGACTACACCATCGCGGTTGGGACGCTGACCTTCGCTCCTGGAGATGCCAGCAAGACTTTTCGAGTGCCCATCGTCGATGATGTGAATGTAGAAAGCAGCGAGACGTTGTCTCTGTCATTGAGCAATGCAGTCGGAGCTACACTTTCTCCTGGTCCAGCGACACTAACGATTTCTGATAACGATCAAAGTGGACCGTCAATAGCGAAGAAGCGTTTCTTTGCCTCGTTGGGAGGCGCCCAGGAAGTTCCGGCTGTTACTTCAAATGGAAATGGCAGCAGCGTGGTGCTCTTGGGTAGCAATGAATTGACGGCGAAAGTGGGGCTCTTCTTTTCAAATCTTTCGAGCCAGCAAACGGCGGCGCATATTCATGGTCCGGCAACCACCAGCCAATCGGCGCCGATTCTATATCCTTTGACGACCGGTACGGTAGCGAACATGCCGATCAACCTGGATACTGCGCAGGTGAATGATCTAAAAGCCGGATTGTTCTATGTGAATGTCCACTCCACAAATTTTGCAGACGGTGAGATTCGTGGGCAGCTATTGTGGAATCCAGTCCTTGAAGAAGCTTTTTTCGTGCGGCAACAGTACCTCGATTTTCTGGGGAGAGAGCCGGACGCCAGCGGTCTGAATTTCTGGTCCAGCGACATTGCCGCAACCCAGGGAGACGCTCAGGCTTTCTATAACCGAAGTGTTGGCGTGTCTAATGCATTCTTCTTTGAACCGGAATTTCATCAAACGGCAGGCTTTGTTTTCCTGCTCTATCGCGCCGCGTATGGCAACACCCAGCCTTTCCCGAACACTGACGGTTCGAACCCAACGGAAGCGAACAAGCTGCCAAACTATTCGAAGTTTGTTTCTGATCGAGCTCGCGTTGTTGGCGGGGGGACCCTGACCGCGTCACAACAAGCCTTTGCAAACTTGTTCGTTACGCGAGCAGAGTTCGGCGCGAAATACGGCGCGGGACTCAATACCGCAGCTTTGTTTGTTGATGCGGTGTTGGCGAACATTCAAACCGCGGATGGCGTGAACCTGACTTCACAGCGTCAGACACTGATTGATCAATACACCAACGCTGGTGGCGGTAACGCGGGACGAGCAATGGTTATGTATCGGCTCTCTTTGGATGACGCCGCCAACAATCCGATAAATAACACGGCGTTTGTGAACGCGGAATACAATCGCCAGTTTGCGCTTACTCTCTACTTTGCCTACCTGCGGAGAAATCCCGACATCGGAGGATTTCTGTTTTGGCAAAGCCAAATAAACAGCGCTCCCGTCGGCAACGTTGCTAAGCAGCAAGCATTGGTCTGTTCTTTTATGACTTCGACTGAGTATCAACTTCGCTTTGGACCAATCACCCCACGCAGCAATCGCGAATGCCCGCAGTAGTTGAGATAGGGAGAGCTGACGCGAAAAGCGGCGACGGAGTCCCGGGTGCTTTGATATGCCACGGGGAGTCCTGGGTGTTTTGAGATGCCACGGGGAGTCCTGGGTGTTTTGAGATGCCACGGGCTGGTCCCGTGGTAATCACGATGAGTTGCTACAAAGAGTTTTGCTTTTGCTTCCGATGATGCCACGGGCTTGCCCCGTGGTTTTTTCACGCTCGCGGCTCGCCGACGGATAAACAGCAGCCAGCGTGAACTACCACGGGGCAAGCCCGTGGCCTCCCAGCACCTTGCGAGACAATTTCGATTTAGCGTCCAGCATGAAGCTCCACCGGTCAAGCCGGTGGTATCCAATAGAAACTGCGCCATTACCTACCGCTGCGGACGCTTTTCCGGGTCTCGCTACTGTGCTATCTTTTTTCGAACTTCAAGCCCGCGTAGCTCAGTGGATTAGAGCGTTCGCCTCCGGAGCGAAAGGTCGCAGGTTCGACCCCTGCCGCGGGTACCAAATCTTACTTACGGGCGATGCTGATGATTTCGGTGTCGCCCGTTTGCTTCGCACGCACTTTGGATCGAAAAACGCGCGGAGAGACGAATCATTTCCAAGATCCGCACACACCTATACTCGCTATTTTCTTTCAACCGGCGAATGAATCTTGATTTGTTACCCTCGGAGAATTCGAGTGCACTCTAGCGAATTGCAGAGAATGGCAGCGACGCTTGATCAACTTCCGATGACTCACGCGCCGCGTTAGCAATAGTCGTTTCACTCGCGGAAACTGATCGCCGCCAGGTAGTGCCCTAATTTGGAGTGCGCCGACCTGTCGGCGCTTTCGTCGCTGCGACCTGTCGCAGCAAGTTGCCGAAAACACCCTATTATCAAACCCGGCGGCGTCGAGCCGCCGCGGGCGAAAGCGATGACAGGTCATCGCACTCCAAATTAGGGCACTACCGCCGTCACATTTCCTTGCGATCAGAGCCGTGACTGGTGTAACGTTTGGCGCCCGCTTGCTCGGTCCTTTAATAAGCTAAGCATCGAGTTCTCTCGCGTAAATTCTCTGTGAGTCCGAGGTCAGATATTGAGAGCAATATTCGAAATCTAATGCAACGAGGAGTCTCAATATCTCGCCCTCCCATAATCATCATTGTTGGTATCAACCAATCCTGTGATTGTGATCCGCAATTTTCAAAGGAGTCCAAATGAACTATTCACGTCTCGCGCTGGCGGCGCTTGGTGGCATGGTCGCGTCTTTTGCCTTTGGTTTCTTAGTGTTGTGGCTGGTGCCAGCTCTTTTCGAAGAAGGCCACAAGTACCCGGCCGTATTCCGACCTAAAGAAGAAATGATGGCTGTTATGCCAATTGGATTGGTCGCAACTTTCATATCGATCCTGGTTGTCGCCATAATTTTCGCAATGATACATCAGGGCGGATCGGGCATTGCGGCAGGTGCGCGCTTCGGCGTTCTCATTGGCATTTTCGTGGTTTGCGCATTTGTGCTGCACAACTACGTGAACCTGAACATCGGGCTGAAACTCGCTCTGGGACAGGCTGTGACTTACTTCCTCCAGTGGACGATCGTCGGCATAGTCATCGGTCTTATTTACAAACCCCTCGCTACACCATAACGACTCCGTGGTGAAGGGTCTTTCCTCACGGAAGTAGACAAAGCTTCAAGACAAGACTGACTATTCATAGCGGCTCAGATACATCTTGCTTTCATACTCAACGAGGCCGAGTCGCACCCGGTCCAACCAACCGCGTCTGCCAAGTACATTTCGAGTGAAGGCCTCATGGGCCGCGAAGTAGACCGTGACATCAAATGAGTAACCGAGCGTTTCCAGCGTCAGCGCGTGTCCGTAAGCTGCGAAGCTGCCTGTTACCGTGCTAATAAGGATCGGCTCTCCGGTCTCAACCTCAAGACCCAATGGTTCGGCGAGTGAGCGCTTGAATACGCAGAACGTTGCTCCCGTGTCGAGATAGGCATCTGTTCTGGCCGCAGTGGTACCCAGCCGAAGTATGACAGGGATGATGATCGCCTCCGTTCCATATCGTGAGCGGAGTCAAACGTCATCTGGTATGTCACTGCCAGCCTCCCATGAATGCTTCGACCAGCGGCTCAATTCGATCGACATACGGGATTTCTACTCCTTGCGCTCGCGCTGCCAGGTAAACTGTGCGCGCATCGGCGCCGTGCGCAATCAAGCGGCCACCGTCAAGTGCAACCCACTGGCCCAGGTATTCGTCACGATGAGCGTTGATCCAGGCTCGTTCCTGCTCGTTGGTTCTGTAAGCCGGTTGCGTATCGCCGTTAGAGTCAAGTGCTTCGAGCGCAACTCGTAAGCGGCGCTGTTCTTCAACCGGGAGCTGCTTTGCTTCTTCAAGTATTTGCTCTAGTGTTGCCATATCTATGACCCCGCTCCGGTTCACAGGCAGGTTCAGTTTAGCATTCTCAGGGACTTCCTCGACTTAAACAATGGCGCGGTCGCTGATCTCTAAGGCCTTGCCGAAGATGGCGAAGCCTTCGCGAAGCTGTTCTTCTGTGATGCACAAGGGTGGGTTCACGAAGAAGGTGTTCCAACGGACTACAGTGTAAAGACCTTCCTGCCTGAAGAATTGGCCCAACTCCTTCATCTCCGGCGAAGTGCCGTTGAAAGGCGCCATCGGCTCTCGAGTTTCACGATTACGAATTAGCTCGACAATTCCAAAGAGGCCGATACTGCGGGTCGCGCCTACCGACGGATGACGGCTCTGCAGATCTTCCAGCAAGCTTCCCATCACGTCGCCCATGCGGCGCGCGTTCTCGATCAAATTGTCCTCTTCGTAAACAGATATCGTCGCCAGGGCTGCAGCGCAGGCCACCGGATGACTGTTGTAGGTCAGTCCGCCGTAGAACACATTGTTCTGAAAATGGTCGGCAATATTCCGTCGCATGCCGATTGCGCCAAGCTGCACATACCCGCTCGACAGACCTTTAGCCATCGAAATCAGATCGGGCACGACTTTCCAATGATCGATTGAGAACCACTCGCCGGTGCGGCCAAAGCCCGCCATCACTTCATCGGCAATTAGGAGAATGCCGTACTTGTCACACAACTGGCGCAGTCCCTGGATGTAGCCATCCGGCGGAACCAAAATTCCATTGGTGCCAGTCACGGGCTCAATGATGATCGCTGCAATCGTCTTTGGTCCTTCGAGCTCGAGAATTTCTTCCGTTCGGGCGAGAACTTCTGCAGCGCTATCGGAACCCTTTTGGACGCCGTGGTAGAACTCGGAATCCGAAACACACCTGGTATGCCGGGCTCAGCGGCCCAGCGTCTAGGATCACCGGTTAGCGTCAGCGCGCCGGCGGTGCCGCCATGATAGGAACGATAGCGCGCGCCAATCTTATGTCGTCCGGTGAACATCCGCGCGATCCGGATCGCATTTTCATTCGCCTCGGCGCCGCCGTTGGTAAAGAAGAATGCGTCGATGTCGCCGGGCGCAATCTCAGCAAGCTTCTTCCCCAAAAGGCCGCGCACTTCTGTAGCCATGAAGGGATTGGCATAGGGCAGGATCGAAGCCTGTTCATTAATTGCCCGAACCACGCGCTCGTCGCCATGGCCGATGTTCACGCACATCAGCTGGCTGTTGAAGTCCATGAAACGCTTGCCTTCAGGAGTCCAGAAATAAATTCCCTTCGCGCGCGCCATCGGGATTGGATCGACCGCGGCCTGGGCGGACCATTCGAATAAGGTGTGACGGCGACAGAGTTCAACAATCTCCTCGCCGGACATGGTCGCTGTGGTTGTAGACATCATTCGGATGCTACTTAAATCAGACGTGATTTACAACGGGGGACCGCCGCACCAGTGCGGCAAGAAAAGTAGGTAGTCGCTAAAACTGAGGCCACGGCCTGGCGCCGTGGTAATTCACATTAGTCGCTAACAGAGGCGGGCCGAGATTTTTGGTGATGTCACGGGCTCGTCCCGTGGAGTGTTCACGCTTCATGCTGCTGGCAGGCGGCAACTTGAAACACCACAGGGCCAGCCTCTGGCTTCTTGCGAACCGATGGATCAGCCTGTTTTGTAGCTGTAAACAGGGCCAGCCTGTGGTATCGGCTAAGGCTTCAGTTCACCATTTATGTTTACCCACTTTTTCCTGGCGCACTGCCGCCGCACTTTATCGAGAGCCGGTGGTCCCTGTTTTCTCATTACCCGAAAGTATCGCCGGTTGGTGGTGAGTACACTGTGTCGCCCACGACATAGACCAGCCTGGCGGCGCCTTCATGGCCAAACGGCACCGCCCAGACCAATCGATCCGGCGTTCGGTCATAGCTGAGAAACGGTTCACCCATCGTTTCGCCTGAACCGACGTGTGACTCTGCGCGAGACTTGATACGTTCCGCATCCAGCCAATCGGCAACCGGCGGGCAACTTGAGCAATCGTTGGGACGGCGTTGAAAAGACGAGAAGCGAAGGAGCGTGGCATCGGGAAGGAACTGAAAGAACGCTGCGAGTCGATCGCCTACGGTGAGCGGAACAAACCACGAATGAAGTTCGCGGTTCGGCCCGCGCACCGCAAGAGCTCGACCAACGTTTGCCGACGAGCGCAGGGACTTATCGCCGGCCCCGCCGCCTGCGAGCAGCCGGCGCGCTTCCTCAACCATGCGACTTGCCTGAAGCTCGTGCGGCATGTGCTTTATCAGACTTGTCTAATCACTGCCGAGTAGGCGAACTGGTAAATCTGCGTAGCAAAGTTCTCCCAGCGGGTGATGACACCGGCATTTGGCGGCCACGGATCGTAAACCAGCAAGCCCTTGTAAGGAACTTGATTCACGAGGCTGAATAAGCTCTGCGTATATCCCGCCACCGTTCGAGAATGTCCGGGAACGAAACTGATCAGCGGCCGGTTCGCTAGAATCTCGTCGCGAAAGATGTTGAATCCCGGGTTGGTAAACATCGTGGCGTCCAGCGAGTTGGAAGTCAGATTCTCAATGACTGTCACCACCAGTCCCACGTTTGCGCATGGTAACGCAAGCGGATGCGCTAAAGTGCCGAGGCCGAGCTCTTGCGCCAGTCGCACCTGATCGTACGTGTAGCGGTAGAAGTTCAGCAACATCTCGGTACTGGCGCCCACGCACCAAACGTTGGTTTGCTGGCCACGCAGCTCATAACAGGTAAAGTGATCGCTATTCCGTGTCGAATAATGAAGCTCGCGGGTGTCAACCAGCTTGATAACGAAATCCCTAACCAGCAGCGCATCCTTCGAGACAACATCCAATTTGAAGTTTCGCCGGTTCAAAGTATCCCAAATCGCGAGACGAGCTCTAAAGCTCTTCGCGCGCGCGCGGCGAAGGTTATCAGGCATCTCTTCAATCAGACTCCAGCGCTCGAAGTTTGACGGCTCGAGCGGCTTTCGGTCCTTTGACTGTTGGCGTGGAACTTCTTCCCAGTCATAAAGCTCAAGCATCAAGACTTCTGTCTTTTCTACCAGGAACTGCAACGCGATCTTGGGGAAGCTGAAGGCAACGAAGCGCACCTCATCATATTTCAGTGATTTGTTATACTTGCGCGCCGCCGCGGTTCCGGCCTCGAGTAGTGCCTTCTCATCCCAGGCTATCCCAATTGAAGTGGCGACCAGAGGCTCGCCCAGCACTTCATGGACTCCGATATCGGCGTACCCCACAGGTGTCCTGCCACGTTTTAGAGGTAGCCTGTAGAAGAGCACCTCACCATTGATATCGTAAATTGGTGTTCCCTGGCGGGGGATGGCGACGTTCTCAAATTCATCGCCGAGTACCTGTGTGGCTCGTAACCCATTGAGTTCGAGCCCGGCAATGCGTTGCGTCTGATCGCTTAGTGCTTTCATGGAGAGTTTCCTTTCGTTTGAATAGTTGAGGAGTTAGTTATTCGTCCGTTGAGCGGGCAGGAAGTCGCGAGGGTTACTCCCAAGACACTTATGGGCTGCGAATTCAGCTTCGAGCCACAACTGGTGAACTCGGACGGAGGTTGAGTGGCCGCGACTTAACTCATCATAAGTTGATGCCACGCCGAAAGTTGGATAACGACTACCGGGAACACAGACGGAAAGTCTAGGCTACCCGTACAGGAACTTGATGGCGTCGTCGTAGCTCTTGCCTTCGGTATTTTGGTAATGCCAGTACTCCATCTTTGAGAAGTTCTTCCCAGTCGGCGCCCAACCTTTGTGTGCAGGTATCCGATGCCAGCCGAGTGAGCCTGCTGCTTCGGTGAAGTCGTAAAGAAAAGCGGTAACTTTCTTCTTCTGAAAAGTCGTCACCGTCTTCTTGACACCCTGGCTGCCATCTTGCGCGGCACACTTTAGGAAGGTCCTGAAAAAGGTATGGCCACCATTGTCTTCCCGAACGACTACTGTGGCGGGACTCGGGATATTGTAGTCAAAGGCATCACCGCATTGGTGACGGCTCTTTTTGGCGACACCGGGCTTGCTACTCTTGAAAGTTTTCGACCGCATCATGTCTGAACAAGTATCCATGAAATCGAAGCCCGCTTCGGCTTTGACTTTTTGTCGCAAAGCTCGAAAGCCATCAGCGGGAACTCCCTGGCGCAGAAACGGCATTGGCGCTTTTGTATCCATGAACTCAGTTTTCGGAGACGGTGCTTTCGGAGGCATAAGATGTTTTTCTCCCTCAAAGTGTGGTGATTGAAATCGCCGGGACTTATATCACAGGTACGCGACTCCGTTTTAATTTATCGGCCGATGTTGCAAATGCCACGGGCTTGTACCGTGCTTACGCTGGCGGCTAGAACAAGCGGCCAAGAATATTAATGGATGCTCCTGACCTGGACCGGGGAGGTCCACGTTGGCACACCTCACGAGTGGACCAGAACGTGAGTCTCCACGGGACAAGCCCGTGGCATCTATGGTTCGTTTGCTCCCGCTGGGTAGCTGCCTGCGTAACTTACCACGGGGCAAGCCCGTGGCATTTACCCAACTTTACAGCCTCAGCAACACTGCCCTAACTGGCTGACCAGTAGCGTCGGCGATCGCGCGAGAATACAAACCGACCTGCCGACGATATTCCTCGAGGCGCCCGGAAACTTCGAAGTCAGTCTTGTAGTCAATCAAAGTCCAACCTTCACTCTCTTGATCACTTTGAAAGGCAAGATCAACGATTCCTTCGACGAGATGGTCCTCATCAAGCTTCACCGCCACGGAAACTTCTCGGCGACTTCGCCCATTCGCTTCGGCAACGGCAGCTTGTTGCATGAGTGGATGACGCAGCGCCTGCCACACAGTTTGAGCGGCAGCCTTCACTTCATCTTCCTTCGCGCCAAGGATTCGCCCTTGCAGCCTGGCTGCGTCATCGATCGCGTCGCGATCGGCGGAAAGGCGAACTGCCGCCAGCAAGGCGTGCACAAGAGTGCCAAATCGTTTTCCGTGTGGACGGCGCCAATCGATATCAAGCGATTCAACTGCAACCTCATTTTCCGATGCCGCAGTTTCAGACAGAGCGTACGCTGTAGCAGTCGTCACTTCGAGTTGCGCTTTCGCAGCCGACGATCGCAAGTTAGCTCGTTCTTGCCGCCATTCGTCATGCACCCGGATGCCTTCCTGAGAATTGATCTTTCCTTCGTCTTCTCGCAAAAACTCAGTAAGCCTCGACGTGGGTCGGCCGGAGCCTGTCGTCGCCAGAGTCGCTGGATCCCACCACACGACTTGATGGTCGCCGACTCTTGGTTGATGCAAGCCCGGGCTGACTGAACCAAGTTTACGAAAGGCGTTGTCAGGACGATCAAGAACAGTGTCCTCGCCAAAAGCAGGGCACCCCCGCGGTTGTTTTGATAGCGGATTGAAACTATTAGCATCAGGTGGATACAGCACCGGATTCAGCGCTGTTAACCAACCTTCGTATTGCTGATCGCCGACGGCTGAGACGACGAGCAAATCTCGCGCGCGGGTCGCGGCAACGTAAAGAACGCGAGCCGCCTCTTCCCTTTCAATTCGCTCTTCCTCTTCGAGATGCTCCTGCACTTCTATCGGCGTGCAGCCGGCGAGCCTCATGGCGCTAATTCCAGCAGGTTGGCTCACCCACTTCGACGGCTCCCGCGTATCTTTCGCAGTGATGTCGACAAGAATCACGACCGGAAACTCGAGTCCCTTAGCCTTGTGGACCGTCATGATGCGCACGCTGTCGATTCCCTCTTCCATGATGGGCGCATCGCCAACATCGCCACTCTCCGCCTGCTCATCAAGCCAATCGACAAAGGCGCGAAAGGAAATCAATCCATTGCGCTCAGCTTTGCGGGCCATATCCGTCAAGCGCATGATGTTTGCGAGCGCTTGTTCTCCCGTGGACCAGTGTGCAAAGCCTGCATGCGCCCGCGTCAGTGACAACAACTTTCCAATCGTCTCAGAAATTGGCCGGCGATTACGCTGACTATGCAGCTCGCGCAGCATCCCCAACGCTCCGGCGATGTCGGAGAGCGATTCCGGTAGATCGTCAGGCACAGCACCAAACGGATTCAAACTCCTGGTGCGACTTCGATAAGCCAGCAGCTGAGAATCGTTGAAGGCGAACATTGGCCCATGCAAAGTCGCAAAAACAGCGAGCTCATCATCAGGCCATTCAATTGCAGTTAGCGCGTTACGAATCGCTTCGATCTCTTCACGCGAGTGAAATGAGCTGCCGCCGACGAGCAAATGAGGAATGCGATGCTCTTCCAAAGCCTGAACGTACTCTCGAGTCACATCCCGGTTGAAGTGACGCAGCCGCCGAAACAAAAGACAAATATGCCGAGCGTCAATCGGCACTCGGACGTCAGGTTGGTCACGCTCGGAAACTGTCCAGCCACTGTCGTTGATTAGCCAATCAATGAATGACGCCACATCGTTGGGCAAAGACTTGTCAATCTTCCAATCGACAACCTTCCCGTAATCTCCGTAAGGTTGGGAAACAGGCAAAGCAACAATGGCTGGCTGTGATGAAAGCTCGCGCTGGCGCGGCGCCAACGGAACGTAACGAGCTTGAGTAGCAGAATCCTCAGCCATCAGCGGAGCAAACGCTGCGTTAACTGCTTGCTGAATTTCAGGAACCGAACGGAAGCTCACGTTCAGCTCAACCAGGGCGCCGCCGGCCTTGATGAGATTGTGCTTCACCTCCTGATAAAGCCTTACATCTGCTCTGCGAAAACGATAGATCGATTGCTTGGGATCCCCCACGATGAAAAGTTTTCCAGCTACCGGTGTGGCTTGTCGCCATTCACGCTGGTCAGCATCGTCGGCGGCCAACAGCATAATAATCTCAGCCTGCAACGGATCAGTGTCCTGGAATTCGTCGACAAAGATGTGCGTGAAGCGCCGCTGCAGCTCGACACGAATGTCGCGGTTGTCACGAATGAGATTGCGAGTGCGCAGCAGCAAATCGAGGAAATCAACATAACCAGCTCGTTCTTTTAACTCCTCGAACTCGTCGATGATTGGCCAAAGCTCGGCTCGTAATCCTGGAGCCAAATCTGCGCCGGCCAACTTCACAAATTGCTCGACGCGAATCTTCAAAGCGTCTCGACGCTCGAGCAACTCCTCCCGGGGAAAGTCATCGCGAGCATAGTAGGCTTTGTAATTCTTCGCCTTCCAACCGGGCAGGAGAGCAAACAACCGCGCCTCGATGCCGTCGTAATCGCGAGTTCCACCTAACGATTCGACGCGAGTGATTTCGCTAACGAAGTGATGCAGATAGCTGAGCGACTTGGTGAACCACTGTTCCGGATCGCCTGATAACGACCACGCGCCCAACTCCTGGAGCTCGCCGACGAGCGCGTCAATTTCAATGTCTCGATCGAAGCCTGATGGTTGCCGCCATGGCGTCGAAAAATCTCGCTCCTTAAGTAACTCCCAGGCAGCGCCGCGCAGAATGCGCTTGGGTCCAATGTCACGCGGACGCCGGGTTAGCATTGCAGTCTTGGCAAAACTGAATTCGCGTCGGGGAATTCTCCTGAGAATCCGTCGAACTCCTTCGCTTGGTGCGGCCAGTTGTTTTTCAAACCACCGTTCGAAGGCGAGATCAAAGAGCGGAAAGATCAGATCGTCCGGCGCTACAGTGAATAACGGATCGATGGCTGCTTCGACCGGATGCTCGCGTAAGAGGTCAGCGCAGAACGAATGGATCGTGCCGATGCGGGCTTCTTCAAGCTCGCGCACAGCCTGTGTCAGAAACTCGCCTGCCTGCGGTGACTCCGCATCCCGCCGCGCTTTCTCAATCGCAAGCCTTAATCGCAGCTTGAGCTCGCCGGCGGCAAAGTCTGTAAAAGTAACGGCCACCATTCGAGCCAGGCTGACCCGTCCAGCAACGATGCCCGCGAGAATTCTGCTTATCAAAGCAGTCGTCTTGCCCGTCCCCGCCGCAGCTTCCACCACCAGCGTCGTATCGAGATCACCACAAATGCGATCTCGCGCCGCTTGATCGGCGAGCGGTTCGGTTCGTTTTTCCGCAGCGGTTTCTTTCACGGCAGCTCTCTGATCTTTTTTATCTGAACCAGTCGGGTTCCGAGTTTGCTCTTGGCGCGATCTTCGGCGTAGCCTCCGCAAACCGCGAGAAAGTCGCACCATATACAAGCGTCTTTTTCCGGCGCAGCAGGCAGGAATCCTTCAGCAAGCGATTGCCGCACCGTGGTCAACACTGTGGTGACCGTCTCGCGACTATATTCGTCGAGCGGAACAGTCCGATCCTGGTAGCCTCCATCCGAAGTGCAGTAATAAAGCCTCCCCGACTCGACGTCTTGGCCCAGTAATTTCTGCGAGGCGAGCGCGTACAACAACGGTTGCAGGTGCTTTCCGCCGCCGACAACGGTGCTTTTTTCCGCCCGAGCTTTTCCGGTCTTATGATCCGTCACCCGAAACTTGCCGGTAGCGTGACGCTCAACCAAATCTATTGAGCCGCGAAGTTTCAGATCGCCAACGATTTCAACCGGGTCGTCAACGCTGTCAGGATCCTGGTCTCGTGGTCCCCGATCGCTAAGGCCAAATGACAATTCGAATTTGTCGGGTACCCAACCGTCAGTCGCTTCCGACATTCTCCGTAGCCATTCCCGCAGATCCGCTCGAATGGCGTTGATGCCATCGTCCCACACCCGCGTGATTGCCGGAGCCAGCTTATCTTTGTATTCAGAAGCGAGACGATCGAGTGCCTGATTGACAAGAGTGAATGCCCTGGCAAGATCATCTTTTGCCAGCGGCAGCAACCTCGCTGACTTCAGATTCGTGAGCACCTCAAACTGCGTCTCATGAAATAGGGAGCCGCGTGTCAAAGGATCGATGACCTCGATTGCCGCAGGCTCCTCGCGCATTTCCAAACGAAGAATTGCGCTCAGAAAGAAGCGATAAGGACAGGTCGCAAAATTCTGAAGCGCCGTCGCTGAGAACGATCTCTCCGAGAATTGATGAGGCGCCAGACCGGTGACTGCGAGTTCATCCGGATCGATCAAACCATCGTCAGTGGTCCATCGACGCAGCAGCCGCCGGCTTCGGGCCCGTAGCGCTCGCGCCAGATGGTTGTTGGCGCTGAGCAGGTAATGCGCGCGTCCCGTAGTCTGTTCATTCTCCTGAGCAAACAAAGTGGCCAACAGCGCGAGGTCATACTCAGCATCGTCAATTGCATTGGCAGGATCGTTTGGAGCGGGCCAGCCGAGGCGGGCGCGCGTAGTTGATTCAGCTCGAGCAGCGATCTGTTCAAATCCCGGCAGCACACCTTCCGCAGCTCGCAAAGCTTCGAGCGCATAAAACGACGGGACGCGCGGACGAGATTGCTGGAGATCGATGCGTGGATAGGAAAGATAAACCCGCTGCTCAGCGGCGCCCAAAGATAAGCGAAGGCCCAGCCGTTCACGCTCCAGTTGATCTCGCTTGCTGGTGAGCTTACCGCCATTCACCGCAGCCCGTTGCTCGTCGGGAAGGATTGGATCGTCAACAATCTTTCTCGGAAACATCTTCTCCGCCAGGCCGGGGACGAACACCACTCGAAAAGAAAGACCGCGGGCCGCATCAACCGGCCCCACAAACACTGCCCCATAACGACGTGTCAGTGGTTTGACGCCCAGGTCTCGCAGCCGTGTCTTCAAAACGAGCTGGACTTCGTGAAGATCAATGGGACCAACGGGCGCCATTGGCTCAAGCTCAGCTAAAGTTGCCAGAACGTTCTCGGGCGTGCGCAGCGCATTGACTGCAAGCTCTCGCAAGTGGGCCAGCCATTCGAACCAGTTCGCGCGAGCCGGTAGCCGGCTCAGCCTTTCAATCAGCGGCAGCGCATACTTTCTCAGCGAGCCCAGGTCGCGCAGCTGTTTGTTTATCGACTCGACCCGAGCTTCCTCTTCCGCGTTGATTTCTTGCTTCTTCAACTCCAGTTCGTTGGTGAGTCCCTGCAGTCGTTTTTCCCAACGCTCTTTACCGCCGATTACGGCCGACTCAACCAGCAATCGTTCCCAACGCGCCGGAACGATTAAGCTGCCTTCGAGAACTGCACCATCATCTGAAATCGTCTTCACATTTCCCGGTTGAGCTTCCGTTTGAATTTGAGCGGCTTCGGTCGCGTCATTCGTCTCGGCGAACAACTCTCCCTGCGGAGCGACCCAATGAGAATCGGCCGTCTCACCTTCGGTTTGCGGCGGGACTTGTCCGAGCGATAAGTATTCAGCGAAACCTTTCGCAGAAAGACTGTCAGCAGCACAAGCTAACAATGCGAGCATCGCTCGTCCGGCTGGATCGGGCGACGTCAAACCTTGCGTGAAGTACGCGGGAATCTCAGCTCGTGTAAAAGCTTCTTCAAGATGTGATCGGTATTCGGAGGGCGAGTTCAGAAGCACGGCCATCTGATCGAAAGGAACTCCATTCGCAGCCTCAATCTGGATATTGCGCACGATCTCGACGCATTCGCGCGGTTCACCCGGCCAGTTTTGAAGTCTCACGCTGCCGTCTAACTCAGCCGGCGCTGGAGCGGACTCCTGAAACAGATGCAGTCTTGCCAGGCCCAACGAATTCGAAGCCTTGGATGGTGTGTTGTCATGACGAGCGCAGGCGAACGCTTCCTCCAATGCCGCTATTGATCGTTCATCGCCACCGGGTGCTGTGGCCATGATCGCCGGAGCTTTTTCGGCGAGCCTCTTTATCAACTCGATTTCGAGCCGGCTGTTTACGGAGACATCCAAAAGAAGTAGAGGCAGAGTAGTCTGGCTATCGCTCGCGTCAATCGCTGCGCGAAAGATCGCCGCGCGATCAGCGAGTCCTGAGGCCTTGAGGTGTCGGTCGACTTCCGCGGCAATGGTTGCGAGGTCTTTGCCACCGCGAGCTTGATTGGTTAGTTCGTTCAAACCAATTTCATTCATGCGCAATTCTTCGAGCGTTCTGGCCACTGCAACCGGGAATCCAGGCTTCGAGGCAACGGGCTCGAAATAGCTGAGCTCACCTTTTGAGCGCAGCGCGTGAATAGCTCGCGCGACAACTGCAATGAACGAAAGCCGGCTGGTGGGTGCTGTTTCTGCGGCCACTAGCGAAAGTTGGGCCATCCGCGCAGCGATTGAATCGAGCGTGAATCGCTTGATACCGAACCATGAACCGGTGCCATTGACGACGCTGAGATGAAGATCAGCAGCCGCCTCCGTGGAGTGAGCAAGCAACAGAATCTGAGTGTCTTTGGAGTAGGCTTCGATCCACTCGCGCGCGACCTGGAGACGTGTCGCTGCCTCAATCGAGACTTCGATTCTGTGAGCTTGGTTCTTTGGCATTTACACCTGAAGGATACACCAATGAGTTCTTAATCTCATTCACACCCGGTTTCAACCGGGTGTGAAGCGTGTTTGATTTCCTACAACCGTTTCAACGGTTTCCCCGTAGGAGTTTGTAGTCTTGGAAACCGTTAAGAACGGTTGATGGAAAGCTGGAGTAGCCGGTCACCCGGTTGAAACCGGGTGTGAATGAGATAGCTTGGCAGATTAGTTTTTGCGGCCGGCGACTTCGGCGATGAGTTTGACGAGCGCCTGAGGCTCCACTGGTTTGGCGAGGTGGGCCTGGAACCCGGCAGAAAGAGCCCGATGGCGATCAATCGGATTGACATAAGCAGTGAGTGCCACTGCCGGAATCTTTTTCGCGCGTTTCAAGCGAAGTTTTCTAACGCGTTGAATAAAACTATAGCCATCCTCGACCGGCATTCCGATATCGCTGACCAGCACGTCCGGGTCCCACTCTCGCAGCGCTTCCATCCCATGCGCGGCTGAATCGCTGCAGCGCACTTCGCCGCCACAGCGAGTCACAATCGTGCTCACCAGCTCGCGAGCATCAGCCTCGTCGTCTACGACAAGCACTCTGACGCCGTCAAGAATTTTTCCGCCAACTACAGAGTCACCGTTGCTGCCGCCTTCCACTCCACACAATTCCACCAGCTCTTCAGCATCGAAATCTTCGACCAGCGGGAGCTCGACAATGAAAGTCGCGCCCTCGTCTTTGCCGGCGCTTTTCACGCTGACGGAGCCGCGGTGAAGCTCAACCAAATGACGAACAATCGCCAGGCCGATTCCCAGTCCGCCGTGATTTCTGGTGGTCGATCCGTCGGCTTGTCTGAATCGATCGAAAATGTAGGGAATGAATTCCGAGCTAATGCCAATGCCAGTGTCGCTAACCGAGATGCGCATCATGCGATCGATACGTTCGACGCTTACCACTACCTTCCCACGAACAGGCGTGAACTTCACAGCGTTATTAAACAGGTTCCACAGAATCTGCTGTAACCGATTCGCGTCACCCTCAACCACGCCTTCATCGGACGCGATTACGGTATCGAAGCTGATGGACTTAGCTTCAAAGGCGGGTCGCACCGCATCGATAGCGGCCTCAACCACAGCGCGCAGATTGATTGGGTGAAATTCAATCTCAAGCTTGCCCGTGATAATCCTCGAAACATCGAGAAGGTCGTCGATCAGCTGCGATTGGGAGCGCGCGTTACGTTCAATAGTCTCAAAAGCTCGAGACATCTGCGACGAATCGAGCTTGCCGGTCCTGACGAGATGGCTCCAACCCAAGATTGCGGACAGCGGCGTTCTTAGTTCGTGCGAAAGCGTGGCCAGGAATTCATCCTTGGTTCGATTGGCCCGTTCAGCTTCAGCACGCGCTGCTTGCTCTCGGACTAAAAGTCGAGCGCGCTCGCTCTCGGCCTGTTTGCGTTCCGAGACTTCAGCCTGCAGCTCGTTGGCATGCTGCTGAGCTTCGCTGTACAAATGCGCATTCTCATAAGCAATAGTGACTTGAGTCGCAAGCGTTGCTGCCAGTCGTTCGTCTGCTTCGGTGAAATCATCCGCTTCTACTTTGTTGATCAAATAAACCCAGCCGCACACTCCGGAAGCGCTCAACATCGGCGCCCCCAGAAACGAATGAAGACCTTCCAAAGGTTTAGTTGAGTCATGCAGTAAATAGTCAGACTCATTCAATCGCAGCGGTCGTCTTCCTTCCAGCACCGCATCAAGCGCTCTTTGCGGCACGGACGGCTTGTTAGTTTCGGATGTGGGCGGCTCATTGGCGCTGCACCGAAAGAAATGTCGTAGCGTCGTACCGTCGGCTTCCAGCACTCCGATGCCAGCCTCGTCAGCATCTACGATTCTTCGCGCCGAGCGGACGAAATTCTTCAGCACGCGCTCCGGATCTCGCTCGGCAGTCAGCTCATGCCCGAGATCGATGAGCATCGTCAGACGAGCCAGGTTCGTGCTTTCCATCTCCACGTTTTGCTCGTGGAGTAACGCAGCCTGATGCTGAACTTCGCGAGTCTTCTTGAACAGCTCAACAAAGACCGCGACTTTGGAACGCAAAACATCGGGCTCGATCGGTTTGACGATGTAGTCCACGGCGCCGAGCGAGTAGCCGCGGCTCAGATGACGGCCTCCGGTGCTGTCAGCAGTCAGGAAGATGATTGGAGTGTTGCGAGACTTCTCACGACTCCGAATCAGAGCCGCGGTATCGAGGCCGTCAATGCCTGGCATGAAGACGTCGAGCAGGATGACGGCCACCTCATGGTCGAGCAGGAACCGAAGCGCATCATCTCCGGATTCGGCTCGCACCAGGTTCCGATCAGGAGCTTGCAGAATGGTCTCCAGCGCCAACAGGTTGGTTGGGCTGTCGTCGACCATCAGGATGTTGACGTGTTCTTTTCCTACCATCGCTTTGGGCTACTAATTCATCAGCGGCACAGACCTATTCGAGCTCGTGCTTTTTGTCTCGTCGTACTTGTAAAGCCAGACGCGCAGGAGCGAGAGCAATTGGTCAATGTCCAGCGGCTTCGAGATATAGTCCGAAGCTCCCACTTCGAGACAATGATCGCGATCCGCCTTCATTGCTTTTGCAGTTAGCGCAATGATGGGAAGCTGTTGGAACTCCTCCATCTTGCGAATCTCAGTAATCGCCTCATATCCGTCCATCTCAGGCATCATGATGTCCATCAAGACCGCCTCGATTCGAGATGTGGCTTTCAAGAGGTCGATACCCTGTTGTCCATTTTCAGCGTGCACAACTTCCACGCCGTGGGCTTCGAGCGCACTGGTTAAGGCGAAGATATTTCGCACGTCGTCATCGACAACAAGGACTCGCCGCCCCACCAGAACCGGATCGCTGCGGTGATACTTCTCGATCATCCGGCGCTTGGGCTCCGGCAGATTTGCTTCGATTCGATGCAGGAACAACGCTGTCTCCGCCAACAGCCGCTCCGGTGAATTTGCTTCTTTGACAATCACCGCGTCGGCAACTTTCTTAAGGTGCTGCTCTTCTTTCCGCGTCATTTCTTTTCCGGTGTAGACGATGATTGGCAGATCGTGGCGACCGAGATCGCTCTGAAGCTTTTCAATCAAGTCAAAACCGGTCATGTCAGGAAGTCTGAGGTCGAGAACCATGCAATCAAATTTTTCACCCTTCAGCATGGTCAACGCTTCCTGGCCAGTGGCGACGGCGGTAGTCTTCACATCGCCATTGCCGATCAACTCAACCAGGCTCATGCGCTGCACATCGTCATCTTCGACCACCAAGAGCCTGCGTACACCTCTTTCAGTGAAATCGCGAATGTTGTCGAGAGCTTTACCCAGGTCCTCGTGCGTGACTGGCTTCTGCAGATGATTCAAAGCTCCCTGCTGCAACGCGCGTTGTCGCTGTTCTTCAACACTGATGATGTGGACAGGAATGTGGCTGGTTGAGGAATCGTGCTTGAGTCGATCGAGGACGGTCCAACCATCGCGATCCGGCAAGCGAATGTCGAGCGTGATCGCCGCCGGCTTGTACTTCTTGGCAAGTGCGAGAGCCATCGTACCACTCGGCGCTACGAGCGCTTTGAAGCCCTTATCGCGCGCGAGATCGAGAAGAATACCTGCGAAGCTCTTGTCGTCCTCGACGATCAACAAGACCTGGTCGCCGTGCTGGATGTCATTCCGATCGTCCAACAGCTCAAAGGAGTCATTGGAAAGCAGCGCGACTTCGTTTTCGAGCGATTGGACTGGAATCCACGCGGCCTCCAACTCGCGCACCGCGCTCTTCGAGCCTTTCTGTCTCGCGGGAGCAATCGCTGCGCCTGCCGGCATGTAATTGCGCGGCAAATAAAACGTGAACGTGCTTCCCTGCCCCGGCGAGCTGATTACCCGAATCTCGCCGCCAAGTAGGCGCGCAATCTCGCGGCTGATCGAAAGGCCCAAGCCGGTGCCGCCGTACTTGCGGCTCGTTGTTCCATCAGCCTGTTGAAATGCTTCAAAGATGATTCGCTGTTTGTCGCTGGGAATGCCAATGCCGGTGTCGCTAACGGAAAATGCGATCACGTCGCTGGCGCGATTCAGTGAATCGAGATGGTAAGTTTCATCGGAGGGAGCGGGAGCAATGCGCAGCACCACCTTCCCTTCTTCAGTGAACTTGAAAGCATTCGACAGCAAATTCATCAGGATCTGCTGCAGACGCTTGTCATCGGTGCGTACGGTCTGTGGCAACTGTTCAGAGCGCTCGATAACAAACTCGAGGTTCTTGTCCTGTGCCAGTTGATGGAAGTTCCGCTCGACTTGATTGGCAATACCCGCCATCGAGACTTCGCCGACTTCGATTCCCATCATGCCGGACTCGATCTTCGACAAGTCGAGAATGTCATTGATTAGCGAAAGCAGGTCCGAACCGGATGAGTGAATTGTCTCCGCAAACTGAATCTGTTTCACTGTCAGGTTGTCTTCGTGATTCTCAGCGAGCTGTCGCGAAAGGATCAGCATGCTATTGAGCGGCGTGCGCAGCTCGTGAGACATGTTGGCGAGAAACTCTGATTTGTATTTGGAAGTAAGCGCCAATTGCTCAGCCTTCTCTTCCATTTCCCAGCGAGCTTCTTCGACTTCCCGGTTCTTGGCTTCGACCTCAGCCTTCTGCCTCGCCAGCAGCGCGGCTTTGTCTTGCAGTTCTTCGTTGGTTTGTCGCAGCTCTTCCTGCTGACTCTTGAGCAGCTCTTCCGACTCACGCAACGATTCGGCTTGCTGCTCGAGCTGTTCGTTGGTTTTCTTCAATTCATCCTGCTGGCTCTGGAGCTCGGCTGCCAGCGATTGTGACTGTTGCAGCAAGTCTTCAGTTCGGGTGTTGGCGGCAATCGTGTTGAGCACGATGCCGATACTTTCGGTAAGCTGATCGAGAAAGGTCAGGTGCGTGTCGCTGAAGGTCTGGAAGGTTGAAAGTTCGATTACGGCTTTGACGTCGCCTTCGAACAGCACCGGCAAGACTACGATGTTGTTTGGTGGCGCTTCACCCAGGCCGGAGGACACGTAAACGTAGTTGTTGGGAACGTTGGTCACCAGGATTCTTTCGCGCTCCACCGTGCACTGACCGACGAGTCCTTCGCCCGCTGTGAACTCATTAGCCAGGTTCTTTCGTTTCTTATAAGCGTATCCACCGAGTAGTTTCATCAAAGGCTGACCGTTCGTGCTGGTGTTGACGTAAAAGACGCCCTGTTGAGCGTTCACGAGCGGAGCAAGTTCGGACAGCACCATCTGAGCAACGGTCGTCATGTCGCGCTGGCCCTGCAGCATGCGCGTAAAGCGAGCGAGGTTGGTCTTCAGCCAATCCTGCTCCATGTTCTTTTGGGTCGTGTCCTTGAGATTAAGGATCATCTCGTTGATGTTGTCTTTCAGCGCTGCCACTTCGCCTTGCGCCTGCACCGTGATGGAACGGGTGAGGTCGCCTTTTGTCACCGCGGTGGACACCTCTGCAATGGCGCGCACCTGAGTGGTCAGGTTGGCTGCGAGACCATTCACGTTGTCAGTTAAGTCGCGCCAGGTTCCCGCCGCGCCGGGCACGTTCGCCTGACCGCCAAGTTTTCCTTCGACGCCCACTTCGCGAGCCACTGAAGTTACCTGATCGGCAAAGGTCGCGAGCGTGTCCGTCATGTTATTGATCGTGTCAGCGAGCTCGGCGATTTCGCCTTTCGCTTCCACCGTGAGTTTGCGCTTCAAGTCACCGTTGGCCACCGCAGTCACGACGCGAGCGATACCACGAACCTGGTCAGTAAGGTTGCTCGCCATCGAGTTCACGTTGTCGGTCAAGTCTTTCCACGTTCCGGCGACACCTCGCACATCCGCCTGACCGCCCAGCTTGCCTTCCGTGCCTACTTCGCGCGCCACGCGCGTCACTTCTGAGGCGAAGGAGTTCAGTTGGTCCACCATCGTGTTGATGGTGTTCTTGAGTTCGAGAATTTCTCCCTTCACGTCCACCGTGATCTTCTTGGAAAGGTCGCCGTTTGCCACCGCAGTCGTTACTTCCGCGATGTTTCGCACCTGACCAGTCAGGTTGCTGGCCATAGAATTCACGTTGTCGGTCAAGTCTTTCCACGTTCCGGCGACACCTCGCACATCCGCCTGACCACCCAGCTTGCCTTCCGTACCCACTTCGCGCGCCACGCGCGTCACTTCCGAAGCGAACGAGTTCAGCTGGTCCACCATCGTGTTGATGGTGTTCTTGAGCTCGAGAATTTCTCCCTTCACGTCCACCGTAATCTTCTTCGAGAGGTCGCCGTTTGCCACGGCGGTCGTCACTTCAGCGATGTTTCGCACCTGGCCGGTCAGGTTGCCGGCCATGAAGTTCACGTTGTCAGTCAAATCTTTCCAGGTGCCGGCCACGCCCATAACTTTCGCCTGGCCGCCCAGTCTTCCTTCAGTACCTACCTCGCGCGCCACACGCGTTACTTCCGAAGCGAACGAGCTGAGCTGGTCCACCATCGTGTTGATTGTGTTCTTGAGCTCGAGAATCTCGCCCTTCACGTCCACCGTGATCTTCTTCGAGAGGTCGCCGTTCGCCACCGCGGTCGTCACTTCAGCGATGTTTCGCACCTGACTGGTCAAGTTACCGGCCATGAAATTTACGCTGTCCGTAAGATCTTTCCATGTGCCGGCCACCCCGCGTACATCTGCCTGGCCACCCAGCTCGCCTTCGGTTCCCACTTCGCGCGCCACGCGCGTCACTTCGGAAGCGAAACCGTTCAACTGGTCCACCATCGTGTTGATGGTGTTCTTCAACTCCAGAATCTCGCCGCGGACGTCCACGGTGATCTTCTTGGACAAGTCGCCGTTCGCCACCGCGGTTGTCACTTCCGCGATGTTTCGCACCTGGCCGGTCAGATTGCCGGCCATCAAGTTCACGTTGTCCGTCAAATCTTTCCACGTTCCCGCCACGCCTTTAACGTCGGCCTGACCACCGAGCTTTCCTTCCGAGCCGACCTCGCGCGCCACACGCGTTACTTCCGAAGCGAAGCCGTTGAGCTGATCCACCATCGTGTTGATAGTGTCTTTGAGCTCGAGAATTTCTCCCTTCACGTCCACCGTGATCTTCTTCGAGAGGTCGCCGTTTGCCACCGCAGTCGTCACTTCCGCGATGTTTCGCACCTGGCCGGTCAGGTTGCTGGCCATCGAATTCACGTTGTCGGTTAAGTCTTTCCACGTTCCCGCCACGCCGCGCACGTCAGCCTGGCCGCCCAGCTTGCCTTCCGTACCCACTTCACGCGCCACGCGCGTCACTTCCGAAGCGAACGAGTTCAGCTGGTCCACCATGGTGTTGATGGTGTTCTTGAGCTCGAGAATCTCGCCCTTTACGTCCACCGTAATCTTCTTCGAGAGGTCGCCGTTCGCTACCGCAGTCGTCACTTCCGCGATGTTTCGCACCTGACCGGTGAGGTTGCCAGCCATGAAGTTCACGTTGTCAGTCAAATCTTTCCACGTTCCCGCCACGCCCATCACCTGAGCCTGACCACCAAGCTTTCCTTCCGTACCCACTTCGCGCGCCACGCGCGTCACTTCCGACGCAAACGAGTTCAGCTGGTCCACCATCGTGTTGATTGTGTTCTTGAGTTCGAGAATCTCGCCCTTCACGTCCACCGTGATCTTCTTCGAGAGGTCGCCGTTTGCCACCGCAGTCGTCACTTCAGCAATGTTTCGCACCTGACTGGTGAGGTTGCTAGCCATGGAGTTCACACTGTCGGTCAAATCTTTCCAGGTTCCCGCCACGCCTTTTACTTTTGCTTCACCACCCAACTTTCCTTCCGTACCTACCTCGCGAGCCACACGAGTTACTTCCGAAGCGAACGAGCTGAGCTGATCCACCATCGAGTTCACGATCTTGACAGTGCGCAGGAACTCTCCCTTGAGCGGCCTTTCATCAACCTGCAAAGCCATGCGCTCTGACAGGTCGCCATTAGCCACCGCGCCGATCACGCGCGCCATTTCGCTTGTCGGTCGCGCCATGTCATCGATGAGCAGGTTGGTCGAATCCACCAGCCGCAACCACGAACCCGAAGCAGCGGGAACGGCGGCTCGATGCATGATCTTTCCTTCTTTGCCGACGACGCGACTCACGCGTTCGATTTCTTTGGTTGTGTTATCACTCAGCTCGATGATGTCGTTGAACGTGTCGGCGATCTTTCCGGCTTCGCCGGTCCAATCTCCTGGCAAGCGAACAGAGAAGTCGCCTCGCTTAAAGGCGATGAGAGCCTTGAGGAGTAACTTTGTATTCAAAGTTCCGGGGATCGCTCCAGAGACTCTTGATTGGGTTTGCATGGGTTCCCTCCGAGTTCGAAGAAGAGTTTGAATAGCCGAATACCACCAAGCCTCGCCTGGATTTGCGAATTTGGTTAGACGGTCGGTGGTGCCCTAATTTGGAGTGCGGTGACCTGTCACCGCTTTCGCCCGCGGCGGCCTGACGCCGCGCTGCTTGGTAATGTGCCGTTTTGACAAACGTGCTGCGATAGGTCACAGCGACCAAAGCGCCGACAGGTCGGCGCACTCCAAATTAGGCCACCACGAGACGGTCTACCCCCTTGACGGGAAGAGACTAGGCGTGGTCAGACCACACCATCGACACAGATTTGAAAAGGGGGATCTAAATTCAGGGGATAAGTGAACGGCGCAGGGCTCAATCCACTTCGAAGCTAGTTTACACCGAGCGCTGGGGCTTGTGTAAATCTTTTGTTGGGCCGGCCAGTATGTATGACAGGCTGCCAGCCTGTCGTTGCCTTCATTAACTCTCAACGATTTTGGTGGGCCTTTTCTTGGGCACGACCTGCAGGCTGGCAGCCTGCAGTACAAGTCGGACACCCGAGGTGTCAGCATTGTGCGCCAAACGTTACAATTTCGTTAAGATTAGCCGAGTCGGGGCAAGAACCGTTGACGGTATCGGGTCGTATGTTCTAGTGTCACGCAGCCCGGTGAAAGTGCCAGGCCCTTGACCCCGATGCTAACTCTAACTCCAAACTTCATCGCTCCCAACGCTCCGGCCTTTAATCAACTGAGAAATCAAGATGTCCACTGAGTTACTTGCTCCGACTGTGGGAAATGCTCCTCCAACCATACTTGTTGTTGATGATTTCGATGACACTCGCTGGCTTTTGCGCACCTGGCTCGAACGCCGTGGCTTTCGAGTAATTGAAGCTGAAAACGGAAACGAAGCAGTGCTCGAAGCGCAAAGCCAGGCTCCGGACCTTATCATCATGGATTTGGAGATGCCTGAGCTGGATGGCTTGTCGGCGACCAGGCAAATTCGTGGCGACGCGAACCTCGCGGACGTCCCGATTGTTGCAGTATCGGCTTATGGAGCTGAACAGTTTCGCGGGTTAGCGCTGCAGGCGGGCTGTAATGAATATGTATCCACGCCTTTTGAGCCATCCGAGCTCGAGCGACTGATTCGATCGTACGTGCACTGACATTTCAAATCTGAGATCTGATTGACATCCCCACCTTTATCTCTTAATTTCCCACGTGTAACGAATGGGTGGAACGTCCCAACCATCAGCGTCTTCCCGGTCCCATTTCGAAGCTTCCATCTCGATGAACCGAAGAATCTTTACGCTATTTCTATTCCTGCTGGCATGCTCACTTAGCGCAGGAGCTCAGGAGCCAACCTGCAAGACTCGCATCGCTGATCTACCCGCAATCGCGGAGTTGAGTGGCTTTCGACTCGGGATGACACCCGATCAGGTGAAAGCGCGTGTGCCTCAAGTCAAATTTGGACATACCAACGAGTTCGGCATTGCGAAGACAAGCATCAATCCTGACTACGACGAGCGGATCGACAAAACTAATTTCGCCAATGTCAGAACCGTTTCGCTGGACTTTCTCGACGGCACTTTAAGCTCGATCTGGATTGGCTTCGACGCCGCCTTTAAGTGGAAGACTTCCGAAGAATTTATCAAAGGAATTTCGGAAGAGCTGTCTTTGAAGGGTGAATGGACAACGAAAGGCCGCACGCAAATTCTCACCTGCACGGATTTTCAATTGAGTGTGACCATGATTGCAGGCGGACCTAGTCTCCGCATCGTGGACACTTCTGCAGAGACAGCGATAGCTGACCGGCGACAAGCGAAAGTAGACGCGGACGATGCAGCCGCTGAAGCCACGCCAGTAATCGGCGATAGTGGTCATAAAGTTTTCTATCCGGCGGATTGCCCTGCACTCAAAGCAGTACCAGAAAAAAACCGCGTTACATTTGCCAGCTCTGCAGAAGCAGAAAAGGCCGGTTACAAACAAGGAGAGGGTTGCCCTTGAATTAGATAGGCTTTGCCTATCTTGTTTGGCTATTTACTGCAGCTTGTCATTCCGAAAGGAGTAGGACCCCAGATGCTCAAAGAATTTCGCGACTTCATTGCTCGAGGCAACGTGATTGATTTAGCAGTCGCCGTGATCATTGGCGCTGCGTTTGGCAAGATCGTAACTTCGCTGGTGGATGGAATCATTATGCCGCCGATCGGCTTGCTGCTCGGAAAGGTAGATTTTGCCAACCTCTTTATCGATCTGTCCGGCACAGCACCCGCGACCATGGCTGATGCGAAGGCCAAAGGCGTACCGGTTATTGCTTACGGCGCGTTTCTGAATGATGTGATCGGCTTTCTGATAATAGCTTTCGTGGTGTTCCTGATCATCCGACAAGTTAACAAGCGCAAACCTGCCGACGCAGTCTCGACCAAGGATTGTCCGCATTGTTTGACGGCAATCCCCCTGGCTGCAACCAGGTGTTCGGGATGCTGTGCTGAGCTCGGCGCCGCGTAAACTGAAATCTGATTCTGAGATCTCAAATCTCAATCGTCCCGCTAATCCATGCGCGAGTGTCCCCGCTGTGAAACCTGCTATCCGGACAGCACACTCGTTTGCCCTCAGGACCAAAGCAACACCAAAGCCACCCTTCCCGGTGAATGCTTGCTGGCAAATCGTTACCTGCTGGAAAAACGACTCGGGCGGGGCGCGATGGGCCAGGTTTATCTCGCGCGCGATCAAAACCTGCTAACGAGAAGAGTCGCCGTTAAGACCGTCCGTCCCGACATCCTCGTCGATGAAGATTTGCAGGAAGGCGAGGCCGTCGCTCGATTCGAACGCGAGGCCCGGGCCGCTGCTTCAATCCAACACCCAAACGTAGTTGACGTTACCGACTTTGGACAAAGTCCCGACGGCGTTTTGTTCCTGGTCATGGAATACGTCGAGGGCGAAACGCTTTATCAACTGTTGCGCCGGGAAGGGACACTTGGGCTACAACGCACAGCCGCTATTTTGCAGCAGGTGGTTGCAGGCGTAGACGCAGCTCACGATCAAGGGATCCTTCATCGCGATCTGAAGCCCGCCAACATTTTCCTGATGCAGGCGCGGCGGAAAACTGGAGCGAATGATGACGGGTTTGTGAAGGTCGGCGACTTTGGCCTGGCAAAGATTATCGATCGCGAGGATTCGGCAGCGACTGAGAGTGGTCCTGCGTCTCGAGGAATCCTCGGCACTCCCGAATACATGGCGCCGGAGCAGATGCAGCCTGGCGTCAAGCTGGACGCGCGAGCTGATGTTTACGCGCTGGCGACGATTGCGTATCACATGCTCGGCGGTCGCCCACCGTTCGGCGGCGACCTCACGCAAATCATTGGGCAGAAACTTACCCAGGACGCCGCGCCGGTCGGAACGCTGCGTACCGATCTGTCTTCGGAAGTTGAGAAGGCAATCATGAGCGGTCTGGCTCGCGACATGAATGCACGTCCGGCAACCGCAGTCGATTGGTTTGAAAAACTGCACGGAGCCATCGGCGAACAGTCACTGAATCGAGTGCCCGGTGATTCACGGTTGGTTATCCTGGCTCCATCAGGCTCGGAAGTCTATGTTGACGATGAACGCCATGGCAGCATCGGCCGCTCGGGACGCGTCATTCTCGGTTCGATTGCAGCCGGACGTCACATCCTGCGCGTGTCGCTCGCAGGGGAGCGAGACGATGAACGTGTAATTGAAGTTCGACCCGACGGCGCTGAGCAAATCATTCAGGCTCAATTCAAGAGAGAAGGCTCAAGCAACCAACTTTCACCCTCACAAGGCGGCAGCCTCGAAAGTCACACCGGGAGACCGAGCAGCGTCCCTGGTGTCGTTGCCTGCACTCGTTGCTTGGGCCGTTTTGCTGCGGGGGCGAAATTCTGTGGTCGCTGTGGCAATACCAGCTTCCGGCCAGTCGAAGACACTCTCGATGTCACCGTGCCTCGAGTCAGCCAAAACATTATTTGCCCTCGATGCAATTCGACTTATCCTGCCTCGACAAAATTCTGCGGCAAATGCGGAATACCGATTGGCGCCGGGAACTTGCAATGGAAGGCGCCAAAGCCGGTCGAACTATTTTGCAGCACCTGCGGCACCAGCTACGCCGCGAATTCAAGATTTTGCGGCAAATGCGGAACCCGATTCGGCGCGAACTGAACACCACGATTGAACTGTGATTGCTCTTCGTCACGGAGAGATGACGAAAAGGGGTCCTTCAATCGTTGCTCTGCGTCAAAGAACGATCACCCAATCACCGGCCGCAAAGCGTTTCGGTATTGATTAGAGTGCGCCTCTCATTCACACCGTGGCTTTAGCCCGGTGACAAGTAGGTCATCAAAGATAAATAACCGTTTCAACGGTTTGGCGGGCAATAACCGAGGGAAACCGTCGAAACGGTTAACAGAACTATTTGGCCTTTAACCCCCGGTTGAAACCGCATTAATATACTTGACGCAGCAAAGATCGCACCGCCCGGGCGTAGTTCATTCTCGGCCACAGATGAACACGGAGTAACACAGATCTAAAACTCGGATTTTATTCAGATCCCTTAAATCCGTGTCCATCTGTGGCCGAAATCTA
>DATNBH010000026.1:0-596306 GCA_035572035.1 Pyrinomonadaceae bacterium | reverse complement strand
GCCTGAGGGCGAACACCACCACTGGCACGAAATCATTGCCGACCGGGAATAGTCTTTCGAAAACCTCGGGGGCGACGCCTTATGCGGTCGGAAGCCCAATTCCAGCAACCCAACCGATGGCATTTCAAGCTGTGACACCAGTCGGTGGCAGTCTGCCGCATAACAACATGCAGCCGTACTTGACGCTCAATTTTAATATTGCGCTTCAGGGCGTCTTTCCGCCGCGCACCTAACCAAGAGCCACAGTGCTCACCGATTTACCCGTCCGCCAGCATGGCTTGCAAGCGAGCCCGTGCTGGCGGATGTTTTTGGTTCATGTTCACAGCTACAAAAACAGGCTGATCCATCGGTTCGCAAGAGGCCACGGGCTGGCCCCGTGGTGTTTCACGTTGCCGCCTGCCAGCAGCATGAAGCGTGATCACCAAAAATCTCGGCCCGCCTCTGTTAGCGACCAACGTGAGTGACCACGGCGCCAGGCCGCGGCCTCAGTTTTAGCGACTACCTACTTCTTCCTGGCGCACTGCTTTCAGGGATATCCATTGACCACCCTTCCAAGCTGTAATAAACTTGCACGCCATTTGATGTTAAGCGTTCAACGACGCTTGTTTTCGCGTCAGTCGCCACGCCCAGATTGTGTGCGCTTCACGAAAAGTCCGAAACCATAATCAATTTCGATTTACCCGAAGGAGTCCAGCCCAATGTTCAAGCAGTCTTCTATACGCGTATCCCAGGCTTTGTTTCTCGTCGTGGCGCTTCTGTTCCAGACCTTTGCCGCGCCCACAAGCGGCGTTGTGTATGCCAAGCCTGGCCCCGCGAAAGTGACTGCACCAGAAATGGCGCCGCCGAGCGCTCCGGATTCGCAGCCCTTAACGCAGCAACGGAACGCGCCGACAGCAGCGTCCATAAGCGCCACGCTGTCTGACAACGTCACCCTGGCCACCAAAGTGGCGCCGGGCGCCATCATTAACTACACCGCAGTAGTTACAAACGCGGGCGCTGTCAGTCCGACCGATGACGCCACCTCCGTTCAATACGCCGCTACCCTTGATGCAAACACCGCTTTTGTTGTCGGCTCGGCCCACGCTTCACCGATAGCGACGAACAACACCTACACGACAGTAGGCAATACGCTGCTCGAAGCGGGCGTCGCTGCGAGCGGCAATCCAGCGGTGACCAGCGCCGTCAAACTATTTGATAACGACACGATCGCTACGGCTCCTGATACGATCCAATTGGTGAGTTTTACAGCCGCGAGCACCAACGGCGGCACCGTCTCAGTCAATGCCGACGGAAGCTTTACTTATGTGCCACCGGTCGGCTTCACGGGCTCGGACACCTTTACCTACACGATAAGGAACAGCGCCGACGTTACTTTAACGGACACGGGAACGGTGACGGTCACGGTGGGTGCGCCACGTGTTTGGTATGTTAACAATTCCGGGGCAAACGGCGACGGCCGCTCAACCAGTCCCTTCAATACCCTTGCTAACGCCGCTGCGGTCGACGCCGCAAACGACATTATTTACATCTTCACCGGCAGTGGGAACTACACGGGCGGCATCACTTTGCTCAATGGCGAACAGGTAATCGGCAACGGCGTGGCCCTCGTCGTAAATACCTTCACCTTGCGAGGGGCTGGCTCACGCCCGACGGTGGTTAATGCTGGGGGCACCGGAATCACCGTAGCGCAAAATAACACTCTCTCCGGTTTCAATTTTGGCGCTTGCACTGGCTTTGCAATTCAGGGCGCAAGTGTCGGCACGCTGGCGGCCAACAACATGCTGATCAACAACACCAGCGGCGGAGCGCTCGATCTAACCGGAGTCGGCACGCCTACGGTGAGCGTCGTACTCGATTCAACGACCTCGACTGGAGGAACCAGCAACGTCCGGCTCGTCGGCTTGAATGGAACGGTTACGCTCGGCAGCGGCGCGCTGAGTGGTTCGACCGCAGGCGCATCCAATCATGCATTCTCGGATAGTGGCGGCAACGCAGCCATTACTTTTTCCGGCAGCATCACGAAAGCCAATCAGGGCAACGTAGTGAACATCGGCAGCAGAACCGGGGGCGCCGTTACGCTGAGCGGGACGATCGCCGGGAGCGGCAGCAACGGGATTAACGTCAGCAGCAACACCGGTGGCACCATCGATTTCACCAATGGCACAAAGACGCTAAGCACCGGCGCGAACGCGGCAGTTACGCTAGCGACGAACACCGGCACCACAATTAACTTTACCAACGGCGGTCTGGACATTGACACGACCAGCGGCGCGGGCTTCAGCGCCACCGGCGGCGGTACAGTAACCGTTACTACGGGCGCGAGCCCCAACACGATTGATACGACGACCGGCACGGGCCTGACCGTCACCAGTACGACCATCGGCGCCGGCGGCTTGACCTTCCGTAGCATCTCGTCAAACGGCGCGGCTAACGGGATCAATCTAAACGCCACTGGCGCGAGCGGAGGCTTAACCGTCACCGGTAACGGCGCCACCTGCACGTTAGCAACACAAACTTGTGACGGCGGATCAATTCAGAGTTCGACCGGCGCTGGTATTACGCTGACCAGCACGCAGAATGTCAGCCTCACGCGCATGAAGATTCAAAACAGCGGTACGGATGGTATTGCCACGTCGGCTGTGAATGGCTTCACTCTGGATAACAGCATCCTCACTGACTCTGCCGGGGCGGTGCTTGACGAAGGCCTCCAACTGGTGAACACCACTGGGACGATCACCATCACCAACAGCGCAGTTTCCAGCGCTCCGGATTACCAGATATTTGTGGACAACCTCAACACCAACATGGCTGGGTTCGTGATGACGAACACGACCGCCCAGTGCGTGGTGGGCAACGCCTGCCAACCTAGCGGGTCGATCGGCAACAGCGGCCTCTTAGTGCAGATACGCGGCACGTCAGTGCTGACCAGCGGTTCCGTTACGGGTTGTACCTTCAGTGGCGTAAGGGGCACGGGTCTTTTTGTTTCAACGTCCGACACTGGCAGGATCGGATCGTCTTCCGGCGGAGCGATAGTGGCGCCCGCAGCCTCTAACAGCTTTACTGTGCAAACCAGCACTTTTACCAATAACAACATCGCCATCGACTTCAGCCAGTCGCAGGTCGCGAATGTTGCTTTCCAGATCCTCAACAACACGACGATTACCGGCCACAACAGCCATGCCATCAACATCGCTACCGCGGCTGGAGCCGCGACCGGGCCGGCAAGCCATGCAATGGTAGGCAAAGTCGACGGCAATGTGATTGGCACGCAGGGCACGAAGGACTCCGGTTCGCGTATCGGCAGTGCGCTCAGAGTCGTGATGCAGGGCGCGAATACGCAGGGCAGTATCTTCGTTAATAACAATACATTCCGTGAAACGGTGAATTCCGATGTTATGACGTTCATCAGTCAAAACGGCGCGGCGACGACGGGCACCGGAACAGCCAGATTCAAGATCACCAACAACACATTGCCCACGCCCTCAGGATCAAACCAGGCTCTCTGCGGCCCACCCAACACTCCGTGCGCAGGCATGGGAATATTCGTACTGGCTGACGAAGGCGACCCGGCCTGCAACGTCATCACCGGCAATAACATTTACGACGTGTCGACTATGAACGGGACGGCCGACGTTTATCTGGCCGAGCGGGCCGGCCCACCTGCCGGCGCGCAGCTTACGGTTGAAGGTACGGGTGGTTCGAATTCGACTTACATTCAGGCCAATAACACTCTCGCGGGAGCCGTGAAATTCATCGATGAGGGCGCCAATACTTCGCAAGTTGGATTGGGAACCTGCGGAACTTTCCCGTCCTTCCCGGAACAAGGAGGCGATAGCGTTCGCAATGTTGAAAGCGGAGACGCTTCAGCCTACGTGGTTGCACGAGTTGTATCTCAAATCGTGGCGCCGGTAGTGAAGGCTTCGATAGCTGAGACACCGGTCCCAATGGCTTCATCGACGGATCGCATTGCTTCGGTAACTAAGAAAGCGACACCGAAAGCCTCAGCCGCAGAAACGGCCAAGACCCGTCCCAACCGCGTGTTTTCGCATCACGCGGTTCGAAGTAGCTCCAAGTCTCCATCGCAGAATGCGCCTCTCTCTAATCTGCCGGTCAGTATCGGTACTCTGCCAGCGGGTAAGAGTGTCACTATCAAATACCAGGTAACTGTGAACGTGCCGCCGCTGGCGAGATCGGTGAGTTCGCAAGGCACTTTCACCGGAAACGGTCCGGGCGCTTTCAGCGTGCAGACTGACGACACTGATTTGCCCGGTGGAGCAGCTGACCAAACCGTCACGCTGATCGATACGCTGATGACGTGGAATGGCGCTACCAGCACCGACTGGAACACCGCCACCAACTGGACGCCACCAGCGGGCGGAACGCAGTACGCTCCGGGTGTTTCCAATCCGGCAGTCAACGATGTAGTTATTCCCAATGTTGGCTTGCAACCAAATATCAGCGCGACTGACATTGGCATCTTCAGCTTGAATATCTCGAATGGTCGCACGCTGACGATAACCAGTCCGCGTGTCTTGACGATTGGCGGCTCACCGGGAGGTGACCTGACGCTCGATGGCATCATCAGCGGCGGCAACCTGAACCTCGGCACCGGCACGCACGTCATCAACAACGCCGGCGGCACGGGCAGCCTGTCGTCAACCAACGTGGCGACGGTGCTGAGCGGTGCAACAGTAACGCTAAACAACAACCTGCAAGCGGGCGCGCTCGCAGTAAACGCGGGTGGCTCGATGAACATCACCAACCGCACGCTATCTCTCAATGGCTCGGGCCCGGCTCTTGTCGTTCCCGGCGGCGCCTCGTTCACGACCACCGGTAGCACAGTGGTCTATAACGGTAGCGCGGCACAACAGGCTGCCGGTATTGCTTACAACAACCTAACCATCAACAACAGCATCGGTCTCAACGTCACCGGTGTGACGTTGACTGGCAACGCAACTGTCAACGGCGTTCTGACGCTAACCAGCAGCGACCTCGATACTGCCGCGTTTACTTTGACGCAGCCGAACACGACTGCCTCAGTCGGCGTGAGTGACGTTGTCGGATCTGTGAAGCGTACCGGTGGTCCATTTGCACCGGCGGTGACCTTGACCTTCGGTAATCCCAACAACCGGATCACCTTCAACGGCGCGGGGGGCACGAAGCCCACCGATCTGACAGTAAACCTGGTAAAAGCGCCGCCGGGCGCGCCGCAGCCTTACGCGGCCGCGGTGAGCCGGACCTACACCATCAGCAAGACCGGTGGCACTGGCTTTACCTCCACGCTACGCTTGCACTATCTCGACAGCGAGCTGGGGCCACTTAATGCGGTTGAGGCAAACCTGAATTTGCGTTGGTTCAGGGCCGCTCCTCCTCCCGGTTTTGGTTTCTGGCCGGCAGCTTTGCCGACATCTCTGGACACCACCAACAATTGGGTGGAATGTAACGCAGTCACGGAAACGGACGGGGCGCCCGGTAATCAGTTCCTGGCAAGCCGATGGACCTTTGCCACGCTTTCGCCCACGGCTGCAAACGGAGTCGTCAGCGGCCGCATCGTTGACGCCAACGGCAACCCGGTGGAAGGCGCGGTGGTGAGATTGACCGGCACCCAGGATCGCAAGTTCATCACTGACGCAAACGGCTTCTATCGTTTCGACAATGTGGAGACGAACGGGCTCTACACGGTCACGCCGTCGCGTGCAAACTACAACTTCAACCCCTTCAATCGGAGCTTTAGCCTGATAGGTAACCACACTGATGCGGGCTTTACCGGTATCATGCAGGGCGATTACTTGAATCCAGTCGACACGGCGGAGTACTTCGTCAGGCAGCAGTACGTCGATATTCTCAACCGCGAGCCTGATGAAGCGGGTTTCAATTACTGGAGCGATCACATTCTGGTTTGTGGAGAAGATGCTGAATGCATTCGCTCGCAACGCACGGGCGTGGCGGCAGCGTTCTTCATCGAGAATGAGTTCCGGCACTCAGGCGCGTTCATCTACAACGTGTATGAGAGTGCGCTCGGTCGCCGGCCGGCATACTCGGAATACACAGTCGATCGCACCAAGGTTGTGGGAGGCTCCACTCTCGACGAGCAGAAGCGGCTCTTTGCTGAAGGGTTCGTTGGTCGGTCTGACTTTGTCAATCGCTACCAGAACAACAACACTGCCAATTCGTTCGTCGATGCCTTGCTCGCGAATGCGCAAGCGGCGGGAATCAATCTCAGCGCTGAGCGTGACAGTTTGATTGCTCGCTACAACGCCGGCGCCAGTCTGACGGAAAGTCGGGCTCTGGTGCTGCGTGACGTAACCGAAAGCGCCGCCGTCCGCGACGCTCATTACAATGCAGCGTTTGTTGAGATCGAGTACTTCGGCTACCTGCATCGCAATCCTGATGCCCAGGGCCGAACCTTCTGGCTGAATGTTTTGAACAACGGCGATCCCGGCAACTACCGCGGGATGGTTTGCTCGTTCATCACGTCGACTGAGTACCAGCATCGGTTCAGCTCGGTGGTGAGTCACAACAATACCGAGTGCGGAAATCAGTAGGGAAATACGTTATTAACAGGCGTATAGAGTTCAAGCTTTAGTTTGTTGCTCTCGAGCACACAATCTGAAGATTGGACTCTATACGCCTGTAAACGTGTTGAGTCCTGTAACTTTCCGGCTTTTGAGCATATATCTAATATTTGAGCTGAAGTTTGGAGAATCGATCAAGGGGTTAACCCGGTCACAATGAACAAGCCCGTAGTCCTCGCACTCGTCCTCGTGGCGGGTCTTTGTTTGATAGTCGGCACTCGCCGCACTTCCGCGAGCCACCCGCAATCGGAAGTCATCGATCGCAAAACTTATCGCAAACTGCGCGACGAGCAGGTGGCCCGGCTGCGCGGAGTCCGGCCCGGCGTTGGTGCTGACCTGAGGGCACGCGAACTCGCTATCGCGGAGCTGGAAACGAAGACCCAGGCAGCCGCCCAGCCGGTAGGAATTCTCAGTGCCACTGCCACCCCCGTTTGGACCGAGCTGGGACCACGTCCGCTTGCGAATGGTGACACTCAGGATCCCGGAGTTACGACTGCGGTGTCCGGTCGCGCTACGGCGGTTGTAGTCGATCCGACAAATTCAAACAAAGTCTATCTCGGCACCGCACAGGGGGGCGTGTGGCGTTCGCTTGACGGAGGCAGCACCTGGGTAACAATCTTCGATAGCGCTAAGTCACTCGCGATTGGCGCTCTGGCGCTTGCGCCTTCAAGTCCAACCACGCTTTATGTCGGCACTGGAGAACATCCCGGGAACATCGTCAACGACGCCTTCTTTGGTGTGGGTGTTTACCGCATCGACAGCGCGGACACGATTGCGACTCTGAGAGGGCCAATTAATCCGCCTTTCAGCTTTAACTCGATCCTTGGTGGATCGCTCACCACAACTTGTTTTGGCGGCCGCGCCATCACGAGCATCGCGGTTCATCCCACAGATCCGGCAACGATTCTGGTAGCCACCACCGGAAGCTTTTCAGGTATCAGTGGTCAGACTCTTGGAAGTGATATACCGCCGCTTGGTTTACGAGGTCTTTACCGGTCGACAAATGCAACGGCTACGCCGGCAGCAGTAACTTTCCAAAAGCTCACGGTCACAACCGACGCCAGCTTCGATACGCCGGGCACAGGTAACACCGCAATCTGGGATCTCGCCTTCGATCCAAATAATCCGAATAACCTGCTCGCAACCGTTGCCGGATCGAATCCTCCTGCCGGCGGTGTCTTTCGCTCGACTAACGTATTGGCGGCTACTCCGACTTTTACGCAGACATTGACAGCGACAATCTCTCCGGAAGGTCTGGCGATGCGGCTAGCCGCAGTCAAGAATGGTCTAGCCACCACCGTATACGCCATTTCAAATGAGACGTCCTCATGCGCAGGTGAAAATGGGCGCCTGCGAAAGTCGACTGACGGAGGTGTTAGCTGGAGCGATCTGCCCGCGGCCGATGGCTTTTGTGGCGGACTCTGCATTTTTGGCGAGGCCGTCGGCGTCAATCCGAATAATCCATCGCTGGTCTATCTTGGTGGGAACTCTCGAGGAACTTGCGGTGAGGTGCTGCAAAGATCCACTGACGGAGGTGCAACTTTCTTTCGAGATGATACGGGCCTGAATTTCAGCTCGCACTCAATCTTCATTGATCCGCTCACTGTCCCGACAACGATCTGGTTTGCCTGCGACGGCGGAGTTTGGAAACGTCAGGACGCGGCGGCGGGTACAGCCTGGCTCAACCGGAACAGCAGCGCGTTGAGCTCACTTCAGTTTCAAAGCATCGCGGTTCATCCTACTGATGCAAACTTCATGATCGGCGGCACCCAGGACAATGGCACCGAAGCTCAACAGGGCTCTCCAGGCAATTGGGTGAATGCCGAGAGTGGCGACGGCGGATTTGCGTTAATTGATCAGAGCGCGACCAACACTACTAATGTCACGATGTATCACACGCGCGGAAACCTCACGAATGCTCTTATCGGATTCAGTCGCACAAACCTGGGTGCGTGTCTGGCGACAAAAGATTCGTGGGAATTTCGTGGGGCCGGTGTCTCTCCTGATCCGAGCGCATCGTGTGATGGGACCGCGAAGAAAGCGAGCAACGGTTTCAACATTTCGGACGCGGTGAACTTTTACCCGCCCATAGCGCTCGGTCCAGGAGCGCCAAACACCCTGTACTTCGGGACAGACCGGCTTTATCGATCGGTTAATCGCGGCGACACGATGACGCTGGTAAGCCAGGGTCCATTATCGAGTGCGCCAATCAGCGCGATCGCGATTTCACGCCAGAACGACAACATCAGACTGGTGGGGACCAGTGCTGGAAAAGTCTTTGCCACCATCACCGGCTCGAGCACGCTGACAGACATCACTCCATCGTTGCCCAGCGATCCGAATGGGGATCCTTCGCCGAATCTAAAGTACATCTCGCGCGTAGCGATCGATCCAGTTAACTCGAACATTGCTTACTTGACGCTCTCGTATTACACGCCGGCGGCTCAAGGCATCTTCAAAACTACTAATCTGAACCTGACGGGTTCGGGAACAGTTTCATGGTCCGCGATTGGCGCCGGTATTCCCAGCATTCCGATCGATGCGTTTGTTATCGATCCTTTGAATTCGAATCGGCTTTTCGCGGGCACCGACATTGGTGTTTACGTATCTGAAAATGGCGGCGCAACCTGGACCCCTTATGGAATCGGATTGCCGCGCGTGGCGGTGTTTGATCTCGCGATTCAACCAACGAGCCGAATTCTCCGGGCCGCAACTCATGGACGAGGCGTGTGGGAGATTCCGGTCGTGGCGCCGAGCGCTGCTCCGGCGAAGGTAAGCGGGCAGGTGGTGAATGTTGATGACCAACCTCTGGCGGGAGTCACGATCACGATTCAAGGAGCCGCTCGTGTCGCTCGCACCATCACAGACAGCAACGGTCGCTATCAAATTGAAAATCTGAATGCCGGCGAAATCTACACAGTTACACCGGAACGCGCGAACTACTCGTTTACGCCTGCGGAAAGATCGTTTTCGCTAATCGGGGACAAGACCGATGCAGTGTTCACCGGCATTTCTAATCAAACAGAAACAACCAATCCCTTGGATACAATTGAGTTCTTCGTGCGTCAACAGTATCTGGACTTCCTTGAGAGGGAGCCTGACCAGAGTGGTTTTGAGTACTGGAGCGATCAGCTCAATCAGTGTCAGGAAGATGCTGAGTGTGTCCGCGGCCGGCGCATTGAGATCTCAGCGGCGTTCTTTGTCGAGCAGGAGTTCCAGGATACAGGCTCGTTTCTGTACGACCTGTACAAAGGCAGCCTGAATCGGCGGCCAACGTACACGGAGTACGCGACTGATCGTCGTCAGGTAATTGGCGGACCGGCGCTGGATGCTCAAAAGACAGCGTTCGCCGAGAGCTTTGTGCAGCGGGCGGAGTTTCGCGCTAAGTACAATGCAGGCATGAGTCGGGAAGAGTTTGTAGACGCGCTGCTCGCCAGCGTTCGAGCCGGTGGAATCGATCTGGAAAGCGAGCGAGCGAACCTTATCAATGCTTACTCGAGCGGGTCGAGCACGGTCACTGGTCGCGCCGCAGTCGTGCGCGTTATTGCCGACAACGCAGTGTTCAAGCAGGCTGAATACAACGCAGCATTTGTGCTGGCTGAGTACTTCAGTTACTTGCGCCGCAACCCGGATCAGCAGGGTTATGACTTCTGGCTGAAGGTGCTGAACAGCGGCTCCGGGAACAACTATCGCGGCATGGTCTGCGCGTTCCTTACTAGCGACGAGTATCAACGCCGCTTCAGCCGGGTGGTGACGCACAACAACACGGAGTGCGGAAGTCAGTAAACGGGCGTTTAGAGTTCAATCTTCAGATTGTGGACCTGCATTGCCACAACCAAGTTTGAACTCGCCACCGCCTCGTCTAACCCTCGTCCCACTTCTTACCATAATCAAGAACTGGAAACTCCTTCCAGATCTGTTGCGCCCTCTCACGACCAACCTTCTCAAGAAAACTTGCCGCGCTCGACCAAAGCCAATCCTGCCACTGATCAACGTATCCATGATGAACTGGATTATTGTGAACATAATTCATAGTCGCCCAAAAATGACGATGCGACTTGATCGTTCTATCGAAACAATTGAACCAGACTTTTCTGCCTCTCTTATTGTCTTCTCCGTTCCACTTATAGGATGAGCGGCCATGGAGTAGTCCCAGCTCGCTACGAACCCCTTCAATGTTGTCGGTCCTAAGAAGGACATGATAGTGATTTGGGCAAACACACCACGCATAAATGTTCCCGGCGAACTTCTCACAAGCCTCCAATAAGTCGTGTTCAAAATCAGTCATTCTTTGATGACTGACCCCAATGTTGTGCGCGTGTTCATAGCACGCGGCACTGATTATGAATTGCCTATTGCCAATGAAATTCCAATGAGGCGGCGAGTGAAGCGGATGTTCATTGAGACGTCGATAATTGACAGTTTCCCGCCGTTGTTCCGGCGACATCTTGCGATAGTCGTACATCGGATCCCTTTGTTGCGGTGGTGAGATTTAAGAAAAGGATGCTGAGCGACACCCTTGAAAATAACTGCTGGAAGGCTTCAATAGTTCGAGTTCATTCTAATTGAGTTTTTCGAGAGTACGCAATCTGAAGATTGAACTCTAAACGCCGGTTTGGTATGTCACCACTTCATGAGGGCCTTGATTGTTTCGACGGCGGCGGGGTCGTCGGGGAAAATTACGGGCAACTCTTTTGTGCGCACTGTCCGATTGCCAAGACGACGGACCATGACGTTCACAGGACAACCGCAAGCGCTATAGACAAAAGTAACCTGGCGCTCGGCGCCGTCGGGCCAAAAATCTCGCACAGTCATTGGCTGGTCACGAAGCTTGGCGTCCAAAATAGAAGTCGCACCATTCGAGCCATCAACCATCCAGCTTGCTTTCTGCGGTTCACCAATTTGAACGGTCAGGTTCTTTCCTGAAGGCGCGCCCGGCACAGGCGTGATAGCGCTGTCCCATAAGATTTCGCCAGTGCGTCGAAATACCAACGCGCCGTGTCCCGGCTTCTCGCTGCTGACATGCATTGAAATATGAAGCTTGCCTGTCGGCGTCGGCTCGCCATAAGCATCGAGGATCGCGAATGTACGACCCTGGCCATCGGCCGGTTGATACCGTCGATCGATCTCATTTAACGCCTGGGCAATGCTTGGGACTTTTGGTCCAAAATCCAGTTCGGCTGTCACCATCACGGCTTTGTTGACTTCCATCGTCAACTTTTCTGAGGCCGGTCTGGTGATCGGAGCAGGAGCAAGGTTGGGGTCGGCGTAAACCGTTTCCGGCGTCTTAACCGCAGCCGGCGTAGTTTGCGGTGCATTGCTTTCGCCCGGTCGCTTCAGAAAAAAGATGCCGATTATGAATGCCAGGACGACGAAGCCGATCGTCGGCAACGCCCATTTGGATTGTTTCTGACTCGGTTGATTCGCTGTGTTCTTGCTCATGAATTCTTTTCAGTCAGCGAGAAGCGCCTTAATTACAAGTTCGACGCGCCCACAGGCGTATAGAGTTCAAACTTTAGTTTGGTATTTCGTCGGCACACAATCTAATAGACTGAACTCTATACGCCTGTCTTTACACTTGACGAGCTGCAACAGGCTCAGTGTCAGGTTGGCGAGTGACGCGAGCGTTCTCAGCAGTTAGCGGTGGCGGCGGATTTGCGACCAGAACTTCGAGTCCCGCGTCGGCAACCTCGTTGATGCGCGAGACAAAGATGATTTCCAGATCCTTCCTCACGTCCTCGGGAATTTCTTCGGCTTCGTTTTCATTTCGAGCCGGCATTATCACTCGTCGAATACCCGCTCGGTAAGCTGCAAGTACTTTCTCTTTTATGCCGCCTACTGGAAACACGAGACCGGACAAAGTGATCTCGCCAGTCATGGCTGTGTCGGGCCGCACTCGTCGTCCAGTGTAAAGCGAGGCTAGCGCTGCAGTGATGGTGACACCCGCGCTGGGACCATCTTTGGGAATAGCGCCGGCAGGCACGTGAAGGTGCACGCCGTAATCCTTGAACATTGCAGCACTGATGCCGAACTCGGCTGCGTGCGACCAAAGATAAGATTGAGCTGCTCGAGCAGATTCCTGCATCACTTCACCGAGCTGGCCGGTAATCGTCAAGCCTCTGCCACCGGGAAGCAAAGTCGCTTCGATAAAGAGCACTTCACCACCAAGCTCAGTCCAGGCCATCCCGGTAGCCACGCCCGCCGGCAATTCCTTGCGAGCCTGTTCGGGATAAAACTTCGGAGCGCCGAGATATTGCTGCACTTCTTTTTCATCAACGGTGACAGCTTCAGCCTTGCCCTGCGCTACCTTTAGCGCCACCTTTCGCGCCAAACTTCCAATTGTTCGCTCGAGTTGTCGAACACCCGCCTCGCGTGTGTAGCGCGTGGCAATTAGCTCGATGGCTGCGGGCGTGACGGTGAATTGCGCCTGTGTTAATCCGTTCTCCTCGGTTTGGCGAGGCACGAGATATCGAATCGCGATTTGCAGTTTCTCCTGATCGCTATAGCCCGCGAGCCGAATCACTTCCATGCGATCGCGCAGCGGAAGTGGAATTGGACCAAGCTGATTTGCGGTAGCGATAAAGAAAACCGACGAGAGATCGAAAGGCAAATCAAGATAATGATCTCGGAACGTGTTGTTCTGTTGCGGGTCCAGGATCTCGAGCAGCGCGGAAGCAGGATCACCGCGATAATCGGCCCCCAGCTTATCGATCTCGTCCAGCATCATCACCGGGTTCTTCACGCCGGCGCGGCGTATCGATTGGATGATCCGGCCGGGCATCGCCCCAATGTAGGTGCGACGATGTCCGCGCAGCTCCGCTTCATCGCGAACGCCGCCCAGCGACATGCGCTCAAAAGCCCGGCCCAGTGAACGCGCGATCGATCGGCCGAGAGAAGTTTTACCGACACCCGGCGGTCCAACGAAGCAAAGAATCGGACTCTTCGTATCGGGTCTCAGTTTGATTACGGCGAGAAACTCCAGAATGCGTTCCTTAACATCTTCGAGACCGAAATGGTCTTCATCGAGAATTCGTCGCGATTCATCGAGGTCGAGCTTATCTTCAGATTTCTTTTTCCAGGGCAGCTCGAGAACGAACTCGAGATAGGTGCGAATGACGTGATAGTCAGGCGCTGCGGGCGGTAGCTTTTCGAGCCGTTTCAACTCTCGATCGGCTTCAGTCCGAACTTCATCAGGCAAGTCTGCCGCGTCCAGTCGTTCACGGAGCAATGCGGCCTCGGCTGCTTCGCCGCTCTCGTCTTCGCCCAATTCCTTCTGAATGGCTTTCAGCTGCTGACGCAGGACGTACTCGCGTTGGGCTTTGTCCATTTCAGACTGAGCTTCGGAAGCGATCTTCGAGCGCAGCTGAATGATCTCGAGCTCACGCGTAAGATAAGAATGAGCCAGCCGCAAGAGCTCGTCGGCGGTGTTCGCTTCGAGCATAGCCTGCTCCTGCTCGATGCCGAGATTCAAAATCGAACCGAGGAAGTACGCGAGCCGGACCGGTTCGACAGGCCCCATCATGATTGCTCGCACTTCGGGCGGAACTCCCGGCAACAGTGCCAGCGCTTGCTGAATCATCGACTGGACATTGCGCCGGGTGGCTTCGACTTCTTCCGGGTCGATGATGACGACTTCGGGAAGGATACGGACTACGGCGCGCAGGTATGGTGCTTCGTGTTTCCAGCCGAGGATGCGAATACGCTCAGTGCCTTGCGCGATGATGTGCATGGAATCTTCAACGCGCTCCATGCGCTTGATCATCACGAGCGTGCCGACTTCATAAAGATCCGCTGGAGTCGCATCAGGTCCTGTGTTTGCATCCGATTTTACGGTTACACAGCCAATGAGTTTTTCTGGCGTGGAGAGGGCGGCTTCGACTGCGGCAACCGAGCGTGGTCTGCCCACGGCAAGTGGCACCACCGTCTCAGGAAACAAAGTGGTGTTCTGCAGCGGCAGTATCGCTACTTCAAACGGTTCGCCCTGTTTGGTGTCCGCTTCGGGCGCCGACTTTACTTCAACCTCCGGCGTGGCCGGCTCCTTCGCATTTTCTAGTGTTTCAACCATTGGTATTTCGCCACCCTATTCGCAGCGTAGTGTGATGACTAATAAACCATCTCTGTAGTCTCGCTGCAGAGATGCTTGCTGAATGGAACAGGGAAACTGTATCGATTTTTCGAAACGGCTGTAGGTGATTTCCATCTGATGATAAGCAAAGCCTTCTTCGTAGAGAGTGTCGCGACGACAGCCGCCGACTCTCAAGAGCGAGCCCATTACTTGAATTTCGAGCTCATCGAGGCAAACACCGGCAAGATCGAGCTTTACGACCCAGCCGTCATGGGTTTTGTAGACATCAGCGGCAGGATTCCAGAGACGTTTGGAGGGACGAACCTGCCGGTCCATGGGTAACATGGAAAAGCGACGATCACGATCAGCCATGTCAGAAAGGATACGTAGAAACTCAAAAAGGTGCAAAGACTCCCATTCGGATCATCTGAGATCCTCGATCTGAGAACTTCGATCTGAGATCTGAAATTTGAGATCTGAGATCGCAGATCCTAAAACAGCGACAACAGATGCTAAGATCCAACCCAACATGACATCGTTCACAGACCATCCTGAGCCAGCTGCCAACTCTGAATCAGCCAGCCATCACGAGCAAGAGGCTCGTGCCACCCGCCAAGTCCCGGCTGGACTCGTCGAAGATTTGCGGCCCGGCCAAATCGCGACAGTCGAAACCCCAGACGGCGATGAACTGGCGTTATACAACGTGAACGGCGAGCTATATGCCACTGAGAATTTCTGCCCTCATCGCGGCGCTCCCTTGAGCGAGGGATTTCTTTGCGGTCATGTGATTGAGTGTGGACTTCATGGCTGGCAATTCGACGTGCGAACGGGAAGATGTCTGACGCTCGAGGAAAAGATCAAGACCTTTCCAGTCCTGGTCGAAGATGACGTCATTCAGATTGAGATTCCCTGTAAGCGTTGACGATGAGCTTATTAAGATTGAGATCCCCCTGTGAGCGTTGAAGTTGAGGTTATTAAGATTGAGGTCTGAATGGAGATCACCTCAAGCCAGATCAGCTCAAGGTTGGGAAGGGCAGTTTACTCCCGCTCAAGTTTCACTGTTGCTCAACTTGAGAAGTTCAATCGAATTGAAAGCCTGGGTAACTGAAGCGGGAGTAAACTACCCTTCCCAACCTTGAGGCTAATTAGTTTGAGTGGATGACTGATCGCCGAGAGCTCAAATCAGTACAAAGTTCAGATCGGTTAGATCCGCGTTCATCCGCGGCTAAACTTCTTCACCGTCATTCCCGATGGCTTCAACTGGACAGCAGAGCACAGCTTCTTCACACTTCAAACGCTCTTCTTCACTTTCCGGCTGCTTGTAAACAAACGAATAACTATTCTCATCCGAGCGCATGAAATTGTCCGGCGCGGTATCCCGGCACACATCACAGTCGATACATGACGAGTCAACGTAATAAGCCCCCGGCTGCACGTTCTCTTTTACTTTGTCGTTTCGATCAGGCATAGGCTCTGCGGAATGCTGAATGCGGATTGCTGATTGGAGTTACTCGATAGCTGATTGCTGATTTCGGATCGCTGATTGGAGTTTAGAATAGAATTTGAGCCGTTATCTGAGCGCTTACTACCATTGAAGAACTCAACTCGTAACCGCGACTAATCAGCAATCCGCAATCAGCAATCCGAAATCCTTACGGGTGGGTCATCTCCTCAGCTTTGACGTATTTATCAAACTCCTCACCGGTGAGGAATCCCAGCTCGAGCGCAGACTCGCGCAAGCTGATTCGTTTCTTGTGAGCGTTCTTTGCCACCTGCGCAGCTTTGTCATAGCCGATGTGTGGATTCAACGCCGTCACCAGCATCAAAGAGTCCTTCACGTCCTTATCAATCTGCTCACGATTCAATTCAATTCCCTTGATGCAGTACTCGACAAAACCATGCGAGGCATCGCGCAGGAGTCGAATTGAGTGCAATAGATTGTGAATCATCACCGGCTTGAAGACGTTCAGTTCAAAGTTGCCTTGCGAGCCTGCGAACGTAATGGCTGCGTCATTGCCGAAAACCTGAACCGCAACCATGGTCATTGCTTCACTCTGCGTTGGATTTACTTTGCCTGGCATGATCGACGAACCCGGTTCATTTTCCGGAAGCGTCAGCTCCCCGAGTCCACAACGCGGACCCGAAGCGAGCCAGCGAATGTCGTTCGCAATCTTCATCAACGAGCCTGCGAGTGTTTTCAAAACTCCACTCGCGAAAACTATTTCATCATGCGCGGAGAGCGCGGCGAACTTATTTGGATGTGACTTGAACGGCAAGCCAGTCAATTCCGCGATTTTGGCCGCAGCGCGCTCGCCAAACTCCGGATGGGAATTCAATCCGGTGCCGACTGCCGTGCCTCCAATGGCAAGATCCAGTAATCCCGGCAGCGCCATTTTCATTCGTTCGATATCGCGTTCGAGCAGACTCGCCCAACCCGACATCTCCTGGCCCACCGTTAATGGCGTCGCGTCTTGAAGATGGGTGCGGCCGATCTTTACAACGCCGGCGAACTCTTTGGCCTTGGCATCAATCGCGTCGTGAACTTCCTGAATGGCCGGAATCAACTGATTGAGCCGCTCTGCCGCAGCGATGTACATCGCCGTTGGAAAGGTGTCGTTCGACGATTGCGACATGTTCACATCGTCGTTTGGATGAATGGGCTTCTTTGAGCCCATCACGCCGCCGGCGATCTCGATGGCGCGGTTCGAGATCACTTCGTTGGCGTTCATGTTCGTTTGCGTCCCGCTGCCGGTTTGCCAAACCCGCAGAGGAAAATGCTCGTCCAGTTTGCCTGCGATCACTTCATCAGCCGCTTGTTCGATAAGCTTTAGCTTGTCGTCAGCTAACTTGCCCAGATCGTTATTGACTGTGGCGGCCGCCTTTTTGAGTATCCCGAGCGCGCGAATCATCTCGCGCGGCATCTTGTCGTCGCCGATATTGAAGTGGAGCAGGCTTCGCTCGGTCTGCGCTCCCCAGTAGCGATCCCCACGGACGTCGATAGCGCCCATTGAATCCGTTTCACTCCGCTGTGACACGCGTGGCACGGGCGTCCCGCCCGTGGTCTCGTTCCCAGTGGTCACGTCGGCATTATTCGGCTTTAATTCCGCAGCATTAGACATCAAATTGTTCATCCCAACTTATTGGCCGAAGCCTTAATGTAATAGGCGTGGGGTTTAATTGGTTGGACTAGCATTACCGGAGTCATTTTCCGCGGCCATTGTATACCAACGAAGGCATACGTTCGAAATCGGGTGTTTAGAGTTCAAAGCTTCAGCCTTGCTACTTACTGAAAGTACAATCCAAAGATGAACTCCAAACACCCGTGATCTACTCCATCAAGTCATGCAGCGCGCTGCCTACTTTCGCCACGCCGCGGCATACCGAGCCGTCGAGCCATCGGTGTACCCGGTAACCAATCGCGTTAACAGCCCTGCCTTGCGAGAGTCTTCCCACTCTTGCTGATAGTCGTTGCCGCTCAGACCATGCCGGGCCTTGGAAGAAGGTGTCGTCGAATTCCAGATCGCACTGAAGCGCGGCTGGCCCTCGTGTTCATATACATTAAGGTAGGCCAGGTGCCTTCCCTTCTTACTGTTTTCTTCGAACAGGCTCTGATATTCCGCGCCAGTAAGAAACGACTTGGCTTCCCAACCGCCGACGTTCGCCTTCTCGTACAGCCCGGTATAGAAGCGGTTGCCATTTATGGAAACAACCGAGAGCACTTTGGGTCTCCATGCACCAGCGGTCCAGTCGTCGAGTTTGTTTTGATGCTCGGCTGCAGAGATTCCGTGATAAGCAGCGACCTGTACCCCATCTTTCACGAAGATCGCCGCGTAGCGAATCTCATTTCCCGCCAGATAACTGTCGACGTGCTTAACTCGATAGCCCAAACCTTTTCGCTTATCGAATTCCGCCTGATACTGACTGCCATTGAGGTTATGGACCGCTGACCACGGCACTCCACCACCCGGTCGAAAGAGTACGTTGAAGTAGATCTTGCCTTTGTAGTTGAAGCCGTCAATCCATTCGAGTCGATAATTGGCATCCATGGCCTGATCGAACAGACATTGATAATCCTCCGAAGGCAGGCCGTGACGCGCGACTTCCGCGGAGCCCGGCGGCAAGTTTCCGGGCACGTCTCGAGCTTCGTAGCTCTCGCCTTCAACAAAGATGCCGCCGGAAATTCCACAGATTCTCGGCACGCGATTGCGTTTGCTGCCGTCATTGTCTGATAAAAAGCCTCCGGTTACCGCGATCGGGTCGGTCGCTCTGGGCACTCCCACTTCAAAGTGAAGGTGATTGCCGCTCGCGCATCCTACCTTGCCTTCGTCGCCGAGGTAGGCGCCGGCTTTCACTTTTTGATTGACCTTGATCTTAGCCTTCACCGTGGTGGAGTCTTTCTGCATGTGCGAATACTTGGTCCATTCGCCGTTGGGGTGCTCAATCCACACGTAGTTGTTGGTGCAGGGCAGGCCGCTGCCACTTTCAACCTGCGCGCTAAAACTATCGACGACGAAGCGCACGGTGCCATCGGCAGCAGCCACAATCTTGTAGTTGCTCTGCCCGGTGCCGACCATGTCAATCCGGCCAAGCGGACTGTGGGTGAGAAAGTCTTTCACGATCTTTACGTTCGTGCCGCTCTCAAAAGGTATGCGATAGACGCCTTTTGACTTCGTTTGGGCAGCGGTAACTCCAGCTGCGCACAAAATGAGCGCGCCGATTAGCGTGGTCCGGGTTATTGTCTTATGAGGCGTGCCCGACCAATGCGTGGTCCTTGAGATAGTTTGTTGGTTCAGATTCTTAGTCATCTCCAGCTCCTTGATTTGGTGGCCAGTGAAATTTAGTAGGGTTGCTTCAGCGCCTGTCGGGAAGGTGTTACGGTTTTGCGGGCAAGATAATAACAGAGGTTTTTGGAGTGCGCCGACCTGTCGGCGCTTTGGTCTCTGCAGTGTCTGCGCGTAAGCCCACATTACTTGAGTCGCGGCGCCAAGCCGCCACGGGCCAAAGCGATGACAGGTCATCGCACTCCAAAGACGTTTACGCAAGAGGCGCCGGAGCGTATGATCTGCGCGAAAACTTTCTCACTCACCATCCGTCCCGCAAGTTGCTAAGGAGGCAACCCCCCATGAATAAGATCGATGTTCACACTCGCAGAAACTTCATAAAGACGAGTCTTGCTGCTACAGCTGGATTGAGTCTGCTCGACTTGAACGCCAAAGCCGATACGCTGTCATTCGGATTCGAGGACGCGCCGGCTACCCACAACATGATGATTGTGGGCGAAAAGACTGTTTACATTTCACACTTGCCCATGTTCGACGATGTGAACGCCGAGGGTACGGAATTCACCTCGCCGCATCGCCGTCAGGTGATCATCGAAGCCACGTTCATGCAACAAGGCCGCGACGTGACTTCGAAGTACTCAAGCAATCGGCAAAGTAATCCGGACGAAAAGATGTACACGTTGGAGCCCGCCAAGTTTGTGCTCGGACGCGTCGATCCGAAGGGTACGGCGCTTAAGAAGTTTCGTGGCAACGCTGTGTTCCGCGGTCACCTCGAGCGTGGTGGCGAGGTCTTCATCGGAAAGCAGGGTGTGGCCTCGTTTGATGTGATCGTGAAGAAGGTCGTGCACTTTCACAAGTTCGATCCGAAAGGCACGAAACCGGCGCAGCTCGAGTACCTGCTGTTCGGCAAAGGTCCCGAGCTTTTCATGGCCCACTTCATCACCAAGCCCGATGACTTTGATCAGATTGTCTCAGTGAAGATTCCAGGCCATGGGCTTTCTGACCTTCAACTCGGCAAAGGTTTGCACGTCGTCTTCGCCGATCGCGAGAATACCGCGCTCACTCGCATGAAAGAGAAACAGATCGGCTCCGGCATGCTGCAGCTTCCCGGCGTCCCGTCGAAGAAACTCACCGTCGAAGTGGCCCGCGAGTTCTACTTCGAAGAAGGCGAGCTCGCCACCAACGCCGTGTTCGAGGCCACCGAAGAAGAAAAGAACTCCGGTTTTCCGGAGTAGTGACTCGGCGTGGCACGGCGTGGCACGGCGTGCCACGGGCGTCCCGCCCGTGGGCTCGTTCGTCAGAACCACCTGTGTTCTACGCGAGCCTGATTAACTCTGCTGTCCTCGTCCCAAGGGACGAAATGTTCATAGCAACCGGACTCAAATGAATCCTCCCGCCCATTAATAGGCGCAACATCACGCTCCTTAAAGGAGCTAATCCCATTCTCGCTAGGTCGTCCGACGATTTCGCGTCCAGTGGTATCTCGTCGGGCAACAAAACCAACTAGAGGTGGTCGTGGCAACAGCGCGCGAGCCGACGTAGTCGAGACTTTCACTGGAGTGTGCTCGATTGCCGTCTGAATTCCTTTCGCAACTTCCGCAAAGGCTTCATCCTGATTCTTCCACTGCTGACAATGAGTTGAGTTCGTTTAACCGAGTATTCGCGAGACGAGGTTGCGAGCCTTGGTATTGCAGTGCGGATAATAACAGACGCTGCCGGGCTCTGTAATTTCGATTCGTCTAGTAAGACTGGGCGGAGAATGCCACGGGCTCGCCCCGTGGAGAATCACGTTGGCAGCTACAAGAAGGGACGACGAAGTCGACCAGGATGCCACGGGCTCGCCCCGTGGAGAATCACGTTGGCAGCTACAAGAAGGGACGACGAAGTTGACCAGGATGCCACGGGCTTGTCCCGTGGAGAATCACGTTGGCAGCTACAAGAAGGGACGACGAAGTTGACCAGGATGCCACGGGCTCGCCCCGTGGAGAATCACGTTGGCAGCTACAAGAAGGGACGACGAAGTTGACTAGGATGCCACGGGCTTGTCCCGTGGAGGGTCACGTTTTCTATGGCACGTTTGCCAGCGTGAGCCTCCACGGGACGAGCCCGTGGCATCCGCAAGATTGGCTCAAGCATTTTGTAGCTGCGAGCGTAAGTGACCACGGGGCGAGCCCGTGGCATCCGCAAGCGAGACATAAGCTTTTTGTAGCTGCGAGCGTAAGTGACCACGGGGCGAGCCCGTGGCATTGAAACTGACCGAAACAGCCGTTCACGGTTTACGGTTTCCGGTTTACGAAGAGGTTCACGAGCTTTCACCGCTCTCGATCGGTGCGTCAGCTTCCTTCCAGGCTTTCCAGCCGCCGGCCATGGAGAAAACATTGGTGTAACCCATCTGCTGCAAGACATCAGCAGCCAGTGCCGAACGATAACCGCCGCCGCAGTAGAGGATGATCTCGGTGTTTTTGTCGGGCGCGGCGGCCTCAATATCGCGTTCGATGATGCCTTTGCCGAAGTGCTCGGAGCCGGCGGCGTGGGCAGCGTCCCATTCCTTGTCTTCGCGGACGTCAATTAATCGCACGTTGCTGTCGGCGGCCAGGCGAGCCTGAGTCTCAGCAACTGAGACTTCGCGAATGCGACTCTTGGCGTCGTTTACGAGTTTGAGAAAGCCTTCGGAGTGTTTCATAGTTGGTTTCCTTTGCGTCTTTGCGCCTTTGCGGGATGAACTCCGCGAACCCAGAACCTGTGCCCCGCAGAAGACGCAAAGACGCAGAAGCAGCGTGACAAGGTGTCTGTTTGGTCGTAGCAGACGCGAGAGATTATAATGCGTGTCTTTTGTATGCACTAAATAGCTCGCAGGGCGGACCTTTGTCTGTCGCAACATCGACTGATTGAATCAGGGCGGACATGTAGGTCCGCCCCTACACTAAAAAGAGGAATTCACTTTGGCTAACGAACAATTTGATGTAGTGATAATCGGTAGTGGACCAGGCGGCTACGTGGCTGCAGTGCGCGCGGGACAGCTAGGTTTGAAAGCGGCAATCGTCGAAAAAGACACGCGTCTGGGCGGAACTTGCACGCTGCGCGGCTGCATTCCCACAAAACAGATGCTGATGTCCGCGCACGTCTACGAACAGATGCAGCACGCGGCTGACTTTGGAGTCCAGGCATCCGAGATTCAACTCGCCTTTGCCGACGTGCAAAAGCGAAAAGACAAAGTCGTGCTGAAGAACTCGAAGGGCATCGAGTACCTGATGAAGAAAAACAAAGTCACAGTCTTCAAAGGCACAGGCAAGTTGGCGCTGCCGGGAAAAGTCGAAGTCACATCTGCTGACGGTAAGAAAGAGGTTCTGCAGGCCAAAAACATTGTGCTGGCTACTGGCTCAGTAGTGCGACCGATCCCCGGCTTTGAGACTGACGGCAAGCAAGTGGTCAACAGCGATCACATTCTGGAGCTAAAAGATGTTCCCAAGTCATTGATCGTGATGGGCGCCGGCGCTGTAGGTTGCGAGTTTGCTTCCGTCTATTCGCGCTTCGGAGCCGAGACAACAATCGTGGAGTTATTGCCGCGACTAGTGCCGCTCGAAGACGAAGAAGTTTCAGCAGAACTGGAACGCTCGTTCCGCAAGCGCAAGATCAAATCTCAACTCGGAACCAAGCTCGAGAAAGTCGAGAAGAGCGAGAGCGGTGTTGTCGTCACTGGCACAGACGCCAAAGGCCAACCAGTGAAGCTGGAAGCCGAGATGCTGTTAGTCGCGGTGGGACGTATGCCATACACCGAAGGGCTCGGCCTCGAAGGAACCAAGATCAAAGTCGACAGAGGCTTCGTCCAGGTTGACGAGTACCAACAAACTGGCGAGAAGGGCGTCTACGCTATTGGCGACATCGTACCCACGCCGTTGCTGGCCCACCTCGCTTCGAAAGAAGGCATCGTCGCCGTCGAGCACATGGCCGGACAGAAAGATGTGCGTCCGATCAATCTGCGCCTGGTTCCGAATTGCACCTACTGCGACCCCGAAGTCGCATCCGTCGGTCTGACCGAAGCAAAGGCGAAGGAAGCGGGTTATGACGTAGTCGTCGGCAAGTTCCCGTTCTCAGCCTCCGGCAAGGCCCGCATTCTTGGTGAAGAAGAAGGCTTCGTGAAGATTGTCAGTGAGAAGAAGTACGACGAGATTCTGGGCGTGCACATCATTGGCCCACACGGAACCGAGTTGATAGCTGAAGCTTGTGTAGCGATGCAGCTGGAATCGACTGCAGAAGAACTTGGAAAGACGATGCACGCGCACCCGACGGTTTCCGAAGCCGTGATGGAAGCAGCGGAAGGCGTGCACGGCTTAGCAGTGCATATCTGATTTTGAAGGGGCGGACCTGAGTGTCCGCCCCTCTAGACACTTGCGTTTCGAGACCGGGCGGACACCTAGGTCCGCCCCTACATTTCAAATGAACGAGAAACCAAACACGGAACAACAGCGCGAAGGCGCAGGTAAACCAAGACGTCCTCGGCGACGTCCCCCGCGTAATGAGCCGCGCATTTTTACCAAGTACGCGCCGCGCCGTCCCCAGAATGATCAGCCGCTATCCTGCACGACGGACACGTCGTTGAAGCCGGAGCAGTTGCTCGAGCTCTATCGCTATCTGAAGCTGACTCGGCTCGTCGAAGAGAAGCTCGTGAATCTTTACCGCCAAACGAAAGTAGTTGGTGGAGTCTTCCGTTCGCTCGGACAAGAGGCTACTGCGGTTGGTTCTGCCTACGCACTGCAGCCGCAGGATTTTCTTACGCCTATCATTCGCGACCTGGGCGCCGTCTTTGTAAAAGGAATTCGCCCGCGCGACATCTTTGCGCAGTATATGGCGAAGGCTTGGGGACCGTCCGGCGGACGCGACCTCAACATTCACTTTGGTGACATGGATAAAGGTTTCATTGGCCCCATCTCGCACTTGGGCGACATGATTCCAGTCATGACCGGCATTCTCATCGGCGCGCGAATGCAAAAGAAGCGCATCGTCGGCCTGGCCTACATCGGCGACGGCGGCATGAGCACCGGTGCGTTTCACGAAGGCTTGAACTTTGCTGCAGTTCAAAAGCTGCCGCTGATCGTGGTGGCTGAGTACAACCACTACGCGTACTCGACTCCGACTTCGTTACAAACGGCCGTGCGTGATCTGGCTGAGAAAGCTGCGGGTTACGGCATCCCCGGCCATATTGTCGATGGGAACGATGTGATTGCCTGCTATGAAGTAACCAAGCGAGCTGCTGATTCAGCCCGACGTCACGGCGGAGCGGTATTGATCGAAGCGAAGACTTATCGGCGGAAGGGTCACGCTGAGCACGACGACCAGCGCTACGTTCCACATGGGGAAATCGAATGGTGGGAAAAGCATAATGACCCCATCGATCGCTTAGAGAGATTTCTCGAGCAGCATCAGGTCGCCACCAAAGAGAAGCTGGCCGAGATAACCGCCGACGCGCAGCGCGAGATCGACGAGGATGTTGAATGGGCTGAGTCATCGCCCATGCCCGATCCGGAGCAGGCTGCGTACGGGGTGTTTGATAACACGATCGTGCCGCCGGCGCTCAGACCGACGGTGCTGGAGAATTAGTTGTGCTTATTCCGACTGTCAAAAGGAAGTCCAGACGTTTACCACCGCGTGATGTTAACCAACCCACCGGAGGAGGAGACGAGACGGGACTGATCTATGCAGAGCTGGAACTTACAAACAGTGACGACCTCGCGGTTTATCACCGAGGCCTTCTTCCAGGCGAAGAAATAAGATCTATTCGAGTACGAGCGCTGGTGGATAGCGGCGCTTATCAAATGGTGATTAACGAACACATCAAAGGCCAACTCGGGTTGCGAGTAATAGAGGAGCGGGTGGTCGCGCTTGCGGATGAAAGTGAGCGCCGAGTGGATGTTGTCGGCCCCGTGGAAATACGCTTCAAAAACCGGATGACGTTGACGACCGCGATCGTGCTTCCGGGCACGAGAGATGTTCTGCTCGGCTCGATTCCAATGGAAGATCTGGATGTCGTGATCGATCCGAAGCGTCAGACGTTAGAAGTTAATCCGGCTAACCCGAATATCGCGGTGACCATCGTGAAGAATGTTGGATCGGGCACTCACGTTCGCGTCAATGCTTAAGTGAATAGGGAAAGGGCGGACAGCTTGTCCGCCCCCAACAAATATGGCAACTGCAGTTAAGAAAGAACACAAATCAGCGCGTCCGGAAAGGGGCGGCCAGGCCACGTTTGTCGAAGCCATCCGCCAGGGCATCTGGGAAGAGATGGAACGCGACCCGACCGTCTTTGTCATCGGAGAAGATGTCGGCGCCTACGGCGGGGCCTTCAAAGTAACTGATGGCCTTATCGATGAATTTGGCCGGCATCGTGTGATCGACACGCCAATCTCTGAAGGCGCAATCGTCGGAGCGGCGTGCGGCGCAGCTCTCATGGGCATGCGCCCGGTGGCTGAATTCCAGTTCATCGATTTCATCTCAGCGGGATTTGATCTGCTGACGAACTATGCGGCCAAGTGCCGTTATCGTTGGGGAGCTAATCTGCCCACAGTCTTTCGTGGACCATCGGGTTCAGGCTTGCGCTCCGGACCGTTTCATTCGCTGAACCCCGAATCGTTTTTCCAGAATACGGCGGGGCTGAAAATGGTTGAGCCTTCGACAGCGTATGACGCGAAAGGATTGATCAAAGCCGCGATTCGCGATCCGGATCCGGTGCTCTTCTTCGAGCACAAGAAACTTTATCGCTTGCCGCGCTTGCGCGAAGAGCTGCCAGCCGACGACTACATTGTTGAGATCGGCAAAGCCCGCACCGTTCGTGAAGGACGTGATCTATCTGTCATCACTTTTGGCGCGCCAGTACTGACGGCGTTAGACGCAGCGGAAGAATTGGAGCGAGAAGGTCTCGATGTTGAAGTGATCGACTTACGAACGCTCGCGCCGCTTGATAAGGAAGCAATTTTAGAAAGCGTGAAGAAGACGAGTCGCGCAATCGTGCTGCACGAAGCTTCACGCACTGGCGGCATTGGCGGCGAGATTGCAGCGATGATCGGCGAAGAAGCGTTCGAGTGGTTGGATGCGCCGGTCGTGCGAGTCGCTTCTATCGATACGCCCGTGCCTTACTCGCCCCCGCTCGAGGATTATTATCTTCCCCAGGTTAAGGATGTCGTGGATGCAGCGCGTAAGGTGGCGGCGTACTAAATGCGGTTCTTTGTGCTTGGTTTTTTGTTCTTTGCGGTTGAGTGGGTGGAAGGTTGCACTTTCTTCTCATTCACACCCGGTTTCAACCGGGTGATACGAGGAGCGCTTTAGTTTCTTGAAACCGTTTCAACGGTTTAGTTTTGGTTCAAGATTAGAAACCGTTAAAACGGTTACGAAGATGTATTGAGTCATTCGTCACCCGCTTGAAACCGGGTGTGAATGAGATGTCAGAGCTGAAGACAGGCACCAGGAACCTAAGTACAAAGAACCGAGAACGTTTTTATAACGGAGATATTATGGCTACAGATGTAGTAATGCCGCAGATGGGAGAGTCCATTGCGGAAGGTACGATCACAAGGTGGTTGAAGAAAGTTGGTGAGCGCGTCGAGCGCGACGAGCCATTGTTCGAAATATCGACTGACAAAGTCGATGCCGAGATTCCATCGCCGGCGGCGGGCGTATTAAGCGAAATCAAATTCAATGAAGGCGACACGGTTGAAGTCAATAAAGTGATCGCCGTACTCGACGGCGAAAGCGGCGGCGCTGCTGCGTCTGCACCGGCTGCTGAAGCGTCGGCAGAACCAGCCGCGCCAGCCAAAGAAGAAACAGCATCGGCGAAAGCAGAAGCCACGCCGGTGAAAGAAGAAGCTGTAACAGAGGAAGCGCCGCCGGCTGCTGCTGTTCAGGAAGCTGCTGAAGCGCAGGAAGCCGAAACGCCCGCGCCTGCTGAGATGTTCGAGTCAACGGCTCCTGCGGAAAAACCTGCGGAAGCGGCAAAAGTTGAAGAGCCACCAACGCCTTCGCCGAAGCCGGCGCCACCATCTGCGCCACCATCCGGACGCGATGGCGGCAAAGAACCAGGCGTTGACGATCTTCGTCGCACCAAGTCCAGTCCGCTCGTCCGTAAGATTGCCTCGGAACACGGAATCGACATCGCCGGACTTGAAGGCACGGGCATGAGCGGCCGTGTAACCAAGAACGACATTCTGAGTTACATCGAGTCGGGACCAGCAAAAGCTGCACCTGCTGCTCAACCTGCTGCCAGGGCGGCGGCAGCTCCGCGTCCGGCGCCAACTCCGGCGCCAACTCCGGCTCAGGCAACTCGACCTGCTCAGGGTGATCGTATTGAGCGCATGAGCGTCATGCGCAAGAAGATCTCGGAGCACATGGTGCTGTCGCGTCGCACTTCGGCGCACGTGACGACTGTGTATGAGATCGACATGAGCAAGATTGCGCGGCTGCGCGAGCAACACGGCAAAGCATTTTTCGAGCGCACCGGAACCAAGCTCACCTACATGCCGTTTATTTTCCAGGCGGTGACTACCGGAATTCGCCAGTTTCCCATCTTTAATTCGCAAGTAAATGGCGATCAAATCATTTACAAGCGCGATATTAATCTGGGCATGGCGGTGGCTCTCGATTGGGGATTGATCGTGCCCGTTATCAAGCGCGCCGACGATCTGTCGATCTCAGGTTTGGCGAGAGCTGCGAACGATCTTGCTGAACGAGCCCGAACCAAGCAGCTTAAGCCGGACGAGGTTGGTGGTGGAACTTTCACCATCACTAATCCCGGCGTGTTTGGTGGTCTATTTGGAACGCCGATCATCAATCAACCTCAGGTCGCTATCCTCGGCGTAGGCAAAATCGAAAAGCGAGCGAAGGTCTTAACAACTGCGGACGGCGATGACTACATTGCCATTCGCTCGATGGCGTACTTCGCGCTTAGCTTCGATCATCGCATCATCGATGGCGCCGATGCGGAACGCTTCCTCGCGTTCGTGAAGGAACAACTCGAAGCCGGAGAATTTGCGATCTGAAGTAGAGTAAACTTCACCGACTGCTCAAGGCCTGTTAGCCACATTTCCAAGCCCCGGATGAACTCGGAAAACCGCGGGTGCGCCCGAAAATATTTTCTGAATCCGCGTTTATCCGCAGCTCAAAATTTCTCACGCAATCATCCAACTTTGTGCAAAAATGAACGTGGAGCTGGATGGACCACTCCTTCGCGACTCTCTTTGCTCTCGAGTTACCAGCTCTTTGTGAAAGCTGGAAATGGCGGTCTAAACCGGGGCGCGCGTTCTTGTGTAAATCTTGCGATCAGGCTGTCTTATTGCGGTCCGATAGCAATTGCGTGACGAATGCTCGTAAATCGGCAAAGTCTATTGACATCGCTTTTGTATGAGCCTAGAACTGTCCACTCATGCTGTTAGAGACAACGTAGCATGACGATGGATCGTCAGAAGTGAGACACGGCTCGCACAATAGCGCGCCATCGAAATTTTAGATTCAATCAAGAAGGAGACATTTTATGGTAACAACCAGATTCCGAACGGTTGCCTCGACGGCGCTTGCTGTTAGCGTACTGTTGATAACAGCTTCGATGGCGTTGTCGCAAAGCCCGACCACGAGCACAAGCAATTCTCGCACAATCGCCAGTGGACAGAAGCTGAAGATCAAAGGCGTGGTAGTGCGCCGCGATGCAGACACATTCGTCATCCGCGATGCCAATGGCGTCGATACGACCGTGCGTCTGAGTGACCAGACCAGCGTAAAGTCAAACGGCGGCTTTCTTCGCAGTGGCACAAATTATGCCCAAACCAACATTCTTCGCGGCCTGAATCTTGAAGTCGAAGGCCGCGGTGGTTCATCCGGCGATTTAGAAGCCACTAAAGTAAGATTCAGCGAAACTGACATGCGGGTGGCCCGCTCCGTCGAATCGCGCGCAGCGCCATTAGAAGAACGCGCCAACACGACCGAAACCAAACTGAGCCAGGTTGAAGAAAATGCTCAGCGTCTCTCCGGACAACTTGATGAGCTCGCCGCAGTAGCCAATACCGCCAAGGGCGGCGCCAAGGCCGCTCAGGAAACGGCTGATGCCGCCGTTGCCGGTGTGAACGAAACCAACGAGCGAATTTCAGCGCTCGATGATTATGTGCCGCAGACAACGACAGCCGTTAACTTCAAAGTAAACAGCTTCAAGCTTAGCGACGATGCGAAGACGAAGCTGGACGAGCTTGCTACGCGAGCTCTTAACACCAAGGGTTATGTGATCGAGGTTTCAGGCTATACTGATGCAACTGGTAGCATTCAGAAGAATCGCGTCCTGAGCCAGAATCGCGCTGATGCAGTTATTCGTTACCTGGTCGAGAATCACCAGATTCCACTTCGTCGCGTAGTTACTCCGTATGGCTATGGAAAAACTAATCCCGTGGCCGACAATACTACTCGCGAAGGTCGTGAACAGAATCGTCGCGTCGAGATCAAGCTCTTGGTCAACAAGGGCCTGACTCAACCCGCGCCGACCGTCAAGACGACATCCGGCGACGAGTAATCGTAGTTCTTTAGTTTTCAAGCAGGGAGATTGCGATTGGGTGTCAGTTGTCAACCATCTGGCACCCATCGCCATCTGAAGCAACCGCGGTAATTGAGCGAGCACCATACTTGCAGGGGCGGGATTGGATCAACCCGACGGGAAATGACCTTTAAGAATCGCAGAAACAGCTACGTGCCAGCGCTTCTCCTTGGAGCACTGGCTCTATTTCTTTTTGGCAACGTAGTCACCGCGCAAAGACCCAAGTTGCCCGACGCGCCACCGCCTCCGAGATTCAAACCAAAACCGACACCAACGCCGACCCCGATTCGCCCGGAAGATATTGATGTGGTCCGCGTGAACTCGAACCTGGTGATGGTGCCGGTGTCCGTAGTCGATAGCAAAGGCGAACCAATTCGTGGCTTGCAGATAACTGACTTTCGTCTTGAGGAACAAAGTCGCGCGCAAGAGATTGCGCAAATCGGAAACCCTGACGAGGTGCCGCTCGAAATAGCGATCTTGATTGATGTGTCTGGCAGCACGAACGCGCGCTTCAATTTTGAGAAAGAAGCGGCCGCCAGCTTTCTTAAGTCAGTGTTGAAGCCTGCCGATCGAGCGACGGTTTACATGATTGACCGCAGTCCCGTGCTTAAGTTGACAAGCGCCAAAGCAGACGACGCCAGCACTGGCTTGCGCGCCATTGAGCCGGCCGCTGATAAAGGTCCTACAGCGTTTTTTGATACGGTCATCGAGGCCGCTCAATACTTGACGAAGAATACTCCTTCACAGCACCGGAAGGTCGTTCTCGTGATTTCTGATGGGGTGGACAATTTTAGCGATCGAGTCAAGAAAACGATTGGTGCTACCAGGGATGAACAGGAAGCTGTCGGAGCAGTCGCCCGGGAGCGTATCAACGATCGCGTCCTGGCAGAAGTCCTGCGTGAGGTGCAGAAAGCTGACGCAGTGTTCTATTCAATCAATCCCGCCGGCGAAACGATGCACTTGAATATAATCACTCGTCGAGGCCAGGAAGGTATGCGACAGATAGCTGATGCGACGGGTGGAAATGCGTTCGTGCCCGATCGAGCGGAGGATCTGCCGCCGGTATTCAAACAGATTGCCGCTGAGCTACGCGGCCAATACCTGCTGCAGTACTATTCAAACTCGCAGGATGCCGGCACCGGGTTTCGCAAAATCGCGGTGACCGTGCCCGCACGCAATGATATTCGCGTTCGCGCCCGCCAGGGTTACTATCCGAAAGCCAGGTAGCACAGACTTCAGTCTGTGTTCGACGGAAAAATCGCTCAAGATTCGTGTATAAGTGAAGTCGAACCCTTGCGGCTAGACGAAAGTAGCCTCTATCGACTTTAGCAAATCAAACGTGCGCGTTCCTCAAGCGTATATTCCGGGAAGCAGTCAACGCAGACTGAAGTCTACGCTACTTCATATCCAGCAACACATCTATAAGTCGATTAATGAGGTTCGCGTTCGCGAGGGTTACTATCCGAAAGCCAGGTAGCACAGACTTCAGTCTGTGTTCGACGGAAAAATCGCTCAAGATTCGTGTATGAAAGAGGTTGAACCCTTGCGACTAGACGAAAGTAGCCTCTATCGACTTTAGCGATTCAAAGGTTCGCGTTCCTCAAGCGTATGTTCCGGGAAGCAGTCAACGCAGACTGAAGTCTACGCTACTTCGAGCAACTCATCTGTAAGTCGATTAATGACGTTCAGCAGTGAGCGCCGCCAGCGTTACTATCGGAAAGCCAAGTAGCACAGACTTCAGTCTGTGTTCGACGGAAAAATCGCTCAAGATTCGTGTATTTAATTAAGCGGAACGGTGGCGACTAGACGAAAGTAGCCGCTATCGACTTTAGCAAATCAAACGTGCGCGTTCCCCAAGCGTGTATTCCAGGAAGCAGTGAACGCAGACTGAAGTCTACGCTACTTCATATCCAGCAAGACATCTGTAAGTCGATTAATGACGTTCAGCAGTGAGCGTCCGCCCTGGTCGAACTGACCAGCCGCTGCCAATTGTTCAGCTTTCGCAGCCCCATCAGCAACACCGGCGAGCTTGTAGTAAAACGATTGCAGCACTGGATTCGCGCGAAAGTCTATTTCCAGCTTATCCAAACCAGCGCGCACGTCCTGGAAGGTGGCTCGGACTTTTGCTTTACTCGCTTCAGTGCTTTCGATTAGAGAAGGCGATGCTTCATTGCGTCGAATCGCCGCGTCCGATTGCTCCAATCCTTTGGCGATCCCGCCCAGCAAATAAATGAACCTCGTAAGATTCTTGATTTGATTGGCGATTTGCGTTGCGCCTTCGTGCTCAACGTCGAACGCCTTTTGCTCGGTTGTCGTAGTTGTCCGCGGTCGCTTAGCGGTCGAGCTCCGCTTCTTTGTTTGCGAGAAAGCTCCCACCGGAAGCAGCATGACGCACATGAGGGCGAAAATGAGTGATTTCCTCAAGGTTGTTCTCCTAATCAAAATTGGTTGCGGGAGTCTGATGCAAAACTATCCCGCAACGATGTAGAGGTCAAGCGCGCGAACGTAAACCGTGAACCGTGAACCGTGAACCGTAAACCGGGGCAGCCTCATCATGCGGAGGCATAGCCGCCAAACTCTCAATAGATGCTGAACAGTAAGGCAGAGCCTTGCCGCACTGTGCGGCGGCAAAGCCACGCACTCAAATTCAAGAATCAAAGGTCCTCCTGCTAGAATTACCTCGCGATGTCCAGTAGAGAATTACTAATTCAGCGACTTGGGCGAGTCGAGTACTCGGAGGCCCTCGCGATTCAAAAGGAAACCGAGCGAGCAGTGCTATCTCGAGCGCAACCTGACACGCTATTGCTGCTGGAGCATCCACATGTGATCACGGTGGGACGGCGCGGTGACAATGCCAACGTCCTAATGTCGTCAGAGGCATTGGACGCGCGCGGCGTGGCTGTGTTTGAGACCAACCGGGGCGGAAAGCTTACTTATCATGGCTTGGGCCAACTGGTCGGTTATCCGATCATCAACCTCAGTCCCGACCGCGAAGATGTGCATCGCTACGTTCGCGATCTCGAAGAAGCGCTGATGCGAACGATGGCGGACTTCGAGATAGAGGCTTTTCGCATAAAAGGATTGACGGGCGTCCACACGGCGCAGGGCAAGATTGCGGCTATCGGTGTTCATCTGGCTCGCTGGGTTACCACGCACGGCTTCGCGTTGAACGTTAATACCGATCTTAGCTTTTTTGATTTAATAGTCGCTTGCGAAGGCGAACCGGTTACGTCCATGAAGGAATTGTTGGGGAAAGAGCTTGACCTAAGCGAGGTCGAGGATCGCATCATCCAACGCTTCGCCGAGGTTTTTGAGTTCGACAGAGTAGAAAAGCCAACGGATGCTTTTAATAGCAATGAGATGGCTTTCCCGAAGGGTTGCTAGACCAGCCGTTTACGGCTGGGGAGTTATAATCGAGAATCAAGCAGCGCGCTTAAGCGCGCTGGGTAAGGACGCTAAAAGCGCCCTAACTGTGCATCATCCCGGTACCCAGCCCTAAAGGGCTGGTCTAGTAACCCTTCGGGGAAGCCGCGTGAACGCGGCTCAGTTTACGGACTTAATCGCCCATCCTCATCGGTGAGCCTTCGAGCCTTTGCGTGAGAACGAAGAATAAGAACATGTTGACACTTGAATCCATACAGGAAGCTGCGGCTCGCATCGCCGGTCGCGTTCATCACACGCCGGTAATGACTTCTCGGGCGTTCAACGAAGTTGCCGGCAAAGAAGTCTTCTTCAAATGCGAAAATCTGCAGCGCGTCGGCGCTTTCAAATTTCGAGGCGCCACCAATCGCATTCTTTCGCTTACGGACGATGAAAAACGGAGTGGAGTTATCGCTGTCTCTTCCGGTAATCATGCTCAAGCCGTCGCGCTCGCCGCGCGCGAGGCAGGAGTGCGAGCAGTTGTGGCGATACCCGCGGACGCTCCAAAGATGAAAGTTGCGGCGACGCGTGATTACGGCGCCGACATTCGCTTCTTTGATCGTCGAAACGACGACCGCGAGACCTTTGCGCGCGATATTGCCGAACGTGAAGGACTAGTTCTGGTGCCACCTTACGATGACTACCTGATCATGTCAGGTCAGGGGACGTGTGGCCTGGAGTTAATTGAGGCGGTGCCTGATCTCGATTGTGTCGCAACTCCGTGCAGCGGAGGCGGATTGTTTGCCGGAGTCAGCACTGCCGTGAAAGGCATTAATCCCAGCGTGAGATGCTTCGCGGTAGAACCGGAAACGGCGAACGACACTCAAAAATCAATCGCTGCAGGCGAGCGAGTCAAGATTGGCCCACCGTCCACCATCGCCGACGGTCTTCAAGTGCAAACTCCCGGCAAGTTAACCTTTCCGATAACGAGCAAAAATGTTGAGCAGGTGGTCACAGTATCTGATAATGAGCTGCTCGAGACGATGCGCTTTCTGCTGCTTCGCTTGAAGATAGTAGTTGAGCCTTCCGGTGCGGCCGCCGCTGCCGCAGTTTTCTTTCGTAAGCTTCCGCCGGAGATTCGCCGGGTGGGCGTGGTGTTATCTGGTGGAAACATAGACGCTGAAGTTCTAGCCCAAGTAATAAGAACGGAGGAACTGAAAAATGTTGCCGCTAATCCTGCTTGATGTACGACCTGACCCTCCTCAAGTCGCCCTTGGGATAGGAGTCTTAATCGTGCTCGTTTTGGCGATCCTGGCGATTTCCGCAGCGCTAATTGGCGGGCTTGTCTTTCTAATGATGCGACGTCGAAAGAACCAAACGTCAGCTGCGCCGCGAGCGGATTTGGTCACGGAAGTCTAAGCGCTTTTGATTGGCGGCGAGTAGAGGTAGTTTCGCCGCGCTTTGACCGTCACGTTTGGCGCGTCGACTTTCACCTTGAGCTCGCGTTTATTCGCTCCCACGGAACGATTCGTTGGATAGAACGAGAGGCTGTATTGTTGTCGCAGCTCGGCTGCGATGCTCGCAAACCGCTGCTTCAACCCACTCAAACCGTCTGCCAGGAAGAAACGGCCGCCGGTATTATCCGCCAGCAATTCCAGGAACCTGCGACTGCAATCAAGTCAGCCCCATAAGCCAAACCAGCCATACGCATTCAGCACTTCGCCGGCACTGAATGATGCGAGATTAGCTATGACAATCGCTGCAAAGTCGCGCCACATCGAGAACTTGCCGAGCTCGTCTTGCTTACCAAAAGCCAGCCAAAAAAGTAGACACTCAGCTACCGGGGCAAAGGTCTCAGCTACTAGCAAATAACGGAATCGCGAAGAATTACTGAAGACGAGCGGCAGCAACAGTATCACGACCGGATAAGTGCACGCAGTCAGCCATATTCCAGCAAGGATACGTCGCTTCAGCGGATGACGCGCGGATAAGCCAACAACCAGGATTGGCGTCTCTACCAGAATCGTTAAGAGGTAACCAAGCGGCAGGAACCGCCATAGTTCGGAAGGCGTCATTTGTTGAGCGGCAGGTTTGCCTACAGGTGTTTAGAGTTCAATCTTTTAGATTGTGTGGCCGCAAAAACCGCAAACTAAAGTTTGAACTCTAAGCGCCTGTTCACAATGTTCGCAGTAGGAACGGGGCTTCGGCCAGGACGTGTGCGATCGCTACGGCAAAATAAATATCGCGAGTTGCTGCGTAGTTTGTCGAGAAGCCGAGCCAAAGTAGAATCACCACGAACAGACCGCCAAAGAGCAGCATCGCCACGAAGCGTCGAAATCCTCGCGGATGCTTCGCCACGGGAACAGAATTCACGTCCCAAATCTTCCCGGCAGCGCCAATCAGCGGCAGCGCGATCAGCCACACTCCATAATGCAGCATCTCTAAAAACACATGGACCGAAACCAGCAGATGCGTCGAAACCCTGGGCAGAATGTCACCGCCGGCATGTTGAGTGATGCGCCAGGCCAACCCGTTGTCATCGGGCAAAGATTGTGTTCCCCACAGCCGCCAGACAATAGCACCGACCAGCAGAGGCACAATGAACAGGCAGCGCCGATAGACCCGCAGCCACTCTGGTCGCGTACGCGCAAGATGTCGATCGAGAAACCAGAGCGCTACCAACGGATGTGCATAGACCAGACCCAGGCTGAACAGTTCCGGTCTCAGCCAATTGAACGCGATTAAGGCGAAGCCAAGGGGCCAAATCCAGTTCCAACTCCGATCTTTACTAAGGCTCGCGCGAAGCGACACCAAAGCGGCCACCCACAAAATCACAAACATGTTCCAGGTCGCGATGGCTGTGGTCCAGCTCTCACCCGACCAAACCCCAGCGTAGTAAAGTACCGGCAGCGACAAATACGCGATCGTCAACAAGCCGATACCCGCGAATGCCGTGACAAAGAAGTGGCGCGATTGTCCGAAGCGCAGCGGCAGGCGCATCAGAAAGTAGCGCAGCTCAAACCAATTGTGCGGCCCTGCGAACAGAAAAACGGTGACGATGGAAAACTGCAGCGGCACCCAACTCGAGAAGAACGCGGAGAGACCAGCACAAGCGATTAGCACCGCGGCAAAGGATCGCGTGCTGATCTTTCCTCGTGGCGCCGCGGCTTTCCAGCGCACCAGATCGATGTTGGCAGTGCTTTCCAACTACCTACTCCTCGCCGTTCGGTTTCTTTGGGTTGCGCAATGGCAAAATCAATTTGATTCCGTTACCCTCGGCAACAATTTCGATGTTCAGACCGCCGCTGGTTGATCTGCCTTCAGTCAAAGCCTGCGGCAAGCCTCGCCAGCGATAGTACGGTGGCGGTCCCGCATTCGCCCGCACGATGACGGTGGCAGCTCCAATCACAGCGGCGCCCAACACAATTGCAGCAACAACTTTGTGGCTGCGCTGTTGTCCCGCGCGCGCAAGCCAGACGCCGGCAAAGGAAACGGAGAGGAAGAGGAAGATACCCGCAACAATTGTTCGTGGTGAGCTATGCGCCACCCGTTGCATCATGGTGGGATTAGCTGTCTGCACTGAGGCCAAAGCCTGGCGAAAGTCGTTCAATTCCGACTCGGGTATTTGCAGACGAGCCTCGTAACTCTTCTCGTCGGGCGTGATAGTTAGCCCGGTGTGAAAGACGACTTTGGGTTCCTTCTCTGGTGATGTGGTCGGCTTGGGCCTCGCGATGTCCGCAAACGCGTAGACCACGCTGGTCAGGACTAACAAGCTAAGAGCAAGCAATGTGGTGATCTTCTTCATGATTCTCCTCCGGCGGGCTGGGTAATTCGATTGGGGAAGTATAGCTTATTGTGTACAACAGGCTGCCAGCCTGTTGTTGCTGTCCGGGGAGCCAGTGTTTTTCCTTGGTACCGAACTGCAGGCTGGCAGCCTGCAGTACATTTGTCACGTCGGCCTGTGAAGTGGTCTCACCCAACCCTGAATGCTAGAATCCAAGTCCAGAACCAACGAGGAACTAACATCTTGTCGCGCGAACTCAGAGTAATCACCAATCCCAAGCCCAGACAGCCAAAACCTGAATGGCTCAAGATCCGTTTGGGCGATCCAGCTAATCAAAACCACGTACTCAAACTTATTGATGGCTTAAACCTGCACACGGTTTGCCAGGAAGCTCGCTGCCCCAACATTTTCGAATGCTGGTCTGACCGCACCGCCACCTTCATGTTGGGCGGGGACATCTGCACGCGACACTGCGGCTTTTGCGCCGTCGGCAAAGGCGAACCAGGCCAACTCGATTCAGAAGAACCAAGGCACGTGGCCGAAGCGGTTCGACATCTGAACCTGGCCCACACGGTAATTACTTCCGTGAATCGCGACGACCTTCCCGACGGTGGCGCCGCCCATTGGGCGGAAACGATTCGTCAGGTGCGCACCTTGAATCCTGAATGCAAAGTTGAAGTGCTGATTCCGGATTTCAATGGTGACGAAGCGGCGCTGAACACAGTCCTTGATGCGGAGCCTGACGTGCTCAATCACAACACCGAGACCATCGCCCGGCTTTATCGACGCGTCAGACCGGACGCCGGCTACGAGCAGTCGTTGACTTTGCTGGAGCGAGCCGCGGCGCGACGTGATCGAGAGGCTCGAGGCATGCTGACCAAAAGTGGAATCATGGTGGGCCTGGGCGAGACGTTCGAGGAAGTCGTCGAGCTCATGAGAGACTTGCGAGCAGTCTCTTGCGACATCATGACGATTGGGCAGTATCTGCAACCTTACGAGAAGCGCTTGCCCGTTGAACGCTACGTGACTCCCGCTGAGTTTGAGCAATGGCGAGACATCGGGATGGGTCTTGGATTCAAGCATGTGGAGTCGAGCCCGCTGACTCGTTCCTCCTATCACGCCCGCGAACAAGCCGAAATCCGATCTGAAACACAAGAGATGATTAGCCGCGGATGAACGCGGATGAAACGCGGATTAGTCAGAATTCGGAACTAATCGAAACCGAAGAGACTGCTCTTCAGTTCGTTCAATGCTTCATCCGTCTAATCCGCGTTCATCCGCGGCTGAATCTCCGTAGATCGCTGTGGGTGGCCACAACTCCGACTGAGGCTCTGAGCGTTAACCAAAATTTCAATCGAGCGAAGAATAAGGACTAGATGAGTTGCTCTGCAAACATCAAGAGCACAACCCTTCTTTTGACGACGGCTTTTGTCGTATCGTTCCTTCTTTCTTCCTGTACCAGGCCTCACACCCTTTCTCGTTCAGCAACGAACCGACTCCCGCCCGTTATGCTTTGGGCCTGGGAGCGACCAGAGAATCTGGAATTCCTGAACTCTGAAAAATACGGCGTAGCCTTCCTGGCACAAACACTGATTCTTCAGGAAGACAACGTCGTGTTTCGGCCGCGGCGCCAACCGCTCAAGGTCCGGCCGGAAACGAAACTCATGGCCGTTACCAGAATCGAATCGTCCAAGGTCACTGGAAAGCGTGCTGCACTCAGTGCTGGCCAGCGAGAAGAGTTAGTAGCTCTAATTTTGAAGACTCTCGAGCTCGAAAATATTTCCGCGATCCAGATTGATTTTGACGCGGCCAGCTCCGAACGAGACTTCTATACCAGCTTGCTCAAAGACCTGCGCGCGAAATTACCCGGGACGGTCCCGCTTTCAATGACGGCGCTGGCATCGTTTTGCATCGGCGACAGGTGGCTGTCCGATCTTCCGGTCGATGAAGCTGTGCCGATGATCTTTCGCATGGGCACTGACGATAAGCCCATCAAAAACTCTCTTGCAGCCGGAAATGATTTTCGTGAGCCGCTCTGCCGCCACAGCTATGGCATAGCTCTCGACGAACCTTTGGAGATGAAAATGGATCAGACGCGAAGGCTTTACGTTTTTGCCGACCACGCCTGGACTGAAAAGGACTTAGCATCACTACCGGGAGGCTTTGTTAAATGAAGACGGTTCGGCGAGCGCTCGTATTTTGGCTTGTAACTTTAATGTGGCTGCAAACTGTTCCTGTTGCGCGAGCCTGTGGACCGGAATCACTCGAACCAATCTTTGTTTTTCGAGACGCTCCGGACTTGCCGTTCTCAGAATTCACCGCGGGCAAAGTCGGAATCGTGCAGCCGACCTTCGGTAAAAAGACTTTAGCGATTGCTTACCGCTATCTTACCGGCGGTTCGTTTTCGCCGGACGAGCAAAAGGATCTGGTCACAGCGTTGGATGGCGCTCCTCCGGAAGAAGACGACGACAAAGCCATCAAGGCATGGATCGCCGCGCGCCAGGAGGTTGTTGGCAAGAACGAGCGCTTGCCGGAAATCTATTCGGAGCGGAGAAACGGCGGCTATGACTATTTTCCGAACTGCGCGCGTAATGCTTTTGAAGTTGCCATTCAGACTTTGAAGGACCGGGCCGCGCAATATGGCGCCGACGACAGAAACGTTCGCGACTGGTTGGCAGCGCAGGACCAGGTTTTTCAGAACTGCTCTGGTGGATCCAACATTCCCGCAGAGCCAGGTCCGGAACTGGCAAGTTGGCTGCGTCGAGATCGAAAGTATCAGATCGCGGCTGCCCACTTTTACTCGCTGGATTTCGACAAAGCTCGATCAAAGTTCGAAGAGATCACCGGAGACATCGAATCGCCGTGGCGAGAAACCGCAGACTATCTCATAGCCAGGACTCTCGTGCGGCAAGCCAGCCTTACCTCAGAGCCCACCAAACGACGCGCGCTGTATGATCGTGCTGAGGATCACCTCAAAGTACTGCTGGCGAGGAATAGTGCTTTCAATCCAGCCGAGCGCCGGTTGCTGGGCTTGATCAAGTATCGCGTGCATCCGGAGGAAAGAATGCGCGAGCTTGCCCAGAGCCTGGCCGGTCGCGGAAGTGACGACAACGTCAAACAGAATCTAATCGACTACAGTTTTCTTCTCGCTAAGTTTCAGGAACAGGTGGAAGAGGAAGAAAGGCTGCGAGAAGAGGCGGCTTCAGGAAAGAAACCAGAAGCGCCGGCCCAGGAGATGTCCGCGGAAGCTCGGGCTCGGCGTGAAGCACTCGAACGAGGGGATCTAATTGAGATTTGGTTCTACCCGCGAAAGGCCGACGGAGAGCCGGACTACTCGAATCGCCCTGAAATAGATCTCAAGTACGATGCCTTATTCGGTGACCTCCAACAAATGGTTGAGCAAAAACTAAAGCGGCTGCTTAGTACCGTTGAGTTAGAGGATTTGAAAGAGAAATATGAGGAAGGCAAGTCACACCGCCAGTGGATCTTGAGTCCCAACCGCAAATGGAGCGACGTCACGACCCAATATGCAGGCTGCTACGATTGCTCCAAGACAGAATTGAAAAAGCTTCCTGAATTACTGCGAGCTGACGATCTGAGCGATTGGATCCTGACGACGCAGGCTAGTGATCCCGCTGGATACGGGCATGCCTTGAGAAAGTGGCAAGCTACGGACTCAAGAGCCTGGCTGATCACAGCGCTTACCAAAGCCGAGAAGACATCTCGTCAGGTCGAACGAGTTATGCGCGCTGGAGAGAAAGTCCAGCGAGACGAGCCGGCCTATGCTTCGGTTGCTTACCATCTAATTCGGCTCAAGACAGCAATGGGCAACACGATCGAGGCCCGCAAGCAGGTGGATGAGATCATCTCATGGCAGGCTGGAGTGCTGCCCGTCTCAGCTCAGAATCAATTTCTGGAGCAACGCCTGCAACTCGCCGCCAACGTGACCGAGTATCTGAAATTCGCGCAGCGCAGACCAGTACGGTTTTTCGAGTACGGGCGGCTCGGTACCATCAGCGAGATCAAGGAGTTCTCCAAAAGCTTTTGGATGAGCGAAGAAGACCCCGAAGAAAACCAAGAGTCGAGGGAGAAACTTGAAAAAGAAGTGGACGAAGCATTCAAGGAGCTGCTGCCATGGGAAGAGCGGCAGATCTTCTCTGAAGGAACAATCGAAGCTCTTAACTGGCATTTCCCCACCAGCAGCTTGTTCGAGATGACTCGCAACCCCGTGTTACCGGATTACCTGCGACGACAACTCGTGCTGGCCGTCTGGACACGCGCGTTCGTTTTGGGAAATGACGCCGTGGCCCAGCGTATCGCTCCGGAAGTTCTCAAAGTAGCGCCCGAGCTCGAAGCCGGATTTTTACCGTATCTCGAAGCCCGAACCAGGGAAGAGCGCGAGCGGTCGGGACTATTTATGCTGCTGAAGTATCAGTTCCTTTCGCCATTCATAAAAGACGGCATTCCGACGTCGGAGACCACGGAAAAGCTTGATTACTACATGGAAAGCGCCTGGTGGTGTGGACCTGAACTTACTCAATATGACGACGAGGGAAACAAGTCTGCCCGAGTCGTGCCCAAGCCTGGCTTTCTCTCAGCGCCGGAAGTTGAAGTCAGTCGCCGCGAACGAGCGCGCCTTTCAGAAATTGGCGACGCCAAAATATTTGTGGGACGAAAGGTTTTGGCGTGGGCCAAGGCTGCGCCAAATGATAAGCGCGTGCCCGAAGCTTTGTTCATCGCCGTCAAGGCGAACGAAAGTTACAAGTACGGCTGCGGCGGCTGGGACTATGACGAGGATCTTAAGAGTCAAACCGCGACACTGCTGAAAGAGCGTTATTCAGCCAGCGCCTGGGCGGCTAAGCTGAAGGACCAGGAAAATAGATAGACACGGCCCACCTTTTCAGGGCTTGACCGCATCAGAAGGTTCAAATAGTTTTGCGCGAAAGTCTTAAATCCCACCTGCGGCAGCCGGTGGATCGTTCAAGTTCGACCTACAAAGAGAGGTTGGGATTGGTCCTTTGAATCCCCTCAGCGGCAGCTGAGGGATGTTTCAAGTGCAGCCTCGCTCGCAAATCTACGCCGGAGGCAGGACTTGAAACATCCACCAGCTGCCGCAGGTGGATTTAGACTTTTCGGGCAAAGCTGCTTCAAATCTCGAGCGCGCGCCAAGAACAGGAGGGTCCCATGAGAATTACGAAAAAGCTGATGCTGGCAACCACGCTCTTATCGATGGTTGGGTTGGTATTGGCAGATGACAGTGCTGAAAAGGCGGTCCAGGAGATTTCTCCTTACCGTTCCTGGACGCGGGTCACGCCTGCGCCTGTGAAGATAGATGTCGGCGCCGATACTGGTTGAGCCTTTTTCGGATCAGTCGGCGGCTGGTCACTAAGTCAAAGTAAACCGTACACGCGGCTGCAGACTTCGACAAACACCACTCGGATCTTCGTTGATAATGGAAACATCTATGTCAACGCGCCGCCGCCGCCTCCGGCACCCGCACCGCCTAAACCTGATCATGGCAGTGTCAGTTTCGGAGTGGTTTGGGTAAACGAGCTTGGACGCGAGACATTGACATCCCTAAAACCGTCAAACGTCCCGGTCGGACCGATAAACTTTCCGGTCGGCTCGATGATCGTTCGCGAGAAGTTTTTGCAGAAGGACGATCAGCAACCAGAGCTCCTGGCTGCGATGGTGAAGCGAGCGCCCGGATTCAGTAAGCGCACTGGTGATTGGGAATACCTGGTTCTCGATGGCGACGGTAAGAAGCTTCGCGAGCGCACACAGAAAGGCGAATGTTACGGCTGCCACTCGAAACAAAAAAATCAAGATTACGTTTTCCCGCTTCCGGAAGTGAAGTAGCAATTAGTATGACAGGCAGCCCGGGAGCGCAGGCATCCCTGCCTGCTTCGCTGAATGGGAATATATTGATTGCCAAGGCACCTCTTTGCTAACAAGGCAGGCAGGGATGCCTGCGCTCCCTGGCAGCCCGCGGTACAATCTCAGTACAATCCCGGCATGAAAGCCGTCATCTTCCGTGAGCACGGTGGTCCCGCTGTGCTCGAACCTGCCGAAGTTCCCGATCCGCAAATCAAGTCGAATGAAGTCCTGGTCGAGGTACGTGCCTGCGCGTTGAATCATCTGGACGTGTGGGTGCGCGGCGGCTTACCGAACGTCAAGATTCCACTTCCACACATTCTCGGTGACGACATTGCGGGCGTTGTTGTGCAAGTAGGGGAACTGGTCGATTGGGTAAGCGTCGGCGAGGAGGTGATGCTGCACCCGGGGGTTTCCTGTGGGCATTGTGAAGCTTGTTTGCGAGGGGAGGATAACTTTTGTCCGGACTACGACATAATTGGATATCGTCGTGACGGAGGCTATGCCGAGTTGGTTGCTGTTCCGGCCGTGAATGTTATTCCCAAACCGAAAAGTCTCGGTTGGGAGGAGGCTGCAGCTTTGCCGCTCGTGACGCTGACTGCGTGGCATATGCTGGTGACGCGGGCAAAGCTCAAAATAGGCGAAGTTGTTCTCGTTCATGCAGCCGGCAGCGGAGTTGGCTCAGTCGGAATTCAAATCGCAAAGCTGTTCGGCGCGCGGGTTATTGCGACTGCGGGTTCAGACGACAAACTGGCAAAGGCGAAAGAGTTGGGCGCCGACGAGCTAATAAACTATGCGAACGATGATTGGCCGAAAGAGGTGCGACGCCTGACTGAACGCCGAGGTGTCGATGTTGTGTTCGAGCATACAGGCTCTGAAACGTGGCCAGGCTCAATCATGTCTTTGAAAGCTGGAGGGCGGCTGGTTACTTGCGGAGCAACGAGCGGCTTTGATGCGCGCACGGATCTCAGGCAGGTATTTTATCGACAATTGAACATCCTGGGTTCATTCATGGGAGCAAAGGCTGAACTGCTCGAGGCGATGAGGTTCATCCAAACGGGAGCGATTCGCGCAGTGGTTGATCAGAGTATGCCGTTAGCAGAAGCTCGCCGTGCTCATGAACTCATCGAAGATCGCGCCCAGTTTGGAAAGCTCGTTTTGGTGCCCTAGTCCCGTACTGCAGTGCTTTGTACTGCAGGCTGCCAGCCTGCAGTGGTTTCCCAGCAAGATCGCCTTGAGGTAAACGATTTGCCATACATCATTTGCCATTTTTCATTTTCCATCTAAAGAGTCACTCGCTCCTCCTGGCAGGAAGATGGAAAATGAAAAATGGCAAATGATATATGGCAAATCGCCCGAATTCCCTCGCCGTCCTGGGCAGTCAACGTCAGGCAACAGGCTGGCAGCCTGTTGTACTGCGTTACTTTCCGGTGTAGTCCTCAACCACGAAACGCTTTTTGATCAGGTTCAAGCCCGCCAACTCCAGATCGAAGTTAGTTCCGGCAAACACTTTCCTGCCGTCGTCCGTCGTCACCCAATCAATAACTTGGGGCGCATTGGTTCGAAGAAAGTTACTGTCTTTACTATCGAGCGCCTTCCCGTCCTTGCGTGAGATCAGCCAAACATGCTGGAAACTGCTGTTACGCACTTCCTGAAGATCTTTTTCGAATTGAGTCTGCGGGGACGGCGCAGCTTTGGGAGTCGACGATCCTTCTCCAGTGGCAGTAGTCCCACTTTCTCCCCGATGACAAGCGCTCAGGAGGACAAGCCCCGCTAATGCCGTTAAGGCCAGGACGATTCGGAAACGTCTCTTGTTCGTTAGTGTAATCGTCATTGTGCTTATTCTAGTTCAGCCCTTCTGGTTTTGCGATCTCGTCTTCAAATCAGAAATCCGCAATCAGCATTCAGCAATCAGTAATCACTGGTTCGTCGGGTCTTCATCATTCGTGTCATCAGCTGGAGTCTCTTCCGGATTCTCTTCCGGCGTTGGCTCGAGCTTTTGATCGCGAATGTGAAGAATCATGCACTCCTCGTCTTCATAGACAATTTCAAACCAGCCACTGTCCATGGCGTTGTTGTAAAAATCGGAATGAATGTTTTCGTTATCGGTAAAGACGTAGCGCGCGCCAAACCGATCGCGAATTAGCGGCCCAGGATCGCTTTGCTTTCCCAGGGTAATGCGGTCGTACAACTTCGACAGCTCCGGGTTCTTATCATAGAGATAAGTTGGATCAAGACCGGAGACATAGCGGTGCGTGGGATCGAAATAATAAAGTCGAGGGAAGTCGTCCCAGTCGGTATTGAAGACAAGCTCGTTCGCCGGAACGTTTGACCGTAACCACTGAATGCCGGCTTTGTAAAAGTCGCCGTATTCGCTCTTCGCGATATCCCGTCGGGCGACCATTAGATTCGCCATCAGCGGGATTCCCAGAATCACTGTGACCAGCGCGGCGCCGCCCAGCTGCCACATCTCACGGTTATCTTTCCTGGCGGCGGGCTCCTGAAGGTCGAGAAAAGGCTGCAGCTCGTCCAGCATATCGCTCGACAATCGAGTCAAATTTGATCTCACTCCTTCCACCCACGGTTGCAGAGCAAAAGCCGCAAACAGAATCGCGAATGGCGGCCAATACTCGGCAATTCGCTGCCACCGCATGTTCATTACCATCAGCAGCGTCGATAGCAGCAAAAAGAAGAGCGTGTGATGACTGCGTTTGCGATCGGCAGGATCGAAAGCTATGTAACCAATCGCCGTTGCGATACAAGCGACTACGGAATTACCCAGGAATTCCCACGAGGAATACGGATACCACTCTTGTCCAACCTTGGTTGAAAACGCTCCCATCGTTAACTTTATCTTCAGGTGTTCAAAGAACAGCGCCAGGTTGTGTGGGAAATAAGGATTAATGACAAAGCCGGCAGCGGCTCCAGAAAGTGTAAAGACCAGCGGTCGCCATTCGAATCGGTGTTCGGTCCAGCCGATCACGAGCGTCCAAATTGCTGCCGCTGCGATTAGCAGTACGAACATGTCGTACGTAAGCGTGAAGACAAACGACAGCGGCGCCAGTAACCAATACTTTTTTTCAAATAAGAGGTAGATCCCGATGACGAGATAAATGATCGCAAACGGCGGCGCTTTGGCCATGTTCAACCGGAACAAGAACGGAGTCGAGCAAGCCAGCAGAGCTACCAGCCAAACGAGGACGTAGCGAATCTGATAACGCACCATCAGCCAGTAACAGGAAAAGACTGCGAGCACCGCGAAGATTACCGAAGCAATCTTCGCCCCCTGTCTCAAGTCACGAAACCATGTGAAGGGTATTTGAAAGACGTGGAAAAGGAGATGGTGATCGACGTAGTCCTTCGGGTTAAGAGTCGTCAACGGCAAGGCTGCAAATTGCGGCATGTGCCTGGCACGAATGCCTTCCCACAGCATGCGGCTCCACATGATGTGGTAGTAGCCATCAAAATCGCCGCAGCAAATGCTGTCGGTAGCGTACTGAAGCAAGGAGAAAACGGTCGCGATTGAGATGAGGCCGACTGCGAGCTTGAGAGTACGAAGTGTAGATTCCGACTCTAAGAGACTGCTTAGCTTGCGCGCGAGGCTCATTGGCAATGGAGATTAGCGCGGGACGTCCTAACCACGCAATCTCTCGATTAACTGAAATAAGACGTTTGGATCGATCGGTTTGGTCAGATGAGCATTGAAGCCGGACCGTAACGAACGTTCGCGATCGTCATACATCGAGAATCCGGTAACTGCTACGAGCGGCACTTTTTCATATCCGATGATGGTGCGTAAGCTTTCCGCCAATTCGTAGCCGTTCATTTGTGGCATGCCAATGTCGGAAATTACCACGTCGAATTGTCGAGACCTGGCTTCGTCGATTGCTTGCTCAGCAGAGTGAGCCGTGACGACTTCATAGCCGGCGAGGCTGAGAAACACCGCCAGCATCTCGGTAACATCGGCGACGTCATCGACAACCAAAGCGGTGGGCTTAGGAAGATTCGCCTGACTGCTCGTGCCTGAAGTCCCACGGGCATTCGGAATGTCGTTTTGCTCCTGGCTAAGAAAGAATCTCGTCGGATGAGGTGGAAGTTGAGAATACGAGTGCAACCCTGGCATGAGCGATACGGAATGACCCTGCATGACGCGATCCTCTGGACTGACGATAACTGGGTGGAAAATGTCGAGTGACTAAAGAGCCGCATTAATTTAGCCGAGATTGTAGGGTTATGTCTATGAACAGAAAACCTTCAGTGCGCCAGGAAAAAGTAGGTAGTCGCTAAAACTGCTAAAACTGAGGCCACGGCCTGGCGCCGTGGTCACTCACGTTGGTCGCTAACAGAGACGGGCGGAGATTTTTGGTGATGCCACGGCCTGGCGCCGTGGTCACTCACGTTGGTCGCTAACAGAGACGGGCCGAGCTTTTTGGTGATGCCACGGCCTGGCGCCGTGGTCACTCACGCTGGTCGCTAACAGAGACGGGCCGAGCTTTTTGGTGATGCCACGGGCTCGTCCCGTGGAGTGTTCACGCTTCATGCTGGTGGCAGGCGGCAACGTGAAACTCCACGGGGCCAGCCCGTGGCCTCTTGCGAACCGATGGATCAGCCTGTTTTTGTAGCTGTGAACATGAAACACCACAGGGCAAGCCTGTGGTATCGGCTAAGGCTTCAGTTCACCAGTGGTTCTATAGACATTTCGTCCCTCTGGGACTGAAGAGCGGAGCGCCTACGGCGCTCATTTATTCTGCGAACCTTAGAGACAGGACAGTAGTTGAATCTATTCATTCTTTGTGGAGATCACGAAAGGTGTTCTTAAAGAGCGCGTCAAGGTGAATGCCGCTCACGCACAAAGACCAAAGATCAAAGGCCAAAGATCGTTTTCCATTTGGAATCTGCGTAGTCTGCGGCTAAAGATTGGTTCTGCTCGCAAGGACACCACGGACCATTGCCCTCCACTAGTTATTTCGTGACAGTGACAACAGCAATTTGATAGCTTTCCGTTATGTATCCAGCAGGAAATCTCTTCATTCCATCACCTCATGGCCGGCTCGAAGCCATACTCAAAGAGCCTCGAACCTTGCCGGCGCCAGGCGCCGCATTGGTACTTCATCCACATCCTCTCGGCGGTGGCACGATGCATAACAAAGTCGTCTTTCGCGCCGCTAGTGCCCTTAACGAAGCCGGGTTGGTGACTTTGCGATTTAATTTTCGTGGTGTCGGACAAAGCTCGGGAACACACGACGAAGGTCGAGGCGAAGGGGATGACGCTCGCGTGGCGCTCGACTATCTCAGCCAGAGTTATCCGGGCCTTCCGATCACGCTTTGCGGATTTTCCTTCGGCTCACGAGTCGGCATTGAGATTGGGGCGGCAGATGAGCGGGTGGTGAAACTAATCAGTATCGGCACACCAGTGCGAAAGTACGACTATAGCTTTCTGTCGAAGTGCACGAAACCAATCCTCTTTGTGCACGGTAGGGATGACGAATTCGGCTCGCCAGGGGAACTGCTAACAGTCATCGATCAAATCCCGAAGACTACCGAAGTGGATTTGGTAGTAGTTCACGACGCGGATCACTTCTTCACCGGTCACCTGGACGAGTTGAAGACAGCAATTGCCAACTGGATCAACGACGTAGCGTAGACTTCAGTTCTGCGCAAAGTAATCAGCACTCAAGACTGAATGGACGAAAAGCTTTTCAAAGCGTAGCAGTTGCTATGGGCTACTAAGCCTGGGAAGCATTCCTGCTGTCTCCACCTTGAGTATTTGGGATCGTCGAACAGACTGAAGTCCGTTCTACTCATCCTTTGAGGTAATGGAAATCACCTGCCCGGTCTGTGGTTTCCTATCTCGCAGTCGAAGTCGCACAACTGTGAAAGTCACGCCGGCGCCGACTGCCAAAACAAAACCGATAACCAGGTATTTACCCAAATCCTTGAAGTCAGAACCATCGTTCTGAAGCAAGAGGAGCTGGCTGCTTAACAAAAGAGCAAGTGTCAACATTTGAAGTTCTTCCTTTCGTTTCCATCACGACGTAGCCAGCGCCCAGTTAGACACCGTGAAGTGGAGGAAGTTCCTATTCGCCAAACCTGGTCGCTTCTCATTTCGTAGCCGCTCGCCTTACGATGACGCCATGAATTCCTACACTGATCCTGCGATACGAATAACGTTGCTGCCGAGAGACACGAACTCGCAAGGTACTGTCTTCGGCGGAATCATTCTTAGCTATATCGATATGGCCGGAGCCATCGAAGCGCACCGCCGTACCCGCATGCCTCGGTTTGTCACGGTAGCAATGCGCGAGGTCGTCTTTCACAAACCAGTGCTGGTGGGTGATCTGGTGAGTTTCTACGCTGAGACTGTGCGAGTTGGCACAACCTCAATAACAATACGAGTGGTTGTCGAAGCTGAAAGAGTAGCAGTGTCGTCCGATCGTATTCTCGTCACCGATGCTGAGGTTGTGTATGTAGCGGTAGATGAGAATCGTAAGAAGGTAAAGATTGAAAAGAGGTAGGTGTTTGTTCTTCGTATTTTGTTGTTTGTTTTTGTTCTTAGTTCTTTGTGCTTTGTTCTTTGTAGTTGAGTGGCGATTAAGCTTGAGTGGTTTGCGTCCACGCTGATGCAAAGTCGATCTTGAGTTACACTGAAGGCGTTAATGTTCTCTCAAGTACAAAGAACAAAGAACAAAGCACTAAGAACAAAAACGAACAACAAAAACGGAGTACAAAGAGCAAAGTAAATCAATTAACCTTCCCCTGCATCCGCCGCAGACCAATTAGAGCCTGGCTAAATCCAGGCTGCTGCTTTAATGACAGACCATAGTGGCGAGCCGCTTCGACGTAGCGATGTCGCATTTCATAAACCCGGCCGAGATTGAAATGAGGAAACGCGTACGAGTCATAGCGTGGCGCCAACAAAGCCCGCTTGAACCAGCGCACGCAGCCATACGAATCGCCCTTGCTTAACAGATAGCTGCCAATATCGTTGTAGGGATTTCCCAGAGTCTCGTCTACGCGAATCGCCTCGAGACATTCGGCAATAGCATCGTCGTAGCGTTCCTGGAAGCTGTAAACCCACCCCAGAAAGGTATGCGCCTCGGCAGTTGGGTAGGTGTCTATCGACTGCTGGTACAGTTCAATCGCGTCTTCATAATTCTGATCCAGTTGAGCTTGATAAGCCTCGTGAAAAAGTTCCCGGGCTCGATACTTAGCCGGCGGTGAATCTTGCTCGTCATCTTCCATAACCAAAGCCCGTCGTCATCGTATCTCGAATCGACGCGACGGGCCAATCGATTCATTCGAGCGCGAAAGTTACTGCGATGATTCGCTCGCGTCTTGGCATACGTCAGACTCTTCGTCAGAATATGGCAGCTGACTGGCAACGGTTATGGGCTCGTAGCCTTCAGAAAAACAATGAATTCCCAAGACACTGTGTTCGTCACCGGCTTTCCCGGGTTCATCGCCGGTCGCTTAATCGAGCGGCTGGCGATTCAAGGGCAGCGGTTTCTGCTGCTTGTGCAACCGGATTTGAGGACGCGAGCTCACAGCGATCTTGCGAGGATTGTTTCTGACACAAGAGTTCCCGCTGACAGCTTTCGAATCGTTGAGGGAGACATCACCGACGAGAACCTCGCGCTATCGCCTTCTGATCGAGAGCTGGTACGCGCTGAGGCTCGCGTGGTTTTCCACCTCGCGGCGGTTTATGACCTTGCCATCAAACAAGACCTCGCCTTCGCCGTGAATGTTGATGGGACGCACAACGTCAATCGCTTTGTGCGTAGCTTGCGAGACTTGCGCCGATATCATTACGTCTCGACTTGCTATGTCTCCGGTAAGCGCACCGGTGTGATCTACGAGCACGAGCTCAAGCACGAGGCCGGCTTCCGCAACTACTACGAGCAGTCAAAATATCTCGCAGAGCTGGAAGTCGAAGCTTTGAAACCGGAGCTTCCCGTAACGATTCATCGCCCATCAGTAGTTTGTGGTGATTCTGAAACCGGCGAGACCGTGAAGTTTGATGGCGTTTACTATTTGATCAATTACCTCCTACGAATGCCGCGAGCGATTTCATTGTTCAATATCGGCAACCAACAGGTGAGTCTGAATCTGGTTCCGGTAGACTTCGTGGTAAACGAGATGGTTGCTCTGGCTGAGGATGAGGAATCGATTGGCAAGACGGTGCAGATCGCTGATCCGTCGCCGCTCACGACCGCAGATCTGTTCGACACTATAGCCACAACCATTCACGGCCGTGGCTCGCGATTTAGATTTCCAACGGGCCTCGTGGAATTGTTTTTGAAGTCACCCATTTCTCCACCGCTGACTCAATTGCCTCACCCCGCTGTGCCTTACTTCTTTATTAAGCAAACGTACGACACCTCAGTTTCGAGTGAATTGCTCGCCAAGCGAGGCTTGAAATGCCCGCCGTTCAAGAGCTACGTCAAGAACATAATCGACTACGCAAAGGCAGTTAACTCACGCTAGTGTCATGACCCGCGTCAATTTCCAACGCCTCAAGGTCAGGAAGGATTGCTTGCGCCCGCCTCAAGTTGCATCACCCTTTAATTTTGGTTTCAGCTTTCAAGACTCCAGGACTGATGTGATAAAGCACCAGGCGGGGGTAACCACCCTCCCTCACCTTGAGCTGATCAGGGTAGAGCTGATACCCCAAAGTCTCACCGTAGAAAATCAACCGACAGCCCGACTTGACAGATCCTTAGATTTAGAATTATTCTAATTCCAGGATGAAGATGGTTAAGACGGAAAAGAGTTCGGAGGAAGTTGGATTGACGCCGCAGCGCCAGGCAGTGCTGCAGGAAATCCGCGCGCGCGAAGATCATCCGACGGCCGGAGAGGTTTTCGAGGGAGCACGGAAACGCCTGCCTTCGATAAGCTTCGCGACTGTTTACAACTCCCTGCGCTATCTGAAAGAAGCCGGTCTGATTCATGAGATTAGGTTTGGTGACGGCGCCAGCCGGTATGACCGTGAAACCTGTCGTCACGATCACGCCATTTGCACGAGTTGCGGCAAACTCGTGGATTTTGACTTGCCGCAATGCGGAGATTTACTGCGCGTAGCAGCACGCAAATCAAAGTTCAAGCCGGAATCAGTACATCTGACGCTCAGAGGCGTGTGCCCTGATTGTGTTCCGGAAGCGTAGTTTTTACGAGGCAAGCATCGATGTTTGCCTCTGGCATTAATAACGACGGCGGATGAATTCCGCTTACAAATAACAGGAGGATTCGATGTCAGCAGCAGCTACAGCAATTGGAACTGAGAAGGCGATGGTGGGCCAGCCCGCGCCGGATTTTGATATGGCCTCGACCAAAAATATTGAGAAGCTGAACGAGAACGTGAAGCTTGCCGATTATCGCGGCAAGTGGGTCGTGGTGCTTTTCTATCCGTTGGATTTTACCTTCGTGTGTCCGACTGAGCTGACCGCTTTTAGCGATCGCTACGAAGACTTTGAAGGTATCGGCGCGGACATCATCGGCGTGTCGACCGACTCGGCGTTTTCACATCGCGCGTGGATTAACACGCCGCGCGATAAGGGTGGAGTGGAAGGATTGAAGTATCCCCTCGCAGCCGATTCGACCAAGGGCGTGTCGCGCGACTACGGTGTGCTAATCGAGAATCGCGGCATCGCTCTCCGCGGATTGTTCGTCATCGATCCGGAAGGCATTCTGCGCTACAAGGTCGTCCATGATCTCAACATTGGCCGTTCAGTCGAAGAGACGCTGCGCGTTATTCAGGCTTTGCAGACCGGCGGTCTTTGCCAGGCTGAATGGAAGCCCGGTCAGGAAACGATCAAAAACTAAATGGGGGGGCTCGTTCTTTTAGGGGCGGACCTAACGCGGCCAACAGGTGTTAAGAGTTCGAACTTTAGTTTGTGGTTTCTCGGCCATGCAATCTGAAGATTGAACTCTAAACGCCTGTGAAGACTTGGGCCCTACCGGAATAGAAGAAGTTTTCCAGAGGAAGTAAGTATTAATCATGGCAATGAGAATTGGAACTGAGATGCCTGCGCTTGATGGTGCGACCGAGTGGTTTGGCGGCACGCAGGCTCACGCAGAGGCGCTCGCGCAGGAAGGCCCGACGCTGGTTCACTTTTGGTCGGTCAGTTGCGGGATGTGCAAAGAAAACCTGCCACGGGTGGCCGCCTGGCGCGAGGAAAAGAAGGCCGATGGCCTGCGAGTCATCGCCATTCACATGCCCCGCTACGAGGCTGACACCGATGTTGAGGGTGTGCGCGAAGCTATCGCGAAATACGAAATTACCGAGCCGTGTGCAGTCGACAACCAACACAAGTTGCGCGATGCGTTTCAGAATGAGCACGGGTATGTGCCGGCTTATTACCTTTTTGACGCAGAGCGAAAATTACGAAGCTTCGCCGCCGGAGAACGCGGCTTAGATATGCTGTCGGCCGCGCTCGATCGGGTACTGGCCCAACCGAAACCAACGGAAGCCGTTACGATAGCGTAGCGTTCGCCCGCTGAGTTCTTAGTACTTGGTCCTTTGTTCTTTGTACTTGGCCTTTTGATAGTTGAGCTTCAACCAGCCAAGACTCAAGTACAAAGTACAAAGAACAAAGGACAAAACGACAAGAACAAACGTTTGCCAATGACCCCCACCAACCCCGCTTTTGCAGAAGAGATCAAACGAAGCTTTGCGCAACAGGCAGTGATGAGTCTGATCGGCGCGGCGTTAACTCGGGTTGAAGCTGGCCTGGTTGAAATCACACTACCTTTCCGTTCGGATCTTACCCAACAGCATGGCTTCCTTCACGCCGGAATCGTCACCACGATTGTGGACTCTGCGTGTGGGTACGCTGCCTATACGCTAATGCCGGCCGCTTCCGAGGTCTTGAGTGTTGAGTTCAAGATGAATATGCTGCGGCCTGCGCGCGGACTGAAGTTTGTGGCGCGAGCTCAAGTTATCAAGTCAGGGAAGACTCTGACTGTAGCGCGCGGCGACGTCTTCGGCGTTAATGAAAGTGAGGAGCAAGAGCTAGTTGCGACAATGCTCGCCACGATGATTTGCCTTGTCCGCTGATATCGAATTCAGCAATCAGCAATCAGCAATCCGAAATCGCTCATGTGTTTACTCCATTTCATTGCGGGCGCATTCAACCATCGCCCCGAAGAAATGCGCACCGGCCTCTCCATTAGCGCCGCCGATCTAATCAAACGAGCATTCGACGACATCGACTCCGGCCGCTTACTCGACTACCACACTCACGTCGCCGGTCTCGGCACAGGCAACACTGGGATCTTAGTGAATCCCAAGCTCGGAAGCTGGAAGCACCCGTTAGGCTATCTACGATTCAAAGTCTACATGAGCGCCGCTGCTGTCACGGACGTGGAGCAGGCAGACGCCCAGATGATCGACCGCCTGGTCAGGCTCGTCAGTAACATCGAGCACCACGGCAAGCACCGCTTGCTTGCTTTTGACAAGCATTACAACCGCGACGGCACTCCGAATCTCGCCAAAACCGAGTTCTATGTTCCCAACGACTATGTCTTTTCGCTGGCAGCAAAGCATCCGAACCTTTTCGAGCCGGTGCTTTCAGTCCATCCCTATCGTCATGATGCGCTCGATGAACTTGAGCGTGGAGCGCGGCTTGGAGCTCGGATGGTGAAGTGGTTGCCAAATGCGATGGGTATCGATCCTTCTGACGAGCTATGCGAACCGTTTTATCGAAAGATGAAGGAGTGCAATCTCGTTTTGTTGAGTCATGGCGGCGAAGAGAAAGCAGTCGAGGCGGAGGAAGACCAGCGCCTTGGGAACCCGCTGCTGCTCAGAAAGGCGCTGGACGCCGGAGTGAAAGTGATAGTCGCGCACTGCGCCGGCCTGGGCGACAACGAAGACCTCGATGACAAGCAGCGGAGGCGGGTTCCGAACTTCGATTTGTTTCTGCGCTTGATGAATGAGAAGCGCTACGAAGGTTTGGTCTTCGCGGACATTTCGGCGATGACGCAATTCAATCGCAGCGGCGGCCCGCTCCGGACTATTCTGCAGCGCGAGGATCTGCATGAACGATTAGTCAACGGCAGCGATTATCCGTTGCCGGCGATCAATGTGCTGATCAGGACTCGGTCGCTCGCGAAACAGGGTTACATCACCATGGACGAGCGCACTTTGCTGAACGAGATCTATGACTACAACCCGCTGCTCTTTGATTTTGCTTTGAAGCGAACGTTGAAACATCCGGAAACAGCGCGCCGCCTGCCGTCATCCATATTCATGGCAAACGCCGCAATTTAAGTACTGCCGGCCTGCAGCTGCGTTTAGCGAAAGAAACTGGCAGGGAGCGCGGTCGACAGGCTGGCAGCCTGTCGTACAGTGAAAATGAAGCCGTTCAAACCAATCTACTTGAGTAACAGGCGCTAAGAGTTCAATCTTCAGATTGTGTGGTTGCGAAAGCACAAACTGAAGTTTGAACTCTAAACACCTGTTTACACGGTAAATCTCAAACCCTACGTTGCACCCTTCTGCTGCGCGCCGTATGCTTGGATCGAAATGGCTGGTCCCTTAAAAGATTCTTACAACCGCGCGATCCGAGACCTGCGAGTCTCGCTTACCGATCGCTGCAACTTCCGTTGTTTTTACTGCTTGCCTCATGGCGAACCGCCAATTGCCCCAAAAGAGCAGATGCTCTCTTACGAAGAGATCGAATACGTCTGCGGCATTTTCGTCGAGCTGGGTATTGAGAAGATCCGGCTCACGGGCGGCGAGCCGATGATGCGCCAGGATATCGAGATAATCATCGGTAAGCTTTCAAAGTTGAAGAAGTCCAACGAGCTTCAGCTTGTGTCTGGTCGAGATAACGAAGAACAGAAGTTTGTCGGACTTAAGGATCTCGCGCTGACCACGAACGGCTATTTCCTTCCCGATCGCGCGAAAGGAATTAAGGAAGCGGGGCTGGATCGCATCACCATCAGCCTTGATAGCCTGAAGCGAGACGTCTTCAAAAAGATGACCGGCGTCGATGTGCTTGACCGCGTGCTGGCAGGAATTCACTCGGCAAAACAAGCCGGGCTGGAGCCGATCAAAATCAACGCTGTGATCGTACGCGGACACAACGAAGATGAAGTCGCCGACTTCGCCGAGTTTGCACGCGAGCACGACGTGAAGATGCGTTTCATTGAGTACATGCCTTTGGATTCAGGTCACGACTGGTCGCGGGAGGACGTTGTCTCGGGACGGGAGATTCGCGAGCGCATCGAAGCGCGCTTTGCTCTCGTACCCGTTGACGTCGATAGAGGCTCAGAGACCTCGTCGCGTTATCGATTCGCGGATGGAGCGCCGGGTGAGATTGGCATTATCGCTCCGGTGACTGAGATGTTTTGTGGGGCTTGTTCACGAATTCGTCTCACTGCGGATGGGCAAATTCGCACCTGCCTATTCTCAACCATCGAACACTCCCTGCGTGACGTTATTCGCAGCGGCGCCAGCCGATCCGAAATCATCGAATACATCGAAGGCGTGGTGAAGAAAAAAGAACCGCGCCACTACATCAACGATCCATCTTTCGTCACACCCTCCCGCTCAATGAGCTTCATCGGCGGCTGAAAGCACTTGTCGTCAGATATCAGCGTCTTTGATTGTCGTTACCTCTTTAAGCACGGCTGTAGCACTTTTCCGTTGCACTCAAATTACTCACATCAATCGTGCGCAGGTTAGGATGTGAGGGATTCAGTAGAGATGTGAAGCTCTTCGTCTGCGGGCAACTTATTTTCTCTTGACTGGTTTGGGGCGAATCCCTGGCAAAGGCTTCGTTTGTGGAGCGAGCGTCGTGTCCGGATCAGCCGCTGGCTTTGGCGGCATCTTGTCCCTGGCGAAGCGCGGCAGGAGATCATCTCGCATCGCGAGTTGATAAACCGACCATGCTACTGTTATTGCATCCTTCTTCACATCATCTTCAAGAATCCGCTCGTAAGTGTCGAGGTTCGTGTGCCACGTATGCGTCTGGTACTCGATTGGATCCTGGCCCATGCCGATGCCGGGTAAGCCGGCATTACTGAAAGATGTATTGTCGGAGCCGCCCAGGCTGCGACTGCGAGAAGCAACTGCGCCTTCGACCCCGTCTTCTTTGAAAGGCTCGAGAATCTTGCGCATGATGGCTGCGCCTTCAGGCGGACCAAAGACACCGGCGCCACGAACTCGACCCGTTCCGGAATCGATGTTGAAATAGCCGGCGAACTTTTCATAACCGGGCTTGGGGTCTTCGAAGGAGCCGAAATGCTCTTTCACATAGGCCTGCGATCCCAACAAGCCTTGCTCTTCGCCACTCCACAACGCCACCCTAACCGTCCGCCGCGGCTTGACTCCAAGCGTCTTCAGAATGCGAGCAGCTTCCATCATGATCGCGCAGCCGATGGCATTGTCAGTGGCGCCGGTCGCCGCATGCCACGAATCCAGGTGGCCTCCCAGCATCACCACCTCGTCGGCTTTGTCACTGCCGGGAATTTCAGCGACGGTGTTGTATGACGTCGTTCCTTCAGGATAGACACGATTGACGATGTTGAACTCCAGCACGACCTCAGTCTTGTCGGCGAGAATGCGACTGATGCGGCCGTAGTCTTCGTTGCTCATGACCACGGTAGGCAGAACTTTCGCAACGTCGAAAGTGCGATTATTGAAGGCCCGAATTTGCCGGTGGTCTCGTCCCGCATCGTTAACGCGAATTAAGGCGCCGCTCTCTTTCAGGAATTGATCGAGTTGCAGATCGATCTGGCGAGCAGTCAGCGGTTTTGGAGCGCCGGGCGCAGGAGTTGGCGTCGGCGATGGCGTGGGAAACTGGAAGGGACGCGCGTTCGGCCCGTACCGCTCTTCAGCCGCCTTTTGATCGGTGCGCTTGGGCGGCGGATTCAAAGTTAACTTAACAACCGTAGTTTTCCCTGCCAGGATGATGCGGCCACGCACCTTCGATTTTTCAGCCGCAAAGAATGTGGTTAATTGCTCCTGGCTTGGTCTTTCCGGCAAGACCAACTGATATGCCGCCCCGCGCACGGGACCACGAGTGCTCGGAGTCCACGATAACACTTCACAAACCAGTGAATCTTTGATTGGAGAGATCAGGTGTGCCGACAAGCGCTCGTTGAGCCAACCGGGATGGCCGAAGTTCCAACTCTCGAGATGCGCGTTCTCGAGGCCCCACGAGGTCATCTGCTTGACTGCCCACTCGGCGGCGTGTTTGTGGTTTGGCGATCCCGTCAAGCGCGGTCCATAAAGATCGGTTAGCACATGCATCGTCTTCATGATCTGCGAGTTGTCATTCTCTTCTTTGCGTATGCTTGCGAGTAAATCGTCGTCGGACTTTTGCGCCAACAAAGGGGCCGTACACAGTAACGCAATCAGACATAACGCGAGCGCGCGTCGATTGAGCATGGTTTGTCTCCGGAAAAGGAAGGATGACCTACAGAGCACACGGATTATAGCGGCAAAGGAACTCGGAAATAAACGACGCAGACTAGCCGGTAGTGCCGTAATTTGGAGTGCGCCGACCTGTCGGCGCTTTCGTCGCTGCGACCTGTCGCAGCAAGTTGTCGAAAACAGCCTATTGTCAAAACCGCGCGTCGGGCCGCCGCGGGCGAAAGCGATGACAGGTCATCGCACTCCAAATTAGGGCACTACCGACTAATAAGCTCGGCGTGTTCAAGGCTGAACAGGTGGCGGAGGTGGATAGTACTCTGGCGCGGGCTCAACCTCACCATTCGCCTTGATAGCAAAAAACAAATAGCCGAGTCCGATACCAATACCCACGATTGACCAGAACGGAATTCCTACGCGTGAGAAATCCATGAAGAGGTCGATCACCAGGACAGGCGTAATCGCTACCGCCGCCAGCCGCATCAGCGTCTTGTAGTCGAGCTGTGTATGCAGCATATTTGCGAATGCCAGTCCAATTAGCGCGTACACAAGGATCTGAATAGCTCTGAAGATGAATGAGAAAAGTAGTGCTAATGGATAGAACGCGATCAGGAACCACTGCTTGCCCATTTGAAACCAGCCTTCTACGCGCTCTCGATCTACATCAAAGCTCTGCACGTTCGTCAGGTCATAGATGCGAGTGTCGGTGTTGCTTTTAGCGACGACAGTGTTCCTGGTTACCAGCATTCGCGCCGGCGTGCCTTCCAGAGTTTTGTATTTGCCGGTGGTGTCAATGATCGCGGCCGGAGTGCCGTCTGCGGGATTGGTTATGACATAAGGTTGCGGCACATCCGTTGAAACCACGCCGTTCCGGATCTTGATGGGTGGGATCTGTTTGGTTATTGCAACTGAATCCTTGTCGACGAAGCGAGATAACTCACGCTGCACCTTGATAACAGACGGAATCCAGAGCAGCGCCAATATCACTGCAATGTACAGATAACCGATCCCTTTCCAATTCATCCCGACGTCCTGATAAAACGATTTGGAAAAGAAGGAAAGGATCAGGCCGTGAAAGTATGTGTAGCGTTTCATCAGTTCAGTCCTGGGGTTTTGCATCGCCGAGCGACGGTTGACTGTTGTCCCGGTCTTTCCAGGCCGGAAGGCGCACATAATATCAGAGTTCGTCGCGTGAGCGACGCCCGAGATATCAGCTTACAGATCTCCACGGATAGACACGGATCTACGCATTGGTTTAGATCGGTGTTTATCTGCGAAGATCTGTGGCTTAGTTCCCGCGCTCGATACGCCAAAGAGCACGCCGTATAGTAAACTCAAATCAAATAGGAGTTTATTTATGAGCGCAGCCATCAAACCAACTGACGATCCCATTTCGGACAATTCATCGCTCCCAAACTCGACGCGCGTCTACGTTGAAGGCTCGCTGCCCGGAGTTCGAGTCCCTTTTCGTGAGATCACACAGAATCCAACCCGTAACTTTGACAACTCCCTGGCAGAGAACCCGCCCGTTCGCGTCTACGACACCAGCGGTCCGTGGGGTGACCCATCGATCAATACCGACGTGCGCGAAGGTCTGACGGAATTGCGTCGCGACTGGATTGTTGGACGCGGCGACGTCGAAGAATACACCGGCCGTGACTTGAAGCCGATCGACGATGGTTATCTGACTTTTGAAGCTGCGAGCCAGGCTCGAAAAAGAGAAAAGGGTCGTCTCGAGGATTTCCCGGCTTTGCGCCACACGCCATTGCGAGCCAAACCCGATCGCTGTGTGACTCAGCTCCACTACGCGCGCCAGGGAATTATCACCCCCGAAATGGAATTCATCGCCATCCGCGAAAATCTCGGCCGCCGGAGCGCAGGCATCCCTGCCTGCAACGCTTCCGAAGAAGCTCCGCGCGATTCACTGCTCCACCAACACCGCGGTCAATCCTTCGGCGCCGCTATCCCTAACTTCGTCACTCCCGAATTCATTCGCGACGAAGTAGCCCGAGGCCGCGCCATCATTCCCGCAAACATCAACCACCCTGAATCCGAACCGATGATCATTGGCCGCAACTTCCTCGTGAAGATCAACGCCAACATCGGCAACTCAGCCGTGCTGTCGTCGATCGATGATGAAGTCGAGAAGATGCGCTGGTCGATTCGCTGCGGCTCCGACACAGTGATGGATTTGTCGACCGGCAAGAACATTCACGCCACGCGCGAGTGGATCCTGCGCAACTCGCCGGTGCCAATCGGCACTGTGCCCATTTATCAGGCTTTGGAAAAAGTCGGCGGCAAAGCTGAAGAGCTGACCTGGGAAATCTTTCGCGACACGCTGATTGAACAAGCCGAGCAAGGCGTCGATTACTTCACCATACACGCCGGGGTACGGCTGCCTTACATTCCCATGACCGCGAAACGGACTACAGGAATCGTATCCCGTGGCGGCTCGATCATGGCCAAGTGGTGTCTCGCGCATCACGAAGAGAGTTTTCTGTACACGCGCTTCCGAGAAATTTGCGAAATCATGGCTGCCTACGATGTGTCATTCAGCTTAGGCGACGGTTTGCGTCCGGGCTCAATCGCAGACGCTAACGATGAAGCGCAGTTTGCCGAACTCGAAACGCTGGGCGAGCTGACGAACATCGCCTGGGAATACGATTGTCAGGTGATGATTGAAGGCCCCGGCCATGTGCCGATGCACTTGATCAAAGAGAACATGGACAAGCAGCTCGAGACTTGTGGCGAGGCGCCGTTCTACACGCTTGGACCACTAACGACAGACATCGCGCCCGGCTACGATCACATCACGTCGGCGATTGGCGCCGCGATGATTGGCTGGTACGGCACTGCGATGCTCTGCTACGTCACACCAAAAGAACACCTAGGTTTGCCGAACAAGAAAGACGTCAAAGATGGGGTCATCGCTTACAAGATCGCAGCCCACGCCGCCGATCTCGCTAAAGGACATCCCGGCGCGCAGTATCGCGACAATGCTTTGTCGAAGGCGCGCTTTGAATTCCGCTGGGAAGATCAATTCAATCTCTCGCTCGACCCCGAAGTCGCACGCGAATATCACGACGAGACTCTCCCCCAGGAGGGCGCGAAATTAGCTCACTTCTGCTCCATGTGCGGCCCCCATTTTTGCTCCATGAAGATCACCCAGGACGTCCGCGAATACGCCGCCCAAAAACAGATCGATGAACAGGCTGCTCTGGGTGTGGGAATGAAGGAGAAGGCTGAGGAGTTTATCCAGAAGGGCGCAGAGGTTTACGCGAAGGCTTAGGGGTGCTAAGTTAATCACTATGAAAGCGATCCGTCGCAAACCCGAAATCGTGACGCGAAATGGTAAGCCCGTCTCAGTTATTCTTCCGATAAAGGATTATGAGAAACTACTGGAACGGGCCGAAGACGCGGACGACGTGGCTTGGCTCAAGCAGGCTCGCGGCAAAAAGCTCAACTACAGTCCACTCGAAGAATACTTAGCCAAACGCAACGGCAAATAGTCATGTATCGCGTCTTCCTCGAACGCGCTGCTGAGAAACAGCTCAAACAATTACCTGCGAAACTGCACGACCGCGTGATCACCGCGATCCAGGCATTGGCGAAGAATCCGCGTCCGACTGGCAGTCGAAAACTGACCGGAACGGATCACGACTGGCGAATACGTGTCGGCGATTATCGGATTATCTATGAAATCGACGATAGGGTTGCTGAAATACGCGTCAATCGAATTCGACACCGGCGTGAAGTTTATCGTTGAGGTGAAGTAGGACGTGCGTGAGAGTTGAGCAAGAAAAACCACAATTACGGTAAGTGCCGTGTTTGCGGCGAGCAGATTCAAGAGAAACGAATCAATCAGGACTTCTGGCTAAAGGGGAAACTGGTGGTGATTGAGTCTGTGCCCGCTGGAGTCTGTCCGCAGTGTGGAGAAAAAGTTGTGAAAGCCGATGTCGGTCGAGAACTCGCGAGTCTGATTCAAAACCTAAAACGTCAGCCTAAGCTAAAGACGTTAACCGTACCTGTAGTCCGCTACATCAAAGAGGTAGCATGAGAGGTGAACGAGGTAGAACGGCTGACTGTGGACGCAGAGGTTTACACCTATGAATGATTCTCCGATAAATACGGGGATGAGCACCCAGGAATTGATTAGTAAAGAAATCAAGGGCTTGCCTGAGGAGTTGCAACTCGAGGGTTTACGATTTTGTCAGTTTTCTCCGCGAGAAGTCTGAGAATGGATCGTTCAACGGACTTTCGCTGAGTGAGTCGGCGCTGGGAAAAGACTGGAATACACCCGAGGAAGATGCCGCATGGGCAAACCTGTAGTCGGGGAAGTGGTGGTTGTTGCCTTTCCACAAACCCTCAAAGAAAAGCGTTGGTGCTAATATTTGCTCAGGAGAATACGATGGAATCTCAAAAAATCATCATCGAAAAGCACTCCGACGGATATGTCGCTTATCCTCTCGGCCTCAAGGGCGTCGTAGTGGGTGAAGGTAATAGCTATGAAGAGGCGCTCGCTGACGTGCAATCGGCGATTCGGTTTCACGTTGAGACCTTTGGAAAAGCGGTGTTTGAAGTTGATTCTCCGGTGCTCGAAGTGTTCATCGCTGAAACTCAGGTGACTGCTTAGTGCCCAAATTCCCAGTCGATGCACCAAAAACAAAAGTAGTCAAAGCGCTCGTCTTGCTCGGATTCAGAATTGTTCGGGAGCGCGAGCACATTGCAATGGTGCGCGACAATCCTGACGGTACTCAAACACCGCTCACGATGCCCAATCATTCTCAAATCAAGAGTTCCACCTTGCGCACAATCTGCACTCAAGCAGGAATCTCTCTCGCTGATTTTCTGAAAGCGTATCTTCAAAGTTAAGATCCTACGCCTTGGAATGAGCAATGAATAACAAGGAAAAGTACAGCTACGGAAAATGTCACGTTTGCGGCGAGCAGATGCAGGAGCGGCAAATCAAGCAGGACTTCTGGCTGAAGGGCAAACTTGTAGTGATTGAGTCTGTACCCGCTGGAGTCTGTCCGCAGTGTGGAGAAAAAGTTGTGAAAGCCGATGTCGGCCGCGAACTCGCGAGTCTAATCCAAAACCTAAAACGTCAGCCTAAGCTAAAGACGTTAACCGTACCCGTAGTCCGCTACATCAAAGAGGTAGCCTGAGACAGTAATTGCGCTTTGCCGAATGTTTGTTCAGTGGGGAAGCTCAATTGATTACCCCGCGTCGCGACTTTGGTTTGATTCAATTGGAGATTCCTCCGGTCCCCAGTATTGTGACAATGCTTTATCCAAAAGGCGCTTCGAGTTTCGCTGGAAGATCAATTCAATCTTTCGCTCGACCCCGAAGTCGCACGCGAGTATCACGACGAGACTCTCCCCCAGGAGGGTGCGAAATTAGCTCGCTTCTGCTCCATATGCGGCCCCCATTTTTGCTCCATGAAGATCACCAGGACGTCCGCGAATACGCCGCCCAAAAAGAAATTGATGAGCGCGCAGCCCTCGAGGTTGGTATGAAGGAGAAGGCTGAGGAATTTGTTACCTCTGGGCAGGAGATCTACCAGAAAAGCGCGACTCAGTAGATAATGAGTTCAGGTAAGGAGGCGATTTCGTGACGCAAACTCTCGATGCGGTTTTTGAAAATGGCAACTTCAAACCTTTGGATAATGGCTCCCTATCGTTCTCTGAGGGCCAGTGTGTGAAACTAACCGTGGAAATGCCTACCGGAACACAAGACGACTTAATTAAGATGGCGACTCAAGTCTATGACGGCCTCACTGAAGAAGAAGTGAATGAAGTAGAAAGGCTAGCGTTGGATCGTAGCAGCTTCTTTTAAGTCAAACTCAGGAGTTGAGAATGAAAGTAATCGATAGTAACAACCGCAACAAACGTGTCGCTGAGAATGCCGCGCGAGAAGAGATTCTGCGGCTGGCACGAAGCCAGCAATCTAATCTGGTCACGAAGTTTGATGACTTGCTTGGTGATGGTGGTCCTCCCGACGAAACGGCGGACGAAATGATTAGCGCGATTAGGAAATGGCGCGACATGCCTTCCACTCGGAGCCTCGACTAGTGGCGGTTGTTCTCGACACGGATATCATTTCTTACCTTTACAAACGCGACACGCGCGCTGACCTATACCGCCAGCATCTCAACGATCCTCCTTTCATCATCTCATTCATGTCGCTCGGCGAATTACGTCGCTGGACACTCGAACGGAATTGGGGTGGGTCAAGGCGACAAGAACTGGAAGAATATCTTTCGCGCTATTTCGTCATTCATTCAGAAGATCAGATTTGTACTCGTTGGGCCGAGGCAATGAGCACCGCTCAATCTAACGGACGCCCGATCGCCGCGTCCGATGCTTGGATTGCCGCGACGGCTTTGTTCCTCGACGTTCCGCTGGTCACTCACAACGTTCGGCATTACACGGGTGTTTCGGGATTGCGAGTGATATCCGAAGGGCTTTAGCAATTGGTGTTCGACGTGCGCCTCACGCTGTTACTTCAGGAAGATCACCCAGGACGTGAGGGAGTATGCGGACCAGATAGAGATCGACGAACAAGCCGCACTAGCAACCGGCGTGAAAGAAAAAGCCGAAGAGTTTGTGGCGAGTGGTGGGGAGATTTATCGGATCGCAGGACTCCGCATGACATGGATCAAAACGTCGTTACATTGATTATTGGGCTAGCCGGAATCTCTCCCACGCTTATCTCAAGTGGTCTGGGCATCTACTATACAGCAAGAGCAGGAGCGCGCCGTTGCGCGAGTTACTCTATTCAAAGCAAGTAGAGTTGAGCTCGAAGATTATCCACAAACAGGCCAGGTATCGTGTGTACGCTACTGTTCTAAGTTACGACAAGACTTCCGCCTTCCACGAGCGTGCCCTTGACGATATCGGAGAGTGTGTAAGGGAGTATTCTGAATTAACAGAACAGGCGGCTGCGATACTTCCAACTGATTTGTGGATAGAGATAAGACGTCTTAGTACGGCGATGACTGATCTGGTGACCGACTACGACGTAGTCTCCAAGATAGACCAAGATAAATTGATAGCGATCCTGGCGATAGACGCCAAAGTAGCATTGCTATCAAGAGCAGTACTAGGAGTAGACGAGCTAACGGGTGAAAGTTTGAGATTGTTTTCAAAGAGGAACGGAATTGAAACCTTGACGATATTGAGCTGAGCGAACTTGAACAGCGCGCACGTCAGAATACTGATTGACAACTCAGTTCTCAGCTTTGGTCTGCCCCAACCTACGATGCCAGTAAAACGAACAGCAATAACAGGGCCCGATGAGCTGGATATCCTGTCCGCCATTTGGATTTTGGCGTGCAATGATGAGAACCCTCTAATTTCCTATGAAGGAATAGGAGTGTGGAATAAATATCAACAGTTCGCAAAGCTGTGTTATCAAACCCAAAAGCAACGAGAGGGTCTGAATTCGAGCAAAGAAGAGATCCCCGTCAAGAAAGACCAATTTGTTGAAGATTTCCTCAAATACAAAGACGATTTCAGAACGGAGCTTTACGGCGCACTCTTTAAGTACTCCGAGTGAACCTGAGCCTCAAGTTGAATCTATGACCGCCGCTACCGTACCCGGTACTGACTCTGTCGCCCGCTAAAGCGGGCTTTAGTTTTTTGGTTGCTTACCCAGCACTGAAGTGCTGGGCTACTGTCAGTCGTCCGCTGCGCGGACGGATTGCCGCAGCAGTAGCAAGGGGAAGTGTTATCATCATGTCGTCGTTTACCCGCCCCGTAGAGTGTCGCTCAAGAACTCGGTTCATCTGTAATGCGGATTCTTAAGAGCATGAGCAGGTTGACGGTTTTTCTGCTTGGCATCGCGATCATTGCTGCGCCTCCGCCTGCTGTCTCGTCGCGTGTTCGATTTAGATCCCAAGCGCAGACACCGGCGAATTTCAAGATAGCGTTCATTGGCGATCAGGCGCTGGGCCCGAATGCCGTCGCTGTTCTCAATTTGATTAAGTTGGAAAGAGCGCAGGCGCTACTGCATTCGGGTGATCTGGACTACGTTGACAATCCAACCGCCTGGGAAGATCAAATCAACAGTGTGCTGGGACCTGACTTTCCCTATTTCGTCACCATTGGCAATCACGACGAACTCGCCTGGCGCGGTCCAACTGGCTACCAACAGTACATCACGAACAGGTTCAATCGCCTGGGAGTTAGCTGGAGCGGCGACTTGGGCGTGCAATCAACTTTTCACTACCAGGGAATCTTCTTCGTACTCACGCCACCGGGAATTTTGAGTGGTTTCGACGCCGGCAACAGCGACACCTACATCCGCGATCAACTCGCCGCTGACGATTCCATCTGGAGCATTTGTAGTTGGCACAAGAACCAGAGACTGATGCAGGTCGGCGGCAAACCCGACGAGACCGGTTGGCCCGTCTATGAAGAAGCGATGAAGGGCGGCGCTATTATCGCCACCGCACACGAGCATTCTTATAGCCGCACACATCTGCTGAGCAGCATGATCAACCAGACGATCGCGAGCACGTCGAACACGTTGACGCTAACCAAGGGAAATTCTTTCGCGTTTGTGTCGGGGCTCGGCGGTGAGAATGTTCGACCGCAGCTACTATCAGGTCCCTGGTGGGCCAGCATTTCTGCGGCGACGTGCCTGGCTGGCGACACGACTTGCCAGGCGAATGGTCAACCGGGCGCGCTCTTCGGCGTCTTCAATGTGGATGGACAACCTAACAAAGCCTTGTTTTATTTCAAGGACGTGAGCGGCCGGGTTATCGACACTTTCACCCTAATCAGTAATGTCCAGCGGCCGGTGATCAATGCCTTGTCGCCGGCGAGTGCCGCAGTCGGCGGATCTTCATTCGCGCTGACTGTTCATGGCGAGAATTTCGGCAACGGTTCGGTAGTGCGCTGGAACAATTCAGATAAACCAACGAACGTCATTTCAACTACCCAATTGTCGGCGACGATTTCAGCCGCAGACATCGCGATGGTGGGCTCGGCGCAGGTGACCGTCTCCAGCCCCGGCGGAACTTCGAGCGGATCTACTTTCAACATCACCAATCCAGCTCCCGTAATAAGTGTCGTACAACCGAACCATGTGGATGCCGGTAGTGGTGGCTTTGCTTTGAATGTGATCGGTTCCCACTTCGTCAATGGGTCGGTTGTACGTTGGAACGGTGCTGATCGAGCGACGACTTTCATTTCCAGCACTCAACTAGCGGCAATGATTTCAGCGGCAGACGTAAAATCCGGCGGCAACGTTCCAATTACTGTCGCTAATCCAGATGGTGTCTCTGACGCGGCCATCTTTATGGTGACGCCACCTTCGCTGGTGCTGATTACCGAAACAACTTCCGATCGGGCGATCGCTCTCGACTCGGTTTTCTTCCTGCGCGATCCGTTTGCTCTTTCCTCGCCATTCAATCTGAGTGAGGACAAGCAAACGCGAATCATACTCTTTTCGCCCAATCTTTCTTTGCTGCCGAGCGATGGTCCGGCAAACGTGGTGGCTGAAGCTGAAGATTCTCAACATCGGACCTATCCAATCAAGGTCGAGTTTGTCGGGCAGGCATTTGAACCAGGAGGGCTCACGCAGATTGTGGTGAAATTGCCTGTTGAAGTTGGTGGCGCAAATGCGTTGTGGCTGCACCTCAGTTATCGCGGCGCCGCCAGCAACAAGGCAATGATTAGTTTGAGGTGAGTTAGAGTTTACAAACAGCCGTCAGGTTAGAGAGTTAAAGCCTTGCGACCGCCAGTCGATCTGTCTTCGCCTGACAATTTTATTTGAAAGAAGTCATTAATCGTGATAATCCTGCCCAAGAAAAATCAGGAGCAAAGTTCATGAAACCCAAAACAACCAGGATCAGATTATTCATTTTTGCAGCCTTGGCAGTGGCTCTCTTGGGAGTCAGATTCTTCGGCCCTATCGCCGGCAGAGCCGAGGGTCAGGATCCTGCGACCCAAACCGAGAAGCCTTTTGATCAAGCGCAGGCGCTCGCGGATCTGAGAAAAGCGATCGCCGGCCAGGAGGACAAGCCCGCTGGAGAGGTTTTCAAGAATATTCAAATGCTGAAAGCAATGCCCGCGGGAAGGTTGTTGCGCGTTATGGAACTGGGCTATGCGCGGTCGTTGGGTGTCAACTGCGTGCATTGTCATGTTGCCGGTCAGTGGGAGAAGGAAGACAAACCGACGAAGCAGATTGCTCGCGACATGGCGGCGATGGCGGCGAACATTAACAACGAGCAATTGAAGAAGATCAAAAACCTGAAAAGCGCGGAGCCGGTAATCAATTGCACGACCTGTCATCGCGGCCAAACGAAACCAGCGCTGAACCTCCCCGACAGCGCGCCCAAGCAATAGCAGGTTCGTTCGCTTTCCTGCCCAGCGCTGATTCGTGGCCGCAAGCAAGCCCTACAGTCGTACGCGATTTGAACACCTAGATGAATCCCGAACGCTTATTGAGGGTAGTAGCTTTGCTGGTGCTGATCGCTTCGCCGGCTACTGCTCAGAAGTTGTTTCCGGCGAACCACGCGCAGGGTGTCAATCCGGATGTGCAACTAAAGCTGACGTTCAGTCAGGCGCCGGTCATTGGCAGGTCAGGCAAAGTACGTGTCTACGAGGCGAGCAACGACCGCTTGGTTGATACGTTGGACTTGAGCATACCGCCGGGCCCGACTGAACGAGCGACGGGCGCAGCACTCTCGGCGCCGTACCTGGCTATCCCGTATTCATACGAGCGCGGTTCGGTTCCTACTAATGCCAACACTAAGCCAGGCACTCCATCCGCGGGCGCTGAGCCGACGCCGCACACCTATCAGCTCACTATCATCGGCGGCTTCACTGACGGCTTTCACTTTTATCCGATCATAGTGAGCGGCAATACGGCCACCATCCAGCTGCATCACAACCTGCTCGAATATGACAAGTCTTACTACGTGCTGATCGATCCGGGTATGCTGACTGTGGCCGACGGCGGGTTCAAGGGCATCTCCGACAAACAGTCGTGGCGTTTCGCGACTAAGAAGAAAGGCCCACGAGCTGACACCAGTCGCATTACCGTTAGCGCTGACGGCAGCGGCGACTTCAACACCGTCCAGGGCGCCATCGACTTCGTCCCTGATCACAGCAAGAAGCGCGTTACGATTGTCGTTCGGAACGGCGTCTATCAGGAGATTATCTACTTCCGCAACAAGAACAACGCAACCTTCCTCGGCGAGGACCGCGACAAGACGGTGGTGCGTTATGCGAATAACGAAGTGTTCAATCCACATCCGGTCAATATCAGGACCAACGAACTTGCCGGAACATTCCCGTCTCGCCGCGCCGCCTTCGCGGCCGACAATTCCAACGATATCCAGATCATGAACATGACGCTGCAGACCACCGCGCCCGGTCAAGCGGAAGGACTGCTGATGACCGGGCGGCGAAACATCCTCAGCAATGTGCATGTGATCGGCTTCGGCGACGCTCTGCAAGTAAATGGGCCGGCCTACATCGTGGACAGCATCATCGAAGGCTCGGGCGACACAATCCTCGGACGCGGCCCGGCTTTCTTTGAAAACTGCACGCTGAAATCGCGAAGCGTCTTCATGTGGATCAGGAACACCAGCGCTAACCACGGCAATGTGTTCAAGAACTGCACGTTCGTTGGCACGGCTGAGCCCACGACTCTGGCGCGTTCCCCGAAGAACGGCGCCAGCACCTACCCTTATGCCGAAGCCGTTCTGATCAACTGCATGCTCAGCGGTATTCTTCCCGAAGGGTGGAGCGCCGCAGATGAAGGCGGCAAAGTGCGATTCTGGGAATACAACAGTCGCAATCCTGACGGCTCGCCGGCGGATGTAAGCAAACGTGCGCCGGGGTCCCGCCAGCTCGACAAGAAGCGTGATGCGAAACTGATCTCAGACTACAGTAGCCCCGTCTTTGTGCTGGACGGCTGGCAGCCTAAGTTGACGAATCGCCGTTGAAAGAAGCTGTCTCGGAGGATGACAAGAAATAGAAAGTACGACGTCAATCCACGTCGCCAGGTCTCATGCTTTTGCTTGCCACCGCCTGATCACCAAGTAGTCTTTGGGTACAGCCACGATCATTCAGTTCGCCTCAATCGAACCCAGGCAATCCTGGAGGGATAAACGTATGAAATCAGCCTGCGGCTTCTTGCTCTGGCTAGCTCGTGCCATAGTCTTGCTGAGCCTTGGTGTCCTCGCTCCGGTACAAACGACGGCGCAAAGCAAATCCGACGCGGCTACGGAAAAGGAATTGGTCGCCATAGCACAGGAACTTTTTGACGCGGTCGCCGTCGGTAATAAGGCGCCCTGGGAAAAGTATCTTGCAGACGACATGATCTACACCGATGAGAATTGGCAGATCCTGACGAAGAAAGAACTCGTCGAAGGGTTGAAGCCGCTGCCCAAGGGTTACTCGGGCACGATTCGCATGGTGAACGTTCAGTCGCGCCTCAACGGTGACGCCGCGGTCTTGTCTTATCGTTTGCTCGAAGAAGAAACCGTCTTTGGTCAGAAGTTAACGCCGACGTATCTGGAAACCGATACTTATTTCAAACGCAAGGGACGTTGGCAGTTGATCGCTGCGCACGTCATAGTCATGCCGAGCGAACGCAAAGCGATAACAATCCGGCCCGAACAATATGATTCGATCATGGGACAGTACGAGTTAACGCCGGGAGTCAACTATACGATTACCCGCGAGGACGGAAAGCTGGTCGGGCAACGCACTGGCAGGGCAAAGGAAGAATTGCTGCCCGCTGACGACAATACATTCTTTCGCAAAGGCAGTATTCGGGGAGAAAGGTTTTCCAGCGCGACACGGACGGTCGAGTGACGCAGATGCTAGATCGGCGAGAAAATAACGATCTCGTCTGGAAGAAAATCAAATGATGCAAGTCCATCTCCCTGGATAAAGCGCTCCGCGAATTAATGGCGTCAGTGGTTCTTTGAGCTATCCTTTCACCATGATAGACGACACACTCTTAGCGAGAGTCTCAAGTTTGAGTCCGGCTGACCGGCTGGAATTGATCGGTGTGGTTTGGGACACGCTAACACCTGATGATCTTCCGGTTACTGAGGCTGAACGAGCCTTGCTTGATGCTCGACTGGCTGACATGGACTGCAATCCTGACGATCAATCTACCTGGCCGGAAGTAAAGACGCGCCTTGGGCGATTACTGCTTTGAGCTATTCGATAATTGTGAGGCCGCCCCCAATGTTGTCCAGATACTTCTCACGGAGTTATTCTTCAAGTAGCTTTGCCCGAAAAGTCTTAAATCCCACCTGCGGCAGCTGGTGGTTACTTCAGGTCCAGCAGGTGGATGGTTCAAGTCCTGCCTATTTCCGTTGAAACCTTGCGAGCGAGGCTGCACTTGAAACATCCCTCAGCTGCCGCTGAGGGGATTCAAAGGACCAATCCCAACCTCTCTTTGTAGGTCGAACTTGAACGATCCACCAGCTGCCGCAGGTGGGATTTGAGACTTTTCGGGCAAAGCTTCTTCAAGTCACTGTCATCGAAGTAAGAAAACTAGCGCTAGACTTGTCGGAGCGGGAACGAGCTGCATTGGCCGCGGATCTCCTTGAATCACTACCCGGAGTTTTGACAGATGAAGATGAGGGCGTGGCGGAAGCGCTGAGACGCGACGCGGAGATCGACGCCGATCCTGGTCAAGCCATCACTCTTCTAGAATTGGACTCAAGAATCCAGAGCCGGCGTAGCTGAGACGCCTTGAATTTCATTTTTCTGTCGCCCGCTGAAGCGGGCTTTGAGTTTTTTCGTTGGTTATTCCCCGGGCTTACGCCCCGGGCCTATTACCTGTCGCGCCTGCGGCACTCGTCGAGCTATTCTTATAGGTCGTTTAGTCAAATCCGCGTTGCCTGTCTAAACCTCGCGGGACTATTCTTATCTCATGGCAAGCTTTATCGAAGTTGAGAAACTTGCGCTCGCCTTATCTGAGCACGAGCGTGAGACTTTGGCAGCGAAGCTTATTGATTCGCTTCCGGGTCGCAATTCCGATGATAAGAGCAACGTGGTCAGATTCAAGACCGTCAAATCAAGCATGCTGCGTCAGGTTCGTTACGACCCGAAGAACAGACTCCTCGACGTTGTCTTTACGACTGGTGAAAGATATCGCTACAAAGACGTTCCACCAGATGAATACAAGGGACTGATAAGCGCGAAATCCCACGGTAGGTACATGCAAAACTACATCATCGACCTATACGAGACAGAGCGGTTATAGAATTGAGCCCAAGGAAACTATGTGGCTTTCAAATCGCTCAAGAACGCGAAGAAGAATAGGAATGAACGATGAGGACGATGAAAGACTGAGTGCTGGCTCCCAAGTCAGCGCCAAAGGCGCGCAGCAAGCTTATCGATATCTCGCTGCGTTGCGGCTTGATTCGATGTTGTTCAACTCTTTCCTGGGCCGGTGGGCCCAGGCTGTCATATTTCGCGCCGTTGGCGCTTTGAGGTAATCCTCATCTCGCGGTCTTCATCTTACTTCTTGCGGTCGAGGGTTCAGCCAGACCGGGCAGGAAACTAAAGTCCGCACTCGGAAAAGGCTTCACTGCCAGCGTGGCGCCGCTGTGGCAGCCAACACAGGATCCAGGTCCCGGTAAGTTCGAGTCGCTACCCGTATAGTTCTGGATGTAAGTCTCCAAAGTGATGTTCGAAAGCATGGCCGGGACCGCGTCCACCGGCAGCGGGTTGCCCTCTTCGGGCTCGATAGCTCCGCCCCATTGCGTACCAATCAGCATATAGTTCTGAAAGGGCGTGTTGTACTTCGCCAAAACGTTTTGCCACTGAGTATTGAGTTGCGCCGTAGTCGAATAAATCGACCAGCACCGCGTCGCTTGTGGCATTGCAGTCGCTGGAGTCGTGCCGTTTTGAGCGTAGGGAGGTAATGCACTCCAGGGATAATTTGGAGCACTCGAACTGCTGGGCGCGGGTGCGATGTTGGTTCCTTGAGCGCTGGATTTTTGATTATAGAAGGAATACCGCACCGTCTGAGACGGCGAGGCTGAGCCACAACTCGGTTGGTTTAGCCAATTCGTGGCCGGGTTAGTGCCACAGCCATTGCGAACATTGCACGGCGACGCTGCCATGGGCGCGTTGTCCACGTGTTCGAAGGACGCCCAAATCCACTGTGGCAGCAAATTGCCGTTGCGGGGCGTAACGAGCGGATTACGCTGGATGATATGCATGCCCACCAAACCAAGCGTGACAGTCGCGCATAGCTGGTTGCCTCCGGTAACCAAATCACCGGGGACGGCAACGATCGCATTCTGGGTGTAATAGCGCGATAGATCGTCGCCCATGCTTTTGGAGAGAATACGCCAGGCAGTCTTAATTTCTATTGAGCCTTGCTTGCCTAAAGGTGTTCCCCCGGATGGCGTGAAACTGGCGCCCTTCGGATGGCTCACGATGAAATTAGTTTGGCCTTGCTGGGTTGTTAGGGTTTGAGATGACTGTCCGTTGGGGGCCAATAGATACTGAGCTTCGATATCGTTGACGCGGCGTTCGAAGATCGCCCAATTCCCATTGATATCAATCAATGGGAGGTTGGTTGATGCCTGGAAATATTCCTCGTTGTTGGGCATCGTATGTCCGTTCCCGTCGGAACCGATCGAGAAGACCGGCAGGGCCAGTGCGTTAGTGCACTTGGCCGTCACCAGTGAGTTTCCGAAGAGCTGGCTAACCTTGCGATATTTTTGCCAGACGCGCGGACCTGCCGCTGTGAGCCCGACTGCAGGTGTCTGTTTAGTTGCGCTCGCTGCCCAATTGAGCCCTACGAACATCTGCCAGGCCATATTGTCGAACGGCGTTTGCACGTCTTTAGCCGCCGAATTGGGTGGTGGTCCAAACAGTCCTGAATAGCCGTTCGATTTCTTCAATAGCGGGTCCGGTCCGATATAGCCGGGAACAAATGAGCACGGGTTATTCGACAAGACGGCACAGAGCACCGCTTTCGGAACATACTTAATTTGTGCGTTGGATTGATAAAAGACGACACTAACTGCGATTCCCAAAAAGATCACTGAGGCAAATAGCTGCTTTCTCATAGTCCCTCCTGTTTGCAAAGCGCGAGTTGTAGTCGACTACTTTGGAACAAAGCTCTTCGAGTGACAGTGTTCGAGCAAGAGCACACGCAAATGCTTGATTACACGCTGAGACTTTCTAATGCTGGGCTCCAGGTTGGGAGGTGATAGACGCGACGAGAAGTGTCTTCAGATCTGTATTCCCGTTTTAGGATCTGTGTCGGGCGTCCAGATTACCTGGTCGTGACTACGGCGTTTTTATACGCTTCTTTTCAGCTACTGTCTACCAGGTCTTTAACTTAGTTGGGATCGTTTACGATTGTAGGTCTTCCTCCCAATTCAGTGTTAGGATGTGCGCACCCACCAGATCAGCACTACTCAAATTATTTTGCCGGCTCGCTTAAATGACAGATGAATCCTTGTCTGGCATGTCACATCTGACATAGACTGGAGCCGCGTCGTGGACAAGCCCTTGGTTTGGTTGCATGGGGAGGTAAAGACCCCGCCCTTTACTCTGGCTGCTCGAATCGAAGCGGGATTACTACTGCGTCGCTTGCAACATAAAGAAAGTTTGTCGCTGCCACACTCTCGACCGATGCCAGTTATTGGATCGCGGTGTCACGAACTGCGGATTCAGGACCAGGGTAAGAGCTGGCGAATTATTTATTATTTGGAAAAGTATGCCATAGTCGTTTTGGAAGTCTTTCGTAAGACGAGTCAACAAACGCCAGCGCGAGTAATTGTTGATTGCAGGCGCCGCCTGAAAAATTATGAAACGTCAAAATCAACAAAAGAATAAAGCGACCAGAGCTGCGAGTCGCAAGCAGCTTGAGGCGGCTGGATGGAAATTTGGCTCCGTCAGGGAATTTCTCGGACTATCGGAGGAAGAAGCAGCCTTTGTCGAATTAAAACTCACCTTGAGTAAGAGTTTGAAGGATTGTCGGGTGAATCAGGGGTTGTCTCAGGGTGAGCTCGCGAAGCGCCTTCACTCGAGCCAATCACGTGTTGCCAAAATGGAGGCCAGCGATCCGGCGGTTTCTATCGACCTTTTGATTCGAGCCTTGTTAGCTGCAGGCGCGAAGAGGAAGGACATTGCCAAGGCGATCGCAAAAAGTGAATCTCTCGCCGCTTGATTCGGAATTGAAGAGCCCATGTTGAGATTCAGACTGATCACAGTTTTCATTCTGCTACTCCCTGGCATTGTTCTCGGCCAGGGGCGGGAGAAGATCCTCGCGGCGAAGACGTTCAAGAATGCGAAGGCCGAGACGCTGCTGTACCGGCTGTTCGTGCCGAAGAACTATGACCGCAAGAAGAAGTATCCACTCGTTGTTTATCTCCACGGAGGCGGTGGTCGTGGTAACGATAATCTCAAACAAATCGAGGGCGGCAACGGCTACTTAATAGATTTTTTCACGCAGGCCGAAACACAATCTCGCTATCCAGGCTTTGTCATAGCGCCTCAATCTCCGGTAACGGAAGGTTGGGTCGAATACGACTCAATGACACCGAACCGGCAGCTGCGATTAGTCTTCGAATTGATCCGAGATCTCGAGAAGACGTACAGCATTGATGACAACCGATTGTACGTCGCGGGTCAGTCAATGGGAGGTTTTGGCGCCTTCGCTATCATCGCCGAATACCCACGCTTGTTTGCTGCCGGAGTGCCTCTTTGTGGCGGCGGTGATGAATCCAAAGTCTCGCGTCTTACCGGCACGCCGATATGGGCTTTTCACGGCGAGAAGGATCAATCTGTCGCAGTGGAACGTTCACGAGATATTGTGGCTGCGATCAAGAAGGCCGGCGGACAGGCCAAGTACACCGAATACGCGGGAGAAGGCCATAACATTTGGCTCAAGGTCGTAAAAGAGCCGGATTTGCTTTCCTGGCTGTTCTCGCAACGGAAGCCCTAGCAAATCACCTGGAACAACTTTCCTCTTCGCGGTGTCTAGAGTAAGACTTCAAAAACAATTTGCCACTCGCGGAGGATCTTATGGTATTCGCCGTTCTGAACCTTCTCATCGCGTTGCTACTCGGTTATGGCGCCCTGCAGGAATTGATTGCACGAGGGCTGAGAAATCAGGAGTTTCAACCATTCCTGTTAAGCTTCGGGGGGCTTGTAGTCGCCCTGTTGTTCGGAATTTCCGGCATTGCCCTGTGGCGGCGACAGGCTAACGCGCGTCGTCTGGTCATAATAGCAGCGGTTGCTTCGATCGTGTTCCACGTGTACGCCGCGCTGCCTCCACATCGACAGATGGGCTTCGTGGTATTGATTATCGGGATAGGATATGGCTTGGTGCTGCTGGCTTTCCATCTGAGGCCGATGCGACCCAACGCGGTTGCCACTTAAACAGAAAGAAGAACCGATTTGCAACGGCAACACGACAGCGACTATCCGCAGATTTCACGGATATTTTGTTGTTGAAAAAAGATAGGTTATATCGGAACACGATGCTTTTGATGCCTCTGAATTTTCAATAATCCCAGCATAGACTGCAGTTGAATCGCGCTTCCTGGGCCGGGCTCTTACATCTGTGGAATCCGCGAAATCTGTGGATTGAGGTTTTGCGCCTTTCCTCGTATCCTCATTTCCTCTATGAGTACCTAGCGTCGTTTTCATCTGGATGAAACCATCAGGGCCTTAATCACACCTGAAAACACTCGCTTCTTTGTGCACGTCCGCGAGCCCCCTGGACAGAATCGTCAGCCACGTACCTGCTATCGCTCGAATTTGGAGAGCGCGAAAGAAACGGCCGACGGTATAGTGCAGTCGTACTATCCGCATGAATGTAGCGACGAGACGTGCGGAGGCTGGCACAAATCGGATTAACCGCGGCGAGACGTCCACCCACCGCCCAGTGTCACAAATCTGACCGCTATTCTGTCCTTAGTCACAAGGAATCAAATCTCCTGACCGGAGGACAGAACAATGAAGATCCTTTGGGCGCTTTCTCTTGCGTTTATGACGATTCTTGTCCCGTTGGTTCGTATCGGACAAGCCGGACAAGCAATCGAATCAGATCAAGCCGCGAAAACCAAGGCTGAAATCACCAGGAGGATCGCCAACGGCAAGACGAAAGTAAAATTGAAGCTCCGGAACGGCAGTGAAATCAAGGGCCGGCTGATTAATGGCGGCGAGTCTGAGTTTACTTTAAGTACGGATAAAAGTGGCCAACAGAACCAGATTGCCTACTCCGATGTCGAGCGAGTTAAAGGCCGCGGCTTAAGCACCGGCGCAAAGATCGGTATAATTGGCGGCATCTTGGTTGGCGCCGCGGTGATTGTCGTAGCGGTGGGAATGCACGACTTCAATCCGTTCAGGGGCCCGATACTACGCTGAGTCATGAACCATCTCGAGCTGTTTACTCAACATCGCAATTACCTGTTCTCGCAGGCATATCGCATGCTGGGTACGGTTATGGACGCCGAGGATCTGCTGCAAGACACTTTTCTTCACTGGCAGCAAACCACTCTCAAGACGATTAGGTCACCGAAAGCTTTTCTGACGACGGTGTTGCGAAATCTTTGTCGCAACCACTTGCAGTCTGCTCACGTTCGTCATGAACTTCCACTAGAGCCGTTGTTGCCGGAAACGATTTGTGAGTGCGAGACTCCGGAGTCATTAAGAGATTCGCTCGCTTTGGCACTGCGGCTGGTGCTGGAACGTCTGCCTCCAAAGGAACGGCTGGTTTTTCTGCTGCGTGAAGTATTCGATTATGAGTACGAAGAGATCGCCGCCATCATCCGAAAAAACGCGACTAATTGTCGCCAAATGCTGCGTCGGGCGCGGAAACATATCGAAGACAGCCAGGCGCGGTTTATCGCCTCGCCCGAACAGATCGATCTCCTGATCCGTCAGTTTGCCAAAACCTCCTCAAACGGTGATTTGGAAAGCCTGGTTACGCTGCTCTCCTAGAATTCACTCGCGATAGCTACAATGGAACCGTTCTCCTTTAGCGGAGTCTAACTGTCCCGTAATCGTCTCAAAACCTTTCGGGAAAACTTAATGTTGCAACGACAACAGCCCAACGGAAAAGGCGCCAAAACGCTTTTGCTTTGTCTTCGTGGAGTGATCTTCGTCATTGTTCTGTCTCTCGAAGTATGTGCGCAGACGGGCGAGGCGGTTGAGAATCTTGCTGCCGAGCTCATGAAGGCGCAGAGTGATCAACGTACAACTCTGCTCGCTGAAAACAAGCCGCTCGTAACCACCGAACTCGGGAAAGAGTTGATCAAACAGGGTAACTTGCTTCTGCTGTCTGGCAGATACTCGCCAGCTCTGGATGTTTATCTGCTCGCTCACAAAGTCGCTGAACAAATCGGAGATCGGGAAGGCATCGCCACTGCGTCACTCGACCTGGGAACGACTCTCTATTTCCAGGGCAATTTTGGCCTGGCCCTGGAACGCTATCGCAAAGCACGAGAACTCTTCACCAACGCGGGAAACCAGTTGGAAGCCGCCAAAGCTCTTTCGGGCCTGGCCCTGATCTACAAAGAGCTGCAACGAAACAACGAGGCTTTGAAAGTTTATGAGGAGGTCTTGAAGGAATTCGAGGCGCTGAACGATAACGAGGAAATCGCGAACACCCTGAACAACATTGGCGCGGTCCATTACGCGCAGGGGAACTACTCGGCAGCGTCCAAAGCTTTGCTGCGCAGTACACAGCTTGAAGATAACTCTGACAACATAATTCGCATCGCCGACGCTCTCTACATGCAAGGTGAATACGCCCAAGCTGCCCAGTACTATCAAAAGTCGATCAAAGATTTTGCTGCTACCAACAACACCGCCGGTGTGATTAGTGCTTTGGGAGGCGCAGCGAACTCTTTCTACTACGAAGGGAGATACGACGAGGCCTTCGAGAGTTACCGAAAGAACCTCGCGATTCAGCGAGAGCTCGAAGATTTCTCGGGCATGTCGCTGTCGCTGCAAGGCATGGGAAACGTGTCGCGGGCTCGAGGCGACTTCGGAATGGCGCTCGACCATTATTTGTTGAGCGTGTCGGTGGCTAAAGAATCCACTGTCAAAGTTCCGACCGCTACCACATTGGGAAGCATCGGCCTGGTCCGCGCGATGCAAGGGAACACAGCTGCAGCGCATGATTACTACGCTCAAAGTCTCGCGGAATTTGAAGCCTCCGGAGACAAGGTCGGCAGGGCGCGAATGCTTGCGCTCATCGGCAATCTTTATTTTGTCCAGGCAAGTCATGAAGCAGCGCTGGAGTCTTATCGACAGAGTCTGGCTTTGCGAGAAGATATGAATGACAAAGCGGCTCAGGCTAATTTGCGGGTCGGTATCGGCACAGTCTTGCTTGCACAAAAGCAGTTTGCCTCGGCACTGGATCACTATCAAAAAGCTCTGCAAACTTTTGAGGCGCTGGGAAACAAAGCCTCAGTTGCCGACGCTCTGACCCGGATTGCGGATGTCCATCTGGCCGAGGAAGACTATGCGCAGGCGCTCACGACGGCGGAACGCGCGGTGACGTTATCAAACCAGGTTGATGATGACGTTTTGTGGTACGCCGAGACATTGAAAGGAAAAGCTCTGCGCGCCTTAAGTCGTTCGGATGACGCGAGTGTCGCCTTTTCAGAAGCGATCAGGATTATCGAATCGTCACGTTCGCAGATCTTCGCTGCCGAGACTGGCGGCGGAAGAAACGAGTTGCTTCCATACCTTGCCAAGGTGGAACTTCTAATTGAGCAGAACAAACTTGCCGAAGCTTTCGAATATGCGGAACGGGCCCGCGATAAAGCACTACTTGGCCTGCTCGGAAATACCGGCTTAAAGATCACCACCGGCTCGTCACCTTTGGAGCAAGCCGAGGAACGTAAGCTAATCGCCGAAGTTATCTCACTCAAACTTCAGCTCGATCGCGAGACGCAGTCACGGGCGGTGGATAAATCACGTCACGACGCGCTTAGCAATCGTCTTAGCCAAGCTCGAGCGGGCTACGAGAGTTTCCGCTCGCGTCAGTATTCCAATCATCCGCAATTGAAGATAAATCGGGGAGAATTATCGCCCGTGAAAGTCGATCAAACGCGGAACTTGATAGGCGACGAACAAACCGCGCTCATTGAGTATCTCGGTACTGAGAACAATGTTTACATGTTTGTGCTGACATTGGAGCCGCTGGCGAAGTCCGCCAGTGCCAGAGCTTCGAAGTCTGCAAACAAGGCAATGGTAGTTCTAAAAGTTTATCCGCTGAATATTGAGAGCGGAGGTCTCATCGAGGTTGTTTCGCAATTCGAAGACTCATTGGCTAATCGTAGCGATGCTGCGCGGGAACGTTCCCGGAGTCTGTATGACTTACTTTTGAAGCCGGCGCAGGAACAGCTTGCAGGCAAGACGAAAATAATCGTGGTCCCCGACGGCGTGCTTTGGCGCGTACCATTTGAAGCGTTGCAGCCTGCGGCGGATCGTTATCTGATTGACGAAGCCTCGGTGTCTTACATTCCGTCGCTTGCAACTCTACGAGAAACTGCGGCGCGGCGAGAAAAGCCGGTGGCGAAGAATCGGGCTTTGCTTGCTTACGTCAATCCGCAGCCTTCGCCGGATCTGCTACGACAAATCACCGTCACTTATGGAGACAAAGTGAGCGCAGCGCCAGTTGAACCCGGCCTTGAAATTCAAACGCTGAAGACTGGTGATTCGCGCAGTCGAATACTGGTCGGGCCAGATGCCAGCGAGGAGCGCGTCAAGTCCGAACCAGCGACTGCTAAGGTCACGTACTTCGGCGCGCCGGCGATTCTTGACGGCGCGAGCTCGATGTATTCAGCCATCGTGCTCGGCTCAGGATCAGGTCAGGAGGACGGGCTTTTGCGCACTTGGGAAATCATGAATCTCAAATCGTCCGCCGGATTGGTGGTCATGCCGGATGCTAAGACAACGAACTCGAAAGCCAGTAGCTTTGGTGATTCAGCCACAGCCCTTTATTGGTCCTGGTTTGTGACCGGATCTTCCGCCACTGTTATCAATCGGTGGAATCTACAAGCTCCGGGCAAGACTCAATTGCTTACCGAGTTACTCGCCAGACTAAGAACTCGACCGGGGCAGACTCTCGATTCAAAGGCAAAGGTGCTTCGGGAAAGCGCGCTGACGCTGCGCCGCTCGCATGACTTCTCGCATCCTTACTACTGGAGCGGTCTGGCTTTGATCGGAAGGTAAAGGATTCCGCTATTCTGCAAAGCGCTAACGCAAAGAACAAAGACTTAGCCGCAGATTTCGCAGACTACACCGATTGTTTTTTGAGTCGGGGTGACAGTTTGATGCTTCCTTGAAGGTGAGATCCAACTCTAAAGGTTTTAGTCTTTCTTACACGAGCCATCCAATTTGGCGTCAACACTCGCCAGCGACAACCAAACAATCGGTGGAATCTGCGAAATCTGCGGCTAAAGCTTTTCGCGCATTCTTCACAAAAAAGATTTCAACTTGGGACGGAGGCGGCTTAGAATTTCCCGGCTCGCACAAAATGAGTCAAACAGTAGTTCCATTCAATGGGGGTTTTGCCTATGCGATCTCAGCCAGAGAAAGCCGTAATCTTCAAAGCGCTGCACGAGGGTCAGGAAGCATTCATTATTCCGAATCCATACGACCTTGGGACGGCGAAACTACTTGCGCATCTCGGCTTCAAAGCTCTCGCTACTACGAGTGCGGGTTTCGCTTTCACGATCGGACGTCGTGACTACACGGTTACCCGAGATCAGGTTCTGAAGCATTCGGCCGAGATTGTCGCGGCAACTGATTTGCCGGTAAGCGCTGATCTTGAAGGTGGATTTGGGGATTCACCTGAGACCGTAGCCGATACCATCAGGCTTGCCAGTGAAGCCGGACTCGTCGGCGGTTCGATAGAAGATTCGACTCGCGACGCTGATAATCCAATCTACGAGCTTGAACTTGCGGTTGAACGCATACAGGCTGCGGCTCAAGTCGTAAATGCTCTTCCGTTTCCGTTCATGCTGACAGCGCGATGCGAAAACTACCTGGTTGGCCGCGCCGATCTAAAAAACACGATCGAGAGGCTGCAAGCTTATCAGCAGGCCGGCGCCCGAGTGCTTTACGCTCCGGGTCTGAGAACCAAAGAGGACATTGCCGCAGTTGTCAGTTCAGTGGACCTGCCGGTAAATGTTCTGATGAGTCTACAGGGTGTGCATATAAAGTTGGCGGAGTTGTCTGAGCTGGGAGTGAAACGTGTCAGCATCGGCAGCGGGCTAACTCGGGCGGCTGTAAGCGGAGTTATTAAAGCTGCGCGCGAGATGCTCGACAGTGGTACGTTTTCATGGGCGGAAGAAGCAGTAACTCTCGGCGAAGTCAGCGCCATCATGGACGAGTAGGAACGTTCTACTCTGCCTTCAGGTGAGGACAAGATTGCCCGGCTCCGCAGCAGCCGCATGTTTATAGAAGACTTGGGCCCCGCGGTTTCTAGCTCCAGCGGAGCAAAATGTAGACAGCGATCGACTTTGGGGGAAATCTTTCGCTCCTTCGGAGCTTGCCGATCTTTTCATTTACGTAGTTCTATAGATATTCGGTCCCACCTGGGACTTGGCCACGGAGCTTTGGTTTAAATCATCAAGACATCAGGGAGAAAGCGAACAATATGAGGATTGGGAAACAGGTTGTTGTTAGTTGCTTACTGGCGACAGTCGCATTGACGGGTTGCACTCGCGACAAAGGATCGAAGACATCAACTTCAGCAGCGCCGGTAACTGCGACCACGAACACCGGTGTCGAGAAAGTGAAACCAGCTCCTGGAACCGGGAATGTCCAGGGCAAGGTGCTATACAACAGCAAACCTGCTGAGAATATCGAAGTAAAGCTTTGCGAAAAGTTTAATCAGTACTTCGGTGGTTGCAGTGGCAAGACTTTCACCGTGAGGACGGATAAAGACGGTGAATACGTTATCGTAAACGTCGAACCAAAAGTGTATGAAGCCTTGCTTGCAAAAGTGTTTGAGACTGACTCGTCAGTATTCGCCACGTCCGGACTCGCCGGCATCAGCTCCACCAAATACGATGTAACTGCTGACAAGACTTTATTCATCTCGCCAACCAATCTGTTCAAAGGTGACCTGAAGTTAGTTAATCCCAAAGCGGGATCAAAGGTGAGCGCCCAGAATCTCGAGCTCAAGTGGGATCAATATCCCGATGCGGCTTACTACAAGTTCAGTATTTACGCGGAGGATTCCAGCGTGACCTCGCCTTACATCAATGAGCGAGTCGATGCTACTTCGTTCGCCGTAGAAAAGCCTTTGCAAAAAGGAACGTACCGTTGGCAGGTTACCGCTTACAACAGCGATGATAAGAAGCTTTCCGAAAGTGCTTCGGGTATCAAATTCACGATCACGGATGGTCCGCCGTCGGAGCACTAATGAAAAGCAAAACCTTTAGCCACAGATGTCGCGGATTACACTGATTCTGGTTTTTCAGACTAACCAACGTTTTGTTTTTTCATTAGCCAGAGATGCACGCGATATTCCAATTGAGCGAATTGCTCGCTGCCGTCAACTAACAATCAGTGTAATCCGCGAAAACTGTGGCTAAAGGGTTTATTTTGGATGTCTGCTCGACAAGCAATTTCGTTCTCTCGTATTCTCACCCTACTATCCAATCAAAAACTCCCGGGAGGCACGCTGCTGCTTTAAGTAGGCAGCACTAACATCATGAGCACTCAAGCCAATGCTACGTTTGACATCACTGGTTGGGAGGTGGCTGAAGAAACAGCTACCGAGTCAGCAGAAGAAGCCAAACTTTCACGAGCCACGATCAAGAAAGCTTTCCATGGAGATCTCGAAGGCACCAGCGTGGCTACCGGATTATTCTGTCAATCTGCCGATGGCACTGCGGGCGGTTACATGGCGCAGGAACGCGTGGAAGGCAGCCTGTCAGGGAAGTCGGGCAGCTTTGTTATTCAACATGGCGGCATCAAGACTGCAACTGGGCAAAACTCCTTCGGCAACATTATTCCGGGCACCGGCACCGGTGAATTGAAGGGTCTGCGCGGCGAAGCTTTAATCGCTCACGATGAACAAGGCGCGAGATTGACTTTGGATTACGATTTCGATTAGGAAGACTAATCCGCAGCTCTAATGGAAGCGTCAGATTGAAAATCCGAGCTTGAAGCTGCGCCTTACATCAACGTCGATCTGAACCTCGATTCTGCGTAATACTTGATCTTGTTGTAGCGACAAAACCTCGTAGCGATTGCAGGAAGGGCTTGCTCGATTGTCTTTCCCCGTCCTCGAAGAAAACCAATCTGTCCTGCGTGATCTGGTTCGCCAATTGCGCAGCCCGGTCGGCATCGTTCCGTTCCGAGGTTTGATTTGTATCGCCAAGGCGCAAATTCGTCTAACTTTATGGGCGGATGCCGAGGCCACGCTCAAACTCGCTTTGTCGGTAGATGACCAGGTCGAGGCGACGACTAGTCGTCAAGAGATTTTGATAGATGCCGGTATTGCCTACCAGCTCCTTCGTAAGTCGGCGGAAGCTGAGAGCACATGGCGTCAGGCAATTGACCTGATTGACTGGCATAACGCTAATAAGCCTGACGAGTGGTGTCACAGTCTTGATGATATTTACACCTCAATTGTAAAGGGCTTAGTGGCGGCAGGCCTTCGATCAGAGGCCCTCAATTGGGTCTCGAGAATTGGAGATTTATCAAAGCGTGAGTTAGCGTTAAAATTGATGGCTGATTATTTTGTTGCTGACAGAACCTTTTCAAGAGAGGTCATGCGCTTCGCGAGGGAAGCTGTCTGGACAAGTAAAGTTGGTATTGACCAGATAATACAAATTCTCGTAAGAGTCCAGGATCATAGTAGTGTCAAGCAATTGCTAGCGAACGCTGCCGAAAGTCTCGAGGCTGCCCTGCTTGCGTGTGCATCGCTCGCGAAACTTTATCCGGAGCAGGCACTGACGGTGGCTGCGGTAGTGCGCGGCAGCGAGCGGCGGCTAATTGATGCTGATTCCTGAATACAGATTGCGGAAATAGAAGAAGGAACCATGAAAGAAAAGACCTCGGGCGAGCAGCAAATCGAACGAGTGCGGCGAATTTGTATGGCGTTGCCGGAGACGACGGAGAAGATTTCTCATGGTGAGCCGACCTGGTTCGTGAAGAAGAAAGTGTTTGCTATGTTCTCGAATAACCATCACAACGATGGACATGTTGCGGTTGTTGCTCCGGCGCCGTTGGGAGTTCAGGCGGCGTTGATCGAGGCGAGTCCGAAGAAGTTTTATAAGCCACCTTATGTTGGCGGACGCGGCTGGATTGGGATTGAAGTTCCGCGAGTCAGTGATAAAGAGCTGACTTTTCATCTGCGGGAAGCGTGGCTGCTGATTGCGCCGCCGAAGCTGCGCGCAACGATCGAAGACTGATGTACTGCAGGCTGCCAGCCTGCAGTTGGTTCCGTAGAAGTATTGTTCGATCGTTCGGATCGAGTGACTGGAAAGGAGCGACAGGCTGGCAGCCTGTCGTACAAGCATGCCAAAGTACGTAGCCTTCCTGCGAGCCATAAATGTTGGCGGCCATGTCGTCAAGATGGATCAACTCCGCACTCTCTTCGAAGCAATCGGCCTCACGAACGTCGAGACTTTCATCGCCAGTGGCAATGTAGTCTTCGATTCAAAATCAAAAAACGTCCAGGCGCTGGAACGCAAGATTGAAAAGCATCTCGAGGCCGAGCTGGGCTACCCGGTAGTTACTTTTGTTCGAAGCGTAGCGGAAGTTCATGAGATCGCCGGCTACATGCCATTCACCAACGTGAATCTCGAGTCCGAAAGTATCTACATCGGTTTTCTTAACATCGATCTTACCAGGCAGACAATTGAGAGGTTGGAATCCTGCTCCACCGACGTTGATGTGTTTCACCTTCGTGGTCGCGAGCTTTTCTGGCTGTGTCGAACCAGGATGAGCGACTCGAAGTTTTTCGGGCCGTTGCTTGAAAAGACCTTAGGAACGCGCACCACGTTGCGAAACTCAAACACAGTCAAAAGAATTGCCGCGAAGTACCCGTGAAGTCGCGACAGCCACCATCACCGACGTTATCGGTCGTGCTTGACGAAGCCCTCTCGCGCCGCCAGTCCGGCTTTTTGCCTGATGGCTCTTACCTCTTCCAGGATCAGTTAATACTTGACGGAAGCCTGACTGCGAGGGTCATCACCTGCACAGCCTGGCTCTTCGAGTTATATCAATTGACGCGAGGTGCGGTGTCGTTTGTAAGTGGTCCAGTAATCGTCCGTCCAGCGACTCGCGTTTTTGCTGTTGTTTATCCTCCGTTCTCGATTACAAAACTGAGCTTCAAAAGTGCGCGTGGTAAACTCATCGGCCTTGCGAGGAACGATGGTTTACCTTCCCAGTTCCCTCGCGTGCCGCTGTTGTTCGACACGGAATTCACGGATGTACCGTCTGGCGTCGAGCAGGTTGTAAAAATCCTAATTGAAAGCACAAACCGTCAGGATGTATCGGCTTTTCCCAATCCCTCTTTGCTATCGTTAAAAGCCAAAAGATTGATCGATGAGAATTATTCTGATTATCCATCGATCGCGCGGATCGCCAGGAGACTTGGCGTTAGTCCTGAACATCTCTCCAGACAGTTCAAGAGCGATTTCGAAATTAGTCCCAGCAGCTATCTTCATCAATTGCGTCTCGCGGACGCGCCGCTGCGATTAGCTAAAGGCGAGGACATCATCAATGTATCTGAGGATGTCGGCTACAACGATCTGAGCCGCTTTTACAAACAGTTTCGAAAATCCACCAGCACCTCACCGGGAGCCTGTCGCAATCTATTGAAGCCTCGCAAAGTCTAATCAAATCGATATCAAAAAACGCCAAGACAAGAATTAGTGCCTGCGCTAGATTTGTCAGTACCACTGCGGTAGCGGGTGGCTGATAACATTGATTAAGCCCTATCAAACTACAGCCACGCGCTACCCCAGGTGCTGACGGAAAGAAGGTGATTTATGCGAAAAGTAACTTTCGGCGGCGCTAACAGCCTGGATAACTACTTTGCTCGGAAGGATGAAAGCGTCGACTGGCTTATGTGGTGCGATGAAGCCGCGGAGGTGATGAAGACTTACTGGAAGACCATCGATACCATTCTGATGGGCCGTAAGACTTATGAATTCGCGACCAGAGGGCGAAAAGGAAAGTTCAATCCCTATCCCGGGATCAAAAGCTATGTATTTTCACGAACACTCAAACGAGCGAACGACCAAGACACGAAAATCGTCTCAAAGGACGCGGCCGGGTTCGTAAGAAAACTAAAGAACGCCAAGGGCAAAGACATCTGCGTAATGGGCGGAGGCGACTTTGCCAAAACTCTTTTTGAGGCAGGGCTCATCGACGAGATCGGATTCAACATTCATCCGGTATTGCTCGGCTCAGGCATCCCGCTATTTCATGAAATGACACAACAGATCGACTTGGAGTTAATTGAGTGCCGCCCCTTTAAGAATGGCTGTGTTTATGTAAGGTATCGCGTGAAACACTGAGATATGTACTGCAGGCTGCCAGCCTGCAGGTCGCGGCCAGGAAAATGCCCGACCAAAAATTGTCGAGAGCTAATGAAGGCAACGACAGGCTGGCAGCCTGTCGTACACAAAATAGTGTTGAAATTGGTAACTCTGCATCAGTATGATGGTTGCCGCGGCGACAACCACTCGCCGCTTTCCACGACCTCTCACCACTAAAGTTTTCTTAATGTAAAGCAGCCCTCCGGCCTGCAGCCATTCCTTAAACAGTGAGTGACCAAAAAGGAATCGATAGGCTCTCAGCCTGTCGTGCCAAATCATGAGAAGTAAGAAGTGCTCAAACTGTGGACTCGTATGCTGGGCGGAAGCAGAGGCTTGCAAGCAGTGCGGAATAGTCTTTTCCTTTTTGGAACCAAGCACTGGTCACTCCTCATCTTCATATGGATTGAAGTTGGCGCGGCTCGCCTTCGCCGCGCCGTTTCTCGGCTTATTGTGGTCGAGCCTTCGTTCTTACATCGGAGCCTCGTCGTTTCCGTTGGCTGTACTTTCACTCGTAGCCGGCGTCCTGTTGGCAACCATCGCCTTGATCAGAATTCACAAAGGTCAGAACGAAGGTCCGAAATGGCAGGCTATCGCCGGGTTAGCGGGGAGCAGTGGCCTGCTGGGACTGGCGCTGGTCTTTTCGCTGGTCGTCGTGGCGGTGCCGCGACGGGTCGAGAAACCAATCTGGCGCGAATACATCTCCCAGGCAGGACGTTACTCAATCCAGTTGCCAGGAGCTCCGGTAGAAACTTCAAAAAAACTTTCCGATGACCTCACGATGTACACCACGGAATCACAATTGAAAGGCGACGGGGCTTGCGCCTCCTTTTATTATGATTACTCTGACCTGACCCTGACCGTCACTGTTGAAGATCTTCTCAACAAGTCCGTTGATAAGTTGGTGGCTGCTTCAGAAGGGACTGTGGTCTACAGGAAGGCGATCACGATCGACAACAATCAAGGAGTTGAATACGAAGCCAAACTCAATGAACAAAAGTTTGGTAAGGACATCCGGTCAACGGCGCGCATCATCTGGGTGAATGACCGCTCGTCTCTTTACATGCAAATCCTGACCGCTCCTGGGCGGGGCGAGCTTTACAGGGAACGATTCAAGTACCTCGACTCGTTCAAGGTGATCACGAGCCAGGAGATCGAAGACAAGTACAGTCTCATGCGCGGCAGTTCGCCTCTGATTGATGCCGCAAGTGAAGGCCAATTGAGCCGCGTTCAGGAACTCCTCGCGGGCGAAGCATCTCAGAAGGACAAAGACACGGCACTAATGCGAGCTGTGGTTAAAGATCACCTCGGAATTGTTGAGTCGTTGATTCAGGCTGGCGCTAACGTAAATACCAGTGACCAGAACGGCAAGACACTGCTTATGCTCGCCGTGCTTCACTGCGATCCGTGCGTGAAACCAATAATCAATGCCGGCGCTGATGTGAATGCTCAGGACCCCTCGCGTAAATGGACCCCGCTCATGCACTCGTTGATAAACGGGCATGGAACTTCGGCGCCCACGCTGGTGACGGCCACAGCTGATTTGAATCTTCGCGATAAGGAGGGCGAGACGGCCCTGATGCACGCTGTCGGCAGGTCCAATTATCGAGACATTGTTAAGTCGATGATTGCGGCCGGTGCGGATGTAAACGTTCGAGACAACAATGGCAAGTCCGCTCTTGATAGGGCAATACAATCGGCAGGCCGGAATTCCAACATACCAGAGCTGGATGAAATTGTTTCGATGCTGAAAGCTGCTGGGGCTACTGAGTAAGTCGCCAACAATTGCGCAGACTGAAGTCTACGTTACGAAAAAGGGCGATTCGGGTTGAGGTTGTGCCTCTTCCCAAACCGCCCTGCTGCCGACCGAATTGCCGTCGATTAGTTTTGCTGTGAACCCTTGGTTACCAACTGCTCAAGAGCGGCAAGCCGTTTCTCAAGCTCGCTGTTCGCATTTCGCAACTCGTTGACCTGATTCCGCAGTTGCTCAACTTCCGCTGTCTTCTGCTGCAATTCAGTGGTTCGCTGGTCGAGTGCTTTGATCGCGGCCAGGCTAACGCCGCCGAGATCCTGCACGCCGATTGAAGTATTGCCAACACCGAGGCTGAAAGCTTTGAAGAAGTCTTCCGCCATCGGACCCATGTGTCGAACTTGCTTGCCTTCAGAGGTGTAGTTCCAGGTCGTAACCGGAATCGAACGCAACTGAGCCAATACATCTTCGCCGCTGACGGTCGCGAAGTTTTGCTTCGTCGTGCGGCTCGATGTGCAGTTGAACACTCCCGAACCCGCCGGCAAGTTGCAGCCAGTGGTGCCGGTAAGGTTAGTGCGGAAGCGGAAGCCGCCAGTCGCACGCGCCGCGAATTCGTTATTCGCAGTGTTCCTGAAGGTGTCGCCGCTAGCCGTGGCTGAACCGTCGCTCCACACGAACGTACCGGTGAATCCATTATTTGAGGCGAACTTGCCGAAGGCCATAGTATGATCCTGGTCCGCGGTTACGTTGTAGCCCATCGCTACCGCAGCCAAACCACGAAGATTAAAGCTATCCGGGTCGCATTTGCCGTTGATGAGCGGGCCACCCGACTGCGCTTTGTTACCGAACGCGACACCATAGGTATCGCATACGCGGTTGCCGGCGCCTGCTGAGAAACCGGCGGCGCCCTTCACTTGATTGCCACTACCGAAGGCTATGCTCGAAGTGCTTTCGGCCTGATTCGTGTCACCAAAGGCGAGTGCATACAGGCCAATCGCAGTTGAGTTGCTGCCGCCAGCCCATGAGAAGAAGCCAACGTTAGCATCATCCCATTCGTTGTCTGCATAACCTGATCGGAACGCGCCCTTGTAGCTGTCCCACGAGGTGCGGTAGCCCTTGCCCTGCATGGGCGAGACGCCAATACCGAGGTTACCAGTCGCGACGAAACTACCGTTTTGAAAAACCTTGAACCAGGCGGGCGTGTGACCGCCAGCACCCGAGCAGCAGGTCGAGCCACCGCGCAGGTTAATCATCGGCGCGGTACCGTTCGCGTCGCCGACTGAGAGTTGCTCAACACCCGGCACGAACTTGACATAGGTCGAGTCGGCGTAACCCTTGTTGATTGCGTCACCGGCAGCCGTTGGATTACCAACATTAGTAATGGCAGCGTTGTTCGCTGACAATCCCATCGCGAAACTGTTTGCTCCGGTCCAGCCATTGGCCCCATTCAAACGAGCCACGTTAGGTGAAATTCGGTTGTCGCCAATCACACCGCTGGTTGCGGGGTCGTTAATCGAAGTAACGATGCCGGTACCAGTCATGCTGCCGCCGCCGCCACCGGCGGTAATCTGTTTGGTTCCATCCGGGAAAATCAATCCATTACCAGCGCCATTGATTTTGATGTTGCCCTGCACGTCGAGTTTCTGAGTCGCCGTATTCAAACCAATCGCAACGTTGTCGGCAAAGTATGCCTGGCCGTTCGTAACACCGAATGCGGCCTTCTCATCGGTGTGCGGATTCCCGCCTTGTGGTATCCGATACAGCCAGAGTCCGTTCGCATCGCTCGCGCCATTACCAGCACGCGTATCGAGCTTGAAAAACCATCCATTACTGTTCGTGTCATCAAGCTGCCAGCCATTGTTGTAGATGGAGTTGATTGTGAATGCGCCCCAGTTAGGTATGCCGGCTACAGTTTGAAATCGAAACTTTTGGTTGCCGGGAGTATTCAAAGTAATTGCGTTTACACCTGCGGGGCCGGCCAAGTGCAGTGTCGACACCGGAGAGGTTGTACCGATACCAACATTCCCGTTTGCTTCCGTAATGGAAGAGTTGCCGAGCGTGCCCGCATTATCAGTCCACTTGGAAATCTGGTTAGTCGAGCCCGTTCCCGCTACCGCCGGCGCAATTGAGCCATTGACCGTAACATTCTTTGAATTAGCAGCGCTGGCCGAGCTCAATACTGATCCGTCATCGAAAACGATGCCACCGCGAGCTCGGATTGTGCCCGCCACGTCCAGCTTTGCTTCGGGCGTCTGAGTGCCGATGCCAACGTTTCCTTCAGGAGTGATGCGCATCTGCTCTTTCGCTTGATTCGAGAAGAAGTCTCCGGTGCGAAGTGTCAGGGCGCCGGTCGTGGATGTAACCTGACCGTCCTTACCGTCATTAGCTGCAACGACAACCGCGCGCTCTTTACCTTCCCGCAGAATGGTGACGCTTTCATCGCCCTCCGCAGTCTCGATCGTTCGCGATTGCGCGCGATTACCAATGGCCTGGGACTGCACCGCTGAAACGTCAGACGCGCGCTGAGTTTGTAGACTGAGTTGGCCTGACCGTAGAGAAAGGCCCCCAAATCTTTGTCTGTATTTGGCTTCAAAGTCGCGAACCGTAACGACAAATAGGTAACTGCCGTCAGCCATCGCTTTGGTCGAGTCAGTTATCTTCCAGTCAATGATGCTGCCTGGCTTGAGACCGGAATCGAACATCACGTCGCCATTAGCTGAATAGATTTCCAACCGAATCTGCAAAACCTGTGAAGGAGCGGCTACGCGCACCGCATCAGCTGAGAGCGAAGCAGTGACCGCCACAGTGGCGGACTCGCCTGTTTTGGTTGTGGCAGTTGATTGAGCGAATGCGCTGCCCGTGCACGTAAACATTAAGAAAGCGACTAACGGAATTAACCGACTTCTGATCATTTGTTTTTGCCCCCGCATGTTAGGTATTTGTTGTTTTCGAAGTTCTGAGCTAACTGGGAATTTGGTGAATTTGCTCATGTTCGACATTCGGCGTTCCCCTGCTAACGCGGATTGGTCGGAGCAAAGGGGCCATTGATCGTCAAAAAAATCTGAAAAAAGATTTCTGAAAATAAAGATAGGAGTGAGGTGTAATATCGGGCCTGTTACGAACGTCTAGGTCTGGATGGCAAAGAGAATTGAGATCAAATAAGAGCCGAAAAGACTCTCATCCTCGTACAATGGACGCGCGGCGAGATGGGGTGTGAAGCAGGAGATTCGCAGGCGGCTGAACTAAAAACCAAACCAACCAAAAACAGCGTCAAAGAGTTTCTTGTTAAGATCCAGGACGAACAGCGTCGCGCGGATTGCCAGATAGTCGCTGATTTGATGTCAGACGTTACCGGAGCGAAAGCCGAGATGTGAGGGCCAGGCATCGTTAGTTTTGGCCGGATGCTTTATCAGTATCCCAACGGACGCGAAATGGAATGGATAAGATGTCAAAGACCCGTGTTGATAAGAAGACTAGTGTCCTGTTTCTAAAGTTCGCTCAACAACTGGTAGTGCGGTTTTCGGTTCCGAAGGGACGAAATGTTTATAGAACCCATGAGCCCAAAGAAGCGCTGCGCTCCAGCGGAGCGCGATATCCCTTTGTTTTGGTCAGACTCCGCTCCTACGGAGCTTTGGCAGCATTTTGGGATGCATTTGCTATAAATATTTGGCCGCTCTGCGGCCACGATCAATTGTGTCTGCGAACTTTAGAAACACCACACTAAGTCTGCTGCGAAAAAGTAACAGCGAAAGTCGTCGCGTTTTTGAGTCGGCAAAATACCGTGAGGAGGATATAGGCGTGAGTGAAGTGAGACATTTGACGATGGCTGAGCTTGAAGCCGGGCTCGATACGATTCGTCAATCTCCCAAAGATTCCGGGGTGCTTAACTTGATTGTTCGAAGACCGTCCGTTGGCGAACGTGAAGTCCTGGACGAAGGCCAGCTCGATCTGCGCGATGGCTTGGTGGGTGATACGTGGAACATACGCAGTAGCTCACGAACTGACGATGGTTCACCGCATCCTGAAATGCAGCTCAATGTCATGAACTCGCGTGTAATAGAGCTGCTGACTCAGGATAAGAAACATTGGTCACTAGCTGGTGACCAGCTTTACCTCGAAATGGATTTGAGCGCCGAGAATCTTCCCGCCGGGACGCGTCTCGAGATTGGCTCTGCCGTGATCGAGGTTACGCCACCGCCACACACTGGTTGCCAGAAGTTTGTGTCACGTTTTGGCCTTGAGGCGATGAAGTTTGTGAATTCTCCCGTAGGTCGCCAGCTTTGTCTGCGGGGGATCAACGCGAAGGTAGTGCAGGCTGGAACAATCAAGGTTGGTAACGTAGCCCGAAAGATCTAGTTTGGAAGCTTTGTGAGTTGATCCTGAATGGCGATCGCCGCATTTGGACGTGTAACCCGAGCTTATCTCAGTCAAAAAGATCAGTTATCGGTGATCCCTGAACGTGTGGACGCTGTAACACGCGTGTGCTAAATTGGCCGCGCTTGCATTAAATGAGTGCGTTTTTGGCGCGCGCTCGAAAACCTCCCGGCGGCCTGCGACGCATAATTGAAATGCGACGCGAATTCTTTATTTATAAACTTAGATGACTAAACGCTTGGATTCTGGGCCGGAGGCCGGAAACGAGGCCCCAACGGGACGTAGTGTGGTTGATCTGGCGGATGCGCGGGTCCGTTTGAGTTCGCGTGCGCGCGCCAACGACGAAACACTGACGCTCGAGCTGGAAAACATCCGCTCGCTCTTGGATCAGGGGCTGAGTATTGAAGCTCGATCTCGGCTGACGGCTTTAATCACAGCCGCGCGTCACAACCCCTCAATCCTCGCGCTCGCTCGTTGTGCCCTGTCGATTGCTCTCGAGATGCAAGGACAATATCGAGAGTCACTCGCTGCGGTTTCAATGTACGAGTTGCCCGAATCGAGAGCCAAACTGAACGAGGAAGCTGACAGTTCGCTTCGAGTCCAGATCGCCATCGCTTACAACTACACTGGCGACAATCCTAAGGCAATTTCACTGCTTAAGTCGGCGCTGCGCGAGCTCACGGACCAGGGTATTGAAGCCCGGCTCGGGCCCGTTTATGCAGCTCTTGCCCGCGTGTATCGCAGCATCAACGAATATCCAATTGGTCGAGATAATTCGCAGCGAGCCCTGGAGCTATTTCGTAACACCGGCAATTGGCGAGGTTTGGTAGAAGCTTACTTTGGGATTGCTCTCGCTGATATGCACGAGGGCAACTTCGAATCGTCGCTCGAGAATTATGAGCTGGCGCTGAACTTGATCGGCGAGCGTCCCGCCAGCTTCAGTCTCGGCAGGATTTACGCCAACATGGCCGGCTCTTGCTGGTTCCTCAAACGGCCCCAAGAAGGAATTCGATATCTCGAAAAAGCGATCGGCTACTACGAGCGGACTGATCACAAGAGCAGTGCTGCGGATGGCTACAACAATCTCGGTATCAATCTGATCCTTATCGGTCAATGGGACCGCGCCCACGACGCATTAGATCGAGCGCTGACGCTTGCTTCCGAAGTCGATGAGCGCGGCGCCAAAGTGCCGATGATTCTTGACTCGTTGGGCGAGCTGCATATGTTGCGCGGCAATCTCGATGAAGGAAAGGGTTTTCTCGAACGATCAGTCGCGCTCGCAAAAGAGAACGGAAACAAGTGGTACGCCTGCCAGGCGCTGCGAACCCTCGGCCGATGTTTACTGGCGATGCGAGATGAGGCAGCGGCTCTAGCGAAAGGCCAGGAAGCGTTGTCGTTGGCAGAGCTGATCGGAGACAAGCAGGCAATCAGCGAATCGCTGCTCTTGCTTGCTGAGACCCACCTTTCAGCTGAAGACTACGAGAAGTCGACGAATGAGCTGCAGCGCGTCGCCGAGCAAACCAGCGAATCTCCAACCGATTTGAATTTGTCGGGCGAGGCCCAAAGGCTTTTGGGCAAGCTCTCCATGGCACAGGGAGATCCCGCCGCTGCCGCTCAACATTTTGGTCGCAGCGTCTCAATCTTTGACATGCTCGGGGATCGTTATCGCGCCGCGCGCGCGCATTACGAACTCGGTCGGGCGTATGCCGTTACGCAGCCCGCTCGAGCAGTCGAACACCTGACGCGATCTGTAAATACTTTCCGCGAATTAGGCGCGCCCATCGATCTCGGCGTCGCTGAAGAAGCGCTCGAAAATCTCGATCGCAGCACCCCCGTTGAGCAGCGAGCTGAATTACCTGCCTTAACGCAGTTGCTCACCTTGCGGTTGGCTGAAGCGGTCGCTTCGCGCGAACTGTTGCTGCGCGAGCTCGCCGCCATCATGCGTCAGGAGACGGATGCGCGGCAGATCCTGATTCTTGAAAAGGGTGAAGACAATCATTTGCGTCCTGTAGTCGGGCACGGTTGTAATGCAACCGAAACCACGAGCCTGGTTGAGGAGATTGAACAGCTCAAGACTGACGATGAGCGACAGCGATATGCAAAGAGGCGTGACGCGAGCTTGATCGTCTTGCGCTCGCCGAATGCGCCCGCAGCGATTCTCTACATGTCGCCGCGTGACCGCGCTTCCTTACCCAGCAGTATCTCGATCGAGCCACTTTTGAGAATTGTCGAATTGGGAATGGATGTGTGTGCGCTGCGAGCCGGTGCTCAGAAAGGCGTCAGTACGCCTGAGCAGGAAACGCTTGCAGGGACGAGCTTGATGCCCGGCTTCATACACTCGAGCCCCGCGATGACGCGACTCGTTGAAGAAGTGCACAAGATTAGATCGTCAGACGTTACGGTTTTGGTAACCGGGGAATCCGGCACCGGTAAAGAACTCGTAGCGCGAGCTATTCATGCCATCTCGTCTCGCCGCGACAAGGTCTTTGTTCCATTCAACTGTACGGCGGTGCCCAAGGAATTGTCGGAAGGATATCTATTTGGTTACCGGCGTGGAGCTTTCACGGGCGCAGTTAATGATTCAGCCGGCGTTATTCGGACCGCGGCCGGCGGCACCCTGTTTCTGGATGAGATCGGAGACCTGCCGCTTGACGTGCAGCCAAAGCTGCTGCGATTTCTGCAGGAAGGTGAGATTCAACCGCTCGGTGAACAGCGGCCCCTCAAAAGCGATGTGCGCATTATCGCGGCAACGAACACCGACCTTGAAGAGATGGTGGCGCAGGGAAAATTCCGCGAGGATCTTTACTACCGCCTAAATGTTATTCGCCTTCGCGTGCCGCCGCTGCGGGAACGCCGCTCTGAAGTGCCGACGATTGTCAGCTACTACATCAACCACTATTCGGCTAAGTTTGGGCGCAAAGATATTCAGATCACGCCACAGGCCACAGATTTATTGATGGTTTCTGATTGGCCGGGAAATGTTCGGCAGCTGTGCAACGAAATTCAGCGCATCGTGGCTCGAGCCGAAGACGGGACCATTATCACGCCGGATCATTTGTCACCAGAGCTCCGCCGGACCGGCTCGCCTATTTCGCCAGCCGCCGGAGTGCCTGCGGTCGGTCAGATCCAAACTTCTACGATTCCCACCGGAACGCTTGCGGATGCGTTTGCTGAAGTTGAGCGTCGCATGATCGCCGATGCCCTACGACGACACAACGGCAACATCTCACGCGCAGCGCGCGAGCTCGGGCTTACGCGCCGAGGCCTTTATCTGAAGCTGGAACGACACTCGTTGAGCGCCAGCGCCTAGCGTCTTCTTTTTTCTGGGTTCTTTAATTGCGGCGACGTCTGTCGACCGAGTCAACGTGTTGAGCTTGTGGGAAACTCGTGAGCTTCTTACGCTCGGCAATTTCGTGCGCAATTTCCGAGATGCGGTTGATGTCAAAAGGCTTCGAAACGACCCAGTCTGCCTTCACCACATTTCTCGTGTTGCAACTAATAGCATCTGCCCACCCGCTGACTATGGCGAGCGCAATATGATCGGAGCGGCGACGAATTGCAGTGGCTAACTCCCAGCCATTCATGTCGGGCATGCCAATGTCCGTGAAGACCGCATCGAACTCACCGTTATACTGATCGAAAACTTCGAGCGCGGCTAGTCCGTTCTCAGCAGTGATAACTTCGCAGCCTTCGGCTCTCAAAGATTCTGCCAAAACATCGCGAACATTGACCTCGTCGTCGACAACTAGCAGACGCAGCGGGCGTGGACCACCTGCGGCGGTTGAATTGAGCGCGCCCGACGACTGGCCCGAGGTCCCGTTGGCCAGCGGCAAGGAAATGTTGAAAGTTGTCCCTCTTCCGACTTCGCTGTCGACTTCAATCGATCCCTCGTGGCGGCGGACGATACCAAAGCTGACCGCGAGGCCCATGCCCGTGCCCGCTTTGCCTTTCGTCGTGAAGAACGGATTGAATAAGCGCGTTTTGACCTCGGCCGACATCCCCGTGCCGCTGTCAGCGATCGACATGATGACGCGTCCGTTCGATTCGTAGGCATCGAGGCGAATCTCGCCACCCGTCGGCATCGCATCTACGGCGTTGTAGATCATGTTAACGAGCACCTCGCGCAGCTCCACCGGGTCACCCATAACAATGGAAGTACAACTCGAATTTGCGGTGCAACGAATTCCCGCTGCATTAGATTCCCAGCGAGGCCGAGTCATCTCGAAAACTTCCTTCAAAAGCTCGCTCACACAAATGCTCTGAAATTCGCGGCTGGGTCGTTCGCGCGCAAAATCCTGGATGCGACGAATGATGTGGGCGCCATCTTCGGCGCTTTTGATGATTAGCTCCAAACCCTTGATCGTCTTGTCGCGATCGCTCGTTCGCATCAGCAATTGAGCCCGACCGAGAATGCCGGTCAGCGTGTTGTTCACGTTATGAGCCACGCCAAACGACAGCTCACCCAACGCTGCCATCTTTTCAGCATGGTTCAGATTTTCGCGTTGTTGCTCGTATTCCGCGTGCGCGGTCGCAATCTTCTCGAGACATTTGCGTAAGCGTTCGCGTGTCAGAGCCTGTTGAGAATTCGACAACAACTGATCCAGGCGACCGCCAATTTCCCTTCGCTCGTCATCATCGAGTTGATCGCACATCTCCTCGATAAGTATTAGCAGCGATTTACCCGCACCTTCACGATCGCCACAGCGCTCCGCGACTCGCTGCGCTCGCTGCAGAATGGGCCTAGCTTCGTGCCGCCGACCAAGCCTACAGAGAATCAATCCTTGCGTGGTAAGGGCCTCAGCCAATAGAGCATTTTCACTGGGGGTCTCTAATGTATTAACGGCAGACCTGATGGAATTCTCCGCTAGTCCAAGCTGTTTTGAACCGATAAAGAGCTGCGCGAGCGTTTCGTCAACCTGGGCTCGGCCGACGCTGTCGCCCAATTCGTCAAACAGCGTGCGCGCCCGGGTCAGGTGGACTTTTGCGTCATCAAATCTCGTTAGCCTTAACAATAGCAAGCCCTGGTTGTTCTCGGTCGCAGCCAGAAAACGAAGGTTGCCGATACGTTCAAAATGCAGCTGTGCCTCTCTGTAGTGGACCAAGGCCCTATCAAAGTAGTGAGTTCGATTTTCGGCGTTCCCAAGATGATTCAGCGTGGTTGCCATCTCGGAATGGAAGCGGCCACATGTCCAGATGCCTGCCCGGTCCGCTAAAGGGGCAACTTCACTCAAAACGTTTAGCGCGTCATGTAAACGGCCGGCATGTCGTTCAACGGATCCAAGTCGAATTAAAGCGACGGCTCTCAAGTCGACGTACTCTTCGGGAAGAACATTGAGTGAGCATTGCACCGTAGCGCGAGCGAGATCAAAAAGACCTTCTCTATAGTAACAGCCTGCAAGTTCGATCCGAGCTTCAGCGGCACGTACTTTGTGCCCGAGTTGATCAAATAGCGCGATGGCCCCGTTTAAGAGGGCCTCGGCACACTTCTGGTCGCCATTGACCTGTCGGGTGCTCGCAATCCAGCCGCTCAGCATGCCGGCGGTTAGAAGGAGTTGAGCGGCTGCTCGATTGCTGAGGCCCTCATGTCGAGGTCCTTCCGATATAGTCCACCAGGGCCGGAGCGTTGCACAACCGGCGTCGTATTCGCCCTTTTCAATCTTCTCCCGGGCGATAGTGCAGCACGCTTCGACTTGTTCGCTCAGGTTGAGCGGGAGACTTTGGGTATGGTTGTTTGACGTGTCAACTCGCATTGCGAAGCCTCTGGAAGAAATTCTGGCTTGACCCGTACTTTTGACTTGAGAACTGAAGATGTTTATCTAGTATCCACTGACACCGTAGTATCCAATCGAACTCATTCAGTTTTTGGAGAGTCTAAAGTGTTTATAGAAAACACTTAAGGAAGTCTTGCCCGAATCGGACAGCGAATGTGCATACTTGGTAGTCATTTGTGAGTGGGTTCTCGAAGGATGATCAATCAGTGGTCTGTTGTTAGCTAAACGTGCTCTTATCAACGACTTACGGAGGCAGAGCGATGATGATTCGCCTTTGGCACAAGGGTTGATAATAGAGGAAGTGCGAACAGTTATTTGTAAAAGGTCGGGAGTCAAAAACGGACAGCTTTGCAGAGCATACCGGATTCGAATCCGACCTAAGTCCCGCAACCTTTAGTCAACGAGGAGAAAAACAATGAAAAGCCTTAAATCAGTTCTCGCCGCCACGATCCTAACAGCGACACTCGCTTCCTCCGCATTCGCTGGTGCCATCACCACCATGCCCGGTGCCATCACTACCAAGCCCGGTGCCATCACCACCAAGCCCGGTGCCATCACGACTGGTGCCATCACCACTGACGCTGACATCATCAACACGATTCTCGGTGCCATCACCACGATCATCTCGAGATAGGTTAAGCTGTCGAAGGTCGATTCGGTCAGCTTGAAGCCGAATCAGTCAAACTGGCGATACCATCGTTCAAAGATTAGTCAACGATCAGTCAACCTGATTTGAAAACGAGCCTTTTGGGCCTCCCACAAATAAGACAGCAAACGATATGCCGTTCAAAACTTACATGAAAAAGGCGCGAGAAAACGAGCACCCCTCAGGCGATTCGCACTTCTTTACTGGCACCGGAACCGAGGGTTTAAGGGTTGAGAAGAGGAACGTCAGCCGCGGTTGGATCCAGCCTCCCACCGTAACTTAGGTCAGGAAGAGACACTGCTTGGGTGCCTCTTCCAAAACAAACAAAAGCGAATTGAGAGGCAAGGCTGGATTAAATGTTTTGACGAGCCCTCGCCGCTTTTGAAGCAGTGACCCGACTACTGCTTCTCTGCAAGACCAGACTCAGTCCCATCAGGAAATAGAAGATCATAATTACTTCGGAATCACCCCAGTTGTAGTGCACCAGTCCGCTGAACAAGAATCCTGCCAAGCCCCCCAGTGCTCCTAAAACAATTCCGCGATCCATCCAAGGTTCTAGCCAGTTCGGCGTTGCCGACTCTTCCATCTTCAGTCTACGGAAAGTGCCGATCAACGAGCGAGCATAAGCTCCCATTAACACCAGCCACAATAGTAACGCCGGTACGCCACGCTCGAGGGCCAGCTGCAAAAAGTTCGAATGCATGTGTCCAATCGGTATACGGCCTTGATCGAACAAGCCCCATTCTCGCCAGTGTCGCTTGATTGAATCCATCCCAACACCTATCAGCAGATGACGGGGTTTTGCTCGCAGCAATTCAAAGCCTTCACGCCAAACCGTCTGTCGCCACGTGGTCGATGCATCTTTCCCGTCCAGCAGTCCAACATTCCTCTTCTGGTGAAGCATGAATGCACCGGCGATGACCAAAGGAATCGCACAAGCTGCGGCGATTAGAACCATTCGTCGGGACATGCCGACCAGTACCATCACCGTACCTGACACCAGGAAGCCAAGCCATGACGCGCGCGTAACGGTAAGCAGCAGCGCGAACAGGAGTCCTCCAAGCATTAACAAGAGCAACAAGCCGATTCGGCTCTTTTTGAGCGGCTGACAAATAAACAGACCTAGCGCCAATGAAGCTATTAGCTGAAGGGCTTCCGCGTAGCTGACGTAATGGCCGTAAAAGCCCATCGCTCGCCAGTCACGACCGATGGTTGCACTTGAAACTCCCAGTTGCTCTTCCGCAGTCGAGCCTGGCAACAGACGACCTCGAGGTACACGGAGGGGAGGAAATCGATCGCCTCGATAAATGATCACCGTGGCGAACTTCTGATTTCCAGATGCGGTGAGCAGATTTGCGACATCGTTGGCGTTACGCACCGGTTGACCATCGACGCTCAGAATGGTGTCGCCGGTTATGATTGGAAATGACGATTGCGTCTGTTGCGGGTTGGTCATCGTCGCTGCAGTCAAAGGGCTTTCGACTTTTATATCCTGGACCTTAACACCGCGCCCGATGACTCGAGTTACGGCGGTGAATAAGACATTGATCATGCATGAGGCGACCAGCGTGAGGGCGAGAGCTCGCACGATTTTTCTCGACGGAATGTTTTCAGCAAACAAGTAGACGATTGTGAATAGGCTGGCTGCTCGCAGTTTTCCAATCGAGACCATCGGGTCATACGAAAGCACTGCGGATAGTCCCGTCAGGATGAAGAATCCGAGCATCAAATAGTCGATGGGCGTGCGAAAGAGGTTTGGTCTCGGAGGTACAAAACATCTGATAATCCAGCAGGTCCCACCCAACAACCAGGCGCCTTGTGTCACGGCAATCGAATGCGGCGCAAAAGCCGCAAAAATAAACAGCGCTAATAGAATTATCCGATCAAGTGCGATGGCAAGAGTCAACGAGTCTTTGGCGTTGGTCATGGTCAGGCGCGGATTGATGCGTTAGGAAGCGAGCGCAAGAAACTTTTCCTAAAAGCTTAGCCGCCGATTACAATCCGAAACACATTTGCTCTTTAACTATACTCGAACGTTTGAAGGAACCCTATGCACAAACGGGCGTCGTTACTGGTCATCTTCTTTCTTATCTCGACTACCTTCGGTCAAGCGCCAGCCGGCAAAGACAATGAATTCACGAGCCACGTGAAAACTGTTCAGGAAGACCCGAAAGCAAAGGCAGCGGCGGAGTACATCGATAAGAACCACGATGGAATTCTGCGTGAATGGGCCGACATAACCGAGATTAATGCGCCGTCGCGTCAAGAGAAGGAGCGCGCAACTTACATTGAGGGCCTTCTTAAGAAGTACAAGCTCAGCGACCTTCGGTATGACGCAGCCGGGAATTTGATTGCTGTCCGTAAAGGAACTGGCGGCGGCCCGGTCGTAGTTTTCGACGCTCATCTCGACACGGTCTTTCAACCGGGGCTTAAGATCAAGACTACGATTCGTGAGGGCCGCATCTATGGACCCGGAGTGGGTGATGATACGCGCAATATCGAAGCTTTGTTGGCCACGATGCGAGCACTCGATGACGCAAAGGTTCAAACGAAGGGTGATTTGATCTTTGTTTTTACGACCGACGAAGAGAGTGGCTTAACCGGAGCGAAACATTTTGCGAAAGAGAACAAGGGCAAGGTCAACTACTACATCGCGCTCGATGGCGGCTACGAAGGCTTCACTTACGCCGGCATTGGCATCACCTGGTATCGCCATCATTTCATTGGGCCGGGCGGTCATACTCGCTCACGTACACCTCCTTATTCGGCGACGTTGCCTCTGGCTCGAGCCATTGATCGCGTCTACCAGCTGAAAGTCCCGACTAATCCTTCTTCAAATTTGAACATTGGTATGCTGGGCGGTTCAGAGGTCGTAAATGCGAAGGCCGCAGACGCCTGGTTTACAGTCGACCTGCGCTCAACTAGTAATGAAGTCATTGCCGACTTGGAAAAACAGATAGCGGCGATCTTGAAGGAAGAAGCGGACAAGGCTGGAATGACTGTCAAGACAGACATCATTTCAACTTCGCCAGCCGCCGTGCTGCCGGGTAATCGTGAGTCTGATCTGGTGAAGATTTCGGAGGCTGTACATCGAGCGATGGGATTCGATCCGCCGATCGGAAATGGGGGCTCAAATAATTCCAGCGCGGCTTTGTTGGAAGGCATTCCGTCGATTTCCACCGGTGCGGGACCATGTAACGATTCACACGCGCTGACTGAGAATTGTGAGATTGAACCGCTCTACCGCGGGATTAAGAAGATACTGTTGCTGGAGCTAGCGCTGGCCGGATTGGCGAAGTGAATGGCATATTTTCTTTTTATTGATGAAAGCGGTCAGGACCACAGGTCGTCTCCTTATGAAGTGTTGGCTGGCATTGCGATTGAGGATCAGGACCTGTGGAACCTAATTATTGCCATCCAGGACGCTAAAAAGCGCATCTTCATGAGGCGTTACAGCGCTGATAGATCTGAGTTGAAAGGGAAGAGAATGCTAAAAGCGAAGGTCTTTCGACTCGCCGCTCAATTAGCGCCCTTCCCGGAGGACGAAAGACGAGAACTTGCCAAGCTCTGTCTTGATAACGGCTCAGGGGCTGGACGATCAGAACTAACTGCCTTGGCGCAAGCGAAAATCGCATACGTAAACGAAGTGTTCGAAATCTGCTCACGTTACAGATGTCGGGCATTCGCAAGCATAGTGACCAAAGATGCTCCGACTCCACCATCCTCCGAATATCTGAGAAAGGACTATGCATATCTTTTTGAGAGATTCTTTTATTACCTAGAAGACGTCTCACCATCGTCCGCCGGAATTGTAGTCTTCGACGAACTGGAGAAAAGTCGGAGTCATCTCCTGGTAGAACAGATGGATCGTTACTTTAGACGCAGCATTAAGGGCAGACAGATGTCGGGTCAGATCATCCTGGAACCATTCTTTGTTCGCAGCGACCTTACCACTGGGATTCAAGTCGCAGATTTAGTTGCTTATACGATTTCGTGGGGCTTTCGTCGCATTGCTGGTATGGCGGAACCTGCCAGAAATGAACTCGAAGGTGTGGTTGATCGCGTCTGTCGGCTCCGTCACAGAACAATTCGTTCGATAGGTAACAATCCAAATCACGAAATCTGGAGCTTCTATTTGATTACGGATCTTCGAACGAGGACGATGCAAGGACGTTAAATGAAAAAGGCAATGCAGTGAATAATCACCACAAAGCCTCCACGCAGATTATCAGTAGAAATGCCGATGCGGTCAAGTCTTTGGAAACTGCATTTAATCGAATTCATAAACTGCGGCGGGTTGATTGGCGGTGACCTGGCCGGCCTTGATCGCGGCCACGGAGTAATTCTCACCTTTAATCGGAGCCTCGGCGATGCGGCGCAGGATCGTGAGCTGTCCGACGTGAGTAAGCGAGTCTGCGATGGCGCCCTGGAACAATCGTTCGCAGGTCCCTCCAAGTTCTACGTCTGAAGCAAGGAAGTCATCAAAGTTCTTGAGCGCTGAATGAAAACGCGCGACTTCCTGATCCCACGGTAACGGCTCAGCGTTGTTCCACGTCTCAGCGCCCTTTGCAATCGACAAAGCCCAATCCAGCAAGTCGCCAATGTGAGCAAGGATTTGAACGGGCGTACGCGTCGTCTCCGAAGCATGAAACGAAGCGAAAGATTCTGGCGCGTCTCGTACGGCCTTCGCACCACGATAAGCCAGAGTAGCAACGGTATGTCTTAGCAACTCACGTTTCTGATCACTCATATCCAGTCAATGCCTCCTTATCAAAGCCACAAGCAATTCAAAACAAGTATAAGAACAAAACTAATAAGCATCGCCGCGCAGCATAACCGGCAGCGTTCGCAGAATAATCTTCAAATCCAACAACAGCGACCAATTCTCGATGTAGAACAGGTCAAGCCGGACCATCTCATCGAAAGGCAACCGATTCCTTCCCGACACTTGCCACAGTCCAGTCATGCCCGGCTTCATATCAAGCCGCTTACGATGCCACAACTCGTACTCTTCAACTTCATATGGAATCGGCGGCCGTGGTCCCACGACACTCATATCGCCGCGCAGCACGTTCAAAAGCTGGGGCAGCTCATCAAGACTCAATCGCCTTAGCCAGCGTCCAACTCGAGTGATCCGCGGATCGGCCTGCAGCTTATAAACCGGACGTCCATCGCGTTCCATTTCTACATCTGGCTCGCCGGCAATGTATTGCCGCTGGAATTCGCGATGAGACGCGTCATCGGTGTCAGTGCGCATCGTGCGGAACTTATAAAAGAGAAACACGCGGCCGTCCATGCCGACTCGTTCCTGCTTGTAAAAAATTGGCCCCTTCGAATCGAGTTTTATCACTAAGGCAAACAGCAACGAAAAAGGAAGCGCGATCAAGCTCGCAATCGAGGCAATGACCAAGTCAGAAGTTCGTTTGAGCACTCGCGCGACATTAGATAACGGCGAGCGGAACAGAGTTATCATCGGCAGCGCGCCAATCTGATCGACTTCAGTCTTGCGAGGCAGAAAGTTGAAAAGGCTTGGCGCGATCCTGAATTCAACACCGCGGCGCCGGCCCACGCGCATCATGACATCGAACAAAGCTTCGCCGGGAACCGTCGGGTCCGTAATGATGACTTCATTGGCCCCAGATTCGAGGATCGCTTCCGGCAAACGTTTCAAATCACCGATGACGGGCACGCCTTCAAATGTTTGCGGTGTGCCGGCTGCGACATCCTTTTCAAGAACGCCGATGATTCGATAGCCAAGTTCAGGCCGTTCGCGAATTTCGTTTATGAAGGTGGAGGCCTCGTCGCCGCGACCGACGACCAGCGTCGGAATGAGATTAAGGTCGCGACGTCGGGCCAGCATCTGCGAACCGCGAACGATAAACCGAAGCAGCAGAAAGCCCACTAAAGCCAGGACAAAATCGATCACGAACACGGCTCGAGCATACGAGAACGTCCGGAACTCAAAGCCGCCGCGATACAAGAATGCAGCAGCGACAATCAAGAGAGTTCCCGTCGCCGTGGCTTTGAAGACCCGCACCGCATCCTCAACCAACGAAAACTCGCCACGGAGGCGATACAAATCGTAGTAAGCGAGCGTCAGGACTCTGATTGGTGATATCAAAATGAAAAGCGCGGCATATGGAGCAAAAGCACTGGTCCACTGCCAGGCGCCATTCGTTTGTTGAAGGAGCGGCAACCCTTCGCGAAGATAAAAGGCCTCGCCAAACACCGCCACCGAAAGCAGTACGTCTATGATGACCAGAGCTGTTTTCACAAACGGTACAACCCACGCGGGAGCTCGCGCCGGAACCCGCACCATCGCGGCGTCGAACGACTGAGTTTGTACCCTTTCTACTTTCATCGGCTCGATGTGCGCTTGCGCGCGCTTGCCAGAATAAGCTCAACGACTTCGTTTCGCACGTCTTTGGCGTGGCGGGGAACAGCACGGCCCTTTTTCTCGATTGGCAAAGAATCCAAATCTTCCTGAGAGTTAATACGGCGCAAGCGACCTTCACGAACCAGCTGTTCGTCGATGGCTGCCCACTCGCCCGCATAAATCGTGGCGGCCGGTACGCCGAGCGCAGCTGCTTCTCGATTCATGGTGCCGCCAGCGCTTATCACCAGGTCTGCCGCCGCGACGAGATTAGCACCATCGAGCGCCGTCAACGGTTGTATCAAGTTCGATGTGGACGCCGAGTATTCGCGGCGTTGCTCCTCCGTGCGGGCCAGCAACATCACTTTCACATTGCTATGCGCGGTCAATTTGTTGAGCATTGAGCTAAACAACTCATTTTCGAAACGATGATACAAAGCTTCGCTAGCTGGAGGCCGCACCACAACAAGAATGTCACTTGACTCAATACCCAACTCGGAAAGCGTTGAGGAGAAAGCCGGAGTAGGAACAAAGCCGGCGAGGTAAACATCTTCCTTCGTGCCCTGATAGCGCTTTACTTTGCTTTTCGACGCGCCGTAACGACGCAGAGCGCTATCGGGAAAACAGCTCGGCACAATAACACTGGAGGCGAGACGAAACGCTAAATGGTTGGCGGGTTGATGCTCATAGTCCATCAGCGTCGCGCTTTTGATGCCCAACCCACTGGCGGCGGCGATCTGTGCGTATGAATTATGACTGACGGCCAAATCGAGGCCACGGCCACGCGCCCACTTAGCCAGGCTGGCTGCGCGTCCAACAAGATTTCCAGCTTTGCCGGTGAGTTTTCCGCCGCCGTGTCCGCCTATCACGATTGGTGTGAGCCCCGCCTTGCGTGCTAGCTCGACGGTCTGTGCGTAATCTCGCGCGGTAAGCTCGACCTGATGGCCGCGCTGCTTAAACTCCGGAATTAGCGCCGCGAAGAACGGCACGTGAGGTGAGTTAGCGAGATCGATCCAGATACGCAAAAAAGTAAAAAGGTAAAAGTAAAAAGTTCAGGAAGTGATTAGCTACGAGCTCGCGTTCTTACAACGATCGAGCCAACAATGCGTTTGATCTGATCAGCTTCGTCTATCAAATCGGAAAGATCATCTTCCGTCAGTATTCTCGAAGCAACCAAGGGGCGGAGCCAAAAATGTGTTTCTCGCGCCTCTTTTAGAGCAATGGCGTTCTTGCTAATGAAGTCTGCTCTGCCCTGCCCGCCTTGAGCTTCCTCTACATTGGCGCCGACAGATGTACCAGCTTTTAGCAGTTGATGACTGAGAGTTCTCGGCACTCCTGGAATGCTGTCGAGCTTCTGGCAAAGTTTGACAATTCGGACGGCAAACTTAAAGGTTCTCTCACGAATATCATAACCATTTTTGGACATACGCAGCTCCTCGTTTTTGCGGTTGAGCGAGCCGAGCAAATCCGAAACTTTTGCCTTTTTACTTTTGCCTTTTTACTTCTACAAGTCGCGCTAGCCCATACGCCATCCAGGCCTGGGACCAACGCATGTAGGAAATGCGATTACGATAGAACCGGCGTCGTTGATAGTAAAAGTAACCCTCCGAACTTTGCAGATTGTTTATTGCCCACTCGGCTATCTTGTCGGCGATTAATAGGACGCCGGGAATCCGTCCGCGCATTTCAACCAACGTAATCAACGCCGCGCCGGCGGAATGTGCATCAGCAGGATACAAACGGTCCGGAAAATATTTGGGCCAACCATTGGCGAGGAAAAACCGATCGCGCCAGAATTCGTAACCGCGCAGCAACGCGGGTTCAAATTCGTCGCGAGCCGATTCGCTCGAATCGATAATTCTGGAAAGGCTGGTTAGGATAAATGCGGTGTGAAAGTTATCAGCCCACCCTTGATAGCTATCTTCACCGTAGGTCCACGAACCGTCGTCAAGCTGTCGACGAATGACGTAGCGCGCGGCCCTCGTACCTAATTCGCAAAGACCCGGATCTCCAACAAGCTTCCCAACTTTCGCCAGAACCTCGCCAGCCAACAAACTGGCATTGAAGACTCGAGTGCGATCGAGCGGCGAATAACTGAAACAGATTTCGTCGCGAGTTTCTTCCGAGCGATTCAGGTCATTGAGAACAAAATCGCAAATGGTCCTGGCAAAAGGCTGAAAGTCCTTGTTGTCGAGACACTGCGCTGCCTCCAGCAAAGCCCGGGCAGCATAAGCAGTCGGAACGATCGTCGGCGTTCCTCGTGGAGCAAAGAACGCCCGGCCTTGCCAGTCGAAGTTATATCCCCAGGCAGCTCCCTTGAACCCCTTGAGGCTCATGGCCAGCAAATCATCGAGCAGCTCGCGCGCCTCGACTTCCGCTTCGACAGTGCCTTCTGTTCGATATCTTGCGAGAGCCGCTAATGCGAATAAAGCTATGCCTTTGGCATTTCGTTGCCGAGGAACGTTAGCCAACGTCCGAAAGTTTATTGGCGAGCGCTTGAAGAACTGTGTCCAGATGAGGCGGGCCGTGCGCGAGCTCTTAAACGGCAGCGACTGGAAGAGACGGCTGTTTAGTCCGTCGAACGGATCGTAGCCGGCGAAATCATTTTTGCGACACCAGGAATAGAGCTTGGTATAACTGGCTTCGAGGGCCCGTTCATTCATTTACTTGGCTGAAGACTGATGGAATCAGTGCCTTGTAACGACCGATGTTTCGATTCGCCGCGGCGTTTCGATAAAGCTTTCATGCCAAAGTTCGAACATCAAAAGGGTCCACAGAGGTTTGCGATGATTAGCCACGCTTCTTTCATGTTCGTCCAGCAAGCGAGCGACGTAGTCAGGCTCAAACAAACCCGCCCGCTTTATCCTCTCGCGGGACAGAAGATCTCTCGCGAGCGGATTGAGTTTTTTCTTCAGCCATTCCGCGACTGGAATTCCAAAGCCTTTTTTACCACGCCGCGAGACAAACGCCGGTAACAGATCTTCGACTGCGCGCTTCAAAATGAACTTTGAAGTGCGGCCTCGCAACTTGAAATTGCGAGGCAGTGAAGCCGCATACTCGGCCACGCGTTGGTCAAGGAACGGAGCGCGTACTTCCAACGAGACTGCCATGCTGGCGCGATCAACTTTGGCCAGGATATCTTCGGCGAGATAAAGCTGCGTATCGAGGCTTTGCATGCGCTCAATCATGTCGGTTGCGTCGCACTCTTCCGCCAGCCGTCGCGCTTCACGATAAATGTCACCGTCACTATGGCGCTTAATTTCTTCGCTGAGGAGCTGGTCTTGCTCAGTTGTAGTGAAGGAGCCGAACCACATGTGATGACGCGCGATTGGATCATGGCCTGCAGTTGAGACAAAACGCCGAGCGCGATAATCGAAGGAAAGGTTTTTAGTTTTTACCGGCAACCTCCGGACGATTGGCTCTACCAACCCGCGCCGCAACACTCGGGGAACACGGTTATAGATATCGGCGAAGCGATGTCCCAGATACATCGGATAACCTGCGAAGAGTTCGTCACCGCCGTCGCCGCCCAAGGCAACGGTCACATGCTTGCGAGTAAATCTCGACAACAAATACGTCGGCACCAGTGAAGGATCGCTGCTTGGCTCATCCAGCCATGAACCGATCTCGCCTACGAGATTCGCTGCCAGATCGGCACTGAAGCGTTCTTCATGATGGTCCGTGCCGAGATGCTTGGCTACGGCTCGCGCGAAAGATGACTCGTCAAAGGAGGCTTCGGCGAAGGAGATGGAAAATGTTTTCACCGTCTCAGTCGAGGCCAGCGCAGCCAGAGCCGTCACCGTCGATGAATCAATGCCTCCCGACAACAACACTCCGAGTGGGACGTCGGATACCAGCCTCATGCGCACAGAATCCGCCAGCAGAAAACGGAGATGCTCTGCTGCTTCGCGTTCGGTCGGTAAATGGTCGGGCTTTTTGTAGCTAAGTTTCCAATAGCGTTCGACCTCGACGCGTCCGTCTTCAAGAGTCAGCGAGTGTGCAGCCGTCAGTTTGTTGATGCCTTCGTAGATCGAAAGAGGTGCGGGGACATAATCGAAAGATAGGTATCGCCTCAGCGCTTCGAGATTGAGCGAAGGACGCACTGCGGGATGGGCCAGCAAAACTTTCGGCTCGGAAGCAAACAAGAGTGTGTTGTCAAAGATTCCCCAGTAAAGCGGCTTTTCGCCAAACCGATCGCGCGCAATGAACAGCCGCCGACGCTTCGCATCCCATAACGCAAACGCGAACATCCCGTTCAGATGCTGGACCATGTCCCGGCCGTACTCTTCGTAAAGGTGCGGCAGGACTTCGGTGTCCGAGGCGCTGCGGAATGAATGCCCGCGCTTTTCGAGATCGTCCCTCAGCTCGCGGTAGTTGTAGATTTCGCCGTTGAGGATTACGGAAACACTTTTGTCTTCGTTATGGGCGGGTTGTTCACCAGTGAGGAGATCGATGATGGCAAGGCGTCGCATGCCGAGCGCGACGCCGGTGCTAACCATCAAGCCTTCAGCATCCGGACCGCGATGAAGCATGCGCTCGCACATCGCGTGGAGTAGTTCCTGAGCGCCCTCGGGTGGTGGCGTGCGGGAATCCAAACTTGCCCAACCGGTTATGCCGCACATAAATCAAAATTTCCGATCAAAGTGGCACGGGCGTCCCGCCCGTGTGACGGTCTTTCACTTCAATAACACAATACGGGCGAGACGCCCGTGTGACGTTCTTTCACTTCAATAACACAATACGGGCGGGACGCCCGTGCCACGCGCAAACTAAAGTTTGTCGGACTTCACTTCGTCGAATCCTATTCGCTCACGCACGGCATAAATCGCCTTGGATTGGGATTCGTGATAGGTGCGCACCTGCACCTCTGCCAACAAGCCCATCAGAAAAAACTGAATCCCAAGCACCAGCAATACCATGGCAAGAACCGGCAGCGGTGTCTGCACGAAATCTGCATGATGAGGCCAACTCAAATACTTCATTACGAATGCACCCACCGCACAGAGCATTGAGATGGCGATTGTCAATAATCCAACCCAACCAAAAACGTAAAGCGGCTTTGTTTGATACGACGCCATGAATTTAATCGTCATCAGATCGAAAATAACTTTTACAGTGCGAGACAAGCCGTATTTCGACTTGCCCATCGTGCGCGCGTGATGTTCGACAGGTATTTCGGCCACTCGCGCGCCAGCCCATGAAGCGTAGATGGGGATAAAGCGATGCATCTCGCCGTACAGATGCACGTCTTCAAGCGACTCCCGCCGGTACGCTTTCAAAGAACATCCGTAGTCGTGAAGAGGAACACCGCCGATCCATGAAATCAGCCTATTAGCAATCATCGACGGTATCTTGCGTGTAACCAGGCGATCCTGCCGGTTCTTTCGCCAACCCGAAACGACGTCATATCCTTCATCGAGCTTCTCTAACAGCCGCGCGATGTCGGCGGGATCATTTTGCAGGTCAGCGTCCATCGGTATCAGAACATCTCCGCGAGCGGCATGGATTCCGGCAGCCATTGCTGCCGTCTGGCCATAATTTCGCCGCAAGGCTACGACTCGAACTCGTCGGTCAAGATGAGCAAGCCGCCTCAGAACTTCCAGACTGCCATCAGTCGAACCGTCATCCACGTAGATGATTTCTGCTGGTCTACCCAGTTGCTGTAGCGCGACATCAAGCTTCTCGTGCAGAGGAACTAGATTAGGTTCTTCGTTTAGGACCGGCAGGAAAACTGAGATCGCCGGCTTCTGATGAATCTGATCCATGGACACGGTTGGGTCCATTTGAGTTGGATCACGTTCGTCGTAGAGTTTTTTCATCAATTGATTCGTCGCGCGACGCAAATCGCGGAAACGCCGAAAGGCAAGTTCACCTGATGAAGTATAGAGCTTTCCGCGCCCAGGATGCGACCAAGTATTCCATTAAGAGCACCGACCGTGAGGTTGTTCTCAGAAGCTGGCCGGAACCCGGTGACTCGCATAAGTATTCTTCCGAGCAGAATTGGCGCAAAGAAAGTGATGTTGGCGTATGTTACTCGTTCGACTTCGAAGCCGGCCGCGCGAACAACCTGCTCGAGACCTGACCGCGTGTAGCGCCGGCGGTGATGACTGATGTCGTCCTGAACACCCCACAGAAACATAAAGGCTGGAACAAAGAGCAGCGCATAGCCGCCGGGCCGAAGCACTCTCCGCATCTCGTTAAGGCCGGCGACGTCGTCGTCAAGATGCTCGACAACGTCAAGCCCGGTAACCAAGTCGAAAGAGCCGTCTTCATACGGCAGATGTTCCGCCTCGCCCTCGCGAACTTTTTGCAGGCCTCGCGCTCGACAAAAAGCGAGTGCTTCAGGAGATACATCGACGCCTTCGGCTTCGCCGAATTGAGCCAGCATTTCCAGGTTGGCTCCAGTGCCACAGCCCACGTCGAGAATGCGAGGAGTCTTGGAACCAAGTTTTTCGCAAATGTCTTTGAGAAAGGTTTCGATGATGCGCCGCCGTCCGGCAAACCACCAGTGAGTCCCCTCGACCTCGTACATGATCGAGTAAGTGTGCTGCTGCATTTCCTGGGGCAGCATCTCGGTGACGGTATTGCTCATAAAAATCTGTCTGGGAGCGCAGGCATCCCTGCCTGCCTCACGCGCAAAAGAAATCCCCGTCGAAGATCAATTATTCCTATCAACAAAAGCAGGCAAGGATGCCTGCGCTCCCGGGGACTTAGTTTCTCGAAACCAACTTACAAATTTCGCTATTCCATCCTCAATTTGAGTCTGCGGGTCGTAAGCCAGCAGTCGCCTTGCTTTGCTTATGTCCGCGTATGTTTGGGGAACATCTCCGGGCTGCAACGGCTGCCGATCAATGATGGCGTGCTGATCAAGTTCCTTTTCAAGGAGCGAGATCAATTCTCGCAATTCAACCGTGCGAGACTCGCCGAGGTTGAAGACCTCAAAATCACTTTCCGAATAATCAATCGCCGCGCGCGCGCCCGCGATGATGTCATCAATGTATGTGTAGTCGCGTCTGGTGGTGCCGTCGCCAAAAACCGGGATGGGCTCTCCCTCGCTGATTAATCGAGCGAATTTATGTATCGCCAAATCAGGCCGCTGCCGAGCTCCGTAAACCGTGAAAAAGCGAAGACACACGCAACGTAATCCGTACAAGTGCGAGTACGTGTGGCAAAGCAGCTCGCCGGCGGCTTTAGTCGCCGCGTAAGGAGAAATGGGATTCCTGATCGGATCGTCTTCACTGAAAGGAACTTTGGCATTAGCACCGTAGACCGACGAGGAGGAGCCAAAGACAAATTGTTTGACGTTGTGCGTGCGGGCGAGCTCGAGCAGGTTCAAGGTGCCGTTGATGTTTGTTTCCGCATACAGCAGCGGTTGAGTTAGCGAAGGGCGCACGCCGGCGCGCGCGGCGAGATGCACGATGCAATCAAATCTTCTACCGGCAAAAACATTCTTCAGAGCATCCAGATTTCGGATGTCTGCCTCCTGAAGTTCATACTCGCCCTGATGGAGATGCGCTCGAATATTTGCACGTTTGATAGCAGGCTCGTAGAAGTTATTGAAATCGTCAACGACTGTGATCTGCCAATTACCCTCAGCGAGCAGTTGGTCTACCAGATGTGATCCGATGAAGCCTGCACCGCCGGTGATGAGAATGTTCTTCATTGGTCTGATCGTACTAAGTCAGTGTGACTTTGGCTCAAATCAAATTTGGCTACTGATGCAGTTTGAGCTTTCTCAGTCACACCCGGTTTCAACCGGGTGGACTAGCCACCAAAAGACGAATTAACCGTTTCAACGGTTTACCTATCACTCACTGACAAGATAACGGAAACCGTTGAAACGGTTAAATATCTCTTCCGCGCTACCCTTGCCACCCGGTTGAAACCGGGTGTGAATGAGAGAGCCAGAACCCCGAACTGTATCACTGCCAATACTGAGTCCCATTGTGTAGTTGGGCTAACGATCCAGCCTCAAAGTCGACGTTGACATCACCACCGAGACGCCCGTGCCACAGCAGCGTTACTTCTTCGCATAAATCCACAGATGCCATCCCCAGCGTGAAGCCATTGAGGCTTCGACCGAGCGCGGCAAAAGACTTCCCACTAAAGGAATGAATCGTTTGTTGAGAAAGAAGACGCGGAACTTGACCTCCGCGAAATCTTTGAATAGCGCAAGTGCTTCGTCTCTAGAGTAAACACGGGCTAACGGATTGCCGGCGCCATCGGTGTTCTGATTCAGGAATTCGTCATCGCTCGGGGAGCCGTTGCGGCTATCGCGCAGCTTGTCTGCATGTTCCTTTAGCGATTCCATCGGCTCTCCGGTCAGGACGTTGATCAAACGCCGGCCTGCCTTCCACTTCAAGAGATGTGCTCCACCGCGTCTCAGCAGCCGAATATTCACGCGGTAGTTATACGAGTTCCGATGATAGAGCATTACGACCGCTCGCCCGCCTTTTCTGAGAACGCGATGAACCTCACGTACAGCGCCGGCGGTGTCAGGTGTGTGATGCAGGACGCCATGCGAATAGACGAGGTCAAAAGACTCGTCCGGAAAATCAAGGTTTTCAGCATCCGCAGAGCGAAACGTTCCTTGAAGATTGAATGCTTCAAAGCGCTTTCTCGCAAGGTCAACCGCAGCTTCCGTCAGATCCACTCCGGTGTAGTCAGCGCCAGCTTTGGCAAACTCAGCTCCATCCGTTCCCATTCCGCAACCGATCTCGAGGACTCGCAGTCCTTTCGCCGAGGCAAAGTCCGCAGCGTCAGGAATGTGCCACTCCGTTTCATAGCGGTGCTGCTCAACGAGTTCGAAAAACTTACGGCTGCCCGGTTCCGCATCAGCAAACTTTATCCCGCAAGGGTTGGCTTGCCAGAAAGCTCGGACGCGTTCTTTGAGTTGGAAATTCGACTCAGACATGCGGAAATCAATTGCAGGATAACAGAGCGGAGAGTGCGCCGAAAGCGGGTAGTGCCCTGATTTGGAGGGCGCCGACCTGTCGGCGCTTGGGTCGCCGCGACTTGTCAGCACGTCGTCGAACAACGGTCCATTACTAAAGCAGCGCGGCGTCAAGCCGCCGTGGGCGAAAGCGGTCACAGGTCACCGCAACCCAAAATTAGGGCGCTACCGCCGGAGCGATGGGACAGTCTATGAAATTCGGTTTTGTATGGTCGCGGTGGACGCTCATTTCATTTCACTGCGCGGAAGCTCTCGGTAATTCCTTGAAGAGTAGGCTGATTCTGACTGATTCGAGAGAGCAGCGTCCAGGTGATGATTTGATGATAGTGAGATTCGGTTTCAACGTTGGTAATAAGGTAGGCAATTTTCACGGTTTTGCCTTCGCCTTGAAGCATGAATTGACGGCCGGGGATTCCATTAATGGTCACCTTTGTAGGAGGCGAGGCCACCGGCGAGCCAAGTTTCGACATCATTGAATCACGCGTGATGTCGGTAAATTTGTCCAGAGTTATGCCGTCTGCGAAATCGATCTTGTTTTCGCTGATCACGATCACGTACATTTCATTCAAAGCGTTTGCGGCTCTAATCGAAGCCTCCTCATGCAGACTTGGAGTATCGCGCCACCCTCCCGGAACAGTTATCTGAAATTTCCCATCGGTGCTCTTCAGAACTGATGGAGGACTTAACTTCTGAATTTGCCGGCATCCAATTATTGCGAGCACCAGCACGAGGATTGATGAGAGGTTTTTGATGAGCTTCAACATTTGATTGTCAATTCCAGCAGCGAAAGGACAGTAAACTGCGCCCGCGTCGCTGGGCCACCAGTGGAAGTTTTGACAGCGGAATCGTTACTTTATCGACGTTAATCGCTCGATTAATTTTGGATCGTCTGGAATCAAGCCTACCTTCGCCAATCGAGGAGTTAGCGTCACCCAATTCTTGTCCATTTGAAAGACTTTCTTGAAAAGTGGCAGCGATTCATCTACGCGTCCCATGTTCACGAGAGCAACTGCATGCCAGTAGATCATTTCGGCATTGTCCGGTACCAACTTTTCCGCGGCGCCATATTCACGCAGCGCGCCTTCATTGTCTTTGTGCTCAACCGCGAGATCGCCGGCGTTCATGTGGTTGTAGGCGCGTTGCAAAGTAACCAGACGTCGCAATTCCTGTAGCGGCTCGGGGCTGTCATCCACTCGCAAATCGAACGTGCGATCTTTCCAAGCCAGACCGGTTGGCTTTCCGGTGACCACAATGATTGCGGCAGATTGGCGGCCACGAATGTCACCACCGACAGCTTGAGCAGCATCGAGAGCTGCCAGCATTCGATCGGCAAGATCACCTTTCGTCTTTTCAAACGCCTCAGCCATCGCAGGCCAAATCTTATCGTTAAGCATCAGGTTGGCCTGCACCGAGAAATTCTTGCCGACGATCTGGCCGGCGGCAGGTATGTCATTCTTGCCGGTCCAGGCATCGACATTCCCACGCGCATCGATCATCGCGACCTGTCGGACATCACGCCCTTCATCTCCCGCAAGCAAAGCTCGCAAAGCTTCCGGTGCAGTCTTTCCTGTGCGCATCAAGTCCAATCCCAATTTGCCATACGAAGGATCGACGAACGATTGAGTGGCTACGGCGCCGATTCCACTTTCAGCCCACGGAACGATTGAGCCCACGGAAAACCAATGCGACTGAACTGCTACACCCAGCTCACCGGTAACGGGATCGCGAGCGACAATTGAAAAAGTATGAACAGGTCGTTGCGCTCGGCGCTGTTGGGTCCGTTGTTTTTGAGCTTGACCGATGGTTGCGAGGCTTAAGATCAGCAGCAAACCTGCTACGCGCATTTTCTGAACCTCCGTAGAACAGACTTCACAGTCTGTTTTGATTGCTATCCAACTTTACCCAACGGGCGCTATCCTCTAACTTCACAAAGACCAAACATCCAAGTTGAACTTTAGGCAAGTAAGCGCAGACTGAAGTCTACGCTACGGCGAAGCTTGTTAGTTCAAGAAAGAAAAGGATAGATGGCGGTATTTCGGACTACCCAAAATACGACGACTACTGCCGAGAAAGCCCAAATATATCGGGAGGGCAAATTCAATTGGATTGAAGGTCCGCCAGTGAAGGCTCGCCACGTATATAAAATTAATCCAGCCGCAAGCACCGGCAGAAATATTATGAGCAGAGGATTCAGCTCGAATGCAGCAAGCACGTTGCCGTGTAGTAGCTGATGTAAGGCACGGGTACTACCGCATCCCGGGCACTGGAATCCGGTAAGGGTCCGAAATGGACATAGAGGAAAGAAACCGGATCGACCAGGCTCGAAGATAAAAAGATAAGCGGCGCCGCTGGTGAGCAAAACCCACAGCGCCACCGCTCTCCATTGCCGCGAACCCAGTTGCACAGAGCTCATTCTGTGTTCGTCTTCTTGCGGGCTCGCTTCGAGAATAGCCATTACTAATCACAGACCGAAGTCTGTGTCGTTCTTGTCGCCGGTTAGAACCAGCCGCGCTTACTTTGAATGTAGGTTCTCACAAACTCTTCGTCGGATTTCGTGAGATAGATTATTCCTTCGATCAAGCCAACGATGCTGCCGGCGCCGCAGGTCACCAAGGTAATCACAATTTGGATGATTCCTTCCGTCGTGTAGCCCAGGATGAACTTGTGCACCCCAAACCCACCGAGAAGAATGCCGCAGATTCCGGCGACCATTTTCTTATCGGCGCCCTGAGCCTTCCAATCAGACATTGCGCCCTGGTTCACAGCCGCCATCGGTTGATAGCCGCCGCCAGTAGTTGGGCCCAGGGCAGATTGGCAAGTCGAACAGTATTGAGCGAGGTCGTCGTTCTGTCCACCACATTTCGTGCAATATCTCATCGTCGTTTTCTATCCTCAAAGTTGGAATTGTGTTTGTACCAAGGGTAACGATCTGGCTTTCAGATTTTGAGCCAGACCCTGGAAAGATCGTGCCGTTTTCTTCAACCAGCGCGCTTGCTTATTTGCTAATCGCTGACAGGATGCCACCTATTACGCCGAAGACAAAGGCTAACACCAACCCCACTACCGAAACAATAATCGAGATCCAAGCAAATATCTTTGCTTGCTTCGCCGATTTCATCGCTCCTTCAGTGTCGCCGGCCTGGGCCTTCTTGGCCACCTGAGTCGCACAAAGCAGCGATATCAGTCCATGCGGAATGCCACAGCAGAAGCTTATCGAAACGACTGTGGCAATGATGGCCAACGTCATGTTGTTGGCCATTGGTGCGCCGGCGTTCGCAGACGGGGGAGTATAGGGTTGCGACACCGCTGCTTCTCCTAGATCGATAAAGCGAAAGCCGTCGATTCTATTGGTTTAGATATTTGAACCGTAACCTCCAGGAGTTGGTTGGCCGCCAAAGTTCTGAGGCGGCGGCGGTAAGTCTGGCCCACCTTTGCGCTTCTCAAAAATGGGTACACCCAAAAGGCCACCGAGCGTCGAGAAGATCAGCAGCAGGAAAGCCGAAACCAGTCCTCGCAAGATGTGCGAAACGATAGATTGGCCGGCGTCCATTTGGGCGCGCATTATTTCCGCTTGCTGGGGGTTGACGCTTTCCATAAACCCGCTCATCAAAGACATCATCGTCTTGCCCATCACAATTCCTAGCGGAATTCCGACGACGATGTAAATCAAGGCGCCGACCACGCCTGCCAACAGTCCCAGCACAGCTCCATCGCCGGCCTTAACGGGAGTTGGTGATGCTTTGATGAACATATAAGTGGCAAGTACGCCGCCGAGAATCGCCCAAAAACAGCAGCAAATATTTAGGATATTGACGAACGGAATCGACGAGAGAAGACCGACGACGATGCCGCCGATAATAGCTGGCTTCAATTTGTTATTCATAAACGCGTACTCGCTTCCTTAAAGGGATGACACAAGTCTAGCGATATTACTGGAAACCTTGGCTGGCTTGTTTATTGCGCTGAATAACTAACAAAGAGCGGCTAGGATTGTCAATCAAATTAGCAGTACTGCTTGAATGAGGATTTGCCTGGGTTAGGAGGGAGGTTATGACTCTCGGACAGAGTAGTTAGCGCGTGCTTCTGATTTTCCATTCAACATTTTCCAGTTGCCATTTTCCATTGGTCAGGAAAGCACCCAACCATAGGCGACTTGGAGGAGTGCTGGGCGAGCGCGAGACCGCCTTCCGGCGACGAGATATGGCAATTGGAGAATGATGAATCGAAAATCGACTGACGTCCCGGACCGCAACTATCTACTTCAGCACCTCGATGCGGTCGCCCGCTTGCAGTTTAGGATCGGGCACTTTTCCTGATTTGATCTCTTTCAGGTTGTATCGTGTGGTCGTGAGGTTTCCTGAAGAGCTTTCTCGCGACATTTCCACGACGCCGTCTGAGCGCTTGCGAGTGCCGCCCGCCGCGAGAATCGACTGAAGAAGAGTGATGCCTGATTGAAAGACCTTCTGTCCCGGGTAATCAATGCGTCCACCGATGTAATAGAAGAGTTCCGGCCGCGACATGATATTGATGACGTCCCCGGGTCGTACCAGAACGCTGGTGGAAGAAGGATCGGTTAGATCGACGGTCAACACCGAATTGTTTGCGCGCATGATGCTGGCGCGCGCCGCATCCAGCCGAGACTGCGATTCCGCGAGAATTACATACAGAGGCACAGCTTCTCGCCTTAACATCTTGGTTCCGCCACTCACCACGAGGCCTGTGACAATAATCGAGTGACTCGCATACTGCCTCACGGCAACGCTGATTTGAGCGCCATCCAGCAATGCCCGACGCCTGAATTCGACTGCCATTCGATTCTGGATTTCTTCTGTCGTGTAACCGACGACGCTAAAGGCGCCTCCCAAAAGTGGAAACTCAATGACGCCGCCTTCAAGGACGGTGAAGAGAGTCGAGCCTGAATTCGCGGTATTTCGAACTCGAACATCTAAAACATCGCCTACACCAACTCGATAAATCGTAGTCAGTGAGTTCTCTTCGGGTTCAGAAGTTAGTTTGTCTGAGTTCGGTGACGTGGCTGGTGAGTTCGGGACAACGAGAGACGGCGAAGGTTTGGATTCACCTTTATTAGTAGTGTTGCTCGTAAGGAGCGCGGGCTGAGTCTGGCTCGACGCCTTTCCGGCCTCTGATGAATGGCCGGTTGCCTGCTGCGCCAGGACAGGGACCGCTGGTAGTCCTGCAAGAAGCAAGGCTGCTATCGCGAAAATTCTACTCATTTTCCAAGCTCCATCCCGCACAACGAGGTCGAATGCCAGACTTCCCGGGTTTTGAGACGAATACAAGTAAAAGAAAAGTGGAATACGTGCCCAGTTCCAGCAGTTTCCGTCGTGTGTGTAGGCTTGTTATACTGTCGGTTTCTTTGCGGTCAGAGTTTCACGCCAGCCAACAGTTGGCAAATCGGGGCCGCGGTTTCTGGAATATGTACGAGTTTGCAGTCACACCAGCAGTAACCAGCATTCGCCGCCGCGGCGTCACCATCACCGATGTATCCACCGATAGTTTGGGAAAAGAATTGGACTTGGAGCCCGGTGATCGCGTGATCAAAGTTAACGGGCGGCCCGTTCGCGACTATCTCGATTTTCGATTCCAGACCGGAGGCGAAACCGAACTTACACTCGAAGTCAGAAAGAAGTCAGGCGAAGACTGGGAGCTTCAAATCGAGCGTGATGAGGCCGAAGACTTTGGCTTGTCGTTCGAACAGATTGTGCCACGCCAATGTGCTAATGAATGCATCTTCTGCTTTTGTAAGGGCAATCCCGACGATGCGCGGCCATCGCTTTTTATTCGTGACGAAGATATCCGTCTCTCGTTCCTCTACGGGAATTACACGACCCTCACTTCGATAACTGAAGATGAGATGCAACGCATAATCGAGCAAAGGCTCACACCGCAGTATGTCTCGGTCCACGCCACCGACGTTGAAGTGCGCGCGTACCTGCTCGGCGTGGAAAAGGATCGAGCCGACATTTCTGACAAGCTCGCGCGGATGTTAGACGCTGGAATCGAAGTTCACGCTCAGGTTGTTCTTTGCCCAACGATAAACGATGGGCCAGTCTTGAGAAAAACGATCTTTGATCTCGCCGCGTACTTTCCGCGAGTGAGCAGCGTAGCGATTGTTCCCCTCGGGCTGACCCGCTACAACACCGACGAACGGCTCACTGCCGTAACTCCCGACTTCTGCCGGCAAGTAATTGAAGAGGTAACGCAAATACAGTCTGAGCTGCGAGAGCGGCTGGGAACTACGTTTGCTTTTCTTGGGGATGAAATCTACTTAAAGGCAGGACGTAAGGTACCAGGCAGGAAGCATTACGGTGATTATCCGCAAATTGAAGATGGCATCGGCATGGTGCGATCGTTCTGTAATCAATTCTCGAACTTGCTGCAAAGGTTGTCGCGACGACCATTGATTAATCCCGGACAACTGTTCGGCACCATAATGACCGGTACTCTTTTCGCACCCGTGTTGCGTGAACAAATCGAAAAACTAAACGAGCGCTTAGGCACGCGTCTGCATGTAGCGGAAGTTGTGAACGGTTATTTTGGCGGCGATGTTTGCGTGGCGGGTCTGTTGACCGGATCAGACTTCGTCAAGTCGCGGAATGATATTCGTGGCGACTTTCTGATCATTCCTCGCACAACTTTGAAAAGCGACGAAGAGATAATGCTCGACGGCATGTCGTTGGGCGAGTTGAGTGAGAAGCTTGGCTTGCCGGTGCTCCCATTTGATTTGCGGAGTTTTGAGAAATGGATATCCTCATCGGCGCCAATTGCGGCGTTACCCAAATCAACTGTGCAAGCGCCAGCACTTAAAGCCTGAACGCCCGAGCCCTAATTGATCATGAGCGAGTTGCCGGACCGACCCCAGACTGCCAAAAAAATCCTTGACGTAGGTTGCGGACAAAATAAGTACCCCGGCGCAATCGGTATTGACGCTAATCCTCGTAGCCATGCTGACGTGATTCACGATCTCGGAGTTTTGCCTTATCCATTCGCAGCCGACGAATTCGACGAGATCATCTGCCGCCACGTGATTGAACATGTACCCGACGTGATGGCCTTTGTTTCTGAGTTACACCGCATAACGCGCGCCGGCGGCTCGATAAAAATAGTTACTCCGCACTATTCGAATCCGGACTGGCCCACCGATCCAACGCACCGTAACCATTTCAATAGCTATTCATTTAATTGCTTCACGCCCGATAAGACGCCTTTTCCTTTCTACACCACCGTGGAGCTAAAGCCGGTGCACGTTCACGTAAGCCTGGCCAATTTGTGGCGCGCTATCGGGCTCGAGTGGGTAACCAACCTCGACCAGCGTTGGCCGTCGTTTCGCTTCACCAGAAAATTCTGGGAGTTTTATCTCTCTATGATCTGCAGGGGCAAGGAATTGCACTTTGAGTTTGAAGTAGTGAAACACAGGAGCATGCCCTAACACCGACCCTCACTCATAAGGGAGAAGCCGGCCATTGGAAACCTTACAATCATTCAATAATTCGTAGAACGATCCAAATTCTGAAAGATCGCCGACTGTGCTGGGAGGTCACCCAGCCTCCAATTCCTTGGATTATTATTCAATTCTGCGAATTCCTTACAGCGGCATAATTATTGCGCTCACAAAAAACTCGAGTCAATAAAAGTCCTGTCTTGTCTGGTCCATTTTCAATAAAAAGTACGGCTGGAAACCCTGAAAGAACACTGGGTCTGACGCCCTATTGCCGTACCAGTCGCTAGTCTGAACTTCAACAACCTAATAAGGAGTCCGCGTATGCTTAGACGGAGTGATTCTGGAACGGCTTCTGAACTATCTCCTGGTCGGGAAAACGTCTTGAAGCCTCTGACGCTTTGCCTCGCCATTCTCTTAACCTGCTTATTAACGATGACGGCCTTCGGACAAACCACGACGGGGAGTCTTACTGGCAATGTCAGCGATCCCAGCGGCGCAATTGTGTCCGGTGCGACGGTCTCGGTGCTTAACACCGCAACTGGCGCTGAGCGGAGTGTGGAATCCAGCAGTGCCGGTACCTTCGATTTCCAGGCATTGCAGCCTGGCACATACACGATATCTGTTGAGGCAAGAGGCTTTAGGAAGGCAGTGGTACGCGAGGTTGTTATCTCGGTTGCGTCTACCGCTCAGGTGACGATACCGTTAGAGATCGGCCAGCCGAATGAAACCGTCACGGTGACTGCTACGCAAGACATCGTCAACACTACCAGCCCGACCCTTACGAATGTTATCAACACCAGACAGGTTGTCGATCTCCCGCTTGGCGGCCGAAACCCGGTCGACCTTGCTGGACTACAGGCAGGTATCGCGGTGGTTGGAACCGACGTACGCGGTTCATCGGTAAGCGGCCTCCGGCAGACAGCGGTAAACCTGACGCAGGACGGCATCAACGCGATGGACAACTTCGTCAAGACGAGCTCGATGTTTGCGCTCACTACTCCGTCGCTGAACTCCACCGCTGAATTTAGTATTACCACCGGTACCGTAGGTTCGGATGCCGGGCGCGGCGCCGCTCAGGTCAACCTCGTGACCAAGGGTGGCTCAAACGATTTCCACGGTGGAGCCTTCCTTCAGATTATTAATAATTGGACTGACGCTAATACGTGGTTCAACAATTTCAATGGCACGCCAAGGCCGATCCTGCGCCAGCACTATGATGGTTTTGACATCGGGGGGCCCGTGTACGCCCCTAAATTTGGCGAGGGTGGGCCGGGCTATTGGAGCGGCAAGGACAAGGCCTTCTTTTTCTTCTCGTACGAAAGGTTTGTCCAGACTGACTCGCGTTCGCGTAACCGCACCGTCCTAACCCAGGACGCCCGAAACGGTATATTCAAGTATACGGTCGGCGGTGTCACTCAGACGGTCAACCTGCTAAATCAAGCCAGCGTCCCCTTCCATACGCTGAATCCGCTCATGACGGCCCATCTGGCGCAGATACCTCTTCCCAACAACAATTCAGGCTGTGGCGGCGATGGATTCAATATTAGCTGCTACACTTTCAACGCTGAACAACTTACCACCAACGATAAATACGTAGCCCGGTATGACCATCAGCTTGTAAAAGACACGGGATTGGGTTCGCATAAACTTGAATTTGTTTACAGCCGCGTCATTACCAGGACGTTCCCCGATGTCACTACAAACGGACTTGAAGCACCATTCCCGGGTGGCGTAAATGGGTTTCAGGCGTCAACCAGAAATCTAGTCACCCCGGCGTTGGTTTCAACATTTGGACCTAACGTGACCAACGTCTTCCGATATGGCCGCCAATGGGCTCCGGTAGATTTCAACCGCGACAGTCCGCAGTCTGTTCCATTCATATCGCTGCCGGGTGTGCTCACGAACTATGACAACACGTTCCTGCCCCAGCCTCGAAATACCATCGTTAATCAGATTACCGATACGCTTTCGTGGGTCAAGGGTAGTCACCTCTGGAAATTTGGCATGGATTTTCAGAATGTTTTGGGCATCAGTGTGAACGACGCCGGTATCGTCCAGTTGAATCAGATTGGGCCAGTGGTGCGGGTTGCAACCGACCCAGCAAACACAGTTAACTTAACTAACTTAACAATAGCTGCTAATTTGCCCGGAGCTTCCGCTGCAAACTTAACGGCTGCGAATACAGTCTATGGCACGATCACCGGCCTGTTAGGGATCTCGAGCCAGACGTTAAATGTCAAAACTCCGACCTCCGGTTTTGTTCCGGGTTTTACGCGATTGAGGCAGGTCCAGGGAAGAGACCTGGCGCTCTTCGCACAGGACCAATGGCGGATAAGAAGTAACTTTACACTCAACCTTGGGGTGCGATGGGACTACATGGGTGTTCCGACCGTTCCGAACGGGCTGTCCATTCAACCGGCAAATTTTGATTCTATCTGGGGCGTCTCTGGGAAGGGTAATCTCTTTAAACCGACTGCAGCTCCGGGTAGTCAAACGGCGGGCGTTGCCTCACTGATATTCGTCAGCGGCGATACCGGTATTCCCCTTTACAAGAATGACTGGAATAACTTCGCACCTTTTGTCGGTGTTGCCTACTCACCTGGCTTTAAGTCGGGGCTGCTGCACCGTTTGTTTGGCGATGAGGGCACGAGTTCTATCCGCGCCGGCTACTCAGTCAGTTATCTGCATGACGGGGTCACGACGTTCACTAACCTTTTGGGAACCGGGAACACCAATCCCGGACTGATCCAGACGGCTAACACGTCGCCGCTGAGCGGTGTCACGCCAAATTCGAATCAACTGCTCGGCCAACTGGGTGCCGGAGGCGTGCCTTTGAATTTTCCGACGTTTAAGATTCCGATCACCGATCGAGAGAATTTCCTGGCGAATACAGGCAGCGGTTTGTGGACGGCCGATCCAAACCTTCGCGCCCCGTACGTGCACCAGTGGAACGTCGGTATCGAGCGCGAGATCTTTAAGGACACCGCGCTTGAAATCCGATATGTTGGCAACTACGCACCCAACACTTGGCGTGCTTACAACATTAACGAAGTTAACATTTTCGAGAATGGGTTCCTGCAAGAGTTCAAAAATGCTCAAGCCAATTTAGCCCTTCGCGGAGGAACAAGCTTTGCTCCGGGTTGCGCTGGTTGTCTTGCTCTCCCGATCTTCGATAAGTTTTTCAACGGTCTTGCAGCCGGCAGCGCTTACACGAACTCGGGGTTTATCACCAACTTGACGAATAACAACGTCGGCGCCTTTGCCAATACGCTGGCGTTCACTTCAACGTACAGGGCTAATCGCGAAAGCGTGGCACTTGGATTGGCGGGAAACTTCTTCGTGGCAAATCCAAATGCAGCCTTTGTGAATGTCCTGGCCAATGACTCAATGTCCAACTACCACGCGCTGGAGATCGAGCTTCGTCGCAGGTTCTCAAACGGATTGCAGTTCCAGGCGGATTACACCTGGAGCAAGGCGATGGGTAACGCAGTCGACAACCAGGGGAACAACCAGAACGATCTGTCCTCTCGCCTGACACTGCGCAATCCTCGGGCGGATTATCGCCGCTCGATCCAGGATCAGACGCAGCGATTTGTCGCCAACGGCATCTACGACCTTCCTTTCGGAAAGGGTAAATCCTTTTTTGGCGGTGCTAATGATTTCGTAGATAGAATCGTGGGAGGCTTCTCTTTAGGAGCTATTGTCAGCTGGTCGACTGGTGTCCCGTGGTATGTGGGGTCTGGCCGGACGACGTTTAATAGTTCCACGGCTAACAACGGGGCGCAGCTTACCGGTATTAGCTTTGAGGAGTTTAGGAAGAACCTTGGGCTATTCAAGACACCAGCCGGCCTGTTCTTTGTCAACCCGAATCTCCTTAACATAACCGTAGTAAACGGCAAGGCTACCAGTTCGACGCTTAAGCCCGGGTTGATGTCGGCTCCAGCTCCGGGCACATTCGGCAATTTCCCGGTTAACAGTCTTGACGGCCCGAGTTACTTTAACTTCGACCTGAGTTTTACCAAGAGGATCCGGATTACGGAAAGAGTCAGGTTCGAGCTAAAGGGCACGGCAATCAATTTCCTGAACCATCCCAATTTCATCTTTCCGACTACTGCTGCTGGAGCCGGCACGAACGTCTTAAACTTTGATTCGACGTCGTTCGGTCGTGTTAGCGTACAGCGTGGCGGCTCACGCGCGATGAACATTATCGCGCAAGTGAGGTTCTAGTCCGACGAAGTCGTTGTTTGCGGATCTGCCTCCGGGTATGATTCATTTCTGGGCGTTGTCGGAATTTCGGCAACGCCCTTTTCATTATCATCATTGGAATGTCCAGGCGGCCCTAAGCCAGACATTGCTCAGTCCGAAGAATTCCCAAACGTCCCCCAAGCGTTACTTCGATTGAGGTCGGCACTATGTTAAAGAGGAATGTAGGTGGATCAGGATTCTCTCTAGTTTTGTTTTCGCTTCTTCTCGTAGTTCGAGTAACCGCCCAGGGTATTCCTCAGGGGGCGGCATCCACCGACACCGGTCTGGGAGGGGTGAACACTATCAGCGGCATGATCGTCTCCTCAACCGGAGAGCGTATCACCCGGCGCGTTTCGGTTCGTTTACAAAGTATGACCCGAGGAGACCGCATCTCGACGACGGACGAGAACGGAAACTTCGTGTTTCGTGGCGTTCCGTCTGGTGACTATGTCGTGGTCATCGAAAAGGAGAAAGATTTTGAACCTTTCTCGCAAACCGTGTCGGTCATCCAGCCACGCGCGATGCCGCCGCAGAATTACTACCTGAGTATTCGGCTTACATCCAGGCCCGGAATAACGGGAACGCCGGGCGTTATTAATGTAGATTTGGCCAAGGTTCCCAAACCGACGTTGGCTAAGTACAACAAAGCGATAGAACTCGCAAAAAACGGTGACAGGCGCGGGGCGATCTCGCAGTTGCAGGACGCAATCGCTGAATACCCGGAATTTGCGCTTGCGTACAACGAGATGGGCGTTCAGTACATGAAGCTCAACGAATTGCAGAAATCTGATGAGGCACTCCAAGAGGCGCTTAAGATCGACGCTCACGCGTATATGCCCCTGATGAACCGCGGTATCGTGCTCGTAATGCTAAAACGCTACAAGGATGCGGAACCGTTGCTCCGTGAAGCGGTGAAATTGAAAAGCGATCAGGCGGTTGGCCACTATTTCCTCGGACAAACAGTCGCCAACCTCGGAAATTTTGACGAAGCGGAAAAGGAATTATCAGCCGCGATCAAGCTTGGCGGCAATGAGGTGAAGGAAGCTCATAGACTATTGGCAATTATCTATAGTTCTCGGGGGGCCAAGAAAGACGCAATAGTTGAGTTAGAAACTTACCTGCGACTGGCCCCGACGACCCCGGATGCCGAACAGCTTCGCAGTGTGATTCGGAAGCTCAAAGGCATTGATGAGCCGACGCCCACGTCCACAAAACCGTCTCCCTAGTTTCCGCCGTCTCCCTGATGACACAGGGTAAGCTTGATACTTGTGTTGAGAAGACAAACTATCCCAAATTGGAAGACTATCTTTTGACGAGGGACAAGACTCTCGGAGTTGTGTCTCGACCTTTGCGGCTCCGGATCGAAAGAATCGCGTGATAAGAATCTGACCAGAGTTTGAACCGCCTTGCAGGTCTGAGACGTGACTGGCACGAATCCTGCAGATTCGTTTTTTCCTAATCTGTCTTTTCTAGAAAGTATTCGCAAATTCAATGAAAGCGCGTATACTGCGTCCGAAAGTTTGAAGAAATTATCCGGAAGTTCGAATTTCGCTGGTCTCCTAGCCCTAAATCCAGGTCAATGACGAACAACTCGTTCGCTCGAAGACTATAGGTTTCGAACGGGAGCCACTAGCCTTCCCAGCGCGGTCTTTTACTCGGTAACAATTCATATCTCGTGGTCAGCGTCCGCTGATTGGAATATTCGATCTGACAGGTTCGCCTCCTGTCGGAATTTCCAAACCGTAGATTATCTCCTAAAGGAGGAGCCCGCCTTATGAGATTCAAGATTTGCAGCTTGCTAGTAGCGACAGCTCTAGTATTGATCTTTACGTCAACCGGAGTTGGCCAGTTTTCTTCAGCTGGTTCAATAGCCGGTACCGTAACTGATCCATCAGGCTCCGTCGTGGCAAATGCGACGGTGACCGCGAAAAATATTGAGACTGGTGCCGAAAGCACCGCGAAGACATCCGAAAGCGGTAACTTTGATCTTCCGTCATTACCGCGCGGTGTCTATCGTCTAACAATTCAGGCTGCTTCTGGTTTTAAGAAAGCAGAAGTAACCAGCGTCAAAGTCAACGTTGGTACGCCGACCACCGTCAACGTTACGCTGGCATTGGGTACGCCCGCAGAGACCGTGACGATTGTTGGAGGCGGCGAAGTATTACAGACTCAAACCCCCAACATCGGTAGTACGATCACGGGTCGCCAGATCACGGAATTGCCCTTCACCTCGCGCGACGCACTCGACCTCGTGCTTACTTTGCCCGGAACGCAGACGCCCGCGCGGCCGCGCTCGTCAACCATCAACGGTCTTCCGAGAGGCTCGCTGACAATTACGCTCGATGGCTTACCGGATCAGGCTGAGGATTCGAAGTCGAACGACGGCTTCTTCACGTTCGTGCGCCCCCGCATCGATGCGATTGAAGAAGTCTCGCTCTCATCAGCAGTACCGGGCGCCGAAAGCTCGGGTGATGGCGCCGTTCAAATTAAGTTCAGCACCAGAGGCGGCGGCAGTGAATATCATGGTAGTGGTTATTGGTATCATCGCAATACCGCTCTCAACGCAAATTATTATTTCAATAACATCTCGGGTCAGCCACGTCAGGCAATGATCCTTAATCAGTATGGCGTCCGCATGGGCGGCCCTATCTTGATTCCAAAGCTGATCAAGAGTCGCGAAAAGGCTTTCTTCTTTTTCAATTATGAAGAGTTTCGCTTGCCCGGCTCGACGGCGCGCCAAAGAACCGTGCTGACGCCCGACGCGCAAAACGGGATCTTCAAGTACGGAACAGGTGGTTCCCAAAGTAAAGATCTGTTCGCGCTAGCACTTTCGAAGGGACAAACTGCGACGGTTGATCCCATCATCGGAGCGATGCTTGGTAAGATTCGCTCGAGCCTGACGCAAGGTGGCTTGCAGGCCCTTGGTGACAACCAGCAACGGTTCACCTGGAACAGTCCAGCCAACAATTTGCGCAAATTCTCGACGGTGCGCTTCGATTTTAATCTTACCAAGAAGCACCATCTCGAAAATGTGTGGAACTACAATGTGTTTATTTCCACTCCCGACCAGCTTAACAGCAGGGATTCCATTTTCCCGGGAATACCAATCGGTATAGGTGGTCAGTACTCAGACCGCTTTTCAGACTCGCTGGCCTTGCGCTCAACCATCAAGAATAATCTTGTGAACGAGCTTCGAGTTGGTATCGGCGCCGGCGGCACGGTATTGTTCTTCCCGGAAACCAGTGCGGCTCCCTTTGCCCAACTGGGTGGCTTCAATCCTTCCTTTACAGTATTTGCTCCGGGAGGAAATACAACCACTAGTCCGGCGTCAGGCAGCAGTTCTTCCAGGAACAACGCACCTGCGAAAGTATTACTCGACAACCTTTCCTACGTAACTGGAAATCACTCGTTCAACTTTGGAACCGACGTAGCATCGTACAACTCCTATTCGTTTAGCATCGCTCGTGTGATTCCGGCCATCACCTTCGGTCTCAACGCAAATGACCCGGCCAACGCGGCAATGTTTATCTCTTCGAATTTCCCCGGCGCCTCAGGAACTGACATCACCAATGCCGGTAATCTGTACGCGCTCTTAACGGGTCGCGTAACCACGATAACCGCAAGTGCGTTCACGAGTGAGACAACCGGAAAATATACCTACCTGGGAGATTTTACCCAGCGAGTACGCCAACGTACGGCTGGTTTCTATGCGCAGGATGCGTGGCGCTTGAGGCCCAATCTGACAATTAATGCCGGCGTCCGTTGGGAGCTTCAATTCCCATTTACGGCGCAGAATAGCAACTACACGCAACCCGTCGGAGGTTATGCCGGTGTCTGGGGTGTCTCTGGAGTAAACAATCTCTTCAAGCCAGGCACTCTAACTGGTACTCCAACAGCGTTCGAACGCTTTCCACAAGGTACCCGCGCGTACAATATGGATTGGAACAATTTTGGTCCTAGTGTGGGTTTTGCCTGGAGCCCCAACAGCACGGGATTCTTGAAGAAGGTGATGGGAGACTCCGGTCAAACCGTTATTCGTGCCGGGTTCTCAATCGCCTTCGTTCGCGAGGGCAGCGACGTGATGAATCTCGTCGTCGGTGGAAATCCTGGTGGAACTCTTACCGCGAATCGCAGCGTTGCTCTCAGCAACCTGACGGCGGGAACGTTGTTCCGCAATCCTGCGGCACTGGGTCCGCCAGCAATCCCGAGCTCACCCACTTTCCCGTTGACCGCTGCGGGTGGCTACTCACCGGCCGATTCAGTCAACTTTTTCAACACGGACATAAAGACTGGCTATGCGAAATCGTGGTCGGTAGGAGTCCAACGTGAGCTATCCAAAGATACAGTTCTCGAATTGCGTTATGTAGGAACTCGAGGAACTGACCTTTGGCACCAGTACAATCTCAACGAGACCAACGTAACCGAGAATGGGTTCCTTAATGAGTTCAAGCTGGCCCAAGCCAATTATCAAGCCCACAAGGCTACGGGGACTTGCGGCGGAACTGGCCAGCCAGCTTGTAGTTATGCGTATCGTGGTCCAGGGACCAATACGTCTCCGTTGCCGATTATCCTGGCACATTTTCGAGGCACCCCCGCGGCAAACGCTGGGGTTGTTGCCAATTACACCGGAAGTATCACCGGACCTTCGGGAGCCACAATAAACGTTGGCTCTCTCTTTACGAATGCTACTTTCGCAGGCTTTCTCGCGGCTAACAGTGCCAACGCTCGCAGTTTCGCTGCCAATCTTTTTGCTGATGCCGATCGCCGCGCTCTGGCGATTAACGCGGGTCTTCCGTCAAACATTTTCTTGACTAACCCCAACGTTCCGGGCACTGGCGGTACGAGTGGCGCTTTTATCGTGGACAACAGCGGCACCACCGCCTACGACGCCTTGCAAATTGAGGTGCGTCGCCGGATGTCGCGTGGCTTGCTGATCCAGGCCAGCTACACGTTCTCCAAGTCGCTCAGCAACATGTACGGTACCAGCGGTTCGGTCTTTTACACGCCGGTCACTCTGCGTAACCGTAGCCTGGACAACAATCTCTCGCCTTTCGATCTTACCCATGGATTCAAGGCGAACTGGATTTGGGAGCTACCAGTCGGCAGAGGCCAGTGGCTCTTCGGTAATGCGAATGGTCTTGTCGATCGACTGGCAGGTGGCTGGGCGGTTCATGGTCAAGCTCGCATGCAAAGCGGATCGACCTTCAGTTTTGGTAACGTCCAACTGGTAGGTATGACCGCGAAGGAACTACAAAAGGAGATCAAGATTCGCAAGACAACGGACGCGACCGGTCGAGGAGTAGTGTTCTTTCTCCCAGACGACATAATCACGAACACGCGGCGTGCAAATAACGTGTCGGTTACGTCTGCCACTGGGTTCTCCGACCAGGGCGTTCCAACCGGCAGATATATCGCGCCGCCGAACAGCAATGGATGCATCCAGGAGTATGTAGGTCAATGCGGTTTCTCCAACCTTATCCTTCATGGACCGCGCCTGTCACGCTTTGACATCAGTTTAGTCAAGAAGACCAAGGTCTCGGAGCGGGTGAACGTTGAAATGCGAGCAGAATTCCTGAACGCTTTCAACAACATCAACTTCAAGATCGGAAGTCAGACGGCTGCCGATACCAGCGTTACTAACTTCAGTGCGGCGACCTTCGGTCAAACCGCGGCGGCTTATCAGGATCTTTCAACCACCAATGACGTCGGTGGTCGCATGGTCCAGTTAGTGCTGCGCATCAACTTCTAACTCTCCGGCGCGCGTTGCGTCTTTTCGGGGAGAAGAGCGGCATCCGTTCTTCTCCCCCTTTGATATACATTGGTTCTGCTGAAAGCCTTTCTGCTACACAAACACTGAACACCATGGCGTCTGTCGAGCGGCGAAAGTTTCTTTCTCTTCTTTCCGGCTCAGTCGCGGTTTGCGCCGCGACGCCTCTGACCGCCCTACACCGGTTGTTACCTACAAAGCAGCCGTCTTCATATTCAGGATTAGCTACCGGACCATGCTGGCTCGATGTATGCGCGCCGTTTGTCGTCGAAGACAATCAGCACGGCATTCATACCGATATTGTTTTGACGTCCGACACATTCGCTGGCGTGCGAGGTTATGAAGACAATTCCTTTGGCACGAATTACGAGATCTATCTTTACGATGCGGCTGGGAAACCGGTAGGCGGCGCCGATGGCGTTGCTCGCCGCGTGTCCGTTCCGGCTATGAGGACTACAACTATCGGCGCTCGAGAGCTGGTCGGCGAGCGCAAAAGTTTCTGGGGCGGCATGAAGGTCCGCATTCAGCCATACGGCGCTGAACCAATGCATGCAAGCGATCTTTTCAGCTCAGCATTCCTGCGTTGGCAAACTGAGAGTTCGTTCGACAACGTGCATGCCAACCCGGATCCGCTGCAATGGCAAACGTCCGACAGCTTTTTTTACTCGATGCCGTTTCCGCCGCTTGGGGAATACCGCTGCACGTTCTCGTTATTCAACCCATACGCAGTCAAGAGTGCGGGAGCGATCACTCTCTGCGATCGCAATGGAGTGAAGGTTATTGACAAGCGCTACGAGCTTGCAGCTTTCTCGTCGTTACTGTTGTGTCTCAACTCAGGCACGTTCGGGTGCGATGCGGCTGATGTGTTTGTCAAGTCAGGAACGAAAAGTTCAACTTCCGCTGAGACGAAGTCTCTTGAAGCGGGCGGCATGCTTTCCGTGACGAATGATTCCGGCTCGATGAAAAGCTTTGGCTACCTTCTCATCAAGCAGCTTGATCGTCGTCGCTTCAGTGTTGAGCATCCGATTCACCAAAATGTTTTCGTTCCAGCGGCTGAAGTGTCCCCGCTTGACCAGAGTGGCAATTTCAAAGCGAAGAACGTTCTCTATTCGCCGCTTCTCTTCAGCGGCAAGAAATTGGGAGGCATTTCTTTCGAATCGAGATGTTTCCTGAGTACGGGGTTACCCCTCGAACAGGTTCAATGGTTTTATCCATTCGCCACCGGACCTGACGGCTCTGTCCAATGGCAGGCTAAGACGGATGCCAGGGTGTTGGAAATGCTGGCGAGTTCTCAATTTGAAAAAGGTTTGATTAAGTTGCCGTCGAGGCAAAGCTGCATGCTGGACTTTGCCAAGGCGTCAATCCCGCGGAATTTTTCGGGCGGCTTGTCGTTGGCGGTCTCTCCCGATACCACCCATACACTCACAAAGATTGAAATTCGCGTGCCCGAGTGGGGCGCGCACGCGTTCACGCATTTCAGGCCCGGACTTCAGTCGGCTCGAGGCTATCAAAAGCCAAAACAACGTGGTGGTCTGGCTACTGACTATGTTACTTCCGGAGCGCGGTTGGAATTTTCCGGCTCAAGCCCGCTTTCCGACGAGCTCATTGGCATAATGAACATTGACGATCGCGGCGTTGAGGGCCAGCCCACACTCGAGGTTTTTGGCGCTTCGGGGTTGATAACGCGAGTGCCGTTGGGTATTGTTCCCAGCTATGCGAGCAGGCATTATCTGCTCTCGGAGCTGGTTCCCAAACTCGGCAAAACGGGGCTGTTGACTCTGCGATTAGTTGACGCGCAAGCAACACTGCTCATGTCCATCGTCCACATCGATTACGTTCGACGCGATATCGCGCTGGACCATGGTTCGGATCGTTTTTCGACGCTGAACGATTACAACTGTAATCCGACGGTCAAGAAACAAGCCTGATTGAACTCTTCTGAGATCTCAGATTACAGATCTCAGATCTCAGATTACAGATCTCAGATTTCAGATTTCAGATCTCATTCACAGAGGTGACTTCAATGAGAAAGACAATCATCTTAACGACGCTCTTATTAATGGTGACCAGCGTGCTGGCCCAGAAAACTCAGAAGCCCTGGCAGGAGTGGAACAAGAAGGAAGCCGAGAAGATCCTGGCGGATTCTCCCTGGAGTCAGACGCAGACCGAAACGGATACTTCCGAAATGTTTTTTTCGCCGACGACGATGGGCGACACTCATTCCCGCGAGTCACAAGGCGCGACCAATCAGGCCACGTCGCTCAAATATTACATTCGACTCTTTAGCGCGCGCCCAGTCAGGCAGGCTTACGTTCGTTTGCTCGAGCTGAGTCAGGGCAATGCCGATGAGGCGGCTACTGAAAAACGGCGAGCCTGGGCAAACCTGGCCGCGAGCGATTCGATCATCGTAACTGTCGCTTGTGAAAGTAGCGACCGTCGCTATCTCGGAAGAGCGATGCAGGCGTTTAGTAGCGCAGTTACTGCTATGCTAAAGAACAGCGCCTACCTCGAACGGCAAGACGGTGTAAAAGTTTTTCTCGCCGAATATGTCCCACCGGGTAAAGATGTCTTTGGCGCCCGATTCATATTTCCTCGCGATGTGAACGGCGAACCGTTAGTAACTAACAAAGGCGGCAGCTTGAGATTTCACGCCGAATACGAAAGTAAGACGGCTACCGACCAGGCCAATAATCCACCCGGTCAAACATCGCGACGCGGCGCCGTCTCTCAGGGTGGATCCAGCGCGCCCAGCCCGTTCAAATTCAAGGTTGACATGAAGTTCAAGCTTTCCGACATGCTCTACAATGGAGAAGTCGAGTATTAAAGTTTGACGATTCGCGAGCTTGGCTGCGGTATGTCCTGACACTGCCTGATGAAACCAAATAGATGGAGCACCTGGGTGATTCTGATCGGAATCGCGGCGCTCCTTCTACGTCTAATCTACCTCGCCGAAATTCACGACTCGCCACTCCTGGCAGTTCTCATCGGTGATGCTCGACAGTACGACTTGTGGGCCCAAGACATCGCCGCAGGTCATTGGCTTGGTTCTGAAGTCTTTTATCAAACTCCGCTCTACCCCTACTTTCTCGCCGTCATCTTCAAGATAGTCGGTCATAATTTGTTCACCGTGCGTCTTATCCAGGCTGTGCTTGGCGCGCTCTCGTGTTTGTTACTCGGCTCAGCGGCCCGCATGTTTTTCTCGGACAGGGTAGGGCTAATCGCAGCTTCGCTGTTGGCGTTGTACCCACCGGCGATTTTCTTTGATGGATTAATTCAAAAGTCGGCGCTCGATCTCATCCTGGTGACTGCGTTGTTGGCCAGCCTCGCGGCATTCCTGAGTTTGCCCCACCGTCGCCGCTGGTTGATTCTCGCCGGGCTTATTCTGGGTTTACTCACTTTGAATCGCGAGAATGCCCGCATCCTTTATCCATGCATTCTGATTTGGGTGTTGCTCTACTTTCGTGACCAAAAGTGGAGTGCGCGACTGGGCTGGAGCGCGATCTTTACAGCAGCACTGCTACTGGTGTTGTTACCAGTCGGCTTGCGCAACTATCACGTCGGCGGCGAGTTTCTTATCTCAACGTCACAGCTGGGACCTAACTTGTACATCGGAAATCATCACGGCGCGCAGGGGGGCTATGAGCCTTTGATTCCCGAGCACGGCAGCGCCGCGTTTGAGCGTGAAGACGCCACTCAATTAGCAGAAGCGGCGCTGGGTCGAAAGTTATCTGCCGGAGAAGTATCTGATTATTGGGTCCAAAGATCGTTGGAGTTCATTCGCGGCGAGCCGTTTAGTTGGCTGCGCCTCATGGGCAAAAAACTGTTACTGACGATCAACGCCAGGGAGGCGGTCGATACAGAATCTCTCGAAGCCTATGCCGAGTATTCGTGGCTGCAATCGTGTCTATCGTGGTTGAGCTTCGGTTTGATTCTGCCGCTCGCAGTCCTCGGAGTGTGGTTGACGAGAAGAGGCTGGCGACAACTCGCAATCCTTTATGCAATGACGCTAGCCATCATCGTCGCAGTGGCCGTCTTTTACGTGCTTGCTCGTTATCGTTATCCGTTGGCGCCGATCATTGTGTTATTTGCCGCTGCCGCAATTTCCGCGCTGCCTGAATTGCGTCAAGGGCTCAAGAAAGAGTGGGCGATCGGCTTTCTGCTCGCAGCCATCGTCGCGCTTCCTGCAAATCTGTTGTTCAGAGAATCGAACGATGTCACGTTCCTAAATGTTGGCGAAGAGTTCCTCAGAAGAAGTGAACCCGTAGTTGCTGTCCCCCTCCTGCGAAAAGCAGTCGAGCACTCGCCAGACTTTGCTCAGGCGCATTTCAATCTTGGCGTTGCTCTCAATCAGCAAGGTGATAAGGCCCAGGCCATTAATGAATTCGCAGCCGCGCTACGCTTGCAGCCTGACTATTTCGAAGCACACGCAGCGCTTGGTCTCACCTTTCAGGAAGCGTCGCAGCCTGCGGAAGCTCTGGAGCATTTTCGAGAGGCGGTTCGGCTGCGGCCCGCATCAGCTGAGGCGCACACTAATCTTGGGAATGCCCTTGTGCAATCAGGAAAACTGGACGAAGCTATTGGGCAGTATCGAACAGCGCTACAGGTCGAACCTGCTAATGCCGGCGCGCACAACAGCATCGCGGTTGTTTTGCAGCAGCAAGGCAAAACTCAGGAAGCGATCGGCGAATGCAATGAAGCCCTGCGACTGAAGCCTGACTTCGCAGGTGCTCACAGTAATTTAGGGCTGGCGCTCGCAGCGAGTGGCCAGCCAGATACCGCCATTCTTCACCTCAAAGAAGCTGTGCGCCTCGAACCTCGAAATGCGGGGATGCACGTTAATCTTGCAGATTTGTTAGGCGAGGCTGGCCGGGAGGATGAGGCGATTCTCGAATATCAGGCGGCCGTGAATCTTCGATCGGATCTGCTCGAGTCGCATTACCGGCTGGGTCAGCTCTATGCGAAGAAGGGCAGGCTTGGCGAAGCCGTACAGAGTTTTGAGCAAGCTCTGAATCTCGCGCAAGCGACGCAGCGTAGCGAAGAAGCGCAACAAATAGCCGCGGCAATCAATGCTTGTCGCGCAGCGATGAAGTAGTCTGGATCCAATCCCTTCCACTCTCAAATCGCAGTCGGGTTTATGAGAAGTAGCAGGGAGTTCGCATGCTAGAATGCTGACCTATTCTTTTGCGGGGGTTCGTTTGAACGCGTCCGTCAGTAATCAGTTACCTCTGGCTCCGCTCGGCGCGGGCGACCTTATCGATCGCGCGGTGCGAATGTACCGCCGTCACTTTTTCACGTTAATTCGCATTGCGGCGCCGCCGGTCATTATCGCTGCGACAGGCTCTATTCTCATGTCCATCGGCGGCAGACAGATAACCGTCACTTCCAGCACTTCCTCGTTCATGCTCTTTCTGGTGTTGATTGTCGTCGGGGTACTGCTGTGGGCGGGCGGAAATGTGTTCAGTCTGATTGTTATGGGCGGAGCGACGCGCAATTTAGTCACGCACCTTTTGTCGAACGAGCGTGTTTCTGCGCGAGCAACTTATGCTGCTGTGAAGTCGCGATTTTGGGGATTGCTGCTGGCGGCCTTGTTCATCTCCATCTGGCTCGGCCTGATCTTCATGGTCCTGTTTCCGATTTTCTACATCATCGTCGCGATAGTGATTTTTGGAGCCGTCCTCGTCGGTCAAGTCGCGCCCGTCTGGTTCGGTGTCATGATCGGAATCATTGGCGGATTGGGAGTCACAGTCTTTTTCCTTTGGGGCGCATTCTTCCTCATCGGTCGCATTGCCTACGTTCCGCAAGCGATGTTGGTTGAAGGCAAAGGCGTGTTTGAAGCCATCGGAAGAAGCTTCTCACTAGCCAGCGGCAATGCGCGTCGATTGATGGCCATGGCACTGTTTGCGATCTTTGGTTCTTATTCAGCGCTAATGATTCTGATCGTGCCGCTGGGTTGGTTTGGATACCTCAGCGGAGTCGATTTGTCTCCATTCAATCAGGAGAATTGGCCGGCCTGGTATACCGTAGGCTACAACGTCATCCTTCAGATGAGTCACTTGCTGCTGGCCCCCATCTGGATGTTGGGTCTGTCACTGCTTTACGTTGACGAGCGAGTGCGTCATGAAGGCTATGACATCGAGTTGATGGCAGCTCGTCAATTGACGGAGATGCCGGAGATAGGAGTTGTTTCTCCGCTGGCTCCGGCCCTGGCCCAGGGACCGAAAAAGATGCCGCCGCCGCCGATGGCTAGCGGCAGTGTTTTAGGCCTGCAGCGATAGCGTTCGAACGACAATAACAACTTGACTCACCCAAACGTTGACTGAGCGGTGAGCGATTTAGATCTTAGGCCACAGATGAACACGGATCTGGATAAATTGGAATTTTAGATCTGTGTGCTCCGTGTTCAACTGTGGCCGATAATGAACTACGTACGGGCGGCGTGGTCTTTGCTGGGTCAAGTATGCTAGTGCCCTCAAAAACCAGGTTGCTTGTGGCACGGGCATCCTGCTTCTGGCGTTACGCCGGTCATAACTAAAATGAAGACTACTCTTCGAGCAGGATTTATCGTTGTAATAATCCTGGCTTTAGCTGAAGTCACTCTAGCCGTCTCGTTGGACGAGTATCGCCAGCGAGTCAAGACAGCTCTGAGTACGCTCGAAGCGATACGCGCCGTTGCCGATTCAGAGTTTGCGCAAAACGATTTGCTCATCGAAGCAAATCTACGGGTAGTGCGCGAACGACTGCCGCGCAACGTGGTCGTTGATTGGAACGGCACCAAATACCTGGTTGATAACGGATGGCTCGACGAGCAACTCAAAGATTTTGAGAAGAGCGCGGCAAAAGCCGAGCGTCTGGCGGCGCTGGACCACGCACATGAACGTTTGCAGGCTCTGGATGAACGGCTGAATAACGTCGAGACAATTCAGTTGGATTCAATTGGTAAGTCCGAGCTGCGCGATCGTATCGCGTCGATCCTGCAACGGTCGGAGTACAAGCCGATTGGAAAAGAAGAGAGCGCACTCGAGCGCTTGCTGCGAGCTCTGGAAAGATTAATTAACCGCCTGCTTCCCAAACGAAACCCGATCAGTCCCGGCAGCGCTACGGCTATTTCGAGAGTTTCACAGATACTGGTTATTGTCATTGCTCTCGCGGTAATCGGTTACGCGTTGTGGATGTTTGCGCCGCGGTTTCTAAAGCGAAGCTACGCTAAGAAGAACGCTAAAGACAAAGCACGCGTTGTACTCGGCGAGCGGCTGGAACCGGACAAGTCGGCCGCGGATTTGTTGGCAGAAGCAGAAGCGCTGGCGCGTTCGGGTGACCTTCGTGGGGCAATCCGGCGCGGCTACATAGCGCTGCTGGTTGAGCTCGCCGATCGAAAGATCATCAGTCTGGCTCAGCACAAGACAAACCGCGACTACCTCCGCTCCGTTAGGGGTATCGCCAATCTTCATCGCAGCATGGAATCGCTGACGAACAATTTTGAGTTGCACTGGTACGGGCTGGTCCCTGCTGACGAGCAGGACTGGAATTCTTTTCGCGCCGGCTACAAAGAGGCTTTGACTGCTAACTAGAATGCGCCAACGAATAGCCATCATCGCTACCGTAGTCATCGTGATCGGAATTCTGATTCTGGTGAATGCGCTGGGCTATGCCAAGTCTTCCGAAGAAACAGAATCAGAGTTGATGCCGAATCGCTCGACCTACAACGCTGGCGCGACCGGCACCAGAGCGCTCTATGATTTGCTGTATGAGTCAGGCTTCAAAGTCACGCGCTGGCGCGAGTCCTCGAGTGTGCTGCTGGGTCAGGCAAGTAATGACGTCTCGACCTTTGTTGTCATTGGGAGAACTTTGATTTCGTTTCAGGAAGACGAAGCGAGAAATCTTTTGCTTTGGGTCGAAAAGGGTGGACGTTTAGTGTTGGTGGATCGCCGACCTGATCCGAAACTGCTACCCAAATCCGGCAATTGGAACATTGCAGTCGACTTGCTCGAGTATCCCACTGCTTACACTGATCCAACAAATCAAAAGGACATGACTGAAGGTGTTGTTTCAGTTCATCCAGTTCAGCCCACCTCGCTGACCAGGACTGTTGAATCAGTTAAGCCCTCCCGATTCGCGTCGGTAATCAAGTTCACATATGCTCGGCCTGAAAGCGGTGTCACACCAAACGCCAGCCCTTCTCCTTCACCGGACGCGGAGGAAGATCCGGAGGTTTCATCAGAGGACGAGCATTCACCGTTGACTCAAGTAGAGAGTGATGCCCCGCCTGCTGATCAATCTTTTCCGGCCCCAGTCGTACATCTTCAACATCATCGCGGAGCCATGCTGGTCGACTTTCCACATGGCGCTGGGAAAATCGTGGTGCTAAGCGATCCCTTCATTGTGGCGAATAGTGGAATAAAGCTGGAAGACAATCTGGAACTGGCGCTGCGCACGGTCGCAAGTCGAGACGGATTGATCGCGTTCGATGAATATCATCAGGGACGAGCGATAGCTCATAACGCATTCGCGGCATACTTCGCCGGCACGCCTGTTTTGCCAATGCTGGGGCAAGTAGTGTTGGTGGTGTTGATGATCGTATGGACCAACGCTCGCCGTTTTGGCCGGCCTTTGCCGCTTCCGCACGTTGATCGGCGTTCGAGTCTTGAGTTTGTCGCTTCGATGGCAGAGCTCCAGCACCGGGCGCGCGCCCTCGACCTGGCGATTGAAAACATTTATGCACGCATCAGGCGCGTGCTGACCAGATACGCGGGCGTTGATTATCACAGCTCGCGAGTCGAAATCGCAGACCGCGTCGCTGCTCGTTCAAACTTGAATCGAGTAGAGTTGGAAGGAGTAATGCGTGAATGCGAAGAGACGATTAACGGGTCACCCATTAGTGAGCGGCATTCAGTCGCGCTGGTGGGAAAGCTTCGAGACATCGAAGCGAGCCTGGGATTGCGGATGCGCTCACGCGAAGTTCGGCAAGCCGCCCGAAGCAAGAATTAGGGGGTAGGGTGTCGGGGGTAGGGTGTGGGTGCGGTTGGTTGGATGTGGTAGATCTGGATCTGAGATCTGAGATCGGGATTGAAATCTGAGATCTGAAATCTGATCCGGGATCTGAGATCGACACCGCACTCCAACGACAGCCAACAGCTGATGGCTGACTACTGATGGCTGACTACTGATAGCTGATTACTGATTACTAATTCCTAACAACTACTGAAACCAAAAACTATGCTTGAATATGTCTCCTCAACTGTCGCACACATCCGGCGTGAACTTGCGAAGATCATCGTCGGACAAGACGAACCAATCGAGCAGATCCTTGTAGCGCTCTTAGCCGAGGGCCACGCTCTGATCGAAGGCGTTCCCGGCACTGCCAAGACGCTAACAGTCAAGACACTGTCCCGCATCGTCGGCGCCAACTTTGGGCGCATCCAGTTCACTCCCGATCTGATGCCCTCGGACATCACTGGCACGAATGTTTTCAACGTAGCTACTTCAGCTTTCAATTTGCGGCGTGGACCGATCTTCACTGACATCCTGCTCGCCGATGAGATCAATCGCACCCCGCCCAAGACCCAGGCCGCGTTGCTCGAGGCCATGGAAGAGCGACAGGTTACGATTGACGGCGATTCCTATCCGCTCTCGTCCCTCTTCACAGTTCTAGCCACGGAGAATCCGATTGAATACGAAGGTACCTACCCGCTGCCTGAGGCGCAGCTCGATCGTTTCTTGTTGAAGATTCTGCTTGATTACCCCGAAGCCGAGCACGAGCGGCAGATAATCGCGCAATGGGACGCGGGTTTCAATTCGCGCCGGCTCGATCAGGTCGAGATCGAGGCGCTGCCCGATGCTGATGCAATCGCTCGCTGCCGTTTCGATGTGCAAAAGGCTCACATGGAGCCTGGCGTTCAATCTTACGTAGTCGATATTGTGCGTCGTTCGCGATCCCATCCATTCGTCCACTATGGCGGCAGTCCTCGCGCCGCGGTCGCCTTGCTTTTGTGTTCCAAAGCTTTGGCCGCAATTCGTGGCAGAGACTTTACGACGCCAGATGACGTCCGTGACATTTCTCGACCCGTGTTGCGACACCGCCTGGTCTTGCGAGCCGAAGCGGAGCTTGACGGCGCTACTCCCGACGCAGTCATCACCGACATTATCAAAGGCGCCGAAGTCCCGCGCTGATGGGCCATAACATCTTGACTCAGGCAGACGTTGATTGAGCGGTGAGCCAGATCTTAGGCCACGGATGAACACTGATATAAGGGATCTGAATAAATAGGAATTTTAGATCGGTGTTCATCGGTGTTCATCTGTGGCCGAGAATGAACTATTAGGGCGGTGTGATCTTGCTGATTGGTTTCATTCATGCACTCCGGATGAGCACTGGACCTGACGTGTGAAATTCGTCTTTTCAAAACTCTTCTACTTTCTGCTGGCGGTTGGCCTGGTCCCGCTGTCGTTGTCGTGGACTCAGCCATGGCTCCGCTGGGTAGCGCTTGCTTACGATGTAACACTCATCGTTGTCGCAATCGTTGATTCAGCTACCAGCAAACTTCCGTCTCAGGTTCGAATCGCGCGCGTCTTTGGCAGCCGCTTCGCTGTGGGCGGCGAGACTGAGGTGCGCATCGAGGTTCAAAACAACACTCCAAAGCCGCTCATGATTTTTGTGAAGGACGAATATCCGCCGCAGATGAAGTTGAGCGGTCTGCGTGAAGCGAAGCTCGATATCGATGCACAGCAGTCGGTGGCGCTCGTGTACAGCCTCACGCCGCCCAAGCGCGGTCGTTTCGAGTTTGGCCAAATTGCGGTGCGGTTTCTGTCGCGCCTGCGTCTGGTGTGGCGCGAGACCAAAATCGGAGAGGATCAATTTGTCAAAGTCTATCCAAACTTGCGCCGCGCGCGTGAAGCCGAATTGAAAGCTCTCGGCGCTCGTTCACTGGTGGCCTCACATCGCAAGTCTTCGTGGCGAGGTGAAGGACGCGAATTTGAATCGATGCGTGATTACGTGCGCGGAGATGAGATGCGGCACATCTCCTGGACCGCCACTGCCAGACGCGGCCGTCTCACAACTCGTCAGTATCAAATCGAGCGAGATCAAAACGTGCTGATCGCGCTCGATGCCGGGCGACTGATGACTGCGCGCATTGAAAACGAGACCAAGCTGGACTCCGCGGTTCATGCAGCGCTCGCTCTGATGTCAGCGGCGGCGCGTGCTGGAGACAATTCAGGTCTGGTGATTTTTGGCAGACGAATCAAGGCCTATTTGCCACCCGGCCGTGGCCGCGAACAGATGGATGCAGTGCTCGAAGCGCTGTATCCGATCGAGCCCGAAATGATCGAACCGTCGTACGCGAGGGCTTTTGAGTTTGTAGCCGCGAACACGAAGCGCCGCTCGCTTGTGGTTCTGTTGACCGATCTGGTCGATGAGCAGGGATCGCGCGAACTGCTCACGTCGCTGCGCTTGCTTAGGCCACGTCATCTTCCTTTGGTGGTCACTATCGCGGACCGGGATCTGAAGGCGGTCGTGCGAGACGCACCGGGAGACGTCAAAGACTTATTCACACAATCGGTCGCGGAGGAGATCATCCATCATCGGGAAGCAGCGTTAAGACTTGTCGAGTCGCAGGGCGGCTTGGCGCTTGACGTCACCGCCGCGGCGCTGGCCCCGGCACTATTGGAAAAGTATTTACAGGTAAAGGAAAGAGGTTTGTTGTAAGGCGTTTAGAGCTTTGGTCTTAGGTCTTTGATCTTTGGCCTTTGAAGAAAGCCACAGCCGTCGATTGCCAATAAATCAAAGACCAAAGACCCAAGATCAATGACCTAAGATCTAATCGGTTCTTCCAGCCAGCAAGAGATACGAATACATCGCCAAGCCGGTCAGTAGCGCGATGGTGTACTTGATCATCGGATTGATCGGCGCGGGCGAGATAAAGCCTTCAATAATTCCGGCAAACACCAGCAACGGCGCAATCCCCATCATCAAGCGGACGGCTTCCAACCCTCGAGACTTGAGCGCGTCAGCGCGTGACAAATCGCCCGGCAAAACAATCCCGCTGCCAACCATCAAGCCAGCTCCGCCGGCGATGAAAATACATGACAACTCGACAACGCCGTGGCCGGCCATAAACGTCAAGAGGTCTTTACCGTAACCGGCTCTGAAAACCACGGCGAGCAGCGCAGCATTTATCGCTCCGTTGTAAGCGACAACGAATAAGGTGCCGATCCCGAATAATGCGCCTGCGGCAAAAGTGTAAAAGGTAACGCGGATGTTATTCGTAAAAATTTCGCTCGCGCCAACCTGGTTTTCCTTGTTGAGTTCTTCCCACCAATGTGGTTTGGTTTGCAGGATTCTCTCTCGAGCTCCTGCCGGCACGCCCATCAATTCTGAGAATTCGATATCTTTCCAGGTACCGACAAATCCAATAAAACAGAACAACGTGAAGACGCCGAAGGCGAGTGCGGTGTAACGCCACGTTCTCCTGAAGGTCTGCGGAAAATCTCGGGCGAAAAAGTTTATGATGCGCCGGCTGCCTTGAGCATCCGCTCGATAGATTCGACCGTGAGCGCGGATAACCAGGTTGTTGAGATAATTCACCAGGCGTGGATCGCGAGACTCTGCCCGCGCTATCGCCAAATCTGAGGCAGCTCGCCGATAGCTGCGACCGAGTTCGCGGACTTCTTCTCGATGAAGCCGGCGGATCGACGCAGTGTCGAGCCGCCTGAGCAGCTCTTCAAGGCGCTCCCAACTATTCTTCCTGTCGGTTATGAATCGATCAGCAGGCATGTTGCTGAATAGTAAGCTGGAATGCTCGATCATTCCAGCTTTGATTTGGTCTTTGGTCTTTGATTCATTTTGAGGAGTTTCTTCCAAAGCTCCTCTCATTCACACCCGGTTTCAACCGGGTGTGTAAGTTACGGAAAAACACTTTAACCGTTTCACCTCGAATCAAGGGGCGAAAACCGTTGAAACGGTTAAAGCGTTCTCATTTAACTGTTACCCCCCGGTTGAAACCGGTGTGAATGAAAGGAGTTTTGCCAAGAGGCTCTAACGAATGTCATGCCCCGCTCCTTATTCTCAAATCAAAAGCCCAAAAGCCACGGACTAAAAGCCACAGACCAGAGCCTTCCTCAGTACGGCAAAGAAAAAGTAGTTAGTCGCTAAAACTGAGGCCACGGCCTGGCGCCGTGGTCACTCACGTTGGTCGCTAACAGAGGCGGGCCGAGATTTTTGGCGATGCCACGGGCTCGTCCCGTGGAGTGTTCACGCTTCAGGCTGGTGGCAGGCGGCAACGTGAAACACCACGGGGCCAGCCCGTGGCATTTGCGAACCGATCGATCAGCCTGTTTTTGTAGCTGGGAACATGAAACACCACAGGGCCAGCCTGTGGTATCGGCTAAGGCTTCAGTTCACCATTTATGCTTTACCTACTTTTCCTGGCGCACTGGCCTTCCTTTTATTTCTTGTTAATTGGCGGCGGCATGTGGTAAGTTCACGAGACACTTCAAGCGGTTTTTGCATTTTGCTGCCGGCTTAACGGCCAAGCCGACCAGCTCGACGAGTTACTCCTAACAATCTATAAGACCCAGCGGAAACGAATAGCATTCGTGTAAGGACGAGACATGCTGCAGGTCAATCCAAAAGTTCAGGACGAGCTGGAGACTTCAACAACACCAGCGATTCGTCCGTTAGCAACCAGCGAGTCAACTGCCAAAGCAGTGTTGAGTGCGACAGCAGCCAACGTTCGTCTCGCTCCTCCGCGCAAACCAAATCAACCACAGTTTCCCGCGGCCAGCTTTGAGACCAATGTCGACTCTCAGATGAGAGTTCCAGTGATCATCGGCGAGATTACTTTTCGCGGAATGGTTCCAGTCGATGGCGTCATTACCGGCTCGCCCGGAGTGAACGGTGGATCTCTGTCCGTGCGTCAACGTGGTCGTCCATACTTTGGCAGCGACGCTGAGTTGAACGGTGATATGAGTTTCCGTGACATGTTGCGTGTCAATGGACACCTCGCCGGCAGTATCTGTTCAAAGAAGGGAACGCTGATCGTTGATGCCCGCGCGCAGATCGACGCCAACATCGAAGTCTCCGTTGCTGTAATAGCCGGAACCGTAAACGGCGACATTGTGGCGCATCAGCGAGTCGAGTTGGGTGCTGCAGCAAAAATTCATGGCAACATTTGGACACGATCGCTGTCAATTCAAAACGGCGCGACGTTCGATGGTGTTTGTCAGATGATCGAAGGAAAGGAAGATAGTTAAGCTGGGCTTAGGGATCAATTAGACATTTAAGATTCCCGTAACCGGCATTCAAAGATGGAGAACGACTTCAACGCCGAGGTAGCCAGTGACGCGTCTACTAATAACGACTTAGACACTACTGCGCCCGATACCAAAGCTGAATTCGAAGCCTGGCTCGATAAACTCAGACCCCGAAAGCCAATCGGCGGTCAGCGACAGCAGTCACCCTCACTCAATCACCACAAACCGGATTTCTTCGTGAGCTGCACGGAAGGAAGCTGTCAAATCTCCTTCGAAGGCGTATTTCATATCGAGGGTTTCGTCTCAGCCAACATTCGTTCAGAGACGGGAACTTTGGTTACAGGCGGCGGACTCATCGATGGGAATATCGATGTTGGCGCCGCGTACATCGACGGATCCGTAATTGGCAACATCAGAGCGAGCGAGCGAGTAGTGCTTTATTCCGAAGCGAAAGTGGCAGGAAATATCATTTCTCCAGCGTTGTCTACCAAGCCCGGCGCCCTATTCGAGGGTGACTGCATCCTGCATGACAGCATGGTTCGAAGGCTGGTTCCCATCAGTTCAGATACACCCGCCGAATTCAGCGATCAACTCTAATCTGGAGCCCTGCGAGTTTTCGACGTTTTGGTCAAGATGTCATAAGCCAAACCCCGAGTCTTACAATTGCGTTGCGTCGCTGGACAGGACTGCGCAGGTTTGTCTATTATTTGTCCCCCGCAATAACGCGGTCGACCGTCCCTGTTAGCCTCTAGGCTAATCGAGTTCCAACAAAACGCGCGTCTTGACTGACCCGAACGGCATCGGTAAGCCAACTTGTCGCGCTATCACCAAAATACGGAGGTCAGTATGCTCAGGATAGGAAAGAACCCCAACGAGAATGAACAACCCGACAAGCAGGACAGTTCCGCGTATAGCACTCCCCGCAGTTACGCCCCCGCGCAATCTGTGGAAGCCAAGCCAGCCGTGGAAGCTGGTTCATCCCGCGCCTTGACGGAGAGCGAATCGCTCGCTCGTGACATTAAGGAAGGGACTCTGAGTGGCTTTGTCGGTAGTGGCACCGTCGTCACTGGTGAGGCAAGCTTTAAGGCGATGATGCGCATTGACGGGCAACTGTCCGGCCGCATCACCTCCAGCGGCGGCACCCTCGTGATTGGGACAAACGGTCGAGTCGACGCGAACATCGAAGTCTCTGTGGCCCAGGTTCATGGCACCGTCAATGGTGACATCATTGCCACGCAGCGTTTAGAGCTTGGGCGCTCGGCAAAAGTTAGCGGCAACATCCAAACTCCTTCGCTCATGATCGAGCAGGGCGCCATCTTCGAGGGCAGCTGTAAGATGACTGCAGTAACTGCGGCAGCCGAGAAGAACAAGAAGAGCTATGCGTCGGATGATGCGGTTCTCGATACCACTCGCATGAAGCCGGTATCGTCAGACCGCCCGGCGAAAGGTTCGGACATCGCCAACGTATCTGAAGTTGCGAGCTAGAGTAGATTAGACTTCAGTCTGATCGCGCTTTTGAAAGCTCCGCTGGAAAAGATCTCATTTGCGCAAAAGGCGCTTCGTTCGTCATCGAGCGAAGCGCCTTTGTGTTAATGACGAGGTCAGAACCGGGAGCGGTAGCGACCGGGTCAGTTGACTGACAAAGTCGAGCTTGCATTAGCCTTACCCAGTCGCTACCGCTCCCGGTTCTGACCTCGCTACGCCAAGTAGACCTCTTCAACTTGACATCGCCTAGCCATCTCGTCGATACATTTAGTGGAATTCCCCGCTCTCGCATTTCTAACCTGCGGCCAGGTCGAGAATGAAACTCATACTTTCCGTCTCTTTGCTCATCGTCTTTACTGCATCCGCAATCGGTCAGCGGTCGAGGCGTAACAGCGTGCCTCAAGCTACGTTATTGCGAATCGTGCAGGCTGAGGACACTCGTCATTGGAGTCCCGATCTCGAGAGCCTTTTTGGCGACAAAGATGCGAACGTGCGCAGCCGCGCTGCACTCGGCGCGGGTCGAATCGGTGACGACAAGGCCGTTCCCGCACTCATCAATCTGCTGAAAACCGACAGCGATAAGAACGTTCGCGCCATGGCTGCTTTTGCGCTGGGCGAAGTCGAGTCGGCTAGCGCCGCCGACGCTTTGATCTCAGCATTGAGTCTCAATGATCGGGCGGAACCGGAGATTCGAGCGCGAGCCATAGAAGCTTTGGGAAAGATTGTGGCGGCGTTGCCCAAGTCCGAAGAGGCGCGCGCCATCCCGATGCGCAATGCGATCTATGAAACACTCTACTTTGAAGGCCACCGCCGTGGAGCTTCAGATGACGAAGTAATCTTACTTGGATTAACCGCAGCTTTGCGCGCTCGGCCGGAGAAGGCTGGCGAAGTCGTAGCGCACTTCCTCAGAATTTCCGATGCCCGAATCCGAGCCGACGCAGCCAACACGCTGGCACGGTTGAAACTCGCCGACGGGAACGAGCAACTTCGTGAGCTGCTCGTAAAAGATCCCGAGCCAATTGTGCGAGCGAACGCTGCCCGCGTGCTTGGCGCCACGGAAGATAAAGCGGCATTCGACGCTTTGCTGGATCGCGCGACTAAAGACAAAGACTTGCGCGTCCGAGTCAGCGCAATTCGCGCGCTCGCCACTTTGAAAGATGGCCGCGCAGTACGGCCGCTATTGGAACATGGCCGCACTTTGCTTGGGTTGACTCGTCGCCCGATCACAACTCAGAAGGGCTTGCGGTCTGAGGTTAACGAGACCAATGAAATCGCGACCACGTTGGGGCGGTTATTACCAAATTCGAATGACCAGTTGGTAATAGATTGGTTGGTTGAAGCTCGTCAGGCTGCAGAGTTGACTGCGCCGGAAGTTGAAATCGCTTTCGCGCGCATAGCGCCCCAGCAATATAAAATCCAGGCGAACACCGATCTACGTTCTATGCGCGGGAGAGCACCTGCTTCCCTGAAAAGCGACTCGATATCAAGGGCGCTGGCCGCGCTGGCACAAGGGCTCGAAGAACTGGCGGCCTTGAAGTCCAACAATCCTGCACTCGATGCAGACACAAAAATATATGCGCGTAATTTGTTGAGAGCACGCCTTGACTGCAAAGCCGAAATAACTCCAAGCGCAACTCAATCTGGTAAGGCCAGGCAGGGAATGGTGCTCAGTGCTCTCTGCAGCCCTTTGCCTGCACGCGCTCAGCCGGCTTTTCTCCGTGCTTACGCAGCTTTTAAGGTGTCCGACGCCGGGGAAGTATTTGAACGATATCTCCAGGAGAAGGATGTGATCGTCAGGGCGACTGCGGCCGAGGCATTGGGAGATTCGTCTTACCAAGCTAAGACGGAGGTACTAGTCGCAGCCTTGCCTCGCGCGCTGGCTGATCGGGACCTCAACGATGCCGCAATTGCGATCCTCGATGCGCTAGGCAAGCAAAAGAATGAAAAGGCAAACGATGCCATCAAGAGCGCGCTCAGCTCCGCTGACATTGACGTTCGTCGCAAGGCGGTTGCGCTTCTAAAAGCTAATGGAGCGGGTGATTTTGCAGTGCGCATTGGATCGGCGCCGACACTAAATACCAGGACCGATTACGAGCGCGCCCTTTCACGCGTCGGAAAGGAAGTGCGCGCTACGGTCAACACGAGCAAAGGGTCGTTTGTGATTGAGTTTCTACCCGAAGAAGCTCCGCTGACCGTTGACAACTTTGTCATGCTGGCGCGCAAGGGCTACTTCAACGGGCAGATCGTGCCTCGCGTCGTTCCAAACTTTGTGATTCAAACTGGCGATCCGCGTGGCGATCAAAACGGTGGGCCCGGATACTCGATCAGATGTGAGATAAATCAATCGCCGTACGCTCGTGGCGCAGTCGGGATGGCCTTATCAGGAAAAGACACTGGCGGCTCGCAGTGGTTTGTGACTCATTCTCCCCAGCCTCATCTTGACGGTGGCTATACGGTATTTGGCAACGTGATTTCTGGAATGGAGGTCGTTGATAGTATCGTTCGCGGCGACAAGGTGCTTTCAATAACAATTAGCGAGACGACGGGGAGTGCGATACGTTCCAATAGGAAATCGCATTAATTGTGCGCACAAAAGTAGCATCGACGGTTTTCAAGAAGAGGGTTGTAGGGGCGGACCTATGTGTCCGCCCTCTGCTTCTTATTTTCATTGCGCTGATGGTCACCAGGGCGGACACACAGGTCCACCCCTACAAAAATGCGTCACTGCAAACTGGAATCTCGAAGTCTGTTCCTGACCGCCCGCGCTATCAAATCAACTTAAGTCTCGACGTTGAGCACGGTACTTACACCGGCAGCCAGCGAGTGCGCTGGACGAATCGCGGTGATCACGGTACGTCCGTAGTTTTCTTTCATCTCTACTCGAACGTCCGTTCGGAACAACTATTAATTCAGACTAGTACGGCGCCGGCAAGCACGGAAGCCACGGCAGCGGCAGACGAGCCGCGCATCGAAGTCGCGGAAGTAAGAACCGTCGCCGGCGATCAGCCTTTGCTGTTCAGTCTCGACGATCAGGGCACCACGCTGCGCGTGAATTTGCGCTCGGCTGTGCCTGCGGGTAACACCGTGGAGCTGTTCTTAAAGTTCAAAGGCTCGGTTCCGGAGATCGATCCTGAAGAGACTGGTCTCGTTACTCACATCGTCAAGCAGGTCAGCGCCGCAATTAAGAGCGAGCGCGAAATTCGCCGAGCCCGCGAACTGAATTTTCGCTGTCGTAATATCGTGTTTCTAGGCACAGCTTTTCCGGTGTTGGTTGTGCACGACTCCGACGACTGGCGCCGCAAAGTAGATCTCAGCGCCGGAGACGTACTGTTCTCGGAAGCCGCGGACTATGAAGTATCGATTCGGGCTACCAATTCAGTCCCGATTTTTACTTCGGGGCCTGAAGTTGGCAAAGCAGCCGAGGATGGCTCGCGCACCTTTGCCGCGAGTGCGCTGCGTGATTTTGCGGTAATCGCCGGTCCCGGTTTGCGCGCCGAGCAGCGAGCGGTTGGCGAGTTGACGGTGCGGTCGATTTTCTCGTCCGAGCACGAGCGTGTGGGCCGCCGCGTGCTCGCAAATGCAGCGGACGCGGCTCGAATTTTTCAGGAACGTTTTGGTCCACTGCCGTTCTCGACGGTGTCAGTGGTTGAAGCGCCGCTCGTTGCCGGCTTGGGTAGCGCCGAGTTCGCTGGCTTTGATGTGATCGCAGGCGCCTTCTATGTTGATTTCGAGTCACCAGCGATGCGTAACATGCCTGAGCTGATTCGTGATCAGCGCTCGTCGGTGGAAGACAGTTTGGAATGGACCGTCGCGCACCTGATGGCCCATCAATGGTGGGGCGCTGTAGTTGGAAACGACCCCGCGCGCCAGCCGGTGCTGGACGAGGCCATGGCCGGTTGGTCAGCCTTGCTTTATTACCGCGAGGTTTACGGTGAAGAGCGAGCTGCGACGGTGTTGCAGGACCAATTACGCGGTGTCTACAGACTCTACCGCACTTTCGGCGGTGAAGACCTGCCCGCCGATCGGCCGGCGCGAGACTATCGCAATTCTTTTCAATACGCGGCCATCGTGATGACGAAAGGCGCCCTGATGTTTGTCGAGCTGCAAAAGCAGTTAGGCGACAAAAGGTTTTATGCGGCAGTGCAGAAGTATTACGAGGCAAACAAGCTCGAGATTGCCGAGATGGATGACTTGCTCGCCGCGTTTGTGGCTGAAGCGCCAGTCGAACAAAGGCGATTGGTGGCGCGTACATTCAATCGCTGGCTATCAAGCCGGCGCGGAGATGAAGACATTGCTCCACCGGATCGTCAGCTCGCCGATTCACTGGGATTGCCAGGCAAGCCTGAAGCGCAGCGTAGTGGCGAGAAGACTGCGTTCACTTTGTTTGGACGACTCGGAAAGTTTTTCTGGCAACAGATGACTAGAATTAGGTAAAGATTTGTTCTTAGTACTTTGTTCTTAGTTCTTTGTGGTTGAAGCTTTGGATAGTTGTCTTATCATCTTGGAGTCAGGTAACTAAAACAAGCGGTAAGCACAAAGTACAAAGAACAAAGCACTAAGAACACCGCCCGTAAATATGCAAACCGCCAGCCAAGATCAACCCAACGATCTAATGCTTAGGTCGGGAAGCAGTGCACGGATTGTCAGGCCCAATCAAGTGCAGATAGAACGTGAGCTGGAAGTCTTTGCGCAGATCATGGATAACCAGTTCGCGCTGCCGGTTCTGGGCTGGCGGTTCGGCATGAATGCGATCATTGATCTGATTCCCGGAATCGGTGATATCGCGACTTCGTTGGTAGCTTTGTACGTACTGATCTCCGCAGTCCGTTATCGCGTACCCAAAATTACTCTGTTACGGATGGCGCTGAACATCGTCATTTATTTCCTGGGCAACATGGTGCCGTGGCTGGGCGACCTCTTTGCGGCGTGGTGGAAGCCAAACATGCGTAACCTAAATTTGTTACGCGAACGTGCTACGGTGTCGGCGGCCGAGGCGAAAGAGGCAACCTCGAGTGATTGGCTGTTTGTGGGAGTAATAGTTCTCGGACTAATGACACTTCTGCTTGGCTCGCTCGCAGTATCGGCGTTCATCGTCTGGTGGATTTTTCACCCGGGATCGTGAGTGGCGGTCGCGTTGAGAAACGCCATTTGCCATATATCATTTTCCATTTTTCATTTGTCATCGCCTGAACGTGAGCTGACTCGGTACCATCCGCGTTCGTACAAGGTGACTTGGGGTGAGGTTGCCACGTGAGACGAGTCATTACCAGCTGCGGTACCGGAGCTGTTGTTGATGACCCGGCCCGTCCGGTCCGAATGACAAATGAAAACTGGAAAATGATATATGGCAAATGGTTTTTTGCTTTCTTACTGGCGCCGCCTCTTACTTTCCGGCGCGGCGCCAGCTCCATTCTTCCGAGGCAGGTTGACCTTTGAGATTTCCTTCAATCTTAGCGTGCAGTGAATCGTTGCCTTCCAACCAGTAGATAATGCGCTGCGGGAAATCGTGCTCCGCATTTTCAAACACGACTTTCTTGCCGGTGACTTCTTTTAGCTTGAAGGGAGTCGGGGGCTTGCCACCTGGACTGGCCCAGTAGGTGATTCCATCCGCGTTCGCTGAAATGCGCAGAAACTCAAATGAAATGGTGCGACCAGCTTTGACGTCCCGGTGCAGGCCAAGCATCGTGTTGCCCTTCGGCTCGAGCCACGACTCTTCCATCTCCACGCCGTCCTGAACTCCGCTCCAATGTCCGGCTATCCAGGACAGATCCGAAAGCTGGGTCTCAGCACTGCTGCGTTGATTTAGTCCGATGAAAGTCAGACACAGAATTCCAATTACAATCAGAATGGTTCTCATAAGCGTGTTTTCCTCCGGGACACAGCTTAATGGCGATTCAGAGGTGCTGTCTTGAACAAATGCGACATGCTGAGTGGCACGGGCGTCCCGCCCGTGTTTTCGCAAGTGTCCTGAGCGTCCACCGTGGGACGACATGTTGAGTGGCACGGGCGTCCCGCCCGTGTTTTCGCAAGTGTCCCTCGAACGTCCACGGGTGGGACGACATGTTGAGTGGCACGGGCGTCCCGCCCGTGTTCTCGCAAGTGTCCCTCGAACGTCCACGGGCGGGACGCCCGTGCCACGGTCTCAACTTGTTCCCAGCAAAGCCGCCAAACGTCGGGGCGAGACGAAGTGATCCGCGAGCTTGCCCAGTGAGAGTGCCTGCTGCTCCGTCGGGCTTTGGCCGCAGAATTCTCGAAACTCCCGCACCATGTGAGGCTGATCAGCATACCCGCCATCGAGAGCAAGGCCCGCCCAATCTCGTAGCTGACTTTCACCGACCATCTTCATGAGGTTTTGAAAGCGGATAATTCGAGCGAGAGCTTTTGGTGAAATGCCGGCGCTGGTTCGAAACTCCCTTTCGAGTTGGCGAGAGCTCAGCCCGATTCGGTCTGCAAGGTGGTCAACCCGGCTTCGACCCCGGCTACCAACAATCTCGCGTACCGCCGCTTCAAACCTGGTCCGTTCCGAGGTGCGATATAACCTGGCCAGCAGAAAACCTTCAACCATTCTCTGTCGTTCGATCTGCGTTGGCTCGCTAAGGACCGCAGCCTCGAGATACTTGCCTTCGATTCCCCAGACATCTTCGGTGCTGACCGTTTCATCGGTGAGCAGGTTAAGAGGCGTTGGGAAGAATCGATAAGCGCCGCCCGGACGAAAGCGGACGCCCATTGTCAATGTTGGTCCTGCAGGTTGGACGAGAATGAACTGCGTTAATTCACCAACCACAAAACTGCGACACTGCGATTCAAAAACGCCATTCAATTGTCGTTGAAAAGGAGTGCCGAGGTGAAAGATCCACTCGATGCATCCGTCAGGAATGACTCGTTCTGCTTGAGCGGGAGCAGCCCCGATTTCGTCTGAAACACACCAAATTACCTCGAGATATTTCGAGAGAGGAGGCGAAGGGGGGAATTCGGTAAAGTTCATGGGTGGCTAGGGAACAGCATAACGGCCACCGAAAATTAGCTCAAGTTTTGGAGATCGATTGTGACCTTCTCAGGCTCGCTCTTCGTGGTCTTACGACAGGCTGTCAGCCAGGAGCGTTGAATCCTGAGAATCAATAACGTTTTTTCTGAGGCAACGCTGCAGGCTGGCAGCCTGCAGTACATTAAGCGAGTGCGCGTTCGATCTTTTCAACTTTGACGGGAAACCTTCGCGCGGCTAGCAACACTGAGGCGATGTACATAACTCCGAATGCTAACGGAACCAGCGCCACCAATGACCTTGAGTTATTCAGGAAATAGATGATTAGAATTGCCGGCGAGCTCGCAAACATAATCCCAGCCATTGCGTCGAAAATCGAAGCACTCGACGATGAGAAGCGAAAGAAGTGCATCCTCACGGGATGGCTGAGTGACATCCAGTTTCCCCAAGCCAGGTACGCACACGCCAGGGATGCTGATGTCATCAATCCAATCAGTCCCGCTGTAATTCCCAATCGCCAAACTACGAGTAACAACACCGGGCTAATCTGAATACCACAAAACGCAGCAAACGCGACATTCTTACTTAAGACAATCGCTTTGCCAGCCAACGGAAGCAGCTTGTAGCGATCCAACCCGGAAGCGCTTTCGAGACCGAAATAATTGAAAGCAAGCGGGCAGTTGGGCAGAAAGATCATGGTCAGGAAGATGATAGAAACCTCGGTCGAAGCCACGTCGGCGGTGACGAGGTAGATGCTGGCGACCACAACCGCCAACAGTCCGAAATACACATCCAGTAAGCGGCGAAAGTATCGCAGATCCTTTGCTACCAGTCCGCTGAGCTGTCCCGGAAAGTTGAAGCTCCAAGCCAGGCGCCTTGCTGAATTCCCTGACTCGTCGTTCAACGTCAGGCGAAATGAGAACACTGCCGCTCCGAGCCCCAACGCCATGAGCACAACAAGACTTCCGAGGCTCATAGCAGTTGTCCAGGCGTTGCCGGCGCTCGCCGCGCGCGCTACCAAAGCCATCGGCGGCAACGATGAGACTGTCATGAAGCGAGGCGGCCACGGCGACTGGATCACATAGACCGAAACGATGACCACAAGAATGACACTGCTGAGGGCCAATATTCTTCGCCACTTGGCTACGCTCAGAAGCTGAGAAGCTGATACTCCCATCGCGACGGCGAAGATTATGAATATGAGTGCAGCTAACATGCCGAGCAGCGGTCTTGGCGCAGTCCACAGCGGATACGCGATCGCTAATGAGCCCGCCAGAACGATCCACGCATAAGGCGGCATCAACAGCGAGGCTAATCGAACTGCGAACAACTCTTTGAGTGATAGGGGTAAAGAACGCGCTCTACGCCAGCAATCGTCGTTGAGATCGCGAGTAAGAAACGCGACCACCCAAGCGGCGAAGATTCCCGCAAGCAACGCTTCAAGGATCAGCGCGCGACCCTGCGCCAGCTCTACCGCGGCCACGCGCAACTTCATTACATACTTGAATGAGATCAGCCCGGCGATTATCAAGACAAATCCCTGATTGCCGGTTGAGAGTTTGCCGCCGCGCGCGAACCGCCGCCAATACGCCCGCCACTGCCATCGAACAACGTTGCTTATCCGATCCATTCGAGTTCCTCGGCGTGAGGTCGCACAACATGCCGGAAGAATAGTTCCTCGAGGGTTTCGCCGGCGTCGATCGTCTCAGCCATGGTCTGACTGCAGACAATCTCACCCGAGACGATGATCGCGAAGTTATCCACCAGACGTTCAACGACCTCGAGGATATGTGAGGTAAGAAAAATCGTGACGCCTTTGTGCGCTATCTTTACCAGGAGGTTTTTGATGTTGCGCGAAGCCACTGGATCGATACCTTCGAAGGGTTCGTCCAGGAAAAGCACTTGAGGATTGTGAAGCAAGGCCATCGCGAGCGCACATTTCTTGCGCATTCCCGTCGAAGCTTCATCGACGTAGGTGTTGCGATTCGACCAGAGATCGAGATAGACAAGAAGCTGCTCGCCACGCTCGCTGATTTCATCTTTGCTCAATCCGTAAACTGGTCCGCTCAGCAGCAGGTGCTCCCAAATCGTGAGCGCCTCGAACAGCGCCAGGTCCTCCGGCAACACGCCAATCTTCTTTTTCACTTCAACCGGCGAAGTCAGGATGGAAGTGCCGCCGATCACTGCATCTCCGCCGCTCGGCTTCAGCAGGCCCGTAAGCATCTTGACGGTCGTTGATTTTCCCGAACCGTTCGGCCCGAGGAATCCGAATATGCTGCCTTTGGGAACTTGCAGATTGAGATTCTGAACGGCTTGTAACCGCCCGAAAGTTTTGGAGAGATTGTAAGTTTCGATTTCGGACATCCCGATGGTGTTACGTGAGCGGCGCGAGGATAGTTTTCGCTACTTAGATAAAACTACGGTTTCCAGCAAGCTCTGTTGGAAAAGATGCCAGTCTCACTTAACTCGACCGTGCCAATAACCCGGCTTCCGTCGTAAGTGCATTACTGCAACTATTAGAATCGAATTATGCTCAATAGTATAAAGGAGACCGTAAGGAAAGGTATGGGTAAGACACCGTCGCACATCCTGCTCGATCATCCGCCATCTCTCAGGTGCTTGAAGGATGCGCTCAATGGCAGCTTCTACTTCAATTGTAAACGCATGGCCTAAACCTGCTCGGCGGCTTTCATAGAAAACCGTGGCCGCGCGGTATTCAAGCTGAGCGTCAGGATGAAAGTCAAAAGTCATCGACCTACAAGGCGTCGAACCTCGTCTAGCACTTCCTGACCGGGCACAGCCGAGACTCGGCCTGAGCGAATGTCATCGCGACGCCGGATCGCTTCTTTCGACCAAAGCCGTTGAATCTCATCAGGTTCCTCAAGTTCGAGACTCTCGACCAACTTGTCTGCCAGCGAGGCCTTGGCAGACGCAGGTAATTTCAACGCTGCTTCGGTGATTTGATCCAATGTTAATGACATGACTGAATAATAGTGGAAGAGCCTAATCGGCCTCAAGGATGATGATGTAAGTCTTTCATTTCAGCTCGCGCTTAAGCCACCATGAGGTATAGCGGCCGCCAGACAAGTAGTCCACGATGAAATACATTGGATCCGTTTTTTCACGAATCTGCTTGCCCTGCAGTTGTATCTGTCCGCCCTTAACTATGAACGGATAATCGCCATACCCGGCGCCATCAACTGAAAGGCGCACTGTATAGCGGCCATCTTCACCGAGCAGATCCGCGGCCTTTAGATACGCGTTCTTGTCGCCATCTGGCGGGGCAAAGAAAAAATCCGCCTGCCGCCAGCGTGGCTCGAGTCGCAAGTCATCGGTTGCAGCTCCGATGACCTTGTTATCTTTCAAGCGAATCAGCTTGATCTCAGAAGGCACGCTGTCTTTCCTGACATGACCAGCCTTGTCTTGTAGCCAGGTAGTAAAGCGCAGCGTCGAAGCCGGATCATTTCGCTGATAGAAGATGTTGCCGTATTCGTTCCACGCTCCTTCGATAAAATACCGCTGGCCCTCCGCCTGGTACGGATCATCGTTCTTCATTTGCGAAACCGAGAAAGTAAAAACATAAAACGGTTTGTCGTCAATCGCGAACTCGAGCTGATAACTGCCCGGCCCGAGCGGCTTGACGGCTTCGAAGCCTCCGACGACTTTGTAATTGCCCATCTCCCAAAGCCCACCGATACTCGAGGCGTACCAGACATAAGTGTTGAGTGCTTTTCCGTCGGCCGTCTTAACAATCGTCGAAAGTTTGCCTCCGCCTTCGGGCTCGTATGGATAGCTCGAGCCGTTTCGCTTCAGCGGCATTGGCAGGCAGACCGCGTACAACTTATCGATGGACAGTCGCCCATCACCATAGCCGACGCGAACCGAATCAAGTAGTTTCCAGAAGCTGATACCGGGTGTGCATTGGGATTGCGCCACGCCGTAGGGCGCGGTCAGAAACACAAACAGCATCAGCAGTTGAACGAAGCGCTTGATTTTCATCTAAATCTCCAGTTGAGGCGCCGCGACTTATTTTGCGGGCTGAGCTGCGGGGTCCTGTTTTAGCCAGTCAGCTCGATCCAACCCATAGATCAGTATGTGTTTGCCGAAGAGCTCCGTGGTTCCTTCGACTTTCTCGCCCAGACGTTCGGCGACTCGGATCGATGCTTTGTTCTCCGGGTCGATAAGACTGATGACGTGATCGCGATCGAGATCTTCGAACGCGTACTTTAAGGCACGTCTGGCTGCTTCAGTCGCATACCCGCGTCCCCAGAACTCGCGCGCGATCGTCCATCCTATTTCGAAGTCAGGCCAGCCGGCGGGATTTAAGAATCCGATTCGTCCTATCAGGCGGCCCGAGGATTTTTCTTCAGTCGCAAAGTGGCCATAGCCGAGTAGCTCCCAGTGACCGACGTGAAATGCCATTGAGCGCCAGGCTTCAAAAGCATTCATTGGCTTGCCGTCTGCCAAGTACTTCATCACTTCAGGATCGGCGCAGATCTCAGCGTAGGCGGCGGCGTCCGACTCGCGAAACATTCTCATTATCAGGCGTTCAGTTTCGAGAATGACCATATGAAATTAAAGAAGCTGATCAGTTTGCGCTACATTAAGCCATGACTCGCCGCCACGAGTGAAGGCGGCGCCAAACGGCGCCACGCCTGTCTCAATAAATCCGGCAGTTGATCGGCACGCACCGCCGAGAGTCGTACCAGCATCAACGGATAATTCAAATAATGATCGGTGATGTAGAAAGCGTCCGGCTGCTCTGTCATTAGTACTTCGCGGTCGGCAAACTCGACGGGCACGACGAGTGACTCACCGTCCTGATGAAATCGCAGGATCAACTTGCCTCTCACCTTGAATGCGGGTGTGCCATACGAAGTTGATTCTTCGACGCCGGGCAAAGTGAGGGCGATTTGACGCGCGTCGTCGAACGTCAGGGGAATTGATTTCTTCTTGGGCATAACTGCCAATTAGAAAAGCAAAGTGTAGCGGCGGATGTCCGGCGGCTGAGCGAGCAGGCCCTCGGTTGCAGCTATCGCCTTTTGAACGTGAGCTGAGCTGAGATGCGTATCGAGATCATCATGGCTCTGCCACTCCTCCACAAAAGTGAAATCAGCCGGGTCAGAGTTGTTTTGCAGCAGTTCGTAAAGAACACAACCTGGCTCGTTGCGGGTGTGTTCGATTAGCGCGCTCAAGAGGGATCGAACTTCCTCAACTTTGTCAGGAAGCGCAGTAATCCTGGCAACAACTCTCAATGTTTCGGTTGGCATCTCGCGGCTCCTTTTAAGGCCAGGTATCCCAAGCTTAGATCTTTTTCAGAATTCCTTTCCAACGCGTCCAGGCTTCGTCGCGAGCTTTCTTGTTTGCTTTGTAAGCAGTAACAGATTTTTGGTAAGCCTCCGCTGCTTTATCATCAGCTTCCTTGTTTCCGGTAACCTCGGGAGCTTTAGGTTCGGGCGCATCGCCGGCCCGCATGAACCCGTGACCGGCGCCCTCGTACGTGACTGGATCGAAAGTCTTCCCTGCCTCCTTCATGGCATCCACGGTCGCAGGTAAATTGGCGTTGATGCGCGCATCGTTTCCGGCATAGAAGCCATAGACCGGCGCGCCGATCTTTGCGAGTGCAGCTTTGTCGATCGTTTGGCTGCCCTGCGCTCCGGTGGTCGGCGTTGGACCATAAAAGACGAATGCGGCTTTGATCGAGGGCCGATTGGTCGCAAAGCGGAATGTAGTTCCACCGCCCCAGCAGAATCCACCGACCACCACTTTCCCGTTCGAGGCTGGAAGTTTCGAAACATAGTCAGCCACAGCATTCAGGTCGGCAGCGATTTGATCGGGAGATAGATCGCGAATTTTTTGGCCGACGGCGTTGTTGCCGCCGGTCGCTACATCGCTGGTGCCGCCGCCGTTTGGTCCCATGCCTGAAAGCAAGTCAGGCGCGATAGCGATGTAACCGGCTTCGGCTAATTGATCCGTCAGGCTTTGTACCCATGGACTCATGCCGAAGATCTCGTGAATGACGATGACTGCGGTGGCTTTGCTTTTGACTTCAGGATAAACGACGAAGCTCTCGACGACCCGATCCCCAGCCTTAACTTTCACCCACTCCTGATGACGAGGCGATTTTTTCAAAGCGGTTACCGCCCAGTCTTGCCCTTCGTTCTCGTTAGGAACGGAGGTTTCTGCGCCAGGCATGAGGTGATGATGATCACCCATCTGCTGGGCAGCTGCGCCCATCGCCAGCGATAGGATTGCAATAACGGTCGCGGTTGTAATGAGAAGAAAGTTCAGCGCTGATCTAGTTTTGCTGCTCACACTCGAACCTCCGGAAAAGGATTTGTCCAGCTCTGGTACTGAAGGGGAAAGTCGCGCAGCATTATATACGGAGAGTGAAGAGCGCGGAAAACCGATTCATCCACAGATTACGCAGATTTCACAGATGTTTTTGGTTCACGAGAATAGAGAGGTATACGGGAAGTCGACGCCAGGGATACCACTGAATTGATAGGAATCCCAGTAACATTGATAAGAATCCAGCAACACTGATAAGAATCCCAGCAACGCAACGAAGTTGAAATCATACTTCCGAGGCATTTGCTTTTACATCTGCGTAATCTGCGTAATCTGTGGATAGGTGGGCGGCCAAGTTCGCGCAGGAATCGAAGTGGGATGCCACTCCTGCTCCCGATTCATCCACAGATTACGCAGATTTCACAGATGTTTTTGTTTCATGAGAATAGAGAGGTATACGGGAAGTCGACGCCAGGGATACCACTGAATTGATAGGAATCCCAGCAACATTGATAAGAATCCCAGCAACGCAACGAAGTTGAAATCATACTTCCGAGGCATTTGCTTTTACATCTGTGTAATCTGCGTAATCTGTGGATAGTCAGCTCGTTAATATCACTCGGCTGCAATGGACTCAGGTGGGCGGCCAAGCTCGCGCAGGAATCGAAAGTGGGATGCTACTCCTGCTCTCACCGTTTTGAATTCGCCGTACTTCACTCCGAATTCTCGACACGTCCCTTCGACGATTTTCGAGATAGCCGGATAGTTGACATGGCAATAACGAGGGAAGAGGTGGTGTTCGATCTGAAAGTTCAATCCGCCGAGCAGCCACGCGGCTACTCGACTATTCCGAGAATAATCAACCGCAGTCTCCACCTGATGGATGGCCCAGGGCTTTTCGATGCGGCCGGTTTCCGCGAGCGGCAGCGGAAAGTCCGCTTCCTCAACCATGTGAGCCAGCAGGAACACGATACTCATCGTGATTCCCAAAACTGCCTCGATCAAAACATAGAACAGAAGCACGACCCAGACTGAATGGAAGAAAGACGGAATGATGATTATCCAGCTCACGAACACGGCTTTCCCAACGAAGAAGGTAACCAGGTCCCAACCCTTTGGCCGTGGAATCCGATGATTCGCAGCAATGCGGCCGCGAATCACTTCCTTGAAGTCATCGAAGAACTTCCACTTGATCATTACGATCCCGTACAAGGGCCAGAGATAAAAGTGTTGCCAGCGATGCATCCAGCGTCGCGGTTGATGAGGTGTCAGGCGGCCTACCATCCCATAATCTATGTCGGTGTCGTGACCGTTGATGTTGGCGTAGGTGTGATGGAAAACCGGGTGCTTCCAATGCCACAGATAGGAACTGGCTCCAATCAGATCCATGGTCATTGAAGCAAGCTTATTTATCCAGGCATGGTCAGAATACGCCTGGTGTGAACCGTCGTGCTGAATGTTGAAGCCGATAGTCGCAATTGAGAAACCGACCAGCACTGCCAGCAGCAATGCTTGCCACCAGGCATTGGCAAAAAACACGAGCAACGCCCAGGAACCGGCCAATACAGTAAGTAGTATCGCCGACTTCAGATACATTCGGGGACAATCGCGAGGCCGCCTCCCCGTGCTTTTGCAAAACTCGTCTACACGCCGGCGGACTTCGATATAAAAGGTATCGTCTCGTACGAACTTAACGCGGCGACCAAGCTCTTCGCTTCGACTTGCGTGGCGACTGGGAGCTTCCCTGAGATGTTCTGTTTCCATTTATGAATATCCGTTATGAATCCTGATTCTTATCGACCTGATCGATCCCGAAATCTCAGATTTGAGATCCAGGATCTGGGATGAGACCACAGCTCGATCCTATGTGCGATCTCGTACTTCTAGTGTAATAGTTTTGTAAAAGCCGCCTTCGCAGGACGCAAAGGTCTATTACCCTGGACTTGGCGCAGGAATCGACGACTCAGCGTAGCGCCTGATCTAAAGACGTAGAGTCGTCCAGCATGATCCACTCGATGATCGAAAGCGGCAGACTGCCATTCTTTATTAACTCGTCATGGAACTGGCCAATGCGAAAGTTGGCGCCTTGCTTGTCTCGATACTTCCCGAGCAAGCGCATGATCTGCCACTTGCCGGTCATGTAGGTAATCTTTTGCGTGGGTGTGGCTGCAGCGCCCGCGGCTTCGCCTTCAGCAGCTTCGCGATCCAAACCGCCAGCTTCCATGAAGTACTTGACCGCTTCTTCAAACGTCCACTTTCCGGTGTGAAGATTTACATCGACGCCGATGCGAGCAGCTCGATACCGCGAGAGCCGCAGCACCTGTCCCTGCGAAGCGGAATTCACCGGGTACAAACCAGTCCGCAACAACATCTCTTCGCCATAAAGCGCCCAGCCTTCGATGAGGATGTTGTCGGAATGCTGCCGGCGAATTTCATTCGTCAAATGCTTTGCGATAGATAGCTGCAGAAAGTGACCGGGAATTCCTTCGTGGCCGAGAATCGGTCGAGGATCTTCGATAGCAGCTCGTATATAAAAATTCTTGCTCGCAGGGTTGTAGGTTGGAATGAAATAGAAACCGCTGGAATCTTTGTCATAGATTCCGGGCGCGTTCATGAATCCGCCGGGACTGGTTGGCTTGAACGCCTCCGGCAATTGCCGGATCTCGAACTTGCCTAGATATGACGGCAGCGTGACGAGTTGTTTCTCTTTCAAATAACTGATCATTTCTGCCTGACGACTCTCGTAAGCCGCCAGGAACGCGGCCTGATCTTTAGGAATGTTCGCGCTCCGAGCTGGATTCGGATCGGCGAGCGAAGGATCCGGCAGCATCGATTCGAGCCCACGGTAGCGACCAAGCTCTGCCTGTCCCAACATCTCCAACTGCTTGGCATCAAGGGGAAGGTAATAGATATTTTTCAGCAGAAAGTTGTAGTTCTCTTCGCCCATGGGCTTGAAGGGCACCATGCCCGGCAGTCTCCTCTCAAGCCAATCGGCGAAGCCATGTATCGAAACGATCGCGGCGTCTTTAGCTTTGACTAATTCACTTTTCTCGCCGGCAGACATGTCCCGCGTCAGCGTCATCAGGCTGTCATTGAACAGACTATCGATGGAACGCGCGGAGTCGATCGCCAACTGCGCGTAAAGTCGCACCGGTTTGTTGATGTTCAGATTGTGTTTGCCTTGCTCAATCACAAAAGGCATTTGTTTGAGCCGAGCCGTAGCTGAGAGCGCGCGGTTGCGAGGCGTGTCGTATTCCTTCTTAAGCAGAGAAAAGATGCCGTTACTACATTCGTTCACGTAGACTTGTGGATCAGTTCCCTCGAAGTCCATGACGCGGTCGAAGAAGACAACGTTCTCGAGCTGCGAGCGAAACAGCAACCAATCGATCCGATCGTCCTTGCTCCAGCTCGACGTCTGCATCTCGCGAACTTTTCCAAGGATCTCCTTCGCGTGTAATCGACGCGCCAACAAACCTGATAGCGAGTAATCGGTCAGTTTATTGTCCCAGGTATGCAAGCCGGCATCGCTCGAGGCGACCGGATAATTCTGATCGCGCCAGTTGTAATAGTCTTTGGCAAAACGTTGCAGATCCGCGGGAGTTTTTGGATCTTGTGCATGAGCAATGCTGGTTGAAGAAGCAACAACAACAAAAGCCATTAGCAGCAGTAAGAGATGTTTCATCGACTTCCTCAGTTCTTGTTCGAGTTTGCGTCTTAGTTCGATTAGCCTGCGAAGCACGCGACAGCATAAAGCCTGGGGTGAAGCAAAGCGGAACCCCGGGGAATGGCCAGAAGAGATTTCAGCCAGCGAAGCGGGCGGCAGAACTTTGGCGGAAAATCATCTCTCGCTCCGCAGGCTCCGCCCTTGCCGGTTGCTATACCTGGGGTTCCGCTTCGCTCCCCGGGCTTTATGCTGTCGCCTGCTCGCAGGCTGCGGGAATTAATTCATCAACTTTTGCCGGCACGCTCAGTCATCATCAACGCCCTCGCGTTACGTTGTAGCCCGGCAAGCTTTGCTCGCTTCATAGCGCTCTTTCGAAAGCGCTCTGCATAACTCTCCGGCGTCAATTCTAGTATCTCGTTCAAATCAGCCGCCACGTTTCCGGCTCGAGGCTGAAAGCCGACTTCACTGGTTGGCTGTTCAAAACGATTCCACGGACAGACGTCCTGACAGATATCGCAGCCATAAAACCAACCCTGCAGGTTCTGCTGTATCAACTCCGGCAGATCTGGATTTCGAAGTTCAATAGTCGCATATGAGATGCATCGCGTTGAATCCACGACATACGGTTCCGAGATAGCCGCAGTCGGACACGCTTCAATACACAAGGTGCAGGTGCCGCAGTGATCTTCGACTCGGTCGACGTCATATTCCAACTCAAGATTAAGAAGGAGCTCACCGATAAACACCCAGGAACCATGCTCGGGAGTGATCAAGTTGGAATGTTTGCCCAACCAGCCGAGTCCGGCTCGAACGGCCCAGGCTTTGTCCATCATCGGCTGAATATCAACGCAGACTTTGCCTTCGGCGTCAGGAACCTTATCTTGAATCCAATTCAAAAGCGCGCACAGTTTCGCTCCCAGAATTTCATGGTAATCATCTCCCCAGGCATAGCGCGACACTTTGCCTTTACGCGAGTCGGCACCGTGCTGATGAGGCGTGTAATAGTTATGCGCGACGACGATCACGGATCGGGCGGGCGGGAATAACTTGCGAGGATCAACGCGCTTCTCAGGTTCACGTTCGAGCCATTTCATTTCGCCCTGGTAGCCTCGCGACAGCCACTCTGTTAGCCGATCACGCTCGACGCTCAACGTCTCAGCGCGCACGATTCCCACCTTATCGAATCCCGCGAGCAGTGCTCGTTCCTTGATTTGCCTGCTGAACGAGCAGACATCCGTGCTGTCGATAGGTTGAGTCATTCGTTGACTCACCGTACCAGAGGAACCGGAAAATTGCGAAATGCGGATTGCGGATTGGCGAGTACCGCACCTAAGCTACTCAAAAAGCATAGGCTCGCAGTGAGGTAATCAATGCGAGCCTAATCAAGTAGGAATAACGATCCAGAAGAAGCTCTGGCGGGTTGTGCTGACTGATATTGCGAATGTAGAGAGACCACCCCGCGGTTCGCCGCCGGTGACGATTTGATTCCCGGTCTACCGCGTCTTACTCAATCTTTTGAATTGTGATCGAGACCATGGGAGAGTCGCCCGCGGTGCGGCTATAGGAAACCCAAAAGCCTGCCTTCGCGTAACGAATCATCTTGTACATCGACCCGTCTGTCTTGGCCTCGATGTCGGAGCCGATGACAGTCTTAGCGGCTGGAATTCCTGTGGCTCCCGTCATGAAGTCAATCGACAGCACCGAGACCTTGTGGGTTTTGTCATAGCCGACTACCGCCATTTCAAGATCATTGAAGGTGTAAAGGTCCTGGTCATCACCTTTGTCCTTGGGACTGCCAAGCTTCTTGCGCGCTTCGTCCGAAGTCATTCCTATTTGAACTCCACGGTACTCTCGGAACACCGGTGCTTCATCGTCGCCTTTTTTCTGCGCGGTGACGCCGATGGAACAGAGAAGTATCAAGCCGGAAACGACACAAAAAGTCCTTGCGATTCTAATTTGTGAAGAAATTGATTTGTGACTCATTGGGGTTTCTCCTTTCGAAGAAAATCGGAACTCGCCCGCACTACGGCTGGGCGTCTTACTTTAGACTGGCTGTTATTTACTCCGGTGTGAACCTGCCCGAAACGGCTCAGAAAATAATGCGAAATGGCCTGCAAGTCAATGGTTTTGACGAGCCCATTCGGCTGTCGGCCAGTCAGCTTGCGCGGGACCATCGCATTGGTTCGGTAACTCTATTCGCCGATGTTCAGGATCTCTACTTTTCAGGCCAGAAAAGCGAGGTTTTTCAAGCTGGTCTTGACTCGAACCTGATTTTGGCATAGAAGCAGCACACACCGCTTTAAAAAGTTCTGAAGAGGGGGGCCCAGCTCATGAAAAAGTATCTAGCCCTGGCGACGTTCCTGATGATTGTTGCCACAGGCTGCAGCACCGAGCCGCCAGCTACAAATGCTCCGGCGGCGGCTAATGCGAATAGCTCCACGGCGAAGGCGACTGCCACCATATCCGAGGCTGATGCCACGGCAAAAGAGAAAGCCACTTGGGACGCAATCAAAAAGAAGGACCTTGATGGTTTCGCAAGCATGCTCGCAACTGACTATGTCGAAATCGGAGGGGACGGGATCTATGACAAAGAGGGCATCGTGGCCTATCTCAAAGATCTGAACGTTACAGATGCGACCTTTGCGGATTGGAAGATGTTAACCATCGATAAAGACGCATACATTCTTACTTATAGCCTGACACTCAAAGCAACCTTCAAGGGTACAGCAGTACCTCCAGGCCCATATCGAGCTGGAGCTGCCTGGGTGAATCGCGACGGAAAATGGGTGGCTGCCTATTACCAGGAGACGTTTGCTTCGAAGCCTGCGGCGAATGCTCCGCCACCGCCGGCTGGTTCTCCCGCTGCGAAGAGCAGTACTGGATCGACGTCAGTAGCTACGGGACCAGATCCCATCGCGAACGAAAAACTCGTTTGGGATGCTATTAAGAGTCGCAACTACGATCAGTTTGCTTTGTTCCTGGCTGCGGACGCGTTGGAGGTCGAGCCTGACGGTGTCTACGACAAGTCAAGCAGTGTAAAAGGCGTCAGCTCGGTCGATTTGTCCAAGGCTGAATTGGGTGATTGGAAGAGCGCGAAGTTTGATGCCGACGCGATGTTGGTGACGTACACGGTGACCACGCCCGGCGCTAAGGTGAGTAAAGAGCGACACAGCACGATCTGGGTTAATCGCGACGGCAAATGGCAGGCCCTTTACCATCAAGGCACGCCGGTTGAAGCAGCGGCCGCTGCTGCGACGAAGCCTGCTACTTCAAAGTAACCGGCTCGTTAAGAAAACATTAGCCGCGGATAAACGCGGATGGATGGATCTCAAAATCGAAAGAAAGCGTTTCTAAGATCTTCCCTTTCGTTTTTTCAGATCCGCTTTATCCGCGTTCATCCGCGGCTAAATTTTTCGTTACACCCAAATGCCCGGGATCGTTGTTTGGCACTTTGGACAGGTGCCACCTCGTGTGACTTTTACCTGTTTGATTAGATATCCGAAACGCTCAACTAGTAGTTCTTCGCACGACGGGCAATAAGTATTCTCCCAAGGTCCGACACGGCCGGGCAGGTTGCCGGCGTAAATATAACGAAGGCCAGCCTCCTTGCCGATTTCACATGCCTTAATCAATTGTTCGGCCGTCGTATTTGCGTTCTCGGTCATGCGGTAGTCCTGGTGAAATGCAGTTACGTGCCAAGGGATGTCTGGCGAAACTGAAGCGATGAAATCAGCTGCCCTCTTCAGCTCATCTTCGGAATCATTGAACCCGGGAATTATCAGCGTGACGATCTCTTCCCAGAATCCTCGCTCGTAAACCATTCGAACTGTCTCAGTGATGTTGTCCACAACTCCACCCAGCTGGCGATAGTTGCGATCGTTCATCGACTTCAGATCGATCTTGTAGCAGTCGGTCCATGGTCTCAGGTAATCAAGGACTTGAGGCGTCGCATTCCCGTTTGAAATGAATGCGGTCCGAAATCCTTCAGGTCGAGCTTTGCGAAAAACTTCGATGGCCCATTCAGCGGTGATTAGTGGTTCGTTGTAGCTGCTGCCGACCATCGCCGCGCCATACGCTTTCGCCGTCGAGATGAGACGGTCAGCGGTGACTCGGTTTGGCATCGAGACCGCCGCATCGTCACGCAATGCCTGAGAGGTCAACCAGTTTTGACAGTAAGCGCAATGTAAGTCGCAGCCGAGCATGCCGAACGTCAACGTATCCGAGCCGGGCAGCACGTGAAAGAACGGCTTTTTTTCAGTTGGGTCACATGCGAGCGCGGCAACATAGTTCATCGGCACTCGAAGATGTCCGCCTTCATTGAAGCGAACCTTACAGATTCCACGCTTGCCTTCATGTATTAGACAGCGATGGCCGCATGCGTAACATCGCAGCGAGTCATTGGACAAGTGCTCGGTAACTTCCGGTGCGCCTTCACCGGTCATCTCATCGAGTACGGCTGCAAGTGATGTGGCCTCGGCGCTCAGTGGCATGGTGATAATTATACTGCGACGTAGCTTAGACTTCAGTCTGAGCAAGCTTCCTCCGCCACAAACTTAGTCGTAGCTAACAAGCTCCGAACCAACTCAAGTCGATTCCACTCAAGAAAATTTTGAAATGATGGTTGTATGGCCCGGCCTTGACCGGCAGGTATTGCTTCGCACTCTTCGCGCGTTGCGTAATGGTGACGTCTGAACAGACTGAAAGTCTGTTCACCGTAGCTTAGACTTCAGTCTGAGCAAGCTTCCTCGGCCTCAAACAGAGTGTTTGATTACAAGCTCCGAACCAACTCAAGTCGATTGCACTCAAGGAAGTTTGAAATGATGGTTGTGTGGCCTAGCCTTGAGCGGCAGGCATGCTTCGCACTCTTCGCGCGTCGCGTAATGGTGAAGTCTGAACAGACTGAAGTCTGTTCTACATTACGGTTGAGGCACGTCGGAGGCCGAGGCGAGGTGCAGCGCCTTAAGAATTCTTTCTGCCGCGTCTTCGGCAGCTATGCGCAGCCGGTTTTCGATAACGGCAGTGCTCGAGCCTCTCGAGTTTGGTCCCAACACTACTCCGCCCGCGCGATATGCTCCCTGATAAGCATTTCCGTTCGCCCGGATTTTTGCAGTCGTGTGTTCAAAAACGGAGTATTCGATAAAAATCGCGTCGAGGTTTGTTGCGTACCCACCTGAAAGATCGTCTCCACGCAAGTTCAGATAAACGACGTAACCTTCCTTTGCTGCTTTAGCTCGGTTCACGGCTTCCGCGCGACTGAATCCATTCCTATCAGGCTGGACACGCACCGCACTCGATTCCTGCAGTCGCTGCGCACAGCTATGGAGCACACTATCGTAAATACTAAACGGAATCCCGGTGAAGACATCGTTGCGACTGGCGCCCACCAGCACTGGGATCTTGGTGAGATTCTCTGAAGGCTTGGGCTCAGCTTTCTTCTCTTCGGGAGTAGGGACGGGAATTGCCGGAGACTTTGCTCCACGACGCCCGGATTGTGCGAACGAGGCGAATGCGAAGAAGCAGATTAAGGCGCCGACGATTAGTCGCGGGAGAACCGTTGATCGAGTTCGCATAAGGGCCCTTGGCGAGCCGTGATGGCTCAGTAGCTTGAGTCACTGGGGAGAGCTGCAGGCTGAACCTGCAGTACATCGTTCGGCTGGCAATTGTATCACCAGACGCGGGATTGTCCTCGGCAATTTGCTACACTGCTATTGATTCATAGACTTGCTGCGGAGACGTTGTGCATTCGCTAATTATCACCAGCGTTCGTGATCAGGCGCGCTTGATTCGTTCGTTTGATTTGATGCCTGAAGGTGCTGAAGACGCGCATGGGATAGCCTTCACTCCCGGTCAGGTAGCCGTTCTGCAAGTGCCGGGCGAAGAGCCGGCATATTTCGCGCTGGCGAGTGCTCCGGATGATCCCGAACTCGAAGTGCTCGTGAAGCACAAAGTCGGCGCCAGCACGAGAATTTATGAAATGTCAGCCGGCGAACGAATCGAGTTATTGAACGTGGCTGGGCACGGGTTCAATCTCGATCAGCAACGTGGCCAGGATCTCGTCTTTGTGGCGATGGGAACGGGCGTGGCGCCGCTGCGTTCGGCGTTGCGTCACGTTATAAAGCGCAGAGATGATTTTGGCAAATTGGTAGTGCTTTACGGAGCGCGCACGCCTTTCGACTTTTGCTACACCGACGAAACCGATAGTTGGGAAGATGCAGGCGTTGAATTGCGGCAAGTCATCTCGAGACCTGATGGTCACGATTGGTCCGGACCGACTGGCTACGTGCAGTCGTTACTCGATCACGTGCTGCCGGATTTGAGTTCTCCAATCGCGTTGATCTGCGGCTCACTGGAAATGATGGGCCAAACTCGAGACCGTCTCCAGCAGATGGGCTTCAAGCCCACCGAGATTCTGACGAATTATTAAGCTCGCCGTGATCAGGCTGAATAGGACCCTCTTAACCTGGAATGGAAACTCCGCATCCTCAAGGTTTTACACAAGCAGCCTGACGCCACGTTGGCGTGAGAATGGTCGTTTCGAAACCTGGCTGCGACAGGTCACGGCGACCAAAGCGACGACAGGTCGTCGCACTCCAAATTAGGGCACTAGTGGCTGAAAACTGACTGAAATGTTTTCTTGACAGTGCTTTCCAATAGTTATAGAGTCGCGCCTCAATTTAAGGGCTGAAATGCTGTAACTCGCTCGGCAGATCAGTGTCGGCGGACATACTCTAAGGAGTCCGCACACATACTCATTAAACCTGAGGTTTAATAACTAACGCATGCTCTAAGGCGATGGATGGTGACATCGCAAGGTACTACCGTCGATGACGTGGTACCAGGTCTTAACGTTTAGATATTCAGCTCTCACAAGAATGCGCGCGATAAGAAGCGCTCGTCGGTGCCCAATGGATTCCACTAACCGCATTTCCGCGTGAGAGACATTACCGTTTTGTGCTGCTGATTCAGGCGCATCATCCCTGACATCAGTCCTCTAAAGCAGTGTCCATCACTCTCACATGATCAATCGACTTCGCATAAGCAACAACGGCGTGGTCATAACCCCTACGGGTTTGTTATGGCACTCCTTTCTTAAGTCCCAACCTTTTGCTCTCGGCGCAGCTGTCGAACAAGAGTCCACGATGCCGCCCGAGCCACGGCTCTCCAAGCTCGACGAGGTCATCAAGCTCATCAACGACATAAAGGAACACTGGGCGACGCTGAGCAGTGATGAAATTCAGGAAAGGCTTGAACGCGCTTGTAAGAAGAGTGACGATGAGGTAACCGAGGCCAACTTCAGCGACCAACCGGAAATCTGGTTATTGAAAGCACTTGCGCTCGAAAAGTCATTAACGGCCGACATTGCCGATATCGAGAAGTATTACTCAAAGTGTCGCGGTGGGTTTTTCCAGGCGGTCCTGGTTCTAAATAATTGTGGCGTTGTTCAGGCAAAAAGACAGAAGTGCGCCGAGGCCCTGGAGCTTTTCAAGGATGCCATGTTCTGTTCGTACCGCATGAACAAGTACGCCAGGGCGCCATTTTATAACTTCGCCCTGGTTGTCGATCGGTTATACAAACAGAGATTTATTTTCGACACTGACTATCTCGCCTTACTCGAACAGGTAAAAGACGGCCTGCCTTTTCTCAGCAGTTCAAACGAACCACGGCCAGCGGAGCAAACGACTGAACCTCATGCTGCGAAGCCTACGCTCAGCGACTCTGAAATTCGCCGCTTGTATACAGACGTCGCTCGGTTTGCGCGCGAGATCAAAGAATCTCAGGAAGACAAGTTCTACTATTCAAAGCTTTCTTACCTCGTACCTGAATTGGACTTGCTCGAGTCTTTTGGATACGCCACCGACAACGTTGATCGCGAAATAGCGTCTGAACGGTTCAAGCAGGCCACGGCTTTGTTCGATCAGGGAAAATATAAGGAAAGCATTTATGCCTTCGATCAAGCAAGCATGTGGGCCCCCGATTATTTGAAGGGCGCGACGGAAGAAATCGATAAGGTGTCGTCAACCTGGCGACATCAGGAAGACCGCGCCATCCTTGATCTCACGCAGAAGAGAGAGTTCGACGAGGCGATTCGCCGGCTCGAGAATTTGCCGGATCCTCGTCTCATTCGCGATTTCGACAAAAGCCTCATTGAGAGTCTCTACAAGCAAAAACAGCTTTCTCTCTTGCAGGAAGCAGAGCAACTGGTTAGCGAGAGAAAATTCGGCGAAGCGAAACTGAAATTTAAGCAGCTGTTGCGGGAAGATCTCGGCGATCATCTCAGAAAATATGTTTCGAGCAGCCTCGCGGAGTTATTGGACGAAGATGACAGAGGTGTTTCAGAAAATAAACCAGCTTGACGAGCTTATCGAAAGCGGAGCCGATCCGGAAGTCGTCGCAAGATTTGTTCTCAAGCTGGAGAGCGACTTTCTCAGGCAAGCGACAGCCAACGTGCAGGAAGGCAAATATGAGCTTGCCGTTCGCGACTACTTCCTCGCGTTGTTATTGCCCGATCGATCAACGCCCCGTGAGGAGATCTTTGGCCGTGCCTTGAGAGCCTACCTTCAACTAGATCGCAATGGAAATAGTGAAGGTGATCACGCGAGCCTGAAGCTGCCTGAGTTCGCGGGTCTAATGGCGGAAATGTCAAAGCGCGTAGCGGACGAGAAACGAAAAGACCTCGATGTGCGGTTTGCCGAACTCGACGGCCGGGCCTCGCTTCGCAGTAAGGACTTTGAAGCTCTCGATAAAGTCCTGACGCAAATGGGCGAATCCATTCAGACCCGCTACCTGGTTGCCCAACTTCGTCTTTCAAGAGAGAGGAAGGCCCAACAGTTTTTCGAACAAATTATCCTGAGGTTTCGAACGCTTGCCGAAGAAGAAGACTTTTCGAGTCTCCGCGCGAAGTTGGACGGCGAGATCGACACGTTGAGGAAAAAAGCGGTCATCTTCAGTACCGGCATTCACCCGATTTATGGAGATCAGATCCGTGAGTACATGAGACGAGCGGAGGAATTATTTGCCAGGTCTCATACTGAGACCGTTATCGATCAATTTCACAAAGAAGGCTCAAAGCTTCTCAACGAGGAGTTCGCGGAATTCAAAGGGAACATCAAGCCGGATGTTGAACCGGTTGAGGTTCTTCGTACGATCGTCAAAGCCCTGAGGATTTTCCGCGCGGAAGATCTTTTTGATGAAGTGCAAAGGATTTCGGCAGAGTGGGCTGGAAGTGAAGCCGAATTGAGGTATCGCCTGCTTGCCATCGAACAACCTGAGGCAGGCTTGTCGCAGGTGAACCAGTCGATCAGTCTAATCGAGGAGCATCAGGGAATTCTACCGGTCGAGATTTCTGTTGAACTGAAGGCTTTTTTAGTCGGCTTGAGAGACGAATCAAAGGTACGCGAAGTTCCGCTGGTACATTCTGACCCTCCGCCGCCGCCTCCCCGACCGGCGCCAAAGCCTGGTTGGCTGGCTCGGTTAGTCGCGTGGCTATTTTCATGGCTGCCTGGAAGAAGAAATCAAGCATGAAACACAAGCTGCTCAAGCTCATTCCGTTGCTCTTGATCATCACGTGGTGCGAAACGGAGATCCGCGCGCAGGCCGATGTGGTGCTGGCAGTGGATATGTCCGGCACTATGGAAACAAACGACCCTCAACATTTGCGCTACTACGGCGCTGATCAGTTTCTGTCAATGTTCAGTTACTACGGAACGAATCGGAACCGCGCCGGCGTCATCAAGTTTGGTAACAGTGCCAATGAGCTGCTGCCTTTTAATTACGTTACTCGAGATCAAGTGGGTGAGTATCAAAGTCTCTTTGCCGAGCTCAAGACCGAAGAGTGGACTGAGTTAGGTAGAGGCCTTGAATTGAGCCGCGGGATGTTCGGAGAGGAGAAGGGCCGCCATAAGAGCATTATTCTAATCAGCGACGGCTTAATTGAAGGAGATCCCGGCGCGAGACATTTGAATCGGGACCAGGCCAGAGTTCAGGCCGAAGCAGAGCTCTGGGGGGTAATCGTTCCTGAGCTCCAGAAAAAAGCTATCCGGGTTTACACGATTGGATTGTTCAGTAGCGATACCCGGGGCAAAGGTCTGATGCAGAGGCTGGCCCGAGAAACCGGAGGATCTTTTGAACAGGTAGTCGATCCGAGGCAGTTTTACACGATCTACAAGGCGATGCTCGACGACATCGAGGCACCTGCAGGCGTAGCTACGATAAAAGGAGAAAACAAGCGATTCCCCCTCACGCCAGCCGATCACGGCGTAATCATTACCGGTCGAGGCAACTTTTCGGTAAAGGCGCCCAATGGAATTGTCTACCCGAATCAGGACAGTCAATCGTTGTCAGGTGTTGACCACCGGTTCGTGAAGTATCCAGACGGTGGTTCGATTCTTTTTCTCGGACAACCTCTGACAAATGAGCAGCGCCTCAGCCCTAACTGGACCGGCGAATGGGTAGTCAATCTGGAAGGCGAGGGAGAAGCAACTTTCCTCTCGAGCGTTCGTTTTGCCCGCGCCGACGATTCCGTGCACCGTCCGGGCTTTTTCAAGAACGAATACGTGCCTATCAACTACCGACTGGACGTCGTCCAGGACATGGACGAAAACACAAAATCATTTCTCGAAGAGTGTCGAGCCGAGTACACCATGGTCAGGACCGATCAGAACACGGGTTGGGCAAGGTCGGGGACACTTAAACGCGAGAATCGTGTGTTCCGTGGTAATGAACTGGCAGACCAACCGGGTGCCTTCCTGTTGGAAGTACAAATGTTTTGTCGCGACGTTCGTTACCGAAAGGTCAACGAACGAATAAATATCTTCGACGCCGAACTGCTGAAACTGTCAGTTATTCATGGATCGCCACACGGCCTGGTCGAAGACGACGATCTCGAAACCGATACTCCTATTCGTATCGCCGGTAATCTCAATCTTGCCGAAATCAACAGAACTTTTCCTGAATTCAAGGGTATCAAGGATCAAACTCTAGAGCTAAAGCTCCAGTATGAGTCCGGCCCGTCTCAAACATTTGCGGCCAGCACCGGCGCCGATGGCCGGCTAATCACCAGCGAGCGAGAGCTGCGTGACAGTGGCTCACTAATCATCGAAGGGCTGCTTAAAGGAGTGCTGGTTGCAAAAAAACCTGACCTGGAGGGAATGATCTATTTCCCGGTGACGGTGAAGACGTCAAAAACCGTGAAAGTTGAGCGGACCTGGAAGGCGCTGCTGTGGTCGATTCTCGAAAAAACACGTTGGTGGATGGTTGATGTAGTTTTCCCGTTTGCGTCTGCCGGTGGATTCGTTTTCGCATTCTTCCGCCGGAAGCAAGCCCAGGACGTGAGCGCTATGTCTCTGGAAGATAGCAAAGGCCTCAGCCGCCCGTTCGAAGATGTCGAACTGCCGCTCAAAGAAAGAATAAGAAGGGCGTTTGTGCTCAGGGGCGGGCCACACGTAACCATCGGGGGCCCGGCTTCGGGCGCGGACATTGCTTTGACGAGCGGCGGCGCCAAGCTCTTCGCCGAGATCGGGAAAGATATTTTCAATAAATTCTACATCCAGCCCTTGGGCGAGACGCTCGTTTGTTTGAACAGCAAGACTAATCCTGTCGACCAAGACGTTAGAACTACACTGCAACCGAATGACGAGATTCTAATCGACGGAATCGAAGCAATCACCTTCAGACGCACTTTTGAAGAGTAGGAGTTTGATCATGGAAATGAACCACCGCCTCAAAGTTTCTCCCACCCTGATCATCGGTTTGGGGGGGACCGGCTCATTAGGAGTGCAATACGTCAAGAGGAAGATCAGGAAAGAACTAAAAGAATACGCGCAAACCAATGTGCCCAAGAAAGTGCCGTTCATTGAATATCTGGTCATGGATACAACCGCCCAGGAAGAATCCATTGCGGAATTATCTGGCGACGAGCACGTGAATCTCGGTCACATAAACGTTCCCAGTATCCTGCGTGGCATTGAGCGCGACCCAGCTTACAGCGAAGCGTTACGTTGGTTCCCGCAACATATCAATCCCGGCCAAATTGACTCCGGAGCCCGTGGCGTGCGCCACATAGGACGGCTTTGCTTCTTCGATAAGCTTCCGACAATTGAGAATAGTCTGCGCAAGAAGGTAAGCAGCATCACCGACTACACGACAGTAGACAAAGTGTTGAAAGAACGTTTTCGCGGGCTGACGATTTCGCCGGGTAGTACTCTTGACGTTCACTTAATCTCATCGCTGTGTGGTGGTACGGGTTCCGCATGTTTGCTCGATACGGCATATTTGATCCGCGATATCATCTACGATGTGCTCAAGCAGGGCGCCAACACTACGGCCCATCTGGTAACGACCGAGCCCTTCACGAGCGACTCGAGCATAAACGGCAGCAGTCGCGAGTACATTCGATACAACTTTGCCGTAGCTCTTTCGGAGATTGAGCGGTTCATGGACTTTGATGTCAGCGCCGACGGTGCTGAGACTGATGGGGTCAATGGACCGTGGGAGTCGACTTATCTGAATGGTCGCAAGGTCGCATCGCTCGAAAAACCATTTAGCGTCACTTACCTGCTGGGCTGTAAAGAAGGCGAGAGCATAAAGAAGAAGAACATCTGCGAAATCATTGGGGATGCGATCACTCTACAGACCGTGCACCCGGAAGGAAATCTTCTCAAGGGCCTCGTTGATAACGCCAAGGCCCACGTCATTAACCAGAAGGATGCGACAGGTAAGATTCGCGCCTACTCGAGCTACAACAGCCGCATTCTCAGCGCCGAGTTTGGCGAGCAGACGTTAGAACTTTCCAACTTCCTTGCGTCCAAAGCAATCCTTGACTCCATCTGCGCTAACGGCGCAGGTCCAATTTCTACCGAAACACTGGATTCGCTTCGGAGCGGGACTTACATGCAGTCTCCGGATCACAGTTTTGACATTGATCTAAAACGGGACAAATTCGAACAGTTGTTTAATGGTATTGAAAACAAGGTGGGTATCAGTCAGGAGCGTTTTGCAGATGCGGATCGATTCATTAACAAACAAGCGAAAAAGAATGGATGGTTTTCCTTTGGCAAAGCCGAACGAGTCGTTGAGGAGAAGGTCGTCAAGGCCCGCGAGCGTTACGAAAAGGAATTACTACTCAGCCGTGACCGCGGTCAGGAAGTAATAACCCTCTTTGACAACTGGGTATCAAGAGTTAAGCTTGAGTTGCCCACGCAAATCGCTAAAGCTCTCAAAGAAGGCACACCCCTCTCCGATCTCGTCAAAACTCTCAAAGAGTTCATAACTACCGCTGACGACATTCTGTTGGATCTCGATGACGAGAGAAGAAAACTCGTCACCCTCGAAGGAGGCGAGTCCTGGCTCAAGAACTCTATTATCAAAAAGCAGTACAGTGCTAGCGCCGCACTCCGGCTTCGCACCGAAGTACTGACGCCGGTGTACAACTCATTCGATAAGGGCGTTCACGAAGTTAGAGAGTTTATCCGGACTCTCGCGGAAAAATGTGAGCGAACCGGCATCTGCCTAAGGAAGACTCGAGAAGAGCTGAAACTCAGGACGCCCCGTTCAACTTCGCTAACTGAAAGTGCGCTTTGGACTGAGGAGAAGGTTGGCGCGAAAGTTCAGGAATCGACTCCGACTCTGATTAGCGCCTTCATCTCAGAATTGGAACGCCAATCTACAGCCGTCAATAAGGAGGGCGGTCGCATCGGTTTTCTGTGGGATTTGGATCCTGACGAGCCCGGCCGAGATAAGAAGGTACTGACTTTGGTTCGCGAGGTGGCGAACAAGGTCGTCGCCGACGAAATTCGAGCCGAAGAGATTAACTTCAACGGCGAAGAGGGAGCGGACGATGAAGTAATCGGTGGTGATGAAATTAGTCGCTTCGTTGAGTTGGCTGCGCCAAGATGGCAAATACAGCGTACCGGCGAAGACATTTCGGAAATTTCAGTGACGAATTGTCCCGAAGCAACCAAGCTCGGTCAGGTCATCGCGAACATTGGCAAGAGTATTACTTTCAGTGAAAACAATGTGGATAACCGGCGGATAATCGTCTTCCGCTCCGAGCATGGAGTCTCAGCAGATCGACTGTTAAGTCTCGAAGCATGCATGGAAGCAGTTCGTCGCAAACTCCTTATTGAAGAGAAGGCCCACATCAACGAGCTGGCGCTGAACCCTGAGTGGAGAATTGAAGAGCCTGGTACCGCCACCAAGGTAGAGGAGGCCTACGCAAAATTCTCGTTGGCAATAATGTTCCAAATGATTGGTCAACGGCCTCAGCAGTTCTTTTTCCTGGATGAGGACCAACAGGAGCATGTGCTAGTAGAGAGCAAAGATAATTCGAGTATCGCCGAACGATCGGCCGCTTTTTCAAGACTGCTTCGCTTAATTGCTCAACGAGATAAGGCGGTTGCGGCGCTGATTAAGAGGATCGACTACCGTTGGAGCTCTGGGCGCAACGGTGATATTAACGCCTTCACGCAGGAAGTGTTGGAATACATTGCGGGGCTTAAGGGAAAACAGGAAACAGCCAGAGCCGACCAGAGTGAAAGCGGGACCAGTGAATCAGTGCAATTGGAAAGTGAGATCTCAGCGTTGTATAACCGGGTCATAAAACCGCTGGATGACTATATCAAGAGTAACGCCCCGAAGAATGATGGTGGTGCGAACAGTGCTGCTGCCGGAAAAAGGCCCTGAGCATACTCATCCACATAGACGCACCCAGCCGACAATTGCACGCTTCCGGAGCATAAGATGTCTCGATATAACCCAAGTCTGATAATCCTTCACGGAGATTTCGCCAGCGAAATTAGTGAGACCACGCAACGGTTTATACGCGAGCGTCTTCACCTCAGCGAGCTGCCCCCTATCTTCCAATTCCTGCCGCAGCAGGGAGAAAAATGTAATACGGCCGAAATCGCAACTGCATACAATTCGGCGCTGAGTAAACGCGCCGCTGCGCATTCCGCGAATTTGCTGCAACGAGCAGTCGACAGTTCAAGGATAGAAACTTTCCTCGTTGGTCCATTGACCGCCGAGTTCGTCAAACTGGCGGGGTCGATCAGCACCATCATCGGCGACTGCGCGCTTGATACTTTGTCCGGAGGCCGCAATGCGATTTTCCTACTCTCTCGACAGCAACTTAGCTTTGAGGATGGGATCCATGAGGGGGCCATCGAACTCGACAAAGCAATGGGAGGGAAAGATTTCCCCTTTAGCCGCTGCTTTTTCATCGACGAAGTTAACGAGCTTGGACAAACGCTCACTCTAAGAAGCGACACCGTCGACTTGGTTTCGAACTTCATTGTCCTGGCAATCGCGTCGGAACTGTCAGACGTCCTCAAAGTGAATCCACCGCCTTACGATGGCGCGCAGGGTTCGCATCACAAAGCATACGGAAGTTTCAGTTGTAATCGAATCGGATTTCGGAAAGAGCGGTTAATATCGGGCGCAGCTCAATTACTGGCGCGTGATCTTTCACAGCAGTTGCACAACTCTCGCGTATCTGACGACGCACTCGATGAGTTGCTGACGCAAAGCGCCGCTTGGTTTCGAAATAGTAGACAGTCGCTTGAGGAGCGCTTAAGAAAAGCAGAATTAGCTCGCGAAACCGGCAGAAACGGGAACTTTCAATCGACGTCGGTTATGTCAATCCAGCGCCTCGCCCAACTGGAACTTGACCAGTTCACTGATCGCGTAATCGCGACACTGGCCCCAAACCTGGGATCTTTGAGCGGCTTTCTGAATCGATGTCTCGAGCGTTGGCTGGTCGAGTTGGAAGAGCTTGCCGAACAAGTCAGAACGAAGAGGTCCGAGATCGTCGCGCTCTCAATCGATGACATGCTGGGCCTGCAACGCACCGAGACATACCAGGAGGAGATCCCGCAACAAGCAAAATGGTGGCAGTTCGGCGCCAAACCAAAGCCGCCCATCTTTGTTCAACACTCCCGTGTAGTCGACACCGGCAAAGCGCTGAACGGCTTGATTAGGGAATATTCTCTTCTTAGCGCAGTGCTCGACATCCACGTGGCACTTTTCGCGCGCCTAGACATGGCCTCAATTAACCTGGAGTTGATGTCTAAGCATCAACCGACTCGCGAGTCTAACGCTGAATGTCAAAGCATTTTTGACCTGGATCTCGTGGATGATGATCTGATTGAGAACTTCTACCGCTTTTCAGATCAGGCTCGCGGCGACGAAAGTCTCAGAGAGTTTCTCGAGTCCGACCAGTTTAGATTGTTTAAGAACGAACTCTTTTCATACCCTGAAGGACAACCATTACGACACCTGCTGGCTTACTGCTCCAGTTGTTTTCAATTCATAGCCAATTACGGAGTGGAGAAGATCTACAAGCTCAAAAGGTCGTTGGCCGATCACAAGGAATTCCTTTACCTCTCGACACCGTTCTGGAAACCGTTGAGTTCTGCTACGGGAGAGCGAGTGCTCGTTGTTTGCCGCGATGCGCGATCCGAGTTTGATCTAAAGACCGTGCTCGATAGCCGAAACGTTGGTACCAACGAAATCTACGTTGATAGCGATGATGCCGGCAGCATCACAGTCGTCCAGATAAGCTACGGCGTGAAAATTCACGAAGTGGCGTTCCCACCAACAGCCGCGAGAGATGGCACTCCAAAAGCTGAAGGCGCGCGGGCCTGAACTACCAATCTGTTGCCCAATAAGACGGGCGAGCAGAGCAGACTCAAAAACTTCAGCATACTTCGCTCAATAGCGACTGACATAAAGTCTGTGGGGCAACTCCACAGTCATCACGTGCCTTCCGGCCGCATCATTACTGCGATATCATTCAGCGCCAATCTTCATGTTTAAGTTGGGAGAACAACGATGCTGATAAAGTTGGGGTGCGGCCATCCGTATAGATCTGTAGTGTTGAGTCTCATCGCTTCGGCCATTGTTTGGGGTTTGTCTGCGAGCCCCTGCTATGTCGCTAACGCACAAGCCAAAGTCACGCTGACGCACGAAGCGATGTGGGCGATGAAGCGAGTGGGGGCGCCGAATCCCAGTCCGGATGGCAAGTGGGTGGTCTTCTCGCTCGTCGAGCCGGCCTACGATGAAAAGGACCAGGTTTCTGACTTGTGGATCGTCGCGGCGGACGGGAGTGGCAAGCCCCGCCGCTTGACGTTCACCAAAGGCGGCGAGGGCGGCATGGTCTGGAGTCCAGACAGCCAGCGTCTCGCATTCTCTGCCAAGCGAGAAGGCGATGATGCTAATCAAATCTATGTACTCGATGTAGCCGGCGGGGGTGAAGCAGTCCGCGTTACCTCGCTTTCAACAGGCGCGCGCTCTCCTCAATGGCGGCCTGACGGTAAAGCGATACTCTTCACGAGTACGGTCTTCCCGGGCGCGTCCGACGAAGACGCCAACAAGAAAATGGCGGCTGAGCGCAAGGCGCAGAAATACAAAGCGCGCGTTTACGACAGGTTTCCGATTCGGAACTGGGATCGCTGGCTTGATGACATGCAGGCGCATCTCTTCGTGCAGAGTCTGGAGCCGAACTCAAAGGCAAAAGATCTTCTGGCCGGAACAAAACTAATCTCACAAAGCGGGTTTGCAGGTCGCGTTCAGGATTCGGGTGAAGAGTTTGACGCCGTCTGGTCCCCAGAAGGTGATTCGATAGTTTTTGTGGCGACCTTGAACCGGGATCGGGCGGCTTATGCAACCACTAACTCGGCGCTGTTCAGAGTTGCGGGTACCGGCGGCGAGCCTGTGCAGCTCACGACCGGCAATGATGACTTTACTCGTCCTGTTTTTAGAAATGATGGCAAGGCCCTCTACGCGATCAGCACGATCGAGTCGAACGGAAAAGTTTATAACCTCGATCGGCTGGCGAAATTTTCCTGGCCTGATTTGGGTCAACCCAATTTGTTAACGGCGAAGTTTGACCGTGCGGTAAACAGCTTCGCTTTCTCACCCGACAGCAAATCGATCTACCTGACCGCGGAGGAGGCTGGAAACGAAAAGCTCTACACGATGCCGGCGGATGGTGGTGACGTAACTCTAGCGATGGACATGACCCGCGGCGTCTACACGAATCTCAAGATACCCGCGAAGGCTTCGACGACAATTCTCATCGCGAATTGGGAAAGCGCGATGAATCCGCCCGAGATCTTTCGTCTCGATCTGAATTCAAAGACGCAGAATCCGCTAACGACCTTTAATGCGGAGCAGGTGGCAAAGATCGATTGGCAACCACTGCGACATTTCTGGTTCACGAGCAAGGCCGGGACGCGAATTCATAACATGATTGCCCTGCCGCCCAATTTCGATGAGAACAAGAAGTACCCGCTCTTCGTGGTCATGCATGGCGGCCCGCACAGCATGTGGCGAGATAACTGGGGCCTGCGCTGGAACTATTACATGCTGACGAAACCGGGCTACGTGGTCCTGCTTACGAATTACAAAGGCTCGACTGGTTTTGGCGAAGCCTTCGCTCAAAGCATTCAGGGCGATCCGTTGAAAGGTCCGGGAGAAGAAATTAACGAAGCTGCTGATGAAGCTATCAGGCTCTACAAATTTGTTGACGGCCAGCGACAAGCCGCGGCTGGAGCGAGTTACGGCGGACACCTTGCGAACTGGATGCAGGCGACAACGACTCGCTATAAATGCCTGGTGAGCCACGCTGGACTCATCAATTTGGAATCGCAATGGGGCACCAGCGACACAATCTATTCACGCGAGCTGAGTAACGGCGGTCCGGTCTGGGAGCAAGGTCCAATCTGGCGCGAGCAAAATCCGATTCGGCTCGCGAAGAATTTCAAAACTCCAATCTTGTTGTCAGTGGGTGAAAACGACTTTCGCGTTCCTCTAAACCAAACGCTAGAAAATTGGAGTGTTCTGCAACGACTGCGCATTCCGAGTCGTCTGATCGTCTGGCCCGAAGAGAACCACTGGATCAGCAAAGGCGAAGACAGCCGTTACTGGTACCAGGAACTGCACGGCTGGCTGAAGAAGTGGCTGGATGCGCCCACGTCGCCAACTGCGGATGGCAGAGGTTTGTGATCTCTCGCAGTGCCTAATTTGGACCTGTCACCGCTTTCGCCAGCGGCGGCTTGACGCCGCGCGGGTTTGGTAATGGACGTGGTTCGAAGACGTGTTGCGAGGTTGCAGCGACCAAAGCGCCGACAAGTCGGCGCACTCCAAAGTAGGCACTACCTGACCTCTCGCTACTTCGAAAAGCGACGCACAATTGTGGCGATGGGCAGGCCGACGCAGACAATGATTATCGCCATACCGATGATTTGTCCGGAAAGCGTAGCTGGCCTCTTGGGGACGTTCGACAATGGTATTACCACCCAGTTCATAAAGAGATGGACCACCACGCCGTAGAAAAAGCCGGCAATGACTGTCTGGTTAATCAGAAACGGTAGCTTGCGACTGGCGAAATAATAAACCGCTCCCCATATCGTCGCGATGATGAAGTGGAACAATAAGCCGAACGCTGCGGTTTTGGTTCCACCCTGGAACGAAGCCGCGCCAAAGACTCCACTGGCGACTGATTGAAAGACTCGAACCGGAGTGACACCAGCTCTAAGCCATGCCACGACGCAGGCGCCCGTGATGTCAAGAGTACCCGCAATCAATCCTGCCCAAAAAATCACTCGCGCAGCGTTTGAATTTGAATTTGTCTGCCCGACCACAGCTGTGCTCATGAGAAAAATTCCTCCTGAAGTTTGGTATGGCGCTGGATTAGCCGCAAAGATTATCGGCTAAGATGCCAAAAATCTTTCTCGCGTCAACCCGGGATTCAAGAAAATTCGGTGGGTTTGGGTTTTGGTCATAACACACTTGACTCAGCAATTTGGTCAAGGCGTTGTCATGTGGCAGCAGCTGTGTACGACCACCTGCGGGAAGCAGAATTGGCCACGGATAAACGCAGGTCACACAGATCTGCAAAGGTGTATCACACAAGTTAGATCAGCTCAGGGTCAGGAAAGGTGGTTTACCCCCGCCTGAGTTTCATCAGCATTCATTTAATTAAGGAGTTAATTTGAGCTTGCTTGAGAGGCGATGCAACTTGGGCGGGAGTAAACTGCCCTTCCCGACCTCGAGCTGATCTGTCTTGAGCTTTGCCCCTGTGAGTCTGGGTTTATCTGTGGCTAATTCTGCTTAGCGCAGGTGGTACTGACTTGCCGTGCATGGCTAATATCATTGCAATCGAGCGATTGATTGGATGGTGTCTTAATGAATTGGTAAGATTCCCAGCCTATCCGAGACGGGGTTACTCAGGCGCCTGGCCCCTTACGAAGGCGAGTCAGGTTTCTTAATAATGGGTTGAGATTGCGTGCAGAGACGGCTTTCAGATCGCTTGCTTTCTGCCGCGGATAAACAACTCCACGAGCGCGCGGTTGCGAGGATCTCCGCGAAATAAAGCTATGCGAGGAAGTCGGATTAATCGGAATATGAAAACCATAACTGTGTTTCTGATGCTCTTTCTGCTCTGCGAGACAGTTGTAACTCAACAACCACCGCAAACAGATTCGAATACTCCACTACACCAGCTGAAGCCAAACTATCCGGTGCCTTACGGCATCACCAAGTCCGAAGAAGTAGGCGCGGTTCTAAAGCGCGTCCACGCCTATCTTGATGAAGTCACGCCGGCTGCCTTTGTTAATTCCCAAACGCGAGATGTGCTTGCAGACCTTACCAGGATCGATGAGAACACAATTTTGCAGCCCGGCGATTTTCGTATCGTCAGCTATGAATGGGGTGTTACTTACGCGGGAATGTTGTCGGCAAGCCAGGCTACTGGGGATCCTCGTTTTCGTGAGTACGCTGAAAAGCGGCTTCAGTTCATAGCCGACGCGGTACCGTTTTTTCGGACTACCACGGAGTCACATGCTGACTGGGGTACCAAGCTCCCGCTGCGAAACCTGCTGTCGCCGCGAGCGCTTGATGACTGCGGTGCGATGTGCGCGGCTATGATTAAGGCAAACCGGGGCGGCAGCAAAGCAAACGTACGCCCACTAATCGATAGCCATATCAACTACATCATGACCAGGGAATTCCGTCTGCAAGACGGAACGTTGGCTCGGAACCGGCCGCAGCCAAATACGATTTGGCTCGATGATCTTTTCATGAGCGTTCCGGCGATAGCGCAAATGGGTAAGCTGACTGGCGATAAAAAATATTACGACGAAGCCTGCAAGCAAGTGCTCGCCTACGCGAAGCGAATGTTCAATAAGGAGAAAGGCGTCTTCTTTCACGGATGGGTTGAAGCCATGACCGAGCATCCGGAATTTTATTGGGCACGAGCTAACGGCTGGGCTTTTATGACCGAGGTCGAACTCCTGGACGTTCTGCCGGAAAACCACCCGTCGCGTCCGCAGATTCTGCAGCTACTCAAAGCTCACGCAAAAGGACTAGCTGCTTATCAATCGGGGTCAGGATTCTGGCATCAACTGTTAGACCGGCCGGACTCTTATCTCGAGACGTCGGCTACCGCGATTTACACCTACGGTTTTGCGCGTGCCATCAATCGAGGTTGGATCGATCCGCTTGCGTATGGTCCCATGACGCTGCTGGCATGGAATGCTGTTTCCACCAAAGTAAATGCAAAGGGACAAGTCGAAGGAACCTGTGTCGGCACCGGGATGGCTTTTGATCCGGCGTTCTATTATTTCCGTCCCACCAGCGCTTTTGCCGCGCACGGCTATGGACCGGTGCTTTTGGCCGGCGCCGAAATAATGAATTTCTTAAAGAACAAGCAGTTTGAAATTAACGACAACTCCGTGCAGGTGTTACAGACCAAACAGGCTCATTAGAATGATACGCAAAGCTTTCTTAATGAAACTTAAACCTGGTTGTCAGCCGGAATACGAAAGGCGACACAATCCCATCTGGCCCGAGTTGCACGCAGTGTTGAAGAACCACGGGGTGCACAACTATTCAATTTTTCTCGACCGGAGCTCAGACAATCTTTTCGCTTATGTGGAGATTGAGTCCGAAGAGTTATGGACGCAGATTGCCATGACAGAAGAGTGTCGGCGCTGGTGGTCTTACATGAAGGAATTGATGCTGACCAACGCCGACGAAAGTCCGGTGGCGGTCAGCCTCGATCAAGTCTTCCATCTCCCTTGAAACGCTCCCAAAAAATTTGGTGGTGGTGCAGTTTTCGCCTGGACTGGCTCTCATTCACACCCAGTTTGAACTGGGTGGTCACAGCGACCCACCACTCCTGCTACTGTTTCAACGGTTAAGGCGTCAATAGTCTTACCAGCTTTGCCCGAAAAGTCTTAATCCCACCTGCGGCAGCTGGTGGTTACTTCAGGTCCAGCCTACCAATGTTGATGTCGTTGTTTTTACTAAATCCCACCTGCGGGAGCAGGTGGATCGTTCAAGTCCTGCCTGTTTCCGTTGAAAACTTGCGAGCGAGGCTGCACTTGAAATATCCCTCAGCTGCCGCTGAGGGGATTCAAAGGACCAATCCTAATCTCTTTGTAGGTCGAACTTGAACTATCCACCAGCTGCCGCAGGTGGGATTTAGGACTTCTCGGGCAAAGCTAGTCTTACCAATAAGTCTTACCAAAAACCGTTGAAACGGTTCTGATTATCGATAGGTCGTTTAGGTCACCGGGCTAAAGCCGCGGTGTGAATGAGAGCAGGAAACTGCAAACCGTAACCACTACCCGCTTGCGAGCTCACCGTAGATCTGGGCTTCTATGCGAGCGACTTCTCGGCCAATTGTAGAATCGACCTCCGGGTTGCGAGCTTCGATTACTGCCTGAGCAAAGTCGTCGATCAGCGGCTGGTGAAGATTATTGGCCGGTGGCAGCTTCTCCACACGCTCGCCGTCGCTGGTCCTGATTCTTAAGCTTCCTTCATTCAGTGACTCCACGTGGATCGAGCCAAGGCTCCCAAAAATTACAAAGGTATCCTGAGCCTGCGCGGCAGCATGGGTGATTGAGAGCACTCCGAGGGCGCCACGCTCAAATTGAAAGACGGCTACACCGGTGTCCTCCACTTGGCGCTCGAATAAGGCTCGGTTGAGTATGCTTACGGTCTGTGTGATCGGGCCCAGAATGTGCAGCAACACTTCAATCCGATGGCAGCCGAAATCGAACATTGGGCCACCGCCGGCTTGCGCTTTCTCAATGAGCCAATGGCGAGGGTTCGAGGGATCGGGGTTGAACCATTCAAAGGCATTGATTTGCGCTAGCACCGGCTGGCCAATTTCACCCGCTGCAATCAACTCCCTGATGCGGATGACGGCCGGATAGAAATGGCGGTAGTAGGCAATTCCGAGTTTGATGTTATTTGCCCGGCAAGCCGCGATCATCCGGTCACACTCGGCGACGTTCATCGCCATTGGCTTCTCGCACAAGACATGCTTGCCCGCTTCTGCCGCGGCGATGGTCTGCTCGGAGTGCAGACGCACCGGCGTCGCAATGTAAACCGCCTCAATCTCTTCATCGGCGACCAGGTCACGCCAATTTCGGTACCACTTACTGGCGCCAAACTCTTCGGCAAACGATTCAGCCTGATCAAAGTTTGCCCGGCTGACTGCGACGAGATCGCAATTCGGCAGATCACGGAGTGCCGGTGCGACCCGCTTTCGTGATATATCCCCACACCCAATCAAACCCCATTTCAAACCCACAGAGCTTCTCCTCAACTCGTATGAATGTAGAGCACGATGGTAGTGAGATTCGAATAGACCGGCAACGCCTGATATAGGCTTTCTGGACGAATACTAGCGACCTGCCGAGCGGTCTTATTGGGGACACTCTGCGTTTGAATGAGGTGTGAGCGAGCCAAATCTGAGTTGATATTCAGCAGAAGTAATGAACGAACAGACCATTGCGTGTTGCTTCGGAACGTCGCGCAGTGCGGCGCCATTAACCTGGCCCAGCCAAAAAAGGAACCCGCCGATATCAGCATCACGTCTGAGATATCCGAAGTATTGTGTCGCGACAAAGGCACGATTGTATTCGAGATCTATCAGGGTCCGATTATCAATGGGATTCGTTTGCAGATTATCGTCTGCCAGTCGATAAAGCACGCCGCCGCGTCCACTTTGATTAAACAGAGTCAGCAACGCCGTCCGCTGTGCCGACATATCAACGCCTATTTCATTCCTGATAGTCGCCAGCACAGCATCCACAAAAGCCGGGCCATCGAGCGTCGCCGGATACTTAGCCAGAAACTCGGGACGCTGCACGAAAGCATTTGTGAAACTCAATTGCGACTGCGCGAGATTTGGTCCACCCACAACCAGAGCGCGATCCAGGAAGAAATTGATAAAGGCAACAAGCTTGTGAGCTTCAACCGGGTTGGAGCTGTCCGGGTTCGGAAATGGTTGATTATTTCCGTATGCTGCCCGGTAGACTCGGTACACGTAAGAGCCGGTCTGTTGAAATTCCAGTTCATAGAAGAAGGCATTCGATACGTCTATTCGCTTATTGTGGATGCACTGCAGATCCGTGGGACCGCAACCAGTGATCTCGGCGGTCCAGAAGTCCCAGCCAGCTGTATCGGGCTCACGACTTAAGAAATCGATGTAATGCTGACGAGCAAAAAAACGGGCGTCCTCTGACGGATTCACCGACTCTGCGGCGGTCAGCTTGGTGACAAAGGCATCTCCACTTCCGGCAGTCGCGCCTTGAATGGCGGCCACGACCGGAAAGTTTGTCGAGATCGTTTCACCAGTAACATATGCTTTGCTGGCAATGCCAATCTTTAACCCGAGCGCTTCTTCATCATCGGCGCCTCCGAGGTAGGTGGAGACAACTAATCCTGATCCGTCATTCTTAAGCTTGGTAACAAACGCATCACTTTTTCCCGCAAGTGCTGGCTGATAAGCGTTGCTGGTCACGGGAAAGTTTTGAGATTGAGTGAAGCCGGAGAGAAAAGCCTGCCCGGCGGAATCAACCTGGATTGCTAGCGCCGCATCGGCGCCGTCTCCACCCAAATATGTGAGGTAGAGCAGTCTGGTGCCGTCGCTCCTGAGCTTCGCGACAAACGCATCGCTGCTTGCCTTCTTAGTCACCTGGACCACGCCAGTGGTGCTGGGAAGGTTAGTCGAGTTAGTCGATCCAGCAACGTAAACATTTCCGATCGTATCAACGGCAATTCCATACGCCGTATCGCTACTTCCGCCCCCCAGAAAGGTGGAATAGCTGAGTGAAGCCTGACCTGACTGTGAAGGAATAAACTTCGCAATGAAACTGTTACTTACGCCACGCAGGGTAGTCTGTGCTGCGTTCAGCGTAGCAGGGAAGTCGCTGGAAGTAGTCACGCCCGTTATATAAATGTTGCCGGGTGCATCGATGGCAATACCCAAGCCCCAGTCGACACCAGCTCCACCAAGATAACTGGAATACAAAAGCCCGGAACCATTTGCGTTGAGCTTTGTCACAAAGGCGGCGCTATCATTGTTCTTGTTGAGCTGAAATGCGACTGCGGAGGTGGGGAAGTTGTCTGAGTCCGTCAGTCCGGTGATGCAAGCTTCATTGATCGAATTGAGCGCGATGCCGTAGGCCTCGTCAACATTGCTGCCGCCAACGAAGGTGCTGTAGACCAGACTACTGCCGTCGATCGCCAGCTTGGCAACAAACCCGTCTCTCGGACCGGAGAGAGTCTGTTGCGCCACGCCACTCGTAGTCGGAAAGTCTACCGAAGCCGTCGTGCCAGTAACGTAAGCGCTTCCCGCCGCGTCGACTGCGATGCCCGAACCTTCGTCATTACCCAGTCCGCCAATAAACGTGGAATACTCGAGCGCCGTGCCGGCGGGGTTGAGCCGCGCCACAAATATGTCGCTTTGGCCTCTTAATATCGAACCGTTCAGGCTCGGAAAATTTACAGAGGTAGTTATGCCAGTGAGATAGACACGGCCGCGGCGGTCCACGGCGATGCTCGTACCGGTGTCAGCGCTGCTGCCGCCAAGATAAGTTGAATAGTCGATCACCGGATCGATTACCAGCGGCTTGGTGTGATCGTAATGACCCGGCGCGATTCCGATTCGCGTTTTGTCCTTGAGAACATAGCTCGCAGCGACCGCCACTCTATGGCCTTCCAAATCCTGATACGCTTGCGGCTTGCGTTGTACCAACTTTCCCTGTGGCATCTGCACGACGGCATTTCCGTCTCGATCAATTTCAACCTTATCGACGCCGTCGAATCTGACGCCAAGGCGTTTCAGGTTAGCGCCAGGCGCTACCACAAGATCGTATTCAAGTTGGCCCCTGGCGCCGTAATAAATCACGTCGATGCCGGGATAGATTCGATTGAACCTGACTCGGCCATAATGCGGAATGTTTCTCAGGTAATGTCGCGGATCATCCCCAATCAAATAGTTGCTCTTTTCGCTCGTGAGTTGTTCTGAGGTGGCAGTCGCTCGTGGATCAGCACCCTCGAATTCAAGTCCGGGCGCGGCGACTTCCTGATTAAGCAGCTCTCTATTGCCGAGGCTGAGCTTCTTACTAATGCCAACACTCGTTGCTCTGATCTGAAATAGGACCTTGTTAGCAGAAAGCGAGATACGATATCCGGGTGCGTGGGCCAGGTATTTCGTGTGTCGGTCCGTTTGTCCCTTGTTCGCTTCAAAAGTCAAAGGGAATTCTGAACGCATTACCGCCTTAGTGTTTTCGCTCAGCGGAGAGATGGGTGCCTGCGGGTGAGTCCGAGCCACGCCTAAGCTGGTAAAGCCAAAAAAGCCGTTCGCGGCCATCATCAACGTCAGTCCGTATACCGCTACTTTTCTAATCCCTGAAATTGATCGAGTTTTCATGATTACATCTTTCTCAGTTGGGCCACGCGCATTCTCACCGGCGGCGTCTCTTATCTGGTTGAAGCTGCCTGATCTCCGGTCAAAACGGGGCGCGCAGCGGAGTTCAGATCATGTGTATGCGCCAGAATGCGCTCGTCATTCCACTGCGGATAAGCGGCAAAGAATCGAGTGCTTATGCCTGCAGCCAGAGGATCATCTCGCCAGAGAAAGTAGAGATTTCGCGCCCGATTGGATTCAGCTAATAGGCCTTCGGCCGCGAATAACGGCGCTAGATTCTGGTAAGCATTCGCGTCAGTCGGATCTATTCCGACGACGGCTTCAAAGGCAGCCCGAGCTTCTGCAATCTGGCCCATTGCGTACAACGTGGATCCTAATTCGCGTTGCACTGTTCGATCGCGCGGGAACTCCGTGGCGAGCGTGCGCAGCATAGTCGCGGCGTCCTTCTCGTTACCCGCGGCTCGCAACACGACCGCTTTGTAAAATCGAGCTCGCGGCAACGTTGAATCCAACTTCAGCGCTTGCTCGAGCAAGTCGGCGGCTTTTTGTAATTGGGTCAGCTCCGGTCCAAACCGTTCGGTACGGAACTCGGCGATCGCTGCGCTAATAAGGGGATCAGGATCGCGTGGATTTAACGAGCTGGCGCGACGAAACGCTTCGGCCGCTGGACCATATTGCGCTTGTTCGAGCAGCGCGATGCCGTAATCATTCCAGCGTTGCGCTTGTCGCTCCGCCGGTTCGGTGGCAGTTGGGGTTGACACCGGGCCGCTGCTGATTTGCGTTTTCGCTTCAGCCATCATTACCACCGGCAGCACCAGTTCCCGGTGCTGGCGACTGTTCACGTAGTTGGTGTACTCCTGTGTGAAGCGGCGATAGAAGACGCGTGCCTCCAGCTTGAGCGAAGCCGCGGTCGCCGGAGATTCAGGCACTCGGAAACGAAGGCGCGCGACGTCCGCGCGACCTGGCGGGATGGCCGTGCTGTAGGGAATGGCCGACATCAACCATATTTGATGGCGAGTGATAGGCCGCGATTCGGCGTCAAGCAGGATTGCTTTGTAAGTGTGCGCCTGCTCATCAAGCATTTTGTCCGGCTTGAGAAAACCACTGTGAAATACAGTCTGCCCATCGGCGCCGATTGCCTTGAACTCAACCCAGATCTCGTAGAGGTCTCGCACTTCGGGCGCCAGCGAATGGCCAATAGAACGACTGCGAACCACGATTTCGGCGCTCACTTCTTCTCCGGGACGAAGCGAGACTTCATTAGAGGCGTTGCGGTTCAGGGGCCCGATCATTTCGCCGTTTGATTCACGCCGCAACGCGAAGAGATCTACGCTGACGTGATCCATCTTGAGGAACTTTATTGTTTCCTCGACTTGTGAATGCTGGCCGTAGAAAAGAGGCGCCGCTGTGTTCGCGCCTAACCACTGATGCGAAGCGATCACTCCCTTTTTGGCGGCTCGATCATTTGAGCTGGGTATTTTCGGCATGTGACAGCCGCGACAATCGATACGCGTATCGCGACGATAAAAAGGCGTAATCGATTCCTTTGACATGCCCGATTGCTGCCATTCGTCATAAGCGGAGAAGCCACGAATGCGCTTGTAACCATTGAGCGATGGAGGCGCGTCTACCTTGTGACAGGTAGAGCAGAACTCTGGTTGGCGCAGCAGCGGTCGCATTACCGCGCGCTTGTGTGCAGGCACGTTGGCTAGAATTTGTTCGTCGGTAAAGTCGCCGAAGATTGGCGTGCCATCTTCTTCGGCTAACAAGGCCGGTCTGCGGATAGTGAAGCTGCCAGTACCGTCGAGCCTGGCATCAACAATCGAGTGACACACAGAACAAGTGACGCCTTCGTCATCGAGATGGGTGAACGGCGCTTCCTGTTTAGCAGCTTTGTTGTCGAGCGCTCCCGAAAGCAGCGCGATGGGCGTGTGGCAGGATTCACAGTGCCTCGTGAACTCGATGCCCCGCGTGCGAAGCAGTATGTCCGCGCTCTCTCGATAGAAAGGCTCGCGCGCAGCATTGCGGTGTAGCGACATGGACCATGCCGCGTGAGTGTCCTGGTGACAACGCTGGCAGCGCGCCGCCGGAAAGAATTGCTCAACCGGAATTAGTTGGCCGTCAACAGTCCGCACATTCGACGGCAGGAACCCCTCCGGCCTCTCCGGGATAGTCCCCGGCCTCCCCACCAGCGACGATTCGTTCGTCGCCGCCCCCGAAAAGAGAGGTACCGCCAAGCCCCCTGCGAGCAACAGAAGCGATATCACCCAAGATGAGAACTTCATTTTTATTACTCACGCCAACACCGCTGGAGGTGGAGGTTCAATAGTACCCTTGAAAGTTTGTTCGACGCTCTGATGTGGCCAACCGCAGTGCCCTTTCAATGCCACCAAGCTTTTCCTTGTTAGCTTACGCTCGCGGCTTCACGGCAACATTGACGACCGGCCTAAGAACACGCCAATTATTTTTTGGAGATCTTGGGTCCTGCTCGACCGTGTGGAGCAATCCCTGGTCTAAACCCGGTAGAACCGTTTCTCCCTGGAGTTGTTTGAAAATGAAAATGTGTCCCGCCAACTTTGGGAGGGTTCCACTCTTCTTGAAAGTAGCTCGTTTTCGGGAAACACTCCTTGGTACACTTTTCTGTTGTTGGCCTAGTCAAATCCGGATTAGCGTTTCGACCGACGTCGCAACCATTCCCCTTACTGTGGGGATCGTTAGAGGGATGGGAATCTCGACCGCTTGTGATAACGGTGTCCCTCCCTGAACAACGATCAAAACATTTCATGGCCTTTTCGAGCTCGGGGCCAAAAGGACCGTGTGCTGTCCCTCCAAACCTATAGAGCCCGAATGGATCTGCAAAGCTCACTGGATCGCTGGCGGCATATCGATAGAGGTTCAAATCTTCGTTTTCGAGTTTCAGCGGATCTTCAGAGAGAAAACGCCCACTCAGCGGATCAAACCATCGAGCGCGATAATAGAACAAGCCAGCTTCTGCATCAGATTCCCGGCCCGTGTAGGTATATCGTGTCAACGCACTACTTGCACCCCCTCCATATGGTTCGTACGACAACCGTTCGACTACACCACCTGTTCCATCACTGAGGGCCAATGTGCTAGCAAGGTGGTCTTGAAGGAAGTATGAGTTCCCGACGACAGAGCTAGATTGGCGAAGTTTATCGTCCGTAAGAACGCCGTTAAGGTAAGCAACGATTCCTCCAACCCCAACCCGGTCAAGGACTATGTCGATATCATCGTAAAGAAAACTCGTTGTATTGCCGCTAATCGAACGACTGATGCGACGGTCAAGTGCATCATAGCCATAATCAATATGTTGGCCGTTTGAGAGCGAAACTCGCGTGAGTCGCGCACGGGCATCCCATATGAAGTGGGATACGGTTATCGAAATGGAATGAGTGAGGGATTGCCCTTCATTGTCGTATGAATTGCTGGATGGGCCGAACTGAGCGATGCGATTGGCTGCGTTGGCAGGTGTGGCAGTCTTCGCAGTTGGGAGTAGTGAGGCCGAGGCGAGTGACGTGATTGATTCAATCTCGTCTTCGGCGTTGTAGGTGTAGCGGAAATCCTCCAAAGCCTGATTCCCACTATTCGTATGCGTTAGGCGGGAGAGGCGATAGACATTGTCGTATGCATAGTCGGTGCGAACGCCGTTCGGTCTTTGCAGTGAGGCCACGCGCGAGAGTGTGTCGTAGCCATAAGTAAAAGTCTCAGCAGTTTGCGTGATTGTCTTTAAGCGTCCAGCGGTGTCGTAGGTGTAATTGACCGGAGGGCGATCTGCTGCAGTCATCGAGGCGCGTTGGCTAGCCGCGTTGTACGTGTAAGCGACCACGCCTTGCGGCGTGGTTTCCGCCAACAGTCTGTCAGCATCGTCGTAATTCCAAACGATGCTGCCTGACTGCGTGTCATCAATTCGCGTTAATCGATAGGCGGGGTCGTACTGATAATTTACTGTGGCATCGACGTACTGAATCTGTATAGCGCGATCGAGCGCGTCGTAGGTATAGCTGGTATTCCTGCCCAACCGATCCAGCTTGCTCGTCAAGTTGCTGGCCGCGTCATAACCGTACTTGGTGACCTGGCCCAACGGATCGCGCTGTTCCGCCAGCCGGTAGAGCTCGTCATAACTAAATGTAGTGACGTTGCCACGCTCGTCGGTCAATGAAGTGAGATTGCGGGTGTTGTCGTACGCGTACCTAACCACGAAGCCTAACGGACTTGTTATCGATGTTACCTGTCCGCGCGCGTCGTACGCATAGCCTGTCCGTCGGCCTGACGGCGAGGTTATCGCAGTCAATTCATCGTCAGCATTGTATTGCCACCGCCAACGCCTTCCGAGTGTATCTGTGCGTGACGCTAGCCGATTCCTGGAATCGTAAACATTGGTCCATCGTTGATTTAACGCGTTAATGAACGCAATCAGGTTGCCGTTGCCGTCATAGCTAAGCGTGCTGGTCGCATTGGCCGGGTCAGTCACCGAGGTAATGCGGTCCAGAGTGTCATAAACAAACGTGGCACGACGTCCGAGCGGATCAACCACCGCTCGCAATCGTCCGACGGCGTCGTATTCAAGTGTCGTGGTGTTGTTGAGCACATCTTTGACAGAGGTGATGTTTCCTTGCGCGTCATAGGTGAGCTGTTTGACGTGGCCCAACGGATCAGTGATACCGGTGAGCTGTCCAACTCCATCGTATGTGTACGAAGTGGTTCGACCGAGCGCGTCGGTCATCGAGATCATATTGCCGCGCGAGTCGTAGGCGTACGTCGTGATCCGACCCAGCTCGTCGATCATCCGGGTCGTCTTATTGAAGACCGGTTCGTACTCCATTCTTCTGACACCGCCAATGCGATCGGTTGACTTGGTCAGATTGCCACGTTCGTCGTATTCGTATAACGCTTCTGTGCATCCACATGGTCCACTAATGGATCGTGGCAGATTTGTACTCATATCGCGCTCAATATGAGTTTGTTGACCGAGTGCATCTGTGTAATCCGTCACGTAGCCGCCGATGTTGAATCGCTTAGTTTCGACCCGCCCTAACGAATCGGTGATCGTGATACCGGTAATCAAGGTGCCCGAAAGCGTGTAGTCGTAGCGCTCGAAACTGTTGTCGGCAAATTGCTGCTGGCTCACGCGACCGGCGCTGTCATAGGTAATTCGTTTGGCTGCGTTCCCGCGGGAATCATCAATGCGCGCCAGTCGCCCGCCAGTGACATAGGTGTAGCGCGTCACATTATTGAGCGGATCGGTAACGGTGGTGAGACCGGGCTGGCCAGCTACGCCGGGTGTGCCTTCATACGTGTAGCGCCAAATACGGCCTAAAGGATCTGTGGCGGTGATAATGCGGCCACTGGAATCGTAACCAAACGTAAGGGCACGTCCCACAGCATCGGTAACACTGGTTAGATTGTTTCCGGAATAGCTCAGCGTGACTGTATTGCTGTTCGTGTCGGTCATCGAAATCAGCCGCCCGCTCGAATTGAAAAGCATCGAGCTTCCGTCAGCGAGGTGATATTCGAGATTGCCGTTGCTCAACTTCCTCACTTCGTCAGCCAACTGGCGCGTGGTGGCTCGGGTAGTAAAAGTGGCCAACCCCAAGGCTGCGCTCCTCGCCGCGTTGTAGCTAAACAGCCGGCCCGTTACCTGCTCAGGCATCTTTACCCGCCCGGCGTTGTTAGCCGTGAAGTTTCCCGTTAGCTTGATGTCGTAATTGTGTGTGGTGCCGCGTCCGAAAGGACAAAGATCACAAGATTGCGCGAGGTCGGAAGTGTAGGTGCGAGTTAGCACCAGTGATCCACGCGCACCTCCAAACGATAAGTCGGTAGTGTCCTCTATTTTGACGCCGGTCGAAAAATCAACGGGATAGGGTCCTCGATTACTGGAGCCTTTTTTGACATCATTTTTGCAGCCACACTCGTCGGGAGAGCCGGGATTACCGCCGGGTCCAATGTTGGGAAAGTGCCAGGAGAAATTGGGCAGGCCGTAGGGCTTGCCGGTGTTGGGATCGATCTCGGGCTCGATCCGCAGGCCGTCCTGGCTGACTCGGCCAAAGCCGTAGGTGCGCCAGATCACGGCGTCATGATCAAAGTAATAAAGGGTGATGCGAGTGTTGGGATTGGCTCCCGCCAAATTCGGATAGACTACTGGCATCATCACGTTGTTCATGGTTACCGCGCCGCCGGGTTGCGCCGTGTAGACCATGTTGGTCGCGAGATTTGACGGCAGTGGCGCCGGCACTCGATCGGGCGCGACGGGTGAAATGGAAACGCGCGTCACCGGCGTGCCGTCCCGATTGCGTAGGTTGGCGTTCGCCGGAATAGTCAGCGCCAAATCCGGAAGTCGCGGGTTATCGACTACTGTGTTTTGGTTTGGGACTACATCTTTTTCAAACTGCGTATCAACCGCGGGAAGATAAAAACTAAACGGCACTGTGTTGACTTGCGCGGCGACGACGTTAGCCGGCTCGACGATGACGGGGTAAGTCTTGTTGGGAGCGCTCGCAGTGCGACCGTCAACCATCACCGGGCGTTCCTGGCCCGCGGTAACTCCTATCAGCAGAAAACCTCCGGCTGAATCAGTCGTGGCAGTGCGACCATCGAGCGACACCGTGGCGCCGAAGATCGGTTCCTTTTCATTGTTAAGAACTCGTCCGGTGAGCGCCGTCTGGCCCGCTGCAATGACATTGAGCGTTGACGAAAAACTGTGCAGCACATCGTGTCCATCGATTGAAGCGATGGCATTGATGGAGAACGAAAACGCTCCCGGAGACAGATTGACGTTAGCCAATCGTATCGACAACGTTGAATTTGCTCCGGCGGTGATTTGTTGAGGCTCGAAGGTGACGGTTACACCCGGCGGCAATCCGCTGACACTCAATTTCGCCAGTTGTGAAAAGCTGGGTTGCTGGCTGGTGAGCGCGACAATTTGCACAGCCGTGCCGCGCTGCATCGCGCTAACTGTGGCTGGACTTCCCAACACCTGGAAATCCTGTGAAGCCTGCACCGTAAAAGCCGTGGCCGTCCGCGCCAGCCCTCCTGACGTAGTCAACTCAATGAAGCCAGTGAGCGCGCCGTTGGGCACGGTACTGCGCACTTCTGTCGCCGTGGATGAAATAACTTGCGCTGGTACGCGAGTGTTGTTGCTTCCGGCGAACGTTACCAGCGGATCATTGTTGTTGGCCTTCAGCGATGTTCCGCTCAGCGTAACGACTGTGCCCGGTGCGCCTTGCTTAGGATTGAAGTCGTTGATTACGGGCTGAGTCCCGGCAGTCCCGCGTGTGGCGATGATCGAGACCATGAGACGAGCGCCGAACCGACCAAAAAAGGAGACTTCGATGGAATTGTTCGCGACAATCGGCGCCGGCAAAGTCAATGAAGGCACGCCCAGGTTGATCTGGCTCGAGTCAACCAGGACAACACCATTCAGCCGCACCGTCGCCATCGATACTCGACCAGAGCCGTCGGGAGCGCCGTTGCTAACCAGAACCGTGAAAGGCGCAATCGCATCCACCGGTATGGTGAACTGGTCGGTAAACCTCGTGACTGGACCCGTGCGCTCGATCTGCCGCGGACCGTAGATGGTGAACGTGTCACTCTGTGGCGGCGCTGTTAAGGGAGTGGATTTCGAGTCAGTTTTTGGACGCTTGCTGATCGGCTTTGCATAGAGCGATGCGGGCACGATGCTCTGAAAAGCAAGCGTGAATATCAGTAGCAAACCAAGCAGCCGAGTGCGAGCAAGTTTTCCACGAAGCGGTCTGGTGAGATATAAGCGAGCGCTCTCGACTGTGGTGAGAATCATTCTCGACGCTTTGTCCATGATCAACTCCTGAGGATCACGCCTCGATAATCGGCATCAACAAAACCTTCCCAGCTTCGCATTCATTTTTGCAGCTCACTGATCGGGATTCTTCTTCCTGAACGCGTGATGTACACAACTTCCGAGGCTCCTCCGAAGCTCGAAGCCACTTCCACCTTTTCGACTTTCTCTCCATTAATGAAGGTGGGCTTGCCGAGCGCGACCAGCACATCCAAAGTCACCGTCGCGCGGATAACACTAACACCTCCGCTTGGGAGATTGAGATTGACCGTTGCCGTCGAAGACGCGGTGCTACCCGTCAGCGTGCCCGCTACGGTCGTCGGATCGCCGGTTTCGGGAGTTAGCTTTACTTGTATCGCAGTGCCCGAGGGCAGGTTCGTGCCGTTAACTACTACCGACACCGGGTTGGGCACGGAAGTGGGAACGACTATATCCGGAGGCGCATTAATCAGTCCCGTCGGAGTAGCTGGCGCTGCCACGCCACCAACCGATGCGATTCGCAGAGTTGGGGGATTAGAAATTGTGACAGGATTCGGTTGACCGAGAGTCACAACCGATGTCGAACAGGAAATCGAAACACCGCTCAAATTGAATGCTTCAACGCGAACCATTCCAAGCGCTGCATCACTGAAGCTATCCCCTAACTGCCCGTCGCCGCGGTTGACGTCAAAACATGGCGTTCCCGAAATAGTGTTTGCTACGACTCGAATCGCTCCGCCGGACCCGCCGCCACCATCAATAACCGCGAGTCCGTTTGCAAATCCGTGGCCGCCTGCCGCGTTGATCCCTGCTGGAACCCCTCCTGTCCCGATGCCAAAGAAAATTGTGGTGGAACTTGCAAGCAGGATGGCGCCACCCCCGCCGCCGCCTCCTCCTCCCAGATTCTGTGAGTTAGCGTTAACTCCGCCGCCACCACCGCCGGATCCGCCAATCAGCGGCAAGAGCGTCTTGGTTCCATACCGAACGCCCCCCTGACCACCGGTTCCGCCATTAAAGGACTTTCCATCGAGGCCCTTTTGAAAAAATCCGGCTCCTCCACCACCGCCCACTCCGTTCGTCACCGAAGAGCTTCCGCCCGAGCCGCCTCCTGGACCATCCCCGGCGGTTCCACCCGGAGAATCAAGGTACGTTCCTCCAATTCCTCCACGAAATCCACCAGGCCCTCCTAAACCAGCCAGGCGACCGTTACTGCTATCACCAGCTACGAGCAGCTGTCCGGTAATACTAACGTTGCCTTGAGCGAGAATGGTGACGGGTGTGTTCAGCGCATTCCGAGTGAAGCGGACCACGACGTTTTGAGGAATGTTGATGGTTGTGTAATTCAAAACACCACTCGGAGGTAAAGTGATGGTCACGTTCGAAGTCGGATTGAGGGCGCCATCAGCACCTGTTGAACCACTGCTGAATTGAGCTCGTACAGACGAGGCCGCAAATAGGAGGGGCAGCGACAGAAGCAATCCGCACCGGAAAAATCTAGCTCGCTTTGTCATTGGGAGAAACCGATAAATAGCTAACATAGTTGTATCTCCTGAAGTTTGATTAAGAGAGTGCTCTGCATCGCTGCGATGATGTTGTCTGCCTATTCAATTTATCTGCACAACATTGCTTCCGGCATTGTTCCGTGCGGTCGAACCGCTTGGTGTGGTCACTACCACCATATATGACCCGACGGTGACATTGCTCGCTACCGCGATGTTCGCGGTCAAGGATGTTCCCGCACCGTTCACGTTGACGTTCGAGATTGTTATGCCGTTCTCAGGATTGCCATTGGCCAGATTGAAGAACTTAAGACTGGCTCCGTTAAGGGCAAATCCATTAATGGTGAGCGAGACGTTAGCGCCGCGAGCAATTGTTCCTGGACTCAACGAAGTAAGCACTGGTCCCCTGCTTGCTGAGACTGCTCCGTTCACAAATGTCGGACTATTGTTTGTTGGCGTGCCATATCGCACCGATACAGCGCCGTTGATGTAAGTCGGCGGCGTGTTCGCTGGCGTCCCGTAACGAACTGAGACTGCTCCGTTGATGTAAGTTGGCGTAGCGTTGGGAGGCGTGCCATAGCGCACCGACACACCTGCACTGCGAAATTGAGACCCGGCTCCAAAGGGAACGACCGTAACAAACGCTTCGCCGAAAAGCTCAGAATCGTCGACGCTGGTCGCGCGAATGGTGAATGGAACGCCATTCGAGTCCGAAGGATTGGGCGCCAGATAAAACCCTGTGGAGGTGATCGTTCCGACACTCGAGTTGCCGCCGCTGATTCCTTCGACACTCCAAATTACGTTGTTGGTCGGCGTACCGCTTACGCTGAGGCCGAACTGCACTGCTTCCAATGCCGGAATTGTGATCGACTGAGGCGTTACGAGGATCCCGCGTACCACAAACGAGGATGTAGAGGTAACAGTGCCTCGCGGCGTTACGACTGTAATCGGTCCAGTTGTAGCGCCGGAAGGAACGAGCGCTATTACGGACGTGAGCGTCGAACTGACAATCGGAGCTACGACACCATTGAAAGAAACAGCGGTTACGCCTAGATCAAAGCCTGTCCCATAAATCGTGACGGCTGTGTTGATTGGTCCCTGGCGAGGGGTGAACGCCAACATAGCAAGGTCGCTCGCCATAAAGCGACGAATCCGCGTGAAGTTACCTGCAGCATCATATTCGTAAGTTGCAGCCTCGCCGGCGGGAGAGATCACCGCGATCAAGCGACCGTTGTCGTCATAGACATAAATCGACATTCCGCCCTGCTGCCCCTGTATCGAGAAGGCAGTTAAGACGACTAACAGACCGAGCGCTACTACAGTGCGAGATACCAAAACGCTATTCTCAACCGAATGCTAACGGCCGAAAGCGGAACTAAGGTGATTGAGCCGCAACGTCGTCTTTTTCAAAACCGAACGTGCATCGGTGAACAACTCGGATCGGATGGCGCCCGCTTTGTTTGGTTACGAAGGAGGTTTAGCAATACTATTTTGGTACTCGGAAGTGAGCTTCGAAACCAATGCAAGCGGCGTGAGTTAGGCGACGGCAACTCAGTCGCCAGCGGTTATGAGATTGTTAAAGAGAACCGTTGACCTGGGACTCGTGGTGAGAGCCACATGTGAACACGGATGAGATCGAATACGAGCGGACTTTACTACTAGTAGAAGTTGACAGTCAATAAGAAATCTTCTGAAGGAAATGAACCTACACTCCTTGTTGATCTTCATCAAAGCTCACCCCGCCGATTCTCCCTTTTCGTCGCGTTGGTTTCCATTTCCAAAGCTCCTTCGAGATTATCTTAAAAGTTTCCCGGTGGGCGCCTGACATGCCAACAAAAAATGGTGAACTGAAGCCTTAGCCGATACTACAGGCTGGCCCTGTGGTGTTTCATGTTCACAGCTACAAAAACAGGCTGATCCATCGGTTCGCAAGAGGCCACGGGCTCGCCCCGTGGTGTTTCACGTTGCCGCCTGCCAGCAGCATGAAGCGTGAACACTCCACGGGACAAGCCCGTGGCATCACCAAAATCTCGGCCCGTCTCTGTTAGCGACCAACGTGAGTGACCACGGCGCCAGGCCGTGGCCTCTTCTTTTTCTTGCCGCACTGCGAGGAATTTGGTCCCTTGCTGAATGAGCGCTCATTCAGTATGATGGCGGACCGTTATTTCATGGCATAATGGCTGCAAACTGCAAAGCGAAAGGGTCGGTGCGCGAGGATGATGCGGATTGAAAAGGCGGCGGTGCTGGGGGCGGGAACCATGGGGGCGCAAATTGCCGCGCACCTCGCTAATGCAGGCGTGCCAACGTTGTTGCTCGATATCCCTCCCAGGGAAATTAACGAGGAGGAGCAGGCGAAGGGCTTGACGCTGGAATCAAGCGAAGTTCGCAATCGCATCGCGCGCGCTGGATTTGAAGCTGCGAAGAAAGCAAAACCGGCGGCGTTCTTCACTCCTGAGCTCTCATCCTTAGTAAGCTTCGGCAACTTCGATGACGACCTTTCCAAGCTAAAAGATTCCGATTTGATCATCGAGGCTGTGGTTGAGAATCTTGATCTCAAGCGCAAGCTTTACGAGCGCGTGGAGGAACACCGACGACCGGGCAGCATCATTGCCTCCAACACGAGCGGCATCCCTATTCACCTGCTGGCTGAGGGTCGCTCAGAAGACTTTCGCCAACATTTTCTCGGCATCCATTTTTTCAATCCGCCGCGCTATCTGCATCTTGTCGAGATAATTCGCACACCATGGACCAAGCCTGAGGTCTCATGTTTCACGTTTGGGTTTCTCGATCAGCGTTTAGGCAAAGGCGTGGTGCCGGCAAAGGACCGTCCGAACTTCATCGCTAACCGGATCGGCACGTACGGAGCGATGGTGACGACGCAGACGATGTTGGCGGACGGCTACTTGATCGAAGAAGTTGACAAGATGACCGGGCCGGCAGTCGGCCGTCCCAAGAGCGCGACGTTTCGCACTTTTGACCTGGTTGGTCTCGACGTGTTTACGCACGTTATCAAGAATCTCTACGAAGCTCTCCCTGAAGATCCCGAGCGAGATGCTTTCCGCGCGCCGGAATTTTTGACCAACATGGTCCAGGCCGGCCTGCTCGGCAACAAGACGAAGGCAGGCTTTTACAAACGTCAGGGCAGCGGTGACAAGAAAGAGTTTTTTGTAATCGACCCGGCCACCAAAGATTATCGACCTTCCCAGAAGGTGAAATTGCCCGCGCTCGAGATGGCGAAGAACATCGAGGACACGGGCGAACGCATCAAGGCCCTGGTGTGGAGCAAAGATCGCGTCGGCGCCTTTCTCTGGAAAACGTTCTCGAAAACTTTGAATTATGCAGCTGAGCGTATTCCGGAAATCGCGGACACGGTTGTCGAAGTCGATCGCGCCATGCGTTGGGGATTTGGCTGGGAGTTGGGACCTTTCGAAGCCTGGGATGCGATCGGCGTTGAAAAGTCTGTCGCGCGAATGAAGGAAGAAGACTTGAGCGTGCCAGCGAATGTGCAGACCATGCTGGATGGCGGTGCGAAGTCCTTCTACAAGAAACAGGACGCGCAGCAGTTCTACTTCGACTTTGCCACCGAGCAGTATCTTCCGCTCAGCGAGCTTCCCGGCGCCATAATTCTCAAGTCCGTCAAAGATCGAACCGGCGTCATCAAGAAGAACTCGGGCGCGTCCTTGATCGATATCGGCGATGGCGTGGCTTGTCTCGAATTCCATTCCAAGATGAATGCCATCGGCGGCGACACGTTGCAGATGGTTAAGCAGGCACTAGCGGAAGTCGACAAGAACTTTGTCGGCTTAGTTGTCGGCAATCAGGGTCAGAACTTCAGCGTCGGCGCGAACCTGATGCTGATGTTGATGGAGGCGCAGGAAGAGAACTGGGAAGAGCTGGACATGATCTGCCGGTACTTCCAGCAATCGACGATGAGTCTGCGTTATTCGCCGAAGCCAGTAGTCGTCGCGCCTTTTCAAATGGTTTTCGGCGGCGGTTGTGAAATGGTGTTGCATGCGGATCGAGTGCGCGCAGCGGCTGAAACTTATATAGGTCTAGTCGAAGTCGGCGTGGGAATTATTCCAGCCGGTGGCGGCACCAAGGAATTGCTGCTGCGAGCGTGCGACTCGATACCGAAGAACCTCAGCGATGCGGATCCATTTCCATTTGTGAAGCGCGCCTTTGAAACGATCGCGCTGGCAAAGGTCGCGACCTCGGCTGAGGAGGCTCGCAGCTTTGGCTTTCTTGGCTCTGACGACAGCATTTCGATGAACCCTGATCGGTTGATTGCCGACGCCAAGAAGGAAGTGCTCGCTTTGGCTGCGGCAGGATATGTTCAACCTCAGCAGCGGACGGACATTCTCGCGCTGGGCAATGCGGCGCTGGCGACTTTCAAACTTGGTATTCATCAGATGAAACGAGCCGGCTACATTTCCGACCACGATGCATTAATCGGCGAGAAGCTGGCTCGCATTCTGACGGGCGGAGATTTGAATCACGAGACTCGCGTGTCAGAACAGTATTTGCTCGATCTGGAGCGCGAGGCTTTTCTGTCTCTCGTCGGGATGCGCAAGACTCAGGACCGCATCGCTAATATGCTGAAGACTGGGAAGCCGTTGCGAAATTAGGAAGACGACTTAAGGGCCGACTCCTAATGCGGAACTACTGGAGGGAGTTTGCGAATGAGTACCCCAACTGACGAAATATTAAGAGAGCTGTTGACTCTTCCGGATAGTGAGCGGGCCCGATTAGCTGAACAGCTTCTCGAGAGTCTTGAGCCGCAGAGCGAGCACAATCGGAAGGTTTGGGCAGAAGAAGCCGAAAGTCGGATAGATGCCTTTGAGCGTGGAGAACTAAATGCAGTGTCGGGCGAAGAAGTCTTCGCGCGGCTCAACAGTAAATTTCCGACAAATGAATGAAGTTACGCTTCCTTGCCATCGCTGAGACAGAGCAGGCTGAAGCGGCGGCGTATTACGAAGCCCAAAGCTCAGGACTTGGATTAGACTTCGCGCGAGAGTTGCGCAAAACGGCTGAGCGAATTCTTCGCCATCCTTATGCATGGGCAAATAGGTCTCGAAGAACCAGAAGCTGTCGGGTGAAACGATTTCCTTACAGCTATATCTACCGCATTGATGGTGACGAAATTCTTGTCGTGGCACTTCATGCGCACAGTCGCGACCCCAAGCGCTGGCAAGATAGATTAAGCGAATAGCTTGAAAGGTAGTAAACATCCAATGAAAGAAGCAGTAATTGTATCGGCAGTTAGGACAGCAGTAGGCAAAGCGCCGAAGGGAACTTTGAAAGATACTCGCCCGGATGAGCTGGGTGCAGCGGTAATCAAGGAAGCGATCGCGCGAGTGCCCGGACTCGATGTTGCTGAGATCGAAGACGTGATTATGGGTTGCGCGATGCCCGAAGCAGAGCAGGGCATGAACGTGGCGCGAGCAGCTGCGATTCGTGCGGGTCTTCCCGTCGAGACCAGTGCAATGACAATTAATCGATTTTGTTCGTCGGGCTTGCAGTCTATTGCGCTGGCAGCCGATCGTATTCGCACCGGAGGCGCTGAAGTCGAGATTGCAGGCGGCCTCGAGACCATGTCGATGATTCCGATGGGCGGTCACATCATTCGACCGAATCCGTACCTCGTCGATCACTATCCGGACTTTTATCTGAACATGGGATTGGCGACTGAGAATGTAGCTCGCAAGTACGAAGTCACTCGCGAAGAACAGGACGAGTTCGCCTTGCGCTCGCATCAACGCGCCGCGGCGGCATTGGATGCGGATAGATTCAAGGATGAAACCGTAGCAGTGACAGTTAGCTTCGAAGAGCTCGATCAGAAAGGGCGCAAGCAACGTCGCGAAGTCATATTCGACAAGGACGAGGGTGTTCGGCGCGATTCATCGATGGAAGGGCTGCAAAAACTGAAGCCGGCATTTCATGTGAAAGGGACCATTACTGCGGGCAATGCGTCGCAGATGTCGGATGGGGCAGCTGCCGCTGTAGTGATGTCGGCTGAGAAAGCAAAAAGCCTCGGCGCGAAACCGTTGGCTCGGTTCATAGCTTATGCGACCGCGGGATGCCCTCCCGAAGAAATGGGAATCGGCCCAGTCTATGCCATTCCAAAAGTTCTTAAGCTGGCTGGATTGACGCTTGATCAGATTGACTTGATCGAGCTGAATGAAGCTTTTGCGGCGCAGTCGTTAGCTGTGATCAAAACACTCGGTCTTGATGCGGACAAGGTTAACGTCAATGGCGGCGCGATCGCTCTGGGTCATCCCCTGGGTTGTACGGGAGCCAAGCTGACTGCCAGCATTCTGCGCGAGCTCGAGCGGCGTAACGGCCGCTATGGCATGGTCACGATGTGCGTCGGTGGCGGCATGGGCGCCGCAGGAATTTTCGAAAGAATTTGATCGATGACTGAGGCCGAAGTTTTTGAAGTCACGACCGGCAGCGGCAGTAGCGACTTTGCTCTCCTTGTGAGCGTGCTCAATGAACACGGTCGCTGGTGTCTTATCGACGATTTGGCTGTGAATTGCTACGTGGAACCTGTTTACACCCTGGATGCGGATATCGTCGTCGCAGTATCGGAGCTTAACGCTATCAAGAGCGACCTTGCTATCGCTGCGTTTGCAGTCGAAGAATTGCCGCATTCAGTTAACGCGCAAATGAAGGGTAGTCAGCTGCGGGTTCAACTAACCACAGATTTGCGCTACCAGGCTTTTTTGGACGAAACCAATCTCATGGAAGTTCTAGGTGAGCAAGTGCCGGTGGCGTCGCTCGCAAACATTATTCAAGGAAAGATTTGGGCCTGGAGTGATCGGAAGCGCCGGCCAACCAAAAGAAAGAAAGATGAACTCGATCTAATGAGAATTCTTGAGGCATACCCCGAATTTCGCGGTTCGATGCCCGAAGAGATCAGCAGGCAGGCGCCGGAATAGTTCGGCCCTAAACAAAGAGAGGACAAATTCATGTCAGCCGTAGCCGAACAAAAAGAATTGATCAAAGGTGGCGCGTTTCTCATCGAGAACCGGACCCCCGCGGACATTTTTACACCTGAAGATTTCACTGAAGAGCATCGCATGATCGCGGACACTACTCGGCAATTTGTCGATAACGAAGTTGTCCCGCGCACTGATGAGCTGGAGAAAAAGGACTGGAACCTTGCTCGAAGCTTAGTGAAGCAAGCTGCCGACCTCGGCTTAATCGGAGCAAATATTCCTGAGGAGTACGGCGGGCTCGGGCTCGATCAGACCAGCAGCGCTTTGATTGGAGAGAACATTGGTCGCTCAGCTTCGTTTGCGACGACGCTCGGAGCCGAGAGCGGCATTGGCCTATTGCCGATCATCTACTTCGGTACGGACGAGGCCAAGAAAAAATACCTGCCGCGCATCGCGTCGGGTGAATTAATTACCGCGTACGCGCTCACCGAGGCAGGCTCAGGCTCAGACGCGATGGCGGCGAAGGCCACGGCCAAACTCAGCGCCGATGGAACTCATTACATTCTGAACGGCGAAAAGATGTTCATCACCAATGGTGGCTTTGCTGACATCTTCATCGTCTTCGCCAAAGTTGACGGCGACAAATTCTCGGCATTCATCGTCGAGAAACAGGAAGGCGTTACGCCCGGCGCTGAAGAACACAAGATGGGTATCAAGGGCTCGAGCACTACGCCCCTGGTTTTGGCGGACGCGAAAGCTCCGCTCGAGAACCTGCTTGGTGAAATTGGCAAGGGACACAAGATCGCCTTCAACATTTTGAACATCGGCCGCTTCAAACTCGGCGCGATGTGCACCGGCGGCATGAAGCTGATGGTTCACGAAGCGACGCGCTATGCAAACGAGCGCCAGCAGTTTGGCAAATCGATCTCATCGTTCGGCGCTATCAAAGGCAAGCTCGGCGAGATGGCGATTCGAACCTGGGTTGGCGAGACGATGGTTTATCGCACGCTGGGTTTGATTGAAGCGGCGGTCAGCGATACTACGAATCCGAATGCGAAGCTGAAAGCAATCGAAGAGTATTCGGCGGAGTGTTCGATCATTAAAGTCGCGCTGTCAGAGTATTGCGACTTTGTCGCCGACGAGATGGTTCAGATTTTTGGCGGGTACGGCTATTCGGCGGATTACCCGGCAGAGCGAGCGTATCGAGACTCGCGCATCAATCGTATTTTCGAAGGCACGAATGAAATCAATCGCATGCTGATTCCGGGAAGATTGATGAAGAGCGCGTTGAGTGGAAACCTGGCTCTCTTGCCGGCCGCGCAGGGGTTGATGGATGAGATCCTGTCGCCTCAGATAAGCGGGTTTGACGAAGATGAGGGGCTGCTGGCTGCGGAACAGAAGCTGGTGCAGAACGCCAAGAAAGTGGCTCTGATGACGTTGGGCACGGCGGCTCAAAAATACATGATGAAGCTCGGTGATCAGCAGGAGATTCTGTTGGGCATCGCGGACATTATCATGGACACATATGCGATGGAGTCGGCCCTCTTGCGCGCGCAGAAACTGGCGAAGTCGGAAGGTGAGGCTGCGGCGGCGCGCTATCTCGACATGACGCAGGTGTTCTGCAACGACGCGGTGCAGCGTATCGAATCGCGTGCTAAGAATACGCTGGCGGCGATGGCTGAAGGTGATGAGTTGCGCACGTTGCTGGCGGCGCTGCGGAGGTTTACCAAGGCAACGCCGATGAATACTGTGGTGGCCCGCCAACGTATCGCCGACGTGATGATCACCGCGAACAAGTGGACGTACTGATTGAGGATTGCTGAATGCTGACTGCTGATTGGCGGCAGCAACGAATGGCGGCAGCAATGAATGGCGGCTGCCACGAATGGCGGCTGTCACCGTTTGGATTTGAGATCTCAGATCTGAGATCTCAGATCGGCAGCATACAGCTTGCAACAATTCAGTCCTCCACTTTCGATTCAATCTCTCTCACAATGCATGGTTTGGCTCGCAGGTGCTAGTGCTCGTCAAAACAACCTTTCCACCGCGGAGACTCCCGATCATGAAGTATCACTGCTTCGAGGAACTGCCAGTGTGGAAAGACGCGATTGAGCTCGCGACCAGAGTGTTCGAAGTGACCGCAAAGCCCTGTTTTAGGTTTCACTCAGGGACTCGAAATCAACTCGAGAATGCTGCTGTGTCGGTCTCGAATAACATTGCGGAGGGATTTGAGCGCGGAACGACGCAAGAAACATTGACGTTCCTGTACATTGCGCGAGGGTCATGTGGAGAGACGCGATCTATGTTGCGATTACTCGATGGAGTGGCGCTCTTTTCCGAGTTGAAAGTTGATATTCGTAGATTAATTCCACTCTCATTGAGCATTTCTCGGCAACTGCGATCATGGGCGGACTCGTTGCAGAATTCCGATATCCGAGGGCAGCGCTATCTGAGCAACAGAAGTAGAAGGAGCGCCAAAGAGATGAAGGAACGAGAGGAATTCCTGGAGGAATTGAAGCGAATCCGCGAGGAGCATCGGCCAGGATCGACGACCAATGAGTAAAGGCAAGAGCTGCTGTACTCAAGACTTGCCCTGCTGATTCGCTTATGTTTTGTGTTTTGATGTGATCTCAGATCTCAGATCTCAGATCTCAGATCTCAGATCACAGATCTCAAAAACAGATCTCAGATCTCAGAATTAGATCCCATGCGCATAATTCCAATCTCGGTGCCGACGCCGTTCTACATAGGGCCAGTCAATGTCTACCTGATCGCGGAAGACCCGATCACGCTCATCGACACTGGCCCGAAGACCAAAGACGCTGTCGAAGCGCTCAACGATGGACTCAGACGCGCTGGCTTTCGCGTTTCAGATCTGCGTCGCATCGTCCTCACTCACGCGCATGAAGATCACTGCGGACTCGCACATTCACTGCGCGATCAAGCTAAAGACGCGGCAGTCCTCGTACACGATTGGGAAACCGGACACCGGGCCGCGAGACTTGAGTACGAAGAGAATCGCGCGTTGCTGGCGCGGGCAGGCTTACCGGAAACCGAGATCGAATGGATGCGTCGCATGTACGACAACGTGCGACAATATGCTGACTCGTTTCAGGAGCACGAATATGACTCGCTCCGAGACGGAGCCGAACTGGAATTCACTTCCGGCACTCTCAAGGTCGTCCACACGCCGGGTCACACTCCGGGATCCTGCTCGTTTTTGCGCGAAGCTGATCGAACGATCATTGCCGGCGATTGCGTGCTCAAGCGAATCACACCGAACCCAATTCTCTCTCCTGATCCTATCGACACCTCGAGACGCTTCCGGTCACTCGCGGAATACCTCGTAAGCCTGGCGCGTCTGCGTTCGTTTGCCCCGACGTTGATTTACGGCGGGCACGGCGAGCCGGTAAACGATTACGAGGAGCTGTTCAATCGATACTTGCGCGCGATTCGCGAGCGGCAGACGCTTGTCATTAGTCTCCTGCCAAAAACCGGGGCCACGGCCTGGGACGTGTCACAAAAAATGTTTCCGGGAATGGATGATGTTCACCGGTTCCTCGCGGTGTCGGAGGCCGTGGCTCATCTTGATTTGGCAGAATCGGAGGGCCGGATTGCTGTCGAACTGAGTGGGGAAAAAGAGGTCTACCTGCCTAAATGAGTTCTTGGTGCTTTGTGCTTGGTTCTTTGTGCTTGAGTGTCTTTCTACTTGAGTGATTTCAGTCCAGGGATGCGTCTATCCGAATACACTCAACTACTAAGAACAAAGTACCAAGAACAAAGAACATCACAAAATTTCAGAAAGATTCCGGAACCTCGCCGTTTGCTGCGCGTGTAACCAGCAAAATTTCTCCGGAGGATTGTATCTGCATGACTTTCAAGAGCGTTTTCTATCTTTCGGTCTCCCTCTTATTCACCGCTGGCATCGCGCTCGCCCAACAGCCCGCTACACCAGCAACTCCAGCCGAGCCGGCTGAACCTTTTCAATCGTTCTCTTTCAGCTTTGATGGTGATGGTTTCCTGGGTGTCTACACCGAAGACATTACAAAAGATAACCTAAGCCAATATGGGCTTCGCGAAGCCCGAGGCGTCGGGGTCACCGAGGTAGCCAAGGACAGCCCTGCTGAAAAAGCCGGGTTGCGCAAAGGCGATGTCATTACCCGGTTTGACGGCGAAGTCGTCTCGAGTGCTCGCAAGCTGAGTCGTCTCGTTTCTGAAGTAGCGCCCGATCATAAGGTCACGCTCGGTATCAGTCGCGGAGGCAGCGATCAGGAAGTTGCAGTGACCGTCGGGAAGCGAAAGAACGAGTTTACCAGTATGCGCAAAATGACGATCCCGCACTTTCCTGAAGAATTCGGAAAATGGGAAATGCCCGAAGGCACAAACGTCTTCATGTTGGGAAACAGCCGCCGGATTGGTGTCAGCACCTCATCGTTAACCAAACAACTGGCGGACTTCTTTGGGGTGGTTGATGGCCAAGGCGTGTTAATAACGTCCGTAACTGAGAATAGCCCGGCGGCCAAAGCCGGACTAAAAGCCGGCGACGTCATTACCGCGGTTGACGGCGAAAAGATTGACGGCGCCGGTGATCTTTCCAGGGCCATCAACAAACAAAAAGATGGTGAGATCACCTTGACAGTAGTTCGCGATAAGAACCAGCGGACTTTCAAAGTCTCGCCAGAGAAATCGGGGAACGAATTGCTCAAGACCGGTCGGACTGCGCGTAATAAGGAATTGCGAAATCAGATTCGCCAGTCCATCCGAGATGGAATCAGGGATGGCAACGTGGTCATTCCCGCGATCGCCTTGCCGACTATTCCGGCCATCAACGTGACCATGCCGCGTATTGAGTTGCCGGTTATTCCTGAGATTCGAATTGGAGTTCCGAGAGTCAGAGTGATCAAGGACGGCGTCCGCCAACCGATCTAATGGTGAGTTCGGCTCGCTTGACAGGCGTTAAGAGTTCAAGCTTCAGCTGGTGCGGTTACCCAGCCACGCAATCTGAAGATTGAACTCTAAAAGCCCGTAACGGAACTAATCATCCCTACGGCTGCTCGAGTTTCTTCTTTCCTTCGAGCGCCGCCTTATAAGCCCCACCCATCACATCGCCAATCTTGATCGCCGCGTCGAACTCGTTAGCAGCTTCGTTTTTCTGATCCAGAAATGCATGAATGCGTCCCATCGCCTCGTGGGCTCGCGAGGCCAGGGCGCGATCGGTTTCAGGCGACGCTGCCGCAACTGCCAAACGGTAATTCGTCAGCGCGCTCTTTAACCGCTGTGCCTGCACGTCCTCATCAGTTGCATCGGCGGCGCCGACGCTGTGCGTGTGGGCGAGCGCAAAGAAAATGCGCGCATCACCCGGGTATTCTTTCATTAAGTCAATCAGTCGAGTCTCGGCGCCTCTGTAATCCCTTTGCTGCAACAACTGTTCGACGTCGGAGAGCGATTTAATCAATGCATTCGCTTTGATTCTTTCAGCTTCGCTGTAAACAGGAGTCTCAACTTCAGCTTTTCGCGCCGCCAATCTTTCCTCGCGAGCGGCCTTCACTCGGGCGCGTGCTTCCGCGTACTCGGCGGAACGCTTTGCTTCCCGTGCCGGATCAAACGACGCCATCATGTCTGAGAAGAAGTTGGCTATGTCAAAGCCCGACGCTTCGATTCCCTGAAGCTGCTCGGCGAAAAAGAAAGCCAAAATCGCGCCGCGTTCATATTCATCAGCAAGCTGAGCGGTCGTCTCGTCTTTGATGGCCGCAATCGACGCCTGGGCTTCTTTGCCTATGGCCGCGCGCTCGGTATCAGTCTTCACGGTGCCCTGCTTTTCGCGAGCCGTAAAAGTTACCCTTTGAATTTTGACGAGCTCGCTGTATCTCGCATCGGCCGCACCCACGAGTGATCTGGCTACCGCGATAAAGACATCAGGCGTCACGCTTTCTTCAGAGGTCTCTCGTTCTTTGAGTAACTTCCGCAGTGGCTCGCGCCGAGCCGCTATGTCTTTGTTGAATCGCAGCATCAGCGGATCAACGACGTACTGAAGATAAGCTCGCCTTAATTCAGACGCGGTGGGATCAGTTCCATCGGGCACGATGGTGTAATAGTCATCGGCGATGACGCGCAAATTAATCGTTCCCGGCGCAGCCAGCAGATCCGGAACGATGTAGAAGTGACGGTCGTGTTCACGAATTGTGTAGGCCTTCGGGGCGTTCTTCTTACCGGCTGGCGGTCTGACGGCAACGCGTTCGCCTGAAGTCGTGATTGGACGCGTGTGCAGGTACGACACCACTGACTTTATCAGCGCCGCAGTCGGAGCGCGCATTCGATCACCCTCAGATTGATAAGCCCTCATGTACCCCGTCAGGCGCTCGTCAATCCCTGACCGCCGATAGAACTCGCGAATGAGTGGCGCGAAGTCCAGGACCTCAAGGACTCCTGCCGGCAAATCCTCGGATCGTTCGGGCGCCTCGAGCGTCGGCGGCTGACCGAGTACGAACGCCAGCGAGACGTAACGCGCGGCTTGCTCCGCCGCCGTTGCCGGCGCGGGAAGTCTGTTGCGTTCATAAAAGTTGCGCAGATTCTCTCGAAGCTTTGGATCAAGTTCCGCTTGATCCTTCCTTACCTTGGCGCGAAAGACGGATGGCTCCCGACCAGCGGGCATCGGGTCAAATCCCGCCGCATCCAACGCTGCCATCACCACTATCAAGCGCGGATCCGGCTGAAAGCTGACGCCAAAATCTCCAAGCTCGAAAGTTGGCTCGCGTTGCTCGTTACGAGGTTGTGGGATGGGAGTCGAAGTTGGCGCGGGCTTAGTTTGTCCGACCACCACAATACTGCCGAGCAGTATGAATACAACTGAAATCAAGAATTGCTTTCCGGCTTGTCTCATGAAATACGGAGGTCCTTAACAGCTTTGGAATAGGTCAGCGCTTCTGGGCTCGATTCTCTCGATATCTGCGCAGCGCCCCCAATGTTAGCGGATACGACACAACTGAACAAATCACCGACAGAACCGTGCCGCCGATAGCAAAGGGCCAAACTATGTACCAACTATGGACGAAGACCTGACGATAATAGGCGCCGGTTAACAGATGCGGGTTCTTCAGCAAATCGATGCCCTCCGGCGGAATCCTGAGCGGTCGTCCCAGCAAGAAGGCGCCAACTGCGTACGAGGCTAAAATGATCGGAACGAGTGTTAGGAACGGGTTGTTGACGTAAGTTCCGACGTAGATGGCCACCTTATTGAAGCGGAAAAGAAAAGCGATCAAGGTGGCGAGAATTGTATGGAGACCGAGAAGCGGAGAGAAGGCGATAAAAACGCCTATTGAAAAAGCGAGCGCCGTCCGCTCCGGTGGGTCATCTATCGCGAGCAGACGGCGAAAAGCAGCACGAAACATCTCATGTACTGCAGGCTGCTAGCCTGCAGCCATGCGAATTAGAATTATCGATTATCGACGGGCAGGCAGCCCGTACTTCATCCGAAGCTATTGAGTGCGTCAGATTCGCTCTCGTATACATCAAAGACCGTCAGCAATTTCGTGATAACCAGCAAGTCCTGAATCTTGTCTGTCAGATTGAGCAGCTTGAGATGGCCACCGCCTCGACTGACGGTTGTGTAATTGGCGATCAATTCACCGATGCCGGTTGAATCCATGTATTTCACGCCGGCAAGATTGAGCAGAATCTTATTCTTGCCTCCGTCAACCAGACCGCGAATCGCATTGCGCAGCGAAATGCTTCCCTCGCCAATTCTTACGGCGCCACTCAGGTCGAGGATCGATACATCTCCAGCCTGTCGTTCTCTGACTTCAAGCTCAGCCATGGTCTTTCTCCCTCAAGGAATTTCGACGAGTTCCAGTCTGTCGCCAACGTTCAGTTCTGCTCTGCCTTCAGCAACGTTGCTGGCGACCATCAAGTCGCGCGACAGAGTGAAAGTCTATTTGAAGCTACTCAGCGCTTCCGATTCGCTCTCGTAAACATCGAAGACGGTCAGCAGCTTGGTTATGGCCAGGAGATCGCGCAGTTTCTCTGTCAGGTTTAGGAGTTTTAGCTGGCCGCTCTCCTTGCCGATAGCAGTGAAGCTCGAGACCAGCTCGCCGATGCCACTCGAATCGATGTAGCCGACGCCGGCGAGGTTGAGAAGGATTTTGGTCTTTCCTTCTTCCAGCAACCGCCGGATTGCGGACCGGAGGGCCACGCTACCCTCACCAATTGTTATCCGTCCGTCCATATCGAGAACCGTGATATCGCCAGCCTGTCGCTCTTTAATGTTTAGTTCTGCCATGTGGGCCTCTCCTATTTAGCTAAGCTCTTTTAGAATTGCTTCGTCATCCTCACCGTGGTTCCGCCTTCAGGCCGAATGAACCACTCAACATCGTTCATGAACGTTCTCATGAAAAAGATTCCTCGTCCGGAGGCCTTCATGATGTTTTCCGAGTCTGTCGGATCTGGAACATCTGCCGGATTGAAGCCCTCGCCCTCATCGTCTACACGGATCTCCACAGAGTTGGGAGACGTCCGAGTGATGACATGGACAAACTTTGCTTCGTCCTGCTTGTTGCCGTGAAGGACCGCATTAGTTACGGCCTCACGCACAGCCATATCAACCCCGAAAGTCACCTCTTCAGCCACACCGGAGCTGCTCAGGATCCGGCCTATTGAGGTGGCGGCTTCCTCGACGGATTCTATACGACTAGGCAGCGTGAGTTCAGTTGTTTCTACTGTCACGATTAAAGCGCGCGCCTCCTGAAGCCCTGGTCATGCCGGCTGCGCATAAAGAAGTTCAGGCTACCCGGAAGACCGACGGTGTAACATGCTGGGAAGGGGCATGTCAAGACGAAGGCTAGCTGCCAGTGCGGCAAGAAAAAGTAGGTAGTCGCTAAAACTGAGGCCACGGCCTGGCGCCGTGGTAATTCACGTTGGTCGCTAACAGAGGCGGGCCGAGATTTTTGGTGATGCCACGGGCTCGTCCCGTGGAGTGTTCACGCTTCATGCTGCTGGCAGGCGGCAACGTGAAACACCACGGGGCCAGCCCGTAGCCTCTTGCGAACCGATGGATCAGCCTGTTTTTGTAGCTGGGAACATGAAACACCACAGGGCCAGCCTGTGGTATCGGCTAAGGCTTCAGTTCACCATTTATGCTTTACCTACTTTTTCTTGGCGCACTGGCTAGCTGCTCGCCGAACGCGCAAAGAGCAAAGCGCATAGAGCAAAGGGTAGAACCACTTTCAGTATTCTCCCAGGGTCTCTCCCGCGCCCGAGGATTGCGCCTTCGCCGCTTTGCCCCGTGCTCCTTGCTCTTTGCCCGTTCGGTGTAATCTGTAGATAGGCTTTTAGTATCAGATTAAGATTGCGAACATGGTAATTCGACCTGCCACTCGAATCTCCGGCAATGTCAGCGTTCCGGGCGACAAATCTATTTCTCATCGAGCAGCCATCATCGCTTCGCTCGCTGAAGGCGCCTCGCTTTTGCAGAACTACTCGACCAGTCAGGATTGTGCAGCCACACTCAATTGTTTACGCAAGCTCGGCGTGCCGGTTGAGCAAGCTGGAAATGAAGTGCGCATTGGAGGTCGAGGAACCAAAGGCCTGGCTCAGCCGAGCGCGCCCCTCGATTGCGGAAACAGTGGTTCGACGATGCGAATGTTGGCTGGCGTGCTCGCGACCCAGGAATTTGAATCGGTTTTGACCGGCGACGATTCCTTACGCCGGCGTCCAATGAACCGGATCGTGGATCCACTTCGTTTGATGGGCGCAACTGTTTCAGGCGACGACGGGCGACCGCCGTTGCGAATCTCCGGCTCTACTCGGTTGAAGGCAATACGTTATGAACTGCCGGTAGCCAGCGCTCAGGTTAAGTCGTGCATTCTGCTGGCCGCACTCAACGCAACGGGACGCACGGAAGTAATCGAGACCCGGGGCTCGACGCGTGACCATACCGAGCGCATGCTGCAATGGTTTGGAGTGTCAGTAACAACTGCTTCGGGCCGTGAGATTAGTCTGGATGGCCCAGTGCATTTTCGAGGCAGGGATGTTTTCATTCCCGGCGATATTTCATCCGCCGCATTCTTGATAGCTGCCGCAGCTTTGGTTCCCAATTCGGATCTATTGATCGAAGGAGTTGGTTTGAATCCAACTCGTACGCGAGTGCTGACCTTGCTCCAGTCGCTTGGCGTTTCGATTGAAGTGAATAACGAGCGCGAGATTTCCAACGAGCCGATCGGGAGTATTCGAATTCGCGGGGGCGATATTGCTGCGAGCTCTCGCAATCGGGTCCGGCTGGAGGGAAGTTTAATCACGGATCTGATCGATGAGCTGCCGCTGCTTGCGGTTGTTGGAAGTCAGTTGCCGAGCGGTCTCGAAATCCGAGAAGCCAGGGAACTACGATTCAAGGAAACCGATCGCATCGCGGCAACCGTTTTGAATCTGCGAGCAATGGGCGCGGAGGTGGACGAATTTGACGATGGCTTAGCCGTGGCCGGGCCAACGAGATTGCGCGGGGCGAAACTCCAGTCGTTAGGTGATCATCGCATTGCCATGGCCTTCGCCATCGCTGCTTGTATCGCGGACGGAGAGTCGGAGCTCGATGACGCCGCCTGCGTCAACGTATCTTTCCCTGAATTCTTTGAATTGTTTGATTCGGTTGTTGAGCGTTAATTGCACGTATGGACCATCCGGTAGTAATCACTGGATTCATGGGCGCGGGAAAAACCACCGTGGCGGCAGCTGTCGCTGAGCTCCTGAGATGTGTCTCGGTGGATTTGGACGCATTCATTGAAGAGAAGCAGGGCCGCTCTGCCAAGGACATTATTGTCATTGAAGGTGAAGCAGCATTTCGCGAAATAGAAACGCGTTGCTTGCGACAAGTGCTTGCGCTCGACCGCCCACAAGTGATTGCATTAGGCGGCGGCGCCTGGACCTTGAAAACGAATCGAGACCTGATTGCCGCTCACAATGGATTTACAGTCTGGCTCGATACACCGTTCGAGCTATGCTGGCAGCGCATTGCCCGCACTGGAAGTGAAAGACCTTTAGCGCCGAACAAAGAACAGGCAAGGGCCCTGTACACTGAGCGTCGTCAATGTTATGAGCTTGCGCAACTGCACATAGTTGCTGACGGCGAGCACGACATAAATCATCTGGCCGCCGCGATCGCCAGATCATCAAGCTAAGCATTACTTCTCCAGCCGCATTGGGCTTGAAGCGAGCCAATGAAGCCAACTGCCGCAGACAATCGAGGCATTCTGCAAGCATTAGTCGGCGATGGTCGACCGGTACTGGTTTTTCTTGGATTCGGACTAATCATGTGCGGCGCCTTTGCGCTATTCCTTTCTGCGACCCGCCAGTTTCTTCCTCATGATGTGCAGTTCTTAGGTCTAACGGCGGAGGAGCTTTGCGGTCTCAACAATTGCCGGATTGTCCACTTCATGTTCCACGATCGAGTGTCATTCGGCGGCGCGTTGATAGCGGTCGGGGCGTTGTACCTGTGGATGACGGAGTTCCCTCTGCGCAATGGTGAATCGTGGGCGTGGTGGTTGTTCCTCTTGAGCGGCCTGGCTGGATTTGCCAGCTTCCTCTCATATTTGGGCTACGGTTATCTCGATACGTGGCACGGAGCCGGTACGCTAGTCCTCCTCCCATTCTTCATTGTTGGGTTGGGTAAGACATTTTCACGCTTAGACACTGCTCGAGGAATCAGCAGCATTCTGAAGCCCGGCTCGCTGGTCCAATGGCGTTCGGCTTTTGGCATCGGCAAAGCCCTCCTGGTTGCAGTAGCCGCCGGAATGATAGCCGGAGGACTGACAGTCATGACGGTGGGTATGACCAGAGTCTTTGTGCCTCAGGACTTAAAGTTTATGGGGCTGACGACCGCCGACATCCAGGCAGTAAGTCCCCGGCTCTTACCTCTGATAGCGCACGATCGCGCTGGGTTCGGAGGGGCTATTTGTACTGTTGGAATTACGGTTCTGTTCTGTGTCTGGTGCGGACGACCCTCACGGAGTTTGTGGCAGGTGCTCTGCTTTTCCGGCCTGGTTGGGTTTGCTACGGCAATTGGTATTCACCCTTTGGTGGGTTACAACGATCTCGTACACCTGGCTCCGGCGATTTTAGGGGCCGTGATGTTCGTCATCGGACTTTTCTTGTGTTATAGGCAAATGCACGCTCCGCTGCCTCCAGAAAGCAAGGAAGTCTAGAAAATGAAGGCCTTTGGGCCACGTTTTATTCATTGGCAAGGTTGGGTTGTGATGCTAGAATTGCGCGCTCGTTAAGATAAGTTCCCAGGGTCTGACCAGGCAGAGGGCTTTTACCGAATTGAACGTTTAGTCAGCTTCATTTTCGAGGAGAGGTTCCCCCAGTGGGTTCACCATTAATCGTACTGACGGCCTCATCAACCGAAGCCAGCGAGTGGCATCACAGCATCTGGCAACAGATGATGTCGGCCACAGTTCCGCAGAAGTTCGCACATACGTTTTTTAACAAGGTTACCTTCGAGAACGAATCATGGCCCGACGGTCGAGCCAAGTATGTTCCGAACGGCCTGCGCATGGTCGAGACACTCCTGCTGCGCGAGTATCCCGAAGACGACGTGGTCACTTGTTACGTCGACAATCTGGAAAAATTCATCGGTCCTGAAACGAAGGTCATCGCGATACACGCGCATAACCCGCTCGGCATTTCCTATGCAACGGATATCTACGCAAAGATTTTCGGTGACAATCAGATGCCGTTGAATGCGCATCAATTCCTGCGCATCGTCAAGCATCCGGTTATCGAAAAGTACAAACCAAAGATTGTTGTGGGCGGACCGGGAGCCTGGCAGTTGGAACGCGCGAATCGGCTGGACGAGTTCAAAATCGATTATTTGATTGACGGTGAAATTGAGCGTGTGTTTGGCGATCTATTCCGCCGCATCATGGAAGGCGATCCGAGCCTGCCTCGCATAATCAAACTGTCCAAGGACATGCAGCCGACGGTTGAAGAAATTCCCGTCGTACGTCATCGCTCGACATTTGGAGTTGTTGAGATCACGCGCGGCTGTGGTCGTGGTTGTCAGTTCTGCGGTCCGGCTACCAAGGTTGGCCGCTCCTTCCCGCTCGATCACATCGTCGAGAGCGTGAAAGTCAACGCCGAAGAAGGCGCTACGGAGATTATGATTTCGTCGGAGGACATGTTCCTCTACGAGCAGCTGCCAAACTTTGAAACCAACACTCCAGCCCTCGAGAAGTTGTTCAAGAGCATCATCAGCGTTCCCGGCATTGATACGATTCAGACCTCTCATATCACGATGGCTCCAGTAGTGAAGGATCCGTCGATCATCGAAAGACTGACGCCGTTGCTGGTGCCGTACTCGCACGTTCAGCATAGATACTCCACCGATCCGGACCAGCGTGCAGCAGATCCAATCATTGGTTTGGAAACCGGAAGCGCCCGGCTTTTCAATACCTACATGAAAGGCAAGGCTTATCCTTACAAGGCGCATCAATGGCGTGATGTCGTCTTGAAGGGAATGGAAACCCTGAACAAGCACAACTGGTTCCCGTTCTGCACGTTCATTATCGGATTGCCCGGAGAGACCGATCAGGATACGAAAGAGTCGCTCGACCTGCTTTACGATCTGCGTCATGCGAAAGGCACATTCGTGCCAACCTTCTTTGTGCCGCTTGAAGATACGCGGATGAAGAAGAAGGATGGCGCGAAGTTGCTCGAGATGACCGACCTGCAGTGGGAGTTTTTCTTTACCTGCTGGAAGTACAACCTGGAATTCTGGTATCGCGGCTCAAGAGCTAACGCGAAGTTTTCGATTGGTGTGCCGATCTACTACAACATGCTCGGCAAAAAGATTTTTGGCCGCGGTATCAAGTACCCGTTGGCTCGGTTTGCCGGCGTGCCGGATCGTTTCATTAAGAAGCACATGTACCTGGATTTCACGGGCTACAGACGTACCAATCAGGGCATGGAGCCGTTCACCAAGGAAATCCTTCCTGGTTTCCACAGCGTCCGCGAGCCGGGCTTGAATATGGTCGATGCGACTCAACTGCATCATTTGAAGCCCGTCGCTCACGAACCCGTCCACGCCTCCGGCGACTAAGGTCATCTGCAACACAGGCGTTTAGAGTTCAATCTTTAGATTGTGTCGCTGCGACATCACAAACTAAAGTTTGAACTCTAAACGCCTGTTCATCGCGATTAGTCCTCCGCCTCAAGATACTTTGCTAACTCGCCGTACATAGACTCAAAAGAATCAGCACAAAAGAGTACCGGCTGGAATCTGGTGGGGTCGTAATCCTGTTCCCCTACTTCTTCAAGGTCCAAAGGCCGCAGTTCCGCGTTGTGCATTGCCTCCAACTCGCCTGCTGAAGACAGCAAGCCAGTTCCGTAAGCCTTCACCGCTCCGTTCTCTCGCAACACACCAAACTCAATCGTGAACCAGTAAATCCGCGCGAGTCTCTCCAATGCTTCGGAAGATGTGGTCCTTCTCACTGCGGACCCAAACAATCGATTCAGCTGCGCTAGCGGCTTGCTGGCCAGTGTGACGCCGTGTCCAATGATTTCGTGGACCACGTCGGGCTCAGGTGTGTAGAGCGGCGTCGAGTGATGTCGAATGTATTGAGTACAAAGGAATACTCCCTGGGCCAGAGATTCGAGAAACACACGAGGCGCGACTAGTCCTGCCACCGGCTCGAGCCGAAAGCCGCTGATCGCCTGTACCTTTTCATTGACCGCTCTGAGCTGCGGAATTCGTGTCGGGTCGAACTGCAAGCGACCGAGAGCTGTCAGGTATTCAGCGCACGCATGTTTTTGATGTGCCGGCCCTAACGCCTCCCAAATCACGCGCCAGACGTAGTGCTCTTCGTCGGTATAGTCGGCGTCAGGTATCGGGGAGCCTGGTTCGTACTTTAAGGCAATTTCGGCGATGCGATTGCGCCGGGCTCGATACTCGGCATCGCGAAATCCGGGGTGGTCGGGATCGAGTTGTACAAGCGTGTTGCGATCAGCAGTGTTGTCATCTTCAATCGCGATCATGCGCGCGTCAACATGGTCTGCCAGTATCGAATCTCTTGTTTGTGTGTTCATGTCTCCTCCGTCGTAGCACCGACTTCAGTCGGTGTTCTTGTGGCCAATCGAGCGAGTTTTGATTGCAAGACAAACTCAATTCGCACTCAAATCATGGCCTCGGTCGTTTGCATGAACGCAGACTGAAGTCTACGCAACAAAAACCGGCCACCGATCCTTCCGCATGGGAAGGACCGGTGGCCGGTTTCCGGAACTTGCTCGCTTACTAGATGACTAGACCGCGGCAGCCCATCGCCCGACCGTCCCTCCACGCGGAGAGCGGGCCGTAGTAGTAATAATAGCGATGGCTGCTGTGATTTCTGGTCATCTTCAAACCAACCGAAGAACTCTGCCAAAGAATACGCACCAGACCCGATAGCGTCAAGGTGCTCACCCGCTTGGTAGCTCAGACTTCAGTCTGAGTTGCCTTCTAAAATCCAGACGTTGACTGGAATAACTAAAGTCTGATTACCTCGCCACCCAAAGTGAGTGCCGTGGACTATGTCGTACACACGGTAGCCGCACTCAATTAAGGCTCGCACGAGAAGGTCGAACGCAGACTGAAGTCCGCGCTACCTCGAACTTAGTTCGTGGCGGACCTCATGAGACGGATGCCGCCGTTCGTTGTTACTGCCCGCACCGTAGCGCCGCCTGAACCGAGATTAACGGAAAGCTCTTTAGTGATGCGTCCCTGGACCGTAACCGGAAAATCAACATTGACGTGTCCATTTACTGTTCCCGTTTCAAGATGAGCGGAATAGTTCGCCGGCACCGACATGCTAACGCCGCCGTTGGTGGTCCGTACGTTTAACTCTTCACCATCCCAATGGTCGCCGCTCAATTCTACCGATAAGCCACCGTTAGTCGTTGAACCCTGGACATTGCCGCCGATTCGTCGCAACGAAACGCCGCCATTCATTGCACTAAACTCAATCTTTCCACTTACATCTGAAATTGCGATGCCGCCGTTATGAGAAGCGAGACTCAAATCCGATCGGCGCGGAACAAAAACTTCGTAACTGACGGACCAGTTAAAGTCGCGTCGATCTGACGGGCCTTCTGCATGAATCTTCAAACCGCCGGTATCGATCCGAATTTCCTTCGCCAGCGCCTGTGCTTCATCGAGTGTGGGAGCTGCGGTCTGCACTCGAGAGCGCACCAGCACCTCATTTTTGTCCCAACCCTTCACAGCGACGCCACCGTTACGGCCCGCATCTACGTCGATGGTGCCGCCCGCGGGCACAACTTGTTCTCTGATTTCACAGTGGTTCTGTAGCCGATCATTCATCCATGAATCGCGGCATTCCATGGGGCCCTCGCCCTTTTTCTGCGCGAGGCTGACGGCGCTGGTCAGGCTGATAGTTGCGAGGATAAGTAAAATGTATCCGAGGCATTTCTTCATGACGGTTTCTCCTGAAATTCGAATTGATATCGCTGGTTTAATGAGCTGATTTCCCGTGCTTCTGACAGGATAGACACCACTGTCATTCGTGATGTGACATAAATTTTGAGATTTAGATTTTGGTCTTTGTACTTAGGTCTTAGGTCTTTGTTTGTGCAGGGGAGGTCGACGCTAACCGGCGGTGGTTACAGTTCGTCTTGACGTCTCTCATTCACACCCAGTTTCAACTGGGTGGTCACAACGGCCGCCTTTCTTAGCAACCGTTTTAACGGTTTATATTGCCACCTCAAACAAAAACTGTTGAAACGGTTCTGATTTTCACAAGTGGCTGAGGTCACCGGGCTAAAGCCGCGGTGTGAATGAGAGCAGAAATTCCAAACCGTACCACTGCCAGCTAACGATAAGGCTAAACAAGTGAGACCAAAGGCCCAAGACCTAAGGCCTTTTTCTTAGCACTAGTGTTCTGGGGATGCGTTGTAGATCGGATCGAACGGTGATGGTTTGCCAGACTTGGTTATTTATCATCTGTTCTACCGCAGCTAGTTGGCCGTAGCCGATTTCGAAAATGAAATATCCATCTTCCCGAATATGGGGCGCTGTTTCGGTCAATAGCCTACGAATCATGTCCAAGCCGTCGTTGCCGGACGTCAGTGCCAGCCGGGGCTCGTGGTCACGAACTTCTCGTTGCAAAGTCTCCCAATCCGCGTCCGGGATGTAGGGAGGATTGGAAACGACGACGTCGAAGAATGGCCTGTCGCGAAAAGCAGAAAGCGCGTCCCCAACCAGAAAAGGGATTCGCTCCCTGACAGAATTTCGAATCGCGTTTCGCTGGGCCAATTGGATAGCTGCAGGTGACAGATCGACCGCGACGGCATGAATGCTGGGCCGCTCATGCAAAAGTGCGATCGGAATACAGCCAGTGCCAGTTCCGACATCGAGAACAAACGGTGTCTCACCGAGTTTGTCGATCGCCTCCAAAGCGCATTCGACGAGCAATTCAGTTTCGGGACGCGGAATCAGCGCCGCTGAGCTAACTTCAAAAGTCAATCCATAAAACTCTTGAACGCTTGTTATGTGCTGTAGGGGTTCACCTTCAGCTCGGCGTCGCACTCGTTCCTGGAAGGCGGCATTCTGTTCGTCATCCACAAGGTCGGCGGAGTGAGTAATCAGAAAAGTTCTGTCCTTGCCCAGGAAGTTAGCCAGCAACAGCCCCGCGTCGAGCCGCGCTTCGGTGATGCCGGCGGCACTTAGTGTCCTGGTGGCTTTCAGCAATGTCTCGGCGATGGATTCGCTCATCCGGCTTTTACCTGCATCGGGGTTAGGTTCTATAATACTCGCACATTTTCTAGTCAGCGGATTTGAGTCCGACTTTGCGGCAAAGAGCCAAGAGCAAAGGACAAGGGGCATAAAGCCGAGTCCTTTGGGAGACCTCCTTCCCTGTCACAGCGCTATGCTCTTTGCGTTTGCTCCTTGCCGCAAGAATTTTGTCGGACGTGGAAAGCGGAAGGGCAGTGCCATTGGAAGTTTATCTTAAGCACAACGGTACGAGTCTCGTTCCTCCCGTAAGTCAGAACCCCTGGGCCGCGCGGTTTAGGGGTTCTGGCGTAAAAAGATAGATCTGCCCGATGTTACGGAAAAAGGGATACTAAGTGAGCACGCTCAGTAAAAGCATTCTCTTATTCGCGATGAATTGGCTTGATGCGCAGCTGACAATCCTGTGGGTGCGCTTGAACATCGCAACCGAGGGCAATGGACTGATGGCCCGCGTGCTCGAGCTGGGCGAGGGCACTTTCCTCTTCACCAAACTGGCAATTGGGGCTTTTGCGGCTTACGTTCTTTACCGCTGCGCACACCTGCCTATCGCGCGCAGAGGCCTAAAACTGGTCCTCGGAATTTACTTCGCACTAATGGTCGTACACGCGGTGACTGGCTTTTCAGCGCTGGGCTGGCACGCGCCGGAAGTTGTTTTGGCTTACTTTGCCCACCTTCACCAATCCGTCTTCTCCTTCTTCATCTAATAACCGCAGAAATTGCAACCAAACCGGGGGCATCAGCGTTTTACTCTGGGAACTTGCAGGCTTGCCTCGCCGAGCTAAACGGCCTAAATTTACTTAACTAAACGGGCCAGTCCGAAAGGTTGTAGCGGAATGACGGACACAACCACGATAATTTCCGCAGCATCCTATCGGCAAGCGTTATTCGCGGATAAATTCATAAGCTTGGAGAAGTGTCATGTATAAACTCTCAGCACGCCAAATATTGGTAATTGCTTTGATCTCGGGTCTCTTTGCAGCTACCGGGGTCGCGGTCTTTGATCGAATTTCAAATCGGCTGCAACCGTCGAGCTCAGCCTTCACCGAAAATGCTCCGGCCGGGATTACTGATCCGGCCACATCCACGGACGAGAACAACAACATCGAGGTTTACCGGGCGGTCGCGCCGGGCGTAGTCAACATAAGTTCTACATCTTACGCGCGTGATTTCTTCGGATTCGTCGAGCCCCGTGAGGGTACCGGCTCAGGCTCGATTCTCGACCAGGATGGAAACATTCTGACTAATTACCACGTGGTCGAAGGAGCTCAGAAGCTTACGGTCAGCCTGGGTGGACAGAAAGTCTACGCCGCCAAACTGGTGGGCGGCGATCCGGATACGGATCTGGCGGTCATTCGTCTAATCGAAAAGCCGCGCGGTCCCCTGACGGTGATTGGTTTGGGTGACTCTGACAAATTGATCGTGGGCCAGAAAGTGCTCGCGATAGGAAACCCGTTCGGGCTGGATCGGACTTTGACGACTGGAGTCATCAGCGGGCTTCAGCGCCCCATTCGCGCGCGTAACAACCGCTTGATTGAAGGCGCGATTCAGACGGATGCTTCAATCAACCCGGGCAATTCGGGTGGACCACTCCTCGATTCGCACGGTCGGGTAATTGGAATTAACTCGCAGATTCTGTCGCCTTCAGGGGCCTCGTCCGGCGTAGGTTTCGCCATTCCGGTCAACATCGCGAAACGCATCGTTCCGCAGTTGGTAAGTTTTGGCACGGTGCGCCGGCCCAGGCTTGGGATCAGCAGCCGCGATGTGGCTATGTTGAAGAACCAGATTGACCTACCTGTCTCAGACGGTGTGGTTATTTGGGAAGTAGCACCGGGCGGCAGTGCTGCCAACGCCGGCTTGCAGGGGTTGACCCAAACTGAAAATGGCGATGTCGAATTGGGTGACATCATCGTTGCCATTGACGGTGATAAGATTGGCAACGCGGACGACCTTTCGCGCTTGCTTGAAAAGCATCAACTCGGAGACACAGTCAAGGTTGAGATTCTTCGCAACAGTCGGCGGATGACGGTGCCGGTTCGCTTAACGGAAGCTCCGGATAGCCGCCGCACCATTCGACGATAAGGTTGGGGTGTAGGGTGTGGGGTGTAGTCGAACATACGAAGGCTCTACACTCCAATGGACTGTAAATTGAGAATGGAGAATCTGGACGCAGCCTTAGGGTCTAGATTTTCCATTTTCCATTAGACATTTCTCATTTTTCATTGCAGGAGGATCTTGGGCGTCGTTGAGCCTGCGAGGGTCCTAGATGCCCATGAAGAATGAACATTTGAGAATGGAAATCTGGCGGTCACCTTAGGGTCTAGATTTTCCATTTTCCAATAACCATTTCTCATTTTTCATTGCAGGAGCACGACCACTTTAGATCTACACCCGACACCCTAAATCCTACCCCCTAGTTCTTTGGTGCGATGAAAGAAACTAACCATTTCTTCAATCTCGGTTACGGATGGTTGTGCAAGCATTGCAGCGCAGAAGATGCGGAACATCATGAGGAGCGCGGCGGCTTCTGGAGCTTCTTCCAAAAAGCACCGCCGCAACCTGAAAAGAAAACGCCTACATTGCCAAGTCTTGTTTTAGCCCGCTGGACTGATCCCACTCGTCAAACTCTCGCCTGTCCACGCTGCAGCATCGAAGAGTCTTTGTAGGAGACCAAGCTACTTCGGGGTAGAACAGCCTTCAGTCTGTTCATACGTCCACGAGCACGCAACGTCGTAGATTGCGAAACATACCTACCACTCAAGTCCGGGCCACACAAGCAAACTTTCTTGAGTGGAATCGACTTGAGTTTTCCCGAAGCTTGTAAACTACGACTAAGTTTGAGGCGGAGTAAGCTTGCTCAGACTGAAGTCTAAGCTATGTAGAACAGACTTCAGTCTGTTCATAGGTCCACGAGCACGCAACATCGGAGAGTGCGAAACATACCCGCCAGTCAAGGCCAGGCCACACAAGCATCATTTCAAAATTTCTTGAGTGGAGTCGACTTGAGTTTTTCCGAAGCTTGTAAACTGCGACTAAGTTTGAGGCGGAGTAAGCTTGCTCAGACTGAAGTCTAAGCTACGTAGAACAGACTTCAGTCTGTTCATAGGTCCACGAGCACGCAACGTGCGGAGAATTGGAAATGCGCCTACCACTCAAGTCCAGGCCACACAAGCATCATTTCAAAATTTCTTGAGTGGAATCGACTTGAGTTTTCCTGAAGCTTGTAAACTACGACTAAGTTTGAGGCAGAGTAAGCTTGCTCAGACTGAAGTCTAAGCTACCGTAGCTCACCGCATCAGCAGCTTCCTGAATTCGGACACTCGATCCTTCGGTTCGCCAAACTTCGCGCGATAGTCACGCAGGCTTCGAGCAATCACATCGACAGCTTCGGCGCGGTCATACGTATCGGTGATCTCAACTCGACGCGGCTTCTCACTCGGGAATTGTTTGTAGCTCAGAAAGTAATGTCGTAAACGATCGATCAGACCTTTCGGGCAGTCGCCAAGATCCTTTATCTGACCGTAGGCGACGTCGTTTTCGAGTACTGCGATGATCTTGTCGTCAGCCTGATCACCATCAATCATTCGCAGGCCGCCGATCGGGCGCGCGTTAACAAAGAAGCTTCCGTGTCCAGCTGTCTTTTCGGTCAGGACGCAAATATCCATCGGGTCCCCATCTCCGGTAATTCCCGTCTGTCCTGAGCGGCTCGCAGATAATTCAGCCACCTCATCGCCACAGTAACTCTGCGGAATGAATCCATAGAGTGTCGGGCACATCGAAGAGAATCTCTGCGGCCGATCGATATGGAGATGACCCGACTTCTTGTCGAGCTCGTATTTCACGACATCAGTCGGGACAATTTCGATGTAGGCCCGCACGACGTCCGGCGCGTCAGAGCCGGCTGAGACTCCATGCCATGGGTGAGCCTGAAAGAGAAGTCTGAAAAGATCGTGAAGTTCCGAGTCGCTACTTGCCATAACGAGTAAATCTCCTTTGGACTTGCCGGCACGTTGAGCGCGGCTTTACCAATATTCAGTGATGACGTCGGAATGATAGAATTTCACGTACTCATTTGCCAGACAAGTTCTTTCGGCTACAAGATTTTCAGATGGCTGCTTCAGCAAACATCATCGCCGAGCAGGCTCAGCCTCGCGCCATTTCAGTCCGCTGGATTATCTCAGCCGGCGACGATTTGATCTGGTTCATCGGGTCGGTAGTGACGAGCTACGCGCTGCTCGTTTTGTATGTAGCTGGGCTCGTACCTCTGATTCCAATGGTAGCGGCGTGGGCAATACTCATTGACGCACCTCACGTGTTCGGCACTTTCTCGCGAACTTATTTCGATAAGACTGAGCGAAAGAATCGAGCGAAGCTGCTCTGGGGCTCGTTGTTGTTTTTTGTAGTCGGACCAGTGATGGTGTTGGCTGGTGCGGGTCTGGTGTTCTTTTTTGTGGCCGCCATGTGGGCTTACTACCATCTGGTTAAGCAACACTACGGATTCATGGTGCTTTACAAAAAGAAGAACAATGATCTGGCTCCAGTGGACAATGCGCTGGACAGGCTGTTGCTGCTGTTTGCCTTTAACTATCCGTTCGTGGCGTTCATCGCGCGCGATCCTGAAGCGATGATTCGAGTGCCGCAGATTCTACATTCGAGCGTGAATGGTCTGGCGCTGGTGCTACTGGCGGGAACGATTATCCTGGGCGTCGCCTGGCTGGGGCGACAGATTCAACGAGTCATGACCGGGCAGGCTTTGAATATTCCGAAGTACTTACTCCTCGTCGCCGCGATTCCGATGCACTGGGTGGTGCTGCTAACGCCGATGCCGAATAAGCCGATCGCGATCGTGGCAATTCTGACTATCTATCATAACTTTCAATACCATCGCCTGATCTGGTTTCATAATAAGAAATACCAACGTGGCACGGGCGTCCCGCCCGTGAAGGTTGATCAGCTCTCAAGTAGGAATCATCGGCAGGATGCCGATGCCACGGATGCCCGCTCCACTCATCGGCAGGATGCCGATGCCACCGCCAGTTACGGTGCTGCGTCATTGATCAGCAGCCGGCTCATTCTTTACATTGCCTTTGGAATTATCTTCGGGGTGATTTATCAGGGACCGCGACAGTATCTCGGCTACGTGAGCCTGACGCATGGCGGCGGCAGCGGCACTGCGATTCAAACCCTCACCATGCAACTCGGCATAGCCTTCCTGTGGGGCTACGCCTTCATTCACTACTACCTTGACTCGAAAATCTGGCGCGTCCGGCGAGACCCGTCGGTGGGCAAAGCACTGAACATGTGAACACATGTACTGCAGGCTGCCAGCCTGCAGATTCTCGAAATGGCACTCAAACTGGAACGCAAACGACAGGCTGGCAGCCTCGTCGTACAAGTTCACTTTTCGTGGTGTTCTTCGCCGTCGTAACGGAGGACGGTGACTTCCCCGTCCACCATAGTTTCGAGGTGAACGGTGCGGCCCCATAACGTCTGCACATGCTCGAGCGCCTTGCGCGCGTAACGCATGTCGAGCTCGGTGCCTTCGTAGCAGTGCTTGAGGTAAAGCTCGCGGTTGCCCTTGTAGTCTCCGTCCGCTACTTCAAGATAAGGGAATCCGAAGTTGGTCAAGTTGGCGACAAGTTGATCGCGCACTCGTTCCCAACGCTTCTCGCTGATCGTCCACTCTTCTTCATCAATCAGCTCATAGACGAATAAATCAAGCTCCTCGCAGAGTTCTTCGGTGAGGTAATTTCGTAGAAAGGAAACGTCAGACTCGAGCTCTCGGACTTCGAATATCTTTGCTCGACCTTCATTTCCTTGTCGTCCATGCTTTTCGCGAGCTTCGTCAGATGGAGTATCCCAATTGCGCTCGATGTGTTCAAAGATCTTGTAGCCGAGATAGTAGGGATTCAGCTTTCCCTTCTGCGGCGACACCACGCCGGAATGCAGCTCGGCAAACTCGATGTGTTCGTTGTCGTTGAGGTCGAGCTCGCGCATGATTCGCGAGTGCCAGAAACTAGCCCAGCCTTCGTTCATGATTTTGGTCTGCATTTGAGGAATGAAGTATTCAACCTCTTCGTGCACCATCGCCATGATGTCTCGTTGCCATGGTGAGAGTACCGGCGAGTTCTTCATCAGGTAGTAGACGAGATCTTTCTGCGGAAGAGTGGCACGGGCATCCTGCCCGTGAGTGGCATCGGCATCTTGACGATGTTCTTTCACAGATGACCGTTCGGCACCTTCCACGGGCGGGACGCCCGTGCCACCGCCGTTGCCGGGGTCGTCCAGACTCCACAGATCGTCATAGCGTCCCTCCCGCGAATAAGCCTTCTTTTCCGTCAAACTTTCGCGCCGGATGAAAAAGTTGGGATCGATGTGCTCTTCAATTGCGAGCACCGCGTCGAGAAATTTCTCGACCGTTCGGCGTCCGTAGCGAAATTCATAATCCATGATTCGCTGAGCGTGCGTGGAAACGCTCTCCACCATGCGCCGGTTTGTTTTCGAGAAATAGGTGTTGTTTTTGAAGAAATCGACGTGGCCGAGCACATGCGCAATCACCATTTTGTTCTGCACCGGACTATTGGTCTCGAGCAGAAAGCCGTAGGCCGGATTGGTGTTGATGACGACTTCGTAGATTTTTGAAAGCGCGAAGTCATACATGGTCTTCATGCGCTGGTAGGCTTTGCCGAATGTCCAATGCGAGTAACGCCCCGGCAAGGCGTAAGAGCCGACTTCGTACATGACTGTCGCCGGTACGATCTCAAAATTGGTGGGAAAGGGATCGAGACCAAAGCGCTGAGCGACCTCCCAAATCTGCTCGACAGCCACTTCCAGGTTTTTGATCTCACGGTCTTCCATTGTTAGCACGACAACCATTCCTTAAACCGGCGTCTCCAATCCGCGGAGACCAAAGAATTCCTTAAGTGCGGGGTAAACCTCTTCCTTGTCATCGATGCGCACGCCGCAGAAATGATCTTTGTCCTTCAACCGATCGTTAAAGATCGACAGTAACGCCCCCGACGCGCGGCGGTAGCTCGACGATCCTTCTTCGCCGATCTCGCCGTAACCGAAAAGGTTGCAGGTCGAGATCAGTTCCTCTGCCAGCCGCACAGCTTCGTCATTGTCTGAGTAATAGTTGTCGCCGTCCGAGAAGTGAAATGGATAGACGTTCCAGTCAGCCTTGGGATAACGGAGCTTGATTATGTCCAGCGCCAGTTTGTATGCCGACGACACGACCGTGCCGCCCGACTCGCCCTGCGTAAAGAACTGCTCTTCGGTAACCTCGCGCGCCTCGGTGTGATGCGAGATAAAAACGATGTCGACGTTGTCGTACTTAGTGCGTAGAAAGCGGACCATCCAAAAATAGAAGCTGCGAGCAACGTACTTCTTGAACTCGCCCATCGAGCCGGATATATCAATCATGGCGATGACGACAGCGTTCGATTCGTAGCGCATCACCTCTTCCCAGGTCTTGAAGCGCAAGTCATCCTTTTTGATGTCGCCGAATTTTGCGCCCAAACCTTCGCGCGCGTTGCGCCGGATGTTCTCCATGATCATCCGCCGCTTATCGAGATTAGCGATTACACCCGTGCGCCTGATTTCGTTGAATTGAGTCTTGCGCGATTGAACGGCTTTCTTTGCTTTTTCCTGCAGGTAGGGGAGGTGGAGATCTTCGAAGATTAGCGCCGCAATCTCATCGATGTTAACTTCAGCTTCGTAGTATTCGGCGCCCGGATCCTGGCCAGCCTGGTTGCCGCCGGTTCCCTGGCCGGCTTGGCTTTCATTTCCGATGACGTCGCCAACGCGAGTCTTACCGTCGCCCTGACCTACGTGCTTTTGTTTGCGGTGGTCGAAGCGAAACTTATATTCGTCGAGGGCTCGCATCGGCACGCGGACCGTGCGTTTTCCATCTGAAAGGATGATTGCTTCATTGGAAACGATTGAACTGAGATTCTGACGAATCGCATCACGAACGCGCTCCTGGTGGCGTTCCTGATCAATTACTCCTTTGCGCTGCAGCGACCAATCATTACGTTGGATAGACATAAATCAGACCACAGACGATGGACGATGGACCGCTGTCTGTGATCTGTCGTCGGTCGTGTGCCTCTTTGCCAAAAACTCAGCCACCACCTCAGTAAAACCGATCGGGTATTCCTCGTGCGGAAGATGTCCGCAATTACGAAAGACAATCAACCGCGAGTCTTCGATGGCTCGATTCAGATGTTCTCCATGACGAAGCGGAACTTCCGGATCGTTGTCGCCCCAGATGAGCAATGTTTCATGCCTGATTAAATCGGCGTCACGCTCGATTCGATCGGCATCCCACCGCCGCACCGTGCGGATGATGGCGCGATGGGTGTTGGCCGCCCGCAAAGGTCGATGACGCGCTTCTACGCGACGTTCATCCAGAACCCACGAGTGGCGCTCGTAAACTTTTCTCATTCGCCGGCGAAGTAACGAACGAGAGCTAAGCAAGAAGGGCGACACAATGTCACCGACGATCGGAAAACCAAACAGTCGCAGCAAAAGATACTTGGTTGCGTCGTTGTTGGTGACTGAGCCAACCAGAATTAACTTTTCAAGCCGATCCGGATAGTCCAAAGCGTAGGTTGCCGCCACCGCGCCTCCATACGATGATCCGATGATATGCGCCTGCTCAATGCCAAGGCTGTCGAGCAGACCAACGATCATCCGAGCCTGCCCTTCAATCGTGTAGCTTCCATTTCGAGGCTTGCCTGAATAGCCGTAGCCCAACAGATCGACTGCGATGACTCGGAAGCCTTCGTCGGCGAGGGGCAGGAACACGCGACTCCAAACCAAAGTCGAGGAACTGAAACCGTGAATCAGCACCACGGCCGGATCGTTCGGATCACCAGCTTCCTGGTAGTGCACTCGCACTCCGTCGACGATGGCGAATCGAGAGTAGTCCGCGTGGAAGATCAGCTCGCGGTTTTTCTCCCAGTCCACGTCTCGCGGACGGCTGAGCAGCTTTGCGGCTACGACAGCGCCGACCAATCCGGCAGTGCCGGCAAGTAAGTAACGTTTCTTCATCACTGGAGCGCAGGCATCCCTGCCTGCCTGCTTTGTAAGAGACAACACCTTTTCAATCGAGAACTGGGGGAGATGCAGGCAAGGATGCCTGCGCTCCAACGGGGGGAGATCGTGCAGGCAAGGATGCCTGCGCTCCAACGGGGGAGATCGTGCAGGCAAGGATGCCTGCGCTCCAACGGGGGGAGATCGTGCAGGCAGGGATGCCTGCGCTCCAACGGGGGGAGATCCTGCAGGCAAGGATGCCTGCGCTCCAACGGGGGGAGATCGTGCAGGCAGGGATGCCTGCGCTCCAATTACCTCGATAGCAGCGTTCCCACATAAGTCAGCAGTTCGTTAGCGCAGACCGGGCAGTACGAATGTTCCCTTACCAACCGATCGACGACGTCATTAATCTTCCGTAACTGGTCGGGATCCGGCGTCTTTGAAGATGTCGTGATCTTTACCACGTCCTTCAAGTCGGCGAAGATCTTTTTCTCGATAGCTTCTTTCAGTCGCTCGTGCGAGCTGTATTCAAAGGCCTTCCCTTTTCTCGCATAAGACGAAATGCGAATCAATATTTCCTGTCTAAAGGTGTTCTTAGCGTTCTCGGTGATCCCGATCTGCTCTTCAATTGAGCGCATCAGCTGCTCATCGGGATCCATTTCCTCTTCAGTGATTGGATCTTTGATGCGCTCCTTGTTGCAGTAAGCCTCGACATTGTCGAGGTAGTTGTTGCACATGGTACGCGCCATTTCTTCGAAAGAATAGACGAAGGCCCGTTGCACTTCGATCTTGGCGAGCTCATCGTATTCCTTGCGCGCTTTTGAAATTAGATTCAAGTAACGCTCGCGCTGGTCCGGACTGATGCCGGTGTGCTGTTCAAAGCCATCTTTGATTGCGCGCAAGGCATCGATAGGATTAATGCAGACGACGCCGTCCCGGACGAGAGCGCTGGAAAGCCGATTGATTATGTAACGAGGCGAGATCCCGTCCATGCCTTCGCGCACAGAATCATCTTTCAATTCGCGCACGTCCTTTGACTTGTAGCCCTCAACGTCCTCGCCGTCGTACAGCTTCATTTTCTTGACGAGATCGACGTTGGCTTTTTTGGGCTCTTCCAGGCGCGTCATCACTGCGAACATGGCTGCGACTTTGAGAGTGTTAGGCGCGAGGTGAACATTGCGCAGCGCCTCCGACTGATGCAGCAGCTTGTCGTAAATGCGTTCTTCCTGCGAGACGCGCAGGTTATAAGGCACGCGCACGAGTATAATGCGGTCCTGCAACGCTTCGGACTTGCGATTACCGGCAAAGGCGATGTACTCGTTTTCATTCGAATGCGAGAGGATCACCTCATCCGCATAAATCATCGCAAAGCGGCCAGTTTTTATGCTTTGCTCCTGCGAAAGCGTCAAGAGACTGTAGAGGAATTTCTCGTCCACCTTCAGCATCTCGACGAACTCCATCAGTCCCCGATTGGCGATGTTGAGCTCGCCGTCGAAGCGATAGGCGCGCGGATCAGATTCCACCCCAACCTCTCCGATGGTCGATAGATCTATCGAGCCGGTTAGTTCGGTGATGTCCTGAGATTTAGGATCGCTCGGCGAGAAAGTGCCGATGCCGACACGCTCCTTTTCTGAAAACGCGACACGTCTGACACGGACGTCTTCGTGCCGGCCATTGTAAGTATGTTCGAGCGCGTAACGGCATTGCGGGCAAAGATCGCCTTCGATGTAAATGCCGTAATGCTTTTGGATTTCTGCGCGCAGCTCATGAGGAATAAGGTGCAACGCTTCTTCGTGCATGGGACAATCTTTTATCGCGTAGACAGCGCCGGCGTCAGTCTTTGTCCAATCCTCGAGCCCGCGTTTCAGCATGTTGACGATGGTGGATTTGCCACCGCCAACCGGACCCATTAGGAGAAGAATGCGCTTGCGAACTTCAAGACGTTGAGCCGCAGATTTGAAGTACTCGACAAGCCTCGCGATCGGCTCTTCGATACCGAATAATTCCGAGGCAAAGAACTTGTAGGAAATTATTTCGTCGCGGGTACCTTCGTTGAGTCGTTCCAGGCCGGCTGCCTGAACCATATCGTTGAGCCTTGCGTGCGAAAGCTGAGCGATGCGTGGGCTCTGAGTGACAAGCTCAAAGTAGTCACGAAAGGTTCCCTCCCATCTCAGGCTTTCCTGAACGCGGCGCAGATCTTCAAGTCTCTCAGTAATGTTGAATTGTTGTTTGCCATCCTGCTCTTCCATAGCCTTATTCAAACCTCATCGGCTCGCGCGTGGATAGCGTGGGGGAAAAGCACGCCCTTATGAAAACAGCGACGAAATGTGCTGCTACAAGTACGTCTCGATATGGCCGGTGGTTGCGCGGAAAGCCGGACCAGGCATCGTCGAGACTCGCTGTTCTCAATGATCTTAGTCGGCGGTGGGTTTTGGGGTTAGGGGAAGGCGCCCACTTCTCGCTTCCCATACAGTGGAGTCAGTATACCACAGCAGCTTTGCGCGCCTGGGAGCTTATCCGGGAGCGTGCCTGGGAGCGCGCCTGGGAGCGCAGGCATCCTTGCCTGCTCTTAGAAGCACAAGAGGCCTTCCGAGATAAACCCGTTCCTAATCATCGAAGGCAGGCAAGGATGCCTGCGCTCCCAGTTACAGATCATCACTGACCAACACGACTTTGGGATGCAACGTCGCGCTCGACTTTTCAAAGACTGCGACAGCAAGCAGACCGCTATCCACGCCGCGCATTCGTACGTTCTCGCCGTTTCGCCAATTTAAGCTCGTCGAATCATCTACTCGAACTTGCATGCCGTGACGAGCTCGAGCGGCGGCGGCATCGCTTAGATGCACGAAAGCGAGCCGGGAGAGCGCTGCATCCGGTGAGACCAGCGAGTCCTGGATATTGTTACCGGCAACGCGATCTTGTAAATCGTCGAGGCTGAGGGCGCGCTCGATGTTGAAGTCACCTGCTCGAGTTCGTTTCAGCACCGTGAGATGAGCGCCGAGACCGAACTCCTTGCCCAGATCTTCGGCGAGAGTCCGAACGTAGGTTCCAGCGGAACAGACAACCCTGACGTTCAGATCTGCGTTGCCGTCGCCGGTTCTTTTCAGAAAGTCATTTGGCAACAGTTCGAATTCATGAATGGTTATGCGTACAGGTTTTCTTTCGATGTCTTCACCGCTGCGAGCCAGCTCGTAGAGTTTGCGGCCTTTGACCTTCTTCGCAGAGTACATGGGAGGAATCTGATCGATTTCACCGCGAAGTTTTGCGAGCGCCGCACCAATCTTCTCCCTGGTGATGGACTGAAGGTTAGTGATGGACTGAACGTTGTCGGCTGATGCGTTCTTAATCGGGTTGCCGGTCAAGTCGCCCGTGTCGGTCGCGTAGCCTAATCGAATCGTCGCCTCATATTCTTTTTCGGCGCCGCTCAGGAACTGGGCGAGGCGTGTGGCGCGGCCGACGAGGAGGACCAGAACGCCGGTAGCAAATGGATCTAAAGTCCCGGTATGTCCGATTCTGCGTTCGCCAAGGATCCGTCGCACACGCGCGACCACATCATGTGAAGTCATTCCCGCAGGCTTATCGATGATGAGTACTCCGTCCATTGAAGTCATAGTAATGCTATTCGTTAAGTTGGCGATAACTTTGGTAGGCACAAACATTAGCCTTAGATTACGCAGATTTCACCGATTACTGTTCGAGAGTGTTTTGCGGTTGTTGAGAGGTTTCTTGTCAGGTTGGGTGCAAATGAGAATCCGAACTCTTTTTGATCGGTGTAATCCGCGAAATCTGCGGATAGAGTTTTGGTTTTACTCGGGTTCACCAGGATGCTGTGCTTAAATAGTGCGTGCATGAGAAACCGGCTTAGAAAACCTCGGCCAAACACTGAAGAAGTATCAACCTCGCTTACTCACGAAGAGATTCGCGCGAAGACTTTTCAGAAAGCAATAAAGCTTTTGTCAGCAAAGTCTCGATCAGTGGCCGAGTTGCGCGACAGCCTGTTCGATAGCAAGCGAACAAATGAAACCGTAGTTGATGAAGTTATCGGCCGCCTACGTGAATACGGCTACCTCGACGACGAGAGATACGCCTTCGGCTACGCGTCTCTACGGGTGCGTCAGCGGCCTGTTGGTCGAGCCCGCCTTGCTCGCGATTTGAAATTCAAGAAGGTTGGAGCCGAGGTAGCTGACGAAGCGCTTGACCTCGTTTTTGCCGAGACTCCAGAGGCGGAATTGATTGACCGCGCGATCGAGAAACGTATGCGTCTGCGGGACAAACCCAAAGATCGCGTCGAAGCCAAGAAGCTATTCGATCATCTGCTTCGTCAGGGGTTTCCGTTTGAGCTGGTGTCCGAAAAAGTGCGAGCCATTATGAAGGCAGACCTTGATGAAGAGATATGATTTTGGTTGTTGGTCTTTCGCGGAGCGACGGACTAACAACACCACAAATTCTGCGCTACTAAATTTCAAGGCAGCTGGGACATTCCGAAGCAACTATTGTAGAGTATTACCAGCTTTACGCCAGACGGTCTGTTCCATCAGGAATCGCGCGTGTGAGAGTCCGCATAACCTTTATCGGGAGATCTAAAATGAAACCATCGACTTGGCTTCGCCGACGCCGCACTTTATTGTCCATCTCGATTACCCTTCTATTTGTAGTCTTGTTTCTGGGAGTTGTGGCCGCTGCAATGGTCCAGACGCAAACCATCTACTGCGGCTCGGACAATGGACAATACCGGACTTGTCCAATCGATACTCGCGGTGGTGTTCGCATTGCGAATCAGATCAGCCGGATTGAGTGTGTCCAGGGTCAGACGTGGGGATACAAGCGCGATTACGTTTGGGTGGACCGAGGCTGCCGCGCGAACTTTGAAGTTGGAGATCGTGATTACAATGATCGAGACCGCGATCGTGACAGGGATCGTGACAGAGACCGTGACAGGGACCGAGATAGAGATCGCGATCGGTCCGGTCATGGGAGTGTGACTTGGACTGGCAAAGTCGACCACGACATAAAACTAGTCATCTATGGTTCACGGCTTGATTTTTACAACTTGTCAGGAAAGTCATATGGTCCCGGTCGCTATAACTTTACGGGCTCAGGTTTGCCGCGTGACGTCAACGTTAGAGTGGAGCGAGTGAACGGACGCAAAGACGTTACGATTACTGAACAGCCATCACGCTATAACAAGCAAAGCGCCGTCATTCGAATCACCGATAGCCGCGGCGGCGATAAAGATACTGAAGTCGTGATCTCGTGGTGAGCGTTAGGATTTGGGATCTGGGGTGTAGAGCTTCGGGGACACGGGAGAGAGTGGCGAACTAGTCGAAAGATTCGCCATAAATCATTCGCCTTCTTAATTTGTCACTTCGCCTCGGCCTGGGCTTGAGCCCCATTACGCCTGAATACGAGGCGCATCTCTAAACTTCCTTTGCAGCTTTGCGCCTTGGAGGGACACCTGCAGTTTTGCTCGCAAAGGCGCCAGGAACGCAAAGAGCAATCTTAGTTCACTTCCGAAACTCCTCTCCATTCGCTCCTCCAAAAACCGCATGCTAAACTTTGAACTCGACTGGCTGATTACTGCTTACTGATTGCTGATTACTCCTTTATGACCGGAAACGAGATACGAGAAAAATTCTTAGCCTACTTCGAGAGCAAAGGACACACACGCGTGCGCTCCTCGCCGCTTTTGCCTGCGAACGATCCGACTTTGTTGTTCACTAACGCGGGGATGAACCAGTTCAAGGACGTTTTTCTGGGCGCCGAAAAACGAGATTATTTGCGCGCGGCTTCTTCACAGAAATGCCTGCGAGCCGGCGGCAAGCATAACGACCTCGACGAGGTGGGCAAGACTGCGCGCCATCAAACTTTCTTTGAAATGCTCGGGAATTTTTCATTCGGAGATTATTTCAAGGAAGACGCGATCCTGTTTGCCTGGGACCTTTTGGTTAACGAATTCAAACTGGATCCGGCACGGTTGTGGTTTTCAGTTTTTGGCGGTGACGAAGAGGTTCCTGCCGACGAGGAAGCGGAACGTTTGTGGGAAAGAGTTGGCGCGCCTAAAGACAGAATTCTGAGGTTTGGCCGCAAAGATAATTTCTGGCAAATGGGCGAGACGGGACCGTGTGGTCCCTGCAGCGAAGTCCATTACTACATGGGGCCTGACCCCTCCGATCCTGAGAACTGCGCAGCCAACGTTAATGGCGTCGGAGACACGATCACTGAGATTTGGAACCTCGTGTTTATGCAGTTCGAGCGCAGCGAGACTGAACCTGGGAAATACTCGCTGGCGGCTTTGCCTGCTCCATCGGTTGACACGGGCCTGGGACTCGAGCGATTCACCGCCGTGCTGCAGGGCGTGAAATCCAATTACGAAACAGATCTGCTCAAGCCGATTGTGAACTTCACCGCGAAACTCGCGGATCGGCATTATGAGGCTGAGACAAAAGAAGGCTTTGCGATGCGCGTGATTGCCGACCACGCGCGCTCAACCGCGTTCGCAATTGCTGATGGAATTCTGCCCAGCAATGAAGGGCGGAATTACGTGTTGCGCAAGATTATGCGCCGCGCGATTTACCAGGGGCATCACACACTGAAGCTCGAAAACCTCTTCTTCAACGAAGTCACAAACTTCGTCATAGATGAAATGAAAGAGGCTTTTCCAGAGCTCGAGTCTTCGCGTGAGTTTATTGAAAAGATGGTCCGGCTGGAGGAGGAAAGATTCTCAACCACGTTAACTGTCGGGTTGAATAAGCTTGATGAATTATTCGCTTCCACGAGAGACGCTATGCCGGAATTCAAAGCACTCGCGAGGTTGTACGACACTTTTGGTACTCCACGGGATTTGATCAGGGTAAGTCTGGAAGAGCGAGGCTTCGCGATCGAGGAAGACGATTTCAATAAATCATTCGACGCAGCGTTGCAGGAGATGCAGCACGCAGGCGGCGGTGAAAAGGGCGAGGCTAAAGCCAAAGCTAACCCGGTTTACGCCAGCATCGCAGCGCGAATTGGCAAATCACGATTCAGAGGCTACGAAACGACTCGCGTAGATGACGCTAAAGTCGTCGCAATCGTTAACGGAGATCAGGCTGATAGCCTTCAAGCAGGCGCCTCAGGTGAAGTGATACTGGACCAGACGCCGTTCTATTCGGAAAGTGGCGGACAGGTTGGTGATGTTGGCATTCTCAACAGCGGTGACTTCATGGCCACGGTTATTGATACATACTCGCCCGCGCAAGGATTGATCGTCCACAAGGTCAGCGTCGAAAAAGGAACTCTGCACGTCGGCGACACAGTTACCGCAGAAGTCGATGTGGTGAAGCGAGACGCGACACGTCGAAATCACACGGCTACACATCTGATGCATGCCGCCTTGCGCGAAGTGCTGGGAACGCACGTCAAACAAGCCGGCTCGGTGGTCGCGCCGGCCTATCTGAGGTTTGACTTCACGCACTATCAACCGTTGACGACTGAACAAATCGATGAGATCGAGCGGCTGGTGAACTTTCACATCCTGCGCAACCAGCCTGTGCAGACAGACGAGATGGCCATCGAAGAAGCGATGCGCTCTGGGGCGATGGCTTTGTTCGGCGAAAAGTATGGCGAGAAAGTCCGCGTGCTCTCAATCAGCGACGCTGAAGGAATTTTTTCAAAGGAACTTTGTGGCGGCACGCACGTGCGCGCGACCGGCGACATCGGTGTCTTCAAGATAACCAGCGATGAATCGATCGCATCCGGCGTGCGCCGTATTCGAGCTTTGACTGGAGTCGATGCTTACGAACGCTTCCGCGAAGACGAACTATTGATAGATCAAGTCTCGAGTAACTTGAGGACTTCACGTACTGAGCTACCAGCGGTGATCGGCAAACTTCAGGATGAGTTGAAGAAAGCACGACGTGAAGCGGACGAGCTGCGTTTGAAGATCGCATCCGGAGCCGCGGGCACTGGAGCTGCAAACGGCGATCAGGCTCGGGAGATTGGCGGCGTGCGTATTCTCGCTCAGGAAGCACGTGATCTCGACGCGCCCGGTATGAGACAGCTCTCAGACACTTTGCTTGCTCGAATCAAATCCGGGGTGGTTGTGCTCGGACGCAGTGGTGATGGCAAAGCTTCGATCATCGTGCGCACGTCGGCGGACTTGGCTGGAAAGGTTCCTGCCGGACTGGTGATTAGGGAACTTGCTCCGATTATCGGCGGCAAGGGTGGCGGCAAACCCGATATGGCCGAAGGCGGCGGCAACCAACCCGAAAAGCTATCGGAGGCGCTCAACGCAAGCTATCAAGTGATTGAGAAGTTACTCACTAAGGCGAGCTAAAGTAGCTTAGACTTCAGTCTGAGCAACGTCGCCTGACCTCAAAGTTGGTGTGTAAGTTAGAAGCTTCCACAAACTCAAGTCGATGCCACTCAAGAATAAAGTTGAGCGTCTCGACTTGAGTTGCAGGCAAACTTCCCTTTGTCTCGAGCCTGTTGCGTGATCGGTGAGGTATGAACAGACTGAAGTCCGTTCTACTTCAAATCTCGCCAGTTTCATTTAGCGGCGACGACGGTAGCTTAGACTTCAGTCTGAGCAACGTTGCCTGACCTCAAAGTTGGTGTGTAAGTTAGAAGCTTCCACAAGCTCAAGTCGATGCCACTCAAGAATAACGTTGGGCGTCTGGACTTGAGTTGCAGGCAAACTTCCATTTATCTCGGGCTGTGTTGCGTGATCCTGAAATATGAACAGACTGAAGTCCGTTCTACTTCAGATCTCGACAATTTCATTTAGGGGCGACGAAGGTAGCTTAGACTTCAGTCTGAGCAACGTCGCCTGACCTCAAAGTTGGTGTGTAAGTTAGAAGCTTCCACAAACTCAAGTCGATGCCACTCAAGAATAAAGTTGAGCGCCTGGACTTGAGTTGCAGGCAAACTTCCCTTTTGTCTCGGGCCTGTTGAGTGATCGGTGAGGTATGAACAGACTGAAGTCCGTTCTACTTCAGATCTCCACGATCTCGCGTTCGGATTTAGGGGCGACGACGTCCAGGAATTTCCAACGGTAGCGTCCTTCAGGCATCATGCAGCTCTCGTGTTTGCCGAAGACTCGATACCGATTGCGTGCGACCAGCTTGTACATGCCATCGCGCACCACTCTCGGCAAGACTTTCCCGGCTACGGCCATACTCCAAATTCCACCCAGCTCTTTTCCGAGCGCCAGAATCGCGTCGGAACGCGCTAGCAACTTCTCGCCGGGCTGATTGTGATTGACTACGACATAGACCGTGTCCAGATCGTGAGGATTGGCGCCCTGCCTCGTGAGAATACTCGAGGCGAAATCACTTTGCAGCGAAGCATAACGTAAGCGATCGCGGCGATCATGCTTCAAAAGAAACTGCACCAGTCGATTGCAAAGACCACAAACACCATCATAAAGGACAATCGGATTACTCATCGTTACCTGCTACTACACCAAAGGAGGTCTCGCAAGCCGAACGGCCCCGGAGCCGGCAATCCTTTGCAAATTTGTTCGTCACTAAAATACCGCGTCGGCCTCAGATCATAGGGTAAGGGATCGCACGGCAAGGCCGGTTCAACGATTCCCTCCGACAGGATGCGCACCTGAGCACGAGAAACCAACGGTATTTTCATCGTCCACTCACAAAGATCAGCTAATAAATAATGAAATGCAACTGGCGCTTTCATCAACCTGGCTTTCTTGCCGGTGCAGCGAGCCACGCGTTTGACTGCTTCACTTAAGCTGAGCTGTTCCGGCCCGGTCGCGGCCACTGTCTTGTTAGACATTCTTCCATCGATCAGGGCTGCTCGCAAAATCACAACCAGGTCTTCAATAGCTAAAGGCTTAATAGCCTTCTCTTCGAACCCTACCATCGCAAAAAAAGGAAACGTGAACAAAGCATGGCTCAAGTGATCGAGCATGTGGTCACCGCGACCGTAAACAACGCCTGCTCGAATGATAGTGTAGTCCAAGCCTGAGTTGCGGACTATCTCTTCAGCAGCCCACTTTGATTCGTGATACGGCGAATCACAATTTGGGCGAGCTCGCAGGAAACTCATCAGTAGCACTTTTCGCGCCCCAGCCAATCGGGCGGCCTCAACTACGTTGCTGGTAGCTTCGATATGCACCCTTTGATAGGTCTGTTTGCCAATCTCGCGATTGATGCCGGCGCAATGAGCGACCGCGTCGCAGCCCTCAAAGGCAGCGGCCAGGCTTTCAATGCTTGAGAGATCGCACTCGCGGAATTTTGCCGAAGCAATTTCTTCCGAGCGCTGGGTACGGCCGAGCACGACGACTTGATGACCTTCAACGGAAAGCCTTTGCGCGAGATGACCGCCAATGAATCCAGTTCCACCTGTGATAGCGATTTTCATCTTTACTCCTCAATGTTTGCTTTTCTGACCAAACGGCGTTTGCCCGTTGGTGTCGTAACGGCCGGTAGAATGCCTATCATCAGCACCATGGTGACCACGGCTACAACTGCAACTCCCAAGCCGTCGTGCAAAAGGGGGGCCAGGGCCACCACACACGTGGAGAAAAACGCCGACAATACAATGCTGATTACTAAGCGCGCTACGACACCTATGCGATTAATGCCATCCGAACATAAGCCGATTATGAAGCCGCTAATGGCGCCAACAATTCCACCGAAAACTGTTAGTGCCCGGAAAATTGCTCCAGGAATCTCAGAGTCGTAAGTGGGCCGACTGCCGGAAAACTTCATTTCAATAAGGAAGACCACCACGCCCGGCATGATTACCCCGCCAAGCGCTCCTTGTATGACGAAACGAACGATTCTCAGAATGGGAGTTTGATTCATATGGTCCTCCGCTCACTGTGCCGGTTGGAGAAGAGGCAGTTTCTTTTTTGGCGACAACCAGCCAAAGCTGCTAATGAACAACGTCCACAGCAAAATCAAAACAAAGGACGCCACCGGCAAAGGATTGCTCGCGCCTCCGGAAGGTTCCCAATACAGCGCCAAGAGGACTAACAAACCGTTTATGAAAAGTGCGGCAGCCGTGGCTTGCAGTCTCGAGCGAACACACATGCTTACAAAACTGGTGCAGCCGAAGTAGTAGATTGAATAGACCATCACCAGGCGCGCATCGATTTCCAGATTTGTCCAGAAGACCGGCAAAGCAACTACTGCTATGAGAAAGCCGATTACTCCAACCAGCCGCAAAGCTAGTCCTCCGATCATTCCCACAGCGACAGAAATCGGATTTTCTCTCAGACCGCTCGTCACAAGTTCAGGTGAGTGAGCTCCAAAGATGAACAAATGTGACAAGCGCAGCCTGGTTGTCATCATGATGCCGACCGGAAAACCCAACGCGAGCCCGGGCAGGAGCAGCTGTTTGATCAGTAGCGAATCAACTTGTACGTCAAGAGAAGCTAGCCCTAACAAAATCAGAATCGAAAAAATGCTGGTCGCGATTGCGCGAGGCAGCATAGTCAGTTTTTCTTCAATGAGATTTTCCAGGATCAGCGTTAACGCAGCGCTTACCAGCGCCAGTAGTGCTCCGGCGATCATGTAAAACGGTAACAAGATTAAGAGAAGACCCGAACCCCAGCTCCGCGAGCCAATAATAATTTGGTTCAAAGCCAACCCAATCACGAGCAAGTGACCACCGATGGCGCCTCCAATTGCAGCGTGAGAAAGAAACTTGACGACGCGCCACGCACGGCTTGGCTGCTTTAACTGATGAGCCCCACGAGCCAGGCTTGTCCGTTGTGCTGGATTATTAACGGCAGCGCTGGTGAATGCGTCCTGGGAGTTCATAAGCTCTCCTTTCATCACTCGAGTTCGCCGGCTGCGTCGCGCAGTTCCTCGATCAGGTGCAAAGCTTTCTTGCGCAACGGCCGCATCAACGGATTGCTGGCGAGCGAAATCAATTTATCGAGCAGATCGACGGTCAGATCGATCAGGCGTTGTGTCCGCGCCTGTCCTTTCGACGTATCGTGAATCCAGTAAAGAATGACGCCCATGTGGTACAGCCAAAGCATGTAGGGCAATTCTTCTTTCAGGTCCTTTGGAATACGACCCTTTGAGTCCTCAACCAACTCTTTGAAGGCCGCAATACTTTCGCTGCGGACCGGATCTGAATCGTCTGAAAAAGGATTGAGAGCGCTTTTCGGGTTCGCGGCAGTCTTGAAAAGCTCGCCGGCGAATTCGTGATAAGGCTCGAGTGTCGAGATCTTCAGCCTCATCAATGCAAGCAGCCGAGCTTTCAAGGTCGATTCTTTAGGTGCAGTCGCGAGCGCCGTGACGTGGAGCTCATGCGTGCGGTGGTAGAACGCCTGGATGAGATGTTCTTTCGAACCAAAGTAGTAATACGCGCTACCCAGCGAGAGACCAGCCCGTTTGGCGATTCCGCGCATGGTCGTCTCTTCATAGCCACGCTCGTGAAAAATCTCCAGGGCAGCGTTGAGAATTGCTGCCTTGGTCTGCTCGCCCTTCTGGGTCTTGATTGGTTGTTTCGTAGTAACACTCATTAAGGCTTTGTCCTTCCGTTCCTAACTTGCCAATCCAGTCACGCGGCTGATCTGGTACCGGTTCTGCGAAATGAGCGACACCACTCGCCGCGTTGTCGGTAACAGCTCTGGCGACGACAGCCGGTAGGCCCACTCGCGATAGTTAGACAGTGCCCATAGAACCATGAGCCACGCCTTGGGCCCGATGTACACCTGACCTTGCTCGCCGATGACGGTCAAATCTTTCGCAGTCAAGTCGTGATTGAGCTGAGGAAATCGTTGCCGCGCCTCGTCGGATTTGCAGGGCACGAAGACCAGCTCGACCAGCTTGCGCTGTTGCATCAACCAGTCATGCGCGCGCCTGCAAAGTCCACACGTTGGATCGTAGAGCACGATTAGCGCAGTCATGGCTAGGCCTCCCGCACTTGAGTAAAGCCGTCGGGCGGTACCGGTGGGGCTCCATTAGCGTGGTTGGCGCGGCGGCGCATGCGGCTGAAGATAAACAGGTTGAAGAAGTGCATGCCGCCAAGGACGATTAGCACCATGCCGACCTTGACCGACAAGGCCTCAATACCTTCCTGTGTATTCAAAACGCTCTTGCTAAGCTTGAGCGCCATGCTGACGTACCCGAAATTGATGAGATAGAAGCCGACGACCAACAGGTGGTTGACGGAATCGGCTAGCGCTTCGTTACCGTGAAAAACATCCACCAGGAAGACTCGCCCATTCTTATGGAGGGTTCGAGCGACCCAGATGGTCAGGGCGATGCTGATGGCCAGGTAGATGAGATAGGCGTAAGTGGTTACCCCAGTGTCGGTGGTTATCGCGGTGTCCATGATATGCCTCCTAAAATCAGTTTTGAACACGTTCAATTAACTGTACGCAGGTTACTCCTGCTTAGTTTCAGCTGTCAAGAAGTTTTTTGAACACGTTCAGAAAAGAGATTTGGTCTGAGATCGGCGGTCGTCTGAGGCGGGCTAAGCTAATTCGCTCTCAGGCCCAACACCAAGGCAGATCTCAGATCTCAGATCTCAGGTATGATGGCGGGCATGGAAAACAAACAATTTGTGCTGGCGAGCCGGCCCAGCGGCATGCCAGCGGCTGAAAACTTCCAGTTGAATGAGATTGAAGTCCCCCAACCGCAGGATGGGGAGGTCCTCGTTCGAACGCTCTACTTGTCCGTCGATCCGTACCTGCGCTCGCGGATGAACGACCGCAAGTCTTATGTCGAGCCCTTCCAGATTGGAAAGCCGATTACGGGAGGCGCAGTCGGTCAAGTTACCGAATCGCGAGCCGAGGGATTAAAGCCCGGCGACATCGTGACGGGGATGTTGCCGTGGCAGCTCTACTCCGTTGCCAGGAAGTCTGAGCTGCACACGATCGATCCGGCTCTGGCGCCCGTGACAACGGCTTTGGGCGTACTCGGCATGCCGGGACTGACCGCTTACTTTGGATTTCTCGATATCGGCAAGCCACAGGAAGGCGAGACCGTCGTAGTCTCGGGCGCAGCTGGGGCCGTCGGAACTGTTGTTTGTCAGATTGCCAGGCTCAAAGGCTGCCGGGTGGTTGGCATAGCCGGCGGCGACGAAAAGAATCGTTATCTCAGGGAAGAACTCGGTGTCGACGCGACGATTAATTACAAGACGGCCGATCTGAAAGAGGAGCTGCGGCGGGCATGTCCGAAGGGAATCGATATCTACTTCGACAACGTCGGTGGTGAGGTTTCAGACTTGATACTCGCCCTGATGAGGCATGGTTCTCGTACGATTATCTGCGGCCAGATTTCACTCTACAATCTCGAGAAGCTCGACATGGGGATTCGTGTCCAACCCTATCTGCTCGTTAACAGCTCGTTGATGCAGGGTTTCATCGTAACGGACTATGCGGCTCGCTTTGGTGAAGGGGTTCGCCAAATGGTGCAGTGGCTGAAAGAAGGGAAGTTGAAATACGCGGAGAACATTGTCGAAGGATTTGAGAATACCCCGCAAGCATTCCTGGGATTGTTTACTGGAGAGAATCTCGGCAAACAGCTCGTTAAGGTCGCCGACCTTTAGGACAGGCGAACCAAAGGACTATCCACAGATTACGCAGATTGCACAGATGTAAAAGCGGTCTTTGGACTTTGGTCTTAGATCTTTGTAATTGAATCTATTCATTCTTTATGGTGATCACGAGGTGTTCTTAAGGAACGCGTCAAGGTGATTGCCGCTCACGCACAAAGACCAAAGATCAAAGTCCAAAGACCGCTTTTACATCTGTGCAATCTGCGTAATCTGTGGATGGTTTTTTCGCGCTCTCCTAATTAATTAGTTGACAGATTTCTCGGGCCTGAGGTAATCTCCGAATTAATTAGGAGACCAGGACTGATGGCGAGACCAAAGACCGAACATCTAACCCCGCTTGAGCTCGAGATCATGCACGTTCTCTGGGAAACCGGACCGGCGAATGTGCAGCTAGTCCAGCAACAACTAAAGCGCGAGCTCGCCTACACCACCGTGCAGACCATGCTCAATATCCTGCACCGCAAAGGAAAAGTGCGGCGCAATCTGCGCGATCGAGCTTACTTCTACCAGCCCGCTGTCAGCCGCCGGCAGGAAGTCAGCCAGCATGTCGGCGATTTGATTGAACGTCTCTTTGGCGGCTCAGCCGAGAGCCTCGTTGTCAGCCTGTTGGAAACCAAACATCTAACCCCGGAAAAACTGGCGCGCCTTAACAAGCTTACTGAGGAAGCGAGGGACGACGGCGATGAGAACAGTTAGCCAGGAGTTACTGCGTTTATTAGTAAACGCATCATGGCAAATTTTGATATTGGCATCGTTGGCGTCCGTTTGCTCATGGGTATTGAAAAATGCTTCAGCCCGCCAACGGCATTTTGTTTGGGTGGCGGCCTTGCTCTTCTCGGTAAGCCTGCCGTGGTTTGCAGGAACTGAGATTCTTTCGCGCCGTGCCTTATCGCCCGCGCCAAGCGACGCCGCACTCGCGCTGAGTTTGCCTAGAGAGCCGAGCTACGACAGTCCCGAACGGTTGGTTGCTCCGGCTTCGACAAGCGAGACAAGCGAGACAAGCGAGACAAGCGAGTCGGGGCTAAGCTTCAGTCAACGAGTAGGCTCAATTGTCCTGGTCCTTTATTCGCTCTTTCTGTTGTACCGGTTTTGGAGATTTATCAAGGCATGGCAACGAACCCGAGTAATACGGCGAACCTCGTCCGTACCTGATCTCACCGCCGAAGCCGAGCAGATTCTGAATCACTGTCGCTCAGTTATCGGCACGGCGAGCGGCGAAATTAGAACGTCGACCCAGGTTTCGGTGCCATCAACGATTGGCATTCACAAGCCGCTCGTAATCTTGCCTGAGAAGTTATTGCGCGAAGCCAATCGCGAAATACTGACCTCGGCAATTGGTCATGAGCTGGTACATGTGCAAAGACGTGATTATCTCCTCAACCTGCTCTACGAACTGATCTATCTCCCAATCTCGTTTCATCCGGCAGCGGCGCTGATGAGACGACGAATCAATCAATCTCGCGAATTGAGTTGTGACGAAATGGTGACCAGCAAATTGCTGGCGGCTGAAGTCTATGCTCGTTCGTTGGTGCAATTGGCTGGTTCCGCGGTGCCTTTCAGCCGCCACGCGACTTTAACGGTAGGCATTACCGATGCCGACATTCTGGAGGTTCGTATCATGACAATCCTAAGCAAATCTAAATTAAGCGCAGGCAAAGCCAGGTTACTTTTGATCGCCGCTTCGTTGCTTCTGGCGTTGCCATGTGTGGCTGCCGCGGCATTTGGCGTGGGCTTCAACGTGACGATGAAAGCGCCAACTCCACAAAAGACTATTTGGACCAAGCCGCGAGCCAAGGTAAATCACTGGGTCCAACCTGAATACACGCAAGATGCTCGCGAGAACAAGATTGAAGGCACGGTCGGTTTGGCGGCCGCCATCGATCCCAAGGGAGTGGTCGAAAGCGTCGAAGTGACCAAGCCACTTTATCCGTCGTTGGATCGAAGTGCCGTCGAAGCTGTTAAGAAGTGGCGTTTTGAACCGCTTATCGCGGATGGTCAACCTGCATCGCAGAAGCTCAGTGTCGAACTTTTATTTAGCCTGGCGCAAGATGCCCAGAGGCGCCGCGTTGATGAAAAAGTGAACGTATCTGAACAGGAAAAAGAGGACAAGGCTAAGCGTCGCGATGAAGAGCGTCGAGCTGTGGAATTTGCTGAGATGAAAGCGCGAGCTGAACGCGATCCCCAGTTCAAAGCCGAGTTTGAAGAAAAGTTAAAGCGTGAGCCACAGCTACAAGCTGAGCTCGACGAGCGTGAGCGACGCATGCAGGAAGAACGAAAGGCGATGACGCTCTCTCAGTCCACTTTGGCTAAGACGGCAAAGATCACGATGGAGCAAGCCATTCAAATTGCCAACGGCCAGAACCCCGGCAAAGTGATGTCGTGCAACCTGGTTGGTCAGGGATGGGAGTCATTGGGGAAACTCAGCAAAGACGGACGCGTCCTCTATCACGTGGTCATAATATCTCCGGATGAAACAAGTCCGACTTTCACTCATGTTTGGGTCAATGCTGTCGACGGAACCATTCATAAGACTGAAACGGAAAGGCGGAGACAGGAAATGATGCGGACGCCGATCAGTGGCGGCATCCTTAACGGCAAGGCAGTAAGCCTTCCGAATCCCAGCTATCCCGAAATCGCTCGGGCTGCACAGGTTTCGGGCTCAGTCCAGGTTCAAGTCACTATTGACGAAGAGGGTAATGTCGTCGAGGCTCGTGCCGTTTCAGGTCATCCCTTGCTGCAAGCTGCTTCGGTCGAGGCGGCTCGGATGGCGAAATTTTCGCCGACCCGGCTGTCTGGCGAACCGGTGCGAGTGAATGGAGTGGTGGTCTACAACTTCGTGGCGCAATAGAGAGCGTTGTTGACCCAAGGAAGCACTCAATTATTTAGGGATAGCTCAAGATTGATCAGATCGAGGTTAGGAAGGGTTGCTTGCGCCCGCCTCAACTTTCGGAAGCATTCAACTCTGAGAGAAAGGTTTCAGTTCGCTTGAGGGGTTAACCAACTCAGCGGGAGTAAACTACCCTTCCTAACCTCGAGCTGATCAGACTTGATCTATTAGTCCCATCCGAATGATTTCAACATATGGGTGAGAATTCTGGAGTAAGAGGCCGGTGAAGGTTAGCTTACGTAAAGGCTCATCTGACTACGGTCGAAGGAATGCAATCCCACGCCTGAGGCTCGATTAGCGGTACTTCGATGTCGAGCCCTGATAATTCTCCAGCGCTTCTTCATTCGACTTTTGAACGCGTTTGCCTTTGCGAGCGCTTGACCACTTCCACTTCCCGCCGCCGCCATCTTTGATTGTTCTGTGTTTTCGTTTTGCATTTCAACCATCCCCACGCTTCACTACGACGATTGCGTTCCGGCGTTCCGGTTAAGTCGTCGGTATCTGGAACTCGCCGCTCTGCCACAGGGTGGCGAAGTTTCGTCGAAACTCTTCGGACCGCTGCCGGTGTTCGCGCACCCAGCGTGAGACGACGTTTTTCATTTCGCGCTCCGGATTTACTGTGCGAGCCGCTGGTCGAGCTTCGGCTGAAGGTCCGGCGCCGGCTTGTGACTCGCGTTTACGAATGAGTCGGATTGGTCTCTTCTCTCGCATAACGTGTTCCTCCATTGGCTAACGCGCAGTTCGGAGAGAAAAAGGACCACCCCAAATAGAAAAAATCTTCTGAACGCCTAAATCGCTCGACATCGGAGAGGCTGATGTCGCTGGCTTGAAGGCTCGCCTCTCATTCACACCTGGTTTCAACCAGGTGAACTGACGAACTGCATCATTTCGCAACCGTTTCAACCGTTTCCCCCCCCAGTACCTCAGAGAAACCGTTGAAACGGTTACTAAGTTTCGAGTAGTCAGTACCACCTGGTTGAAACCAGGTGTGAATGAAATGGTTACGCGCGAAGGATGGAGATTCTTACGGAATTGTCTTTTCGGTGCCGCGCAGCAGGTCGCGGAAGCGAGGATCGGAGCGGAGATTTGAAAGGTGCGGGTCGACTCGCACAAAAGTGAAGCCCACCGCATGCTCGCGTTCTGCCAGGGTCAACCAACTAAAAGCACTGTCACGATCGCCCAGCAATGAATAAATGATCGCAATCTCGTAAGCAGTCACCCACTGTTCATGTCGCTGCTCGAGAATCGTCTTCAAAATATCCCGAGCTTCATCTTGCCGACCGACGGCTGCCAGCACATGCGCGCGCTTTGCTCTGGTCGTGGGCGTATCTCCGGCAAAGCTGCGCTCCTGTTCGTACGCGGCCTGGGCCTCCGCGTGCATGCCTTTTCTTTCGTAGGCCCAGCGCAGAATTGTATGAGCGGCTACACCACCGGGATCCAAAGCCAGGGCCTTGTGACCTTGATCAATCGCATCGTCGAATCTGCCTGCCAGAAAAAGAACGTTGGCCATCGCGGTCGCCAGCACCGGTGACTGCGGAGCTATTTCGCGAGCCTTTTCTATTTCCGCGACTGCTTCGTCATGTCGGCCCATGGCTGACAAGCTGTAAGCGTACCAACGATGCGCAACCTGCGTAGCCGGTTTCAGAAGAATCGCCTGGCGAAGTTCCCTTTCGGCTCCATCCCAATCGCGATCGTAATGTAATTTCACAAAACCAAGGGAAGCGTGCGCCTCAGCTAGCTGCGGATCACTTTCAACGGCTCGCATCGCAGACTGTTTGGCTCGCTCCCAAGCGCCCGGCGGCGGCGGCTCAACGTACCAATTCAGCAACGCGTAACAATCCGCTAACTCCGAATGCGCTTGAGCGAAGTTTGGATCCAGCGTCACGGCCTTTTCCAGTCGTTCGATTGCCTGGCGCATGCCGTCAGCAGAGCGTCGAGTCGCGTAGTATCGGCCGGCGGTATATAGCTGTCGAGCTTCTTCATTCGTACTCGATTGGGTGTCAGGCGCAGCACTCTCGATCGTTGTTGCTGATGCTTTCGCCGCTACCTTCGCCCGGCGCGGTTTAGGCGCTTCGACTACCAGCTTGCGACCTGTATTCGGATTTCTTGATCGAGCGAGCAGCTCTTCAAACTTTGGCTGTCCCCGAAGTGGATCCCACTGCGGCTCAACGCCAAGCCACACCAGCCAGCCTTCTCGAATCTCTTCGCACTTCGTCAGCAAGGCCAGGGCTTCGTCGGTCTCACCCAAATGAAGGTGAATCAGCGCTTGATGATAAGGAGATACATACGACCGGCTCGACATATCTTTCAGAGTTTGCAGCGCCGCGCGAGCGTCATCGTGTCGTCCGGCAGCCGCGTACGCAGCACCCAGGCCGGCCACGAAAATTTGGCCGCCGCTCGAAACATCCAAAGCCTTTTCAGCTACCAGGACAGCTTCATCCGGATCGCCTGCGTGTCGAAGGGTCCAGGCGAACGTAACCAGTCCGTAGGAAAAGTCCGGCACTGCTTCGAGCATGTTGCGATAAGTCGTGATCGATTCTTCAAAGCGGCGAGCCTGGTAATAACACCAGCCAAGACCCTGCATGATGCTGGGCGATAGCGGATCTAATCCGCGCGCGCGCAGCATCTCTCGAATTGCCTCATCGAAGCGTCCGCTCATCACCAGATGAAATCCATACCAGTGATGAGCAGTGGCGTAATTCGGATTGATCTCGATGGCGCGGCGGTGCTGGCCTTCCGCGACTGCCCAATCATAGTCGAGACACACAGTCGCGAATCCGAGCGCGCTGTAGGCTTCCGCAGAATCCGGATCGAGCTCAACAGCTTTCGAAGCGGCTTTCTTGGCCGCAGCCGAACACTCCGCGAAAGGCCGAATGCCAAATACGCCGAGCCAGTTGTAGTAATCAGCAATACCCGTGTACGCCAGCGCGTAATGCGGATCGAGCTCGATGGCGTGGTTGTAACATTCAAATGCGCGCGCAAATCCTGATTCGGTATAGCTGTTCCAGTGATAACGCCCGCGCAGGTAGGATTCAAAAGCTTCAGCGCTGTCGGTGCCGCGCTTCGAAAGCTGGCGCTGCTCGTCACCAGTCAGTTGCGGCAGCAGCGCCGTGGCGACTTGTTCGGAGATCGAGTCTTCCAGTTGAAGTACATCGGTCGATTCTTCATCGAACTGATCGACCCAGCGAGTAACACCTTCATTGACGCTGACGAGTTGAACTGTCACCCGCAGCCGGTTGCCGGCCCGGCGCAAGTTGCCATCGATTATGTAATCCACTCCCAGGTCTCGGCCTGCAACGACCGGATCGATTACGGCGCCTCTGTAGCGCAAGACGCTGCTCGTAGGACGCACGACCAACCGTTGGACATTGCTGAGACGCGTGATTAATGCGTCCGCCAGGCCGATACCGAGGTATTCATCACCGGTGTTCTCGAGCGGCGAGCTGAGCACGCTGAATGGCAAAACGGCCACCGACTCCTGGCCCGCTCGTAATTGAGCAGGCAACGTCGGCAACGCAGCTAACCGGTGATTAAGTTTCCGCAATAACTCGTTGAACCGGGCGTGTCCGTGTAGTGGATCAAGCTCCGGGTCGACTCCGATCCATAACACTTTTGCGTCCCGAGCCTGCTCAGCTTGTTCGAGCAGATCGAGCGCCTTTTCAGTCCGACCCAACGAGCAATTCACAAGCGCGAGGTGATAAGGCGAGATGTAGCGGCGCGTCGCGAACGCATCCATCTCACGCAGGGTAGCTTCAGCGGCTTCAACGTCGCCTGCGTGAGCCTGCGCCGAGCCTAAGCGAGCGAGTGTGTGGCTGGCTTTGCCCATTGCCTCGACACATCTCGTCGCTGCCTGAACCGCTTCTTCGGAGCGACCGAGACGGCTCAGCAGAAAACTGTGCGCGTAAAGCATCATCAGATTATTCGGCTCAGCTTCGAGCGTGGCGCGGCTTAGCGCATAACCTTCATCGTAGCGGCGCGCGTGATAACAACACCACGCAACCGCGAATCGCGAGATTACCGCAAGCGGATCGAGGTCGCGCGCGATGTACGCCTCGCGCAGACTTTCTGTGAAGCGGCCTTCCATCGCCATCTGCATCGCATGCCAAATCCGAGCGGCTGAGAAATTCGGATTGAGTTCGATGGCCTGGAGCAATTCGCGCTCACCACTGTTCCAGTCAAAATCGTGACAAAGAATCGCCTGGCCGAGCGCAGCGTGACCTTCGGCGAGGCTGGGATCAATTGATACGGCCGTGCTGGCCGCTTCAAAAGCGGCGGCGGAACATTCAGCGAAAGGCATCACACTGAAGCTTCCCAGCCAGTTGTAATAGGAAGCTATTCCGGCTTGAGCGACGGCGTAATTCGGATCGAGAGCAATCGCCTGGTGATAGCAAACGATCGCCTTGGCAAAGCCCTCCTCGGTAAAGGTGTTCCAATAGAAACGGCCGCGGAGGTAGGCCTCATAAGCTTGCGGATCGTTCGTACCACGCTTCGCGAGCTTCAAGCGCTCGTCACCGGTTAGCTGAGGCACCAGGGCTTCGGCGACATTGGCTGAGATCACGTCTTCAAGCGTCAGCACATCGGTGAACTGCTCATCAAATTGCGCAGCCCAAACGGCGGTTCCGTCCTGAACATTCAGCAATTGCACTGTCACCCGAATACGCTCGCCGACACGACGCAAACGACCATCGAGCACGAACGCAGTTCCGAGCTCGCGACCTGCGGCAAGTGGATCTGAATCGGCGCCGTAACGCAGCACGCTATTCGTCGGCCTTACAGCAAAGCGGCGTATTCCGCTGAGTCTCGTGATCAGCGCATCCGCCAATCCGGTTCCCAGATAGTCCGGTGCGGAATCAGAACCGTGCTGCATGTCCACCAATTTCAAAGGCAGCACTGCCAACGAATGTTCATTTGAGATTGGCTCGGGTTTGCTGGGCCAGACTGCATCGGGTGAATCGCCCATGCGCGAGATCGGTCGACCCTCCAGGTATCTGGTCAGGTCATCGCGCAACTGTTCGGCCGTTTGATATCTCCACTCAGGCTCTTTGCGCAGCGCTCGCATCACGATGTTGTCCAGGTCGCCCGAGAACTCACGTCTCAGTGACTCGACCGTGGCCCGTCGCGACATATAAAGCTGCCTGAGGGTGGTGGCATCGTCGTCCGAATACAACGCCGGCAAGACGTCATCTGGTCGGGTGATGACGATGCTCAAAGGCGCTGGTGGTTCTTCACAAATAACGCGCGCGATTTCATGCGGAGCACGATTGCGCAAACGATATGGGCGATGGCCGGTCAATAGCTCGTAAAGCAAAACTCCAAGCGAATACACATCGGTCGAGGGTGTCGTGGGATCGCCCTGGACTTGTTCCGGCGAAGCGTATTCGGGCGTCATCAATCGCATCGCCGTAGCGGTTGGGTCATGAGTGATGTCGCCGGCGAGCTCCGGATTAAGCAGCTTGGCGATGCCAAAGTCGAGAAGCTTGGGCATGCCTTCGCCAGTCACAAGTACGTTTGAAGGCTTGATGTCTCGGTGAACGACTTGCTTCTGGTGCGCGTAATGGACCGCGTCACAAATTGAGCGAAAGAGCTTAAGGCGCTCGGCGATATTCAACTTCTGAGAATCGCAATACTTGTACAGCGGCTGGCCCTCGATGAACTCCATCACGAAGTAGGGCAAGCCGTCGTCAGTAGTACCGCCGTCAAGCAACAGGGCAATGTGTGGATGATCGAGCGCCGCGAGAATCTGGCGTTCCTTGCGAAAGCGTCGCAGGATGAAATCGGTATCCATGCCGCGCTTAACTAGTTTGATGGCAACGCGCTTGTGGAACTCCAGATCGACGCGAATGGCTTCATAAACGGCGCCCATCCCGCCCCGACCAATTTCTCTTTCGATTCGATAAGCGCCCAGACGCCGTCCGATCATTGGATCGACGTCTTCCGTAGCCAACGACTCCAGGGCGTTCATTCCGGTTTGCCCGTAGATAGGTTCTTCGAGCAAATCACCGGCGCTTTCGTGTTGGGAAAGTAAGGATTCGACTTCCTGCTTGAGGCTGAGATCGCCGGCGCAGGCCTTCACGATGTACGGCTCGCGCTCACTCGGCTTTAGATCTAAAGCCGCTTGAAAAATCTCTTCAACTTGATGCCAGCGTTCGGGGGTCATTAATCCAAAATCGTGAGGGGCCGTAGTTGTAAATCCCTGAAGTCTGTTTTTGGTTCTTAGTACTTTGTTCTTCGGTCTTTGTAGTTAGTTTTTTGGGCGACGCTGCTTTTTCCAGTCAAGAACCAAGAACAAAGCACAAAGAACAAAGTACTACGAACTATTGTTTCTGCATCTCGCCGTACAGCCAAGCCTTTGCGAAGCGCCAGTGACGTTTTACTGTGGTGGGAGTAACACCTAACACGTCAGCTGTCTCTTCAATTGACAGTCCGCCGAAATATCGAAGTTCAACCATGCGCGCCTTCGGTTCGTCGAAGGCTGCCAGTGCCTTAAGCGCATCGTCGAGGGCTACCAGTTCACCACTTCGCTCGACCGCGCGGTCAATATTTTCATCAAGGGAGAGCTTTTGAAAATCCTGACCACGCTTTTCTGCATTGTGTTTGCGCGCGTGGTCAACCAGCAACCGGCGCATTATTTGAGCTGCTACCCCGAAAAAATGCGCCCGATTCTGCCAGTTCACTCGCGTCTGATCGACGAGACGCAAGTAAGCCTCGTGTACCAAAGCCGTCGGTTGCAGAGTGTGATCGGGGCGCTCGCGGCGCAGGTAATTTGCTGCCAGTTTACGCAATTCATCGTAGATGACGGGCAACAAAATATCAACCGCGTCTCGATCGCCATTCGATAGGTCAATCAGCAGTTTTGTAACAGCATCCGTCGGGTTCTGGGTCAAACGTCAGTTGTCTCCGTGGGTCAGACTAGGCGCGCCTTTAGTATAAGGCACGCGGCAAGAAGGGCGGTAACGCGCGGATTAAGAGGCGCAGTTTGGGCAGATTGTGAAGATACAGTGAAGAAGCTTTCGATTTGCCATATATCATTTGCCGTTTTTCATTTTCCATTGAAACCAGGCGTCACTCGCTCCGGCGGAGCGAAATGTCCATAGCCGCGAAACAGCACCACCAATCCAGCTCCGCTGGCAGCGAAATTGATAAGCCTCTTTACTATCTCTTGGCCTCCTCCGCGTTAACCAATGGAAATTGGAAAACGGCAAATGATATATGGCAAATCTCCGCTACTCCTCCTTAACCTCAAAGAAATCTCCGACGAGATGGTCCTTTCGGTCAGGTTTTTTCGCGTTATTGAGTGGAGAGGGAATTCTGAAAGGATTTAGTGAGGTAAGAAATCATGTCAGCAAATCAATTAACCATCAAAAGTTACCCCAGCACCGGGCAAATGAACGCTTCGTTCATGCCCACCAGCGTTCGCATGACCATCAAAGGCTGGCTTAACCGACTAATTGGTTGCTGGCATTTGGAAATGAGCCGTCCTTTCTCGAGCCAGGGTCAGGCGTACAGGGTCTGTCTTAACTGTGGTGCGCATCGTCACTTCAGCTTAAAGAGCTGGGAGATGCAGGGCGACTTTTATTACAACCTCCCGACCACGAAGCATTTTCGCGCCATGCACGGCCTGGCGGCCGTACGCAGAATTGCAGCTTGAGACCGGGCTGAGGGTTAGGAAGTAGATTTTCCATTTATCATTTACCGTCAGTACTGTCCGGTTAGATGTCCAATAGTTGTAACTGTTTAGGATCATCAAGCATTGCCAAATTGTATTGGGATTGCTGAAGCAAGCCTAAAATGGGGGTTTTCTCGAAAAGAGTGAGACTGAAAATCTGTAGCAAAGTGTAGAGATCGGGCTTCAGTCCCAAGCGTTTTTTGACAATTGCTACGAGTACATAAACGGTGACGGCGATCCAGATTTGCGTTTTGACACTGTTGTCGGAAGTGCCATAGAAACTTTTGATGCGCAGATGCTGCTTGATCCATTTGAAGAATAATTCGATGCGCCAGCGGTAGCGATAGAGAGCGGCCACGGTTAAGGCGGGAATAGAAAAGTTGTTGGTTAAGAGTACTAGGCGCTGCTCCCGTTCGGCTGAGTAATAGTGGACGCGGCGCAAGGCGAGCGGATAAAGGCCAGCTGTTTTGGGACCAGTCAGGATAATGGTTTGGTCGCTGCGCACTCCGGTAGCGCGGTCGTGGGGGTGAGAATAACGACGGCGAAAGGCCAGATTGCCTTTGGTGCGGATGACAAAGAAGGCAAGCCCCGTATGCAGTCGATAAAGGCGGCGGAAATCGATGAAGCCACGGTCCATGACAATGAATGAGCCTGGTTCCGGAGTGAGTTCGTCGAGCAGGTTTACTTCGTGAACTTCGCCAGCAGTAATGGCAATAAAGACGGGAATAGAGCTGTGAATTTCCAACAAAGTGTGCAGCTTGATGGCGCCTTTGCGGCGTCTGAATCTGGCCCAGGGAAAGAGCGATAGACAGAGGTCGATGGTGGTGGCATCGAAGGCGTAAGCAGTCGCCTCCAGTTCCAGCCCTAAGTCTGAATGAGCATAGAGAGGCCGGGCTATCTGAATCAGACTCTGCGCGAAATCGCGGTAGATGCGCCAGTCGCGTTGCTCGTTGGCGTCGGCTAGGGTGGAGCGTTTGACTGGCCCACTGAAGCCAGCATGATAAAGCTTCTGGCGCTGCGCGGTGAGACAGACTTCGATATCGCGTAAGCTCTCGCGATAAGTAAGTTGAGCGAAAGCCATGCTGAGAAACTGATCCCAACAAGAGAACGAACGCATACTCTTGTTGCCCCCATAGCGGTTCACGCAGCGATTGAATTCGTTGTGTGAAAGAAAGCTGATGAGTTGTGCAAACACGGTTCGACCTTGGTTCAAGGGTTATCTCCTTCGCAATTAATCGCGAAAGAGTAAGTCCCTCGAATCCGAGAATCGAATTCAAATCGTTTAGACTTCTCATCATGCTTATTTCTAGTCCTAACAAAGACTTAGCGCGAAACTAAAAACGTTTAACCGGACAGTACTGATGGAAAATGAAAAATGTCAAATGATATATGGCAAATGGTCTTATCTCTTCCCGCCCAGGCCTCAACTACTACACCCTACACCCCAAATCCTACCCCCTACTTCTTGAGGTGGTAGGGCACGCTGATAACGATTACTCCTTCCTTGAATAGAAGAGCGCCTTTGAGCATCAGCGAGCTCTGATTGTGCAGCAGATGTTGCCACCACTTCGCAGGCACAAATTCCGGCAACAAAACGGTAACCAGGGTATCGCCATTCTTCCTTTCGAGACGAGCTATGTAACGCAGCAGCGGACGTGTTAGTTCTCGATACGGCGACGGCAAAACCACCAGTTGCACGCCGGCTCCCCAGCGCTCCCACTTCTCACGCAGCTTGGCCGTTGCCTCTTCGTCGAAGTCCACATACACCGCCTGCACATTAGCGGGAGCGATGGACCGGGCATACTGCAGCGCGCTAACAACGCCTCGGTGAATCCCGGAGATTGGCACAATCACCGTGTTCTTGATCGGTTTCAGATCTTCCAGCCCTTCGGTGGAAAGTTGTTTCGCAACGCCTACATAGTGTGTGTGGATGGCGCGAAACATGAACACGAGCAAGGGGATTACGACAACTACGACCCAGGCTCCATGGATGAACTTCGTGGCGACAAAGACACAAAGCACGATAAACGTCGCCACCGCTCCCACCGCATTGATTACGATCGACTTCTTCCAATGTGTGCTGCTTGTGACCTCGTCGGTGATGAACGTCGATTCGCGGTGCTCTGATGCCTCGAGCTCAGCATCTGCGAGAGGCTCTTTGTCTACTCTACTTTGCGTGTAATGGATGTCTTCTTCCTGCTCTTTGAGCTTGGCGTGGTTCTTTCCTGACTCGGTTCGCACTTTGAGCCAGTGTCTTACCATTCCAGATTGCGAAAGCGTGAAAGAAAGGAAAACGCCGACGGCATAAAGTGGAATGAGCCGGCTCGTGTCGCCGCCAAACGCGATGACGAGAATGCTGGCAAAGATGGCAAGAATCACGATCCCATTCGAGAAGACGAGCTTGTCTCCTCGCGTAGCAAACTGGCGCGGAAGAAATCGATCGCGCGCGAGCAAGCTTCCAAGCCTGGGGAAATCCGCGAATGAAGTGTTGGCCGCTAGTACCAGGATCAGAGCCGTCGTGACTTGGACCACGTAATAGAACCAGAACATTGGACCGGTAAACACGATTCGAGCAAATTGGGAAATGACGGTCTCACTTTCATGCGGATGCACCCCGTAGAGATAGGCCAGGACACTGGTTCCCAAGAACATTACGGTCAGCAACGCGGCCATGATTACCAGCGTTGTTGCAGCATTCTTCGCCTCCGGTTTCTTGAAAGCAGGAACACCGTTCGAGATAGCTTCAATACCGGTTAACGCAGCACAGCCGTTTGAGAATGCGCCCATTATGAGGAAGACCGTTAACGGCTGGAACTTATATCCCTCGGCGACCTTAATTTCTTCTGGTCCGGGAATTGGTGCTGCTCCACCGTAACCGTAATAGCTGACTAGTCCATAACCAATCATGAAAAGAAAGCTGATCAGAAACGCGTAAGTTGGCGCAGCGAAGAGTGAGCCGGACTCCCGCACGCCCCGTAGATTTGCCAGCGCGATGAACGTGATAAAGAGCAGACAGAGAAAAACCTTGTGCTGGTCAAGCCAGGCATAGCGCGTTCCCTGCATCATTGACGTGAGAGCCGCAACACCGGCAGCGATCGAAACTGCAACCGTGAGCACATAGTCAACGAGTAACGAGGCCCCGGCGACGAGGCCAGCGTTTACGCCCAGGTTCTCTTTAGCAACAATGTAAGCGCCGCCACCCGATGGGTAAGCGTGAATGGTTTGACGGTAACTAGTCGCGACGATTACAAGAAGGACTCCAATGCCGATGGAAATTGGGACCACGTACTTAAATGCGCCGGCCTGCCCAAAAGCTACTGCAGCAGCCAACACGAGCAGGATTTCCTCGGTGGCATAGGCGGTCGATGACAAAGCGTCGGACGAGAAAACAGCTAAGGCAGTTTTCTTCGAGAGACGCTCGTGAGCTGCTTCTTCAGTCCTGAGGGCGCGCCCGATGATCAAACGTTTGAGTTCAGCTGCCACGATTTGTTTTGCCTCTCCCTGATGCTCTTAACTGAGCGTTATCTTGTGTCGGCTAATTGCTCTGCCAGCGGGCGGCGATCGGTAGCTCGTCCCGGCTAACATCTCGGATCATCAGCATCCTGGTTGGAGGCACCTTGCCTTCTTTCCAAAGGTAGTCGCCCAGGAGTTGCTGCGCCTGACTGGTCCAAAATGAGTTTTCAGGTGGAAGCTGCCGTCTGGTCATGCGCTCGACGTATCCCACCGCTTCGTCATCAATTTGCACCAGGACTTCGTGCTCGCCGCCATTGGGACTCCTGACTATGAAGCGGCGCTCGTTGGGTTCGTGACGAGCGTCTTCCGAGTCCAGAATTGTGAAACCATTCATGGTTATGATTTGAATTAGTGGGCCGGCTGACTCCGGTGCCGGAGATGGAGAAGCTGTGGTTGCGGAACGAGGCTCTTTCAGGAGGGCTGCAGCCACGGCGTTGCGCAAGATCTTCGGAGTCATGGGCTTGCGCACGAAGTCGGTGGCGCCAAGCTTCATCGCATCAACCGCGAGCTCAATGGAAGCGTAAGCCGTCGCCATAATCACCCGCGCGGTTGAGTTGCGTTCATTGATGTGGCGCAAGGTCTCGAGGCCGTCCATGCCAGGCATCCGTTGGTCCAACAACACTGCGTCCCAACCTGAGCCATCGCCAAAGGCTTCGAGACCTCTGGACCCATCGTCAGCTTCGCCAACTTTGTAGCCGGCTGCTTCCAAAGTCAGACGTGTGACTCGCCGAATGTTCTCTTCATCATCAATGATCAAAATGCGCTTGCTCATCTATTTCCTCTCCCTCGACGTGGCACGGGCGTCCCGCCCGTGGTCCCGTTCCGTGACGTGGCACGGGCGTCCCGCCCGTGTGCTCGTTCCGCCACGTGGCACGGGCGTCCCGCCCGTGTGCTCGTTCCGTGACGTGGCACGGGCGTCCCGCCCGTGGTCCCGTTCCAATGTTTGGCCTCAGACGCGACAGTCGGCAGCGTGAAAGTGAAAGTTGTTCCTCGTCCAACTTGTGACTGCACGCTTATCTGTCCGCCATGAGCTTCCACAATTGATTTCGAGATCGTCAGTCCGAGCCCGGCGCCGCCAGTCGGCGCGTCGGGAACCTGCACAAACTTGTCGAAGATGTGCGGCAGGTATTCTTTTGATATGCCGCTGCCTGTGTCCTCGACAGAAACAGCAACATGATTGTCACGCTGCTCGGCGCTGATTTTGATTTCGCCGGTTTTTGTATGGCGTAGGGCATTGATAACCAGATTGCTGAGCACGCGCTCGATCTGCAGCCGGTCAACTGAGACTAAGGGAAGTTCAGCGGGAGCAACGACGGTCAGCTCAAGCCCTTTCGCTTCGACCTGCGGACGTAATTCCTTAACTGCGGTCGCGAGTAAATCCTTCGCGCTTATAGACGCGAGCTGCGGCTGACTTTCGCCGGCTTCAATTTTTGAAAGATCGAGCAAGTCCCGCATCAGCTTGTCGAGCCGCTCGCAATCCTGTCGACAAGCCTGCAGTACTTCATTCTGACTATCGGTTAACTCGCCGAGTGCTCCTTCGAGCAATAGATGCACACCCATTTGTACGCTCGTCAGAGGCGTGCGCAGCTCGTGTGATGCTGTGGCGATGAACTCTGATTTGAGTCGATCGATCTCGCGCAGATGAGTGATGTCTTCAAGAATCGTCACTGCACCGAGCAAGTGAGAGCCGTTGTCGCGCATGGGAGTGGTGCGCAACCGAAATGCTCTTTCTGATCCGTCTACGGCTAGCGGTAAGACTGAAGATAGTCCTTCACCAGCGACTGGACGCTGCGATTCAATGGCTTCAGCAACAGCGCCAGCGATACGCGCATCACGCGACACTTCGCCAACGTGCCTGCCAGTGTTTTCTTTCTCGGAACCGAATATCTCCTCCGCAGCCGGATTCAGTTTGGTCACGCAGCCTTCGCCGTCAGTCACAATCACCGGGTCATAGAGGGAATCGATGGCAGCTTCCGTTGTTTGCTGCGCGACGAGAAGTCGGCCCAAATCCGAAGTGCGCAGTTGCCGAATGCGCTCGGCCATGCGGTTATACTCCGCGGCTAACACACCAACTTCATCGCGCGAAGTCACGGTGACTTTGGCTTCGAGATCGCCTCCCGCCATCCTGGCGGTGGTTGCAGTCAGCTGTCGCAACGGTTCGACTATTCGATTTGCAAGAAAGAAAGCCAGCCATATCCCGGCTACTACCAACGCACCTGCGACCAGCAACGTGCGGTAAAACCAAAGTTGCGCCACGCCGGCAGCAGCTTCGGACTTGGCGAGCATCGCTCGTTGATTGAGTTGCAGCAGCTGTTCGCATTCAGCTCGTAATTTGTTGAACTGCGGTTCGAGGCGTGTGAAGTACTCATTGCGTTCCGCCAACTCTTCCGTTCTGGGCACACGAAGCAGGTCGGAATTTTCCGTCGTATTCACTTTGGACATGAAGGAATCGAACAGTTGGTAATAAGCGTTGCGGTCCCGACGAATTCCTTCGATGGCCTCCGGCTCACCCACTTCAGTGATGTTGTTAGCGGCTTTCTGAAAGTTCGCATCAAAGCGCGCGCGGTGCTCACGCAGTTGGCTCATTGCTCTGTCGCGTGCGCCAAGAAGCGCAAACAGAGCTGCGGAGTCCTGGCGCTCAAGACTCTCTTTCATTTCCTGCGCCGCCACGACTGAGTCGTAGTTATTGGCGATGATGCGCCGCGATACGTCTCCCATTTCTCGCAATCGCCAGGCGCTCCACCCGCCCAGCACCACGAGCGCAGCGATGAAGATCAGGTAGCTGATTAGGAGTTTGGTTCTTAGACTCATTGCGATACTGGGTTTTGGGTCTTTGGTCTTAGGTTTTTTGGTCTTTGTCCTTTGTTCTTTGTTCTTTGTGCTTGACGCTACTCGGCATTCACGATTCACCTTCCGAGTGGCGCACAGGAAGGAACCATTCGGTCTCGGCGCACAAACCTACAAAGAACAAAGAACAAAGAACAAAGGACAAAAACCAAAGACCAAAAACCAAAAACCTAAGACCTTTTATTCCGCCCCAACCAGCTCCTTCCTGTTTTCAACCGGAACAACCTGCACGGTCGCGTCACGCACTTCGTGGAGAAAACGGTTGATGATTGAGCCGTGCCAAAGAATGTCCCACCGCGATCGCGACGTCTGCCCGAAAACGACATGCGTGATTCCTTCGCGCCTGGCGAAATCGACCAGAGCGTCGGCCACGCGATTGGCTTTCAGCTTGACCACCTTGGCTCCGAGTTCCTCGGCAAACCGAATATTCTCCTGCAGTGCTGCGTAGTCTTCCGGCTTAATGCGTCCCAACTCTTCATTCGGGGTTTCAACGTAGACCGTATACCAATCGCTCGCGAGGCGTCCGGCGATTCGCGATCCAACACGCAGCAATTTTTTCGCGCTCCCACGAGACGCGATTGCCACCATGACCTTTTCAGGGATTACTGACTGCTCAAGTCCTTCACGTTCGCGGTAGTCGTGAGCTTTCGTAGCCTGATCCGTCGCCACTTGCCTCAGCGCCAGTTCGCGCAGAGTGGAAAGGTTTCCTTTGCGAAAGAAGTTGTTGAGGGCCTGTTCGATCTTAACGACGTCGTAAATCTTGCCTTGCCGCAACCGAGTACGAAGCGTATCCACGGACACATCGACATTGACAACTTCATCGGCTCGCCGCAGAAAGTGATCGGGAATCGTTTCGCGCACCCGCACTCCGGTGGTTCGATTAACTACATCGTTGAGCGATTCCAGATGCTGAATGTTGACGGCAGTGATTACTGAAATACCAGCGGCGAGGAGATCCAACACATCCTGATAGCGTTTGCGGTTTTTCGAGCCGGGAACGTTCGTATGAGCAAGTTCGTCAACGATTGCAATGGCCGGGTCTCGAGCAATGACCGCATCCACGTCCATCTCTTCGATGGTGACGCCTCGATACTCGATGCGGCGGCTCGGCACGCATTCGAGGTTACCAACCATCGTTCGGGTATCTTCGCGGCCATGTGTCTCCACGACAGCGACGACGATGTCCACTCCCTGCTTCTTCAAGAGGTGGGCATCTTCGAGCATTTGGTAAGTCTTTCCGACTCCGGGAGCCGCGCCGATGTAAACACGCAACTTCGCCTGCTCGCCTTCATTGAGCTTGGCGAGTAGAGATTCGGGCGATAGTTGACGGTTACCGTTTTGGGTCATCAAGAAAACGTACTTAGTACTTTGTTCTTAGTTCTTTGCTTTGTGATCGGCGCCGGCCCGCAACAATTAATGTTCAAGTCAATAAAGGGCTCAAGAACAAAGAACAAAGGACCAGGTTCAAGTGTCTATCGTCGCAGCGGAAACTTCCTGTCTAAATCCAGATTTAGCTCCAACACGTTTACGGTCGGTTCACCCAGGAAACCGAACTGTCTACCTTCAGTGTGCGCGGTTACGATCCGTCGCAATTCTTCTTCACCAAGACCGCGCTCGCGAGCGACGCGCGGCACCTGAAACTCAGCAGCAGCGGGGGAAATATGCGGGTCAAGGCCCGAGGCCGAGGTTGTTACTAAATCAATAGGTACAGGCTTGCCGGGATTCTCGGCCTGAAGCTTCGCTACGTCGGCCTTGACGCGATCGATTAATTTCTGGTTCGTTGGGCCAAGATTCGAGCCGGAGGAAGCGCCCGCGTCATATCCGATCGTGCCCGCGGCCGATGGCCGTGATCGAAAGTAGCCAGGCGATGAAAAAGGCTGACCGATCAGATGCGAACCAATTACCTTGCCGTCAGCACCCTTGATCAACGATCCATTGGCCTGGTCCGGAAAGATGACCTGGGCCAGACCCGTCACCACGACCGGGTAGATCAATCCAAGTAGAACTGTCGTCACAATTGTCATCAGGACTGCTGTGATTAGGTTTTTCATAATTTATGCAGGGGCGGACCCGTGTGTCCGTCCACGTTTTTGCTTCGAAAGACAGGGCGGACACACAGGTCCGCCCCTACACCATTTTCACGCCAGTCCAATCGCATGGATAATCACGTCAATGATCTTTATCCCAATGAACGGAACGATGACTCCACCCAGTCCGTAGATCAGGAGATTTCTTCGCAACAGCGAGGCTGCGCTCATTGGACGATATTTCACGCCTCGCAACGCGAGTGGTATCAGGGCGATGATGACCAAAGCGTTGAAGATCACTGCTGAAAGAATCGCCGACTGTGGCGTACGCAATCCCATGATGTTCAGCGCATTAAGAACTGGAAACGCGCCGGCAAACATCGCTGGAATAATGGCGAAGTACTTCGCCACGTCATTCGCGATTGAAAAAGTGGTAAGCGCTCCACGCGTCATCAGTAGCTGCTTGCCAATCTCTACAATCTCGATCAACTTCGTCGGATTGGAATCGAGGTCGACCATGTTTCCGGCCTCTTTCGCAGCCTGCGTTCCCGTGTTCATCGCGACGCCGACGTCGGCTTGAGCGAGCGCGGGAGCATCGTTGGTGCCGTCGCCCGTCATCGCCACCAGCTTGCCGCCGGCCTGTTCCTTTTTGATCAGCGCCATCTTGTCTTCCGGTGTGGCTTGGGCGAGAAAGTCATCAACACCTGCTTCACGAGCGATCGTTGCCGCGGTGAGCGGGTTGTCGCCGGTAATCATTACGGTCCTGATCCCCATCTGACGCATGTGACTGAAGCGCTCGACCATGCCTCCTTTGATGACGTCCTTCAATTGGATCACGCCAAGCGGCAGTCGATCCTCGGCAACTACTAAAGGAGTTCCACCCTCGCGCGAAATTCGTTCGACTATCGCGCTCAAGTCACTGGTGAGGTGAGCACCTGACCCGTTGAGGTAATTCTGAATTGCATCAGCAGCTCCTTTTCGTATCTCTCTGCCGTCGAAATTGACTCCCGACATGCGCGTCTGGGCAGTAAATGGGACAAAGGTCGCTTCGTGAGCCGCGAGTCCCCGGCCTCGCAGACCATAAGTCTCTTTTGCCAACACCACGATGGAACGTCCTTCAGGTGTTTCATCAGCAAGCGACGACAACTGAGCAGCTTCTGCCAACTCCAACTGCGCGACTCCAGGCAGCGGAATGAATGCTGTAGCCTGGCGATTGCCGAGGGTGATCGTGCCGGTTTTATCGAGAAGTAATGTATTTACATCACCAGCAGCTTCTACAGCGCGACCGGACATCGCGAGTACGTTGTGTTGGATCAGGCGGTCCATTCCCGCAATACCAATCGCGGAGAGCAAGCCGCCGATGGTCGTCGGGATTAAGCAAACAAGCAGCGAAACCAGGACAAAGATCGTTTGCGAGGCATTTGAGTAAATAGCGAAGGGCTGCAGCGTCACGACCGCGAGGAGAAAAATGATGGTCAAGCCCGCGAGCAGGATATTGAGTGCGATCTCGTTTGGCGTCTTCTGTCTTTCGGCGCCTTCGACGAGCGCAATCATGCGATCAATAAAGGTCTCGCCCGGGTTGGACGTGATTCGCACTTTGATCTGATCGGACAACACTCGCGTACCGCCTGTTACCGCGGAGCGGTCGCCGCCGGCTTCTCGAATGACCGGCGCGCTTTCACCAGTGATCGCGGACTCGTCAACCGAAGCCACGCCTTCAACAATCTCACCGTCACCAGGAATGAACTCGCCGGCCGAGACGATGACGAAATCGTCCTTGCGAAGTTGTGGCGCGGGCACATCTTCAGTCTGCGCACCGGAGGTCACGCGGTGCGCTATCGTTTCGGTCTTTGCCTTTCGCAGATTATCGGCTTGCGCCTTTCCACGACCTTCCGCCATTGCTTCTGCGAAGTTTGCGAAGAGAACTGTGAACCAGAGCCAGAGCGTGATCTGCAATTCAAAGCCAGTGTTGGTTACGCCTGGAATCGGCGCGATAACTCCGCGGATCAGTTGCAGCGTGGTCAAGACACTGCCGACCTCAACTACGAACATGACGGGATTGCCCATCATCTTGCGCGGGTTAAGCTTGATGAAGGAATCGACGATGGCGCGTTTGACGATCTGCGCGTTCCAAATTGCTTTCTTGGTGGATCGAGTGGTCATAAGTTTGGCGTCGCTTTTTGGTCTTTGGCCTTTGATCGTTTTCTCATTCACACCCGGTTTCAACCGGGTGCATAGAAGTCAGCCTGGTTCGTTAACCGTGTCAACGGTTTCCCTCAAGTTCTTGACCCTCAAAACCGTTGAAACGGCAATAACATACTTGACCAATCAACGTCAGTAGTCGTACGCCAAAGGCGTTGGCAAATTCCAGCCTGGGGCAGCGCCCCAGGAAAAAGGAACCAAGCTGATAGGGAACGCTGTAAGCGTTCGCGAGTTGAGCTTTGGGAAGATTCGTGACGCAGCGCTGCACTACTCGCCAACGCTTTCAGCGTTAGCGAAGCAAACCCTTGCGTTATTCCTGGGGCGTTGCCCCAGGCCGGAATTCGCGAACGCCTTCGGCGTTCATTGGGTTGGTTCGTCAAGTATATTATTGCCGTTGAAACGGCTAAAGCTCTCGTATCAAATCTGGCCCACTCGGTTGAAACCGGGTGTGAATAAGAGAAAACCCAAGACCCCAAACCTTCTTTCTTCAACAAGACCCAACACCCTCCTTTTTCAAAACGTCTTCCCAGCTTGCATCAGCAAATGCTCGACTATCGGTCCCAGACTCAGGGCAGGGAAGAATGTCAACGCCCCCACGATCACAATCACACTCACCAACAGCACCGTGAACAGCGGGGTCGTTACGGGAAATGTTCCCAGGCTCGGCGGCACTAATTTCTTAGTCGCGAGATTTCCTGCGACAGCGAGCATCGGAACGATCATCAGAAAGCGCCCAATCAGCATCGCCAAGCCAAGCGTCGTGTTGTACCAATAAGTATTCGCTGAGATTCCCGCGAAGGCTGAACCGTTGTTGCCCGTTCCCGAGGTAAACGCGTACAGAATCTCGGACAGACCATGTGGCCCGGCATTGTTCAGTTGCGACGTGCCGAAGCTCGGCGCCAGCACCGAAATGCCGGCAAGTATCAAAATTATGAGAGGAAAGATCAGCACATACAGCATCGACATCTTCACGTCATACGACTCGATCTTCTTGCCGAGATATTCCGGCGTTCGTCCGACCATCAAACCCGCAATGAAGACTGCCAGGATCACAAAGATCAGCATGCCGTACAGTCCACTACCGACGCCGCCAAAAATGACCTCACCCAGCATGATGTTTACCAGCGGCACCATCCCACCTAGTGGCGTGAAGCTGTCATGCATTGAGTTGACCGCGCCACAGCTCGCATCAGTTGTCACGGTCGCGAACAGCGCGCTATTGGCAATGCCGAAGCGCACTTCTTTGCCTTCCATATTTCCGCCGCTTTGTACTGCGCTCACGTGCTGGTCCGCGCCGAGACCCGCCAGAATGGGATTGCCGCGTGATTCAGCCCAATAGGACGTGAAGGCGCCGGCTAGAAAGAGCACCACCATCGCTGCGAGCACGGCCCAGCCATGCCTTGGCGATCCCGTCATCAACCCAAGCGTGTAAGTTAGGCCGGCGCCAATCGCAAAGATCGCCAGCAACTCAATGAAGTTCGTGAATGGAGTCGGGTTCTCGAAAGGATGCGCGGAGTTGACGTTGAAAAAGCCTCCACCGTTCGTGCCCAATTCCTTGATGAACTCCTGTGAAGCAACCGGCCCCTGGGCAATGGTCTGCTCGGTAACAGCCTTGCTCTCCTTCTGATTTGTTCCGTCAGGATTAGTCAGAACATTGCCGCTGGCATCCTTCTTATCGACTTCGATCAGTTGCGGCTCGATGAGCGTAGCGGTGTCGTAAGGACGGAGGTTCTGGATGACGCCTTGCGACACCAGCAGCAATGCACCCAGGACGCAAACGGGCAGCAGCACGTACAGATTGCAGCGAACGAAATCGACCCAAAAATTGCCGATGGTCTTCATCTCTCGGCGAGCGATGCCCCGAATGAAAGCAATCGCCAGCACGATGCCTGTCGCCGCGGAGCCGAAGTTGTGATAAGCGAGCCCAGCCATCTGGGTGAAATAGCTCATCGTCACCTCAGGCACGTAGCTTTGCCAGTTTGTATTGCTCGTGAACGAAGCTGCGGTGTTGAAGGCCGAAGCGACGAACCCACTCGTGGCGCTCGTTGGCGAATCAATCCCCGGTAACTTCTGTGGGTTGAGTGGCAGATGTCCCTGCACACGCTGAATGAGGTAGAGCAAAAGCATCGAGACTACGCTGTAGAGCAACATGGCAACGGCGTATTCGCTCCAATGCATTTCGCGCTTCTCGTCGACACGGGTGAGCCGATAAATCACGCGTTCCACCGGGCGCAACACTGGATGCAGAAACGTGCGCTCGCCGTTGAAGACATGCGTCATGAAGACGCCCACCGGCTTTGCGATCGCGATTATGATCGCGATGAACACCAGGATTTGTAACCAGCCATTAACAGTCATCAAAACTTCTCCGGACGTAACAGGGCGTAAGCCAGATAAAGGAGCAGGAAAGCGCAGACAATTAAGCTGACAATGGTTTCAACATTCATCGCACACCTCTATCGCAGCTTTTCGCAGCCGCGCACGTATGCAAGCGCAACGAGAAAGAAAATGAGTGTTAACGCAACAAAGATCAGGTCTGACATGTCGTTCCTTCATCAATTGAAGTTGTATCCCACCTCAAGCAGGAAAAAATGGTTTCCACTCGAGAGATTCTGATTTCCAATCGAATACCCGGCATAGCCGGTGACTTTGGAGCCAGCTTTGAATATGACTCCGGGCGTGAAATACCCCGCGCTGTGTTTGCCGGTGAACCAGTCGGCGGCGAATGAGACCTTCTTGTTCAGCGGTTGTTCAAAACCGAATTGGCCACCTGCTCTGTTAGCTGCAGCCACCACGTTGCTAGTAAAGTCATATCCCCCGAACGTCATTCTCGTTCCACTCTTAAACGTCTTGCTCATCTCAGCGTAGAGATAATTGCCGGCGTTGTAGGTGCGATTGCGAACGGGAATGAAAAGGTTATCGCCTACGACTAAGGACCATCCGTTACTTTTCCCCTGATATGGTTTCCACTTAATGGTAGGCGCCAGCGTCGTCGAGTCAGGGCCAGGTTGAATGTTGCCGGTGATGTTTAGGCCAACCTCGACGCCACTCCCCGCACCCACGACGACGCGCGGCACGAACGAAGAAAACTTCTGGACGAGTGTCCCGTCGGTAGGCTTAAGACTCGCATCAAGCTCAACGTAGACTTTCCCTTTATCAAGAACATCGGTGCTGGGAACGTTGAAGATAGTTTGCTGTCCAGGTGCCAAATGCACCATTCCAAAAAACAAAATCAGGAACACAATACTGAGCCCCCGGCTAAGGCAATGCTGTTGAGCGCGTATTTTGGAGTGCGGTGACCTGTCACCGCTTTTGTCCGTGGCGGCTCGATGCCACGGCCCTTGAGATTGCTGCGACAAGTCACAGCGGCCAAAGCGATGACAGGTCGTCGCACTCGAAATTAGTCCACTATGCTGTTTAGTTATCACTTTGTTCCTTTCTCAGTTGGGCTCCACCGTCTTTAGTTGTGCTTTGGCGAGCGAGCTTCGCCTTTTGTTCGTCTTTATCGATCAAGTCGAGACAATGAGCGCCGAAAATGAGAAGAGGAAGGGTTAGAAAGAACAGCACAGTGCCGTAGCGATGAACGGAGAATTTATGCCACTCAGGACCAGTGAGCCATGCGATCGCTGTGAAAACCAATCCAATGATCGGGGAGATCAATCCAAACCCTAACCCGAAGGCTGCACCGAAACTCTTCCAGGTCCAACCACGAAAGCGTATGCCTACTGCAACGCCCGGGAATACTTTCAGCCTTAGCAACGAATATTGAGTGGTCATAAATCAAGACCTCGCCGTACAAGAAAAAGACGCGATGCACAGGCTCCGCGCCTTCTTCAAGACGTAAATTCCGTGCCCCTTCCTCTAGCCTGCGGGGTTAGCTGACGGGCTCAGACCAGGAAGTGTCCTACGTGACTTCACGATGCGCCCCGTGTCTCGATTAGCGAGACTTTGGTTCCCCCGCGCTGCTCCTCCCAAACCGATGTGAGCAGCTTCGGCAGACAAATTGTCAACAGAGAAAGAGTACGACCCTCGATATAAAAGTGGTGTAAAGAGTTCATAAAAAATTTGTAAAGACGAGAATGGGGATTGCTGAATGCGGATTTAAGAACTTGAGATATCAAACTCAAGAGCCTCGTTGCAGACCTCTTCTCATTCACCCCCGGTTTCAACCGGGTGGTAACGGTTCCACGAGGATGTTCTTAACCGTTTCAGCGGCATTGACATACTTGACTAATCAACGTCAGTCGTCGAACGCCGAAGGCGTTAGCGAATTCCAGCCTGGGGCAGCGCCCCAGGAAAAGGAACCTGGGATATTGAGGAACGCTGTAAGCGTTCGCGAATTGAGCTTTGGGAAGGTTCGTGACGCTGCGCTGCACCACTCGCCAACGCTTTCAGCGTTAGCGAAGCAAACACTTGCATAACCCTGGGGCGCTGCCCCAGGCTGGAATTCGCTAACGCCTTCGGCGTTCATTGGGTTGATTCGTCAAGCATGTTATTGCTGTTTCAACGGTTTCCGCTTGTTTGTTGTGTTGTTTAGAAACCGTTAAAACGGTTGATGGAAGTCTGGAGGTAGTAGCCGGTCACCCGGTTGAAACCGGGTGTGAATGACAGGGGTTTTGACGAGGCGCTCGAGCGTGATCAGGATTCGTGGGCTTGCAAATCAGCAATCAGCAATCAGCAATCCGAAATTCTGCTTATGATCCGTGAGGGTTGAACCGATAACCAACCCATGGTTCGGTGATCAAATAACGCTTGTTCGAACCATCGGTCTCCAACTTCTTGCGTAAGTTTCCAACAAAGACGCGCAGGTACTGATCCTGCTCAACGTAATTGCCGCCCCAAATGGCGGCGAGCAGGGTGTGATGAGTCAAAACCTTACTTGAGTGCTTAATGAAATAAATCAGAAGATCAAACTCCTTCGGCGTTAGATGGACCTCACGACCTCGCACAGCGACGTTGCGAGTTTCGCGATCGACACGAAAATCGCCGACCTCCAATACCGGTTCTTCGGTTTCATCTGCTGGTTGAGATGTAGCTCGTCTCAAAGCCGCGCGAACGCGAGCGAGTAGTTCGTCGATTCCGAAAGGCTTAGTTACAAAATCGTCAGCGCCGATGTCGAGTGCTTCGACTTTCACTTTTTCTTCGCCTTTGGCTGACAGAATGATGATTGGTACCTGTGAAACGGCGCGCAATTGCCGGCATAGTTCGAGCCCATCCATATTCGGCATCGCGAGGTCAGTTATCACGAGGTCCGGTTGCCAATCATTGAAAGTTTCGAATCCCGAAGTGCCGTCCGCGGCAGCGCGTACGTCATATCCGCGCGACTTGAGTCCAGTGCGCAGCACGCGCCTTAGTTGCGGCTCGTCGTCAACCACCAGAATTCGCGACTTCTCGTTCATAAAAGTTAGAGCACTAACACACTTGACTCAGCAAAGATCACGCCGCCCGTATGTAGGTCATTCTCGGCCCCAGATGAACACGGAGTAACACAGATCTATAGTTCAAATTCATTCAGATCCCTGAAATCGGTGTTCATCTGTGGCCCTAAAATCTAAATCTCTCACCGCTCGGTCATTGGCGGCGTGAGTCAAGTATGTTATTGCCAAAATTAGTGGGCTATCTCCTCGACTGCTTCATCTGGTTCTGGAGTTTCCTCGTCGCCGATAGGCAGCGTAAAGACGACTCGCGTTCCAGAATTTCCGGCGCCTGATTCTATCCAGATTCTTCCGTCATGAGCTTCAACAATTCCCTTGGCAATCGCCAGTCCCATTCCGGTTCCCGCCGGCTGCTGAGTGGTGACGTCTCCGTCACGTGTGGCGCGATAAAATTTCTCGAATACTCGCTCACGAAGATCGACCGGGATACCCAGGCCTTTGTCCTCGACTGCCATCTTAATCAAGCCTTCAGTGGATCGATGCGCGGAAATCTTGATGGCTGCGGGTGGCGGCGAATATTTCGTCGCATTATCGATGAGGGTGTAAACCACCTCGCTCACCGCGCGCTCGTCAACACGAACTACCGGCAATTCCGGTTCAATGTCGAGCACGACTTCACGGCCTCGAGTCAATGGCTCAGCGCGAGTCAACGCCGTTGAGATGATCTCATCAACCGCTCCCCAGCGACGACGAAGATGTAATTCGCCGGCTTCAATGCGGGCCAGGTCTATTAAACCCCCAATAAAACGATTCAGCCGGTCGCTCTCCTCGTCGATCACTTCCATCATCTCCAACCTCGATTCGGAGTCCAGCGCAACTTGCTGTTCCTCCGGCGGTCGACCCCGAACTTCATCCAGGAGTGTTGTAATTGACGCCTTGATTGAGGTGAGCGGTGTGCGCAGATCATGAGTGACAGCGTCGAGGAGGGAAGATTTCAGCTTTTCACTTTGCCTCAGTGCCTCTGCCTGGCTGGCGCGCTCAAAAGCAGATTGTAGTTCGATGTAAAGACGCTCGATCTGTCGCTTTCGTTCTTCTGCTTCTTCCGCTCGTCGTTTGGCGCGAGCCGAGAGCTGGCCCACTGCCAGAGCGGTAGTAAAGAACGCAGTCAAAGCGACCCAATTCTGCGAGTGCGCGATTGAGAGCTTGTAGAGCGGCGGCAGAAAGAAAAAGTTGAGAGAGAAGACCCCCAACAATGATGCCAGGAGCGCGGGCCTGCTGCCCCAAAACAAGGCCGTGAATAGAACCACCAACAGGAAGGCCAGGGCCACCGTCGCGGAGTTGAAGTAAGCGTGAAATGGACCAAGTAGGCTGGTGGCGATTACTACTCCGGAGACTGCACCGACGTATCCGGCCCAACGAAAGCTCATGAGGTCTCGCCACACAGTCCGGAATTGTAAGGCAACGCGCTCAGTTAGCCTACAGGCGTTTAGAGTTCAAACTTTAGTTTGCTGGTTACGAAACGCCAAACTGAAGTTTGAACTCTAAACGCCTGTTGGGAACGTTGAGTCACGCCAATTGGTAGACGTTAATCGAAGCTTCGCGGCCGCGGACTTGAACCAGACCGCGTGGAATAATCTTACCGAGTGTTTCGGAAATCGCGGTCGCGCGAACGTTTTCTGAGATCAGCAACTGCGAGTTGAATTCCTTGTTCAGCTTCTCAATGCGCGCCGCGAGATTCACGACGTCGCCGATGACGGTGTACTCCTTCCTGAGCGCGGAGCCGATGCTACCTGTCACTGCTTCGCCAGCGTGCAGACCAATACCAACCGTCGTTGGCGGTACGTTTCCATTCGCGATCTCAGCATTCAATCTCTCCAATATTCCCTGCGCAGCCTTAACTGCATTTAAGCTGTCTTTTCCATTCGACACTGGCGCGCCGAACACCGCCATAAAACCATCGCCCAAAAACTTGTTGATGAAGCCGTGGTTGCGATTGACGATCTCAATCATGAATTCGAAGAGTGTCTCCAGATAACTGACGACTTCTTCCGGCGTCCGCTTTTCAGAGAAGCTGGTGAAATTTCGAATGTCGAGAAACATCACACAGACGTTTTTCTTTTCGCTGCGAACGTCTGCGCCCTGCGCCAGCAACTGATCAACCACTACCTGCGAAACGTGTTTCCCGAACATGCTGACGATTTGGTTTCGTTCTTCGGCGGTCCTGACAGAGTCGAGAATCCTTTTCTTAATCTGAAGAGCAACCAGACCCGTCAACAATCCGAGCATGCAAAACGTTATGCCTTTGGAGAAATGAACCGGCGCATACGACGCGCTGTCGAGCTGGAAAAGTTGTGAAACGCAAATGTACTCGACGGCCGCGACCAAGCCGGTGAACAACGATAGTCGAAAGTTCAGCCGAAGCGCCGAAAGGACGATGAATAGCGGATACGCGAAAACAGGAATACTTGAAATCGATGCTTGAGGATCTGAGAAGATCGCCGCCACAATAACTGCCGCCGTCGGGAAGCTGGTTTCGATCAAAGCGGTAGCATATCGGTAGATGGTTGGTATCCGTCGCTTTCGAGCAATCAAGCGTCGCAGGATCAGATGCTCGCCCACGAGGTAAAGGACCAGTCCGGAGAGAACCACGAAACGCCACGCAATGAACATAGACATGTTCCCGCGAAAAGCACTCTCCATGCTGCTCGAAAAGTAGGTCGGCGGAATTAAGGACAAGAACGACAGGGCGCCTCCCAACGCGAGCAGCACAATTATGCGTAGTCTTTCTGTGCCGAGCGTCTCCAAAGCCAAGTCCGCGTCTGCGACAGAGGGGGCTTTGGTTCGTTTTCTTCTTCTCCACGTCATAACTGACCTCCTGTGTAGCGTAGACTTCAGTCTGCGTCCAAGTCGCTAAGATGGAAGTTGAGTGTGAGCACTCCTCGTTGATCAAGAGTTTGCCGAAACACTCAACTAACGCCTTTCAACTCATGAACAGACTGAAGTCCGTTCTACTTTGTTAGACTTCAGTCTGCGTCAAGTCGCTAAGATGGAAGTTGAGTGTCAGCACGCGCCGCTGATCAGGAGTTTGCCGAAACACTCAACTAACGCCTTTCACCGCATTGAACAGACTGAAGTCCGTTCTACTTTGTTGGACTTCAGTCTGCGTCCCACTCGCTAAGATGGAAGTTGAGTGTGAGCACTCCTCGCTGATCAGGAGTTTGCCGAAAGCACTCAACTAACGCCTTTCAACTCATGAACAGACTGAAGTCCGTTCTACTTTGTTAGACTTCAGTCTGCGTCCAACTCGCTGAGACGGAAGTTGAGTGTCCGCAGTCCTCGCTGATCAGGAGTTTGCCGAAACCACTCAACTAACGCCTTTAACCGCTTGAACAGACTGAAGTCCGTTCTACTTAATTCAGCTGCTTTCTAAATCGCCACACGCTCACACCCATCAAGATCGCCGTGAATGCCATCAAGGCCAACAAGTTTGGATACACCACCTCGATACCAACGCCCTTCAACATCACCCCGCGCGAAAGCGAAGCAAAGTGACGCACTGGATTAAGCAAAGTCATGGGCTGCATCCATTGCGGCATGGCTTCGATTGGCGTCGTCGCTCCTGACAACATCGACAGCGGCGGCGTTACAAAGAAGCCGAGCAACTGCGCCTGCTGCTGCGAGCGCGTGAAGGTAGCGATGATGGTGCCGATGCCAATGCCCGAGAGCACACACAGCATGCCCGAGCCGTACAGCAACAAAAGACTGCCGCGCACTGGTACTCCAAATACGAGATGGCCAACGGCAACCGACAATCCAATATCAATCGATAGCAGCAAAAATATAGGCGCCATTTTCGCGGTGATAATCTCAGCGCCATCGGCTGGGGTCATCAGCAGCTGTTCGATGGTGCCGATTTCCTTTTCTTTTACCATCGCTGAAGAAGCAACGGCCACACCCAACATTACCAGCAGCATGCCGATCATTCCGGTCACGATGAACCATGAATTTTGCAGACCGGGGTTGTAGAGCAGGGAAATCCTGGCGACCACACGCGCAGTCCTCGAGGGCACGAATGGCGCCCCGCCTGACGTGCGCTTAGCGAGATTGATCTTTTGATTTAGCGATCCAACGATGCGCGTCGCGTAGCCTCCAGCGATCGTCGCGGTGTTGGAATTCACGCTGTCGACCAGAAACTGAATGTCCGCAGTCTGCCCACTCACTCGCTGCTTTGCGAAATCGCTGGGAACAACAATGCCTGCATCAAGCTCGCCCGCCGTTAGCGCGTGGCCAAGCGCTTCGGTCGATTGATAAGTCGCTGCGACTTTGAACGAATGACTTTCAGTGAAGGCCGAGACCAATTCACGACTTTCAATTGAGCGGCTCTCGTCCACCACGCCTAAGCGCAGATTCGTGACTTCAGGATTCATCGCGAAGCCCAGCAGCACCAGGTTCAGCGTAGGCGGAAAGATCATCATCGCCACGAGTTTGTGGTTGCGCCGAATCTGCCGCAGCTCTTTTTTGATCAACGGCCAAATCCGGAGGTTAAATAATTTTTCAAGCATGGCTTTCATGTTCGTTTGTCCCTTCGATTTCTCACCACAGCTCCTAAGCTTCGACTTGCATCTTGCGCAACACTTTCCAGGCGCGGAAGAAGAAAGCGGCGCTCAACAAGCCCAACACCACCGGCACGTGCCACACGGCTTCCCAGCCACCTCCGCGCACAAAAGCGTCTCGACACATCTCGACGAACCACCGCGCCGGCACCAGATTCGAAATCCACCGGATGTAGGGCGGAATGTTCGACAGCGGAAACACGAAACCGGACAGCAGGTACGACAGCAGGAAGGCGACGTTCTGAACGGCTTGGATTGCAGCCGCCTGGTCCGGAATCGTGGCGCCCATCATTACTCCGAGAGCGACGTTGCAAAACAAGTAGAGCACCGAGCTCACTAACAACGGCGTTGGGTCTCCCTTGAACCAAATGCCGAACAGGAAGATTGCGAATATCAAGGTCATCAGCCACTGAGCTATCGATACCAGCATGTAAGCGATGATCTTGCCGAGCAGATATTCATGCGCCTTGATGCTGGACACGTACACCTGCAGGATGGTTTTCTGCTCGCCTTCCCGCGAAAGTGCCAACGCCGCCAGTAAGGGAGGAAACAGAGCCAGGCCAACTGCGAATACTGCTGGTCCGATGTACTGATCAGAATCGTTGCCGGGATTAAACCAGTAGCGAATGTGTGGTTGAATTGCCGGCACTGGCGCCGACGCCAGCTGGCTATTGAAAGATTCAGTCAACGCTGCGGCATTGCCTCGCATAATGTTGGCTGTGTTGGCATCGGTCCCATCAACCAGCCACTGAATTTCGGGCGAGCGACCCTTTTCGAGATCGCTGCCGAAGTTTTCAGGGATGACGACGACGGCGCGGGCCTGTTCCTTGTCGAGAGCTGCTTCAGTCTTGCCGCGCAGATCGCCTGGAACGATGCGGAAGGTCAGCGATTTGCCGAGCTTCTCAACATAGCGACGTGACGCGGGCGATTGGTCCATGTCCTTGACGACTACGGGAAGATCCGTCACCGAGAGCGAAATGGACATTCCGATGAGCCACATTAGGACCATTGGCAGAATCAGCGCCAACGTCACCGTCAACTTATCTCTCGAAAACTGTCTCAGCTCTTTGCCTGCCTGCGCGATAATCTTTTTCATGATTCGCCTCTCTCTGCTTCCGTTTTCAAATTTCAGATCTCAGATTCTTTTCCAGATCGATTCAAATTCCATCTGAGATCTCAATCTCACTGGTACGTGCTCGTGTCGCCGGTCTTGCGCATGCGCTCGACGATGGTGATGAACACGTCCTCAAGTGAATAACTCTCTTCGTAAGCTTTCAGAACCTTAATGCCTCGTCCCTGCAACTGCTCGCGCAGACTCCTGATTCCTGTGTCGGCAGCCTCATCAACAATCACGTGCAAGCGATCACCGAACAGTGACACGCGCCACTTCTCGCGCTCATGCTTAAGAAAGTCCGCCGCTTCCTGCGGTTGGTCCGTGATCAGCTCGAGCAAATGGCCATTCTGTGCCGCCTTCACGCTCGATGGCGTACCTTCCGCTACTAGCTCGCCGGCGACCATAAATCCGAGTCGATTGCATTGCTCGGCTTCTTCGAGGTAATGCGTCGTTATCAGCACCGCCACGCCTCGGTCGGCAAAACTATTGATCATCTTCCAGAAGGCGCGGCGCGCGAGTGGGTCTACTCCGGAGGTTGGCTCATCGAGAAAGAGCACCGATGGCTCATGCATCACCGAAGCTCCGAAGGCAACACGCTGTTTCCAGCCTCCGGGAAGACTGCTGGTCATCAAGTCACCGCGTCCTTCCAATCCTGACACCGCCAGCACCCATTTCTTTTTCTCTTCGCGTTCAGCGTAGGGAACCTGGTAGACGCCCGCGAAGAAGTCCAGATTCTCTGCAATCGTCAAATCGTCATAGAGCGAGAATTTCTGCGACATGTAGCCGATGCGCTGACGAACAAAGCTCGAGCGCAGCTTGCCACTTTCACCGGCGAGCTCCATCTGGCCGCTGGAAGATCCGATCAATCCGCAAAGCATTTTGATCGTCGTGGTCTTGCCGGCGCCGTTTGCTCCGAGCAAGCCGTAGATCTCACCGTATTTGATTTCGATGTTGATGTCTTTCACCGCATTAAATTTTCCAAAACGCTTGAAGAGATGCCGGGCGCCGATGGCAATCGCATCCTTCGGTCGGGAACGAAATTGCCGGCGCTGCGGAAATGCAGGCGTGCTGACATCTCCATTTAGTCGTCGCAGCGTGGCTACGAACGCATTCTCTAAAGTAGGCGGCGTTGTTTTTATGTCGATCACCGGAATGCCGGCCTTGGCCAAAGTTTCGCGCGTCATCAACTCACCAGCTTTGGGATCGCTGACCATTACGTCCAACCGATCTCCAAACCTTTGCACGTCGCCGACAACGACGGCGTTGCTGAGCACATCTTCAGCGCGACCGAGCGCATCAGCTCGTACTTGCAATCGTTCCATGCCGAGTTGCTCGCGAATCTCAGCCGGCGTACCGACCTGGTGAATGACGCCATCGTGCATCAACGCGACTCGATGGCAACGCTCTGCTTCGTCCAAATAAGGCGTGGCTACAACCATCGTCATACCGGCGCGCGAAAGATTTGCGAGCGCGTCCCAGAACTCGCGGCGCGACACCGGGTCTACGCCGGTGGTTGGTTCGTCGAGTAGCAGGATCTTTGGCTCAGCGATAAGTGCGCAGGCGAGCGCTAACTTCTGTTTCATGCCGCCGCTCAAGCTGCCCGCCAGCCGCGCCTGGAAACGTTCCATGTCAAACATCTCGAGGTACCGTCCCCCGCGTTCCTCAATTTCCTTCCGCGACAACAAGCGCAGCTCGCCGAGATACCGCAGGTTTTCAGTGACGCTCAAATCCTGGTAAAGACTGAAGGTCTGAGTCAGGTAACCAACGAAGGCCCGAGCTTCACGGGCGGCAACGTAATACATCTCGACCGTTCCGCTCGTTTGCTGCATCACGCCGCCGAGAATTTGAAAGACCGAAGTCTTGCCGGCGCCGTCCGGGCCTATCAATCCGAAGATTTCTCCCGCAGCGATATCGAGGTCGATGCCTTTCACCGCTTCGAGGTCGCCGTAGCTCTTGCGCAAGTTGCGAACGCTGATGGCAATCTCGGTCTCATTCACTTCAGCTGCAAAGGACTCAAGCGACGCTATGATTCCGGCTCGGTTAGTCTCGGCGATTAATGATGTTTGTGTTGCGGCCATTGTCATTCTCCTGATGTAAGACAGGCTGCCAGCCTGTCGCTTTCGTACCTTAGCGAACCCTTATTTGGACTGAAGCTGCAGGCTAGCAGCCTGCAGTACTACCGATGGACCATCCACGATCACCTCGCCATCCGCAGGCATACCCGGTTTAGCGAAGCCCGCCGCGCCTTTGAGTTGCAGCTTTACACCAACTACCTGCTTCACACGATCATTCTGGAAATAAGTGTTCTCGGGTGTGAACGAAGCTTCCGGATCAATTCTAGTGACGACGGCTTCGATAGCCTGACTCGGCGCCGAATCGAGATACACGCGAGCATTCTGTCCAGCGCGTACGCGGCCAATCTCGCCTTCCGGAATGAAGCCCCGCAGGTACACAGCATTCAGGTTCACCAACGTCACCAGCGGCGTTCCCGCGGTCACCACTTCACCTGGTTCAGCTGATCGAGTAGCGACGATGCCGTCGATTGAAGCGACGACTTTAAGGTCGTTGCGGTCTGCCTGGACTTCTTTCAAGCGAGCCTGTGTCTGCTCGATCTCTGCTTGCGCCGCCGCCAAATCGGATTGCGCCTGTGAAATCTGACGACGAATGCTCAAGGCTTGGGATGAACGCATTGGCGCGTTCGACAAGTTTGCTTTTTCCATCATCAACGCGCCCTTGGCGGCTTCAACTTGCAGCCGAGCAGCTCGCACGAGTGCTGCATGCGCTTCTGAAGTTGAGCGCGCCTGGCGGCCGGTTCGCTCGGGCACATCACCATCATTGGCCAAATTCGTGTAACGCTCTTCGTCATACCTGGCCTGGTTGTAATCGGCCTGCGCTTTGACGAGCTCAGCTTCCGCGTGCGCGACCTTTGCTTCTGCCTGGCTGACTCGACCCTGCGCATCAATCTTTGCTTGCTCAACGCTGATGTTGCTTTGTTCGAGTTGAGCTTCGAGGACTGAAATCTGCTGGCTGGCACTGTTGGCGCGAGCCTGAGCTTCGCGAACTTTTGAAAACTCCTGTTCTTCGCGGGCTCTTACCTGTTCGTCGTCGATGATGGCAATCACCTGACCGGCTTTTACCTGATCACCTTCGCGGACGGTCAGCTCGCGCAGCCGGCCTGAGACTTTGCTGGATACGGTGGCGTCGTCGCCTTCGATCCGGCCGCTGACCTTGATTAAATTCTCAGGACCGGCCGGCGTCCGAATCAGGAAGTACCAGACTGCCGTGCCAGCGGCAGCGAGAATGACCAGGGCTGCTACGGCTTTCATTGCTTTCTTGATTCGCGGTTTCGCTTTCGCTTTGGTTTCGGTTGTGGCTTCCATTGCTTTTCTCCTCTGCTTTATCAAATTCGTTTCAGTTGCTAATTAGCGTTCGCGACCGGAGCCGGTTGAACGAGTCGTAATGACGGGTTCGGACCAAAGCGAGCCGTTCTGCGACGTTGTGGGCGTAGACTTAGTCTGCTCAAGCCGCTGCTTATCCAGGACGGCGACGCCGCGATACTGGAAAGTTGATCCCATTGCTCTCTGGAAATTAGCGATTGCCTTGTTCAAGTCTGTCTGAGTTTGGAGCTCGCGGCCGCGGGCGCCGATCAAGTCAGTCTGGCGCTGCAGCACGAGGAATACTGTTGACATGCCTGCTTCGAATTTGCGCTGCTCGCTGGTGAACTGTTGTTCGGCTGCTTCGCGAGCCGCGGCTGCAGCTGCCAGGCGAGCTTCAACCGAACGCACCGCCTGCATTGAATTGCGGACATCGGCTTCGATTGCTTGCTCAGTGCGAGCTTTCAACGTGTCAATCCGGCGACCTTCAGCTAACGAATGACCGAGCCGACCTTCCGCGGCGCGGTTCTTGAGCGGCAACGAAATCTTTACGCCAACCTTAATGGTCGGATTGTTCTGGCCAAGCATGTTCGCGAGCGATTGTCCGTAGCCACCCTTCATGTCGGGATTGATTGACGAGAAGTTTGGTGTTTCGAGTTTGGGCAGCCCGGCGCGATCCGACAGCTCAGCGATGCGGCGTTCCATTGCCTGGAGACTGCCAAGTAGCGGATTGTCTTCATTTTCAGTTCCAGCCAAACCGTTGCTGCTGTAGCTCATGGCCAGGTCCACTTGCGGTTTCGTCTGATCTTTGAAGAAAATCGAGTTCAGTTTGTTGATTTCGGAGTCGGTCTTCAGTTCAGTAAGCTCCAGCCTGTTTGCGAAGGCGGCACTGAGAGCTTCGTTGAGCGGAATACGCGGTGCTTCAAGTGATACCGGCGTGACTGGCAACAAGGCTCGTGACCAAAGTTCAGCCGCGCGGTTTGGCAGCATCAAGGTCTTCAAACCGTTCTCAGCTTCGGTTACTTGTTCTTGAGCGGCATAGACTGCCTGCTCGAAGTTCTTCACCTGAGCCTCAGCTTCCACTACATCGATTGGCGCCAACACACCTTGCTTTACCTGACGCTGATTTGTTTCTACCTGCGCCTTGGCCTGCTTGACGGCGTCGTTCTGTACTTGCTGGTTCCGTAGTGCATACACGAGCTGCCAGTAAGCTTCTTCAACTTTGGAAATTACATCGATTGCTTTTTGACGAAACTGAACATCAGTAAGCGATAGATTCTTGTTGGCAATCGCAATCTGGCGGCGGTTGTCATCGATTTTTCGTCCGCGCCACAGTGGCTGCGTGTAGCTCAGGTTGAATTGCGAATAATTCGAAGGGTTGATCGAGTTGAAGGCGTTGTTGCTCGACACCCGGCTTGTGGAGAAATCAAACTTATATGAGCCGCCGGCCCAGGGCGACGCGCCGCTCAAACTCATCTTGCTGGAGGTTTCGGTTTCCGTCAGAGAACCGTTGCCGCTGCCGGATAGGAACGAAGCATAAGGAGTCGAGCGACGCTCGAAGTAGGTTTCGTTTGACAGTATCGGATCATAGGCGCCGTGTGCCGCCTGCAAATCATGCTCAGCCATCTCAACGTTAATCCGCGAGGCGTCGATGTCGTTGTTGTTATGAAGTGCCATGCGGATAGCTTCATCCAGAGTCATCGGCAGCGAGTCCGAAGCGTCGACGCCGACTCGCTCGATTGGCGGTAACGGCTTCTTTGGAGCTTCGTAACCTGGGGCAATCTCAGGACTCGTTTCGGTGACAGCTCTGGTCACAGCTGGCTTGTCGTCAGTCAGCGTAGCCTTCGAAGCGATTATGGTTTGGGCGTAGCCGGAAACCTGCATCACCGAGGTGATTAGCGCCAGCGTGCGAAGGTAAGTGTTAAAAACGGACAAGCGTCGTTCGGTGGCTACGGTCGGCGGAGTCTTGATTCGGCGCCGGCAGGCTCGCACTCTCGCCATCATTCGCCTGGTCCATGTTTTCGTGTTCGAAGGCATTGTCGTTCTCCTCAAAGATTTGGTTGATACCCACCCGCAGGCGGTGCTGACAATTACTCAGTTGGTTTCAGAACTCTGGGCCAGCTCAAGAATCTGCTGCACGAAGAAGTGCAGTCCGACGAGCTCGACACCCAATTTTTTCAAGCGGCACAACACCGACGCGCTTTCGCTGTCGAGAAAGCTGATGTTGGTCAAGTCAATGGCTACCTCATGCATCTGTTCGTGCTGCAAGTTCATCAATGTGTTTTCCAGGACTTCCGCGTCTTCGCCATGCAGCGAACCTTCGACTCGGATAGTCGTCCGCTTTTTCTCCTGGTCCTCAATTTGGGTAATGCGTGTGGTCATCTTTCCTTCCGGCCCTTTCTGTCTACCGCGTATTCCTGTCCGCGATGCGACTGGCCTAAGTGCAAAGGCGGGACCACGGTCATTAGCAGCCAGGTTGGCTGGTGCTAAATTGTTGAGTTGCAGGGAGTAAAGTGGTTTTGGCGTGCGAATGACGAGATATTTCCAGGCGAGGCGAGACCTAGGTGCGGATGCCGTATTCGGCATCCGATGCCACATACGGCATCAAGGAAAGTAAAAGTTAAAAGGTAAAAACGGGACGGGCGTAACAGGCGTTTAGAGTTCAAACTTCAGTTTGTGGTATCGCAGCCACCCAATCTAAAGATTGAACTCTAAACGCCTGTGAACGCGCGTACTTTTGCCTTTTTACTTGAGTCCGAGCTTTTTCATGCGGTTGCGGAGGGTGGAGCTGGGAAGACCGAGTATTTCGGCGGCGCCGCCTTTGCCGCCGATAACGCCGCGAACCTGACGCAAGACTTCCTCGATGTGAGCTCGCTCAACCTCTTCGAGTGAGATTGGCTTAGCGGCTGAGGTCGCTGCTGAGGGTGCAGTGACTTGCGTTTCAGGAAAGGACTTCTCCAAGACTCTTAACTCGCCGAGTGGCGCCTGCAATTCGGCGCCCTGACTCAGAATAACGGCTCGCTCGATAAAGTTTTCCAACTCACGAACGTTGCCGGGCCATGAATACTCGCTGAGGGCCTCGACAGTTTCGCGGGGAACCGTGTCAATGTGCCGGTTCATTCGCAGCGCGTGTTTCTTAGCGAAGTACCCAACCAACAAAGGAATGTCCCCGGTTCGATCTCGGAGCGGCGGAATCGTGATGGGAAAAACGTTTAGCCGATAGAAGAGATCGCTGCGGAATTTCTTTTCCGCCACCATCTGAGGTAAATCCACGTTGGTAGCAGCAATCAAGCGAGCGTCGGTCTTGATCGTCCGCGAGTTTCCCAGTCGCTCGAATTCATGTTCCTGCAAGACGCGCAGAAGTTTTGGCTGCAAATCGAGCGGAATCTCGCCGACTTCATCAAGTAGCAGCGAGCCTTTATTAGCTAACTCAAAGCGACCGATACGTTGCGAAATCGCACCGGTGAACGCCCCTTTTTCATGGCCGAACAACTCGCTTTCGAGCAAGCCAGTGGGAATGGCAGCGCAGTTGAGTTTGACCAACGTACGTTCTCGCCGGCCGCTTGCTGAATGAATGGCTCGCGCGATCAGTTCCTTTCCGGTCCCAGTCTCACCGCAGATGAGTACACAGGAATCGGTAGGCGCCACGGTCTCAACCTGCTTCAGAACCTGCCGCAATGCCGGGCTCTGGCCCACGATTTCAGCGAAGTTGTACTGCGTCTTTATCTCTTCTTCGAGATAAAGCTTTTCGCTGACAAGCTTTTGTTTCAGCTTTTCGATTTCCCGGTAGGACATCGCGTTGGCAACCGCAATCGCCAGCTGTCCGCCGACATTTAAGAACAATTGAGCGTCGGCTTCAGAAAACGCGCTTAGCTTTTTGCTGCCAATGAAGACAGCACCCAGCACCTTGTTTTGGCAGATAAGCGGTACGTTTAAGCTTGACTTGAAACCTGAGGCAATAGCGCGCTGGATGATTGGAGACTTGTATTCGCTCGCCGCTAGATCATGAATCAGAACTGGCTTTCCCGTCCTGAACGAACGCGCTGCGGGTGTTTCGTTCAAGGGCATCAGATAACCTTCTTCTACACTTTGGATCTCGGGCGCTGCATCGAGAATGTGTACGCGCAACTGGTTAGTTTCGGGATCGTGCAAAGCAATGCCGGCAGCATCATGTGGGATAACCGCTTCCAGGGAATCAGAAGTGGCGCGCAACACTTCACGTAGATCGAGATGTGAGGTGGTGGCGTTGTTGACCGCCAAAAGAAGTTGCGTCCGATCGCGTTCACGAGCTGCGATTCCAAAATTCACCGCATTCTCGACGGCGATAGCTACCTGCGTGGCGATGTGTTCCAACAGCTCGACGCAAGCATTATCGAACGCATCTTCAGTGCGGCTGCCGAGATTAAGTACGCCCACAGACTGCCCGCGTGAGATCAACGGCAAGCTTACAAATGACTTCAGCTTATGTTCTTCAAAGAACGGCCGGGCATGCTGCCAGGCACTCTCGTCAAAATTAATTCGGTTTCTAACTACCGACTGTCGCGTCGAGAAGGCCATACCAGTCAACGTGCCTTCGATCGGGATGTGATTTCCTTCGATCAAGTATTTGTCTGGCTGGTTTAGATCCAGCGCGTGGACGAGAAGTTGATTCGTTTCCTGATCAAAGAGCGCCAGTCCGGCGAAGTCATGTTTGAAAAAATCACGCAGCGACTCTGACGTCGCTTTGAGCAGATCACCTAATTCAAGGTTCGTAGTGATGGCGTTGTTGACTTTGAGAAGGGTCTCGATGCGTTGGCGTTCTCGCGCGGCGCGTTCGAAATTCAATCCGTTCTCAACTGCTATCGCGATTTGGTCGGCAATCTGTGTGAGCAGCTCCGCGTCTTCCCACGAAAAGGTCGATTCTTTTAAGCTGCCGACATTGAGACTGCCGAGGACCTTGTCGTGCGAGATTAGCGGGGCTGAACAACCGGAACGGACTCCGAAGGCGTAAGCCTGTTTTACCGCCGGCGCATAAAACTCTTCAAGATCGAGAGTCGGACGCACGATCGTTTGTCGAGTCTTGATGCAGAGTCCGGCAGGTGTGCCATCTATTGGAAGTAATGACCCTTCTCCGAGCAATCCCGGCGGTGAAGGATTGTCGAGAGCATGAATCCGGAGCTGGCCAGTCTTTTCATCGACCAACACCATACTGGCGAAATCGTGACTGAAGAATCTTTTGAGACAAGCTGAGACAGTGATGAGGAGGTCCCTGAGGCTCAGATTGGAAGTTACAGCATTACTCACTTCCAACAGGAGCCGTCGCCGGTCGCGTTCGTGTTCAGCTTGTCTGAAGTTGATTGCATTTTCGACAGCGATGGCGACTTGATCGCCAATCTGTTGCAGCAGGACTGCATCCTCTGCCGAGAAAGCGCCTTCCTGCACGCTTCTTATTGTGATTACCCCGAGTACTCGAGCTTCGAGAATCAGTGGCACGCTGATATTCGATCTTAGATTCAGCGCCTCATTCACCTGGCGAGTGATTGGATCAAAGAACTCGTCGTAGTCGACGCGGTCGCGCAACACAAGTCGCCTGGAAGTAAACGCGAGCCCGGTAGGTGTACCGGCGAGAGGAATCACGGTGCCTTCGCCGATTGCCCTTTCCGTACCGGGCAGGCCGAGCGAATGCAAGCGAAGTTGCTCAGTGTCGGCGTCGTAAAGAGCCAGGCCGGCATAGTCATGCGGAATGACCCGCCGAACCGACTCGGAGATGGCTGCCAGAAGTTGATCGAGATTCAGGTGTCGCGAAACAGCATTGTTTACTTCAAGAAGGATTTGACGCCGATCTCGTTCCAGTTCGGCGCGCTGGAAGTTCAGGGCGTTCTCGACGGCGATGGCGATTTGATCTGCGATCTGTTCAAGAAGGTCGACATCGCGTTGAATGAAGGCGGCTTCTTTTACGCTCGAGATGCTAACTACGCCAATGGCACGGTTGTTAAGTACCAGCGGTACTGTCACGCCGGATCGCAATCCCAGCCCGTCACAAAACTGGCGGAAGACGGGAGAAGGGAACTCCGCGTGATCGATGCGATCCCTGAGAACAGACTTTCGCTCGATAAAGGCGAGCCCCGCCGGATTGCCTTCGAGAGGAATCGGCTGACCTGACTGAAACATTTGATCCGGCCCAAAAGATTCGAGGGCATGCACTCGCAGTTGGCCAATCTGTTCGTCGTAGGTGGCGAGACCGGTAAAGTCGTGAGGAATTACTTTTCTTAAAGAGGTGGAGATTGCCTCCAATAGACCCTGAAGATTCAGGTTCGAGGTGATGGCGTTGTTTACATCGAGCAGCAGCCGTAAACGGTCGCGCTCATCAGACAGACCGTTCTCAGCGCCCGTGTTATGGAGAGCCGTTGAGGCTGGAGATTGGGGGGTTCCCACTCGAGTTGACCTCACTTAGGTGGATAGGTAAGAGATTATCCGAAGAAGGGATTTCACGTAAAGGTTTGGCCCACAGGCGTGGCACGGGCGTCCCGCCCGTGAAGATGCCGTGGCACGGGCGTCCCGCCCGTGAAGATGCCGTGGCACTCAAACCGGGTTGAAAGCCGGGGCAACTTCACGGGCGGGACGCCCGTGCCACGCTTCACGGGGGTGTGCCATGGATGAATCGGCGTGTTACTCTTAGGCACTTTCTTAAAAAAAATGAATGACGTTCTTATCCAGGCGATCTCGAAAGACGACGCGGCAGCAAGTTTGCCCGATCTGATTTCATTACTTCAGAACACTGTTAATGGCGGAGCCTCGGTCGGATTCATGCCGCCGCTGTCGGTCAGCACAGCTGAACAATACTGGAGCAGCGTGTTCGCCGACGTGTCGGCGGAGCGACGGCATCTTCTCGTGGCACGCGCGGACGATCGCATTTGTGGCTCGGTTCAGTTGTCGCTGGTCATGAAAGAGAATGGATTACATCGCGCCGATGTCGAAAAGCTTATCGTTCACTCCGACTATCGCAACCGCGGCATCGCTCACGTTTTATTGCAGGCGCTGGAGGAAAAGGCGCGAGACTGTAAACGCACCTTGCTGGTGCTCGACACCGTTCAGGATAGTGTTGCCGATCGACTTTATCGGAGCTGCGGCTACGTTCCGGTTGGCGCTATCCCCAATTACGCGTTGAGCGCCTAGGGTGAGCTGGATAGCACCGTCGTCTTCTACAAGTTATTATGACTCGTTCTTGCTTAGCTTGTACTGCGGGCTGCAGCCTGTGGTTGAGTAGCATTCAAGGTATTGAAAACCATTTGCCAAATCTGATCGGTCAACCAGCTTCTTATAAAGGGAACGCAAGAGGCAATAAACCAGCGACAGGCTGGCAGCCTGTCGTACATTTTCCGAAGGGGATCATGAATGTCACGTCATTTTTCGTTCGATGAGCATGCCTATCAATACGTACTTCACAACGGAGTAAGAGAACCCGACGCCGCTCGCCGTCTGCGCGAGGAAACTCAACGCCTTTCCAATGCAGGGATGCAGATTGGTCCTGACCAGGGCCAGTTCATGCAGTTGCTGATACAGATGATGCGGGCGCGCAAGACGCTGGAGGTCGGAGTGTTTACCGGCTACAGCGCTCTGTGGGTTGCATTAGGCCTTCCGGACGATGGTCGTATCGTCGCGTGTGATATCAGCGAAGAATACACGTCGGTTGGCAGGCGCTACTGGAAAGAAGCCGGTATCGATCACAAGATTGATCTGCAGCTAGGGCCGGCTTTGGTGACTCTCGACGAGCTGCTTGAAAGCGGGGAATCAGGCTCTTTCGACTTTGCTTTCATTGATGCGGATAAGAGTAACTACGAAGGATATTATGAGCGAGCGTTGAAGCTTCTCCGTCCGTTTGGATTAATCGCCATCGATAACACGATCTGGTCTGGCCGAGTCGCGGATCCGAATGTGCAGGACGAAGATACCGTTGCCATTCGAAACCTCAACGAGAAACTCAGTCGTGATGAACGCATCATATTGAGCATGCTGACGGTAGGAGATGGATTAACGCTAGCAATGAAGAGAGATTAACGCTGAAGGCGTTCGCCAATTCCAGCCTGGGGCAACGCCCCAGGGCAAAGATAGTGGATCTGCAAACGCTGAAGGCGTTCGCAAGGAGGATAAATGCACTTTCGCCAACGCTTTCAGCGTTTTCGAAACTCCGTTGGTTCCTTACCTGGGGCGCCGCCCCAGGCTGGAATTGGCGAACGCCTTCGGCGTAAGCACCGATCTTTATGAAACCCCTCCCCGAGCAAACAATCGCTCACTACCGGATCATGGAGCCAATCGGCGCCGGTGGCATGGGTGCTGTCTACAAAGCCTACGACAAAAAACTCGATCGGATCGTCGCAATCAAACTTCTGCCGCAGGAGTATCTGTCACACACCGACAGGCGGCGACGTTTTCTTCAGGAAGCGAGAGCAGCATCGGCGCTCAATCACCCGCATATCCTCACTGTCTACGAAGTTGGCGAGGACAACGGCAAGCCTTATATCGCGATGGAGTATGTCGAAGGCGAGACACTACGCCAGAAGATCCGAGCTCGACCGTTGGCGCTCAAAGATGCTTTGGAGATCGCCATTCAAATCGCTGAAGGGCTTAACCGAGCGCACGAGGTTGGCATCATCCATCGCGATTTGAAGCCTGAGAATCTGATGATTCGTCGAGACGGCTACGCGAAGATTCTCGACTTTGGGCTGGCCAAGCTCGTTCAGCAGCGCGAGAAAGCGCTCGCAGCCGATAGCGCGCAAAAGACTCTCATTCGCGTGGACACGGAATCGGGAACGGTAATGGGCACGGTGAATTACATGGCGCCCGAGCAGTTGCTGGGCCAACGAGTCGATCGACGCTGCGACGTTTTTTCGTTTGGCGTTGTTCTCTGCGAGATGCTTACCGGCATCTGCCCGTTCGTAAACGAAAATCGCATCGACACGATGCACGCCATTCTTCATGAAGCTCCGAAGTTTCCCGAGTCCATCAAGTCTGAACTGCCCGCCGATGTTCACCGAATACTGGCTAAAGCTCTCGCGAAGCCGCCCAAGGATCGTTATCAAACGATTAGCGAGTTGACCGAGGAACTAAGATCACTGAAGCGCGAACTGGATCTCGGAAAAACGCTGCCGCTGCCTACGAGAGGCAGGCTGGTGTTGAAGCGAGCTGTTCAGGCTGATCGGTCTCGCGCGATTGATTACGCCAGTGAGTTGAACGAAGCCCAGCTTAAAGCAGTGATGACGACGGAAGGTCCATTGCTGATTACCGCCGGCGCTGGAACCGGTAAGACTCGTACGCTGGTTTATCGCGTGGCGAGGTTGGTTGAAGTTGGCGCGCGGCCTGAATCAGTTCTGCTCCTCACGTTCACTCGCCGAGCCGCGACGAGCATGCTGTCTCGAGCCGCATCACTGGCAGACGCTCGATGCCAGCGCGTATCGGGCGGCACTTTTCATTCTTTGGGCCACTCAGTTCTCCGAAAGTACGCTGAGCTCGCCGGTGTCCAGCGTAACTTTACTGTGCTGGATCAAAGCGATACGGAAGACTTGATCGATCTGCTGCGCCGCCAGATCAAGCTCACCAAAGAGAGACGCTTTCCTCGCAAGCGGACCGTCGCGGGTATTTTCAGCATGATGGTGAACAAAGTTTTGCCGCTAAAGCAGGTGCTGAATCAGGAGTACCCACAGTTCGTTGACGAGCGTCGTGGTCTCGACGAGTTGTTTAAGGCTTTTGAAGAATTCAAGCGGACCCGCCACATGCTCACGTATGACGATTTGCTGGTTCGATTCAAGGAAGCCCTGGAATCGAGTGCGGACCTGAGAGCACAGCTGTCGGAGCAGTATCGCTACATCATGGTTGATGAGTATCAGGACACAAACAAATTGCAGGCGCAGATCGTGCGATTGATGACAACCAGCCATGACAACATCGCCGTGGTTGGCGACGAGTTCCAGTCAATTTACTCGTTTCGTGGCGCCAGTCATCGGAACATGCTTGAGTTTCCAAAGCTCTTTCCGGGCGCGCAAATTATCAAGCTGGAAGAGAACTTTCGCAGCACGCAGCCAATACTCGATGTCGCGAACGACATGATGGCCGACGTCCAGGACAGCTACAAAAAGCGTTTGTTCTCGCGCGTAGATGAACCGGGCCAAACTCCGGTGGTCGTCAGCGCTCGCGATGAGAACGAGCAATCACGCTTTGTGTCGGAAAGAATTGAAGAGTTAAGGGAAGAAGGAGTGCCGCTGAGTGAAATTGCCGTGCTCTTTCGTTCGAGCTCACATTCCTTTGATCTCGAAATTGAGTTGGGAAAACACGGGATTCCGTTCAGAAAGTTTGGCGGCATAAGGTTCGCTGAATCGGCCCATATCAAAGACGCGCTCGCTTTTCTTCGCGTCGTCGTCAAGCCTTCCGATACGCTCTCCTGGTTTCGAGCGCTCAAGCTAATCGAGCACGTGGGCGACGCCACGGTTTATCAGATACTCGAACACCTCGGTGTCGATCGCAAAGAGTTTCGCTCGGCCCGCTCAAAGGAAACGCTCTTTCGAAAGCTTCATCGCTTTCCCGCGCGGGCCAGCTACGCCGCTCAGTTAGGCCGGTTTGCACGCGTGCTGCTTGGCGTGGTCGCAGCCAAGTCGCCAGCCTCGCAGCTTTCTCAAGTGCTCAAGTTTTACCGGCCGCTGTTGAAAGACAAGTACGACGATGCCCAACGACGCGGACGCGATCTCGATCATTTGCAGTCAATTACCAAGCGCTACAAAACCACGGCCAAGTTGCTCGAGGACGTGGCGCTGGATCCAACTGAAGCGACAGCCGACAACGCCACGCGTCGCAGCAGCGGCTTTGTCACCCTGTCGACTGTGCATTCTGCAAAAGGTCTGGAGTGGGACCGCTTGTTCATCATCTGGATGGCGGACGGCTGGTTTCCTTCAAACCGTTTTCAAGATGATTTTGACGAGTTGGAGTTGGAAGAAGAGCGTCGCTTATTGTACGTAGCCACGACTCGGGCCAGGCGAGAGCTCAATTTTGTTTATCCGGTAAATCCTTATCGCGGCGGCCAGGATGGATATCGCAACGATGATTATGCGCCGGCTGTCTCGCGGTTTCTCGAGCCAATCTCGTCGGATATTTTGCCGCACGCCTCGCTGCTCGACGGATGAGAAGCTGTTCTGATCACAGGCGTTGAGAGTTCAATCTTGAGATTGCGTGGTAACGCCGGCACACAATCTGAAGATTGAACTCTCAACGCCTGTAACGAGAGTACATTCTACATGCCAGAGTATCCGGACATTGTTGCTTATCTAAAGGCGCTCGAAGAGCGAGTCCTCAATCGAAAGCTGATTGCGATTCGAATAACGTCACCCTTCCTTTTGCGCAGCGCGGTGCCTCCGGTTTCCAGCATCGAGGGTAAGCGAGTTAAAGAATTGCGACGAATAGGCAAGCGTATTTGCTTCGGCTTTGAGGACGAACTGTGGCTTGTGCTCCACTTGATGATTGCAGGAAGACTGCACTGGCGGGAAGGCAAAACAAAACCGTCAAAGTTGAATCTCGCGACTTTTGAGTTTGAGAACGGAACCCTGACTCTAACTGAAGCCGGCTCGCGCAAACGGGCATCGCTACGTTTGGTAGAAGGCGAACAAGCTTTGGACGATCTCGATCCGGGTGGATTGGAGATCTTTGAAAGTAATCAGGAGCAGTTCGCGAAAGCGTTGCGCTCGTCGAATCACACCCTGAAGCGAGCGCTGAGCGATCCGCGCCTGTTCAGTGGAATTGGCAATGCTTATTCAGATGAGATTCTGTTTGCGGCGCGCCTTTCGCCGTTCGCCTTAACTCAGAAATTGAGCGATGAAGAAGTTGGGCGTCTCTTTGAGGCGACGCGAACCACGCTGACGGATTGGAGTGATCGGTTCCTCACCGAGGCGGGCAAAACATTTCCAGAAAAGGTAACAGCTTTTCGCCCTGAGATGGCGGTGCACGGAAAATACAAAGAACCTTGTCCACGCTGCGGCACGAAGATTCAGCGAATCCGCTACGCATCGAATGAAACGAATTATTGTCCAACGTGCCAAACTGGAGGCCGCCTACTCGCTGACCGCTCGCTGTCGTTGCTTTTAAAAAAGGATTGGCCCCGGACGCCAGAAGAACTCGAGGAGATGAAGAGAAGCTGATCGGAAGAGTAATCGGAGACCATTGATTATCCTGGCTACCTCGGCATGAAGGTAACCAGATAATTGACCACCGGCTTCAGTCGCGTGGAGTTTCAATTTCAACCTAAATAGACAACAACGAAGGAAGGTTGAAATTGAGACTCGATGCGACTGAAGTCAAAGGTCTCTGGGAATCAAACCAGCCGCAGGGTCTAACGATTAAATAGCAAGTGATAATAGCCGCTGATTCCGTTCAGCACATATTGGACGGCGAGCGCGGCGAGAATGATTCCCATCACCCGCGTCGCGATATGAACTCCACCTTCACCGACCAACGCGATTAGTCGCGAGCCCAAATAAAGCGCCACAAAAGAAACTATGAATACGAGCGCAATTGCGATGACGGCCGCAATCAGCTTTCGTGAATCGCCCGACGTCTGTGAGGTAAGCAAAAGAATCGTAGCTATGGTTCCGGGCCCCGACAACAATGGAATTGCGAGCGGGAAAACTGAAATGTCGTGTCCGACTGAGCCACGCTCTTTTGGCTCGGGCGCTTGCAAGCCCCCTCTCTGGCCAAACAACATTGGCAGCGCCGCCAGAAACAGGAGAATGCCGCCACTGATCGAGAAAGCCTGGACCGTCACACCAAGATATGAAAGCAACGCGCGCCCCGCGAGCAGAAAGAAAATTGCTACGCTGAAAGCTATGAGCACCGCGCGGATAAGAATCCGGCGCCGGCTAGCAGAGGTTTCGCCGGTTGTGAGAGCGACAAACGTCGGAACGACACCCGGTGGATCGACAACCACTAAGAGCGTTACGAAGGCTGCGAGCGCAAATCTCCAAAGGGTTTGGTCCATTGTCGCCGTCCATGTTACCGGATTGGGCGTAAAAGGGTAGGTTTACTTCACTGGTGGTGATGTTTTTTGAGTTGATGCCACGGGCTTGCCCCGTGGTCTTCACGTTCGGAGCTACAAAGAAAGTGGTCGAAGGTTTAGCGGATGCCACGGGCTTGCCCCGTGGTCTTCACGTTCGGAGCTACAAAGAAAGTGGTCACAGGTTTAACGGATGCCACGGGCTTGTCCCGTGGTGCTTCACGTTCGGAGCTAAAAGGAAAGTGGTCACAGGTTAGCGGATGCCACGGGCTTGCCCCGTGGTCTTCACGTTAGAAGCTACAAAGAAAGTGGTCACAGGTTAGCGGATGCCACGGGCTTGTCCCGTGGTCTTCACGTTCGGAGCTACAAAGAAAGTGGTCGCAGGTTTAGCGGATGCCACGGGCTTGCCCCGTGGTCTTCACGTTCGGAGCTACAAAGAAAGTGGTCACAGGTTTAACGGATGCCACGGGCTTGCCCCGTGGTCTTCACGTTCGGAGCTACAAAGAAAGTGGTCGCAGGTTTAGCGGATGCCACGGGCTTGCCCCGTGGTCTTCACGTTCGGAGCTACAAAGAAAGTGGTCACAGGTTTAGCGAATGCCACGGGCTTGCACCGTGGTACTTCACGTTCTGAGCTACAAAGAAAGTGGTCACAGGTTAGCGGATGCCACGGGCTTGTCCCGTGGTACTTCACGTTCGCTTACCTTTCTAGCTGCGAACGTGAAACACCACGGGGCGAGCCCGTGGCATCGCGACAACTTTGTGATGCTGACGTTTTCTAGCAGCGAACGTGAAACACCACGGGGCGAGCCCGTGGCATCGCGACAACTTTGTGAATGCTGACCTTTTCTAGCAGCGAAGGTGAAGCACCACGGGGCGAGCCCGTGGCATCGCGACAACTTTGTGATGCTGGCCTTTTAGCAGCGAACGTGAAGCACCACGGGGCGAGCCCGTGGCATCGCGACAACTTTTTGATGGCTAACCTTTTCTAGCTGCGAACGTGAAACACCACGGGGCGAGCCCGTGGCATCGCGACAACTTTTTGATGGCCAACCTTTCTAGCTGGGAACGTGAAGCACCACGGGGCGAGCCCGTGGCATCGCGACAACTTTGTGATGGCTAACCTTTCTAGCAGCGAACGTGACGCACCACGGGGCGAGCCCGTGGCATCGCGACAACTTTGTGATGCTGACGTTTTCTAGCCGCGAACGTGAAGCACCACGGGGCAAGCCCGTGGCATGTCCGTGGCATTACGAAATATTTTTCACCGGAAATGTCGATCTCGTCAGGCTTGCGCGTCGTAGGATTGAAGGACGCAATCAAACAAATTTGGAGGAACTCAAATGAAATACATGTTGTTGATTTACCTTGAAGAAAGTGGCTGGGCCACGCTTACCGAAGCAGAGCGTCAACAAATCTACGGCGAGTATCGGCAGTTCTCTGAAGAAATTGTAGCGAGCGGGCAGTTCATTAGTGGCTCTGAATTACATCCGACGAGCTCAGCAACCAGCGTTCGCGTGCGCGACGGCAAGCCGCTCGTAACCGACGGTCCTTTTGCTGAAACTCGCGAACAGCTCGGAGGTTACTATCTTGTCGAGGCCAAGGATCTCGACGAGGCGATCGGACTTGCCGCGCGGATACCGTCAGCCAAGGTTGGAACAGTCGAGATCCGGCCGCTGTCTGAATGATTTGGTCTTTGGTCTTGGATTCTCTCATTCACACCCGGTTTCAACCGGGTGAAGAGACGACAGCTTGATCTATTAATCGTTTCAACGGTATCGCGTGTAGCAAAAAGCAGAAACCGTTGAAACGGTTAGAAGGGGTTTAAGTATTCGCATCACCCGGTTGAAACCGGGTGTGAATAAGAGTAAGACCAAGAGAACAAAGACCAAAGACCGAAGACCAAAGACCAAAGACCAAAGACCAAAGGCCAAAGACCAAAGACCTGCTTTGGCAATCATGAGCACTTGCATCGCAACGTTAACGCATGCAACCTCACCCTGCATGCCTCCTCAAACTGACACGCTCGAGCAGGTCTTCCGGGAAGAATACGGTCGAATCATCGCCACATTGATTCGCATCTCTGGCTCGTTCGATCTCGCAGAAGAGTCGTTGCAGGAGGCCTTAGTCTCGGCGGCCGCAACCTGGAATCTCGAAGGTATCCCGCGGAATCCCGGAGCCTGGCTCACAACTGTCGCCCATCGCAAATTACTTGATGCTATCCGTCGAGAAAGAACCAAAGAGCGTTATGCAAACGAGCTCGAATACGAAGCGCAGCGTCGACAACCTGACAACTTTCCGCCGCCTGATGAAACGGTGAACTATCCCGACGACCGTCTGCGTCTGATCTTTACCTGCTGCCATCCGGCTTTGAGTGCGGACGCACAAGTGGCGCTGACCTTGCGAACGTTAGGTGGTCTGTCGACGCCTGAGATTGCTCGGGCATTCTTGATTCCTGAAACCACTCTTGCACAGCGTCTGGTGCGAGCCAAAAACAAAATTCGGCTGGCTCGAATTCCTTATGAGGTGCCAGGTGTCGAAGTCCTGGCAGAGCGATTAGCCTCGGTTCAAGCGGTGGTCTATTTGATTTTCAGCGAAGGCTACGCAGCTACCGCGGGCGATAGTTTGATTCGCAAAGATTTGTGCGCAGAGTCAATTCGTTTGGCGCGAGTTCTCTGCGAGCTGATGCCGAATGAGCCAGAAAATATTGGCTTGCTGGCGCTGCTGTTACTACAGGATTCGAGGCGCGAAGCACGGACCGACGAAAATGGAGAGTTGGTTACTTTAGAAGAGCAGGACCGCTCGCGTTGGGATCGCAAAGAAATCGAGGAAGGACTGGCGCTGGTTGAGCGAGCGTTGCGCATGCGCCGTCCGGCTGCTTATCAAATGCAAGCTGCGATTGCCGCATTGCATTCCGAAGTCACGTCGGCTGCCGAGACGGATTGGAGACAGATTGTTTTGCTTTACCGCGAGCTGCTGCGACTGAATCCGTCACCGGTGATTGCGCTTAACCACGCTGCGGCGGTGGCCATGAGCGAGGGAGTTGAGCGTGGGCTGGTGTTAATGGAACAGCTGGGCAAGGCTGGAATGCTGAATAATTACTATCTTTTCCATGCGGCGTATGCTGACCTTCTAAGGCGACTTGGGAGATTGTCAGAGGCATCTGCTGCTTATCAGCGCGCGCTGGAATTGGCAACAAATCGAGTCGAGCAGCAGTATGTGCGCAGGCGGCTTGACGAATGTGAGTTGAGTGATGGGCGAGCAAGAGCGGGCGCAAGCGACCCTTCCTGACCCAGAGCTGATCACACTGGTGTGGTGTTTTTGAAGATCGAAGGACTTTCAATCTGCGAGTTATAACTAAGCGGAGAACAGCTCATCGTCAGAGCGGGCGCAAGCGACCCTTCCTGATCCCGAGCTGATCACACTGGTGTGGTGTTTTGAAGATCGAAAGACTTTCAATCTGCGAGTTATCACTCAGCGCAGAACAGCTCATGGTAAGGAAGGGTTGCTTGCGCCCGCCGTTTGATCAGCATTCACGCGAAGAGTTAAGTAAGCTAATACTCGGCGAAGTTATCGTCGGGATAACAGTAGAGCCACCGCTCACCGGGCTCAGCCGAAGCGATCACGGGATGTCCAATAGATTTCGCATGCTTCGTCGCGTGCTGGTTGGGTGAGCTGTCACAGCAAAGAGTTACGCCGCACTCCTGGCAAGTCCTCAGATGCAGCCATTCGTCTCCGATCTTGATGCATTCTTCGCAGACACGTCGCTTGGCATGTTTGAAGGATTCGATCGACTCAATATGCGCGCAGGCTTCAGATGACATTGAAGTATTAACCTTCCAACCGAATTAATCTATCAAGACGTCGGGTAGCACCAGCGAGCGAACGTTTGGATGCAGTCGCAGCCAAAGACCGGGATTATCGTTCAGTTGAGCAGCTCGTTCATCCGGATTCGCAGAGAGCTCAGTCTCGCGCAGGTTCTTGTAACTTTCCGGTTTTCCCGGTGCGGTGCTGGCGTCGACGATTGATTGAACAATGCGCCGCGCGGACAGAATTACTGCTGGACCGAGCGTCAGAATATGAGTTGCAGCACGGCATTCAGCTTGATCGGCTTCGGTGACGTTGCTGCCACCCGCAATGAACTTCTTGATGTGATGCTCAAGGATGCTCGATGAGATCGGAATCATCCCGGCCAAATCGCCAGCGCTGGAACCCGAACCTGGCTTGATGTACGCGAGATGAGATGCGCCCCGCGCTTCAGGTCCCAATCCAAGGAAAAGTAAATCAATACCACCGACAGCTTCGAGCTTATCCACGTAGCTCGAGAGCTCCTCCTCGAGGTTTTGAGTGTCAGTTCGCATGGAAGTAAAGCTTTTCACCTTGCGAAAGAAATCCGGACCAAGCAAACGTTCAAAGTCTCGCACAAAACTAAAGCCGTTGTTCATTCGCATAGGCGCCAAAGCGTCTTGCGTGAACACGTGTAGCCTCGCCAACAGTTCATCGGCCGAACTCGCGCGAGCAATCTCTCCCCAGATGCGGTGTAACGCTTGTGCGCCCCGACCACCCAACAGAATGATTACCAAATCACCTTGTTTTGTGGCGGCGAGAGCTTCGATCTCTTTCAACATCGCCTGACCGACTGCCTCTTCAGTGGGCAACACGTCGGGAATAATCGGATAAACGGGAAGCGCAGCCAGCTCGTTGCCGTTCGTGGAAGGCGAATATCCGAGCCAAACATTGCTGCCGACTACTCTGCGACTAAGGTTTGTAGACACTTTGTTATCTCAGCGATGTTGCGATCATTGATTTAATTCGCGCCGTCGCTTTTTAACATAAACCATGAGATTCAGACAAAGGTAATAAGTCCTTGGTAGTGCCCTTATTTGGAGTGCGATGACCTGTCATCGCTTTCGTCGCTGCGACCTGTCGCAGCAAGTTGTCGAAAACAGTCTATTATCACAGCCCGCGCCGTCGAGCCGCCGCGGGCGAAAGCGCCGACAGGTCGGCGCACTCCAAATTAGGGCACTACCAAGTCCTTCGTGCCTTCGGCGCTAGCGTTTTCAAAACTATCAAATTTGACAAACTTGAGGAGCCTGATTCACAGTACGCAGCCTTATGATGAACATGGCCGAACAAGAAAACGCAGTGACCGAACTCGAAGAGAAGACCGAACGGCTGACCCGCATGCTCGCTGCAAAAGGCCTCGGCGGCGTGTTGTTGACTTTGCAGCCAAATTTTTCGTGGCTAACCGGCGGCAAGCAGAATTTGATCGACACTAGTCGCGAAAGTGTCGCCGGAGCCTTGCTGGTTCGGAGCGACGGAAAAAGATTTGTTGTTGCGAATCGAATTGAAATGCCACGCTTGCTCGACGAGGAAGTTTCGGCAACAGACTTCGAGCCCGTTGACTTTCCCTGGGAAGAAGAAAAGTCCAGCGGTACGTTCGTGGCCGATCGGGCTGGCGCTTTATTGAATGACGGTCAGCCGTTAGGCTCCGATACGTATCTGAATGGAGGCGCGCAAGTCATTGAAGGCGACGTTTCCGCGTGTCGCTACAAACTCACCGCAGCTGAAATCGAGAGATTCCGAGCATTGGGAAAAGATGCCGGCGAAGTGATCGGCAAATTCATGAAGACCCTCGAACCGGGCGAGACTGAGAAAGATATTGCGATTCGAGCGGCCGAGACTTTTGCGACTCGCGACATGCAGACCGTCGTGTTACTCGTCGCTGCTGATGAGCGAATTCAGAAATACCGGCATCCGACACCGACAGGCCGAGTTTGGGAAAAGAATTTGATGGTCGTGGTTTGTGCTCGACGCAATGGATTAATTGCCTCACTCAGTCGACTGATTTGTCGTGGGCCAGTGACACCCGATCTGGCGCGACGAACGCTCGCTGCGGCGCAAGTTAATGCCCAGCTTTTTGCCGCGACGCGACCGGGTGCGACGGGCCCTGAGCTTTTCGACGTGGCCGTTCGTTCATATGCTGAGACGGGCTTTCCGAACGAAGAGCACCGGCATCATCAGGGCGGCGCCTGCGGCTACCGCACGAGGGACTGGATGGCTCACCCGAATAGCAGGGAGATAGTTGAAATCAATCAGGCCTTTGCGTGGAACCCGACGGTGACGGGCACAAAGTGTGAAGAAACCTGTATTGCTTTTGAGAATGGTGTTGAGGTAATTACTTCATCGCCGGATTGGCCATCGATCTCAGTTGAGGCCGGTGCAAAGAATTATTCTCTATCGGACATTCTATCGATCTGAAGCTTTGTGTACGACAGGCTGCCAGCCTGTCGCTGCGTTCCTAAGGCAGAAGGCTGATCGGTTCGGCTCAAACGACAAGCTGGCAGCCTGTCGTACAATCCACGAAAAATGATCATTCGACTTAGCAAAGTTCAATTCACCAACACCAAAAAGTTAAGCGCTTGCCTGGCGCTGTTGATTTGTAGCTGTGGTCAATTGTTTGCTCAAGCTCAAAGGCAACCGGTGTCGCGTGTTTGGGTGGCCGATAATGGAGACGGTACTTACAAGAATCCCATCCTTCACGCCGATTATTCGGACCCGGACGTGATTAGGGTCGGCTATGATTACTACCTCATCTCTTCAAGTTTCAACGCGGCGCCGGGCATCCCGATTCTTCACTCGAAGGACCTCGTCAACTGGGACTTGATCGGGCATGTCTTCAAACGGCAGGTTCCGCTTGATGTATTCAATCAACCACAACATGGCAATGGCGTTTGGGCGCCTGCGATTCGTTTCCACAACGGCGAGTTTTTCGTTTTCTATCCAGATCCGGATCGCGGCATCTATATGACTAAGGCGACAAACGTGTCCGGTCCCTGGTCAGAACCACTGCTTATCAAAGAGGCGAAAGGCTGGGAGGATCCATGTCCATTGTGGGATGACGACGGCAAGGCTTATCTCGTGAGCGCCATGGTTGGAAGCCGCTCCGGAATCAAAAGCATTCTGGTCTTGAGTCGCATGAGTTCCGATGGGACGAAATTGATTGATGACGGAGTGATGGTCTTTGACGGGCATGCCAAACAGCCCACGATCGAAGGACCAAAACTCTACAAGCGTAATGGCTATTACTATATCTTCGCGCCGGCGGGTGGAGTAGAAACTGGATGGCAGACAGTCCTGCGCTCGAAAAACATTTATGGCCCGTACGAAGACAAGGTCGTGCTCGCGCAAGGCAAGTCTGAAGTGAATGGGCCACATCAGGGCGGCTGGGTTGATACTCCGACCGGCGAGTCGTGGTTCGTTCATTTTCAAGACAAGGGACCGTACGGCCGAATCGTCCACTTACAACCGATGAAGTGGATTAAGGACTGGCCGGTGATTGGAATAGATAAGGATGGAGACGGGACAGGCGAGCCAGTATTGACTTACAAAAAGCCGGCTATTCTGAAGCCAGGATCAATAGCAACGCCGGCTGACTCTGATGAATTCAATAGCAACGAGCTGGGCTTGCAGTGGCAGTGGCAAGCCAATCCTGGAACTAATTGGATGTTTCCAGCCGGATCGCTCGGCTTCATTCGCTTGTTCAATGTAGCTCTACCGGATGACTTCAAGAATTTCTGGGACGTACCCAACTTGTTACTACAGAAATTTCCGGCGCCTGAGTTCACGGTCACTACGAGGGTTAAGTTCACAGCGCGAACCGATGACGAGAAGACTGGTTTGATTGTGATGGGTTTGGATTATTCTTATCTGGCTTTGAAGCAGAGGGCTGGGCAGCTCTACTTGTCGCAAACACTTGGTCGTGACGCGGACAAGCACAGTCCGGAAAAGGAAATTGCCGAGCGTGCCGTGAAAGGCGATGAATTCTATTTGCGCGTTTCGGTTTCAAAAGGCGCAGTATGCAAATTCACCTTTGGTACTGACGGCGTGAATTTCTCGGAAGTTGGCCAACCGTTCAGCGCGCGACAGGGCAAATGGATTGGAGCCAAAGTGGGCATCTTCGCAGTTCGTGAAGGAATGGCTCGCGAGACTGGTTACGCCGACTTTGATTGGTTCAGAGTTGAATAAAGCCGTGAACCGGAAACCGTTAACCGTGAACAGAAAAGCTTGTGAACAGAAAAGCTTGTAACCTAGATTGAGGAAACTAATGAGGATCATCAAAATCTCCCTGCTCATTTCGTTCCTGGCAATTACCGTAACTCAAATCCAAGCTCAGCCAAAGACTCTTTCGGAGCGGTTGGCTGACACTGCGATGACGCGATGGAAAGATTCATGGGAACTTGATCGCACCAGAACCGAGAGGTGGAGTTACGACCAGGGCGTTTTGATGAAGGGCATCGAGGGAGTCTGGTACAACACCGCGAACGCGGACTACTTTCGTTTCATTCAGCGCAGCATCGATCGGTTTGTGAACGACGATGGTTCGATCAAGACCTACAAACTCGATGAGTACAACATAGATCATGTTTTGAATGGCAGACTACTGCTGATGCTCTACAAGGTCACTGAACGCGACAAGTACCGCAAAGCAGCCGAGTTGTTGCGACAGCAATTGAAGACACATCCTCGCACTTCTGAGGGTGGCTTTTGGCACAAGAAGATTTATCCCTCGCAGATGTGGCTTGATGGTCTGTACATGGGAGAGCCCTTCTATGCGGAGTACGCGGCGCTTTATCACGAAGACGCCGACTTCGATGACATTGCGAAGCAATTTATCCTCATGGAAACTCATGCTCGCGATCCGAAGACTGGATTGCTTTATCACGGCTGGGACGAGTCGAAGCAGCAACGCTGGGCAAATCCCAAGACGGGTGTCTCGCCCAATTTTTGGGCTCGAGCGATGGGATGGTATGGGATGGCTCTGGTAGACACGCTCGATTATTTTCCGAAAGACCATCCGAAGCGGGATACTTTGATTGGAATCCTTAATCGCCTGGCGGTCTCCATTAAGAAGTATCAGTCACCGCGAACGGGCCTTTGGTACGACGTCATCGATAAAGGTAGCTCGCGTGGGAACTACTTTGAGGCGTCAGCCTCCTGCATGTTTGTGTATGCTTTGGCGAAAGGAATTCGTCAGGGGTATCTCGCGCCCTACTCCTTTCTTCCGGTTGCACAAAAAGGCTACCAGGGCATCACCCAACAGTTCATCCAAATTGAAAGCAATGGACAAGTGAATCTCAAAGGAACTGTCAGCGTCTCCGGTCTCGGAGGCAATCCTTATCGCGATGGGAGCTACGATTACTATCTGAGCGAGAAGATAGTAACAAACGATACAAAAGGGATGGGTGCGTTTTTGATGGCGAGTACCGAAATGGATCTAGCTGCCGGCCGCGCGTTGGGGAAGGGCAGAACTGTACTGCTCGACAGTTATTTCAATAACGAAACCAAAAAAGATTTTTCAGGACGAGTGGCGCCCTTTCACTACAAGTGGGAAGAAATGCCGAACAGCGGATTTTCGCTTTGGGCTCGTATCTGGCGAAGCGTTGGTATGAAACCAGCGACGTTGAATGACGCTCCTACTGCCGAGAACTTACGCCAGGCAGCCATCTATATTATCGTTGACCCTGACACGAAGGATGAAACCTCAGACCCGCATTTCATTGAACCGCAACACATCAAGGCGATAACGAATTGGGTGAGAGCGGGCGGTGTCCTGGTTATGTTGGGCAATGATGTCGGCAATTCCGAACTTGAGCATTTCAGCGAACTCGGCCACGCGTTTGGTATCGAGTTTAATAAAGACAGCCGCAACCGAGTTCCGGGAGTCGAGTTCGCAAAAGGATTGATAACAGTTCCAGACAAGCATCCGATCTTTAGCACCAGCCACCGTCTGTACTTGAAGGAAGTCTCAACACTCGCAATCAAGGCTCCTGCGGCGGCTTCGATCAAAGACAAAGATGATGTCATTATGGCGGTCAGTAAACTTGGCAAAGGCACAGTTTTCGTTTTGGGCGACCCGTGGCTGTACAACGAGTACGTGGATGGGCGTAAACTGCCACCAGACTTTGAGAACTTCAAAGCCGCGCGAGACCTGAGCAAGTGGTTAGTTTTACAAATTAGGAAGTAGGTTTTAGATCTTTGTCCTTAGTTCTTTGTGCTTGGATCTTTGATGGCACACCTTTTCCCATTGGTAATCAACACAACGCAGTCTACTTTCAAGTACCAAGAACAAAGAACCAAGAACAACTAAAGACCAACGGGCAAAAACCAAAGATTAAAGACCTATGCGATTGAAAGACGTTGCACGAACAGCCGGGGTTTCAACGGCAACAGTTTCTCACGTAATTAACAATACCAAGTACGTGAGCGAGGCGACGCGTGAGAAGGTCGTGCGCGCCATCAAGGAGTGCAACTACTACGCTAACGCTCACGCTCGCAGCCTCGCCTCCGGGCGCAGCAACATCATTGGCTTACTGGTCTCGGATATCTCCAATCCATTCTTTCCTGAGCTTGTAAAAAGCATAGAAGATGCCGCCTTTGAGTCTGGTTACAACATCATCCTGGTCAATACCAATTACGATGCAGACCGCGCGGCAGACTACGTGAGACGACTGATTGAACTTAAGGTTGCGGGCGTTGCGCTAATGACAACCGAATTTGATTTCCAGTTGATTGATGAGCTGGCCGCGAGAAAGGTGCCTGTGGTTCTTCATAACGTAGGCACTACTGGCGTTCATATGAACGACGTACTGGTTGATTATGCCAGCGGTATCGATGAAGCGGTCAGTCACCTTGTTGAGTTGGGTCACAAACGCATAGTGCACATCGCCGGACCGGCACGCTTTCGCTCGGCGATCATTAGACGAGAAGCCTTTGTGGAGTCATTTCATCGTTACCTGCCCGGCTTGCCTGAGCCTGCAATTTTTGAAGGTGACTTCAAATTCGCCGGTGGAAAGCAAGCTGCCGAAAGGATACTCGAATCACAAACAATGCCAACGGCTGTAGTTGTTGCCAATGACTTGATGGCGTTGGGAGCCATGCAGGAGTTTCGCGAAGCTGGTCTCGAAATTCCCAGAGACCTTTCGATCATTGGATTTGATGACATTACCTTTGCGGCATTGTCCGAGCCACCGCTAACTACAGTGTGTTCGCCGCGTGCTGAGATTGGGCGCAAAGCTATTGAGGCGCTGATGGCAACGATTAAGGGGTCGGTAGCCTCTGGCGAGGTTGTGCGCGTACAAACATTTCTTATAAAGCGTCGCACCACGGCCGTGCCGACAAATTCGACCAAAACAGAGGGGACGCGACGGCGAACCAAGGGCACTGGTCAGTAGCGCGAACCATTTGCCGTCGCTCTAACAACCCTTGATGGCCACCTCGAGTGAGTCCTTTCCTAACTTTAGTTTTGGGTCTTTGCGTTCTTGGCGCCTTTGCGGGAGACGGTTGGTTTGTCCCGCAAAGGCGCAAAAGCTGCAAAGGGAAATTAGGACGCTACTCTCGAGTGCTGTTCTTGACTAAGAAGGACTGAGAATGTTGAGGTTGAAGTACCTGGTCCCTTCGACGCTACTGTTCGTGATTCTTAGCGTCGGTGAGAATGCACAGGAATTGTTCTTCGACGGAATGTACGCCGCTCCAGCTTCGCATCAAACCCGCCCGATCGAGTGGGACCAATCACTCCAACAGGTACCGGAATGGTACTCATCAACTGAAGCAGCCCGAATTGCCGACAACGTTTTGCTTTATCAGCGAATTGCCGGCGGCTGGCCCAAGAACATTGATATGGCTGCCGTTTTGAGCTTTTCCGACAAGGCAACCGTCAGCAAGCAAAAAACAGAAGCTGACGCCACCATAGATAACGACGCCACTTATACTCAACTTACTTTTCTGGGGCGAGTTTATGAGGCGCAGCGAAATGAGAAATACAAAGCTGCGTTTATCGAAGGGTTTGATTACCTCATCTCAGCCCAGTACGAAAATGGCGGCTGGCCTCAATACTATCCGGTCAAGCACGGCTACTATTCGCACATCACTTACAACGACAACGCCATGGTTGGTGTTATGAAATTGATGCGTGAGGTGGCCGACGCCAAGGCCCCCTATCAGTTTCTCGATCAAGCGCGCCGGGAAAAAGCGAAGAGAGCAGTTGCGAAGGGAGTTGAGTGCTTTCTGAAAACCCAGGTCAAAGTCGACGGCAAGCTCACAGTCTGGTGCGCTCAGAACGACGAAAAGACGCTTGGCCCGGCTCCGGCGAGAACGTTTGAACCAGTCTCCCTCAGCGGGATGGAAAGTGTTGGAATCGTTAGGTTCCTCATGGCCATCAATAACCCCGACGACAGAATTATTGATGCGATTGAAGGCGCTGTTTCATGGTTTAAGAAATCGAGAATCGACGGTTTTCGCTGGCTCCAAAAAACCGACGCCAGCAAGATGCACGGCTTTGATAGAGTTTTGATCAAGGATACGAGTAGCGGGCCGCTGTGGGCCCGCTTCTACGAAATAGATACGAACCGTCCAATTTTCATGGGCCGCGATAGCGTGGTCCACTACGATGTCAGCGAGATTGAAGATGAGCGCCGTAACGGTTATCAGTGGTATGTGGCTGAACCGGACGGGTTATTAAAGCGCGAGTACCCGGCCTGGAAGCAGCGAATTACTAAAAAAACCACCTGAGATCAGCTGTGATCCTGACTTCTGAGGATTGAAGATTGGAAAATCGTCTCAATTCTTCGTCTTAATTCTTGAAGAACCGAAGCATCGCGTCTTGAAGAACCGAAGCATCGCGGCCCGGTTCGTTTTATTGCGGTGGGCTGGAGCCGGCTGGAAATTAATTTCGTGTGAATAAATCTTGACGATAAATTCATCCTGAAATAATATGGGCGGCGATCTAAACTAGCTATTTGCATGATCCGGCGTATTCGAGGACCAAGTTCTCAATCATATAAGCCGACTAATTACGTCTACGTGCCCACGCTCCTTGCACTGTAGACAGTTTTTTCGGGCCGCTAGTTAAGCGATTAACTGCCTGATACGACGGATTCGCATTTATGTTTTAGCCACTTCGGCCGATCAGTTACTGATCCGAAGTTTCGGAACCAAGACCGAGACTTATCTTCCGTTTTAGAACAAGGACAGGTATTAACCACTTCCTGAGCGATAGCACAGGAAAAAACCTTGCAGGTGAGCTCTCGTGAACGAGCTGCACCTGGAACCACAACTCCAACTGTCACGCTCTCGTGCTGTTGTTAAGAAAGAGAATTGAGGAGATGAAATGAAATCCAAATCCGCATTTGCATCCTGCGCGATAGCGTTTGTGCTTACGGTCCTATTGCTTCCGCTGGCCGTGCATGGTCAGGAACTCCGCGGGAAGATTACCGGGAGAGTCCTGGATCAAAACGGTGGCGGGGTTGCGGGCGCAAGCGTCAAAGTCACCGACGTGGCGAGGAACACTACCGTGAACCTCACGACCAATTCAGAAGGGCTTTTTGATGCGCCCTACCTGCTCCCCGGAAGCTACCAGGTCCTGGTTGAGGCATCCGGATTCAAGAGGTCTTTGCAGGAGAAAGTCGCCGTCGCGATAAATGAGACGCGCAGCCTGGACATCACCCTCGATGTGGGATTGCCGCAAGAGACAGTTACAGTCACCGCTGAAGCAGCCAATCTGAATAATGCGGACGGCAATCTGGGGTTGACCGTCGATCGGAAGCGCGTAGACGAATTACCATCCGTGCATGGTGACCCTTATGCGCTGATCAATCTGACACCAGGTGTTGCCTATACCGGCAGCTCGCGACTCGATCGTCCTTTCGAGCCGACTCACATTGCCAATTATGCTATGGCTGGCGCGCGCGGCATTCGCAGCGATCTTTTGATTGATGGAGCGCCCAGCACCGCGACCGCAAATGCCAATGAGGTAATCGCGTCTTACGTGCCGACGACCGATTCCACTCAGGAATTCAAAGTACAAACTGTGACCTACGACGCTCAATTTGGAAATACCGAAGGTGGCGTAACCAGTATTGTAACTAAGGGCGGCGCCAACCAGTTTCATGGCACTGCTTATTACTGGATCGAACCGGGCGGCATGGCGGCCAACGACTATTTCGGAAATGCGAATCGTCAGGGGCGCCCGTTCACTTACTCAAATCGTCCGGGCTTTAGCGTCGGCGGTCCTATCACCATTCCGAAGGTCTATAACGGAAAAGACAAATCCTTCTTCTTCTTCTCGTATGAGAGTATTGACGACTCGCGCCCGCGCTTCGATGCAAACAATGTTTGGGTGCCAACCGACGCGTTGAAGAATGGCGATTTCTCGGCTTACATAAATAACATCAAAATTTACGATCCGCTGACCGGCACCTTCGCCGGCGGAGCAGTTACGAATCGCACCGCTTTCACGAACAACATCATTCCTGCTAACCGAATAAATCCGGTAGCCAAGGCGGTGCTTACGTATCTTGGCTCGCCCAAGCAGCCGTCGCCCTCCGGATTACTCAACAACAACATCAGAGACTCAACGCTACCGGAGGTGCTAAAGCCGCCCTACCGGAACTACACGATCCGGCTCGACCATAGTGTTACTGCTAACGACAAACTGTTTGGACGTTATAGTTGGTACAACCGGGCCAGTTCTTACAATAACTACACCAACTCAATTTATGTTGGTGATCGGTTCCGCTTCTTTTCCAAGCAGGCTGTTGTAGATGAAGTCCACACGTTCAATCCCACCACGGTCCTGAATGTCAGATACGGCTTCAATCGCTTCATCCGCGCTTCCGACGCACCCGAAGGGCAATATGGGCTTGACCTAACTACGCTCGGTTTTCCTGCTTCTTTTAATAATGCAGTAGGCGAAAACTATCGACGCTTCCCGCGCTTTGATTTTAACTGCCAGGGATGCACCGGTACGCCTTTAAGCAACGCCCACACGAATGAGTTCCGGCCCGTGAGTAGTCACTTTGTGACTGCAGTTGTGAATCGCTCACAGGGCATCCACTCGTTCCGATTTGGCGGTGAAATGCGTATCTATCGTGAGGACGACAGCTTCAAGAGCAATCAGCAGTCCGGCCAGTTCATTTTCGATAACACCTACACGCGAATTGGCAGCGCGACCAGCAATGACGTCGAGGGATTGCAGGCGTTTGCAGCGTTCCTGCTGGGATATCCGTCTACGACTACGATCGTGCGGGCGTCGGATTATTCCGAATATTCGAAGACGTGGGGATTCTTTGCCCAGGATGATTTGCGACTGACGCGGAAATTAACCCTGAACCTCGGCTTACGCTGGGAATTTGAGAGCGCCCTGAAAGAGCGACAAAACAAGAGTATTTCGGGATTCGATCTTGCCTATACCCAACCGTTTGAAGGACAAGCCCAAACGAATTTCGCGCTGATCCCGGCCAACGATATTCTGAGGACAACTTACGGGCTCAACTCGATCACTACAAAAGGCGGTTTGTTGTTCGCAGGCAAGGACACCGGTTCCGCGCTTTACCACACGCCAAAGAACGGCTTCCTGCCTCGAGCGGGATTTGCTTATCAGTGGAATGACAAGACCGTAATCCGCGGTGGTTTTGGTCTATACCAGGGCTTCCTTGGCGAGCGTCGAGGAGACGTGCTTCAGCCCGGTTACTCGCAAACTACTACGCAGACTCTAACCACTGGTCCTAATGGAGCTTCTCTGCCGTTCTTGATTAACAACACTTTCCCAAGTGGAATCACTGAGCCAAGTGGTAATTCTTTAGGGAAGCAGACCGCCTTAGGTCAGACCATCACTTTCTTCAATCAGAATCCGAAGGTGGCAAAGCAGTTCCGATGGTCAGTCGGCGTGCAGCGCGAGTTGCCTGGGGGCTGGGTACTTGAGGCGACTTACGTCGGAGACCGCGGCTATGACATTGAGATGGCAAGGAATATCAACGCCCTGCCGAATCAGTTCCTGAACGCGGACAATACCCGCACCGCGGCGCAGAACACCAACAACAGTAACTTGAATGCGACCGTCAGGAATCCGTTCTGCACAAATGTTTCTGGCAGCGTCTGCACCAGCGGCGCTCTGTTTACTGGCGCCGGTGGCACCATCTCGCGCCGGCAACTGTTGCTGCCGTTTCCGCACTTTGGCACCATCACTACCACCAATAACGATGGTAGTACCATCTATCATTCGGGTCAGTTCAGCGTGAATAAGCGCTTCGCCAAAGGTTACGGAATCCAAGCGTCCTACACCTGGTCGAAGTGGTTACAGACTACCGAGTACCTGAACGCAGCCGACGCGAAGCCTACCAAGATGATTTCTGATCAGGACATTCCGAATCGGTTCTCAATGAGTGGCTTCTACGAACTTCCGTTTGGCAAAGGGCAGTATTTCGGCGCGAATGCCAATCGCTGGGTTGACGCTATTATCGGAGGTTGGCAGATAGAAGGGACCTACACCTATCAAAGCGGCTTCCCGATTGCTTTTGGATCGTACAACGCCGGGAACGGAACCACTACGGGCGATCTATTCTACGCTGGTGGCCAGATCGCGGTATCCAACCAGAGCCCGTCCAAGTGGTTCAACCCGGCTGCATTCATTTCAGTCGTGGGAGGAAATCCAACCTGCGGTGCAGTCCCGGCGGGAAGTGCGAATTGCGCGAGTCCCGTGGACCATCTGCGGACCCTGCCATATCGCTTCTCTTCAGTGAGGTCCGATCCAATTAATAATGCTGACCTCGGGTTGAGGAAGGATATTCGCCTTCGTGAGGGCATGAAGATTCAACTGCGAATGGAATTCATCAACGCTTTCAACCATCCGCTATTTAACACGGGAACGGCCAGCACTATCGTCACGCCGGGCTCGTCGACGTTCGGTCAGGTCGTCGCTTCAAACCAACAAAACTATGCGCGTCGCGCTCAGTTGATGGCGAAGTTTATCTTCTAGGACCCGAGAAACTTTGCCTGTGACTTATCTGGGGAGTTTGCGTCGCAAACTCCCCAGATTTGTTTTACGAGGTTCGATACCGGCTTAACACAATTGAAAGAGATGAATCAGCGTCGCAAGGATAACCAAAAGAATTCAGTTTCACGTCGAAGCTTTCTGGGTTCCCTGGCTATCGGCACGCTCGTTGGCGGCAGCGGCCATTTCTTAACAAAAGCTGAAGCGGCATCTGCGGAGCGCAGTTTAGAGACCGTTGGTCGGATCGATCGCAAAGCACTGGTGACCAGGCATGATCCTTTGCTGCGTGGCTTTGATCCACTTTCTCCGTTATCCGTCGGCAATGGCGAGTTCGCTTTCACCGCAGATATCACGGGACTGCAAACGTTTCCCGAGTCGTATGAACGCTCAATGCCGCTTTGCACGATGGCCCAATGGGCGTGGCACACAACGCCTAAGCCCAGCGGCCTGGCGAACGAAACACTGCGTCTCACTGAATACGAGACCCATGGGCGAAAGGTGGGCTATCACACTCGCAGTGAAGGTCAGACGGAGCTCTACAATTGGCTCCGCCAGAATCCTCATCGGTTGCATCTAGGCATGATTGGATTTCGGCTGCGATTGGTGAGCGGTCGAGAGGCACAGCTATCAGACGTCTCCGGCGTCGAGCAGAGGCTTGATCTATGGGCTGGCGTGCTCAGAAGTCGCTTCAGCGTCGAAGGTACACCAGTCTCTGTTAAGACCGCCGTCCATCCTCATTTCGATCTCCTGGCTGTCGAGGTCTACTCGAGCTTGATCTCGGAAGGGCGGTTGGAGGTCACGTTTGCGTTCCCTTACGGCTCACCGGAAATGTCAGCTGCAGATTGGGACAAAGTCCAGCACCACCACACCAGAATCACAAACCAATCGAGAAATGCCGCGCAGTTACATCGCAGGTTCGAGACCGACGAATACTACGCAGCAATTCAGTGGAGCGGCAGTGCGTCATTCACTGCGAAAGGGATTCACAAATTCCTGCTCAGTCCTGGTCACGGACAGAAGAGCCTCAACCTGGCCGTCTCATTTTCTGCGCGTGTATCCCGCGAATCTATTCCTAACGCCGCCGCGACGTTCAAAGCCAGCGCGAACCATTGGGCAAAGTTTTGGAGCACCGGCGGCGCCGTCGACTTTTCTGACAGTCGGGATGTGCGAGCTCCTGAGTTCGAACGACGCGTGGTTCTGTCTCAATACCTCACCGCGATTCAATGTGCGGGATCCACGCCACCCCAGGAGACTGGGTTGACGGTGAACAGTTGGTACGGCAAGTTCCATCTGGAGATGCATTGGTGGCACGCGGCCCACTTCGCATTGTGGAACCGATCGCCGTTATTGGAAAAGAGTTTGGATTGGTACGAACGCGTTTTGCCTAAAGCGCGCGATCGCGCCCGGTCACAAGGCTATCGTGGCGCTCGCTGGCCCAAGATGGTGGGACCGGAGGGCGATGATAGTCCTTCACCAATCGGTCCCTTGCTGATTTGGCAACAACCGCATCCGATTTTTTATGCCGAGCTTTGCTTTCAAACTCATCCGAATCGCGCCACTCTCGAGCGGTTTCGAAACATCGTGTTTGAATCGGCTGAGTTCATGGCCTCGTACGCATATTATGAAAGTGAGCGACAGAGATTTGTACTTGGCCCTCCCGTAATTCCAGCCCAGGAGAATCATCCGGCTTCAGAGACCTGGAATCCGACCTTTGAGTTGGCTTATTGGGTTTATGGCCTGCGCACCGCCCAACTCTGGCGCGAGCGACTGGCAATGAGCCGTCACCCCGAGTGGGAGCGGGTAATCGCGAATCTGTCGAAGCTGCCTCAACGAGATGGCGTGTACCTTGCCCACGAGAACTGCCCGCAGACCTACACAGAACGAAATGCTGATCATCCATCGATGCTCGCCGCCTTCGGGATGCTGTCCGGCGACGGCGTCGATCGCGAGACCATGCGGCGCACGCTCAGGAAAGTAATGAAAGAGTGGCAGTGGGACAGGACCTGGGGCTGGGATTATCCCTTGACTGCAATGACAGCGGCGCGCCTTCTGGAACCGAATGTGGCAGTGGACGCTTTGTTGATGGACACCGCTACGAATCGGTACCTGCCCAACGGTCATAACTGGCAAAGGGAGAACTTGCCTTGCTACCTGCCAGGCAATGGAGGGGTTCTTTACGCCACCGCAATGATGGTGAAGGGTTGGCAAGGCGCACCTCGTCGAAACGCTCCCGGGTTTCCCGGTGATGGCTCATGGAAAGTCAGGGCAGAGAATTTCAACGAATCGATCTTGTCGACGCTTTGATCGATTCAAGGTGGCACGGGCGTCCCGCCCGTGGGCGTTTTAGTCTCGCCCCAAACCACGGGCCGGACGCCCGTGCCACATCTTGATTTTTCGAAAACCAAAGTATGAGAACAGGATTGTCTCGTCGATTATTTCTAACGCTGTTAGTTTTGCTGCTGGTGGGAGTGTTTGCGCGCGTTGAGAGCGCGAAAGCGGCAGACGCGACCGTAGCTCCAAACGGCGACGGTCAATTCAAGTCAGTTCAGGACGCTATCAACGCCGCTCCTCAACGAACCAGCCGCGACCGGCCATGGGTCATTCACATCAAGCCCGGCGTCTACAAAGAGCTAATTTACATCCAGCGTGAGAAGCGTTTCATTACGCTTGAGGGTGAAGATCCTGCAAAGACAATTCTGACCTACAACCTGAACGCTAACATGCTTGGCCAGGACGGCAAGATCATCGGCACTTTTCGTACGCCCTCGACGTTCATCGATGCCGACGATTTCACCGCTGTTAACCTGACATTTGAGAACTCCGCCGGCCCCGTGGGCCAGGCGCTCGCCATTCGTATTGAAGGCGACCGAGTGGCGTTCCGCAACTGTAGATTTCTCAGCTGGCAAGACACCATTCTGGCAAATCGAGGCCGCCACTATTTCACCGACTGCTACATCGCGGGTCACGTAGATTTTATTTTTGGCGGCGCTACCGCTTTCTTTGAACGCTGCCACATTCATTGTCTCCGGAATGGGTACATCACTGCTGCTTCGACTCCAACCGAACAGCCGTTCGGTTTTGTCTTTTCCCACTGCAAGATCACCGGCGAGTCTGAAGAAGTGAAGACTTATCTGGGCAGACCCTGGCGCGAATTCGCTAATGTCGTTTTTCTGAACACTGAAATGTCATCCGTTGTTAGACCGGTGGGCTGGCATAACTGGGACAAGCCGGCTCGAGAAAAGACTTCACGCTACGCTGAATTCAAAAGCACGGGTGCCGGGGCGCAAAAAGAAAACCGAGTTCAATGGGCGAGACAGTTGTCGGCGGCTGAGGCCAAAGTGATAACCATCACTCGCGTGCTGGGCGGGAGCGATCGATGGGATCCAAACGCCAAAAACAAAGCACCTGATACTTCGAAGCAAGCGACTGCAAAAGGCTCGTGCCAGTTTAGAAGCAGAAAGAATTTGGAATACGGTCGCGCGGCCGGAGAAAGTTTGCTGCTGGATGCTTGCGTGCCTGATGGCGAAGGTCCATTTGCCGCGATAATCCTGGTGCACGGTGGAGGTTGGAGCGGCGGGGACAAGACATCCGGGGTTGCTCCGCTTTTTGGACCACTCTCGAAGTCTGGATTCGTTTGGTTTTCGATTAACTATCGACTTGCGCCGAAGCACCCTCATCCAGCCGCAGTTGAAGACATCGAGACGTCGATTCGTTGGGTGAAGGCACACGCAGCAGAATTCAATGTCGATCCAAATCGTTTAGCTTTGCTGGGCGAGTCGGCGGGTGGACACCTGGCAGCATTAACGGCGGTGCGAGCCAAAGATGACACGAGAGTTGCCGCGGTCATTCCGTTTTATGCGCCGGTTGACCTTGAAGCTGACACTGAACGGCGAGGTGGCTTGAGCTTGTCGTTGCGTGGTCTATTCAACAGTTCATCCGAAGTGGACGATCAAGCTGGGAAGATTCTGCGCGAGGCTTCGCCGATTAACTATGTCCACGCCGGCTTGCCGCCATTTCTGTTGGTCCATGGCACGGCTGACATGAGTGTGCTCTACAGCCAATCGGTGCAGTTCCAAACGAAATTAAGGGCTGCTGGTGTTTCCTGCGAGCTCATCACGATTGACGATGGCGTGCACGGAATGTCGCGCTGGGAAGGCTACGATCCGGGGTACAAGGATAAAGTTGTAAGTTGGATTGCGGAAAAGCTAAACCGAAAATAAGCAGTGGCGGCTACGACTCAGCCGTCGCTCACGCGACGAAGCATAGTGCTGCCGCCTTACCAGCCACATTGACGACCCGAAGATCCCGACTGCGCGATATCCACAAATCGGGCCTCATAACTCGGCGCGTATAAGTCGACGCTGCGCTTGATTCTGCTAAATAACTGACAGCGGAACCCGTCGTTAGCAAATCGATCGCGGAGAAAAAGCATGGCGTTGGTTTCGCCCCAGTACTCCCGATCTTCCCAAATCTCAACCGGAGTGCCCTTCATCTCCTCAACCATCTCCAGCAAGCGCGGATCGCTGGCGTCACGACCGTTGCTCAAGAATATCTGGTTGTATTTGGGAATAAGTTGACTCTGAAGTTGGTACAAATCTGAGTCACCCTTTGCAGTGCGGTTCACATGTCCAAACTCGTGGGCCATCTTCGTAGCCGCCAGCGTCTCACCTTCAATCCTCCTGGTCGTATCCGTTGGCAGCAATGAATTCATAACCGGGAAGTAGACAGGATTCGGAACTCCCGCAAAAAGACGGCATCCCAGCGTAATTGTGGCTGCCACGAGTTTGCCTGAGTCATTCCACTTGTAGTTACCGGTGGTTCCACCTTCAGCATTTTCCCGCGCCACAACCACAGTTAACGTGAAGTTAGGGTTGTTAAGATAGGATTCCCATTGCAGCCTTCCCGTGCTGGTGGCGAGAAACTCCTTCTTCCACTCCTCGTAACGAGCTCGATATTTATCCGGAACGACTTCACGAATTCCGCCGGGTTCGCTGGAACTTGTTTTACCAGCCGGACGATCCAGATTCGAGACTAGACCGTGATACTCCGACAGCAAAGATGCGGATTCAGATGGAAGGAGCGAATGAGAAAGCCTGCCGACATTCTTTTCAGGTTGGCTGGAAGTCTTTCCAGCCGGTGAGAGCAGGCAAAGGCCTGAGAGTAGCAAGATCGAAATCGAGGCAAGCCGTAACTTAGTCGGGCTCATTTATCAACCCTCCGAGGCAAACGATTCGACTGATTCAAACAAGCTGGAGCGGACGAAAGGGAACTAGGTTTTCTAAACCATCCAAGTTAATAAGTCAACAAAATGCTTGGAGGCTAGTGCCCTAATTCTGAGTGCGCCGACCTGTCGGCGCTTTCGTCGCTGCGACCTGTCGCAGCAAGTTGTCGAAAAAGCCTCTTATCAAACCCGCGCGGCGTCGAGCCACGGCGGGCGAAAGCGATGACAGGTCATCCCGCACTCCAAACAAAACTTCATCGAGCCACAAAACTTGACGGTAACTGCTTCATGGCTTAGTATGCGCAGTTGTTCCACGCAGTTATTTGCACCAGGAACATTGGCTATTAAGGCTCCGAGCCTTGAACGTAAATTACGCCTACACGCATCTCGATTTTGTAGGCGGTTATTTTAGCTGTAAAAGTTAAGCGTTTAACTGGCTTCCAAATATACCGCATTTCTGGAATTGATCAAGAGCCAGCTGTCGCTGCCTTCCGCATGAGCATAGTGCAGGCGACGGGCTAGCAACTGCCATACAAGAATGAATACTCGTCGCGAATTCATGAAAGCGTTAATCGCTGCCGGTGGGGCAGCGGTAGTAGCACCTTCAGTCGCCGCTGACTTTCTCTATAGTCCTAGTGCTTATTCAGCCAGCGCGGATCCGTGGTTACAAGTTCCCGCGATTCTGAAAAGAATCAAGCCGCCGGTTTTTCCCCGACGCGATTTCAACATCTTGAAGTTCCACGCGAAAGGCGACGGGAAAGCGGAATGCACCAATGCCTTTCGTGAGGCGATCGCTGCTTGCAACAAGTCTGGTGGCGGCAGAGTAGTTGTGCCTGCCGGAGACTTTCTTACCGGTCCGATTCACTTACTCAGTAATGTGAATCTCCATCTGCTGCCCGGATCGACGATCAAATTTCAACAAGATCCCAACCTTTACCTGCCACTCGTATTCTCACGATGGGAAGGCATGGAGTTGATGAACTACTCGCCGTTCATCTACGCCTTTGAACAGACGAATATTGCGATCACTGGTAAGGGCACGCTCGACGGTCAGGCTGGAAATGACGCCTGGTGGCCCTGGAACGGCAGAGCTCAATATGGCTGGAAGGAAGGCCAACCCAATCAACGAAAGTCTCGCGCCTCTTTGGTCGAGATGATCGAGCGCGACGTTCCCGTCAACCAAAGGATCTTTGGAGAAGGGCATTACCTTCGCCCCCAGTTCATCCAGCCTTACCGGAGCCGCAACGTTCTTATTGAGGGTGTGACGATCAAGAATTCTCCGATGTGGGAAATTCATCCCGTGCTTTGTCAGAACGTAACCGTAAGCGGCGTCCGCATCAGTAGTCACGGTCCGAATAATGACGGCTGCGATCCAGAATCCTGCAAAGATGTTCTGATCAAGGACTGCTACTTTGACACCGGAGACGATTGCATCGCCGTCAAGTCAGGCCGCAATGGTGATGGCCGGCGACTGCATACACCGACTGAAAACATCATAATTCAAGGCTGTGAGATGAAGGACGGTCATGGCGGAGTAACTGTCGGCAGCGAGATCTCAGGCGGCGTGCGAAACCTTTTTGCCGAGGACTGCCGCATGGACAGCGTGAATCTGGATCACGCGCTTCGCGTCAAAAATAACGCCATGCGAGGCGGCTTACTCGAGAATCTTTATTTTCGAAACATTCGCGTCGGGCAGGTTGCTCACGCGGTAATCACGATCGACTTCAATTACGAAGAGGGCGCAAAAGGAAAGTACACTCCAGTCGTCCGTAACTTTGTTGTCAACAATTTGCAAAGCGGAAAGAGTAAGTACGCGCTCGACGTGCAGGGCTTCGAGAAAGCGCCAATCATGAATTTGAAGCTATCAAATTGCGACTTCCAAAACGCAGAGTCGCCCAGTATCGTGAAAAACGTAACCGGTCTCGAGCTTCGTCAGGTGCGCGTTAACGGAAAGTTGGTAAAGCAATTCGAAGAGGCCGCTTGAAGTTTGTTGCCGCGTTGATGATGTGCGCCAGTGTGCTGCAGGCTGCAAGTGATACGAGCCTGCCTCGGCACGGCCGAGACACCCGTGCCACCACACCGATCACAATCTACCTGGCTGGCGACTCGACCATGGCTCAGAAGCTTCCAGAGAAACGCCCAGAAACGGGATGGGGCGAGATGCTGCAATCCTTCTTCGATGAAAAGAACGTGAAGATCGAGAATCATGCCCAGAATGGTCGCAGCACCAGAACCTTCATAGCGGAAAACCGCTGGGCCACCATCGTCGGGAAGTTGATCCCAGGCGATTACGTCTTTATTCAATTTGGTCACAACGATAGTTCAAAGGACAAAGTCGATCGCTACACGCCTCCTGAGGAGTATCGCGCCAACCTTTTGCGTTTTGTCAGCGAGGTGCGGGCTAAGAAAGCTATCCCGGTGCTTTTAACTCCGGTGATGCGCCGGCGCTTTGACAGCAGCGGAAGTTTTTACGACACGCACGGCGTTTACCCTGATATTGTTCGCTCACTAGCTGCGGAGCAAAAGGTCGCGCTGATTGATATGCATCGCAAGAGCGAGCAAGTCTTGAAGCAGTTCGGTCCCGAGCCCTCAAGAAAGCTCTTCCTACAGTTGAAGCCTGGCGAAAACGCAAACTATCCGAATGGTATTGAAGACAACACTCATTTCTCGCCGCAAGGTGCAGAAGTCATGGCTGGCCTGGCGATAGAAGGACTACGAGAACAGCATGTGAAACTCGCAAAGTTATTGAAACCCCAAACACCGAAGTCAGATCAGGTGAATGCCCTGCAGCATGGCAGGACCGTTCAGCAACCGTGAATGGCAGGAGCACGTTAAGGAGAAGCGAATGAACAACGGGTGGCTGCGACTGGAAAAGTACTCCTTTGGGGTTGGCGATCGATTTGCGCATCAGGCCAAGCCCCAACTACGGGCCTGCATGCAGGCGGAAAGCGCTGGAGTTGAGATCATCCCGGTTTGGAATAAGTCGCACCGGGAACATCAAATCGTGGGTTCTAAACCCGCCAGTGTCAGGGCGGCTGCGGAAAATGCGGTCAGGGAGTTGGATTGGAACAAACCGTTCCACATTGATGCCGATCATATTCGGCTCGATACCGTGGATGCTTTTGTGGCTTCATCCGATTTTTATACGCTCGACGTTGCTGATGCCATTGGTCAACCGGCTGAAATGGAAGGGGTGCAGAAGTTCGTCGCTCGTCATCCGGAGCTGATTGGAGACATCAGGATTGAGGGCATCGACGAAGCAATTACTACCACTCAAGCGGAAATCGAAGAGATCGTAGCCAAGTATCTGAATGCAGTTCACGAGGCGGCTGGGACTTATCGTCACATCGTAGCCGCTAAAGATTCAGTTTCATTCATTACCGAAGTCTCGATGGACGAGACTGACAAGCCGCAAACGCCGGTTGAGCTTCTGGTCATCCTCGCCGCGATTGCCGACGCGGAAATCCCGGCGCAGACAATTGCGCCTAAATTTACCGGCCGTTTCAACAAGGGAGTTGATTACGTCGGTTGTGTGAATCAGTTCTCGCGAGAATTCAATGAAGACCTGGCCGTAATTGCGCACGCCGTCAAGACCTACGAATTGCCGCGGAACTTGAAACTGAGCGTGCATTCCGGGAGTGACAAGTTCTCCATTTATCCAGCAATTCGCGAAGCCCTCGCGCGCACCGGCGCCGGCATCCATGTTAAGACGGCGGGAACCAACTGGCTCGAAGAGGTAATCGGACTGGCTGAAAGCAATGGCCAGGGATTAGCAATGGCGAAGGAGATTTATGAGCAGGCGCTCGAGAACATCGAGGCGCTCTGCGCTCCTTATGCCACGGTGATCGATATCGATCGGAACCGGTTGCCGGCCATGTCAGAAGTCCGCGATTGGACCTCAAATCAATTTGTTTCCGCTCTGCGTCACGACCAAACCTGCCCGGAGTACAATCCGCACTTGAGACAATTACTTCACGTCGGTTACAAGGTTGCTGCTAAGATGGGTGACCGTTACCTGGACATGCTGCAGGAATGCGAAGACACGGTTAGCAGAAACGTAACCGACAACTTGTTCGAGCGGCACCTGAAACCACTATTCATCGCCTAGCGTCCGACGAACTTCAGTTTGATGTAGGGCCGGACCTGCGTGTTCGCCCTTCGGTGAGCAACTGCGGGCGGACACATACGTCCGCACCTACAAATGATGATGAACCTCGCTGAGCTTTATGACTTTTCCGGTCGCACTGCCGTTATCACTGGCGGTACCGGTGTCTTGGGTCGGGTAATCCTCGAGACGTTGCTTGCGTCCGGAGCAAACGTCGCCGTGCTTGCTCGCAATCGCGACAAAGCAACAGAAATCCTTTCAAAAATGGAGCAGTCCGATCGAGCGCTCGTCGTTGATGGAGACGTTCAGAATCGCGAGAGCCTGCAAGCGGCGGCAGAAGTAGTACTCAAAGAATTTGGACGAGTCGATTGCTTGATCAATGGCGCCGGCGGAAACCACCCCAATGGAACCACTCGGCCGGATTTATCCTTCTTTGATATTCCAGAAGAAGCGCTTCGCTACGTTTTCGAATTGAATCTCCTCGGGACGATCCTGCCCAGCCAGGTTTTCTCCAAACAGATGGTGAGTCAGGGCGAAGGAGTGATCCTTAATATTTCTTCGATGAGCGCCTTTCGGCCGTTGACGCGAGTGATAAGTTATTCGGCTGCCAAGGCTGGCATAAACAGCTTTACGCAATGGCTTGCTGTCCATCTTGCGCAGGAATACTCGCCGCGAATTCGTGTGAATGCGATCGCGCCTGGATTCTTTCTAACTGAGCAGAACAGATTCTTACTTACTGATGCGGAGTCCGGTGAGCTGACAGCGCGCGGCAAAAGCATCATTGGTCACACTCCGATGAATCGATTTGGAGAGCCGGAAGATCTCCTCGGCGCGGTGATGTGGCTGTTGTCTCCGGCATCGGCGTTTGTAACCGGCATAGTCGTCCCTGTTGATGGCGGCTTCTCCGCCTTCAGCGGTGTGTGAATTACAGGCGTTCAGATCTGGGAGCGCAGGCATCCCTGCCTGCTTCAGATTCAATCTGGGAGCGCAGGCATCCCTGCCTGCTTCAGATTCGGCAAGCACTACTTTTGATACTTGAGGGTATTTTGCGCGAGTTATGCAGGCAGGGATGCCTGCGCTCCCGGCGAACTCTAAACACCTGCTTCGAGCAGCAAATATATGAACAACGGTCTGAACATTCCCGCGCACGGAGCGCTCGATTTTGTTTCGCTGGGAGCCCTGGTTCATCGTCTCGATCCGGGTATAGTCCCTTTTCGCAAAGCTCATCAATGCGACATTCACGTGAGCGGCGGTGAATTTAATGTCGCAGCCAATCTCGCCGACTGTTTTCGTCTTGAAGCCGGCATCGCCACGGCGATGGTCGACTACCCCATCGGTGAGCTGGTAGCCGAACGTGTGCGCGCGATGGGAGTAAAAGGCTTCTTCAAGAGATTCGCGCATAACGGTGTGAATGGTCCGAACATCGCGGCTGTTTACAGCGATCGAGGCCACGGCGTGCGCGCCCCGGTCGTCTTTTACAATCGCTGCAACGAGGCCGCTGCGCAGCTCAAGCCCGGTGATTTTGACTGGGACTCGATCTTCAAAAACGGTGTGCGCTGGTTTCACAGCGGCGGCATTTTCGCGGCGTTGTCCGAGACTACCTCCGAAGTGATCGTCGAAGGGATGAAAGCGGCCAAGGCCCAGGGCGCCGTTACCTCTTTCGATCTGAACTATCGAGAAAAGCTCTGGAAGATTTCAGGCGGTGCAGAGCGCGCGGTCGAAATCATTGCTCGCATAGTCGAGAATGTAGATGTCCTGGTCGGAAACGAAGAAGATCTCCAGAAAGGATTGGGAATACCTGGCCCTGAGGTTGCCGCTACATCCAAGCTCGATCCCAGTACGTTCTTCGGAATGATCGACCAGGTAATTGCCAAACATCCGCAAGTCAAAATCGTCGCTACGACTCTGCGCGAAGTTCTCGCCACGAACCGACACGTGTGGGCTGCGGTGGCATGGGTCAACGGCGAGACTTTTACTTCACCGACTGCCGATCTGGATGTTGTCGATCGCGTGGGTGGCGGGGACGGTTTTGCGTCGGGCTTCATCTACGGGTTGTTGAATGGCGAGTCTCCGGAAGAGGCTTTGCGATTAGGTTGGGCGCACGGGGCCCTGTTGACGACCTTTCCCGGCGATACGACGATGGCAACCGTCGAGGAAGTTCGCGCCTTCGCGAAAGGCGGCTCCGCCCGGATTCAGAGGTAGCGCAGACTTCAGTCTGTGTTCTCCGTGAAATAGGTCTAACTGAATTGAGCTGCTACTTCTCTCGATGGGAGACCCGCCGATAGAGGCTAGTTGAATCTATCGACTTGAATCCGGGTGACATTGGATATCTAAGAATGCAGATAGCGTGATCACAACACAGACTGAAGTCTGTGCTACAAAATGAGCACTCAACCAGCACCATCAGTAATCGGTCATGGCGGTCCTAACGCCGATCTTTCAGCGTCCGAGCTCCGCGCGATCGTGGAGGACGCGCTGCTAACTATCGGCCCCGACGCGCGAGTGCTGGCCATCATCCCGGACAAGACTCGCGACGACAATACTGACCTTCTTTTTCCTTTTGCTGCCGAGGTCCTGGCCGCTCGCAAGGTCGCGAAGTTCGATGCACTTGTAGCCCAGGGCACTCACATGCCCATGACCGAAGCGGAAAAGCGAGCTAAGGTAGGCATCTCCAACGGTTCCGAACTGAGCGGGCTGGGCCAAATCTACGATCACCAGTGGAACTCTCCGGAAGAACTTGTAACGTTAGGCGAGCTCAGCGCCGAGCGGGTAACGGCATTGACCGGCGGACTCATCACCGGCGCCGTCTCCGTCAATCTCAATCGCCTGCTTGGACCCGGCATTTACGACACCGTGCTGGTTTTTGGCGCCACAGTGCCGCATGAAGTAGCTGGTTTTGCCGGTGGCGCGAAGTATTTCTTTCCCGGCGTTGCCGGTCCGGATCTAACTCACGCGACACACTGGCTCGGCGCCCTGGCCTCCATCGAAAATGTAATTGGCCGCATCGAGACACCGACACGTCACATGATCGAGGCTGCCGCAGACTTTGTTCCGGCGCGGATTATCTCGCTGAACTCAGTAGTCAGCCGCGACGACGATAATCGGCTACGTACCCATGCTCTTTTCGCAGGAGAGGTACGCGAAGCATTTCGCCGCGCCGCCGAAGTAAGCAGGGAAGTTCACATTCGCTACACGGGTCGAAAGTACAAGCGAGTTGTGGCCTTGTTGGATGAGCATTACGACGAGCTCTGGGTTGGTGGTAAGGCGAGCTATAAACTCGGAGGAATCATCGCGGATGGCGGCGAGCTAATAATTTACGCGCCGCACTTGCGAGCTATTTCAGAAACTCATGGACTGCTAATTGAGAAGTATGGTTATGCTCCGCTGGATCGGGTACGCGAGATGGTCGCCCTGTCGAGTGAGTTGCAGGCGAATTTAGCAGTGGCGGCGCATCTCGCGCACGTCTCGTATGCTGGACATCGTGACGAAAGCGGTCGCGTCGTTCCTCGCTTCCACATCACGATGGCTGCGGCGCTCGACGAGGCTACCTGCCAAAGAGTCAATCTCGGATTCATGGATCATCGCGAGTTCCGGCGGGAGGATTATGAATCTGACCCCGATACTCTGGTGGTGGAACGAGCCGGCCGAGACCTTTATCTAGTGGAACCCCATTAAGAGTGTTTGCGGCTTTGCCGCGTTCCAGAGTGAGTCCTAAAATAAGAAACCTCGCCAGCTTTGACAGCTGGCGAGGTTTATTTCGGAGTTACTTCAATCTTAGCGAGCTTCGCTTTCGATGAAGTTCTTGAGAACGCGGGCTCGCGATGGATGACGCAGCTTTCTCAAAGCCTTCGCTTCGATTTGCCGGATACGCTCGCGAGTCACGTTGAAGTTCTGTCCAACTTCTTCCAGCGTACGCTCGTGGCCTTCGTTGTCGAGACCGAAGCGCAGCCGAATTACTCTTTCCTCGCGCGGGCTCAGCGTCTGAAGCACGTCGCCGGTAATCTCGCGCAGGTTCGACGTGATCACTCGAGCTGCAGGGCTTTCGGTTGATTTGTCTTCAATCAAATCGCCCAGTTGCGAGTCACCGCTTTCACCGATCGGAGTCTCGAGTGAAATCGGATCCTGCATCAGTTTGAACGCCTTTCGCACCTTCTCAACCGACGTGTCCATGCGACGCGCAATCTCTTCCGTAGTAGGCTCGCGTCCCAGATCTCGAACAAGCTCACGCGAAGTATTCTTGAGCTTGTTGATAACTTCGATCATGTGCACCGGAATACGAATGGTACGTGCCTGATCGGCAATGGCTCGCGTAATCGCCTGGCGAATCCACCAGGTCGCGTAAGTGGAAAACTTGTAACCACGTCTCCAGTCAAACTTGTCCACGCCCTTCATCAGACCGAGGTTACCTTCCTGAATCAGATCCAGGAATTGCAGCCCACGATTCTGATATTTCTTGGCAATGGAGACTACCAGTCGCAAGTTGGCTTCGGTCAACTCATGCTTTGCCTGCGCAGCCTGAGCTTCGCCGGCGACGATGTTCTGATAGGAGCGCTTGATTTCAAGCGGCGCCACATAGTGTTCCTCTTCGATGTCCTTGAGACGACGACGCGCGACCGTAACGTGACGTTTGAATTCCTTCTTCTCGTCAGCCTTGATGCGCTTCTTCGTAAGCTTCTCGCTGTAGTTCTCAATCTCTCGCTCGAGCGTGCGAACTTCCTTGTGCACGCCGCTGATCGATTCGATTAAGCGCTGCCGCGTTCCTTCCTTGAGATGAAGGTTGCTCATCTCCTGCACGATCTCCAGTCGAGTGCGAGAGAGTTTGCGCCTGCAGCGCAACATCTTCTTCGACATCTTCTTGGTGGCGCGACCGGCAACTTTTTGCTCAGCGCGCAACGCGGCGAGCTCTTTCAAAGCCCGCTTGTAAAGTTTACGAATGTTCTGAATACCTTCGATTGTCCACTGGAGGTATTCCTCGCTGCGATCCTCGTGCTCCTCCGCCTCCATCTGATCCGAGAAGGTGACGACGTCACGAATGTTTAGTTTTCCTGCTTCAAGTTCCTCGCCAATGTTGAGCAAAGCGACCACCGCAATTGGTGAGCGAGCGATTGCCTTGTGAGCTCGCTTCTGTCCCCACTCAATTCGCTTGGCGATAGCAACCTCTTGTTCACGCTTGAGCAAGGGCACAATGCCCATTTCTCGCATGTAAACGCGAACCGGGTCCGAAGTCTTATCCAAAGCTCCGGCCGAGAGGTCAAGTTCGACGTCGTCAGCCAAAGGCTCATCGCCGTCGTCAGCGGACACACTGACAGCCGAGTCCTGCTCGATCAAAGGCTCGTCGGTTTCGGTCCCAACGATACCCGCAGTTTGCAGTTTGAGCAGAACATCATCGATATCTTCAATTGATATTGCGTCTTCCAAGAGTTCTTCGTTCGGGCTGACAAACTCGTCTTTGCCCGAGTTCATTAAGCCAACATCCTGATCTTTCTTAATCCTACTCAATTAGCCCCAACCTTTCGTGCGAGATTTCTTAATCCTCAAGAGAGCCTCCCGCTCGCAAACTCTCTACTGGGGTTTCCTTACCATAGATGCATCAATGTTCTTTTGCGATTGTTCCCGATCTCATACGTTTTCGAATACTTTGAGCTTGATCGGGAGACATCTCCCCCGGAAGCTTGGCCGCTCGGGTATGTATCCTTGATTTGCCGTTCGCCGGTTTCAATCGCAACATGACGTCCCTGACAGTAATCCCGGCCAATACGTGTTCAACCGCTGAATTAGTTTCAGCAAATACCGAGCCCAGGACGGATTCAATGCTCATTCCTACCGGACATGCCTGGCTGGCCGGTTGTCTATGAAGAGAGAAAACTCCGGGACATTCGACCGCATGGTAAACATCGAGTAGCGTGATTTCAGCTGGATTTCGGCTAAGTCGCGAACCTCCCATCGAGCCAGGCTGAGAAACGACCAGTTTTGCTTCAGCTAATTCGCACAACATGCGCCTAATCACAACCGGATTAGTGTTTACGCTTTCGGCTAACTGTTCGGATTTCAGAGGCTCGTCCTCGGACCACGCCATCAGGGTCAGGACATGTACGGCGACTGCAAATCGGCTACTCGTTGACATATAACGACTTCGGGACCGCTTGGTCTGTAACCATTTTAGTTACAAATGAGTTTATGTCAAGCTGAGACACCGTAGTAGCGCAGACTGAGACGGCAAAGGGCAAAGCGCAAAGAGCCAAGCGGCATTGCGTGTAAACGCCGGTATTCGGTCGTGGGTTAACAGTGTGTTGCTAGTTTGTCGCAGAGCGACGGCTGAGTGTAGCCCGGCCTTGAAAGGGCATTAACATGCTTGACGATCCTCCCAATGAACGCCGAAGGCGTTAGCGAATAACAGCCTGGGGCAACGCCCCAGGAATAACGCAAGTGTGTTTGCTTCGCTAATGCTGAAAGCGTTGGCGAGTAGTGCGGCGCGGCGTCACGAATCACCCCAAACTCAACTCGCGAACGCTTACAGCGTTTCCCTATCAGTTTGGTTCCTTTTATCCTGGGGCGCTACCCCAGGCTGGAATTTGCTAACGCCTTCGGCGTTTCGACGATTGACGTTGGATTCGCAAATATATTATTGCCCTTGAAAGGCCGGGCTACAGTCAGCCGTCGCTCCGCGACGAACATTAGCAATTCGCGTTCAATGACGCCCCTTTGCACTATGCTCTGCGCCAACGCAGATTGAAGTCTAGGCTACTTCTATTGCCCCAGTGGCGGATCGGTTGCCGAAGCCGGCTGATCTGCATTCACGTGAATCGTGCTTGAGTTTGAATCCGCGTAGAAGTGGTTCTTTCCAGTGGCGCCCACACCCTCGCTCTGCTGTGGGTCTGCGTTTATGGTGTAGCTGGCGGGCTGGTTCGTTGACTTAGCCACAACTTTCATCGTGAAGATGTAGCCTTCCACAACCGGTGTACTGCCTGTGAAGCGCTGGTCGAGCATGCCGTCCTTCAACATCTGCTCAAAGGTCCCGAACGTGGATCGATTGTGGCCATTGTAATAGAGCATCTGCTGCTCTGAGATAGTGCGAAGGGTCTTCACCGCTGCGGCCTCATTCGCTTGCTTAACGGCTGCTTTCCATCCGGTAACACCGACCGCAATCAAAATGCCGATGATCGCGATAACGATCATCAACTCGATTAGGGAAAAACCCTGTTCATTGGTACGTCTGGAATGGTCTCTTTTCATAAGTGCACCTCACAAAGCATTTATTCACGCACCGGCAGACCTTTTGTTCCCGGAACTGGCGCCACAGTATGGAAGCTGAATTCTACACCATTGAGAGTCCGTCGTCATGCGCGGTCCATCGATACTTTTAAGGTGCGGCACCGACAGCCAACATGTAGAATGAAACCGGGTTAGAGAGCTTTTATGAGGAACGTCGAATCCATCGAAGGGCGGTCTGCAGTGCTCACGGCTCATGCCGTTGAGAGCGTTGACCGTCTACAGCGGGCGATTGAAACAGTTATCAAAGGTAAGCCGGAATCGGTTCGGCTGGCCATTGTAACGCTGTTGGCTGGCGGGCACCTTTTGGTTGAGGACGTTCCCGGCGTAGGGAAGACCACCCTGGCGCACGCTTTGGCGCGAGCTCTCGCGTGCACCTTTCAGCGCATTCAATTCACGTCGGATCTGCTCCCCTCGGACGTCATTGGCCTTTCGATTTACAACCAACATTCAGGAGTTTTCGAGTGGAAGCCAGGCCCGATCTTTGCAAATGTTGTTCTTGCCGACGAGATTAATCGCACAACGCCCAAGACACAATCGGCTCTGCTTGAAGCGATGGCGGAGCGCCAGGTGACCGTCGAAGGAATTACTCACCGGCTGCCCCAGCTGTTCATTGTGCTCGCGACCCAGAACCCGATTGAACATCACGGCACCTATCCTTTGCCTGAATCTCAGCTGGATCGGTTCATGCTTCGTTTGCGTATCGGCTATCCCGAAACGTCCGCGGAAAAGCAAATGCTGCGCGACCGGGAGTTTGTCGATCCGCTGGACTCTCTTAAGCCAGTTCTTTCAGATGTAGATGTAGTTGAGTTACAGGAGATGGTGTCCGCTGTGACTGTGGACGACGCCCTGGTCGAGTATTTGATGCGCATAGTAAACGCGACCAGAGATTCTGAAATGCTTGACCTTGGCGTAAGCCCGCGTGGGACACTTTCTCTTTTTCGCGCCGCGCAAGCGTTGGCACTAACTGAAGATCGATCCTACTGCATCCCCGACGATATCAAGAGGCTGGTGCTTCCAGTCTTTGCCCATCGCATTCTCGTCAGCTCCCGATTCTCCTCCTCACTTCGACGCAGTGAGGAGGCTGAAGCCGTTCTCACCGAGATTATTAAGACAGTGAGCGTGCCGCTCTGAGAGGGCTGAAGAATGTCCGACAAACTTCAGTTTGTCGCTGATCCCACATCAAAATCTGCTCGACTGAACGACAAACGGACGTTTGTCGCACAATGGCGCAGTGCCATTCTAGGAACTCTCCTTGTTCTTTCCGGGCTCTTCACGGCTTTGATTTCGGTGCTGGCGCGCCGCACGGCTAACGCTGGACTTGCAGCTGCAGCAGCTGTCCTCTCGCTAATCATCGCGGGCTTAATCGTTATCTTCATTGTGCCGCCTCTGGCGCGTTCCGCGCGGCTGGAGCTTGGTCGACTTGAACTGCCCGTTGAATTCACGAGTGGCGGCGGAATCTTCCTCGTGCTCGTAGCAGTGGTCGGATTCGCTGCCTGGAACACCGGTAACAATCTTTTATTCCTGGTGTTCTCAGTCCTGGTTTCAACCATGTTCGTCGGCTGGATGTCCGCAAGAGCGTCGCTACGAGAGCTCACGGTGTCAGCGCGGTTTCCTGATCACATTTTCGCGGGCGAAGAAGCGCCGGTGATCGTTACGCTGCGCAACAAGAAACAATTGCTGCCGTCATTTTCAACTCTCGTTGAAGCGAGAGGTCCGGAGACTTCCAACGATCTTGAAAATGAGGGAAGGAAAAAGCGGGCGCGTTTTCAAAAGCGGACATTGGCTTACTTTGTTTACGTGCCGCACGATACAGCCGCGGAACAGCGGGTCGAGCAGTTGTTTTCAACTCGGGGCCACGTTCTGGTCACCGGCTTTGAATTGTCTACGAAGTTTCCGTTCGGGTTTGTGCGTCGCCGTCGCCGGTTGGGAGCGCGCAATGTGGATTTGATCGTGTATCCAAAGCCTGAGCCGATAGGTGACGAGCTTCACCTGTTGCCGATGAATGCGGGCCGGAGCGCTTCGTTGCGGCGTGGAGCAGGTCACGACTTGTTCTCGCTTCGAGACTACCAGCCGCAGGACGATCTAAGACACATCGACTGGAAGGCTACCGCGCGTTCTCGACGCTTGACCGTCCGCGAATTCACATCTGAAGACGAGCGGCGCATCAGCGTCATTCTCGACACTAATCTTTATTCAGACACGGATGCGGCCCGTGAGACTTTTGAACGGGGCGTTACGCTCGCAGCTTCACTCGTGAAACACTTTATCGACGAGCGCGCGGAAGTCAGATTGATCGTGGGCACGGACACCGGACGTTTTGGTTCCGAGCTTGAGCACCTGTATGACTGTCTGCGCCGGCTGGCCCTCGCCGGGCCTGAAACCAGTGAGCGAGCTTTCGTTAATCACGTTCACGATTTTGAAGGAGAACACGAGCCTGCTGCCGCCGGAGATTTTGGCATTCTGGTTACCGCGGCGACACCAGGTTCGATACCGGCGCGCGTTTGGCGAAACTCGCACGTCATCTATTTGTAGGAAAATGAACGGTTGGTTTTGAGGATTGATGATCGATCAGAAAACTTCTGCGCAGCCTCACTCGAGCGAATCAGCTCAATACTCCCGAGCGCGAGCGAAGGCTGTGGCGCTCTGCTTTGTTCTGTCCGGCATGACGGGATTGATTTATGAAGTGTTGTGGGCCCGGATGCTCGGATTAGTTTTTGGCGCTACCACGCTCGCAGTTAGTACTGTGCTCGCATCTTTTATGGGTGGGCTGGCATTGGGAAGCGCTCTGGCAGGCCGAGTCGCATCGCGTCTCAAACATCCATTGAGAGTTTACGGCTTCATCGAGATCGCAGTCGCTCTCTACGCTCTGATGGTTCCATGGTTGTTCCGGCTGGTCGATCACCTCTACGCGTTGCTTTGGCAACAGGCCCATCCCAACCCTTTCATTTTTAGTCTTTGGCGTTTTGTGCTATCGGGCGTGACGTTGCTGGTTCCAACTATGTTGATGGGCGCCACGCTGCCGATCCTTTCAGCGGTCCTGGTGCGCACAAAAGCATTCACTTCGACTTCAGTGACGCGTCTGTACACGTGCAATCTTGGGGGAGCAATTTTTGGAACGATACTGGCCGGGTTCTTTCTTCTTCCGCGTCTGGGATTGTTCAAGACGATTGTCGTAGCCGCGCTAACGAATATCGCCATCGGCCTGGTTGCGGTGCTGCTGGACCGGGGAAGTCTTGAGCAGAAGGTTTCTGAGTCGGGAGCTTCGATTAGTGAGGTTATTAATCCTAGCCACGACTCCAGCGCGTTTTGGCTAGCAGCCGCTTTCGTCTCAGGTTTCGTCACGATCAGTACGCAGGTAGCCTGGACTCGAGTGTTGACGATGGTAATCGGCTCGAGCACCTACGCTTTCAGCATCGTCGTCGCGCTCTTTCTGATTGGACTTTCACTTGGAGCTTATGAAATTGGTCGTAAGCCGAGGACGAAAGACTTGCGCAGCACGCTCTTCAAAGTCGAGTTAGGCACAGGCGTGGCTTTGCTGCTGAGCTTGTGGGTTACGAATCAAATGCCGTGGCTGCTGGTTAACTTCGGACTCAAGTCAAATGTCTCAAGTTGGGGTGGCCTACTCATTCTTCAGATTGCGTGCGCCTCGTTGTTGATCTTGTTTCCAGCGTATCTGATGGGAACGGTCATGCCGCTGGTCCTCGTATGGGCCGGGCGAAAGAGCTCAGAAGCCTCGGTTGCTTACGTTGGTCGCAGTTACGCTATCAACACTGTCGGCGCCATCGCGGGAGCGTTCCTGGCTGGCTTCGTATTAATACCTCTCATGAGCACCCGCTTCACTGTTTGTGTTGCCGCTGCTTTTTCCTTTGCGCTCGGAGGGCTCGCCTTTTCCGGAAGACAGACCGCCAGGGATCGAGATCTATTTCGGGCGCTGGTGGCCGGTGCTACCGTCGTTGTCGTAATCGTAACTTTCATCGCCGCCCCGCGACTGAACCTGGCCGAGCTTTCGATTGGTGCTTACGACAGTTTGGTCCGTGTACTGGCAAAGTCGCGCGAGGCCTCGACGGAAAAGGAACCAACTCGCACGGGACCGCAGCAACACGATTTGCTCCTTTATGAAGAGGGCCCAACCTCGACCGTCACGGTGCGGCGTGACTGGGGCACCACGTCACTTGCGATCAACGGACGCACGAATGCTTCTGACGGCGAAGACATGTCTACACAGGTGATGCTGGCGCAGATTCCACTTTTGCTGGCTCCCTCGATCAGAAATGGATTGATTGTAGGTTTCGCGTCGGGAGTCAGTGCCGGAGCGATACTGCAGTCTCCAATTGAGTCCGTTACTTGTGTTGAGCTCGAGCCGGCTACTGTCAAAGCTTCTCACTACTTCGATCACGTTAACAATCAACCACTCAAAGATCCGCGTCTGCATCTCGTCATTGACGATGCGCGCACTTATCTGCGCGGAAATCCGGCGCAGTACGACTTAATTATGAGTGAACCCAGTCATCCCTGGGTGCCGGGTGTTGCCAACTTGTTCACGGAGGAGTTCTTTCAGTTGGGTCGGCAGCGTTTGAATAGAGACGGCGTGTTTGTGCAATGGCTGCAGGTCTACCAGCTTTCCAACGAGAATCTTCGTTCAGTGTTGGCGACCTTCCACAAAGTGTTTCCGCGCGTGATGGTCTTTCGGGTGGGAGGCGATGCGAAAGGGAAAGATTTGATTCTGGTCGGCAGCCAGACACAACTGACGTTGGATCGTATCGCTGAGCGGATGCGCGATCCGCGTACTGCGGCCGAGCTCGCTCGCGTCAACATCAAGAGCGACAGTGCTGTGCGCACCTGGTTTGTGTGCGACGAAACAAAATTGGCGCCGGCAATCGCGGGAGCGGTCATAAACACTGACGACAACATGCACGTGGAGACTACGGCTCCGCGCGAAGCGTTCCTTCCACTGCGGCTAACTAACGATGCGTGGGTTGACGGTCTTGTGGATCGACGCGAGGGTGTTAAGTGATCGGACAAGCCTGGACGGCTACGAGTTTCCACTCTTCATCACGATTAGCGTAGATGTGAACGATCTTGTACTGGCCTGAAAAGTCGCGACCTTGATAAAACCAGGTTGCTGTGTCGAGCGCGCTCAGCACCGCCGTGTGTCCCCAAATGCGCACGGTCACGTTTGCTCGCGTGAGTTGTTGCACATTCAATCCACCAGCCACTACATCGTCGATGAACGTTTTCTTGTCGTCCCCCTCCATCGGATAGATGAAGACGAAATCGTCAGCCATGATGCGGTCGAGCGTTGCAGAATCGCGGCGTACCAGAGCCTTCACCCATTCGTCATTCATCTGCCGGAGTAGCTGCTCAGTTTCGATGTGACTTTGTTGTGGTGCGCCTTCCATTAATCCTTATCTGAATCTCGTTAAAAGAATCCCGGGCATCTGTTGGTCAGACGATCAGACTTGCAGGAGCGCGCGTTCTACCTCCATGGGTAGTTCAATAAAAAGAAAGTAGTCGGCGGGATAAAGATAATCCTCGCCTTCGTCGTCAATTACGCGAATGTAATTCGAGCGCGCGGCGTTAGCGTCGGGCAGGACGGAGTAAATTCTCCGTGGAGTTAACAAGGCGCCATCGTCCGCGTGAATGCAGACTGCAAATCTCGAAGCTTCATTGTCTTTAACCATAACTTAATCGAGATAGCGTTTGATTCTCAGAAGTCGCTTTCCGATTCCATGCGCTTCGAACCAGTGAATCTCGGCACGACGTATCGTACTGCGTGCATCGGGCCCATTGTACAACAGGCTGCCAGCCTGTTGAGCGTGAAAAGCGGATCTGTTCATTCCAAAAAAGTAGAGTCGTTATCGTGTCATCTGCAGGCTGGCAGCCTGCAGTACAAGTTTCTCAGCAGCAGCTTCGCCGCTGCGAATGCAGTCGGGAATTCCGGTGCCGTCGTAGGAGTTACCCGCCAGTTCCAGGCCAGGTTGCGAGGCCACGAGCTTTCTGATTTGTGAAACGAGGTCCAGATGGCCCACGTAATATTGAGGCATTGAGTTTTTCCACTTCTCGACTTTTGTAATTAGCGGCGGCGCGGTTATGCCAAGCAGGTCTTTCAGATCCTTTCGGGCGCGCAAGATTAATTCCGGCTCGGCTAATTCAAATAGCTCTGGTTGCAGTGCCCCACCGACGAACGCGCGCAGCAAAACGTGATCAACGAGCGCGCGGTTTGGAAACTTCATACTGCTGAAAGTGCAAGCCAGGATCGATTTGTTCTCGATGAACGGCACCACGAATCCGAAGCCGTCAAGGGGATGCGGCACATCAGCGCGCCGAAAACCGAGATTGATCGTCGCGGTAGACGCGAAGGGAATCTGGTTAAGTAACGCCGCCAACTCCGCATCGGCATTTTTGAGCAAAGAAGCGGCAACGTACGCGGGGACAGCGAGGCAAACCGCATCGGCTTTGATTCGAGATTTGTCGCTAAGCTCGATGATCCATTCGTTGTCTTCTCGTCGAAGAGACTGGACTTTGCAGTCGAGACGCGTGAAGTTACTAACGTGAGCTGCCAGCTCATTAACCAAAACCTGCAGGCCTCGATCGAACGATAAGAAGAGACTGTAGCGAGCACCGCTCACACCGCTCGCTGTTTGCTTGCTCTGTCGGCGCGCGCGCCACATTGCGCGAATAACGCTGCGATGTTCTCGTTCCATTTCGAGAAAGCGGGGCAAGGTGGCGCGTAGGCTGAGTCTTTCAGGATCGGCGGTGTAGATTCCTCCAATCATTGGCTGCGCCATGCGCTCAAAAGCTTCATTGCCCAAACGCCTTCTCACAAAGTTTGCCAGGCTCTCATCGTCACCGCCGTTTAGGTTGTGGCGGCGTTGAATGAAAAGATCCAGCGCCATCCGAGCTTTTCCTCGCCAGCTGAAGATGTTGGTGGTAACGAAGGGCCACAAGCGTGACGGCGCCATTAATTGAAAGCCTTCCGGGACCGGCAGAAGTTTTCCTTTGCGAACGATGAAGCTGCGACGATGCTGCTGGTTGGTTTCGATTAGACGCGATTCGATGCCGAGTCGCTTGGCGAGATTGATTGCCTGGGGCTTTTCGGAGATGAATGAGTCGGCGCCACCTTCGAGGAGGAAACCGTCGCGTTCCTCAGTTTTGAGAGCGCCACCCAGGCGTGGACTGGATTCAAGGATGGTGAGATCGAGCTGCTGGCCGCTCTGCTTTTGTAATTCGAGGAGTTTGTAAGCCGCTGCAAGGCCGGTGATACCGCCACCGATAATTACAACGCGTTTTGGTTTGCTTTGATCTTGCATGGCTGGGCTAATTGAGGTGGGCGCAAGCGACCCTTCCTGACCTCGAGATTATTCAAGTCGCGCCGACCAGTTCGATCGAAGGCTTTCAAGCGTCGCTTTCAGAGGCTGCATTGATCAGCTCAAGGTCTGGAAGGATCGCTTGCACCCGCCGGTTTCATAAGCTCTCCTTTTGGACAACACCCTTCAACGCACGATTCTCGCTCGCTGCTCATTCTTTCATTAATCAATTCTCTGATCATGCCGACAAATGCTGGGTGAGTTCCTGCCGTACTCGCTCGTACCATATTCAATCCGAGTTCTTCGCAAGCTTTCCGCGCCTTAGTGTCGAGATCATAAACAACTTCCATGTGATCCGAAACAAACCCAATCGGCGCAATCACAACGTCGGTCGTGCTGCCTGGTTTCAGCTCTTTCAAGTAATCGCAGACGTCTGGCTCGAGCCATGGTTGTGTTGGTGGACCGCTTCGGCTTTGAAACACCAAACGCCAATGGGGGTGATTCGCAGCTTCAGCTACAAGTCGACTTGCTTCGAGAAGCTGCGATTCATATTTGCTGTTGTCCGCCATTGACTTGGGAATGCTGTGGGCAGTGAAGGCGACTTGCACCTCCTGTCTACGTTCCTCCGGAATTCGATTTAGCGCGTCGTTGAGATTCGCAGCGTTCGCTTCAATAAATCCCGGGTGATTGTAGAAAGCTGGAATCTTTTGAATTCGCGGCGCGTTCGGACCGACTGCTTCTCGTGCCCGCGCGATGTCTTCGAGATACTGGCGACAGCTCGAGTAAGAACTGTAGGCCGAGGTCACGAATGCGAGTGCATTCCTGATTCCGTCTTTCGCCATCTGCTGTAGCGTGTCGACGAGCAGCGGATGCCAATTTCGATTGCCCCAGTAGATTGGGAGTTGCGGTCCGTTCTTTTCAAGCTCGAGCTTCAGCGCGTTGATTAGTTTCCGGTTCTGTTCGTTGATGGGACTGACACCGCCGAACAATTCGTAATGTTTTGCCACCTGCAGCATTCGCTCACGCGGCACATTCCGCCCCCGCAGGACATTCTCAAGGAAGGGAATCACGTCATCCATCCCTTCCGGCCCCCCAAAAGACACGATCAAGATTGCGTCGTACATAGTAGAACGGACTTCAGTCTGTTTTCGGCGAAACCAAATTCTCCTTGCCTGACATCACGCCACTCACGCTAGAAAGGCGCCCGAGGATTCAACTCCACTACGTAAGCGCTTTTACTTCTTTCCAACCGCGTCGCCTTCTTTCGGCAGCAGAGGACCATGGCCAATCCTCAGCAAAAACAACCAAGCCAGCCTTAACGGGATTGTCTTCAATGTATTTCACAATCCGAAAGAATTCGTCTGCATCGCGAGGCCAATGGTCAAATGATTCAGTCTGCCAAAAAGTTTGACCTGTCCGATTAAGAACTTTGTTAGCCTCTCTCGCCGTGTAACCCTTAAGAGCTTTGGTAATCTCTCTAAGCGACACGAACTCTTCAGGATCAGCAACATTGGATGCCAGCTTTGCTTTCCTTTCAAGAGAACGTGAACGTGATTCGGCATCACCACATACGCCCAGAGGCGATAGAGATGAGCATAAATTACGAGTAAAGCATTCTGGATCATGTCAGCAATCTTTGGTTGCCTAAGCCAGGTGGGTCCGTGCTCAGCTCGATCCAGGACTTCATCTAACATCGCGAAGAGCTTCTTGTTAATTCGTATATTCAATTCCTCAACTGAACAATTCCGTCGATTAGCCTCACGCTGCAATAGTTGATGAGTTCGACGCAGGCGATTGATCGCAGTTTGCGGAAGCGAACCCTTTAATCGCCAGGTTACGAAGATAGGTTTTCCGGGTGGATGCCAGTGAGGAAGGTTTCGTCGATAGAAAAAGATGTTGTCGCTCATGACTTAATCGTCAATAGAGTGGACCTGCCTCCGTTGGCGAGAGCTCGATCAGTTGAACACAGACTGAAGTCTGCGCTACTTCGCAGTGCGAACAAATTCAACCAACTCAATCACATTCTCTACTGGTGTGCCGGGCAAGATCCCGTGGCCGAGATTGAAGATATGTCCGGGGCGGCCGGCGGCATAGTCAAGAATCCGACGAGCCTCAGCTCGAATGTGATCCTGACTCGCAAACAGCGCCACCGGATCCAGGTTACCCATCACCGCAACGTCGTGGCCGACCCTCGACCAAGCCTCATCAAGCCGCACTCGCCAATCAACTCCAATTACATCGCCGCCTACCTCGCGCATTAATTCCAGCAACGCAGCTGTGCCGGTTCCGAAGTGAATAACTGGGACGTTAGCACGCACGTTTCTAATCACGCTTTGTGTATGGGGCAGAACGTAAGTTCGGTAGTCATCCGGACTAAGGCAGCCGGCCCACGAGTCGAACAGTTGCACCGCCTGAGCGCCAGCATCTATCTGCGCATTCAGATATTTGACCAGAGCGCGAGAAATGATCGACAGCAATGCATCCCAGGCGCCTTTGTCGTCATACATGAGCTGCTTGGTATGAACATAGTTTCGCGAGCCGCCGCCTTCAATTATGTATGAGGCCAGCGTGAAAGGGGCTCCACAAAACCCAATCAACGGAATATCCACCGGCAGAGAGGCCCGAGTTTGGCGAATGGCTTCGAAAACGAACTGAAGCGCGCCGGGATCTTCAAGTTCGCGCAGATTGTCGACATCCGCAGCGGTTCGAACCGGATTATGAATCACAGGCCCGTCGCCTTTGGCGAACTCGAGTTGGGCACCAAGCGGCTCCAGGATCAAAAGAATATCAGCAAAAATAATTGCGGCATCCACTCCGAGCCTTTGGACGGCCGTGACAGTGACTTCGGCAGCAAGTTCTGGATTCTTGCAAAGCTCCAGAAACCCAACGCGTTCACGAATCTCCCGGTATTCCTTCATATAACGACCAGCCTGACGCATCAGCCACACGGGTGTGTACGGGGCTGGTTCGCGGCGGCAGGCACGCATGAAAGCGCTATTTTGTAGAGCTTCAGTCGCCATCTGAGTGGTTTCAGCCAATGATTACCTCAGCTTCTGACGTCGTAGCCCCGAACATTTCGTCCTGACTGATCGTTCAAGCTCGACTGTGAGTGTTGAATTGTCACTGCGCTTTCAGCCTACAATACCTGAAAAGAAAGCGGTAGTGGCCTGATTTGCACAGCAAGCTGAAGCCCCAGCAACTCCAGTTTCCCAGTCAGAGTCAGCCAAGACCCGGTCGCTACGGCTCGCGGTTCTGACCTCGTTACCGCAAACAAACTTGCCACAGAAGGGGCTTTTATGGTGTTAATACCACTGAGAGAGCGGTGAGTGAATGAGCGGACAAGCTAGAGCCCTAGTCGACTCAATGCCTGATCAAATCGCGACTGTGGCGTCTTCGCTCAGTTTTGACGAGGCGTTTACGCTCCACCACCGTGCCGTATTCAGGACGGCTCGCGCCGTATTGCGCGATGCCGCCTTAGCTGAAGACGTAACGCAAGAGGTCTTTCTCAGACTGTATCGAAACCAGGACTCGACACCGGGTGACGAACTGCTTCGCCCCTGGTTACTGCGGGTGGCTCTGAATGTGGCGCGTAACACGATCCGCGGACAAAGCCGATCGATGGCACGTGACACTGTCTACTCGCAGGAAGCCTATGGCGAAGGCTGGACGGCCCCCGAAATGGACTATGAGCGACGCCTCGAAATTGAGGAAGCTCGTCGAGCGCTCGATAAAATCAAGGAACCGATGCGCAGTTGCCTGATGCTCAAGCAACAGGGACTCTCGTATCGGGAAATTGCCGAGACGCTGTCTTTGAAAGAGACGAACGTGGGCAGCCTGGTAGCGAGAGGGAGAAAGCAATTTGCAAGGGTTTACGGCAAGATCGGAGGAGTTCGATGAAAGACTGTTTAGACGAAGGTACACTTCAAAGTTATTTTGATGGCGAGCTTTCCATCGACATGATGGAGAAAGTCAGCTCACATCTGACGGCTTGCCTGACGTGCAAACGGGAAGCACGCGAGTTGGAAGCCGAGAGCCTGATCCTGTCGGAGGCTCTCGAACCGGAATTCGCGATGAGCGTGCCGACTGAACGACTGCGCGCTCGCATCGATGCAGCGGTTGCTGAGCGTAGTTTGTTGAATCCTCCTCGCCCAATCCTGACTGTCGAACATTCAGCGCCATTGGCTCGCCGTTGGTGGGACGCGGTGGCGGAGTTGTTTGCAGTCTCGCCGCAGCGCGCGTTTGCGTACGCCGGCGTTGCCGCAGTTATCCTGGTGGCGATCACATTCGCGTTCATCTCATGGCGGTCTCGTACGCCTCAACCCAATAAATTCACCGCTTCAGGTAGTCAACCTCCAAAGACTATAGCGACACCGGCGCCGGGCCCAATTGTTTCGACGGGAACGATGGATGTGAAACCGAACGTTGATCGCCTTCCAGTTTCAAAACCAAACCCGCCGCGCTATGTACAAGCCAAATATAGTCCCAAGCCGGCGAATCGTGCTGAAGAGGATCGAGGCTTAGCTTCCAACGTGAAGTTGCTTCCAGGCGAGCGGGGTTATCTGAAGACAATTGCCGCGCTCGATTCATCGATCAAATCCAGTCGCAACAAGCCGATGAGGCCCGCGCTCCAGTCTGAATATGAGCGGAACCTCGCGATGGTTGATCGCGCGATTGCGGCTACGCGAAATGCGGCCAAGAGCAATCCGAACGATCCTGATGCGGCTGAGTTTATGTACGCGGCTTATCAGACCAAAGTAGATTTGCTGAATCAGGTAGCCGATGCGCGGCTTCCCAATCGGCAGCAGTGAAAGGGATCAGGTTTCAAGCAGTAATGAAAGTGCGAACTACTCTAATCCTTCTCACCCTGCTGTTCATGTCTGCGGTAGCGTTGGGTTATCCGCGAAAAGCCGACACCAAACGAGACGAAAGGCGTCGCGGACAGAAGGTTGACAGAAAATCACCCGCCGATAGTCAGGTATCTGTGTCCGTCTGTATTTCGTCAGGGAGCATTACGGTTAAGGGGTGGGATCGAAACGAAGTACAAGCGCGCTCGTCTGAAGCCGCCGATATTGTGTTAAGGCGGAAAGACGCTGGAGCTGGTCCCCCGACGAAAATGGAAGTGCGAGTGACAGATAAAGAATCCGGTGCGAGTTCTGGTGACCCTTGTGAGGCCTATAGCGATTTGGTGTTAAGTGTGCCTCAGGGCGCGACTGTTCAGCTACAAACTCGTGACAGCGATATCGAAGTGTCCGACGTAGCGGTGGTTTACGTACAAACGCAAAATGGTGATGTAACTATCGAGCGCGCTTCCAAGATAGTTGAGGCGGCTACGATCGGCGGCGGCATCTCCTTAAGAGATTCACAAGGGCGCATTTCACTTCACTCTGCGAGTGGAACAATTGATGCGGCGGACGTGAAGCCTGCTGAATCGAGTGACACTTTCGATGCCAAGAGTCTCGGCGGCGATATCACTCTTGATCACATTACGCACGCCCATTTGACGGCCAACACCTTGAACGGCGGACTTTGTGTATCCGGGCCCTTGGCTGCGGGCGGCCGCTATAATTTTCGGACCATGTCAGGTGATATGACTCTGACAATACCGGAGAATTCTTCATTCCAACTTAGTGCAAGATATTCCCAGCAAGCTGAGATTATCACTGACTTTCCGATCACGGTCTTGAGTCAAACAAATGCAAAGCCGGCTCCAGTTGTAACTCCGGCGCCCGCGCCCAAGCCAGCACCTGGTGCGTCTTCCTCGGAACCGGTAGTGCCAGCTCCAGTAGTTGTGGAAGTTAACCCCGATGTTGTCACCAAGATAAAAACTAAAAAGGGCACCGTCGTGGTTGATCTTTCCGCGCTTTCACTGCGCCGGCTCGAGGGCATTCACGGCAGCGGCGATGCCAAGCTTGAGCTCTCCTCTTTTTCCGGCACCATCCATCTCCAGAAGCAGTAATCTCCGAACATTTTGGCCGAGATTGGGTTCTTTGATCTTTGGTATTTGTTCTTGGAGCTTGGAGCTTTGTTCTTTGTGCTTGACGATTTGTCGAGTTGACTCGTTCCTCAATGGAAAAAAGAGTGCGCGCCGGAAAAATAGCTACAAAGGACCAAGGACCAAGTACAAAGAACAAAACATTAGACAGAAATCCCTCACAATATTTCCCTGATCTATCTGATTTTATTTGCCACAAACCCAAATAGGCCGGTGTTTTGGTAGTAGAGCAACGCAGACCGGGTCGAGGTCGGTAGCAGTAGTACCAAGGGGAGACCGACCTCGACCCGGGGAAACAAGGAAACAGGGAAGGAAGTTAGGATCATGGCTAACGAAAGGACATCTCAAAAAGCTCCGCGGTCGGCACAGAACGGGATATTCGTTCTGCTGCTGGCTTTCGCTTTACTCTCGAGCGCGGTGAAAGATCTCGATCGGCTGCAAAGTGTTACTCGTCGCATTCATTCTATGACCGCGTCGGTGATGCAAGGCTCGACTGTGTATGCGAGTGAAGTCGATCCGGTATCGAGCAGCTGTCCGGAAGTCCTGGCGGAAAAGACAGAGGAGTTTCATTGGGTGGGCCAGGTCCAGGATGGCCAGGCGTTAGAGATAAAAGGTATCAACGGCGGGATTACAGCGGAGCCGGCGCGAAGTAGTGAAATTGAAGTCTTCGCTTTCAAGAAAGCTCATCGCAGCAATCCTGCCGATGTCGAGATCAAGGTAGTGCCACACGCGTCGGGTGTTACGATTTGCGCGGTGTATCCAAACGAGTACGGCGATAGAATAAATTCCTGCGAGCCCGGGCGAAGTTGGTCCATCAACAGCTCAACGAAGCAGAGGCAGGAACCTTCTACGACGTTCAACGCGCTTCACAACGACGTCACAGTAGATTTCAAAGTCAAGGTGCCGGCTGGCGTTGCATTCATCGGTCGCACCATTAACGGTGAGATTAGCGCCAGGTCTCTTGGTGGAAATGTTGATTCGCACACCGTAAACGGCAGCATCGATATTTCTACAAAGGGCTATGCGCGCGCTAAAACAGTGAACGGTGAAATCACAGCCCGGATGGGTAAGGCAGATTGGACTGATGCGGTCGAATTCAAAACTGTGAACGGCGGCATCGACCTTGATCTTCCTCCTTCACTGAGCACGAGAATTAATGCGGAGACTTTCAACGGTGAAATCGCGTCAGATTTTCCTTTGAGAGTATTGGGCCGGGTCAGTCGCAAGCATATGAATGGAACAATCGGCGAAGGCGGGCGCGACCTGGTGCTCAAGACACTGAATGGAAGCATTCGACTGAGGCGGGTTGGCTAATCGAGTCATACGAAACTGAGTAAGATTATGAATGACGACAAGCTGAAGCTCGTCGGACATCATTAAGGAAACGAAACAGATGAAGAGAACTTTAATAACAGCATTCATTTTTATGGTCGCGCTGGCGACACTGGCTGGCGGGCAAGGACGCGCCGCATTTCAGGATCCCGTGCACGGTCCGCAAGCCACTGATTTGGCGGATCCGCAAAAAGGCAGCGGCGATGAGGTTCGCGAGGAATTTCATCAAACCTATCAATTGTCAGCGAACGGGCGAGTTAGCCTGGAGAATATTAATGGCGGCGTACGCATCGCAGTCTGGGACCAAAACGAAGTCAAAGTCGATGCCGTGAAGAAAGCCAATCGTCGCGAGCGACTCGACGAAGCAAAGATCGTAATCAACTCCACCGGTGACAGCGTTAGGATTCGAACTGACTATCCGGACCGAGATCAGACTTTTACTGATGACGAAAATCGCAGGTTCAACAACCCGGCGACAGTTGAATACTCATTGACAGTTCCGCGGCGCGCGCGGCTGGACTCGATTGAACTGATTAATGGAGCTCTCGACATCGATGGCTCAGAAGGTGACGTGAAGGCGTCTTCTATCAATGGTTATGTGAAGGCGCGCTCGTTGTCCGGAGATGTGCGGCTATCGACTATCAACGGCACCCTTGAAGCGACGCTGAATCGACTGGAGAGTACCAAGCCCGTCAATCTCAGCTCAGTAAACGGGAACGTCACTATCATCATTCCCTCAGATGCCAATGCGCAGGTGCGCGCCGGCACGGTTCATGGCGGCATCACTAATGACTTTGGTCTTCCCGTGGTCCACGGTGAGTATGTGGGTCACGAACTGAATGGTCAGATTGGAAATGGCGGCACGCGCATCAAGCTCGGCAACGTTAATGGCCGCATCACTATCAAGCACGCTGCTGATGGAAAGACCGTCAGTCCAGTCACAAATCTGCTGGCTGAGAAAGACACAACCAAATATGAACGTTCCGTAGTCAGCTCGCGGGCGATTAACGAGCAGATCCGACAGGCTGCGGAGGACGCGCGCGAAGCGGCCCGTCAACAAACAGAGTCGCAGCGTATTACTCGCGACGCACAACGGGACGCCCAGCGAGAGATCGAACGTTCAATTCGCGAATCTCAACGCGAAGTAGCGCGCGCTCAACAGCAAATTCAGCGAGACATACAGCGCGCGATGCGCGATCAAATCCGGCAGGAAGTTCGCAACGGCCGTGAAGAATACGGCAAGAATTATGATTGGGGCAGGTTTGTCGATCGCGAATCGAAGAGTTTTCCTGTCAGCGGCACTCCCAATGTAAAGATCAGCACTTATGACGGCTCGGTAACTATTCGCGCGTGGGACAAGCCCGAGGTTTCGTATACCGCTATCAAGCGCGCGAATCACGAAGAAACCCTCAAAGACATCATCATTGATGCCACGCAGCAGGGTTCTGAAATCTCAATCATTGCCCGCTCGAAAGAGAACGAGGATGGATCGGCTGCGCTCGAGATTTATGTTCCGCGTAATTCAAATCTTCAGCTGTCGTCGGAAGACGGGCGAATCTCGGTGCAGGGTGTGTCGGGGCAGTTAGTTGCCAAGACTGCCGATGGCGCGGTCGAGATTGACGGAGGACAAGGCAATCTCCAGGCACGAACCAATGATGGAAGGATTCGCATCTCGAGTTTCAGCGGCGCAGTTGACGCGCAGACGGGCGATGGCTCGATCACGTTGGAAGGCAATTTCACCAGCGTGCAAGCGAAGACTGGTGACGGATCGATCGTCTTAGGTGTTCCCTCTGACTCAAACTTTGTCGTCGAAACTAATGCTGAAGAAGTAAGCAATGAAGGCTTGAGTATTTCTGAAGAGACCGGCTCCTCGGCGCGTGTGAAGCGTTGGAAAATAGGGAAGGGCGGTAAGGTCTTCACGCTGAGCACCGGTGACGGTCACGTGATCATTCGATCTCACGAATGACTGTCGGGAAGCTTTAGCAATACTGAAGCGTCTAAGACATAGCGCCGGCAAAAACGGCGCTATGTTGCTAAAGACGGGTGGACAGAAATAATCGCAACCAAAACAAAGCAAACATCACTTACTAGTGCGGTCAGGCTTATCACGCGCGTGTAACTTACAGCTGACTGCACCAGCGCAAGTCGAAAACCAAAAAAGTACGAGGTTCGGGTCTTGTCTCATATTTCAATTCACAGGCGTCGGCTTGGTTTCTGCCTCAACAGCATCCCAGGCGTTTTTGCAATCATCCTAAGCATCACGGGCTCTGCAATCGCGCAGTCGGCTACGCCATTGGTGCCTCCCGGTACAAAAGACGCAGCCAAGGCCACGAGCAGTCCCGCCGCCTCGTCATCACCCGTCGCGTCAGGAACTCCATTGCCGGTCAATCCGCCTGCCCCCGCACCGACGAAATCCGGCGTAGCGTTGCCACCAGAAAAAGCCAGCCCAGTAGTCGTCGTGAAATTCGACAAGGCCCCCGTAATCGATGGCAAGCTCGATGAAGAGGTCTGGACCAGGGCCGCGGTACTCAAAGATTTTTATCAGATAGATCCCGGCGACAATACCGAGCCTTCCAAACCGACCGAAGTCCTGGTTGGCTACGATCCGAAGTTTCTTTACATAGCCTTCAAGGCCTACGATGAACCGGACAAGATTCGTTCGACCGTTGCGAAACGCGACAACATTTTTAGTGACGATTACGTCGGCTTTTATATTGATACCTTTAATGATCAACGAAAAGCTTTTGAGATGTTTTTCAACCCGCTCGGCATTCAGGGCGATGGTGTTCTCACCGAAGGTCGAGGTGAAGACTTCAGCGTTGACCTGCTCTTCGAATCAAAAGGAGTAATCAACCCTGACGGATACGTCGTCGAGATCGCGATTCCTTTCAAGTCACTACGTTACGAGGCGGGCAAGGGAAAACTTTGGGGGGCGCACTTCTTTCGTCGCATTCAACGATTCAACCGCGAGCTTGATTCATGGATGCCTTTTTCACGTGGCGTCTCCAGTAACCTGGTTCAGGCAGGACACCTCACCGGGCTCGAGGGCATCGCGCAGGAACGCACACTCGAGTTGATTCCAAGTCTGACGCTTTCCGAAAGTGGCAGGTTTGTTCGTTCGTTTTCACCTCCTGTGGGTGTGACCGACGCGGGTCGGATGGTGAACGAGCCTATTAAGTTCGATCCCGGTCTGACGGCAAAGTTCACGCCCAGCTCCGCGCTCACTCTCGACCTCGCGATCAATCCTGACTTCGCTCAAGTCGAAGCCGATCAGCTGGTGGTTACGACGAATCAGCGCTTTCCAATCTTCTTCTCTGAGAAACGGCCATTTTTCCTGGAAGGCATCGATATCTTTCGCACTCCAATCCAGGCAGTGCACACCCGCGCGATCGTCGATCCCGACGTGGCGGTAAAGCTGTCCGGGAAGCAAGGCAGAAATACGTTTGGGCTGATGCTTGCCAGTGACAATGGCCCAGGCAATCTGAGCGCAGACGACCGTGGCGCCCTCTTCTCTTGTCTTGATAGGCGACGCTTGCTTAATACGACAGACCCATGCCGGAACGAAGGCATTCTTGACAAGAATGCTTACGTGGGTGTGTTGCGGTTGAAGCGCGACATCGGTAAAGGCGAGAACACCATCGGCATGCTGGCTACGACTTACAACTTCATTGAGAAACATAACCAGCTCGGTGGCGTTGACGGGCGTTTTCGTTTTGATAAGAAAACGACGGCTTTTTTTCAGATACTTGGCACTACTTCGCGCAATTTCTTTTTTGATCCTGAACAAGACAAGACTTCATACCGCACCGGCAACGGGATGAGCTATTCCGTGGATTACAACGTTGCTGGTCGCAACTTTGGCTGGGAATTATACGGAGAAGGCTTCACCAAAGACTATCGTGCTGATGTTGGGTTCTTTGGCCGCACGAATACCAACTTCAACAGTTTTTATGTCCGTCATAACAGCGATCCGAAACCGAAGAAAACGATCATCAGCCGCCACGTTCATAACTTCAGCTGGATTGGCTATGACTTCCAGGGGCGAATTCAAAACTGGGAGAGTGAGTTCTACGTTGAGTGGCGGCTGCCCCGTAATTCGTACTTCAGTTTGGCCTGGGAACCTGCGTACGAGCGCATCCTTGAAGAAGAGTTTGGACCGAAGCGATCGGCTACGCGCGCGGGTACTTTTTACGGTCCCGACGACGAGCGCTCAGTACGCAAAAACCACTTCTTCATCGCCGGAAGTTCGCAGTGGAGCAAAAAGATTCAATTCAATGCTCGCGGGGTCTTGCGCGTCAATCACCTCGATCTGGACTTCGGTGGCGGGCGAAAATACCCGCGTGTCAGTCCCTCGGCACTTGCCGCGGCGGAAGCGACAGCGGCCGGGTTGTGCAACGGAACTCCCACACCCCCAGTCTGCAAGGCGCTGCTGGATCCAGGAGCAGGAAACTTGTTTGAATTGACCGGAGGCGTGACTTACCAGCCGACTAACGAATTGCGTATGTCGTTGAATCTGGTGAAGCAAAGGCTCGTTCGCAAAGATACTCACCTGACCGCATACGACGTCAACATTTTGACTTTCCGCGGCACGTATCAGTTCACGCGCGCGACTTTTGCTCGAGCGATCGTGGATTACAACACGTTGAGTTCCAGAGTGAGGGCGCAGTTTCTCGCGGGCTGGACTCCGAGCCCCGGCACGTCCTTCTACCTCGGCTATAACGACGATTTGAACTACAACGAAGCTAATCCGTTCACACGGCAGATCGTGCCAGGATTTCGGCGTAACAGCAGGACATTCTTTATCAAGATGTCTTACCTCATTCGCAAGAGCTTCGCAGCAAAGTCCTAAGGAGCGCAGGCATCCCTGCCTGCTTAAGAAACAACAGCACCCAAGGTTGTGTACTCGTTCAATCTTCTTGCTTAATCTTACTGAGTGGCCACCGAGTCAGCAGGCAAGGATGCCTGCGCTCCCGCTGCGAGCCAGCGGTGAGAGCCGCCGTAGATTAGTCACGGCGCGTTGCAGCACATCCACAGCGTAATCCACGTCTTCTTCCGTATTGTCTTTCCCGAAGCTGAAGCGAATCGAGCCTCGCGCCAACTCATCATCATGGCCGAGCGCGCGAATCACCGGTGAAGGTTCAAGCGTTCCCGACGAACACGCCGAGCCTGTCGAGACCGCCACCCCCTGCAAGTCCAGGTTGATTAGCAGTCCTTCGCCTTCAATGAAGCGAAACGAAATATTCGACAAGTGTGGCAAGCGCGCGTTCGGGTCGCCATTCAAGACAATGTCATCGATACGAGCCTTGACCTCTGCTTCAAATTTGTTGCGCAAGGCTGCTGCGTGATCAGCTCGCTGGGCCAACTCTTGTCGCGCCAACTCCGCTGCAGTTCCGAAAGCGACAATGTTATGAACTGATTCCGTGCCGGCGCGTCGTTCACGTTCCTGATGTCCACCCACGATCTGACTCATCATCCTGAGGCCACGCTTGATGAACAGCGCGCCGCTACCCTTGGGTGCGTACATTTTGTGAGCTGAAAGGGAAAGCAGGTCACAGCCGAGATCTTCGACACTGATTGGTATTCTTCCCGCCGCCTGGACCGCGTCAGTATGAAGCCACAGATGTCGTCGTCCCGCAGTCCGCTCGTCGCGTACGAGCCTTCCAATTTCACCCACGGGCTGGAGCGTGCCTATCTCGTTATTGGCGAGCATGACGCTTATCAAAACCGTATCCGGTCGCAATGCTGCCCGCGCGTCTTCAATGCGGACAATTCCGCTGCTATAGACGGGCAGTCGCGTGACTTCCCACCCGCGTTTTTCCAATTCATCGACGGCGCCGCGTACCGATGGATGTTCGATCTGTGACGTGATGATGTGTTGACCGTGACTTTTGGCAGCTTCGCAGAGACCGCGCACGGCGAGATTGTTCGCCTCAGTGCCACCGGAAGTGAAGACCACTTCATTGGGTTTCGCGCCAATTAAGGCAGCAACCGAGCGGCGCGCTTTATCGACTGCCGCCCGCGCCTCTTGCCCAAAATAGTGGACGCTGGAAGCATTTCCGAACTTCTCAGTTAAGTACGGGAGCATCGCCTCGAGCACCCGGCTATCAACCGGGGTCGTGGCACTGTGATCCAGATAGACTTTTCGGACTGAAAACATTGTTCGTCAATAATCTCGATGCCAACCACAGGTCAATTTTCGGCATCTGAGGTGGCGGACAGAACTGGCCGCTTTTTGAGGCTATATTTTTAAACTCTCCCAGAAGCACCCGCATCCAGCTCGTTAAATTGCTAAGCGAGTCTAGGATGCACCCAGGGACCCGTCAAGGACATAAACTTTGTCGCTGAACGAAGTTAATGTGATAGCATCTGCTCGCTACGTGGTTGGGTCCCCGGACGCAACGGCCTTGCCGTTAACGCATGCATCTCCGGAGATGAAGACTATGAATATTATGAAGTTCCTCTTAGTTGTACTAGTGGCTGTTGCTGCTGCGAGCTGGGCGGTCGTTACGCCAACCAGCGCGCATTCAGTCGCGGTCCAGAACCAGGGTTCGACAGCCCTTGAACGAGGGTATCGAACGGGTTACTCGGATGGTTATCAGGCAGGGTTTAGTGATCAGTCATCACGCTCGGCTCGCGATTACGCCAGTAAAGAAGACTACAAGCGCGCCGATCGTGCCTATGTTGACGCGTGGGGCCCAATTGAAGATTACCGCGACGGTTATCAACAGGGTTTTGAAGTCGGCTATGGCTCGGGCTTTGAACAGAAGGCTTTCAATTCATCGCTTCCTTCAGGCTTCAAACGACGCGGATCCGCAAACTCCGCTAGTGACGCAAACTCCAGTAGTGACGGAAACACTCCGGTCGATTCGACGACGACTACTCCAACAAGCAACACCGGCGTCGCAGACAACACAACGGTGGCGTCAACGGGAAATCTCTCGATACCGCGCGACACGACGTTTTTGGTGGAGCTGGATAGCTCACTTTCAACTGACGTCAGCCAACGAGGCGATCGTTTCCAGGCGCGCGTAATCGAACCGAGGGAATACGCCGGCGCGGTGATCGACGGTCGGGTTACGAATGTTCAACGCGCAGGAAAGCTGAAGGGTACTGCGCAATTGCAGCTTTCGTTTGAACAGCTGAGAATGCCCGACAATCGCACCACCAACCTGCACGCCGAAGTGATCGAAGTTCTTCAGGACGCGGGTAGCAGTGGCGTCGGTGAAGTTGATCGCGAAGGTGGTGTGAAGGGAACTGATTCGACCAAGGATGATATCTCGAAGGTCGGAGCTGCGACGGGTATTGGCGCGATCATCGGTGCAATCGCCGGTGGAGGTAAAGGCGCAGCGATTGGCGCTGCGATTGGCGGCTCGGTCGGTACCGCTGGTGTGCTTAGCTCGCGTGGAAAAGATGTCCGCCTGGCTCGCGGACAGAAGATGCGAATTCGCACCACAACTGACACGAGCATGCCGTAAGGCTGGTTAGAAATCACACCGTCCGGAGAAGTGGGAGCGCAGGCATCCCTGCCTGCGTAAGAAACAACAGCATCCGTCGTAGCGTACTCTTTCAATCTTATTGAGTAGCCACTACGTTAGCAGGCAGGGATGGCTGCGTAAGAAACAACAGCATCCGTCGTAGCGTACTCTTTCAATCTTGAGTAGCCACTACGTTAGCAGGCAGGGATGCCTGCGTAAGAAACAACAGCATCCGTCGTAGCGTACTCTTTCAATCTTATTGAGTAGCCACTACGTTAGCAGGCAGGGATGCCTGCGCTCCCACTCACGCGTGTCAAAGTCACTATCTTCAAAGCGACGTTCCCGATCCTCGGGCCAGCTCATCACCTTGCTCACTGACTTCGGCACGAGTGACTACTTCGCCGGCGCCATGAAGGGTGTAATCCTGGCGATTAATCCGGCAGCGCAATTGGTAGATATCACGCACGACATTCCAGCGCAGGACATCCAGTGTGCCGCGTTCAACCTGCTTGCGATCTACGGATCATTTCCCGCGGGCTCCATCAACGTCGCCGTCGTCGATCCCGGCGTGGGCTCTATGCGGCGACCCATCCTGGTGTGCGCCCGCGAGCAGTTCTTTGTCGGACCGGACAATGGCATCTTTAGTTATGTTCTCGATAGGGAACCCGATGCGCGGATATTCGAGCTAAAGAATAAGAAGTACTTCCGTCGACAAGTTAGCAACACGTTTCATGGTCGAGATATCTTCGCGCCTGTCGCTGCGGCACTTTCTAAAGGAACTCCACCATCCAAATTTGGCGCCGCGATTACGGATCCTGTTCGCTTAGCGTCTCTCAATCCACTAAAGCTTAAGAATGGTGATTGGGAAGGGCGGGTGATTCACATTGATCATTTCGGCAATTGCATCACCAGCTTTACGCAGAGCGACATCACTCAGCGAATGATCGATGGTGGCGCCGTCCTGCGTATCAATGGACGCGAGTTTCGTGAGTTCAGGCAATTTTATGCGGAGGATGGTCAGACCGGCCTCAGATCTCAGATGTCAAATTTCAAAGCTCAGAGATCCAAGTTATTCGCAGTGTGGGGCAGCGCGGGCTTTCTCGAGATCGCAGCCAGGAATCAATCCGCGGCCAAACTGCTCAAGGCAAAGCGTGACGACCGCATCATTTGCAGAACAGGCGTTTAGAGTTCAACCTTCAGGTTATGGTTTTGTGACGAAGCAATCTGAAGATTGAACTCTAAGCGCCTCTGCTGAAGCGCCCGTCTAGTCCCTCACTTGTCACCTATTTAGCACTCTGTTATCTTCGAGCAAAACTGTTCCAAAGGACCGCAAAGCATGGATAAAGCAACGGAAGCCGCGGCGCCAAAACCTGGCGGACAATCTACCGGACTGCGTGGCGTAGCGGCGGCAACCTCTTCAATGTCGGACGTCAACGGCGAGAAGGGCGAGCTCATTTACCAGGGGTACAACATTCACGATCTGGTTCGCTACTCGACTTTCGAGGAAGTCGTTTTTCTGCTTTGGCACAAACGCTTGCCAACCGCGACCGAACTGGCGGAGTTGAAAAACTCGCTGGTTCAAAACTACGTGCTGCCGATCGAGATTATCGATCTCATGCGTAGCTTTCCGCGCGAGTCGGATCCCATCGATGTTTTGAGAACCGCGGTCTCGGCGCTCGAGTTTTACGACAAGTCCGCGCGCGACATTTCGAGAGCGAATGCGCTCGCAACTGCTACGAGATTGACCGGGCAGTTTCCAGCGCTCGTGGCGTATAGCGATCGGCTGCGAAAAGGACTTGAACCCGTCGAGCCAAAACCCGAACACAACATCGCCACGAACTTTCTGTACATGCTCAGGGGTGAAATGCCTTCCGGGCATGACGCTGACATCTTTGACAAGTGCCTGATTCTCCATGCCGATCACGAATTGAATGCGTCAACATTTTCGGCGCGAGTCATAGCTGGAACGCTGGCCACCATCTATGCTGGAGTAACCGGCGCCATCGCGGCTCTTTCGGGACCTTTGCACGGCGGCGCCAATACAGCGGTGATGAGGACACTCCTCGAAATCGGCTCTCTGGACAACGTGGACAACTTTATCAAGAAAGCCCTCACTGAGAAGCGCAAGATCATGGGTTTCGGTCACGCGGTGTACAAGACTGAAGATCCCCGCGCCACTCACCTGCGACAATTCTCAAGAGAGTTGGGCGAGCAGGCAGGCGATACCAAATGGCATGAGATGTCCCGCCGAGTTGAAGAAGTGATGATGGCTGAGAAAGGCCTTTACGCGAATGTCGATTTTTATTCGGCGTCAGCTTACTACTCGATGGGAATACCGCTGGATCTCTTCACGCCTATTTTCGCGGTGAGTCGAATCAGTGGCTGGACTGGCCACATCCTCGAGCAATACGCCGACAATAAACTGATTCGTCCGCGCGCCGAATACGTAGGCGCACGCGACGTCGCCTACGTGCCGATCGATATTCGTTGATAGACCTTTCGCGAACCAAAATCTCTCGAATTCACCCGAATCTCGTATGCGCCCGACAAAAGTTTCCACGGAAGGGCGGAACGTTTCGGAGCGCTGTCTATAGAGAAGCTCTATAGCTTCAACTCATCGCCCCTATTTGCTCGTAACTTTGGCGGGATTCGCAGAATCTGGTTCCGGTAGATTCTTTCAAAGAGACTACTTGCAAGAACCGGATCGAGTCCCTGGAGAATCCCATATTGTTCGAGCGCGCAATCTCGTTGATTGAGCTCGAGGCACGTGAGCGCGAGATTCATGTGGGCGACCGTGAATTTCGGCTCAACCGCCAGAGCCTTGTGGAAGGCTGCCTTTGCTTCGCGAAATTTCCTGAGTTTCAGATAAACAGATCCCAGTCCGGTATGGGCCTCACCCAGATTTGGTTCTAAATGAACTGCGGCTTGAAAGTGTTCAATCGCTTTCTCGTATCTTTCCAGACCAAAGTACGCCAGGCCAAGATTGTTTTGGATGATTCCGTCCTGAGGCGATAACTCCGCCGCTTTATTGAGTGGCGGCAATGCGTCTTCATATCGCCGCTGATTCAAGTACGACTTGCCCAACAGGTAATGGACCAGAACCGCTTTCGGCGATAGCTTCGTTGCCTTTTCACAAACCGCCAATGCCTGTTCATCCTGCTGCGAAGCGGTCAAGGTCAGGCAAAGACCGGCGGCAGCTTCAGCGAAATTCGGATCGAGCGAAAGCGCTTTGCGGAAGCTTACTTCGGCCTCGGCGTAGTGACCCGTTCGCGATCGCACACTGCCCAGCCCGCTAAGAGCCTCCGGCGAATTTGGATCAAGCTGGGACCATCTTGAGAAGTAAGCGGCAGCGCTCTCAAAGTTCTCGAGTTTAAGATTAATCGTACCGAGATACTTGAGGACAGCAGGTGATTCTGGTTTTAGCGTCAGCGCTGCTTCAAAAGCTTGCAGCGCGTCGCGATACTGGCGAGCGTCGACGAACGCGATGCCGAGATTGTAATGAGCCTGGAAGAATGAAGGATCGAGGTTTATGACGCGACGATAGGACTCGATGGCGTGTGCATAGTCCGCCTGGCGAAAGAACTGATTTCCTTTCGCGAGCTCGTCTCGGGCGCGGCCAGCGTTCTTGTCCGACGCTATCGAGTCGGGCGCAAATGATTGCTTCGTTGAATCGGGAAGACTAACTGTGGCGGATCCCGCTCGCGGGTCCTGACCAGCGGCGACACAGGCAAGTGCAATGAAAAGCCCGACTGCAAGAAGTAGACGGCGCATCTCTTGACCTCCGGCCCTGAATTAGAGGTGCGCATACTACTAAAAAGAAATCAGTTTGGATACGAGAATTTGAAAGGAAGTCCGAGAATGTGAATGGTCTTTCGGTTTCAAGTTTCAGGTTTCAAGTTTCAGGTTAGCGGACCTGGAACCTGGAACTTGAAACCTGAGACTTTAGTTAGATCGGGTGGCGGTGGTGACTTCCTTTCCTGGAGTGGGAATGTAATAACCCTGGCGAGAGCTGACATTCAGCTTTCGTGTCTTACCTTTAGCGTCTTCAGCTTTCACCTTCACTTCGAGGGCGTGCAATCTCCCGTCATCCTTTTCCTCTTCAGAAAGTGAAAAGCCCAGGCTGTACCGCGCGGTCAGGTTGCCGATAACTTTGGAAAGTCCGGACCCATAATCGCTGACCCGGTTCACTCGTACGGCTTCGCCGCCTGAGCGCTGCGCCAGGTGCTTCGCGCTGCCGTAGAGGCTGATGCCCATCCATCCTGCGACTGGTTTACCGATTGGCATCAGGAACTTGAATAGCGTGCGCAGGTCTACAGTCAACGAGTTGAAGATGATGTTTTCACGAATCAAGATCTGCTCGGTCGCATCGCGGTCTTCGAAGAAAATCGGCGCAATTCCGTCTGACACCCAAACGACGGCGGTCTGAGATGCCGGTCGCAACCGGCGGCTGTAACGAGCGGAATCTCGCACCGCCGCCGCCATGTCGTAAAACTCGTCAAACTCGACGACAACCTTCCCGCTGCTACTGGTGCGCTTCGCCGAGACTGAGCCATCCTTCTTCATCGTACGGACAACCGTCGCTCCATTCTTGCCTTTTATGACTTCGGTTTCCACCACATCGTCAGGAGTCGGCGATGCTTGCGGAGTAGCTGCGGTATTAGCATCGCCAGTATTCACTGTAACGCCGGCTTTGGGTTCTGGTTTTTGTGCTTTCGCGTTGAGTTCGTCGCTGAAGAAGTTTCCATTCTCAAACTGTTCCGGATGTTCTACGAACGCAGGCACACGAGCCAATGCCGCGGTGAGCTTGCTTGAATCATGAGTGAACTCCGTGAGCCACGCTCGTCTTTCATCTTCGCCGATGTTCATGGCCATGACGGCGACTTCATCTTCGGGAGGAAGTTTTGCGAGCTCATCGGTCATCGCCTTCAGGATCTCAGGCCGCTTCAGAAATCGGCCGGCCCCGTCTTCGCGACAATCGAGAATGATTACGAGCGCCAGAGGCTTGCGAGCTTGCCCTTCGCGCGTGAAGTAGGAAATAGAGCGCGGCTTGCCATCGTCGAAGACCTGGAAGTTTTCGATCTTGAGATCTGAAATCGGGATGCCAGTCTTCTTGTCTTTCACGAGCGCGTCGAGAAACACAACGCGAGTATCCACTCGAATCGTATCCGCGGGCTCCTGAGCTCCAGCCGGAAACGAGCTCAACAGGCAAGCAATAACGACGACGAAAAGCAGAGTTCCGTACAGGCGCAAGGGCGCAAAGTTGGGGCGCAAGCTGCTGAGAGAGCGGGATCGAGCGCGAGCAAGCAGCCAAGGTTGGATGCTTTCAGCTTTGCGCCCTTGCGTCTGTGCGGAAATTGTTCGTTGGGTAAACATGGTCACTCCTGAATTTAGTTGTCGTCTTGCGCCGCGTCGTCGGTGATGGCTTTGCCCATGTCCTCGGGGCTTTGCATCAGCAGCGCCAGCGTATTGGGACTTACGTTGACTTGAACCACGGTTCCTTCACGACGAGTCAGCGTTACAACCAAGACATTAATCTTCTGTCCAGCGTCACGAATGAAAACGTAGGTCTGTTCTTCGTCTTTCGGTGACAGCGTTTGGACTAACGGAGTCCAGGTGGCGCTGACTGCGCTCATCAGCGTGTTCTTGAAGTTGGCAATGCTGCCCCGCGAGTCAAAATCCTGATCCTGAAAAAAGGCAATCTTCACACTACCGGCCTCGGCGATGCGTTTGTATTGCCCGCCTCTGATCTTCGCCGCGGCGGTTGCCGCTTTCATGCCGGCCCTAGCGAGAAAGGGAATGCTTTGGTGCTTGACGCCGTAGAACTGCTCAATAGCCTTCACGACTGCGCCAAAGTCATCGCTCTTCGCGTTCGCTCCGGCAGACATCCGGGAGAGCAGCGCCAGGGTTAAGACGATCAAGAATGTAAGCTTAGGCTTTGTCATTTCTGAGACTCAGTTCTTAACTTTGGTTTTCGCAGGCTTTTCAATGTCGAGCACAGGCACTCCGAACTGGCCTTCGAGCTCGGTGAGCTTTTCCAGGTCAACGGGTCCGAGGATGTTCACGACCGTCAGTTCCTTCGGATCGATGGCCAGCACTGCCAGGCCAGTGATGCGATCGTTAGTCGTCATCAGGTACACCTCGACAGACCCTTCCTTTTTGCTGTTGATGGTAACAATCGGTGACCAGCCAGGGTTGCGCAGTTGCACGCGAATCGACTCCACGTCAGCCGGCGAGTATTCGTTTTCTTTTTCAAATTCGAAAACTCTGACGTAGATGCCTTTCAAGCCGCTGATGATCTCTTTGATCTTCTTCTCGTCCGGATCTGCGCTCGAGAAGAACTTGGCGGTCATCTGCATGAGGCGCTCGTCGATGTTGACGTTCACCGTCTGGCTGGCTTTGTTACTCAGATGATCGAGGCTTTGCGTTTGCACGCGAGGGTCCTGTGCGTTTGCTACTGCTGCTGCAAAAATCAGCAGCGTCAGCGAAAGCAAAGACAGTCTAATTCCAGTTTGGAAGAGTATGTTCATAGTTACTCCGTTTAGCCAACTTTATGTTGATAGCGTACGTTGTTATTTCCGGGGACTGTTTTTCGCTGAGCGAAATTCAACTTGGCGCTTACGACTCGCAGCGCCAGCATTAATTGTTCCTTCGCGGCTTCTGCCTCAGCTCGATTTGCGGCGGTGAATTCTCTCGCAGTATTCGAATGACTTGGGCGATTCGAATGTCGCGCTACGGTGACCCGATTACGTGGTTGAGAAACCTGGTTCACCACAACTTCTTTCTTCTGAATCGAGTTATCTCGTTTCGGACTCGGTTCTTCGATTGTGACTATTGTCTGATGCTCTTGAGTTTGACTGTTCTTGTTCGCTATTTGCCCTGGCGCCGCTTTCTCTCTTTGTTGAACTCGTAACCAAACTCCGAGGGCGAGAACAACTAATGCAATCGTTGCTGCAATCGCGATTATCGGGTACCACTTGCGACCGGTTACAAGACGGACGTTATCAGGTAAGACCAAAGGTTGCGGTTGATAACGCAGAGTTCCGAGCACGTCCTCCAACTCTTGAACTTCCGCATCCGGCTCTCCAGTTCGATCCCACAAGTAATCGTTATTCATAGTTCGACTCCGTTTACGATTGCGGCTCTGCCACTTGAATTCCCAGCTTTTCCCGCAGCAGCTTCATTCCCCGATGCAGGTTTACTCGGACGGAAGCCGCGGTCAGTCCGGTTCTCATTGCGATCTCAGGTCCGGTCATTCCTTCGACCAGCCTGAGGACGAGCGTCTCGCGGTATGCGTCGGGCAAACTGCGAATGACAGTTAGAATCTCCTCGGCCTTGGCGCGTTTGCGACGATCGCCAGTGGCGTGTTCTTCCCTAACTTCCACGGTTGGCTTGCTGGAACGATGAAAGTCCATGGCGCGGTTTCGAGTAATCATCGCCAGCCAGCCGCCAAAGGCATTCGCGTCACGCAGCGTCGTTAATTTTTTGAAGGCATGCAGGAAAATGTCCTGCACCAAATCCTCGACTTCAGTGCGAGGCACGCGCGCCAGCAAAATTCCGTGAACCATCGGCGCGTAGAGCTCATAAAGTCTTCCGAACGAGTCGCGATTCCCTGCGAGCACGGCTTTGACTAGCAACGCTTCCGGTGAGCTGGACGGTTCCGCTGGGATAGCAGTTTTGCTGGGGCCTGGTATCAGAAACATTTCTGCGGTGGCTTCAGCCTCGAGCATTGCGCTGCCTCGTTCGTTCACGACTTCTGCGATTTTCCGTTGGCAAGTTAAAAGACTGGCTTGATTAATGCTTTGTCAACGGCTTCCTGACACCGCTTAAGACGGGACGAACAAGGAGAGTGTTAACGAAGAAGTGCGACAAACTTTAGAGGCTCTTGCAAATCTCCTCTCTCTCATTCATACCCGGTTTCAACCGGGTGTGTAAGGTAACCAAAAACACTCTAACCGTTTTAACGGTTTCAGCCGCCAACTAAGAAGCGAAAACCGTTGAAACGGTTCGAGCGTCCTCGCGGACCGTTACCACCCGGTTGAAACCGGGTGTGAATGAGAGGAGTTTTGCAAGAGGTTCTTCAGTTTGTCGTTACGTCGCTGGCAGACCGATCATTATCGGCCGGCGTTTCAACGCGAACTGTCGCTCCGCAACGACGCAACTGGGTTCTCTTCTGAGGTGAGCTTGAGCATTTCCGGCGTTGCTGCGACTAAACGAGTGCGCCAAATGAATGCCAACGAAATCAAGAGTGCCACAGTGCAAGCCAATCCGCCCTCGATTCCATAGCTGCCGCCGGTTAGCCAGGCCGGCCCAAAGTCATGCCCCAGGAACAGTGTATGCCTGGTCATTGTTAAGCCGCTGACCGGCAACCCAAGTACAGAGCCCAGCGCCCAATTCCAGGCCCAATGTACTCCCAGGGGAAACCATAGACTCCGCGTGCGAAGATACGCGAGGGCCAACCAGAAACCGGCTAACGCTGTGTTTACAAAAGTGAACCCGGCGACGACATTCGGATTGTTCAAATGAACGAGCGCGAATGGAAGGGAAGTCATCAATATGCCTATCCAGGCGAGTCGCGCGCGCGATAGTGTTTGCAGTGGATAGCCACGGAAGACCGCCTCCTCTGCAAGAGCGCCGACGACAAACAAGACCAGCGTCCCGGCCAGCGCCCTCGAAGTGGCAAACAGGAACTGTGTCCCCGAGAAGCTGAATCGCAGTCCGCCTGCGGCAAACGCGATCAATGCGGCAAGCAGAAGCGAGCCGGCGCCGACTAACGAACCGATGAGCAGGTCCCACCACCATCGCTCGTGAAAGCCGAGCCCCAGGCTTCGCCATGGCAAGCCTTCAATCAAGCGCGCGCAAAACCATCCTGCGAATAATGCTGACACGAGCAGAGTGATTCTGAAGATCAAGTCGTCAATCAGCGGAATCGTGAAGAAGTTTCGCCCTAGAATGAACATGATTCTGACCGACCAGGCGAGCAGAAAATTAGTGAGGCCAAAAACAATGATGAAAATGCCCACACGCCAACCGCTACGCAGTCGTCCAGCTTTGTTTAGGAATATGTCTTGTGGTCCCATTCGGATTAGAAACTAAGGAGAGAAAACCGCGCGGGCATTCTAATCGAAACACCGGGGAGAAAACTATCCGCAGATTACGCGGAAAAAAAAGCGGTCTTTGGACTTTGGTCTTAGATCTTTGTAGTTGAATCTATTCATTGGTTGTGGTGATCACGCAAGGTGTTCTTAAGGAACGCGTCAAGGTGAATGCCGCTCACGCACAAAGACCAAAGATCAAAGGCCAAAGATCGGTTTCCACTGCGGATAGTCTTTCGCTTGTGCCGACGCTCCAAGGGCCTATGCTAAACTCCAGTTTAGTTTGCGATGAATGATGGACCGCAAAAAGTGACTATCGATCGCAGGAAGCCGAAGCGCCGGCGCCGCTGGGTGCCGTGGGTTTTTGGCGCGGTCGTCGTTTTGCTCTTATCGGTCATAGCCTCGCAGCAGCTGTGGCTTTGGAATGTGGTCAAGCCGGACACGCCCTCAGACACACTCGTCCTCTACGCGCTCTCCACCCTCAACTTTGTTGCCTTCATAGTCTTTTCATTCATCTTCATTCGCAGCCTTCTCAAGCTCCGTCGTGAGCGTCAGGCGCGCGAGCTCGGCTCAAAGATCAAGACGCGACTCCTTGTCTACTTTATTTCCATCAGCTTTCTTCCGGTGACGGCGATGGCCGTCTTCTCGTACCTGTTTCTTAATCGCTCGCTCGAAAAGTGGTTCAATCCGTTTCCCCAGGCCGTGATGCGCCAGGCAGCTGAAGTGCAGAACGAAGCCAATCGAAACGATATAAGAAGTTTGCGCGACACAGCCGCCCTGATTGGATTGATGTTGAATAAGAAGCCGGAATCAGAGTGGCAAGCAACGCTCGACAAGGCAGTAACTACCGCGCATTTTTCTGCTGCTGAGATCGTCACCCCGCAAGGAGATGTACGCGCACGAAGTGAGACGAGTCTCTCGGAAGCCGATCGAGCAAACCTTGAATCGTTGTTCGCGAAGGCGCGACGCGAAGCGGCCACCGTCGGCGAGAGTTTGGTCGATGGCAAGGGCTTTGATGTGATGGCGGTCGCGCTTTCTGAAAGCCAGATCCTTTTGATTGCTCCGGCGAAGCGCAGCGACGCTGATCTGAACGATAAGATTTCTGACTCGCGAGGTGAGTTTCAGGATCTGGTTAGGAGACAGAAGAAAGTTCGTTGGTTGGGAATTTCCACGTTGGGATTATTGACGCTCATTCTCCTGTTTGTGTCGAGTTGGGTCGCGATTTACCTGGCGCGCGGAATAGCTACTCCAATCAAATCGCTGGCGGAAGCTTCGAACGAAATTGCGCGCGGCAATTTGTCTTACCGCGTGACTACCTTCGCAGAAGATGAGTTGGCATTGCTGGCGCATTCGTTCAATCAGATGACCGACCAATTGGAAGAGAATCGCTCGCGCATCGAAGCCGGCGCCGCTGAGCTGCGCGAGAAGAATCTTGCTTTGGAGGAGAGACGTAACTACATCGAGACCGTGCTCGAGTCACTTTCAACCGGAGTGATCTCGATGGACGAGAACAATCGAGTCACGACCATCAATGCTGCCGCTGCGCGAATGCTTTGTGTAGACGCAAACACGGCCGGCAAAGCTCAGTTTGATAGTTTGATTGCGGAAGATGATGAGGTAGTTCTGAGCCGGTTGTTGCGTCGGGCTCGACGCACTGGACAGACATCGGAGCAAACCCAGTTGGCGCGTGGCTCCGCTGAAAAGGGATCGATCCCGGTGGCTTTGACGGCTACGGCCTTGCAGGCGCCGTCAAGCTCCGGTCGGGGCGTTGTGCTCGTAATAGAAGACTTGTCGGAATTGCTCGCTGCTCAAAGAGCGGCTGCATGGTCGGAAGTTGCGCGTCGCATGGCTCATGAAATCAAGAATCCACTAACTCCTATTCAATTGTCCGCGGAGCGCATCGCTAAGAGTTACCGAAAGCTGAGCGGTAACGGCGCTCAGAATGGCGGGAACGGTAATACAGATCTCAAGAAGCCCGAATCATCGGATGAATCGCATGTCGGAACCGTGATCGATGAATGCACCGAGACGATCACGCGTGAGGTTGCTGGTTTGAAGGCGATGGTCGATGAGTTTTCGCGTTTCGCGCGGCTGCCGATGGCGCGGCTGGAGTCAGGCGATCTTAACGAGGTGGTAAGACAAGCCGTGGGTCTTTACGAGGAACGTTTGTCCGGCGTCGAAATTAAGATGGTGCTTGATGACGATTTACCAGCAGCGTTGTTGGATCCGGAGCAGTTTAGGCGCGTCTTTGTGAACCTTATCGACAACGCTCTCGATGCGGTTTCTGACCAGCCCGGTGATCAGGTGATTACGATTACGACTCGACATGACAGCTCGAGCAGCTTGTTAATCGCTGAAGTAGCCGACACGGGGCACGGGATTAGACCCGGCGCTTTTAATCGATTATTTCAACCGTACTTTTCGACGAGAGGGACCGGGACTGGATTGGGCCTGGCCATCGTGCAGCGAATAGTGATGGAACATCATGGGCGCATCAGAGCTGAGAATAATTATCCACGCGGTGCAAGGTTCCTAATCGAATTGCCCGCCGTGGCAACGTGATGTACTGCGGGCTGCCAGCCCGCAGCGATTGCTTGAGCGGCTTTCAAGGTTATTAGTAAGACCCATTTTCCATTTGCCAATTATCATTTCCCATTTTTCATTTGGTTCAGACTGAGTGTGAGGCTATTCACTGAAAATGGAAAATGATTAATGGTAATTGATATATGGCAAATCTGATCACTCAGCCAGCCTTTTACAGGGAACGTTAGAGGCGACAAACCAGCGACAGGCTAGCAGCCTGTCGTACAAATGAATGCCGGAATCTATTCTCATTGTTGATGACGAGCGCGGTATCCGCGAGACGTTGCGCGGCGTGATGGAAGACGAGGGCTTTGTAGCCGAAGCCGTCGCGAACGGTGAAGACTGTCTGAAAGCCGTGGAGCGACGTCCGTACGGCTGTGTCCTGCTTGACGTTTGGCTCCCTGGAATTGATGGCCTTGAAACTTTGAAGCAACTGCGGGCAAACGGCTCGGATGCCGCCGTGGTGATAATTTCCGGCCATGGAAATGTTGAGACCGCGGTGCGGGCTACGAAACTGGGCGCCTTCGATTTCATCGAGAAGCCACTCTCGATTGAGAAGACCGTGTTGGTTGTTCGGAACGCTTTGCGACAGCGACAGCTCGAATTAATGAATGCCGAGTTGTCAGCAGAGCTCGCTGAAGAATACGTGATGGTCGGCGAGTCGATCGCGATACGAGCTTTGCGCCAGCAGATTAATGTGGCCGCGCCGACCGATGGCCGTATCCTGATTTACGGCGAGTCCGGCACCGGTAAGGAGCTGGTGGCGCGCGCGCTGCATTCTCAATCAAGACGTTCCGGAGCCTCATTCATTGAAGTGAATTCGGCGGCAATACCTGAGGAGTTGATTGAGTCTGAGCTCTTTGGTCACATGAAAGGCTCATTCACGGGCGCTACTTCGGCGAAGAAGGGAAAATTTGAGCTGGCTGATGGCGCTACGCTCTTTCTTGATGAAGTTGGTGATATGAGTCCAGGGCTACAGGCAAAGCTGTTGCGAGTCCTCGAGGAGCAGCGCTTCGAGCCAGTTGGCAGTGCGTCCGCCGTAGCCGTCGATGTGCGCGTCATTGCCGCTACCAATAAGCGACTCGACATCGAAATTGAGCAGGGAAATTTCCGCCCCGATCTTTATTATCGTCTCAATGTAATTCCATTTGAGCTGCCGCCTTTGCGCGAGCGGTTGGAAGACATTCCGTTGCTGGTGGAGCATTTCAATCGGAAGTTCTCGCTGCCTTATGGGAAAGAACCCAAAGATTTCACGAGCGAAGCTCTTGAAGATTTGCAGAATTACTCCTGGCCGGGAAATGTGCGCGAGCTCAAGAACACGATCGAGCGGGTAGTTATCATGCTCCCCGGACGGAAAGTAAGTGCCAGCGATTTGCCTCCCCATGGAAAAGAAGAACCGCCGGCAGCCTCATTCAGATTTCCATCCTTTAAAGAAGCCACGGATGCTTATCATCGCGAGTTCATTCAGAAAAAACTCTCTGAAGCCGATGGCAACGTGTCTCGCGCTGCTGAATTGATGGGCGTCGACCGCAGTCATCTTTATCGTCGCATGCGTGCTTTGGGTATCGGCAACCGCAACGATCGCTAGGCGTTGTTTGTATGACCGTTGTCACAAAACGACGAGCTGTTCTGTCCTATGATCGTGGGGAGTGATCTCAGATCTCAGATCTCAGATTTCAAATCCCAGATTTCAATCTCAGATCACTTGTTGGGCTGAGGCATTAAGTCATTCTGTGGTAAGATTTTTCCCGGGTTCTGTTTGGTTATGAGTACAAAGCTGCGAGCCACCATCGAAGATCTGTACCGAGTTGACGGCAAGGCTGAGATCGTCGATGGAGAAATAGTGCCCATGTCCCCGACTGGAGCAGCGCCAAACTACGCAACATCAGAGATTTTCAAAAGCCTGGATAGTTATAGCCGATTAAACAAAACGGGCTTCGCTATTAACGATAACGCCGCCTTCAGGGTTTATTTACCAAACCGTGAATCGTTCAGTCCAGATGTAGCCTTTCATACTGGAAAATGGACGGGCATGAAGTTTTTCGATGGGGCTCCTGTGTTTGCGGCAGAGGTTCGCAGCGAAGGGGACTACGGGCCGGCTGCTGAAATTCAGATGGCAAAGAAGCGAGCGGACTATTTCGCCGCTGGAACTCTTATTGTCTGGGATGTGAACTTATTGAGTGATGAAGTCATCAAAGGCTATTCGGCTGACAACCCGACTGGGCCGCATGTTTATCGACGAGGAGAGACGGCCAACGCCGAGCCGGCAGTGCCCGGCTGGTCGATGCTGGTAGATGATTTATTTATTGAGAATCATCCAATGTTTTCATAGAGGTTGAGATGGATTTTACGACCAAAGAACTTTTGAAGCGCTACGCGAACCTGGCTGTAGGCAGGCCCTTTTCGCCCATTCTGCTGAATATCCTGGTTACTTCCGTTTGCGATATGCGCTGCACTCATTGTTTCTTCACGGACGAGCTCGACGATCGCCCGCGCAAGAAGCTGCAAATGAAGACGCATGAGATCGAGAAAATCTCAGAAACGCTCGGCGGAAATCTTGGCGTTCTAATTCTCGCCGGCGGCGAGCCCTTTACGCGGAAAGACCTGCCCGAGATCGCGCGAGCCTTCTACCAGAACAACAAGCTCGAATCGATCTACATCATGTCAAACGGCCAGATTCAGAAGCGAATCTTTCCCGACATCACGAGGATTCTCGAAGAGTGCCCCGGTTTGAACGTCACTGTAGCGCTGGGAATCGATGGCCTGCGGGATCAGCACGAAAAGATTCGGCAGAAACCCGGTTCGTGGGACATTGCCATCGAGACCGCGCGCCAACTGCAGTCGATCAAGAAGGAATACCAGCGTCTCGATGTGCAGACCTGCACCTGCTTCATGAATACCAATCAGGACACGATCTTCGACTGGTATGACTTCCTGAAGTACGACCTAAAGCCTGATAAGGTGAACTTCAATTACATTCGGCCGCCGTCAGCCGATCCAAAGGAATTGGATATCGACCACTCGCGCTATGCGAAGCTGGCGCAGCTGATCGATGACGACTCTCGTCATGCCGCCATCAAGAACAACTACGGCGGCGATGCTGGCTTCTTCAAGGCTGCCATCGACATTTACATGCATGGCTTGATTGCGAAGACACAGGAAACCCAGCAAGCGCAGATGACTTGCTACGCGGGCACGGCAGGCGGCGTGATCTATGACGAAGGCACCGTCTCGTCCTGCGAGAACCTGGCCCCAATCGCGAACCTGCGAGATTTCGACTGGAATTTTCAGAAGCTTTGGTTGTCGCCCGCCATGGCCGAGCGACGGAAGAAGGCCGCAGACGGCTGCTTCTGCACCCATGAATCGAACAGCTACTATCCATCGCTTCCTTTCAATCCTGGCCACTTGATAAAGATCAAGAGACTTGAACGTGAAATGAAGAAAGCGCGGCGCGATATTGATCGTGGCCAGGAAGAAGTTGACGGACTAACCGTGCGTGCCTAGCACAGTAAAATGAACGACCCCAAAATTCCAAAGATCATGATCATCTCGTCCGATACGGGCGGGGGACACCGGTCGGCGGCGACTGCGATTGCTGCTGGTGTGCAGAAGTTTCTGGCCAGCGAATCATATGCTGTCCGCGTCATACGCGCGGTTGAGGATTCCCATCACATCACAGCCAAGCTGGTGGCGCTCTACAACTGGTTGCTGCGTAACAAGCAGCATTGGATGAAGTACTATTACTGGCTGATCAATCGCGTGCGTCCCGAGACTCGAGAGTTTTTTCAAAAGCGCTGCATCGGCTATTGTCGCGAACAGTTCGAGCGCTGGTGTCCACACATAGTCGTCAGCGTCCACCCACTTACGCAACATATCTTCGCTAGAGTACTAAAGGAAACGGGTCTCGCCGGAAAGATCCCGCTCGTTACCGTCGTTACGGATCCTGCCTACGGCTTCTGGAAAGGTTGGGCTTGCGACGACGTCCAGCTTTATCTCGTAGCCAGTGAGGAAGCTCGAGCTCAATTGATCGACTACGGAATTTCACCAGAGCGAATCAAGATATCGGGAATGCCGGTTCATCCAAAGTTTTCTTTTCCGGGTGAACAGGCTGCGCGCGCGGCTCGCAAAGCTATCGGACTGGATCCGGAAAAGTTTACGGTGTTTGTAAATGCAGGCTGGGAAGGCGGCGGAAATATCCCTGAGATCTTCCGTGAGTTGATCCATGGCGAGCTTGATGTCCAGGCTATCTTTCTCGCCGGACGAAATGAAGAGCTACGTGCCACGATCGAGTCGATGGCCGGAGAGGCTCGCTTTCCAATCAAGGTCATTGGCTACTCCGATCATGTCGAACAGTTAATGAGTGCTGCTAATGTAATGATTTCAAAGCTCGGCGGCCTGACGACGTTCGAAGCGCTGGCCTGCCGGTTACCGATTATTGCTGACGCTATCACCACACCGATGCCCCAGGAGTTGGGCACGGCGAATCTGCTTATCAAGCGAGGCGCCGGTATTCTTCTCAAGCAAGCCCGCGATATCGTGCCGATTGTGCGACGAATGGTGGAAGATACGGCCCATTACTCAGCTATGCGAGCAGCAACCCTCGGCCTGGCATTCCCCAATGCCACGCGCCAGATTGTAGAGGAAATCGCAGCTCTAATGCCCGCCCCAGCAGAGCTCGAAGAGGAGTCACTGCTGGCAAAGGCCGGGTGAAGTAAAACCTATCCACAGATTACGCAGATGTAAAAAGCAGGTCTTTGGACTTTGTTCTTAGATCTTTGTAGTTGAATCTATTCATTTTATATGGCGATCACGAAAGGTGTCCTTAAGGACGAGTCAACGTGTATGCCGCTCACGCGCAAAGACCAAAGATCAAAGGCCAAAGATCCACTTTCAATCTGAGTAATCTGTGGCTAAAGATTGGTCGAGCGCGCAGGGTTGTTGACGGGTGGCGCATTTCAGGATTTAATTCAGCCTAAGAAAAACGGATCGACTTGAGTTCAGTTCGCCCGCTTACCTTCGTCGAAGCGGGCGTTTTTGGGAGAAGACTACTGGTGAGTTTATTGCTCGAAGGAAAGCGCGCTTTTGTTACGGGAGGCACGCGAGGTATTGGTGCTGCCATTTGTGAGGTCTTCGCGCGCGAAGGCGCTGACGTGGCTTTTAATTACAACTCGAGTGATGACCTTGCCGAGAAGGTTCGGGCAAAGATTGAAGCGCTGGGCCGGCGGGCCTTGTCGTTCAAAGTCTCCGTCACTGATCGAGTAGGCATGAAGCGCGTTACCCGCGAAATTATCGACTTGTGGGGCAGCATTGACGTTCTGGTTAACAACGCCGCTGTAAATCGAGGCGACAATTTCGCGACCACGACAGACAAGGCGTGGGATGAAGTTATTCACACGAATGTTGACAGCCTGTTTGCCGTGACTAAGCCGATCTACAAAAAGATGATCAGGCAGCGCCAGGGAAACATTCTCAACATCACCTCGATAGGCGCGCTGCGTTCACTGCCGACGGCCGTCCACTATGCGACTTCCAAGGCGGCGATGATTGGATTCACCAAGTGCCTGTCGCGCGAGGCTGGAGCCTTCGGCGTGCGCGTGAACGCGATTGCAGCGGGAATATTTGACACCGAGCTGGCAGCTCTGTTGCCGGAGCGATTACTGCAAATGCATTCCTTCTGGGCGACAGCCGGACGAATGGGAAATCCGCTCGAGTTAGCGGAGTATGCAGCTTTCATGGTGAGCGATCGAAATAGTTTCATGAACGGCGAGGTCGTCATCGTCGACGGCGGCGCGATCACCTAATCCCTGGGAGCGCAGGCATCCTTGCCTGCCTTTGGGGCAAAGAGACCTCTTTGAAGATTAAGCTAACTAAGGCAGGCAGGCAGGGATGCCTGCGCTCCCGGCGAAGGGATGCCTGCGCTCCCCAGCAAAGCTTTACCTGCGTATAACCAGGCACAATGAAGGAACAGTGGCCCGAGATTGTAAATAGCAACGGAGGACGAAGATCTATGCCGAGACGTATCTACTTCATCGTTGTGGTGGCTGTGATTCTCATCGTTGTCGTGGTGGGTAGCATGGTGACTTACTCAAATATCAAATACGCGCAGGAAGGTACCGTCCAGGTCGTGACCAAGTGGGGGGCGATTGAACGAATCTACACACCATCGGACGGCTGGTTCACTACGGTTGCGCCCGGACGAAGGAGTTACGACGTCAACATCAAATCGTTTACTGAAAGCGCGCAAGTGCGCGTAACCAGCAAAGACAACGCCGCCCTTCAGGTCGAGATTTCCCTGACTGCGTATTCCGACCCGGCGAAGATTGCGGAGTACGTGCGCAAGTACGGATTCTCAGAAGAGGAGAGGCACCGCCGTCGGAACGAAATCTTAAAAGGAATCGTGCAGACGGAAGCGCGCAATGCTTTCGCCGACTACGGCGCCTACGAGATTTACGCCAACCAGGAGTTGATTCAAAAGCGGATCCTGGAATCACTGCGGCCGCAGCTTGGTAGCCAGCTACTGCTCATCACCGAGTCGGTTCAAATTGGCAATCCTGACTTCCTGGACGATCGGGTCGAAGCAGCGGCCTCGGGAGTGGTTGCCAATGAGAAACAAAAGCAGGCAGAAGAGGCTCGACTGGAAGCCGCGAAAGTCGCCGCCCAAACCAAGCAGATAGAAGCGCAGACTTTTGCCAATCCGGCTCTGCTCGAAATCAAGAAGCTCGAGTTGCAGTTGGAGATCGAGCGCGCCCGCGCGGAGGGTATCCGGAACCATCAAGGCCCGCTAACCATCATGTACGGTCAGTCTGGCGTCCAGCTGCAAGTGCCGGCAGGAAGATAAGAACTTTAGCCGCAGATTACGCAGATTCCACAGATGTAAAAGCAAGACGCATGATGAGTGGTTCCACTGGCGCCGCTAGTCAGGATTCTTGGGAAATTCAGTGGTATCCCAAGTGACCGTCGGCCATATACCTTTCCATTCTCACTAAACAAAAACATCTGTGCAATCTGCGTAATCTGCGGCTAAAGTTTTTGGAAAGCTAATCCTTCGGCTCTGCTCGAAAGCAAGAAGCTTGAATTGCAGCTGGAGATCGAGCGTGCCCGCGCGGAGGGTATCCGGAACCATCAAGGCCCGCTAACCATCATGTACGTTCAGTCCGGCGTCCAGCTGCAGGTTCCGGCAGGAAGATAAGAACTTTAGCCGCAGATTACGCAGATTCCACAGATGTTTTTGTTTTGCGCGAGTCGAAAGATGTATGGAAAGGACGCCGCCTTTGATGCCACCGATTTCTTAAACAATCCCAGCGTGCCTCGTAAAGCTGAATCATGATCCTACCCTAGTGCTTTTACATCTGTGCAATCTGCGGAATCTGCGGCTAAAGTTTTTGGAAAGCTAATCCTTCGTAGATGATCCTTCAATTGCTGCCAGCTTCTTCTCCAACTGACGAATCGTCCGAGCCATCTCACCGAGTCGTCGGAAGGCGGCAGTCGAGCGTAGCCAATCTCGATTATCAAAGGCGGGTATCCCGGAGATCATCTTGCCGGCGGGCACGTCGTGACTAGTTGCGCTTTTTGCGGTCACAACGACGTCGTCGCCGATAGTCAGATGGCCTGCAATTCCCACTTGTCCCGCCAGAATCACGCGGCTGCCAATATGAGAACTACCTGCCAGGCCCACCTGAGCGCAAAGAAGCGAGTCCTCGCCTATCGTGCACGAATGTCCGATCTGGACCAGATTATCAATTTTTGTTCCGCGGCCGAGGCGTGACTCTCCTACCGAAGCGCGATCGATCGTGGCGCCGGCGCCGATCTCGACGTCATCCTCAATTACGACGCGCCCCGTCTGCGGAATCTTGAGCCAGCGACGTTCTTCATCTTTCGCGAATCCAAATCCGTCACATCCAATCACCGAGTTATTGTGAATCACTACTCGCTGGCCTAGCTGCGTTCTTTCACGAACGGCCACGCCCGAGTGAATTACTGAGTCGTTCCCGATGACCACGTCGTCGTAAATCGTTGCGTTCGGAAAGATGCGTACGCCGCTACCAATCTCGACCCGGGCTCCGATGACTGCGCAGGCGCCAATCCAAATGTTGTCAGCTAGCTTCGCGGTCGAATCAATGACGGCACTGGGATGAATGAAGGCTGTAACGGGCGCTTCAGGATTCAGCACGCGCAGCGCTCGTGTGTAGGCCAAATAGGGATCGGCAGCTCGCAGCACCGCGATGTCATTGCGGCCGAGTTCGACATTCTCAGCCAGATAAACCGCCGACGCTCGTGTTGTTTTTAGTCGAGGCGTGTAACGAGGATTCGAGAGGAACGTTACGTGTCCCGCGGCAGCCTCATCAAGACCAGCTGCTCCGACTATTTCAATGTCATCCGATGAGCCTTCAACTTTGGAAAGCGTCAGCGTGGCTAATTCAGAGAGTTTCATACCGCGGAGTTTAACGCACTGCGATCTTTCCGTACCACCTGCCGTAGGCGCTGGGTGGGCTCCCAATAGAACCAAGGACATCCACAGATTACGCAGATTCCACAGATGTAAGAAAACCAAAGCCGTCGAGCGGATTCAAACTCGTTGGGTTGAGATTGTTTGAATTCATGGGCATCAAAAGGGTCACCTTCCGGGACGCCGTTCTATTCTCGGCAAACAAAAACATCCGTGGAATCTGCGTAATCTGCGGATAGTCTTTTACTTACTTTCATGCACGGCTAGTAAGCATGCATGCATTCATCTACATCACCGAGATTGGGTCAATCTCAATATTAATGCTGCGTGTATTCTGACTGCGCGCGGCGAGGGCTGTTATCGCAGTGTCGATCACTTGACGCAAGCGGCGCCGGCTGCGCGACTTTATTAGTAATTGAATCCGATGCTCGCCTTTCAGACGCGCCAGCGGAGCCGGGGCCGGGCCAAGCACGCGACATTCACGCTCCGGATTAGCAGCGTCCAGTTCCTTTCGTACTTCCAACGCGCTCTCCCGGGCGCGATTTATCTCGGGCCCATGAACCAGCAGCGATGCGAGCGCCACGAAAGGAGGATAAGAATGATTGTTCCGGTAGCGAATCTCTTCCTCATAAAACGCTTCGTAATCCTGGGCGCAAGCATGGAGAAGCGCGTAGTGGTCCGGGTGGTAAGTCTGAATCAGAACCTGTCCGGCAAGATCTCCGCGGCCGGCACGACCAGCCACTTGCGTCAGCAACTGAAAAGTCCGCTCAGCTGAACGGAAGTCCGGCAACGCCAGGCCAGCATCAACTGAAACCACACCAACGAGCGTCACATTCGGAAAATCATGTCCCTTAGCGAGGATTTGCGTTCCGACCAGCATATCCAGTCGCCCCTCGCTGAAATCGAAAAGCGAATTCTCAAACACGCTCCGCCTGGCTGTGGTGTCACGATCTATTCGCGCCAGCCGGAGATTCGGAAACAGCTTGCCCAGCATTTCCTCAAGCTGCTCCGTTCCTTCGCCGACGTAGTAGATGTACTTTCCCGAGCAGCTCGGGCAGACATTAGGCGCAGGCCGGCGGAAGTTGCAGTAATGGCAGACGACAACGCGCTCGCTGCGATGATACGTCAGCGTGACATCGCAGTTCTCGCACTGCATCGAGTCACCGCACGTTCGACAAAGAACGAAGCTCGAATATCCTCGTCGGTTGAGCAGGATGATCGATTGCTCGCCGCGCGCATGTGTCTCTTCGATGGCTTCCAGGAGCTGATCGGAAAAAACTCTGGGCTTTCCATGTTTCGCAAAGACGGATCTCATGTCAATCAAGCGAGCCTTTGCGAGTGGCCGTCCACCGATGCGGTTCGGCAGCGACAGATATCGGTATTTCTCGAGATGGGCGTTGTGATAAGACTCGAGCGATGGAGTCGCCGAACCCAGCACAACCACGGCGCCTGCCTTTTGAGCTCGCACGATCGCAGTGTCGCGCGCATTGTAGTGCGGTGACTCCTGCTGACGGTAGGTGGCCTCGTGCTCTTCGTCAACGATTACCAATCCAAGCTTCGTAACGGGAGCAAAAACTGCTGACCTGGTGCCGATCACGATCCGGGCCTCGCCGTTTCGTACTCTTGTCCATTCATCGAATCGTTCACCGGCCGACAAAGAGGAGTGAAAAATTGCGACCCGGTCTCCGAACTCCGAGCGCAGCCGCCGCGAAAAGACCGGAGTCAATGCAATCTCGGGCACGAGCATCATGGCTGAGTGTCCCGAAGCGAGCGCCGTTCGCATTGCCCGAATGTAAATCTCAGTCTTGCCACTGCCCGTGACACCGTGCAACAGAAACGTGGAGTACTCGTGTTTTGCAAGCTGGCTTTCAATCTCACTGAGTGCCGCGGCTTGCTCTGCTGTAAGTTCGAAAGCCGTGCGTTCGGGCAGTGCAGCCTCGGCTAACGGATCTCGGCGCACGGCCTCCTGGAAAAGCTCCACGAGATTGTGCTTCTGCAAAGTCTTAATCGTTGACTCGCTGACTTGGGCCTGGCGCAACAACTCTTTCGCGGAAAGAGTTCCGCCTGCGCGCTCAAGCGTGTCGATTACGCGCCGCTGAGGTTCGCGTAAGGCTTCGGTTGGGCTGTTACTGAGAAGACGGACGGCCCGTTGAGTTTTCTCCTTCGCGGTAGCGCCCCGGCGCTGTTGCTTGATGATGAGCCAGCCTGCTTGTTCGAGAGCACGGGCCGCGTTCAATGCCTGCGGTTGGCCCATCGCGCTCGCGGCTGCCTTCAGAGTTAGCCGATCTTTTTGCGCAACCAACTCCATCAACTGAAGCTTTTGCGATTTAGTTTCTTGCTCTCGCCCCTTGGCCAGAGCTTCGCTGCCCGCCTCCGTTAACGAAAGAACCTGATCGACGCTTTGACTAATGCCTGGCGGTAGGGCTGCTCTCAGCACTTCACCCCACGGCGCGGCATAGTAATCCGATACCCACCGCGTCAGTTCAAGCACATCGGACGAAACAAGCGGCACCGCATCGATCAGCTCCTCGGCTTCTTTTATTTCGAGCCGCTCTTCAGACCGCTCGTGAAGAGAGACGATGTAGCCGACGATGAGTTTGCGGCCGAACGGGACGAGGATCCGTGCCCCGGGTTGAGCCACTTCCTGCATGTTCGGCGGTAGTGAATAGGTAAAAGTCTGGTTGACATGGACCGGGAGCGCTACATTGGCGTAGCGGCTCGGCTCATCCGAAGATTTATTTGGATTAGCTGGCTCAGGAGTGAGTTCCGGCTCTGAGATGGGAACGCTGGTCTCTGTATCTTTGAGACTGCCGGATGGATTTTCCCCAGGCTCTTTTGCGTGTGATTCAGCTATTTGTTTAGGGCTTTGCACGAGTGCTATCGAGATAATCCCGAACCTTCTTCAGATCTTCCCAGGTCTCACGTTTCTTGGAGGGATCGCGGAGCAAGTAAGCAGGATGGAATGTCGGCATGACTTTGATGCCTTTGTAATCCTGAAATATCCCGCGCAACCGGGTGATGCCTTCACGAGTGTCGAGCAGGTTCTTCATCGCCGTGTTTCCAAGAACCACGATCACTTCGGGTCGCGCGGAAGCAATTTCTCGCAACAGAAACGGCTTGCACATCACAACTTCGTCGGGAAGGGGAGCGCGATTTCCCGGTGGCCGGCAGCGATTAATATTCCCGATTAGAACTTCTTCACGTTTCATGCCTATTGCTTCGATGATCTTGTTCAGCAACTGACCCGCGCGACCAATAAAGGGTCTGGCTTGCGAGTCTTCATCAGCTCCCGGAGCTTCCCCAACAAACATCAAACGGGCTTTTTGATTGCCTTCAGTGTGAACAATGTTGGTTCGTCCCTTACAAAGATCGCAACGCGAACAGTCCCCGACGTCAGCCCAGATTTCTGCGAAAGTCTCATTCGATTCCGGCAGCTTTGTTTCCGGACCTTTGAAGATGTCTTCAAAAAGGGAATTGGCAGATGTCGATGGAGAAGGTGTGGCGTTACTTCGCTGGCTCGGCGCGGGAGGTACAGCTTTTCTCGGCACTGGTTGAGGCGCAGCCGGTCGCTGTTTTACCTCGATCGGTACCGAACGTGTCACGACTTCGCCTTCAAAGCCGTCGGCGCCCAGTTCCTGCATGTACAAGACGTGCTCGTGAGCTGCGTCGGCAAGTGAAGCCAGCTCGTTTTCTATCGAATCCGATAACATGGTTAGTTCGAACCTGTTGAACTGGTAGCAGAGTGAACCATCAAGCCTCGTAACCGAACCACTTCGTCAAGAATGCGATCCGCAGTTTCTCGCTTAGACATGAGCGGTAGCGGCAAAGCCTTATCGTTATCTTTGCTGATGATCGTGATGATGTTGGTCGTTGTATCAAAGCCGGCGCCGTTTTGGGTGATGTCGTTCGCAATTACAAGATCAAGCTTCTTCTTGCTCAGCTTGGCTCGCGCATTTTCGATTAGATTGTTTGTCTCGGCAGCGAAACCAACCACAAGCTGGTCGCGACTGCGTGAGGCGGCCACTTCAGCGAGAATGTCTTCGGTGCGCTCGAGCGCGAGCTCAAAACTATCCGAAGATTTTTTGATCTTAGCCTCGGCGCGATTAACGGGACGATAGTCAGCAACTGCAGCAGCGCCGATAAAGATCGAGGCATTCTTGAGTCGAGTCATTACCGCTCGATGCATTTCCGCCGCGGACTGCACTCTTGTCAGTGTGGCATGCGCCGGCGGCTCAACACTGGTGAAGCCCGCGACAATATTAACTTCGGCGCCACGAGCAAGAGCTGCTTCGGCCAGCGCGAAACCCATCCGGCCCGAAGATCGATTGGAGATGAAACGGACCGGATCGATCTCTTCGCGCGTTGCGCCTACCGTCAAAAGAATTCGTTCACCCGTCAAGTCACCGGCTCTCTCTCGCGCACTCAACATTTCCAATGCGGCGGTGACAATCTTTTCCGGTTCGCTCAAGCGTCCTGGCCCGATTGTGCCGCAGGCCATTTCGCCGGCGTCGGGTTCCAGTATGCGGACACCGTCTTCACGCAAGCGGTTGAGATTGCGTTGTGTCGCCGGATGTTCCCACATCGTTGTGTTCATGGCCGGCGCAATCAAAACCGGTGCGTGTGAAGCAAGGTATGTTGAGGTTAGAAAATCGTCAGCCACGCCGTTGGCAAACTTCGCTATGATGTTAGCGGTGGCTGGAGCGACTAACAGCAGATCGACACTTTGAGAGAACGTGATGTGCGCGATCGGATCCGGATTGTCGGGCGCATAGTCATCAACGATCACGTGCGCGCCGGACAAAGCACGAAAGGTCAATGGTTGAATAAACTCGCAAGCCCGCTTGGTCATCGCCACCCGCACTTCGCAACCAGCTCGCTGCAGACCACGTAGAATCTCGGCAGCTTTATAGGCAGCAATGCCACCCGATATTCCGAGCGCAACTTTCTTTCCTGTAAAGCCTGGCTTCGATGGCTGGTTGGTCATAACAAATGCGGTTCCCAGCTTAACGTGGTTGGAAGATCAATGTAACATCGAGAACACGGAGGCGCAATGAGACCTCTGGATCATGACGAGCAGGTCCCGGGCGGCAATTTCGATTTGCCGTCGCTGTGCGAAAGAGTTTCAAAGGAACAGGGGTTAGTAAGAGCTTTATGAAGTTGAAATGGTCCAGGCTGGTGACTTTAGCGCTTGTTCTTTGCTCTGCTGCGGTCACAGCTTCGAGTACTTTAGGGCAAAGCACCGACGTTGATGAGCAGCAGTTTGGTCCAGTAGTCCGAGCCTACCTTGGTTATCTCCGTAATGAGCAGGAAGTCGTGGACGACCGCGTCAGCCGCCGGGAAATCAGCCGCGCCTATTACAAACGAAACTCAAATCGCATTCGCGCGCTCCGCGAGATTGCAATCCGCATCGCGCGCGAGACTCACAACGACTACTTGCCAGAGTTGGAAGCAGTAGTTGCTGACGAGATGGGGACGCTTTTTGAACGTCCGCCGGCTATTTCTGCACTGGTGGTCGGAAAAACGTATAACAGCACGTTCCGGTACCTTGGTTCCGTGAGATCCGTTGAGCTTTTTCATGTTTTTGCCCGGCTGGATCCTTACGAACAGGCTGAAGATCGGAAGAAATCAGCCGCTGGTGGAGACGGCGGTGGGTCGGTGCTGGCATCCCCGGCCAGCGAGCCCAAGACTCGCCCACGACGCGTTAGGAATCCTTAATAGGCTGATTGACGCTCGATTCGTTGCCACGCGAGCCGAAGTTCGGGTGGTCTAAGCGCTATGGTCTTTAGAAATCAATAGTTGGAGAGAAAACTCTGGACTAGGACCATGAGGCGATGCTATGCTCCACCCGCTGATTTAAAAAAGCACAATTTCGTGTAAAACTTCGGCTAAATGGTTGTTGACACACGCCTATTAATCGTGTAAAAAAGCCGAGAGTTTTAAGCCTTTGTGGCTCGCCATTCTACAGTTTTCGGGCGTTTCGCACAGGTAAGCTGAGGCAACGAATCAGGGGAGAGTAACTCTCCGCATAGTATTCAGCCGTAGCGATACGCAATTGAATTTGTTTCACTTTACGGGAGGAAGGTTAATGACTAACAAAACTTGGAGCCGCAAGTTTATAGCGATGATCGCCGCTGCGGCCGTTCTGAGTGTTACCTCGATGATCGCGTTAGCGACACCGGGAGCACGCTCAGGTGAGTTGTCTGTGAGCGGTGATGTTACCGTCAATGGCCAGAAAGCAATTTCTGGCGGTACGATTTTTTCAGACAGCGTAATCGTTACTGCGAAGAACAGCAGCGCCGTGGTGAGCTTGGGTAAGCTGGGCCGCGTCGAGGTGCTTGCTGATTCGAGTGTTCGTTTGAGCTTTACGGACAATGGCATCTCCGGTCTCCTTGACTCCGGTCGTGCTCGCGTTTCCACTCCGGCAGGAGTTTCAGTCAATCTCACCACCAAAGATGGTGCCGTGTCGGTTGATGGAACCCAGGCGACCTCGTTCACTGCTGCTATCGAAAATGGAACTACGATGGTTAGCACGCACGCTGGTTTAGCCGCGCTGACATCTGGAACTACCGTAACGAAGATTGCTGCTGGTTCGAGTGGTGTTGCCGGCACTCCGCAAGCGAAGTCTGACGACGATGATCACAAACTCAGCGGCGGCGCCCTCGCTGCTATCTTGCTTGCCACTGGTGGCGCGATTGCTGCCATTATCCTGGTTAGCCGTGACAATGACGATCTCAACTTCGGTGGAACGGTTGTCGTAGTCAGTCCGACGAAATAACTGGCTTAGCAAGATTGGCTCGTTCCGGACAATACTGCATCGCATCGTTTCAGCGTGCGGTTTTGAAGAAATAGAATTGCGGGTCACGCGAAATTTACTCGCGCGTGACCCGCAAAGTTTTGTGTTCAGCCACTCTGTTTTCCTCGAATTCATTCCAAAGGTCGCTTTCCAATGCAAATTGCGGTAATTGGCACGGGCTACGTGGGCTTGGTGACGGGCGCCTGTTTCGCCGAGTTCGGTGTCGACGTTACGTGCGTGGACGTTGATGCTGAAAAGATAGATCGGCTGACGGCAGGAATCATGCCAATCTACGAGCCTGGCCTCGAACAGTTGGTTGCCAAGAATTCATCAGCGAATCGTTTGAAGTTCACCACTGATGCGAAGCAGGCAATCGAACAATCCCTGGTCATCTTTCTCGCTGTCGGAACTCCGCCAAAAGACGATGGCTCGCCAGATCTCAGTTTTGTAGAAGCTGCCGGCAGATCCATCGCGCAGCACATGAATGGCTACAAAGTGATCGTTACCAAATCTACGGTTCCAATCGGGACCGGTGAGCGGCTGCGCGAACTGATTCGCAGCGAACAGAAATCCAAAGTAAATTTCGGCATTGTTTCCAATCCGGAGTTTCTGCGTGAAGGCGCTGCTATTAACGATTTCATGCGACCCGACCGGGTGGTAATTGGCAGCCGGGACGAAGAAGCCATCGCCATAATGCGAGATCTTTACCGGCCTCTCTACTTGATTGAAGCTCCCTTTGTGATTACTTCGCTCGAAGCAGCTGAGCTGACCAAGTATGCCGCTAACGCTTTTCTCGCGACAAAAATTTCTTTCATCAATGAAATTGCCAACTTGTGTGAAAAAATTGGCTGCGATGTACATGACGTAGCTCGCGCGATGGGTATGGATCGACGCATTGGCGGGAAGTTTCTCCATCCCGGTCCCGGCTTCGGTGGCTCCTGCTTTCCGAAAGACACTCGCGCGCTCGCGTCGGTCGCTCGTCAATTCGATAGCGATTCTTTGATTGTTGACTCGGTTATCGAAGTAAACCGCCGGCAGCAGCAAGCAATGCTTCCGAAGATCAAACGGCTCGTTGGCGATCTAAAGGATAAGAGGATTGCAATTCTAGGCCTCGCCTTTAAGCCGGAGACCAATGATATGCGCGAGGCTCCATCCCTTGAAATCATCCGGGGACTTATGCAGGAAGGCGCCAGGGTTTGCGCCTATGATCCAGTATCGATGACTGAAGCCGAAAAAATGGTCTCGGGGATCGAATACGCAGAAGACGAGTATTCAGCCGTGAAAGACGCTGATGCGCTCGTGTTTGTGACCGAGTGGAATCAATTCCGCGCGCTCGATATGTCTCGCATCCGCGACTTGATGAAGAGTCCGATGATTGCCGACCTCAGAAACATCTGCGATCCGTCGGATATGAGGGAGTTAGGATTTACTTACGTCGGGGTTGGAAGGTAAGGCTGGAGAATGGGCCTTTCAGGAATAGCATTAGTTACTGGCGGGGCTGGTTTCATCGGCTCGCACGTCGCCTCAACTTTGGCGGCCAGCGGCGTGCGCGTGCGCGTCATTGACGACCTGTCCACCGGACACCGCGAAAACCTCGAAGAGATCAAAGGCGATCTGGACTTTATTCATGCCAGCCTTGCAGATGAGGCAGCCCTCGCGCGCGCGCTCGAGGATGTCGAGCTGGTTTTTCACGAGGCCGCCATTCCCTCAGTTCCTCGTTCAGTTGAGAATCCTCGTGACACTCACGAAGCTTGTCTGGACGCCACCTTTTCGCTGCTGTTAGAAGCCAGAGACAAAAAAGTTCGTCGCCTGGTTTATGCCGCCTCGAGCTCGGCTTACGGAGATCAGCCGACTCTTCCGAAGCGTGAAGAAATGGCGCCGGATCCTTTGTCGCCTTACGCTGTGGCCAAACTGGTCGGCGAATACTATTGCCAGGTCTTCACGCGAGTCTACGGGCTCGAAACCGTTTCACTTCGTTACTTCAACGTCTTTGGTCCCCGTCAGGATCCTGGTTCCCAGTACTCGGGAGTGATTTCGCGATTCATCGATTGTTTGACTCGCGGTGAGCAGCCGGTGATCTACGGTGACGGAGAGCAGTCTCGCGATTTCACCTACATCGGGAACGTTGTCCAGGCCAATCTTCTGGCCTCTGAGACTCAAAAAGGAGTTGGCCAGGTCATTAACATCGGCAACGGGCAGCAGACGACCCTTAACCAATTGTTAAGCGAGTTGAAAACCTTGATGGGGAAAGCGGACGTCGAAGCCGATTATCAGCCGGCCCGGAGTGGAGACGTGCGTCATAGCCTGGCCGATACAACGCGAGCGCGTGAGCTATTAGGTTTTGACCCGACAGTTGGCCTCGGTGAAGGCCTGCAACGAACGATCGACTGGTGGAAGCAGAGCCGCTTCATGCGCTGAATTGAATTGCTTAAGCAGCCGAACCCTTACTCTCTCCCTCAACTAATTTACGCAAACTTTCCAGGTACGGAGCGCGCGCGACACCTTTGTCAGTGATGATCGCGGCGATGAGGTCGTTAGGCGTCACGTCAAAGGCTGGATTGTGCACATCAACTCCTTCCGGCCCTAGCCGTTGTGAGCCTACGTGCGTGACTTCGCTCGAATGACGCTCTTCAATTGGAATCTCATTTCCAGTCGGAATTGACAAGTCCAGAGTCGTAATCGGCGCTGCTACGTAGAAGGGAATGTTGTGCCGCTGCGCCAGCACGGCGACCATGTACGTTCCAATCTTATTGGCAGCGTCACCATTCGCAGCGATACGATCGGCGCCTACGACAACCGCATCGACCTTTTTCTCCTTCATGATATGACCGGCCATGTTGTCGGTAATGACAGTCACCGGAATGTTGTCCTTCGCAAGCTCCCAAGCAGTGAGACGCAGCCCCTGCAGAAACGGGCGCGTCTCATCAGCTATTACGGCGACGCGCTTTCCCGCGTCTCGGGCTCCGCGAACTACGCCTAAGGCAGTCCCATAGTCTCCAGCAGTTGCGAGGGCGCCGGCATTACAGTGAGTGAGTATGACCGCATTATCAGGAATCAATTCTGCGCCAAACCTTCCGAGGGCTCGGTTGGCATCGATATCTTCCTGGAAGATATCGAGCGCCTTCTTAACCAGTTCGGCTTTGATGGTTTCGGGTGTCGAGCCTTCAGATTTAGCTCGTTGAAATTCCTGACGCATCTTCTCAATCGCCCAAAAGAGATTCACCGCGGTCGGTCTCGTTCCACTCATCATCTCGCACATACCGGCAAATTCAGCTTCGAGTGCCGCAGTTGTAGCAGCCTTAGATTGAGTTGCGCCTAATGCGAGTCCCATGGCGGCGGAAACACCTATTGCGGGCGCGCCGCGAACGACCATCGTTTTAATGGCGTCCGCAACTTCTTCGCAGGATCGCAACGTGACGTACGTTTCCTCGGTCGGCAAGAGGCGCTGGTCAATCATGCGTACGCCTTCATCAGTCCACTCGATGGTCTTGATCATTTAATAAAGCCCTCGCAGGAAGTGTAGAGTTCGAAGAATCTTAGTAAGGAAGGGTGCAAAAGGCAAAAGGGTGCGATTCAGATATGCTCCAGCAGAACGGACCTTTATCCGCAGATTACGCGGATTCAGTAAGACAGATAGGCGTCAACATAACATTGATTCAACCGACATCTGTGGAATCTGCGCAATCTGCGGATAGGTTTAGCCTTTCAGCCTCACACTTTTTCCAGCGACCAGATGTCGACATCGATCGACTCGGCGTAGTGCAGGAGTGGTTCTTGATCAGGAGTGCTAACGCCGGCCGCTTCGAGCATTGTTGATTGAAGCGACTTCACCTCAGCTCGCTGCAACGGCCACGGCGGATGATGAATGTTGGCGCGATACAGCTTGTTTTTGTGCTCGCTGTAAAGGCAGTAACGCTCTGTCAGAAAGAACTCGAGCGATTCCGGCTCGGAGCGCGGCAGACTTTCGCCGATGTTCCAAACGGAATGGAAGTCTGCCGCCGGCTTATCCGTCCGATGCAGCGAATAGTCAATTTCCCCTGCGTTCTGCACCAGGTCGATAGCGGCGTTGAAGTAGGGAACATGATAAAAGGTTCTCGCTCCCCAAACAGCGAGAGCGCTGTTGCAGTCGAGCGAAAAGAACCACACACCCGGCGCCGAATCAAAGTGCACATAAGTGCGCACGTTCAATTCGTGCATCGCGCTGAACCATGGCACGGCAAGCAACGAGGTGGGCCGCGTATTCCACATCGTGAAGGGAACTACCGCCACCCAGGCAGAGCCGTCAAAAGTATCAATCTCTAAACCAGCCGGTATGAGCGGGCGCAACGCTCCAACATCAATGCGCCAATGCATGAACAGCAGCTTGCCCCAGCTTTGCTGCACCAGCGGACGCCGTTCCGGACGTTCCCGCAGGCGCAATCGATCATCTAGAGTTGGCAGCGTCACTTAGTTTATTAGGCGGTCAAGCGCGCCGGGCGAGGCGCTCCCTGGATCTGCACCGGCGGCTTTGGCGAGCAACACAAGCTAACGAGCCGCGCCCGATCTCGCTGCATTTCAGGATCGGCGTGCAGCAGTACTTTTACCTGTTCAAAGATTCTTTTGGCGTGTGTTTCTTCTGGTGGCGTGATTCGATAGTGCATCCACTTTCCCTGGCGGCGCGAACTTACTAATCCGGCTTTGCGCAAGTAAGCGAGATGCCGGCTAATTTTAGGCTGGTTGGTTCTCAGCACTTCGACGAAGAAGCACACGCATACTTCATCTTCTCCAATCAGACTCAACAAGCGTAGGCGAGTGCGGTCCGCGAGCGCCAGGAAGAACAAGTCCATATCGAAAGCCTTCGATTTCATGGCCGCAATTATACACGATCACATATTTGTCTTGACAGATATGTTCGGCTCGAAGTATTCTGCGCCTCACATACGCGAACGCGCATATGTACGACAGGCTGCCAGCCTGTCGATCGCTCCAATAAGGCTTATCTGGAGCGGAAAGGCTAGTCTAATTTGCACAGCTGCAGGCTGGCAGCCCGCAGTACAAGAGGAGAATCATGGAAGGAACCACAGAAGTAAGGGCGCTGAAGGCCCACCTGGCAATTAATGTCAGCAAGGTCGAAGACAGCATAGATTTCTATCGGAAACTCTGGGGAATCGAGCCCAGCAAAGTTCGCCCGGGCTACGCAAAGTTTGATGTGCAGAACCCGCCGCTGAATTTCACGCTCAACCAGACGAGCTTCAACGGCCGCGGCGCTTTGTCGCATATGGGAATTCAAGTCAGCTCAACCGAGGACGTTCTCAAGACGAAACAGCGCTGGATTGAAGATGGTTTGCTGCCGCGGGAGGAAATGCAAACCAGTTGCTGTTACGCGCTTCAGGACAAGGCGTGGGTACGCGATCCCGATGGTAACGAATGGGAAGTGTTCGTCGTGCTCCAGGACAATTTGGCCGCGACTGCGCCTTGCGAATGTGGCGACAAAGTTGAAGAAGCTTCAGCTACGAGCGGTGCGTGCGATGTCACGTCAACATCTTCGCAAGCGGCGAGCTCGTGCTGTGCACCGGCTCCCGTTGGAATCGGTCGATGAATTTGAGCTTGTCGAGACGGTTGGTTGCCGAAGGCGTTGCTACCGCGATGCTTTTGGCAGCCATCGTCGGGTCAGGAATTATGGGCGAGCGTCTCGCCGGCGGCAACCTCGCGATCGCTTTGCTTGCGAACACGATAGCTACCGGCGCAGCACTACTGGCGTTGATTCTGACTTTCGCTGAGATTTCCGGAGCCCACCTTAATCCCCTGGTTAGTATCGGCGAGGCTATGGCTGGTCGACTGCCCTGGCGAGATGTTCCCGGTTACATCGCAGTTCAGCTAATCGGCGCTTTCGCTGGTGTCGGCGCGGCGCATTTGATGTTCGCTCATCCGTTTTTCTCTACTTCAAGTCACGTTCGCTCGGGTGCAAATCAGATCTTCGCTGAATTTGTCGCGACGTTTGGCCTCTTGGCGATCATTCAGCTGGGCGCGGTGAGAAAGAACGCGAGCACTACTTTTCCCCGGACCCCGTTCGCTGTGGCTGCTTACATAACCGCCGGGTACTGGTTTACATCGTCCACGTCATTCGCAAATCCCGCAGTTACACTTGCTCGATCGTTGAGCAACACTTTCGTTGGCATCAGGCCGGCCGATGTTCCCGGATTTATTTTTGGTCAGCTCGGTGGGGCGGCGGCAGCGGTTCTGTTCTGTCGTTGGCTCCTAAGTCAGTACCGCCTGCGGTAACGGGTGGGTGATAGAGAGAGGAATAAGAATGGCGAGCAATGAAGCGAAACCGATTCGAGTATTGATTCTCTGCACCGGCAATTCGGCTCGAAGCCAAATGGCTGAGGGACTGCTGCGTGACATTGGCGGCGGCCGGTTCGAAGTCTTCAGCGCCGGAGTTAACCCAACCTCGGTTCGTCCACAAGCGGTTACGGCAATGAGTGAGATTGGCATCGACATCTCAAAGCAGTATTCCAAGTCGGTCGATGAGTTTTCAGGCCAGCAGTTCGACTATGTCATCACCGTCTGCGATAACGCCAACGAGCGCTGTCCAGTCTTTCCAGCCGGGACTGAACGGATTCACTGGAGCTTTGAGGATCCAGCAGCAGCTACGGGCGATGAATCAGCCGTACTGACGGTCTATCGAACGGTTCGCGATCAGATTAAGGATAAGTTGCAGGCTTTCATTAGGTCCTAGTTGTGTCTGCGAAGTTCTTAGTTCTTAGTTCTTTGTCCTTTGTAGTTGAATCTGATCCGCGTTGTCCCTAGTTTCGTCTGCCCAAAGTCGCCGGAAGTTTTTGCGCAACTCAAAGTGCAGCCACTTCCGTGTGTGCCACAAACCACAAACCACAAAGAACAAAGGACAAAGCGCAAAGAACTAGACACAAAGACCGAAGGCCAAAGACCTAAGACCGTCTTCAGGCTTTGACAGCAGTAGGGCGCTCACCTAGAATCCATTGTCTGCATTTTCGGGGCGTGGCTCAGCCTGGTAGAGCGCACGGTTCGGGACCGTGAGGTCGGAGGTTCGAATCCTCTCGCCCCGACCAACTATTTCAAGCACTTACAGCCGTCAGCAATGGCGGCTGTTTTTGATTTGTGCCGCAAGAATAGTTTCAGAAGCCCCGGAAGCAGGTTCGTAGTGAGTTGGCTGAAGAATCGGAGTTGGACAGATAGGGATTGCCTAACACCTTAGTGGGCGCAACCTTAGAAAAGGCAAACCCTTGAGTTTTTGCCTGATTGGTGATTCATAACCCCCGGGTCGGCGGCTCGATCCCACACTCGATCCTTAGCCTTTCCCTGTCGGTCACTGTTACCGAATTTTTTGTGCTCACACGGGATTCATCACGAGCTCGAAGGCCAAAAGACGGATGGTGTTTTTTTGGCTCCCCAATCAAGTGCTCCTTTACGATATGCGTGTATCGTTGAGTGGTTGCGATGGATGCATGTCCGAGAAATTCCTGAACGACGCGAATGTCCATGCCATTTCGCAGCAGGAGTGTAGCGACCGTGGCGCGTCGCGAGTATCGATCCTTTGCGCGGAACGGACGCGGCATCCTGACAACGGCCAGCATGCGACAAGAGACTCAACCTCTCTACTTCTGTCAGAGCCCGAGGCAGTTGTTCAATTCGACCTAGACTGAGCTTAACTCGCCAAAACGGTGATTCAGTCAGCACACCTCTTCGGACCCAGTAGGAAAGCTCGCCGAGTGTAGTTTCGATGGACCAAGGTTTCAAGGGGAAATCGCGGTAGCAGTGCGTCAAGAAAAAGTAGGTAAAGCATAAATGGTGAACTGAAGCCTTAGCCGATACCACAGGCTGGCCCTGTGGTGTTTCAGTTCACAGCTACAAAAACAGGCTGATGCATCGGTTCGCAAGAGGCCACGGGCTGGCCCCGTGGTGTTTCACGTTGCCGCCTGCCACGAGCCTGAAGCGTGAACACTCCACGGGACGAGCCCGTGGCATCGCCAAAAATCTCGGCGCGCCTCTGTTTAGCGACCAACGTGAGTGACCACGGCGCCAGGCCGTGGCCTCAGTTTTAGCGACTACCTACTTTTTCTTGCCGCACTGTCGCGGTAGGACGACTATTAGGTTATTGAACGATGAGAATTTGCCACGAGCGGCGCTCGAAGGGCCGACTGTCAACGAAATCAGTTGTCCGAACTTGAGGTTTGGGATGATAATACTCAATCTCTCGGCCTCGCGACCTTGATTCTAATTTGATTTGGATAACAGAGAATTATTATGGGCCTTTCCACCATAGCTGCGGTCGAAAATCGGCCAGAAATGCTAACGCATTTCTTAGATCGGGTCCTCCCGTCAATCAAAACCGGTGAAGATGAATTGATCTTGGTATCGGATGCTTGTCGCGATGCTCGAGTACTCAAGATTTTGAAGCAACTCGAGCGAAGCACTGAACCGGTTAAGGTTATCTTTCTTAATGAGAAGGTGGGTTATGGTCCGGCATGCAACATCGCAGCACACAAAGCTCGGATGGAGATTCTACTCTTCATAAACACCGACGTGTTCCCGGACCTTGGCGCAATGCACATCCTCGCAGGCGAAGTTCAGGCCGATCCTGAAGTTGGCGCCGCACAAGGTCTACTCATTTATCCCCAAACCGGTCGTGTTCAGAGCACGGGCCACATCTTCCATGACTACCTAAATTTTCACGCTCTCGAGGGAAGAAAGGTCGACGACGACCTGGTACAACAACGGCAAGAACGGCAGGCACTGACTTCGGCGTTCTACGCGATTCGGCGGGAGACGTTTCAACAGTTCGGCGGTTTTGATGAGTTTTTCTTTAATGCCTGGGAAGGAATGGAACTCACCCTCCGTCTGACACATTCAGGCATGCGATGCATTTATACACCAACAGCCCGCGCCTTTCACGTTCGCGGCGGCGGACGGCGGCATTTTCTGCTCGACGAGACCCAACAATCCGCTTACTTTTGGACCAAGTGGGGGAATCGAGTCAAAAACGACTTGGTAGAGCTGGTAGAACGACAACTCACACCGGAACTCAAGAGTCCCAATTATTTTGTGGTGAACTGTGGTTCCACAAGCACATGGAGACAGACGGTTGAACAGCTAGGCTTCAGGGTTCAATCCCAAATTGAGGTGCCTGACCGATTTGAGGAGGAAGTGTGCCTTTATGACAACCTGGCGCACAGCGTGTTGACTTACCCGGCTCCTCTATTGTTCTTCTTAGATCACTTCGAACAGCTGACAAGGAACAAAGCGTGGTTTAGAACTCGTCAAGCTTCGCCGGATCTCGTCATTGATCTTCGCGGTAATGTGGTGCTCGGCGGAGATTTGGCATGATGAAACAAGCTCTACCAAATTCGTGGCTCTAACAGGAACTGGCCAGCTGGAGGCTTCAACTCCCGTTGATACCATCCGACCGTTCGTCGGTGCCGAGGGGCGTCCTTACAAGCGGAGATGTTTTGTCGCGCTACTGATTGATAGGACTTTCCTAGAATAGAAACACCTTTCTGATGTTCAAGTGACCAGTCGAGCGCCGCCTGATCGTTACCGCGCAGAAAGGCCACACAGGCCTCTATATTAGCAGTCAAAAAAACTCGCCGAGTATCGTCTTCTGCACTGGATCGACGTTGATAGAACTCTGTCAGCTGCGCAGTTGCCTGGTCCAGGTTTCCCATAATCAATGAGAGCGCGACGCACTTAAGGCACGAGTTAAGATATTCAGGCCACAAACCTTCTTCCAGTAGAACCCGTCCCGCGCTAACTAACGAGGCAATCTTTGCCGAACCCAGTCGGCATTCAATAAAAGCCAGTTCTGCTTGACTTGTAAGTAGCCGGCGATGCTCCGAGCCTAAGCGACAGAAGATTTGGTTTCCTTCTCTGAGCTCTCGAGCAGAACGTTCAACATCCTTGTGATAGGTACCCTTTGCGTGATCGATTAAAGCAAATCCAACATAGTTTTCCATTCCGAGTTCGCGCGACTCGCGAAGATTTCGCGATAACAAATCACTGGCGACATCAAGGAGAAGGTAAAACATCATCAACCGATTCAGACCGGTGAGATAGGCCCGAACGAAACGACGTTCATTCAATACTTCCGGGACTTCCTTGATAACACTTCCGAGCTGCGCCACGAACTGTTCCAAGTCTGGTAATCGATCGACTTCAAGATCCCAATATCTAAGGTTGAACAGTTCGGCCTCGGCTTCGAAATGAACACCGTTCCCGCACGGGTCAGACCACTTCGTTGCGAGTGTCCCCCTGGCCTTTTCAAAATAGTGGCGCGATTCATCTCCAGTCGAACAGTGATCGAGGCAGTCGGCGTAAACAAACCACGCTTCCGCTAGTTCCTTCTTCTTGTCGGCTTGTTCTGTAAGCCGCTGTTCGAAAACCTTTACGATTGATTTGGCTACGTCTAACGCAGGTCCAAAGCGTCCGATGTTGATAAGAGAATCGCGATAAGCGAGTGCGGCCGCAAGATAACGCCTTTCAAATGAAGGCCCGCATCTCAATAGCGCAGGCAAGGCTCGATCAGGTTCAAGAGTCTGTTGGTCCAACGATTCTGAAAGAAAAGTCCCAACCGGTTCGGTATGGCAGTTCCGACGAAATTCTAAATAAGCCTCGTATACAAGATCATGAAACGGGACAGCGAGCTGGTCAGGGTTGAGGCGCAGCAATTCCCGACTAGCGGCCTTGTTTACGGCACCGGAACCAAATTTGGTTATCAAAGGCTCCAGCGGCACCCCAATCTTCACGGCGTGAACAACATCCAGGAGAGGAAACAGTTGGCGAGATCGAGTTATTCTCTCAAGCACCACTTTGTCCTTACCGACACGCGCCGTCTTTGACCACTGGTCGAGAGCCTGAATTAGACCGGGATCCGTTAGCTTCTGTTCTCTGGTTCGCAAGTCGGAAAGGAGATTTACGATGTTTAGCGTAGTGAATTGCATCGAATCCAAGGCTACCGAAAAGCTCTGTGGGCATGAACGGCCAAGAAGGAGTTGCACGCTATCACAGATTTCTCCAGCGCTCGGCGCCGACAATTCGGAGGAGTATATTGCGCACTCAGCTATTGACTTTTGAAGGATAGGGGATCGAAATTCTTGTGGCCTCCCGCTCAGCAAAATCATTGAGTTGTGTTTACCATTGAATTGATCATGCAGCATTCGCGCAAGCAGACTTGCTTCCGACCCGTGTAATTTGTGCGAATCGTCGGCCACCACAACAACGAGTGCGCTGGCTGGCTGAGGATCAACTACCGGCGAACCTATTGGCCTTATGTCACGATTCTCAACGAGGTCAGTCACCAGTGATCTGGCTTCAGCGGAATCGGAGACCGCTCGAAGCAGCCGCTCCAATAGATGCCGTCCGAAAAAGAGCATTTGATGAGTTGCGGCGATTAGAGAATGATCTAACACACTCAAGTCCAAACCGGACGGACCAAAATGCAAAAACAGCAAAAGTCGACACAGTAGTCTTGCGTCCTCGCTGCGTTGCCCGCTGAATGTGACTCGCAGAAAATCCGTCCGCAAATCAAGCTCTGCTTCGAGTGAATCAAGGAGATGTGTCTTGCCGACGCCGCCTGCTCCATATAAGCAACAGATTGCGTTTGCGCCTTGGCGTAAACTACGCAGCAATTGTTTGATTTCCGACGCAATCTTGGCTTGGGCCGTGAAGATGACCTGAAGGCTAGGATCTTCACGTATAGTTAATCGCCTTTGAAGGACTCTGCTCGCGGAAACATTCGTGCTTGACAGAGTTATCCTACAATCAGCAAAGACGCCGACTTGACGGGGAGTCACGCGAACGCAACGACTGCTCGTGCCAGGAGAAACTTGAATGCGCGCCTGAGCCGGCGCTTCTGTCAGAATGATCGGAGAATTCTCCGGCAAAGTGATATCCAGATGGCAAGCCTCAAGACTACGTAGTATCAGGTGCAAAAGATATTCTCGCCCGACTACCAAATGTGAAAGCGGTTTGTATAAGGCACGGCGGTAGTCGCCAACGTCAAGAATGGTGAGTGTTGATATTTCAAGCGGCTTTGATCCGGTGATTGCCTTCCCACTTACTTGCGAGCCGAAATAGCGTGATGAGATCGCGTCATTTTGCGATAACCAGCGCGCCAGGTCGGGTCCCTCTTTGAATTCTACAAAGCGGTCTGGAGGTCGGGTGAATGCGCGTTCTGCCCGAATCATGTACGAGTCAGGAATGCGACCGTTTGTGACGAATAAGATCGCCCTGACACTCGGGTCAATCAAACCTGATACTAAAGTGGGATCCAGTTGGGAACGCTTTGGGGCACCACTCTTGTGGTGAAACTTCGCCTCGAGCCAATGTTGATATTCGACGATTCGGTTCAGAACCCAATCACTAGTCGCTGCTTCAGCATCCCTATTTCCGTCTCCACTTCTTGGCGTGGGAATCCAATTGTGATGTGGAAACTCTGACCGAGCATATTCAAGCGCTAAGTCTTCAAAATCGTTGGGTGTGATGCGGCTCCAGGGGACAGTCATGCTGGATAATTCTCTGTTATCACTACTATGCTGCGATTATCTCGATGGACTCAAGCAGAGTATTGGGAATGGGTAACAAGGGGTTGCATTAGTCTGCAGACGGGATGAGTTGCCCAACTAGACGGGGTTTTCTGGAACGTGATACTCGCCGATTACGACGCAAGCAATCTGCAGGATTATTTGGACGCAACCGGGATTGAATTCTTGTCGCATTTTTCGCATTTATGACTTATTGGAGAGGAAGGCAGTCTAGAAATGTACTCGGGTGACTTCTGATTCTGTGGCAGGATTGTGGCAGGAATAAACAGCACTCCGCTGTGGCAGAATGGAAGCGGATGTCAAAGGATGGGAAACGCCTTGATTTTGCTCGTGGCTGCATCTCGATGCAAAATCAATTAGTTAAGTTACGCATCCCGCTTGATTCGGGACCGTGAGGTCGGAGGTTGGAATCCTCTCGCCCCGACCATTAACTTGAGAGAAGGCCGCCAAGTATTGGCGGCCTTCTTGTGTGTGACGCCACAGTGAGACGTGGTCCCCTTTAACAATACTTATCACAATACTAGTAACCCAACCTTTCCGAGCGCCAACAAGTCACATTAGCTCCAGTCACATTGATAAATTTTTGGTTTATCGAGCTGGCCCCGAGATGGTAAGGTGTAGCTGCTCAGAGCCTTAAAATCCGTTGACCGTGAGGTCGTGCGACTTTCAAGCCCTTCCCCGGCACACCAATTATCTTCTGCAATCTATCGCCAACGAAGGATCGCAATGAATTCCTGGGCGGTAAATGTGCAGGACATTTGGCGTGTGGCAAAAGCATTCCAACACTAGCGAGCCCTTCCAAATAGGAAGGGGTGTGCGAGCACCGGTGCGCAGATGAGTGCTAAATCCCACTCTTCGAGTCAGGCTATCTCGCTGCCAAAAGGCGGGGGCGCGCAAAGTGGTATCGGGGAAAAGTTTGCACCGGATCTCCATACTGGCACAGGTAACTTCACCGTACCGTTAGCTCTGCCGCCCGGCCGCAATGGTTTCCAGCCCCAACTCAATCTTGTTTACAGCACCGGCAACGGCAATGGTCCATTTGGTCTCGGTTGGAGTTTGAGTATCCCCGGCGTTAGCCGGAAAACCTCGAAAGGGGTTCCACGTTACGACGACGATAAAGATACTTTCATACTCTCAGGCGCGGAAGATTTAGTTCCTGTGTCCGGCGGACCGGATGGAGCAACCCGTTACCGTCCTCGAACTGAAGGCCTCTTTGCTCGGATCGATCATCACCGCAGCAGCCAGGACGACTACTGGAAGGTATCGAGCAAAGACGGGCTAACTAGTTTCTATGGTACGCCCGAAAGCGCAGGTATTGATCCTGCTGTAATTGCCGATCCCACGAATTCGAGGAAAGTCTTCGCGTGGAAGCTGACTCGAACACTTGATCCGTTTGGGAACCGTATCGAGTACGCCTACGAGCGTGATGCAATTCGCGCGGAAGATTCGCATCATTGGGATCAACTTTATCTTTCGGAAATTCGCTACGCCGATCACGGCGATCCCAACAACCCTCAGTTCCTGATAACCGTGAAATTCCGCTATGAGGAACGACCTGACCGGTTTTCTGAATATCGCTCCGGCTTCGAGATTCGCACCGTAAGACGTTGTGCGCGAATTGAAATCTTCACGCACGCGGGTGTGGACGCGCTGACACGCTCGTATGACCTTATCTATCTCGATCAGCAAGAGCTGTCGCCGGACCAATTGCCTCTGAATCGCGTCTCCTTGCTTAGTCAGGTCAAGGTTATGGGACACGACGGTAACCTGACTGAAGAACTTCCGCCTCTGGAGTTTGGATACACACCATTTCAAATCGACAAACGAGACTTCTTTCCTGTAACTGGTCCCGACGCGCCACCAGCTTCGTTGGCTCAACCCTCGTATGATGTGGTTGACTTATTTGGCAACGGCTTGCCCTGCGTTTTTGAGATGAATGGCACGGTGAGGTACTGGCGAAATCTGGGAAAGGGTCAGCTCGATTATCCTCGCGAGATGCGGACAGCGCCTGCCGGACTTCAACTGTCAGACATTGGGGTCCAGCTTGTCGACGCCAATGGTGACGGTCGCACGGACCTCTTAGTTACCGATGACAACGGACTTGCCGGATATTTCCCGATGCGCTTTGGTGGTCTTTGGGACAACCAGTCGTTCCAACGCTACCGGGTCGCTCCCAGCTTTAACCTTGAAGATCCGGAGGTGCAGTTGATAGATCTTGACGGTGACGGCGTAACGGACGCGATCCGATCGGGCACGCGCCTGGAATGTTTTTTCAATCACGCACTCGAAGGGTGGACGGACACGCGCTTTGTCGAGCGCCGTGCAATCGAAGAGTTTCCCAACGTTAATTTTTCAGACCCTCGCGTCAAATGGGCCGACCTCACCGGCGATGGCCTGCAAGACATACTGCTCGTGCATGACGGGAACATCGAGTACTGGCCCAATCTGGGTTACGGCAATTGGGGCAAACGGATCTCCATGCGCAATGGTCCGCGCTTCCCGTATGGATACGAGCCGCAGCGCATCCTGGTGGGAGATGTTGATGGAGACGGACTCGCCGATGTCGTCTACGTAGAAGACACGGAGGTGACTCTCTGGATAAATCAGAGCGGCAATAGTTGGGCCGACCCGATTGTAATTAAGGGCACACCGCCCGTGTCGGACATGGATGGAGTGCGACTCACTGACATGTTGGGCAGCGGCGTCAGTGGAATCTTGTGGAGTGCGGATGCGAGCGCATTGTCGCGCACGCAAATGTTCTTTCTCGATTTCACTGGAGGCGTCAAGCCGTACCTGTTGAGCGAGATGAACAACAACCTCGGCGCCGTTACTCGCATCGGCTACGCGCCTTCAACAAGATTCTATTTGGAAGACGAGCAGCGTCCCGCCACGCGTTGGAAAACCTCGCTACCTTTTCCGGTGCAAGTGGTAGCTCGCGTCGAAGTAATCGACGTCATTTCTGGCGGCAAGCTAACAACTGAATACAGCTACCATCACGGTTACTGGGACGGAGCGGAGCGGGAGTTCCGTGGCTTTGGCCGAGTGCATCAGCGTGACACTGAAGTGTTCGAAGATTTTCATGCAGCGGGTTTGCATCGATTGAACCAGGATTTTGAGTCAGTCCCGGTTGATTCGTTCTCACCGCCGACCGAAACACGTAGATGGTTTCATCAAGGTCCGATTGGCGACGAGTTTGGCGAGTGGGAAGAGACTGATTTCACCGGGGAGTTCTGGCCGGGAGATCAACAGACACTCGTTCGGCCAGCGGCAGTCACAAACTTCTTAAAGAGCTTGCCGCGACGCGCCAAGCGAGACGCATTACGCGCGCTACGCGGTAACATTCTACGCACGGAGTTGTACGCCAGCGACGGTACGATTCGCCAGGACCGACCGTACACAGTTACAGAACATCTCTATGGTGTACGCGAAGAATCTCCGCCTGGGCCTGGTGAAGGGAATCGGCTTCACATCTTTTTTGCAAACGCTCTCGGTCAACGCACCACTCAGTGGGAGCGTGGTCTTGAGCCCTGGACACAGTTCACATTTACAGATGATTACGACGAGTATGGCCAACCGCGATCGCAGATGAGCATCGCCGTTCCTCGCGGTCGTGATTTCCGGGAGACCACACCTGCCGGCGAGCAGTATCTTGTAACTCATGCAGTCACAACCTACGCGAAGCGGGATGACGAAGAGCATTACATTACCGATCGCGTGGCCCGTACTACCGGTTATGAAATCCTGAATGACGGGAGTTCGACCGTATTCGATCTGCGAGACGCAATTCAGTCCGGCTCTGCGGCGCGCAGCGTTATTAGTCAGACCATTAACTTCTACGATGGTCCAGCGTTTCAGGGTTTGCCTTTCGGTCAAATCGGAGAGCACGGCGCGTTGGTGCGAGCCGAGACCCTCGTACTTACTCAAAGCATCCTGCATGACGGCTACAAGAGCGGTGATACCGTTTTGGCTCCAGCTGAAGAGCCTCCTTATCTTGCCACCAACGGCGTGCCCCTTTGGACTGCTGAGTATCCTGAAGAATTTCGAGCTCAGTTGTTGCCGCTGGCCGGCTACATCCATCAGCAAGGCGGGGGCTCTCCATACGAAGCCGGATATTTCTCGGTGGTCGAGCGGCGCAGTTACGATTTTCACGACGCCACAGCTAGCCAACGTGGGCTGATCAAGGTCACCCGCGATCCAATGGGACGTGAGACGACGGTTGTTTACGACAACTTCGATTTGTTTCCCACCAGGGTTACCGATCCGCTTGGACTTACTACTCAAGCCGCCTATGACTATCGTGTGCTTCAGCCCAATGAAGTGAGCGACGTGAACGACAATCACACGCGCTTTACCTACACACCGCTTGGACATATGACGGAGGTTTGGCTCACCGGCAAGCCTACCGCGAACGAAGGAGATCGGCAGCGGCCGAGCCTCAAGCTCGAATACGACTTCCTGGCATTCGTAAATAGTCCGCCGGATCAGCGCCAGCCGATTTTTGTCCGCACCATCCGGCAAGTACATCACGACACTGAAGTTGAGATTCCACCTGCTGAACGGGACGAAACGATCGAGAGCATTGAATACTCGGATGGCTTTGGCAGGCTTCTTCAGGCGCGGCTGCAAGCTGACGACGTTACTTTCGGGGATTCCATATTTGGAGATGCCGGGCTGCCAATTAGTCAGTCGCTTTCGGTTGGTGCAGCCGTCGGACAGAGCCTCGGCAGCAATGACTCTCCGCGGGTCCTGGTTAGCGGCTGGCAGATCTACGACAACAAGGGTCGCGTCGTCGAGAAGTATGAACCGTTCTTCGCCGTAGGTTGGTCTTATGGGCCGCCTACCGTTGAGCAGCTTGGCCAAAGGACGAGAATGGAATACGACCCGCGCGGTCACATGATCCGCGCTGTGAACCCTAACGGATCGGAGCAGCGGCTTATCTACGGTGTCCCGGCCGACTTAGACAATCCGGAAGAGTTCACACCCACGCCTTGGGAACTCTACTCGTATGACGTAAACGACAACGGCGGACGTACGCATCCAAACGAATCGCTCGCCAGCCAACATTATTGGAATACACCAGCGAGCGCCAAGCTTGATGCCCTGGGGCGCACGGTCGAAAGCGTGACGCGCAACCGCAGCCCGGCGGATTCGAATAATCAGCAGTCCGTCATGGAAGAATATCGCACGCGCCATAGCTACGATGTGCGAGGCAACCTGTTGGTCATCACTGATGCGCTCGAGCGCGAGGCCTGTCGCCGCGTCTACGATTTGGCGAACAATCTCCTGCGGGTTGAGAGTATTGATGCGGGTGTACGCCGTACCATCCTCGATGCGATCGGCAACATTGTCGAGCAACGGGGCGGCACGGGCGCGCTCGTGCTCCGCGCTCACGATCGTATGAATCGACCTCACCGCCTTTGGGCGCGTGACCACGAAACCAGCTCGGTTATTTTGCGCGAGCGCCTGGAGTATGGCGATGCCGGAGACCCTGGGCAGTCGCAATCCGAACGAACGGCCAGCCTTTCACTGAATCGGCTGGGCAGACTTCACCGGCAGTACGACGAAGCGGGGTTGCTTACCTACGAAGCCTATGATTTCAAGGGCAATATTTCTGAGAAGCTGCGGCAGGTGATTGGCGACGCCGCGATCCTGTCCGTCTTTGCTCCGGCTCCGCCAGGCTGGCAGGTTCAGGCATTCCAGCTCGATTGGGAACCACCAGCAGGAACGACACTCGCCGATCATGCTCGCTCACTTTTAGAAGAAGCAGAGTACCGAACGTCTGCGACCTACGACGCGTTGAACCGCGTCGATACTTTGCTCTATCCGCGCGATGCGGACAATGAGCGCAAGCAATTGCGTCCACGATACAACCGTGCCGGCGCTTTGAAATCGGTAGCTCTCGACGGTGAAACATATGTCGAGCGCATTAGCTACAACGCTTCCGGGCAGCGCCTCCTCGTCGCCTACGGCAATAACGTGATGACGAGACATGCATACGATCCGCAGACATTCCGTCTCGCGCGTATGCGCACCGAGCGTTATTCGCAGCCGTTGGCGGCGGAGCTGACCTATCAGCCGAGCGCTTCAGGCGAGCCGCTTCAGGACTTCGCTTACCGTTATGATCTGGGAGGCAACATCCTCGCTATCACTGAGCGCGTAGCGAATGGGGGCGTGCTCAATAATTCCGAAGCCGCGCTCGTCTCTGACCCGCAGCTAGCCCAACTCCTGGTCGCCGGGAATGCCCTGATTCGCCATTTTGAGTACGACGCGCTCTATCGCCTAAGCTCAGCCACCGGTCGTGAATGCGACGCGCCACCACCTGCCTCGCCGTGGAACGATACGCCAAAGTGTGTAGACGTCACGCTCGCACAGGGTTATCGAGAGCGCTACAGCTACGATCGCGCCGGGAACGTAACCCAACTCGCGCACCAGGCGAGCAGCGGAGCCGGAAACTTCACACGCAATTTCACATTCGCCAGTGGCAGCAACCGTCTGGCTGGAATGTCGGTTGGAGCCAGTGACTTCGCCTATGTTTACGATGCCGCCGGCAACCTGATCAGCGAGACGTCCTCGCGCCATTTCGAATGGAGCTACCGAAGCACCATGCGCGTCTACCGTACGCAAACAGTTGGCGCCGAGCCTTCAGTTCATGCTCAATACTTCTACGACGCCGGTGGGGAGCGCGTGAAAAAACTCGCGCGCAAACAGGGTGGACAGATTGAAGTCACTGTTTACATTGGCGGCATCTTCGAGCACCACCGGATCATCCAGGGGGGCGCGACTGCAGAGAACAACACGTTGCACGTGATGGACAATCAGAGCCGAATTGCGACGCGGCGTGTTGGCGCGCCCTTTGGCGGTGATGTGACGCCCGCAATCAAGTTCGCGCTCGGAGATCATCTGGGCAGCAGCAATGTTGTTCTCGATACAAGTGGTGGTTTGATTAACCGTGAAGAGTACACCCCTTACGGCGAGACAGCCTTCGGCAGCTTCGCTCGCAAGCGCTATCGCTTCACCGGCAAGGAGCGAGATGAGGAGAGCGGGTTGTCTTATCACGGCGCGCGGTACTACGCGACGTGGCTCATGAAATGGTCCAGTTGTGACCCGTTGGGGATAATCGACGGGCTAAACCTCTACACCTACGCACAGAACAGTCCCACCAATATCCGAGACCCCAGCGGCACCCAGAGCGAGCCATGGAACGACGATGGTGGCGGAGCGGAAGGAGGCGGACCAGGCGGAGATACCTCGGCGTCTAGTGACGATCCCGTAGTGCCTGAAACTATTGTTGTAGAACAGCCGGCCAAGCCTACGATTCAGGAGTTAATGCGGGAATACGGACCCCCTCAGCCTGAGTGTCATTCCGCCCCGAAGCCGCCTGAACCGAAGAACGTGCCCACGGTCCGACAAGGCAGTAAAGATGACATGTCGGGATTGACGCCGCAACAGGAAGTCGAGCTGCGCATGAAGATGCTTGCTCAGGGCTCCGACAATCCGTTAGCGACTCTCTTCTACCTGATCCGTAGTCAACAAACTGATGACCCGCGCGACCTCGCAGTCGCAACCGAGTTTGGTAATTTCATATGGAGTGTCGCCAAGGCCTTTGGATCGGCTGGAGCGGCCAGATCCTTTTATCACGCCGACCTGGTACCAGGGATCCGGCCTACGGTTTCGGGAGCGCCGGTCAATTGGTCATCCGGCACTTCCGCGATCCCTGGCAGTACCGCCGCAGCCAATTCAAACGGCAAAGGATACTTTGGTGAAGAGCGCTCTTATATCGACATCCTTAACGTCGAAGGAACACCCATCGGCCGTCAGGTGACCTTTGAAGGCCCAAACGGCGACCGGATCAAATTGGACTGGGTCTGGGTGGACAAGTATGGAAACCTTCGCGGCACCGAGAGTAAGTTTGGCGCGTCCGCAGACTTCACTTCGAATCAGCGAAAGGTTTTTCCTCAAGCCGAGTTCCACAAGCTCACGCCTTATGGCAGCAGAGCTATCGAGGCAGGGTTGGAACCCGGGGTTCCCGTTGGAATTCAAATTGACACGCAATGGTGGCTTTTCTGATTGCACGCAAGGTATGAGGCCCACGCGGCCGATTGACCGTCGTAAAGGAGATCAGCAATGCGACTTCAGGGGCGTAACTTATCTGCAAATCTTCAGGGCGAAGATGTGGCGCTGCTTCAGCGCGAGTTGACTCAACTTGGCTTTGATATCCCTGCTGCGGAAACGTCGAAGAAGGTATTTGGCCGCATCACTCAGCAGACCGTTATGGAGTTTCAGCGCCGACAAAAGCTCGAGCCCACCGGGGTGGTTGATGAGCGCACGGCCCGCGAAATCAATGCCGCCGTCGACGCGAAGTCTGAACGCGGACTCTTCATCGTCAAAGGGCGGATTCAGCGGAATGACAACAGCCCGGTCCCTTCAGTTGTCGTCCGAGCATTGCACAAGAATTTGCGCCGGGAACTGCAACTTGGCGAAGCAACCAGCGACAAGCAAGGTGAGTACGAGATCTCATATTCCAGCGAAGCTCTGGGTGCGGCTCCAAAGAAGAGCGTCGACTTAATCGTGCGAGTCTTCGGTGCTGACGGAAAGCAGCTCGGCGAGTCCGAAGTACTCTTTAACGCGCCTGCGACCGCGACGATCAACGTCATTGTTGCGTCAGCCCAACAAGAGCGGCTGTCGGAGTATGAACAACTCATAGCGGAGATCAATCGATCTCTCGAAGACGTCGAACTAGAAGAGCTAACGCCGCAGGATATCAACTTCCTAAGCGGCGAAACCGGTATCGACAAAGCTAACCTCGGCTTTCTTTCACGAGCAGCCCAACTCGCGGAGGAAACCAAGCTACCCGCCGCGATCTTTTACGGTTGGTTTCGCCAAAAACTGCCAACAGAATTGGATCGTCTGCTCCAGGTCGAATCAGCAGTGCTCCGGCGTGAATTGGACCAGTCGTTCAAAGCGAACTTGATTCCGGCGAAGCTGCGCAAGAATCTGGAGTCGACCCTGTTTCAGGTAGCTGAACTCAGCGTTGATCGGCTGGCTCGCGAGGAAGCAGCGCACCTGACGCACCGGGTCGTCGGCCAGCTCATTGACGATAAGACAGGCGCGCCGCTCACTGAATTCAGGGTGCACGGATTTGATCTGGACGCGGGGCGCCAACCAGGGGATCTCGGATATGACCTTACCGGCGCCGAGGGCCTATTTGAGTTGGCCTACACAGCTCCTAAGGATTCGCCAACCGCAAAGAACAAACGGCGTCTACGTTTCCAAATATCGGACTCTGACAATAACGAAATCTTTCAGACTGAGATCGCCGTCGCAGCAGACACGATCGAACTGATTGAGATTCGCGTACCGTTGCCCCCTTCCACCGAGCTTCAGCAGCCGACGCTGGTCGAGCTTAACGAAAAAGTTCGCCTCCAACTTCCACCAACGCTTCTGTCTGCGTTAGCCGAGAAAGGGATTAAAACATTCGCCGACGTGCGGAAGAGTGGAGGTCTCAGCCGGATCGTTGGGCTGCCAACCGCGCCGGACGACCCCGTCATAAAGACTCTGGAAGCACATGCCAGCCTCGGTGCGCTTTCGTCAGATATCGAACTCAATGATTTGTTGATTCAGAGCGGCTTCACGAGTCCCTCGGAGCTTGCCAACGCCAAGCGCACATCCGTTGTTAGAGCCGCGCGCGGCAAAGTAGGTGACTACAAAGCTTTCGAGCTCCAGGTACGCGCTCAGGCGCAGCAGCACGTCTTCAACAATGCCGCAACGCTCGACCGGGTCGAGAGAGCCAACGGTATGATGACCGGAAATGACCCGGGACTCCTCAGCGGAGGCACATTTGTTCAACCTTGCGGCTGCGATGATTGTGAGGCTGCCGTTAGTCCACTTGCTTACCTGGCAGACTTATTGGCCTATACCGGCGAGCATCTGGAAAATGACGGAGTTCCCAGTAACTTGTCGTTTCTTGAGTCAACCTTTCATCAGCGCTTCGGCGATCTACCGGTGTCGTGCGAGGAGATGGATCGGCAGGTCCGTCAAGTGCGCATCTGTATCGAGGTGCTGCGGAGTTATCTCAGCGCGAAGAATCTTCCGGCAAAAGGTAAAGATAAGAAGACGTTGAAGGACGCTGAACAAGCCTATTGCCTTGAAGCGTACACAGCGCTGTTAATTAAGGTCGGCGCCTCTTACGAGGAGATTCGGCTGGCGAACAATGCCAAGCCGGAGCGGCGTCGAGCTTTGGCAGATCGACTTGGGATCGACCTGGGTTACGCGCGTCCAGATCTTTTGGATGCGCTTTATATAGTGCCGCTACTGCTCAATGAGGGCGTTCTCGAGATTCTATTCGGACTGATGGATACGAGGCGCGACGTCTTGTCCGAAGGTGCGAAGCTCCATGACCAGCAATCTCAACTGATTTCCTGGAATCTCAACGAGGTTGAATGGAATCGCAACACCGATCCAAACGGCAGCATCCACGTACAGCTGAGAAAAGTCTCAGTCAACAATTTTCGCGTTAACCTTTTCCGCGATCGAGATCGTAAGGAACTGGTCGCGTCCGGCAATCGAGCTTCCGGCCAGGGCAGCATTGTCATTGAAGAGAAGAACAACAGCGGACTGTCAGGGCAGCTAACCATTGCCTACACCGCCGACACAGAGCAAATTGAATTGGTCGTGGTCCCACGCTTGTTGAGTTGGCGGCTCGCCCACCTCCGAACACTTTGGTTTGCGCAGGATGTTCCTGAAGACCTTTACCGCGCGGGCGAGAGCGTTACCAGCCTGAAACAACTCCCGGCAGGACTGCAGTTTCCGTCCACTCTCACAAAGCGGATTCAATTTTTTGACGATGAGCAGCTCCTCGTTTTTAGCGGCGTGATGAGGAATCAAGTTCGCGACCAACTGTTGGAGCTATCAACAGTCCGTAGCTATCAAGTAGCGATTGAACATCTCTTCGAACAAAGCCAAAGGCCTCCGTTCGTTGATCCCGACCTGGTTGGACCTGACGATTTTCGCGAGCCGTTTGCCAGAGCGAGGGAGGCGGCTCCCCTTAAGGCGTTCGATGTCTGGTTGAAGCGTCGCGCCTGGGTCGACGATACGCTTGATGACTTGAAGCGCGTCCGTAAGCAAGAAGGCCTGCCCGCGATCCTTCAAAGTACATTCGGCGATCCGCTTCCTGATTTCTCGGCGCTGCTGGCTGATTTGACTGACGGAACGACGGCGGAAAAGGCAGTCGCGCAAGATAAACTCAAAGAACTAAACCTAACGGTTGAGAGCTTGTCTCAACTGATTGCCACACAACTTAAGGACCAGCTGGCGGCGAGCGATCCGATCAACGAGCCTGTCGAGGAGGAAGAATGGCAGGACCTCTATTCAATTTTGGCGCAGGCGCTCAAGATCAAACAATTCCCAGTCTGGCGCGCTGAAGAACAGTCTTTGAGTCTGGAACTTACGAGTGAAGAGTTCTGGATTCCTTTGCGCGAGCCGGTCGAGAACACGTGGCCTCCTCAGCTTCCCGCACCGCCGGCACCACTGATCGATCCTGATGATCTCAAAGTTACCGACTTGCCTGAAATGACGGCCGGCAGAGTAGCCATTGCCATCTGGCAAGCACGTCAGTTTCGACTCAATACAATAAGACATCGCCTGGAAGCACTCCTGGAGTCGGCGCAGCACGCGCACACTCCCGATCCAATTATGGTGTTGATGCGACAGGCTCTTGGAGATCCAAATCCTGGTGATGCACTACCCCTGCCGGACTCTGCGCAGCCGGACAATCTCGAATTGCAGGCAGTTAATACTGACCTGACTGGCGCCGATCCCGCGAAAGTTCTCGCCGCTACTACGGTAGTCGAACAGAATCTGCACCTGACCGTCGACGATTTCAAACGGCTGATGGTCATCAAACTAAAACTGGACGATCTACAGACAGACCCTACGCCGTCGGAGTGGGCGGAAGTCGTAGCGATTCTCGCCAAAGCACAGAAAGTAAAGCGTGAGTATCCGGAGTGGGTGGCCGAAGAACAAACTGCGAGACTTAGAAACAAATACTGGCTTCTTCGCAAGGCCGGGTTGCCGCGTTGGCGCGCGAGCAGCGAGGACCGAGCCGCATGGCGTCAAGCGTTACGTCTCCGCAGCCAGGCACCAACAATTGATCCCAACCTGATCGGTCCCGGCGATATTCGCAGTCCCTTCGCAGGTGAAGAGGTCTTCGATTTATGGAAAGAACGCAGCAGCTGGGTGAAGCGGGGGCTGACTGCGGCAAAAACCAGGCGCGAGGCCGAAACTGATCCGCTCACCGCCTTTGATTCACTCATTGTTTCACCATTCACGTTGCCTGGGGATGAAACGCTCGATAGCCTAACCGGAGGCGTAGCACTAGTCAGTCTTCGCGCCGAACTGAAAAGAGTGCGGACCGAAAGTGGCTTGACCTTTCTTCTGACGCAGATCCTGGGTTCACCACTACCTAAGCTCGAAGCAGTATCAAAGGACCTGGCCAGCGATTCCGATTCCATTCGAGCGAATGCGGCGCTAACGGTCACGGAGCAGTTCTATCTTTCACTCCCGGCCTTTGAGCTGTTAATGGACGTGAAGAAGAAAGTTGCCAATGACGACGCGGTCTCGGCGTTTGAGTGGTTTGGTGTCGAGACAATGTTGGCAGAATCGGTGTTGCTCAAAAGCGTGTTTGGTTTGGACGGTGAGCTCACGCGTCTGGAAGACAAAGAAAAGCGTCTCGAACAACTTAACCTTGCGGAAAATGCATTCGCTCGGCTCAGTCAGTTGCGCAAGATCATTGTCAGTCGGAGGCCTTTACTGGACTCCGAATGGGATGAAGTCTACGCGATTCTGATGCAGGCGCAGAAGCGCCGCCGCTTTGGATCCTGGCGCGCGAAGGAAGCAGCAATCAAATTGTTGCGCGGACCGGATCAATTCAAATTTCCAGCGCCACCGCCATTAACCTTTCCGCCATTAGAGACTGTGCCGTTACCAGTTTGGTTGGCAAACCTGAGCGATCGACAGGATTGGCAGGACACTCTACAGGCGCGCATTGACCAGCAGCAGGCCGTGCATTCCGCCATGCGTGAAGCAGTCGGCGCTGTTGAAGAAGCGGCTCTGCCACAGCTTCGCGATGCTCTGGTCTGGGCCAGCAACGATCATAGCTTCCTGCTGGAGACGCGAGCCAAATGGATCGGTGACCGTTTGCTGATTGATACCCAGAACAGCGGTTGCGCAATGACTACGCGAGTCTCGCAGGCAATCGAGACAATTCAAGGGCTGCTGTTCTCGATTCGCACGCAGATTCTCACAGACACATATCCGCAACTAAAACTCGACGATGACGACTTCGACGAAACCTGGGAATGGATTGGCTCCTACGCCACCTGGCGTACCGCCATGTTTGTCTTTCTCTATCCGGAAAATATTCTCATTCCAAGTTTGCGGACTCGGCAGACTCCGGCTTTTCGCTCCTTGATCAGTAGCATGCGTTCGAACCGGCTCTTAAATCCAACGCAGGCTCGTGAAGCAGCAGACACCTACGCAAAGTACGTCAACGATATTGCCACCCTAAAACTGGAAGCTTCCTGCCAGACGAAGACGAACATGCCGAGCCACACGGGGAAATATCACCGGCTCGCTTATCCGATTCACCTGTTCGCTCGTGGTGGTATTTCCAACGCCGTTTACTGGTCACACTATGACCCGAAGGATCCTTCGCCCTATGCGCAATCCTTCTGGGAAGCGGTCCCCGGGATGGTAAACGTAATTAACGTGCTGGGCGCGGTGCCTTTCGAGATTTCAGAGAAAGAGCGCTACATATTTCTGTTTGCGCGCGTCCGGGAAAAAGGCGCGCAAAAACTCGTGTTCACCAAGTATGACTTGATTCAACTTGTCTGGGACACCGAGCAAACTGAATTGGAATTACCGGAAGAAGCGACACAATTTACCGCGGTCACACTGCAACGCACGCGCGACGTGGCCCCGAGACTCGCGATTCGCGTAGAGAGTGGCGCCATTTATAGTCGGCTTCTCAATATCGACGGGACGGACTGGGCCGATGGCGAGTGGATTCCCGTGATAGGAAGCTGGCGCGGAGACAGTTTCGAAAAGCTTTGCGGCATGGTTGAGTTTTCGACTGGAGCTTTCTGCACAATCGTTTCCGGCGCCGGCGGTCTCTATTACTTGCTCTCGGGAGACTGGAACGACGGCTACTGGAGATTCCTGGCAACCGGCGATTACCGGGGAGCCTTTTTCTGGCCGGATACCTCCGAGGTCTATGTCTTCTGGTCTCAAAACTCGCAAATCAAACAACGCGCCATCCGGCCAATAGGAAATCTGCCTGAGAAAGAACCGATTACCACCGAGACAGAGTTTGATAGCTCATTGCCTTTTGCCGATTGGCTGCCGTACATGAAGCAGTACAACACTTCTGTAAATGCGATCAACCAGTGGCTGGTTGACGTGGCGGGAGTCAGTCTTCAGGGAGTTACGCTTCCTCAGGGAATGCCATACGGAGGCCTCGATTTTTACAAATTCTTGAAACTACGCAACCGGGATCTGATCCTCGCTTACATAAACTCGGTTCTGCTTTCAAAGAGCAACAAATTGGATGAAGAGGCCGTCACCATACCAAGCGACGCCCCCGACCTTAGTGCAATCCTTGAGAAGTTGACCGTGCTTGGCTGGGTCAACAGCCTCCCCGGTTTGATGAAGTTGTTTCGAAACGCCGCCGTTCAGTGGCTCGCGGGCAAGATCGATGACACCACGGATTATCTTGATCCGGACTTCGGCCACTGGAAGTTGGCCGCTGAAGCAACGAAGAAATTATTCGGCGAAGATTTCTCGACCGTGTTGATGAAGGCGGCAGGGCTAACAGACGGAGTAGCGTCGGCGCTAAAACGAAAGCCTGATGAGCAGGGCGATATCCTTTTGGGGATGCAGAACCTGCAGCGCATTGTGCCAACCAGTGGCTCGGTACCTAATAGCACTCCGAGACTGTTTGCCTTGCAGTATGAGGACGGATTGGCACGCACGGAATTTGTTCGCAATCCTCTGGGCCAGCTGCTTGTAAGCGGATCCAAGCTGATCGCGCCACGAATGACCGGCAACTTGAGAATCTCCGAGACTTTCAGTAACGGCCAACTCCTTACTCGCGGAGAGGACATCAAGGATGCATTTTACAAGAATGTATTGGCGCCAAAAAGCAACCTCGTCTACCTGGAAGAAGCTTACTACTTTGTCCCGATTCATCTGGGTCTGCAGCTGCAGTCGCGCGGACAGTACATCTCCGCTCTCGACTGGTTTCGCTCGGTTTACAACTACACAATGCCGCCGGACGTTCGAAAGATTTACTACGGTCTGAAAAGAGAGGAGACGCTCGGAGCAGGCTGGGAACGAGCCGAGGACTGGCTGCTCGACCCGCTCAATCCGCATGAGATTGCAGCTACCCGGCGCAACACGTATACACGCTTCACATTGCTCTCGATCATTCGCTGCCTTCTGGATTTTGCGGACTCCGAATTCACACGCGACACGGCTGAGTCTGTACCGCGAGCCCGCCTCCTCTATCTAACCGCGCTCGAGTTACTCGAAAACCCTGCCTTGAAGCAGCAGCTTGACTCGTGCGCAGCGATAATCGGCAATATTGAAATTGACTTAACCGACAGTGAATGGAGATCCGCCTGGACAGACTTCAATCGAGAGCTCTCGAACTTTGGCAACGTCGAAAGCGTGACGAGATTGGTTGAGCAGATCAATGCTATTCAAAACAATGGCGCCACTGCGGAAGACCAATTTGCCGCCGCCAGATCTTTGCTTGCCAATGAACGCGTCGCGCTTCCGCGTAAGCTCACTGTGGCTGATTCGGTCGCACAGAAGTCCCGGAGTACATCCAGTGTCCATGCGGCGATAAGCTTGCACCCGGATTTAGCTGCTGCCGGAAGACGCGCAGCCAACAGGGCAGCAACGGCAATGCTAGAGGCTGTCTCGACGGCTACGGGCATCAGGCCCGAAGCGCTCGACAAAGCAAAACTCCCGTGGCTTGGTGAGAAGCTGGAGCTGACCCTCGTCGATACGTCAGTCTCCGAGCGTGAGGCACGGTTACGTCGTATCCGTGCCCGAACAGATCCACAAATGTCGGAGATGTCCAACTCGCCGATGGCGGATGTCAACGAGGTGAGAGGCGCTTTCGCCGGCACCTTTGTGCCTACACCGCATTTTTCTTTCTGCATACCCCCGAACCCAACCCTGAGGGCGTTGAGGCTGCACGCTGAGTTGAACCTCTACAAACTTCGCACTTGTCGCAACATCGCGGGAATGAAGCGACAGCTCGATCCCTATGCAGCGCCCACAGATACGTTCAGCGGTATGCCGATGATCGGAGCCGGCGGCCAGCTTGTGCTTCCCGGACTCGCTGTTTTGAAGCCCACGCCTTATCGGTATCCGGTGTTGATCGAGCGGGCCAAACAACTCGTAGCAATGGCCCAGCAGATCGAGGCGGCGTTCCTGGCTGCCCTCGAAAAGGGTGATGCCGAGCGCTACAACCTGCTGAGGGCGCGACAGGATATGACTCTGGCAAAGGCCGGAGTGAGTCTACAGACCATGCGCGTCAAAGAGGCTGAGGACGGAGTGAAGCTGGCCGAGCTACAACAGGAGCGAGCCGAGATTCAAGTGAAGCAATATCAGGAGTGGCTCGACGAAGGAATAAGTGCCTGGGAGGACCTGGCTCTCAGTTTGATGGGGGCCGCTGCCGCCTCACACGCCGTGGGTGCGACTCTTTACTTCATGAGTATCCTCTCTAAAGACTCCAAAGGGGCTGGGTTTGGAGAGGCAGGTGCGGCGCTCAGCTCACTTGCTTCAATGGCTTCCACTTTTGCCAGTTATGAGCGACGGGAACAGGAATGGGAATTTCAGAAAGCGATCGCGGAGCAGGATGTTCGTATTGGCGCTCAGCAAGTGAAGATTGCCGAAGATTCGGTCCGCGTTGTCGAGCAGGAGCGGGCAATTGCGCAGATGCAGGCGGATCAGGCGAAAGACGTTATTGATTTCCTCTCCACGAAGTTTACCAACGTCGAACTCTACGACTGGATGAGTGGAGTTCTTGAAGGCGTCTACAGCTTCTTCCTGCAGGGGGCAACTGCAATGGCCCAACTCGCAGCCAATCAACTGGCTTTCGAACGTCAGGAAGTACCACCTCCGTATATTCAGGGCGACTACTGGCAATCTCCGGCTGAGGGTATTGGCAGCGGCGACGGCAAAGCTCTCGACCGTCGTGGACTCACCGGATCAGCTCGCTTGCTACAGGATGTTCACCAGCTCGACGAATATGCCTTCAACACTAATCAGCGAAAACTGCAACTAACCAAGACGATCTCACTCGCCCAAATGGCGCCAGCCGAATTCCAGCGTTTTCGCGAGACCGGAGTCATGCGCTTCGACACTACGCTCGAGATGTTTGACAGAGATTTCCCGGGTCACTATCTACGGCTGATCCGGCGCGTGCGTACCAGCACGATCGCTTTGATCCCTCCTCTTCAAGGCATCCGGGCTACGCTGTCGACGACCGGGACCTCGCGGGTTGTCATCGGCGGCGATATTTTTCAAACAACTATTGTCAACCAGGGTCCGCAGTCGGTTGCCTTGAGCGCCGCTCGTGATGCCACAGGTTTGTTTGAGCTGGACCAACAGTCCGAGATGCTGTTGCCATTCGAGGGCATGGGAGTCGCGAGCGGCTGGGAATTTCGTATGCCGAAAGCGTCCAATCCTTTCGACTATCGCACCATTGCCGACGTGTTGTTAACTATCGAATACACGGCTCTGAACAGCTTCGACTATTACCAGCAGGTCATTCAGACACTGAAACCCACGCTAAGCGCCGACAGAGCGTTTAGTTTTCGGCATCAATTTGCAGATCAGTGGTACGACTTTCATAACCCGGACCAGACTGCGACGCCGATGGCAGTGCGATTCAAAACGGTCCGCGATGACTTCGCGCCAAACCTGCAAAGAGTCAACATTGGCCAGGTGGCGCTTTATTTTTCCAGGATTGATGGCCAGCTATTCGAAGTTCCAGTCACGCACTTGCTGTATACGGCCGACGATGAAGAGGGGCAGGTAGGTGGTGGCGCGGTTTCGGTGGATGGCCTGATCAGTACTCTGAAAGGCAACGCTGGCAGTTGGACTTCTATGATCGGTAGATCGCCTGTGGGCGAATGGGAGCTCGCTCTCCCGGACACCAGCGAGATAAGAAACCGGTTTAAGAATCAGGGAATCGACGACATCTTATTCGTCATCACCTACACAGGTCGCACCCACGAATGGCCCCTGTAAGGATTTTGAAATACGTTGCTCTGTTTGCCTTTCATTCGGCCCCGCAGATTCCTTTGCGAGCTTTGCGCCTTTGCGGGAAACTTCTTCGCACCAATGAAAACTATTCCCGCAAAGCCGCAAAGCCCGCAAAGGGTTGATTAGTACAATGACAACTGACAGTTCCCTGATTGGAGTAGTGGACGATAAGCTGATCACCCTGAAATAGTTTTTGTTCACGATTCCTTTGCGAGCTTTGCGGCTTTGCGGGAAACTTCCTCGCACCAATGAAAACTATTCCCGCAAAGTCGCAAAGCCCGCAAAGGGTTGATTAGTACAATGACAATTCCATGATTGGAGTAGTGGACGATAAGCTGACCACCCTGAAATAGTTTTTGTTCACTGATTCCTTTGCGAGCTTTGCGCCTTTGCGGGAAACTTCTTCGCACCAATGAAGACTATTCGCAAAGTCGCAAAGCCCGCAAAGGGTTGATTAGTACAATGACAAATGACAGTTCCCTGATTGGAATAGTGGAACGATAAGCTGATCACGCTGAAGTCGTTTTTGTTCACTGATTCCTTTGCGAGCTTTGCGCCTTTGCGGGAAACTTCTTCGCACCAACGAAAACTATTCCCGCAAAGTCGCAAAGCCCGCAAAGGATTGATAGGCACAATGACAAATGACAGTTCCCTGATTGGAGTAGTGGACGATAAGCTGACCACCCTGAAATACGATAAGCTGATCACCCTTAAATAGTTTTTGTCCGCTGATTCCTTTGCGAGCTTTGCGCCTTTGCGGGAGACTTCTTCGCACCAATGAAAACTATTCCCGCAAAGAAGTACCTCAAGCCACTTTCTTTCCGGAGAGACTTCTCTTCAGCACCGCCATTAGATCGATCACTTCAGCTGGCTTGCGTTCCTCGACTTCAACCTTGACGACGTTCTTGCGGCTGCCTTTCTTCTTCTTCACCAACTTCAGCAGCGCATCCGTTTGCTCATCTTTCAATTTTGAGCCGGCAAACGTTTTCCTGGTCTTGCTCGCGATTAGCTTTTCAAACTTACGCAGCGTCGCCGGCGCTACTTTCGTTTTCTTCGGCAAGCCTACCTCAGCCGGCGTGCGCAGCTCATCGGCAAAGCGCATCGTCTCAGCCCGCAGAATTCCATGATCGGAAAAGATCGCGATCAGGTATTCCTTGGCGCGCATGACAAAAGTAGCGATGCCCGCCACGCCGCTCTTGTGCATAGTTTCAGCGAGCAGCAGGTAGGCTTTTTCAGTGTTTGCAGCAGGCGTTAGGAAGTAGCCTCGCTCGAAATAGATAGGCGGAATCGTCTCCTGGGGAACAAACAGCTTCAAGTCAATGTCGCGAGTCTTTTCCGGTTGCAGCCGCTCGAGCTCTTCGTCGGAAACGATCACAAACTTGTCCTTATCAATTTCAAAGCCGCGCACCACTTCGTCCGCGTCCAGATCCTTCTCCGTCTTCTGCGAATAGTATCGACGCGCGAGCGGCTCGCCCTCAGGACTCAGCATGCGCAGCGACGCGCGGTTGCTTTGATTAGCAGGGAACAGGTTGACCGGCACACTAACGAGACCGAACGTGAGCGTGCCGGACCAGAACGGTCGCGGTCCAGCGCGTCCATCCTGGATCTCATCCCCTTTTCGAGATTTACGACTTGTCCTAGGCAGCTTTCTTTCCTTTCTTCAGGGCGGCCAGACTGCGCGCCAGCACACTATCGAGCGAGGTCGAGACCCGCTTCTTTTTCACCGAGCTCAGTCTGGGCTTATGTCCTTTGCCTTTGCTCTCGATGAACTTCATCAAGCGTTCGCGATATTCATCCTTGTATTCCTTAGCGTCGAATTCGCCCTCCATCGCGGCAATCAGTTGCTTCGCCATGTCGAGCTCTTTTTGGGTCGGAGCTCGTCCGGCAGGCTTGGGAAGCTGCTCGGCTGAGATCACTTCGCTGGCAGTACGCAGCGTGAACAGAAACAAGGAATCATCGACAACTCGCACCGCGCCGGCATATGCCTTTTTGCGCATGGCCCAGCGCGCGATGCCCTCCACCTCTCGTTTTTGCAGCGCTTCAATGAGGCCGAAATAATCTTTCTGATCGCCATCGGGAGCCAGATAGTAAGGACGCTCGTACCATTGCTGGCTTATCTTTTCAGGAGGAACAAATTCGGTAATCTCGATGTCGCGTGAAGGCTCAGGCTCGAGGCTCGCCAATTCTTCTTCAGTAAGGATCACGAAAGTGCCGGGTTCAATTTCATAGCCCTTTTGAATCTCTTCATTAGGAACTTCTTCGCCGCTGTTGGGGTCAACCATGTGTTGCTTGACTCGCATCTTGGCGCGGTCGTCCAGCAAGTGAAAGCGAACAGTCTGATCGCTCACGGCTGAGAAGAGCTTTACCGGAACTCTCGTCTTACCGATCTTCAGTGAACCTTTCCAAATCGCGCGTGCAGCCACTACGTTTGAACTCCTGTTTCGTGTTTACGCCGTTGCACGTGGCATCGGCGTCCCGCCGATGTTCCGTACATACACTCAAGCTTGAAGGTAACGACGCTAAGCCTGTACTCCTGTCTCCTGTTCACGCCGTTGCAATCGTGGCATCGGCGTCCCGCCGATGTTCCGTACATACACTCAAGCTTGAAGCTAACGGCGCTAAGCTTATACTCCTGTCTCCTGTTCACGCCCGCTGAGGCACTCCGGACACACAAGCTCGAGAGTCACAGTGCGTTGAATGCAAATCGGGCAAATCGATCTGTCGCAATCAACGCAGTAGTACTCCGAGCGGTGAGCATGTCCATGGTTACAGGCCGAGCAAATCTCGACCGTTTCCACCAGCCACCACGGAGCCTCCTGTTTGCGTTTCGCCATCAATCTTCACAAGTGGCATCGGCGTCCCGCCGATGTTCCGCACATACACTCTTCACAAGTGGCATCGGCGTCCCGCCGATGTGCCACACCATACACTCAAGCTTGAAGCTAACGGAAACATCGGCAAGATGCCGATGCCACTCTCAACATCGGCAAGATGCCGATGCCACTCCTCAACATCGGCAAGATGCCGATGCCACTCACGTCATTAACACAAATCACGCGCCAAGACCTGGCTTTAGCAGTTGCCTAGCTATAAGCGATGTTTTTGCCCTTTATGAGAACACCACCTTGTACTGGAAAGTTACAGTCTTTGCGCCTTTGCGGGGAAAGATCTCCTCAAGCAGCAAGCAAATCAAACTACCAAGTCTATCTTCAAACGATCCAGAACTTCGCTAATCGGATTGGCCACGCCGTATCCTTCAATTCGTAACCCATCCGCGTTTTGGGCCGCCTCACCCGCCATGCCCGCGAAGATCAATCCGACTGCGTATTGATTAGCGTCCACCAGGAGCGACCCACTGTCGCCCTTTGCCACGAACCTATCGGGCTGAGATGGTTGGACCAGCAGCTGATCCTGAAAGTATGCAGCCTTTCCAGTCCGGGCATATCCGATCCAAATGTCGAGATAGATCGAATAGATTTGTCCCTCAGTGTAGCCGGTCGTCCTTCCGAACTTTCGCACCTCTTCGCCAATCTCGACATCCTTCTTAACTACGTGACCCTTGATCGAGCCAATTGAGGGAATGACCGGCTTGTGCGGTTGCGGTCGCCATAACTTCGCCACCGCTCCGTCGACGTAATTTGGATCGTTGATACCGGTTTCAAACTTGAGCGGGAAAAAGTTCACCAGGGAGCCGATGGGCCGGTTGCTCGCGGCCTCACCCGGACTCGGCTGCATGATTAAGTCGGTGTCATCGAGATTTGCCTTTCGCAGATCAGCAAAGACGTGCGCATTGCTGAGTAAATGAATTTCCTTTTGCCGGCGAAATGCACTCTTGCGCGTGCAAAAGTATCCGATGGTGCCGCTCTCGCCGAACAAGTTGGTGTTGGCGCCGCTGATGCCGCCGACAATCACTTCCTCAACACCCCGGATGCCTTCGACAGGATTGTTTGCAAGGTCAGAAATCTGCTGATCAACTTCGGCTGGTGAGGACGACAGGAGTCCAGCGAGCGGCATCTCCACCAATATGAGAGGAACGCCTCGATAAGTATTCGGCAGCGTAGTCCCACCCGCTCCCGGCCACAGTTCGAAGTTCCGGTCGCTGATGAAAACCTGAACGCAATAACGTCCATCATCGAGTCGTCCCACTCCGACTGCGTGAATGTTTCCCCTCATTCCCGGTCTGAGATAGGTCGAGCTCAATTGCCGCTTGATCTTAACGATGCCTTTGAGCTCGCGTCGATTGTTGTTACGCGAAGGACGTCGCATTCGCCGGTTGCGCAGAACCCTTCTCGCGATCAACCAGGTCACCCAGGCCAGCACCAACGCCGCGGCAATCCACGTGTAGGCGTCGTAGTAGTAATACATCAACGTGTCGCGACCGTTCTGCCGAGAATAAAGAAAATGCCTTTCGAGAATGAGCAAGAGCATGGGTTGATTCAGAGCTGTGCAGTTTGAAAAAGGAATTCTCTTATTCACACCCGGTTTCAACCGGGGTGGGGCAGAGCTTCCTTGACCACCATTAACCGTTTCACTGATAAATCGTTAGGGAAACTGTTGAAACGGTTAATAAGCCTAACGAATACTCATTCACCCGGTTGAAACCGGGTGTGAATGAGAGACCTGAAAACTGCTTCATACCTTTCGTTAGAGTTGATCGATTGAGCTTAAATCGTCCGTCATAACCGGATGACAAAACTCTCTCATGTTGAATCCGCTCCCACCCTTGCCCTCAACCGCTTCGACCACCGGGCTCAAGTCAAACTGCTGCTGGCTGGGGTGCGAGAGATATCCATAATAGTCAGGCATGTCGCTGGAGACCGCATTGGCGCTGTGATCCATATTCATGATTTCAATGCGATAGGGAAGTCGTTCCAGGCGGCGGAGAGTGTGTGACTCTTCCTTGCCGGCGATTCGAATCGTAAAGTCGACTGCTTCGGCTTCAATCTTCACGCCCATTGTTTCAGCGACGTTGCCAAACTCCTCGCGCTGCGCGCCGTCTCCGTTCGGATTGGCTTGCACCTTTTCGAAGAAGATATTCGTGTCCAGCTTGTGTGTATAGAAGAGACCATTGCCGATGTAGAACTTCGTGAGCGGATGGCGTTTCTCACCGGTCACCGTTAAGGGCGTGTCGCCGTGAAGGCTGTTCAGGCTGACGATCCAGCGAAAGTCGTTGACGTCGGCCGAGTCCAGCCTGTCGAAATCTCCGTTTTGATAAATCTCGTAGCCCGGGATCGCTGCCCCGCCGGCTGCTTTGATTTCGATTTGCACGTCGTCCTTCGGCAGGTTCTGATAGGTAGCGATGTCTCGGTAGGCTACTACATCCTTGTCGCCGCCTTCCTGATATTCGGGCCGTTGAATTCGAATCGTGAGGGTGTGCTTGTGGTCGCGGATAGCGCCAAATTCCCCGCGGCCAAGATCTTTGTTGAAGCAGATAATGCCAAGTCCGGTGAACCGAATAAGTGCTGTTGCCGAGCCTTCTTTAACTGACATGATTCCTCCTGAGCTGAGTTTGTTGTTAAGCCTTCCAGTAGCTTTTGTCGAAAAGTCCTAATCCCACTTGCGGCAGCGGGTGGTTACTTCAAGTCCAGCCTACCAATGTTTGATGTCGTGGTTACTGAATCCCACCTGGGGCAGCAGGTGGATGGTTCAAGTCCTGCCTATTTCCGTCTTGCGAGCGAGGCGGCACTTGAAACATCCCTCAGCTGCCGCTGAGGGGATTCGAAGGACCAATCCCAACCTCTCTTTTGTAGGTCGCACTTGAACTATCCACCAGCTCCCGCAGGTGGGATTTAAGACTCTTCGGGCAAAGCTCCTTTCAGTTAGAGTGATGTTCAGAAACAAAACGTAACGAAAATGCAGGTCTTGGTTCTTTGTTCTTAGTTCTTTGTGCTTGTGTCTAAGGCGAAAGGCCCCACAGAGTCTGAATCAACCGCAAAGAGCAACCGCTGCGATTTGTCACCACGAACTACAAAGAACTAAGAACAAAGAACCAAGCACAAAATCAAGCACACCTCCATGCTGAGCCGCGCTTGTAACAAGTAAAAGTCTTCTGCATGCGCCTGGGGACTGTCTCAGCTTTGCCGTTGAAGCGAGTAGTGATTTGCCAGGAGTAATGGGCAACAAACGAAGCTGTATTACAGCGTTTGTTGACGGTTGGCTCGTAGGTCACAGTCGTGTCTAACGCCGCTTCGCCTTTGACTGGTCCGGCGGGACCCTTGAATACCGGAACTTCCGGAGGGTTGTTCTTGATTGTTTTGAACCATTCCGCTCGATGGCTTTTTATCAAAGCCTTCGCTAAATCAGACTTTTGCGAAGGAGTGCACGGCTCGTCATTCGGTTTATCGTTGGATTTATCGATGGCTTTATCGGCGGGCTTATCGTTGGGCTTATCGTTTGGTTTATCGACGGGGTCATCGAGATGTGAGATGTCCGTTACCGGCAGACCACCAAGGTCGGTGACATCAGGCGTCGGCGAAGCGTCTGGCGTGGCCGTTTTGGCGATCTTCACTATTTTCGGTTCTTGCGGCGGGTTCAAATAGATCACGCCATTGATCACTGTCACGCATACCACCATCGTCACAACCATCATGGTGACAGCGTTCTGGACCAGGCGCCGCCACTTCAGTCTTCGCTGCGTCTTTCGGAGCGTGTCGCCCTGTCTTTGAATTTCGCGTTCGCCCTCAGTCCATTTGTCGCTACCCGTATCTACTTCGTGCAGCCGACCGCCGTCAGCGAGGCAAAACCGCGACAAGCCATCGCCGTCGAACGCTCCACATTTTGAACAGATACGCATAATTCAAGCCTATTAACAGGTGTTTAGAGTTCAATCTTCAGATTGAGTGGGCTGCGAGATCACAATCTAAAGATTGAACTCTAAGCGCCTGTCGCCCACGCCTTCTTTCAATAATTCGCGTAACCGCCGAAGAGGGAGAACGCAGCCCAATAGAATGGCGCGCGCGTTTCCCCCTTCGCCAGAACCTCGAGCTGAGCCTGCCTCAAACTTTCAATCGTCGTCATCCTTTTGCGAGTCCGATTCTGATGAAATGCGATCATTAAGTCCTTCGTCGGTTCCGTGTCCACCTTCCATTGGCTCGCCACCACCAGCGGCGCGCCCAGCGCCAGAAAAGTGCGCGCGATACCAATCGCACCTTCACTCTGGTTGTAATGCTCAAAGCCGGTCTCACACGCCGACAACACCACCAGCTTGGCGCGCGGTAATTTGTATGCACTCAGCTCTGCAGACCGCAGCGTTCCCTCCGCAAAAAGCAACTTTGAATTGGCTGAAGATTGCGAGTTAGTCACAAAGTGCCCGGCAAAATGAATCACTTCCATCGAGGCAAAGTTACGCAGAAACTCAGCCTTCGTAGCCTTACTGCCAACCAGCGGAACTGCCTTCGAATAATCCGCGGCGATTGTTCTGGCTTCTATCTCGGCACTCTCAAGGTCCGGGAGATTTAGATTCTCTTCTCGTTGATAATCCGGATTGCCGACACTCAAGATGCTCTCTTCGTCGAACTGTTGTTTGCGCAGAGCTATCTCACTGGCGATCACCATCACTGAGGCGCTGGGCGCATACGACAAAGCAAAGTCCTGCAAGAGAAACCTTCCCGCCGGCGAAACGAGTGAGGCGAACGCGAGTTGATGCAGCGCCTTGTCCGGTACTAAAAAAAGCTGTTTGTCTTTTGCGAGGCCCGGTGGGATCAAAACCTCGTAGAGTTCTTTTGCGACCGGCTGCAGGTCCGCGGCTGATGATTTGCTGACTAACGCCGTTTGGTAAGCAGCAACTTTCCTTTCCAATTCGGCGGCGGTGATGGGTTTCTCAATGAGCGTCAACTCAGTCTTCGTCACTATCCAGATAACCAGCCGGTCGCTCAGCGCCGCGTATTGCACCAGCTGGATCTGCGCCGGCAGTTTCGCTTGAATTTCATCGAGCGATAGCGGCTTAGCGACTGCACCAAAATCCTGCTCCGCTTCTGCTATCGATTTTCCCGATTCAACGAAATCCAATAACGACCTTGCGCGAGAGGCCTCGGCGTATTCATATGCGGCGCGTTTATCGCCGCGCCGGAGCTCATCATCCATAGCCAGGTCAAACACAATCTGCTCATTCGCAAAAAAAGCCTGGCGCGATTCATCTTCACGAATCGTCGTTCGGTACTGCTCAGACAAAGTCATGACTGTCTTTAGTTCAGCAGCAAAATTCTGCTGCTCGTTTAGTTTTTGAAAGCACAACAACTTTCCCTTGTGGATTCGATACAAGTCGTCCATCCATTCGGGCTGCTGCCGGTAGAGCGACAGTGACTGGTCATAATCTGCAATTGCCTGGGCGTACTGTTTCATTTGGGCCTCGACGTCGGCGCGCGTCAAGTAAACCTGCGCAATCGTCTTTGTGTTCTCAGGGTTGAAATCTTTCGACGCAACAGCCAGAGATTCGTTCGCATATTGCAGAGCCGTGGGAAAATCTCCGCGCGCGGAAGCCGCATAAACGATGTTGCGGAGCGAGTCAGTGAGCGTACGCGTGGTTGGCTTGTCGCCACGCACCAGGTTTAGTTTTTCAATCGAAAAGTTGTACGAAGTTGAAAGGAACTCGAGCTTTAGTGAAAGCATCGCGAGCGTTCCCAGGTCGCGCTTAGATTGTCCGGAGTTCTCACGGTAAAGACTCGTGAACGAGAGCATACGGCTCGCAAATGATGTCGCCGTTCCGAACTCACCAAGCACGGTGTAGTGCAATGCTAAAGTCTCCGCTGCGTGGTCAGCCTCGAAGCTATTGTTCGCAGCCTCAGCTTCAACCAATGCGGTCTTAAAGTCGCGCCGGCTTTCTGTAAGCCGGTTCTGAAAAAATTCTCCAACGCCTAGCCAGTAGTAAGCCATGGGAATAAGAAGCTTGAAATTCTTGCCCCGAGCGTTGGCGAGAATTGCCGCTAGTCGTCTCTCGCCCTCGGCTACTTTGCCCGCTTCCGGCAGAAACTGCGCCGCCCAGCTTTCGGCGATCGCGGCTTCACCTGCATTCCCAAGGCGGATGAAAAGATCTCTGCTTCTTTCAAATTCGGATATGGCTTTTGCGTAGTCGCTCTTCTCGCTGGTGATGAAGCCATAAGCCGACACCAATCCGTCCTTGGCTTGCAGCAATCCGGAAAGTTTTTCCTCTCCTGTGTTCGCGTAAAAGTCAGCTAACTCAGAAAAAAAAACTCCCCATGCCGTTCGCGTTCGTAACGACCAAGCCAGGTGAGAGCCTCGAGACTTTCCTTTGCCGCAGTTTTGTCGCCACCCTGTCGCGACAGCAAATACTTTCGTGAAAGCTGAAGGGCCACTGCCGATCCGCGCAAAAGACCCTTGGTCTCATTGTGTATTTCCTGTGCGCGCGTTTCATCGCGATTGCGGTAAGCATTGAGGAAGTCTTCGAGAATCTGATCGTCGTTTTTGGAGACCTGCCCGCTTTCGAGCTTCGTCAAATTCTTTCGAGCCTCCTCAGCCCACGGCGATGACGCATCCTTCTGCAGGTATAGCAGCCAGGACTCGCGTGCCTGCTGTGGTAATCGCAGCTGCTGCTGAACCAAAGCTTTGTTAAAGAGCGCTTCGAGCAGATTGCTGTCGAGCTCGGTGGCTTTCGTGAATTCTTCCAAACTTCGTGAGAGCTCTTCGAATCTCTTATCTTTCACAGTTTTAGCAAGTTCAAAATGCGCAGCTCCCAAATCGTTGTGAAGTTTCGCGATCTTATCGTTGAAGGTCAGGGCCTTCTCAAAGTTCCCGATTGCGTCCGGGAACTTCTGCTGCGTGAGATTAAAGACGCCCAGCGCGTGAAAAGTCTCCGCGCCCGGTTTCTTTTCAGTGGCCTCGAGCAGATTGTTTTCGATGCGACGAAGGCGACTTTGATCTTTGGAGTCCTGTTGGCCTCGGAGCTGAGACAAAGGAGCATAATCAAATTGAGAAATGCGACTCTCGTTGGGGCGCGATTGGCTATACATCGAGCGCAACTCGGCGAGATCGTTGGATCCGCGGTTGCGGCTGAAATAGACAATGCCGGCCAGCATTGCCAACAGCACGACTGCAAATGCGCCGACATATTTCGGTTGATGAAAGAAGGCGCTGAGGGCCGCGAAGAATGTCGGTTTTTCAGCGCTTGTCTGGAGATTTCTGGCGACGGCTTTTTCTCGCAAGGCTTGCGTTAACTCGACCTTGAAGGCTCGGTCCGGATTTCCGGCAAGCGTGGCTCGAAAAGTCTCGATGTCCGCAGCGTTGAAACTTCCCAGGACATAATCATTGATAAGACTGTCTTCAACCATGGCGACTTGTGAACAGAATTCTTCGTCCGAGAAGAGGAGCTCCTCGATCTGCGTGAGCGTCGTTTCATCTGAAACTCGCCCGAGCAGATACTCCCGGATCATTCGTTCACTTTTTAGCGATTCACCCATGGTAAGAACGTTTCAAGTTTCAGGTTTAAAGTTTCAGGAGGAGCGGTTTCGGGCCTCGGTCTTTGGGTTTTGATCTTTGATTTGTTGTTGGTTTTGTTCTTTGTTCTTCGTCCTTTGTTCTTTGTAGGTTGCGGCGGGGAACCACAGTGGCTCCTGCGCGTGCTAATCAGCTTTGGAAAGCGACAATTCGCCAAGCATCAAGCACAAAGAACCAAGCACAAAGAACAAAGAACAAAACCAGGAAACAAATCAAAGACCAAAAACCAAAAACCCGCGTTACGTCATGCATTCCTCGACACAAATCTTCAACTTCTGTTTGATTCGCATGACGCGCATGCGCAGGGCCGTCTGCGTGGTCTCGAGACCTTCAGAGATGCGGCGATGCAAATCGATCTTCGCCTGCCGAGCCTCGGAGAAGTACTCAAGAATCAGAGTTCGATTCTCAGCCGGAAGCTCGTTCAAACATTTGTCCAGACAATCGTGCGAGAAGCTGCGCTCTTCCGGAGCTTTCGCAGCCAGCTCCACTTCATCGAGATCGACGGGTTGCGCTTTGCGCAGCGCTTCAAGATAGACATTCTTCGCGACGCCGAAGCAATACGCTGTCTTATTCTTAATTTCTTCGTCAGAACTTTTGAGTATGACTCGATTGATAGTTTCGTCGGCGAGCTCATCCGCAAAGCCGCAGCGCCGCACGGAGAAGAACGTGCACAAACGGAAACGCAGACGTTCGTACTCTTCGCCGGCGCGCTCCGCATCGGGACTTAGCCAGGCGAGAAAACTCGCAAACTTTTCCGCGGTTAATTCTGGGGTCTTACTTATCCGTGGCAATTCTCGAGGGCCTTGAGCAGCTAATTGGGATTTCTCGGCGACAGCATAGCCTATTAAGTTCTCCGCGACCACAAATAGTGTAGAAAAGGTCTCGCGGCCATTTCTCGAGGGGCGTCGCGCTCTTAATGGGATTGCTTGAGACATTTTGGGATGTGGCACGGGCATCCCGCCCGTGTGTCGCGTTCATCGCAGGCATCTTGCCCGTGTTATGGGGACGATGCCCGTGTGTTGCGTTCATCGCAGGCACCTTGCCCGTGTGTTTCCGTTCATTGCGGGGAGGATGCCCGTGTTACGGGGGACGATGCCCGTGTTATGCGGACGATGCCCGTGTGTTGCGTCCATCACGGGCATCTTGTCGTACGTTGCATCAATCACGGGCAGGATGCCCGTGCCACACCGCGGTTGAATTGTTAGCTGGGATCCACTTCACCCGCGAGTGTTTGATTTTCCTTTACACAAGCTCGAGTGACTTTTGCGTTCACGATTAGTCCGGACGGTCCGCCCAGGTTCTTCACCACAATGTCGATAGCGTGCGCTCCCGGAGCCAAACCCACCGTGAAATGCACCGGCGCCTGTGGGACGTTGAAGCAGTTCGTCGAGCAGACGGTGGTTGGAACTAAAGTTCCGTCCACAAAAACTGTCGCGCTATTGTCCGCAGCGAAGTAGACGTCGAGCATGACCCTACTGGGAATCACACATTTCGGTGTGTTGAATCGGACTTTGTACTTGTAATCGCCGGCGGGAACATTGCTGGCTGGCGTCGATTGATTCGGCAGCTGGATCCATTGGGCGCCGTTTAGTTGGGCGTTGGTTGGAGCCATCCAGCCGGGATAGGCAGAAGTCGGATGAGCAGCGGCGCCATTAACGGTCCAGATCGGATCGTTGGGTCCGCTTTGTCCAGTGTTGAGATTCAGCGTGGTGGTTCTACCCAAACATTCACAGCAGGCAAGTGTGGGGCCTCCAGCGGGTACCTGAGTTCCTATTCCTATGGGTGTTACTTCTATGGGAGCTCCGGCAGCGTCGGGGCGGCGTTGAGCCATGCCGGCGCCAGTAAGGACTGTGATCAGAGTGATCGCGAGGACAAGGGTTAGTAGGCGTTTCATTGTTGTCTCCTTCAAGTGTTGGTTGGCACGATTCCAATCTAGATTTCGTGCTTACACTCAGGAGTGACAATTAGCCTGGAAACGTAACGGGGAGAGGGAAGGTCTTGGTCTTTGGTTTTTGGTCTTGGGCCTTTGGCCTTTGTTTGTTCTTGGTTCTTTGTGCTTTGTTCTTTGTGCTTTGTTCTTTGTGCTTGACGTTAGTCCGTGTTGATGCCTGCCGATGCCGATCCACCTCAAAAGGGAGCCGCTGCGTTGCTCAGCCACAACCTACAAAGAACAAAGAACCAAGAACTAAGGACAGAGTAAAGAACAAATCAAAGATCAAAAACCAAAGACCAAAGAAAAAAGACCAAAGTCCTATTTAGGAAATATGTAATCGACGTAAAGCTCGCCTTTCGAGAAGTTCGCGGGTAATTTCTTGAGCTGACCTCTCGCCTCGGGCGAGGCTTTTACCTCGAGCTCGGCCTTCGCGTCGTCCAATTCAATCCAGTCGCTGCGCACCAGTCGATTGCCCGTGATCTTTTCCATCTCTTCCATCAAAAGGATGCGCGGCACTTCCGTGCCCTTCTTATTCGGGTCTTTGGAAATCGTTCCGTATGGGCGTTTCTTTTCAGGGTAGGCATCGGCACTTTCCGTAGAGCACATCGACACGCAGGCCGGGTTTAGCGCTGCCATCGCGGGAATCGGATTAGCATTCGAGCTGCCGTGGTGTCCCACCTTGAAGAAATCAATCGAGCCGAGTATCTCGCTAGCCCTCTCCTGGAGCTCCGGTAAATCCTTACCGCTAGACTTCTTGCCATAGAGCCAGTACGCCCAGTTGCCCCACTGGGCATCGCCTACGAACAACAACTTCTTTCCTTTGCAGGTGAAAAGAATTACCAGGCTTTGATTATTGACAGTGCCATCAACCGCATCCGCCATCGCCAGCAGCGTATCTGGTTGAGCATCTCGCAGGACCTTCTCCATGAGCTTCCAGGTTTCGGTTCCAGGGACCTTCGCCTTTCTGTCCGCGTCAGTACGGTACTCTTTGAAAGTCCAAATGTCGTAATCAGTCGCGACAGCGGGCCATTTCTTTTCAAACGGCTCCAAGGTCTCGGTTGGAGGTAAGCCATTGTCCGCGGCGTGCATGATGTACTGCGCGTTCTTGTTATCAGAGCTCGCAAATTCTTTTCCAGAGGTCAGCGGCGCTGGCGCCAGCAGCTCGGCGGTGAGGGCCCCTTGCAGCGATTTGGGAAGCAGCGGCTTCTGTCCACCCTGGTAGTACTTGACCGGCGGATTGTTTGCGAATTCCTTAGTAACCAGCCGTAAGGCCTTCTCGTTGGAGCTTTCCTTTTTCTTCTTCCCTTTTACTCCAAGCGGCCGGCCAGTAGCGTTCTCCAACTTTGCCATTGCCAGAGCTGTGGCCGGATCCGGATCCTTCCTGGCGCCCAGGCGCAGTTGCAACTTGTTCGCCACCTCGGCAATTTGGGCCTTCAACTTCGCCGAGTCTTTGCGGTCGGGATCAAGACGGTTCGAAATCCATACCATCTCGACGTCGAACTTGGTGAACTCATTAAACTGCGAAGCAAAGCCGGAGAGATGATCGGCGTGATAGTGCGTGACGACTACGAGTGCCAGTTTGTGTTTCGTTTCTTCGGCAAGGTCCTTGACGCAGGCTTCCATGCTGCCGATGTCGCCGGCATGAACACCACAATCGATCAGGATGTGCTTGGGACCGGCCTTAGTCGGCACCGTGATCAGGAAGAAGTCTCCAAAACCGACGCGATACATGCGGACGCGGAGCTGATTCTTCGCGGCCACAGCCTTTGTCGCAGCTTTCTTGGTAGCCTTCTTCGTGGCTGACTTTTTGGTGGTCTTTTTGGATGCTTTTTTGGTAGCCATATTACAACCCCACATGCAGCAGACCGAAGTTGGCCTGGAAATGATTTGGATCATCAGTGTCGCCGTTTGCCAGACCCATCGCGAGGTTATATTGCCGCTGATTGGCTAAACGTTTTTCATCGAATCTCTTTCCAATCGCGAAGCGAACCTCCGGATCTCCTTCGGTTCCAAATTCAATGTCAGGGGCCGAGATGATCAGCGTCACTCCAGCACGAAACGGGAACGAGCCGGCGCCCGGCAGCTTCTGATCGAAAGGAACGCGCTGTGTCTGCACCAACTCCACCACCATGTCGGTGCGCAAGCTTCCATCCGAAGCTATGCGAAAGACGGGATGGAATGAAGGAGCATAAGGTTTGAGTTCAGGCGCCAACGACGGGTCCGCATCGAAACCCAGCCTGGCAGCATTGTCCTCAGCGTACTGGCGCAGCACCGCGCCGTTGATGTCCTTTTCCTCCCTGGTAAGACCATTCGGATTTCCAAACACGAGTTTGGTGGCGATGGGTTCTCCGGTCTCGGGATCGAGAGGAATTTTCCCGGTCTTAGGATCCTTGATAACGGCCTTCACAGGAGGCAGCGCCTCGTCCGCCGGGAGTTTGGGTGTGTCAGGCGCCTTGACAGGCTTAGGCCACTTCGGCACTCGTGGCCAGCAGAGGGCGTCTTCCGAGAAGAAGCTCGCCGTCTCCGGATAAATTCCGCGGGCCCGGAACGACTGCATCAGGGCATCGCGAACGGCGCGACCATCCTCGGCCTTCAAATCCATGTTGACTGTGATTAAGGCGCGCAAGAAATCGCCATACGTGATATCCACTGGGGGGCAGTAATCGATCGCGCGCGCGCACAGTTGGAAGAACTCAGCCGCAGTGATCGATGCCTGCTCGGCAAGCATGCGAGCGAGCGGACCGGGCAACTCGTCCGCCACAGTCTTGCCGCCGCCTGCGTGATAGATCCGATAGAGATCGGCGGTGCGCTTCAAATAGATTGTGAAGTACGCATCGAACACAGCGGCCACGAGAATCGAGCCGCGAAAGTGCACGTCGTCGATCCGGGTGTTGATGGCGTTGCTGTTGGCCGGTGTGCCCAATGCAGAGCGAAGTCCTCGATTCATCCCTGATGCTTCGCCAAACTGCTGAGCCAACTCGATCAACGGATTGCGTTGCGCCTGCTGCTCGACCAGAGGCGTTAGTGGCTTCTTCTTAACTTCACTATCAATCTCCTCACTCTCATCGGTTTCTTCAACGTTTACGATCCCACCCTCATCATCATCTTCTTCTTCAATCTCTTCCTCAGGAAGAGCGGACGTCGGAGGTTCGGCGTTTGGCTTCAACTCAAATTGATAGAGCTGCCCGCCCGTCTTTTGAATCGTATCGAGCAACGCTTCCTTATGAGAGAAGTGGGCGAACAAAGCGGCGAGATCGGCGAACCCTTCGTGGAACGCGAGCACATCAGGATTAGTAGCCTCAGTGAAGTACGTGCGCATGCCGTCAAGAATCGCGTGCGTTACTTCGTGAGCAATGATGTCGTGTGACAAGCAGGTGAAGACTCGTTGGCCTGGCAGGTTTCGACCCTGATTGGTTGTCTCGGCTTTGAAATAGCCGAAAAGGACGCCCTTCGCTTCCGGGCTGTAATACGCATTGGCCTGGATCATGGCGTGTGGAAACAGGCTGAGCGTCCAGATGTCGTCGGTCTTACGCCAGGTGCCTTCCGGATCCACGCCTTCTTTGGTGCGCGGCCGGTCAGCACGCCGCCAGTGAATGTTCCGGCCCAGCGCTGCTTCAAAGCGCTCGATCGTTTCCGTTGCCACTGCATAAACCATCTGCTGGTGAAAGCGCGGATCGGATTCGGACGGATCCAACCCGCCGCGTGCCAACACATAGGGATCGTCGAGATCGACGGGCGGATAGTAGCGCTCGTTGGCAGCGTCGTAGTCGATGACGGCAATCTTGCGGCCAACCGGGCCGGGCTTGAGCCCGTCCTCCCATTTGACCTTCATGGTCATGATGTTGCCGATGTAATTGCCGGCGCTGGGGTCAAGGGCGTAAACCTTGAGCATGCGAGAAGGTGGTTGCTCCAGCTCCATCCAGGGGCAGGAAGCTTTCGGAGTGGTACTCATTTTGTGCCTTTCAGCGCTATGAATGTGAGTCCTGAGATCTGAAATCTGTGATCTGAGTTCTAAGTTCTGACTTCTGAGATCTGAAATCTGAGATCTGAGATCTGTAATCCTTATGCAGTCGTCTTCAGTTCTATTTCATGAGTCTGAGTGCGGGATCGCAATGCGACATCCAAAATCAACGTTAAGCGGCCGCAGTATAGGTCGCCCCTCAAACCAAAGTCAAAGAAACTTAGCCACGGATTAACACGGATAACACAGATCTGAAACAGTAATGAGCAAGGGCGAAGAGCATCGTGCTCGGCTGCCTACTGCCGCCGCGTGCTGCTTCCTGTTTTCAGATCCGCTTGATCCGCGTTTATCCGCGGCTAATCTCTTCCTGCCTGCTGCCGCCGCCTGCCGCCAGCTCTTACTCTCTGCGCTTCACCGCATAATCAGGCCAGCAGTCGGCAAAGCTGAACGTCTCCCATGACTCCCCGGAATTACCGCCAAAAGGGAAGCCTGTCGGCCCGACCGGCGCTGGCGGCACAAACTTCGGATCCAACGCCTTTGCAATCTGATCGCGCGCGTCCGCGAGATGCGCGCGCGTCATTCGATCAGTAGCCCTCGCCTGAGCCGTACCAATCGCGGTGCTCAAGTCGCGCAATTCCAGCCGAATCATGCCGCGATAGTCATCAGTCACCGGCGCGCGGCCATTCAACTTGTTGGCCATCACGTCGATGTAGCTGCGCTGCAGATTGCGGCGATAAGCATCGATGCGCACCACACCCGGTCCATCGACCTCTTTCCAGATGCCATGTCGCACATCTGCGAGAAAGTCCGATGGATGATAGGCTGCCGCGCCATCAAGCGCTTCCTGCTCAACCAGCCGCGAGAAGCGAGTATTGCTCAGCAACGAATTCAGCACACGCTCCTGCGCATTGTTCACGCGATCGAGAGCGCCGCTGGGCTCGATGCGCCTGAGAATCTCAGGTCGAATAGCCCACGTCGGTGTTGCAAACGCGTTGTCGTTAATAAACTTCACCGCCGCTGCCTGCCGAGCTCGTGGCACAATCACAAAGCGCACGCCATCCTGACCGCCATGTTTTTGTTGCGAGTCAAAGCCACCCACAATGCCCGTCACGTGATTCAACTCCGTAGCCCACTGGCCCAACATGCGGCCGTAAAGCTCTTCGAGATCATCGTACGGATCACCTTTGAATGAAGTCGCCGGCAAGAGCATGTCGGCCACTCGCTGCAGGTTCTTGATGCCGAGCGCAGTCGAAGCCACTGCATCCTGATCGCCAACCGCTTCCGTGTTCTCGCCCGGATCCGAACCACGTGCATCGGCGGTCGAGAAGCGCAGGTACGGTTTCGCGTCCTGCTCGCGAGCCCATTGATCCAAAGTCGGTTTCTCTTCATCCGGAGTACGAGCGCCCGGGATTGGCTTGTAGCCCCACATCGTTGCCCATTTGTCGTACGGTCCAATCTTCGGAATCAAGTCTTCGACTGGAATATTGTCTTCGGGCTGGGCCACGTAGTTGAAGCGCGAGTAGTCCATCAGCGTCGGCGTGTGACTCATGGTCTTGAGCCACTCGGCGCTGCGTATTTTGTCAGCAGAGTACTCGGCGCTCGCTTTCATGTTGTGCTGGAAGCCGAGCGTGTGGCCGACTTCGTGCGCCACTACATATTCGACCAGCCGGCCCATCAGGTCATCGGGCAAGGGAAGCTTCTTCGCGCGCGGATCCAATGGTCCAACTTGCAGGAAGTACCAGTCACGCTGCAGGTTCATCACGTTGTGATAGTACTGAATGTCTGATTCGAGAATCTCGCCGGTGCGCGGGTCCGAAACGTGCGGGCCGGAGGCGTTCTCGATCGTTGAAGGCAAGTAGCGAATGACCGAGTAACGCGCGTCTTCCGGATCCCAAAATGGATCTTCAGTTTTCGAGGGCGCATCCTTCGCGATGATTGCGTTCTTGAAACCGGCGGCTTCGAATGCAGGCTGCCAGTCTTCGATACCTTTCTTGATCCATTTGACCCACTTCGTCGGTGTTGCCGGATCGACGTAGTAGACGATGGGCTTCACCGGTTCGGACATCTCGGCGCTCGGATCTTTCTTTTCCAAACGCCAGCGGGTGATGTAAATGCGCTTCGGAGCTCGCTGCTCATCCTGGCCATAGTCGGTCTTCGTCATGCTGAAGTAACCCACGCGTTCGTCGAACAAGCGCGGCATCATCGGCTTCTCAGGAAGCTTGACCATGCTGTAATGCATGACGACCGTTGCATTCGTGCCGGCACGCATTCCCTGGGCGAACGGATTTGGCGCGGGTTGTGGACCGCCGCCGCCACCTGCGCCCTGAGTTTCCGGAGGCGACGTGTAAGTCTGCGAAGCCTCGACTTCGATGTTAGTCGGGAAGGACTTCACCCTATCTATAAAGGAGCGCGTGGCGTCAAAGCCGCGAGCGCGCAGACGATTGCGAGCGCTGAGCTCAGTGACTTCAGTCGTGAACAGGCGGCCAACATCGATCACGCATGAATGGTCGCCAAAGGCTTCGATGTTGAATGCCATGATGATGGTGTCGTTGTTCGCTGCTTGCACAGCGAGCGCAATCGGCTGCGAAGGATCGGCCAGCACGTCGTACGAGACATTGCGCAAGAAGACGCGATTGCCTCTTCGCTCCCAGCGCACGACCCGATTGCCGGCAGCCTGGCCGCCGTAGCCGGCCCCGAGCGTGGTCCTGGCAATCTGACTCACCCAAAGAAATTCTTTGCCAAACTCAGCGATGGGAATCTCGTAGTAGGTTTTGTCCTTGACCGTGTGCACAGTAAAAATCCCTACATCTGATTTGGCATCCTTGGTGATGACGCGATCGTAAGGCCTTGGTTCAGGCGTGATCTCCGGCCGTTGCGGGCGATCCTGACCTCCGCCCGGTCCCTGGCCGGCGCCGGTTGCGGGCGGATCCTGAGGATCGCTGAATGCTGATTGTGGATTGCTGATTGGAAAAGCGGAGTTACGTTGTTGAGAAGTCGCCGATCCATCTTTCTCCGCGTCGTTAGCGCCGGCATGAGTCGTTAGTGTCAGAGTTGCTGCGGTAATAAACAACAAGGTCAACATCAAGCCGAAGACATACCTCGAAGTGATTCTCATAAGGTTGCTCCTTAAGGTCGTTATTAAGTTTTCAGAATTGCCTGAATGCGGGTCCGCTCGAGAGTCGCAACGATAAGCTACCCGAGTCAGTCAGGTCAATAGTCAGGCGGCAGGAGGCGGGAGGCAGGAGGCAGGAGGCCGGAGGCCGGAGGCCGGAGGCAACTCGCCGTACAGGCGTTAAGAGTTCAAACTTCAGTTTGTGATTGCGCGCGCCCCCCAATCTGAAGATTGAACTCTTAACGCCTGTCGGGCACGTTGAATCTCTCTTACACGATTGACATTTGAGCGAGTGAAAGATACTTTCTTCACTTCGTTTAGACGATAGTCCCGGCCTGGTCGCCCCCGATAGAGCTTGCCCAGCACTTCTGCATCCTCTTCAGCTTCCAGCCCTTCAACGAAAAACAAGAACAAGGCTTAAGGTTTCGTCCTCCTATTCAAGACGTAGTTGCCGAGGTACGCCTGTCCCAAGCGAACCCCTCGACAGGCGGCGAGTCTTGTAATGGTAAAACGCTGAGAGCATTACCGCGCGCAGAACTCTCAACCTCGTTACTGCTACGACTAAACCATGATTTCTTCGGATATGTGTGGTGGCGCACGGACTCCAGCATCTTCGAGCTGTAGATTCGAACACCAAACCGGATCTTCATCGCCAGGCATTTATGCGACGTGGCTGGTTATTGAGCAAAGCAGGCCTTCGCTTAGTCCTTCCGAGCAGATTGCAGATTGCAGTTCCTCAGGACCAAAGACTGAAGCGTTAATGCCTTTTTGTTTTGCTACCTTTCCGCGGCCGGCTGAGTCTGTTTTCAGTTGGAAGCGACCGCTCTTTGATTTCTGATTCTAATTTTCGGCGCCGGATGCCCATTACTGACCCCGAGGACTTACACATGCCCACTCATCAACCGAACAACTCCCAGAAGAATAATGACAATAGCAATACGGGAGTTCTAAGGACCGTCCGCTCATTCAAGCGAGCCACCCTCATCATCGCTGTGCTTGTCGCCGCCACGATCCTCACCGTGACCGCGTACATGCAGGCGCCTCAGCGCGATCGGAGCGTTAGGGTGGTAGTTTCACCGCCCCAAAGTTCTCAACCTCAAGACGGGCAGCGCGATAAGGTGCAGATTGCGAATGAGGCTCGGGAATCCGAAGTCCCTGAAAAATCTAATCAAGAGCCTTTGGTTGTGGCTCCGCTAGCGCCAACCGCGGTAACTTATTACTCACAGAGCGGCGGTAGTCTGGATCCAACCGTATTGGCGAACTGGAATACGAACCGGCTGGGCGGGGGAAGCTCCCCGGCGAATTTCACTACAGGCGATGTGTTCGTCATACAAGGAACTGGTAACGGAGGAACGTCGCCACACTCGCTCACGACAACTGCGGCGTGGTCCATATCCGGCACAGGTTCTAAGCTCCAAATAGAAAGTGGAGCTACACTTCAAGCCAATAGCTCAATTACTGTCGCCGCCGCAACAACATTTCAAATTGATAATGGCGGCACATTCATTATCAACTACGTAGCGAACGTCGCTAGTACGATATTTGCCGGAACAGAGTCTTTTGGAGCTACAAGCAATTTTGTCATCCGCCAGTGGGGTGGCACCGCGACTTCATCTACCTCCGGTCTTACGACAAGTCTCACGGCTTCAATTCCTGTCGGTGGAAACAACTATTTTTATGGAAATCTCACCATCAATACTACCGCCTTCACGGGAGCATTCTCTCCAGGATTGACCGGCACGGTGCGCTTGTGCGCGGGTGATTTGGCAGTCAGCTCAACCGGAACAGGAGCGGCGGCGATCTTTCGTCTTGCGACTGCAGCCGCGGGGCCAACAGTTTGGGTTTTAGGAAGCTATTCCCAGGCAACAGGCACAAAGGTTGACTTCAACAACAACGGTGCTCAAACAACCAATACGATCCTGAGCCTTCAAGGCAACTTCACCCTATCAGGAACTGCCGCACTCGATAATGCTGGAAGTGGGTTTGCCGTAACGAGTTTTGTGAAGAGTAGTGGCGCGCAGACGGTCAACGTTTCCTCAACTGCGGTGCAGCCGTGGATGCTTTGGACAGTCGGTGATGGAACCACGACTAACACAGTCCAGCTTCTTAGCTCAATTGACCTGACCGGAGCTACCGGAAGAAGGGTCGGGACAGCTACGGTCAACGCCAATGCGATGCTTGATCTCAACGGCTTCACGCTCCGTATAGAAGGAAGCACAACGGGCAACGTCGCGGTCGCTGGAACTTTGCAGGGTACCGGTGCCGGATCAAAGCTCTTATTCAGCTCATCAAGTACGAGTACGACCACACTTTCAGGCGCGGGAACAGTCAACGGCGCCAATCTCACGGTCGAATACGTCCACACGGGTACAGGCGTAAATCTAATCAGTCGAGATTTGTCAGTTTTTGCCTTGACCGTCACTAACGGCACGGTACGCCTGAACGCTACGGCTACTCAGAGATTGATCAATCTGACCAACTTCTCGATGGCGGCTGGAACTCTGGACACGGGCAGCGTGGACGTTCCAAGCAACATCACCTCAATAGTTAGTTTGACCGGAACCTTTAATAAGACAGCTGGGTCTGTTTCGAATACGTCACCAAGCGGAATCGGTTCATTCGTCTTTAATGGAGCTGGCGCGCAGGCGTGGTCTAATACTGGAACATTTCAATTTGCAGCTATTACTGTAACCAACAACTCGACGCTTACGCTCAATACGGCTATGGCTTTCTCGGGGGTAACTGGTCCGCTATTAGTGATCGACCTGGGCAGCACGGTTACTGCAGGAACTCAACTGATCTCCACTTCCTCAGCATCAGGAAGCTTTTCGGTACTCGGCAAGATTCAGACTGCAAATGCGAATGGCGTAGCTGGGTTGGCCACCACGACGTTCGTTTCTACCAATACCCCAACCGTTTCACTCGGTGCGAATTCAACCGTCGAATACAATAGCGCCACTGCCCAGAATATCACCGCCGGAAACTATGCAAATCTCACCAGTAGCAATTCAGGCTCCCGCACCTTGCCGAGCGGTTCAACGGTTGCTATTTCGAAGACATTCACGCCCGGTACCAATGCTTACACGATCACTGGAAGCACGATTGAATACAACGGCACGGCTGCTCAAGCGCTTCCCGCTGGATTCCTAACTTATAACAATCTAACGTTGAACAACGCAGCTGGTACCACCGGAGTTGCGGGGCTAACCGTAAATGGACTGCTTCGAGTTCAAGCAGGAACGTTTACTAGCGCCACACAATATGCCAACGTCCAGATTGATGCGGCGGGAACGCTGGCGCTATCGGGAGCAATCAGTGTCAGCGGTAACTGGACTAACAACGGAACGTTTACCAGCAACGGATTCGGAGTCACGTTCAATGGCGCCACGAATCAGTCAATCAGCGGCTCGTCATCGACAGCTTTTGCTGCACTCGCGATAAGCAATACCGGATCAGGCGGCAACAATACTGTAACTCTTTCGCAGGCCATCAGCGACACGGCGCTCAATATTACTAATGGCATTCTTGATCAAGGCGCTTCATTCAGCATCACGAGCGGGTTAGCGACGGTTTCTTCTGGAGCGACGTGGACCAATAGCGGTACCGGCGATCTGACGCTGGCGGGCGGAGTCGCGAATTCCGGCTCGATCAACTTCAACGGCGCGGGCGGCGGCTGTCCGCAAACGGATGAAATCCTGATTCGCTCTTCGGTAGGTGGGGCGCAGCGCGCGTGGTCCGGCTTGGGAACGTTCTCGCTCACCGATGTCGATGTGCAGGACCAGGCGGGCACGGCCATTATCAGCGTGCGCAGCGGCACCAACAGTGGCAACAACGGATTGAACTGGCTGTTTGTCGCGCAGTGCAATGCTTACACATGGAGCGGTACGGTCAGCACCGACTGGACCAATCCTCTGAATTGGTCACCTTCGCGCACGGCCGCGCCGACAGACATTCTTTACTTTGGTGCTGGAACGCCGGCCCCGATCGTCACCAACGTTGCGGGCGCGACTGGCGGCAACACGGAAACGATTGCCGAGCTGCATATCGCCTCCGGAGTTACGCCTTCATTCAGCAGCGGTGGCGCGAACACTCTTCTCATCAACGCGGGATCCGGCAACACCGGATTAGACGTTTCAAATCTGGCAGTCACGGGCGCGAATGCGCTGACGATGAGGCTCGCATCAGGCACACTCGGTAGTGTTACCGGCACCATGTCTTTCGCCGACGGCGGGCACCGGTTGATTGGCCAGGCAGCGGGCGCGATTTCGTTTGGCGGTCTTTCGATCTTCTCGACCCAAACGGGCTTTACCGGCAATGCCTTCGGCGACGGCAGCAATGTGGTCAACGGCGCTCCCGATTCCGTCCGCTTCAAATGCGATCTCAGCCTTAACTGCTCTCTCTATATTCAGAATGCGGGCGGTAGTCCGTTCGGCGCTTCCGGCAATCCTTCAGTCGTCACGTTTGAGACTGGCACCACGGCGCGGTTCCTGACTGCGAGCGGTTTTGACGCGAATGGCCGCAGCTATTCCAACCTCCAGATCAGCGATGGCAGTGTGGTCGTCAATGCTTCAGACACGGGCAGTGGCAACTTCCACTTCGATAACCTCGAGGTCAATTCCACTGGCGGTGCTGATTCGTCGTTGACTTACACGGGTACCGGTGCGGCGGCCATCACGATTGGCGGCGCGGGGATCTACAGCACCGGCGTTGGTAGCGGCAGCAGCTTGTCAAATATCAATCTGACCGCGCCCGGTGGATTTACTCTCAGCCGCGCCGGCACGATGACGATTGGCGCGATCGATACTGCGCGCGCGATCAATCTCGACGGCAACGTCACGGTGACGAACGGTACGACGGTAGATCTGCAGCGAATCATGTTGCTCGGCCTCGCTAATCCCAATAGCAAGACAGTCACTGTAGATTACACCGGCGCTCTCAACGGCAGCGCGACCGGTTACGTCGTCGGCAGTGTGGCGAAACAGTTTGGCGGCGGCGCTACGATCACTGCGCAGAGTTTCCCGATCGGCTCGACTAACGCTTACTCGCCCGTCGATGTCTCGGTGGCGGTTGGCACCGGTAGCATGACGATCAGTGCTACGGGCTCTGCACTCTCAGGCTTCTCCGGCGTGAACAAGCTCTCGCGCTACTGGTCCATTGCCAGCTCAGGGGTGACGCAGGCTGATCTGAAGTTCAATTATGTTGTTGGCGACGTGGTGGGCACGGAAGCAAACTACAAGATCTTCCGAAAGACCGGCAGCAACGTCTTCACTCAATTCAATCCAACCACGCTCGATACCGGGAATCACTTTGCGACTTTGACTGGTGTGACCGGCTTCAGCGACTGGACACTTGCAGAGCCGGCAGCGCTCGCGAGCGGAACCATCTCATTCCTGGGCGCTCCTTATTCTGATTCGGAAACGAATGCAGATCACACCTTCAACGTCACCGTGCAGAGAACCGGTGGCAGCGATGGCGCCGTCGATGTGAACTACAACATCACCGACGGAACGGCCACCACGGCTGACAACGATTACTCGGTCGCGTCCGCAGCAGGAGTGTTGCATTGGGACGCCGGCGATGCGACTAACAGAACCCTCGCGATTACGGTCAAGGGCGACACCACCTTTGAACCTAACGAGACAGTTAACCTCTCGCTCTCAGGCGCGATCGGAGCCTCTATCAGCGGCTCTAACCCGACGACGCTCACCATTACTAATGACGACGCGGCGGCCTGCGTGCCACCTGCCACTGTCTACGTGGACGATGACTGGGTTGGCGTCACCCCCGGAACCGATCCGGATGCCGGTGGACCAGCTACGAACTTTGGCTGCGACTCGTTCGCCACGATTCAAGGCGGCGTGAACGGCGTTGCCGCCGGCGGTACTGTGATTGTTCGCGCGGGAACTTACGCGGAAGCCATTCTTATCAACAAGGCGCTTAGCTTACGCGGCGCCAAGTTTGGTCAGGACGCGAACACTCGCTTTGCAGCCTTTGTGAGTGGAGCGAACGGTCCAAAGGCGGATCCAACAATTGAATCGATTATCACCGCGGCGGCGACTGCGCCAGCAAGCGGCGCGAACGATACCGTGCACGTGATGTCGAGCAACGTTACCATCGATGGCTTTGTGGTTGACGGTAACAACCCCGCACTGACCCAGGTCGGCGCCACTGTAATTGGAGGGATCAACACAGACTCGCGGCGCGCAATTCAGACCGAAGACGCGGCCGGCAATCCGTTCGCAGCGAGTAATGTGACGGTTCAGTACAACGTCGTCCAGAACTACGCTCAGCGCGGCGTGGAATTGATCAATGGCACTGCCAGCAACACGGCGCCGGCCACCACGGGCAACGTGATCACTCAAAACCTGGTGCGCAACTTTGGCCTTGATGGAATAGTGCTGGCCTTCAACGCGCATGCGGACATCACCTTTAATACCGTGGTCACCAACGACTATCCGACTGAAGCCGGCATCTGGGTGCAGGACTTCCTGAATGTCGGGCCGTCATACACGATCAATATCAACAACAACACGGTCACAGTAGGCCAGGACAACTTCGGAGGCATCTGGACTAATCTTGCTTACCTGCCCGATCTGAACATCAACAACAACACGGTTAATGCCGCGGCGGGCGTCGTCAGCGGCAGCGACTTTACCTATGGCATCTACGTGACCTCGCTGCGACCGGGTTCAGACGCAAGCTTGACGGGGAACATCGTGGGCTCCTCAGGCGGTCAGTTCGATCGAGGTATAGCGCTCTGGAATTTGGGAACCGGCCAAACGACCACAGTCACGGGTGGTACAGTCGGCAAGTCGGTTAAGAGCGTTTCGCTGCATGACAACGATCCGAACTTCGGATTAGCAGGCAGTAATTCCGCGGTCAACCTGAGCGGCGTGAGCATTGACGGAATCGGCGTTGCCGCGGACATTGGCATATTTGTCGACGCCACGGGTTCAACCGGCGATACCGTTGCCATGGAGATCTCCGGCAACACATCGATCATCAACACCACGACGGCAATCTCTGTGGTCGGCGCGAACGCATCGGCGAACATTCACAACAACTCCAGTTCGATCCACGACAACTCGGTGGGTATAAACGTGGATGGCGCTACCGCAACCATTACCAATAACAACCTGTACGCCAACGCGACGAGCTTGAGGACGGGCGCCAGCGCCATCGTCACGGCACATTTCAATCGCTTCATCTCGACGACTACGGCGATTGACAATCCGGGCGCCGTGAACCCCAACCTCGAAAACAACTGGTGGGGTTGCAATGCGGGTCCGGGCAATGCGGGCTGCGGCGCGGCTGGGTTAGCGGGCGAGGACTTTGATCCATGGATCGTGTTGGGCGTTAGTGCATCGCCAACTTCAGTTACGCCCGGTGGCAGTTCGCTGGTTACGGCAGACATGACGAAGAACTCGGCGGGCGCAACGCCGGCGGGCACGGTTCCTGACATGCCGATAGCGTGGAGCGCCACGAACGGTACGATGTTCCCAACGAGTGGCACGATCACGTCAGGCCTGGCTACGTCGACATTTACATCCACCAACAACTCCTCAGGCTCAGCCTGTGGGATGGTGGACAATCAGAACACTTGTGCCAACATCACGGTCACGCAGCCGAGTTTCTCGATTAACGATGTGACACTCGCTGAAGGTTCACCTTCAGGCACAACCATGTTTGTGTTCACGGTCACCAAGTCCGGAGCGTCTGCGGTTGCAACGTCAGTCAATTTCTCGACGGTCAATGGCACCGCAACACTGGCTGACAACGACTATCAATCCAACTCGGGAACGTTGAACTTTGCAGCAATCGACACCTCGATGCAGGTGACGGTGCTCGTCAACAAAGACACAACTGTCGAGCCGGACGAGGCTTTCACGGTCCACCTCGACACTGCGGTGAACGCGACGATCAGCGACGCCGACGGTACGGGCACGATCACCAACGACGATATCTGCGGACCGCAGAGTATCGTTTATGTGGACGACGATTGGGTAGGCGCCACGCCGGGCACCGATCCGGATGCTGGTGGACCGGCCACGAACTTTGGCTGCGATTCGTTTGCCACGATTCAAGGCGGCATCAACGGCGTGGCCACGGGCGGCACAGTGATGGTTTACGCCGGCAGCTACATCGAGAATCCCTCGATCAGCAGGGCCATGACCTTGAAGGGCGCGCAGTTTGGCGTCGATGCCCGCAACCGCGTGGCAACTGAATCGCTCGTACGCACGAACGGCAACGCTCTCGCGGTCTTTAGTGTGACTGCGGCGAACGTCACTATCGATGGCTTCAGCATCGACGGCGATGATCCGGGTCTGGCTGGTCCGGCTCTGCTGGCAAGCGGCGACGACACCAACGTTCAATATGGCGTACGTCCTACTGGCGCCGGCGGCAATCTGAACGTCAGCAACAACATCATCAAGAAGGCTTTCATCGGCCTGCGCGGCGATGTTGCTGCGCAAGGCAACGTGGTTAATCAGAACTCGTTCGACAGCATCGGTAACTTTGATTTTGGCTACTGCGTGTCGATCAGGAACAACTTCTACGCGAACGTCACTAACAACAGGATGACGCGCGCGTGGACCGGCATTCACATCAACAACCACAGCGGTGCTGGCGGACCGGCGAGCTTCACGATCTCGGGCAACGAGATCCACGCCTACGCGGGCGGCATCCTTTACTGGCTGCAGTTCAACGGCGCCACCGGGGCAACCATCACGAACAACCAGATGACGGCTGAAGCTGGCGCGGCAGCGAACAACTTCGGCATGCTGATGGTCAGTATTCAGAACGCAGTTAATCCGACGTTCACCAGCAACACGGTGAGCGGACACCAGTACGGCATCGGTCTGTTCAATGTCCCGACGACGAGCACGATTACCCTGGGTTCGACGAACTCGGTGAGTGGTTCGACGCTGGCGGGCATCTTCCTGACTGATAACTTGAACTTCAATCCCGTGGGCACGACGAACTTCCTCGCCGGAGGACCGGGAGCAGCCTCGACGGTGAACGTTACCGGCATGTCTGTAAGCGGCACGGCGGGCAGTGGCTTGAAGGTTGAAGGCCAGACCAATGCGCAGAGCATAGTCGCGACGGGCTCGACCATCACGGGTATTGGCACCGGCGTCGAGCTGCAAGGCCCCAATGCGAATGTGACGGCGCACTTCAATCGCATATTGGGCAGCACCAATGCGATTACGAATGCGAACAACGTTACCTCTAATCTCGAAAACAACTGGTGGGGCTGCAACGCTGGTCCGGGCAATGCGGGCTGCGGCGCGGTGACAGGAACCGGAGCTGACTTTGATCCGTGGATCGTGTTGGGCGTTAGTGCTTCGCCTGGTTCAGTTTCGCCGGGTGGCAGTTCGCTAGTGACGGCAGACATGACGAAGAACTCGGCGGGCGCCACGCCGGCAGGCACAGTGCCTGACATGCCGGTAGCGTGGAGCGCTACGAACGGCACGATGTTCCCAACCTCGGGAACAATCACGTCGGGTCTGGCAACATCCACATTCACATCTACCAACAGTTCGTCGGGCTCAGCCTGCGCGATGGTGGACAATCAGAATACGTGTACCGGCGTCACGGTCATCGTGCCCTCATTCGCGATTAACGATGTGACGATGAACGAAGGAAATGGCGGTCCGTCCAGCTTTACGTTCACCATTACCAAGACGGGGGCAGGCGCTGCCAGTGTTGACTACAACACCGTTAACGGTTCGGCTACAGCTCCGTCTGATTTCACGGCAATCACACCGACGACTGTGAACTTCCTGAGCGCTGACACGACGAAGCAGGTAACTGTGTTCGTGAACGGCGATACCGACTTTGAAGGAAACGAAACGTTCACAGTGCACTTGTCGAACCCGATCGACGCCACGATTTCTGACGCCGACGGCACGGGCACAATCACCAACGACGATACTTGTGCTGCGTTCGCGACGGTCTACGTTGACGATAGCTGGGTAGGAACTCCGATTGGATCCGATCCGGATGCTGGCGGGCCGGCTACGGTGTTTGGCTGCGACTCGTTCGCGACGATTCAAGAGGGTGTTACGGCTGTGACGGCGGGCGGCACGGTCATCGTGCGCGACGGTACGTACACTGAGAACGTGACCATCGCCAAGGCGATGATCCTCAGGGGCCACCAGTTTGGCGTCGATGCGCGTGGTCGCGTGGCCGCGGAGTCGGTGGTCTCGCCGGCAGTAGGGACGAATCCGACCTTCCTCGTGGCCTTCACAGGCTTGATCACGATTGACGGCTTCTCGTTCTCTGGTGGCCCCACCGGTGCGAGCGGCGTGATCTTTACGAGCGTTGGACCTAACAACAACATGTCGATCGCGAACAATCGCTTCAGCAATTATCCTGCGGCGGCTGTTTGGATGAATCGCGGTGGTTCCGATATCACGATCGATAAGAACGTGATGGACGGTTCCGGCATTGCCGGTGGCGGCCAGGCCGTCTTCGGTAATGGACCACAGTCCTTCGCCGGTCTGTTCTTAACTAATAACAACATCATCAATCACCCGGGTCGCAACGGCTTGTTTATTGACGGCGATCACAACGTAGGTGAGAGTGCGACGCGCGCGGCACTGATCAGCGGCAACCTGTTCAATAACAACCAACAGAGTATGAACCTCGGTTCTCGCTCTTTTGGTAAACAGGGAACACCGTTGCTCGGTACTTATGCCGGAACAATCAGCAACAACACGTTCAGCAATAACACCGCGAACGGTATCCAGGCCGGTATCCAACACGTGCTGGTGATTGGAAACACGTTCAGCAACAACACAATTGACGGTTTGGCGTTGACCAGTTTCGGCAATACAAACGCCGATCGTGGAGCCCAGAATTCATTAATCACGGGGAACACGTTCACGGGCAGTGGCCGCGCCGGCATCTTCTTCAGCGGCAGCCAGGGCGTGGGTCTCATCGAGACTAATCACGCCAATCTGAACCGCATCTTCGGCAACGTTGTGGGCGTACAATACGGCGCCACTCCGGTCGCCGGAGGCAACAGCGCGACTATCGATGTCGAGAACAACTGGTGGGGCTGCAACTTTGGTCCAGGCACGGGCGGCGCAGGGTGCTCGGGTACGCCTAATGGCACGCTCGTAGCCGCCGGGGCCGCCGGTATGCTTGATTCCGATCCGTGGATCGTGCTGGGCGTCAGCGCCTCGCCGAATCCAACGACTCCTGGTGGAGACTCAACCGTGACCGCGGACATGAGGTTCAACTCCGCCACGACTAATACGTCAGGTTCAGGATTTGTACCTCAGGTTGGAGTCAGCTTTACCGCTGTCAACGGCACCATGGCGCCGCCAAGCGGCACGATTACTTCAGGCCAGGCGATGTCCACCTTCACCTCGACGAGCACCAGCAGTGGTAGCGCTTGTTCGATGGTTGATAATCAGAATATCTGCACCAACGTTGCCATCCAGTTGCCGTCGTTCTCAATCGACGATGTCACGCATAACGAAGGGAACGGGCCGGGCACTACCAGCTACACCTTCACGGTGACGAAGACAGGTGCTACGACTTTCAGTAGCTCGGTCAACTTCACCACGGTCGATGGCTCGGCAACGGTAGCCAACAACGACTACGCGCTCAACAGCGGTATGTTGAACTTTGGTCCAACCGACACGACGATGCAGATCACCGTGTTGGTGAATGGCGATGTCTTCATCGAGCCCACTGAAGCGTTCACCGTGCACCTTGATACTCCTGTCAACGCCACGATTTCTGACGCTGACGGTACTGGCGCCATTACCAACGATGACGTCTGTGGAGCTTTCACGACGGTCTATGTTGACGACGACTGGGTAGGCGTCACGCCGGGCACGGATCCGGATGGCATTGGACCAGCCACGCAATTTGGCTGCGACAGCTTTGCGAAGATTCAGGAAGGCGTTGACGCAGTTCCAGTGAATGGAACGGTTATCGTCAACTCCGGTACTTATGACGAGGACGTCACCATCAACAAGGATGGCGTGAAGGTTCTCGGCGCCGGCGCCGGCGCCACCAATATTCGTGGTCCTATCGGCGGCCCGGGCAGCACCGTAGCCATTCCGGCCAACAACGTTACCCTCGCGGGCTTTACCATCACCCGTCTTGGCAACACCGTGGCGGATTGGAATAACCCGAACCTGAACTCGGTGGGTGTCTCCATCTCGAGCAGCTTTACCAATATATTGATTCGCGACAACATCCTTACCGGCAACCGCACCGGTATCGACATCAACAACAGCAGCGGTCACATCATTCGCAACAACGTGATCGACTTCAACCGCACCGGCATGATCTTCCGCAACGTCACGGACAACATGACGGTGGTCGAGAACTTCATCACCAACAACTGGACCGTGGGCGTCTTGTTCCTCGACGCCAGCGTTGGCAGCAACGTGCCATTGCAGACCGCGCTGAATGGGATCTTCAGCAACAACAACATCAGCGCCAACTGGTACGGACAAATCATCGATCGTCAGACCGGCGGATCGTTGCCAGCGCCTGGAGCTAACCCGAAGAACTTCCGTGGCAACTGGTACGGAACAACTTCACCGGTGGTAACTACAGCGAATAGCGCCGAGCCCGGCTACGCCGCGCAGATTCCGGTGGCGTACGGTGGTACGGCTACACCTCCGGGTGGACAGCCCGACATCGCCGGTCCGGCTTCGGCGAACTTCATCTACAAACCGTTCCTGCAGAGCGGCAACGACACGAACATTGAAACGGTACCCGGTCGCGGCACCTTTGGCTTCCAGGGCGTTCAGAACGGCGACATCATTGTTCGCCAAACAAGCTTGCAGGGCTGGATTCAACAGCATTCGACTTGCGACGCTGCCGGCACTGGCTCACAGAATTTTGTAGTCGGACCGGGAACGCCGCCGCTGGGCGAAGGCAGCTTGCAGTTCCTGATCGGCAGCAACGGCGACTCGTTCGAGACCGTTCGCACCGCCGACTTCAATAACAAGAGGATCGACGCGCTGACGAAGCTCGGTTACCACACGTATGTCACGCAGGATGGCTCCGGCGGTCAGGCTGCATACCTGTTGCTGAGCATCGACTTCAATGGCGATAACACGCTCGACGATCAGATCTTCTTCGAGCCTGTCTATCAAAGCGCGGCGTTCTTCCCATCAAACCCGCAAGGTCCGCTGGTAGTGGGATCGTGGCAGCAATGGGATGCGCTGAATGGTGGCTGGTGGTCGCTCAACAATATCGCTGGCGCCGGGCCGGGAACTAACGTGAAGTCGTTGACGCAGTACCTCGCAGCTCAACCCAACGCTCGGATTCTCAACACCGCGACGGGCGGCTTCCGCATTGCTACCGGATGCGGCGCCGGTGCGTGGGACAACTTTGACGGTAACACCGACGCGCTATCTGTTGGTGTCACTGGCGCGAATTCACGCTATGATTTCGAGCCGCTGCCACGTCTCACGATTAACGATGTGACGCATAGCGAAGGTGATGCCGGTACTACGGATTACACCTTCACCATTTCGTTGTCGCGCGATAGTGAACAGACAATTACAGTCGACTACTCGACGGCAGACGACTCGGCCGTCGCACCCGGCGACTACAATCCCGTAACGACGACGACTCTGACCTTCAATCCGGGCGAAACCACCAAGATGGTTACCGTCCAGGTCAATGGCGATACCACGTTCGAGGCTAACGATACCTTCTTCGTGAATCTGTTCAACGTGAATGCCAATGCCACGATCCAGGATGGCCAGGGTGTGGGCACGATCAATAATGACGACGGGCAGCCTTCGTTTGCTATTGACGATGTCACCCACATGGAAGGGAACGGCGGCACTACTGCGTACACGTTCACAGTAACGAAGACTGGGAGCACCGGCTTGCCATCGTCGGTGATGTTTACGACTCAAGACGGTTCAGCGACGCTCGCAGATAACGATTATCAGATGAATAGCGGCATGCTGAACTTCACGGCTACCGACACGATGCAGCAAATCACGGTGTTGGTGAACGGCGATACGACCATCGAGCCTGACGAAGCGTTCAACGTCCATTTATCGAGTGCGGTGAATGCAACGATCAGCGACGCCGACGGTACGGGCGCCATACAGAACGATGACAGCACCACGATCAGCGGGCGCGTTACTTATCAAAGCGGTTCGCTTGGAGTCCGCACGGTAACCATGACGCTGATGGGTAATAATGCGTTTGTGACCAGGACTACGATGACGGACACTAACGGGGACTACACGTTTACGGATGTGCCGTTGGGCAACAATTACACGCTGACGCCGTCGAAGACTGGCGATGTGGGCAACCTGCATATCGAATCTATCGATGCTTCGAATGCGGCGCGTTATGTGGCTGGTTTGGATGTGCCGACCGCCATCCAGCAGATCGCGGGTGATGCAGACGGCGATAGCCTTCTGACATCGTTTGACGCGTCCTACATCGCGCGGTATGTGTCGGGACTGCCGGATACAGCGATCGTAGGCACGTGGAAGTTCCAGCCACCGTCGACTTCGTATCCGAACCTGAGCAGCAATCAGTTGAATCAGAACTTCGCTGCCATCCTGGTAGGCGATACGGATGGCAACTGGATGCCAACCATAGCGCCGCCGGTCGGAGGCGATGGCAACGTCCGCGCTATCAGGCCGTCGTCGCCGCAGGTAACGGTGAATGTGTCGCTGCCACATGTGCCGGGGGCGGTGGGATCAATCATCAGCGTGCCGATGACGGTGGGCGATGTGACAGGGCAGGTAGTGCGAGCTTACGACGCGCAAATCACTTTCAACGCTGCGATTGTGAAGCCTTGTGTGGCGAATGAATGTGGCGGCGGTCCGACGGAGAAGCCGTTCGACAAGACTGGGACTTTGAGTCAGGACATGATCGTGACTGCGAATACCAACAATACCGGTCACCTGATCCTGTCAGCGTTCCAGACGGAGGATATGATTGGGTCGGGAACTCTCATCAATCTGCGGTTCCACGTAGTGGGAACGCCGGGACAGAACTCACCATTGACGTTCGAGGACTACACGGATCCGAATCCGACATTTCATCCCGGATTCCGGTTCAACTCGGGCAATCCGCAGGCAGCTGCTTCAAGTGGCAGTGTGACAGTAAATGGACCAACGGCCTCGACCAGCAGGCTGAGTGGCCGCATCACGGACGCGAACGGAGAGCCGGTGGGCGGAGTGACGGTTACGGTAACAGGCGGGCCACGAGTAATGCGCTCGATCACGAATAAGGACGGTTACTACACGGTGGAAGGACTGGAGACGAACGGCTTCTACACAGTCACGCCGCTGCGAGCAAACTATGTGTTCGCGCCCGCTAACCGATCGTTCTCGCTGATTGGGGATAGAACCGATGCAGTCTTCACCGGTTCAAGCATCGGTAACGATGAGGGGAACCCGCTGGAGAGTCCGGAGTTCTTCGTGCGGCAGCAGTATCTGGACTTCCTGAATCGAGAACCGGAGCAGGCAGGCTTGGATTTCTGGGGTGGTCAGCTACGAGCTTGCGGTAACAACGAGCAATGCTTACGCCAGCGACGACTGGACGTTAGTGCCGCATTCTTCATCTCGCAGGAGTTTGGCGAGAGTGGGTTGTACTTGTATGACCTGTATCAAGGAGCACTGGGCCGCCAGCCTGACTACGCAGAATATGCTGCCGATCGTCGTTTGGTTGTAGGTGGTCCGCGACTGGAAGCAGACAAGGCAGCGTTTGCAGCCAGCTTCGTGGAGCGAGCCGAGTTCACAACGCAGTATCCACTGACGATGAGTGATGAGGTATATGTGGATGCGCTGCTGCGCCAGGCTGAACAGAAGTCGGGCCTTGATCTCAATAGGGAGCGAACGCGGCTGCTGGCGTTGTATCAGACCGGCGCGACGGTGACAGAGAGTCGCAGTCTCGTGCTACGTAGAGTCGTTGAAGCAGAAGCCTTCAAGCAGACGCAATACAACGCCGGGTTTGTGCTATCAGAGTACTTCAGTTACCTGGGCCGGAATCCGGATCGTAGTGGCTATGCTTTCTGGCTGAACGTTCTCAACCACGGAGACCGAAACAACTATCGCGGCATGGTGTGCTCGTTCGTCACGAGCGCAGAGTATCAAGGGCGATTCGCGACGGTGATCCCGCGCAGCAACGTTGAGTGTAGATAACTCAACGCGCCGGGACAGGCGCTCAGAGTTCAAACTTCAGTTTGTGATTTCGCAAGCACACAATCTGAAGATTGAACTCTGAACACCTGTTCGGCGCGTTAATTCTTTATGCGGCTTGAAGAGCGTCGGAAGTGAAGCACTCTTTGATTTCATCGGAATCGAGAGTGTCGCGTTCCATCAAGCCCTCGACCAATCGGCCAATCCCTGCTTCAGATTCGCGCACCAGGTCACACGCGCGCTCCAGCTGAGTGCTGATGATGTTGTTGGTAGCCTCTTCCACGCGATCCAACAAAGCCTGACTGTGTGGATCTTCCGCGCGTCCGAGATGAATTGGACCCAGTGGGCTCATGCCGAACTCGCTGACCATCTTGCGCGCGATCTCAACCGCGCGTTCAATGTCGTTTGAAGCACCCGCAGTCATAGTCGAAAGCAGAATCTGCTCAGCAGCACGGCCGCCCAGCAACACCGCAATCTGATCTTCCAGATACTCTCGCTTCTTCATCAACCGATCTCGCTCCGGCAACGACTGTGTCACACCAAGCGCGCGGCCACGCGGAAGAATCGAAACCTTGTGAATCGGATCTCCGTGCTTCATCGCCAGACCCACAGCCACGTGCCCAGCCTCGTGAACTGCAGTCGCGTAACGCTCGTCTTCATCCATCATGAAGCCTTGTCGTTCCGCGCCCATCAGAATGCGATCTCGCGCAAACTCAACGTGAGTGCGGTTGATCGCGTCAGAGTTGTCGCGCGCAGCGGCAATAGCAGCTTCATTCAAAAGGTTCGCCAGGTCTGCTCCGGAAAACCCGGGAGTGCCTCGCGCAATCCAGCGCAGATCGAGATCCGGTTCGAGGGTCAGCTCGCGAGCGTGGACCTGGAGAATTGCTTCGCGACCGCGCACGTCGGCGAGGTTCACCGTAATCTCTCGATCAAAACGGCCGGCGCGTGTCAGCGCCTGATCAAGAATGTCGGGCCGGTTAGTCGAACCAATGACTACGACACTCGTTGTTTGATCGAACCCGTCGAGCTCAACCAGCAACTGATTTAGAGTCTGATCCTGATCTGCTGAAGCAGAATCTCCACCACGGCCGCGTTGCCGGCCAAGCGCGTCAATCTCATCGATAAAGATCACACAAGGAGCCAGCTTGCGACCTTGCGCAAATAACCTGCGCACGCGCGCGGCGCCAATGCCGGCAAACTTCTCCTGGAAGCTCGAACCAGAAACTGAAAGAAACGGAACGCCAGCTTCATGAGCGGCGGCGCGGGCCAGTAACGTCTTACCTGTTCCCGGAGGGCCGGACATCAGAATGCCACGCGGCGCGCGACCACCGAGCCGGCCGAAGCGAGCCGGGTCGCGCAGGAACTCGATGGTCTCGGTGAGCTCGGCGCGGGCTTCGTCAACACCGGCTACATCCGCAAAGCTGACCAGCTGTTTGCCCTTGGAGTCGGACGGTTGAAAACTCTTATCGCGTCCGTTCATGTTGCCAAACACTTTCCAGCCAATGATGCCAAGCGCGGCTACTACGGAGAAAGGCAACAACCATCCGAGCGCGGTAACAATGATGCCGGGCTGCAAGGGGCGAAACTCAACCGGCACATTTCGTTTGCGCATCATCTCGACGATGCCCTCTTGCGCGGCGCCGCTGGTGACAGTGGCTTGCAGTAGCACGCCGTCAAGCATTCGCACTGTCATTGTCTCGCCTTCGATTGTCAGTGCTGTCGCTGAGCTGCTTTCAGCAATTTGGTAGAGATTCGAGTAATTGATCTGTTTAGTTGGGATTCTCGTTCTTTGATAGACGAGAAAAGCCGTAGCCATGACAAGTGTTGCCAGCACGGCTGACGAGACAAGCAGGCGTAGTTTCTGCGAAGCGGGGATTAATTTTGAGATAGGGGATGGCATACAAATCTCCAAAGCGCCGGCGCTGCTGCCATGCAGGGCCTGCGTTGACAATTAATTCTCAATGAAATCGGGAGTCGGGGGCCACGACTTCGGGTAGGTAGAACTAGTGCGTGGAAGCCGTAGAGTGGCTGATAACACGACGCGCCGCCGAAACTGCGGGGTGGCGACGCCTGTTTACTTTAGCAGGGGCGTTGAAAAAGTGGCAAGAGGAAAGGTAGATGGCAGTGCGCCAAGAAAAAGTAGGTAAAGCATAAATGGTGAACTGAGTAGCCGATACCAAAGGCTTGCCCTGTGGTGTTTCATGTTCACAGCTACAAAAACAGGCTGATCCGTCAGTTCGTAAGAGGCCACGGGCTCGCCCCGTGGTGTTTCACGTTTGCGCCTTGCCACCAGCATGAAGCGTGAACACTCCACGGGACGAGCCCGTGGCATCACCAAAAATCTCGACCCGCCTCTGTAGCGACCAACGTGAGTGACCACGGCGCAAGGCCGTGGCCTCAGTTTCAGCGACTACCTACTTTTTCCTGCCGCACTGGGTAGACGGGGAGAAGGGGAGAGTTAGGCTCGGAAGTTCGGAGTGAATCACTCAAGGTCATTAATCTCGTAGTCAGGAAGGGTTGCTTGCGCCCGCCTCAAGATTCACCAGCACTCAAGTTTGATCTGGTAATGGATGCTTGATGATTGTCAGGTTGAGAGCTGATGGGAGTTGGGCGGGCGCAAGCAACCCTTCCTGACCCCGGAGCTGAATGTTCTTGAGTGATGATTTGTATGCTGAGCGCTCAATCAGGAAAACTCGCAAAACTAGCTCAACTAGAGAGCTAATCAGAGTTGAGGCGGGCGCAAGCAACCCTTCCTGACTGCGAGATTAATGACCTTGAGCTGATTTTCGATACTTCTGAGCCTAACTCTCCTGTTCGCCCGCATCTTCCCATCTCCCCGTCTCCCCCATCTTCCCCGTCTCAGCGCGTCACCGCATCACCGAGTTTCCAATTCAAGGCTGTCTTCAACGAGACGCGGCGGTGGAATCGAGGAGCCAGAGAAGATTGCCGCTCGTCGGCTGAACAAGCTGGGCGGGATAGAGCTCGCGTTCTTCGCCTTCAACAATTGAGTGGACAATGTGTGCCTTGTCGGCGCCGGTGACAAGGAACATCACATTCGCAGCATTATTCAGCACCGGTAGTGTCAGCGTAATTCTCCACGTCGAAAGCTGCTCGACCCAATTGGCGACGCAAAGATGCTCACGCTCTCGCAAGCCCGCCGTGCCTGGAAAAAGCGAAGCCGTATGTCCGTCCGCTCCTATCCCCAGCAGAATCAGATCAAATCGCGGCGCCTGGTTGGCGCTCAGATTGAAAAAGTTCTTGAGCTCCTGCTCGTACTCGTGTGCGGCCGAGGCAGGATCGGCCAGCTCGCCCGTGATGCGGTGAATATTTCCCGGCGGCAATCCCAACTTTGAAAGCAACGCCTCGTTGGCCATGCGAAAGTTACTGTCGAGATGTGAAGGCGACACGTGACGTTCGTCGCCCCAGAAGACGTGAGTCTGTTGCCAGGGAATCTGCGCTCGCCATGTTTCTTCGGCGAGGAGCCCATAAAGTGTCTTGGGAGTCGAGCCTCCTGACAGAGCTATTGTGAATCGTTGGCTTTGGCTAACAGCCGACTGGGCGATCCGCTTGATCTCGTTCGCCGCGCCCTGCGCCAACTGTGCGGTATCGGAATAGATTTTGACTTCCGACATTATTAATAAGAAGGTTTTTGGTCTTTGGTTTTTGGGCTTTGATTTTGTTCTTGGTCCTTTGTTCTTAGTTCTTTGCGCTTGAGTCTTTGTTCCGAGGTCTCATGCCGACGAACGATGGGGCCAACTACCCCGGATTCAACTACAAAGAACTAAGAACAAAGGACAAAGAACAAAGAACTAAGAGTAGTGGGTCAGTTGAGATGCCACGGGCTTGTCCCGTGGTACTCACGATGAGAAGCTACAAAAAGTCTGACTGCGATTCGGGATGCCACGGGCTTGCCCCGTGGTTTTTCACGCTCGCCGCTACTGGAAAGCTTCTAATCAGCAGCCAGCGTGAACTACCACGGGCCAAGCCCGTGGCATCCCACCAGGTTGCGCACAGTTTGCTTTAGCTTCCAGCATGACGCTCCACCGGGCAAGCCGGTGATATCAATCGAAACTGACCCACTATCAGAACTAAACACAAAATCAAAAACCAAAGTCCAAAAACCAAGGATTTTAATGCTTCTTTTCGACGTGGCCGCCGAATTGAAAGCGCATCGCTGAAAGCACCTTGCGCGCGAAATCATCTTCCCCGCGTGACGCGAAGCGCTGATACAGCGCTGCACTCAGCACCGGCGCAGACGTACCTTCATCGATCGCCGCGTTGATAGTCCAACGACCTTCGCCGGAATCGCTCACGCGTCCTGAAAATCCTTCCAGGTCGGGCTCCTGCAGCAACGAAATCGCCGTCAGGTCGAGCAGCCACGATGCCACCACGCTGCCTCGCCGCCACAGCTCAGTGATGTCGGCAAGATTGAAGTCGTACTGGAAATGTTCCGGATGTCTGAGCGGCGTTGTTTCAGCATCGGCGTCGCGTCCAGCTTTGCCGACATTAGCGTGATGAAGAATGTTGAGCCCTTCCGCATAAGCCGCCATCAACCCGTACTCGATTCCGTTGTGGACCATCTTGACGAAATGTCCCGCTCCGCTCGGTCCACAGTGCAGGTAGCCTTCCTCAGCGGTGCCGTCGACGGCCTCGCGACCGGGAGTGCGTGACGCGACTTTGTTACCCGGCGCCAGCGTCTTGAAAATCGGATCGAGATGGCGAACGATTTCTTCTTCGCCACCAATCATTTCGCAGTAGCCGCGCTCGAGCCCCCAGACGCCGCCGCTGGTGCCGACATCAACGTAATGAAGACCTTTTTCTTTTAGCTCGCCGGCGCGCCGGATATCATCGATGTAATACGAATTGCCTCCATCGATAATGATGTCACCTGCTGCCAGAAGTTTTGAAAGCTCTTCGAGAGTGCTGTCTACGACGGCGGCCGGCACCATGATCCAGACGGCGCGAGGCGTTTCCATCTTTTCGACAAAGTCTTCCAAGGATGATGAGCCCGTCGCGCCTTCACCCGACAGCGCAGTCACAGCTTCTGCACTCCGATCGTAAACGACGCAGGTGTGTCCGCCACGCATCAGCCGTCGCACCATGTTGGCGCCCATGCGGCCAAGTCCAATCATTCCCAGTTGCATTTGTTCGTGTCCTTCTTACTTAACGTTGTCGTAGAACGCTTTGCCAAGCTCGTATCCCAACGCGCTCATCACGGCTGCGGAAAGTTTTTCCAGCCCTGCCTTCACCTCAATTCCGAGATGAACGCGCAGAGCCCGGCGTTGGCGATCGAGCAGTACCTTGAAATCGCCGCGAGCCTGCGCTGCCTTCACTATGCCGAAAGTGTATTTCTGATCGGGCACCGGCAGATCACGCGCGTCATCACAAGTAATCTGTAAAAACACGCCGCTGTTTGGTCCACCCTTGTAAGCCTGGCCGGTTGAATGAAGAAAGCGAGGGCCAAAACCCAGACAGGTGGCAATGCCGGTGCGGTCTCGAACAGCGTGCCGAAGCTCTTGCAACGAAGCTTCGTGTTCCTCGTTCATCTCGATGTAGGCAAGCACAGCGAAATAATCGTCAGCCGTGAGCCGAGTCAAGTGAGCTTTGAGAATCTGTACGAGTGAAGGTTGTTCCGGCAGTTTCAGTTCAGCAAGATTTCTATCGTCGGTGAAAAGCTTAAGATCGTCGTCTGCGAAAAATGGAGTCTCTTCAGGGAGCTTGCCAGACTGCTCGTATGCGGAGGTCAGTTCGCGCGTGGCTACTTTGCTGGCCTCAACGTCGGGCTGATCGAACGGGTTGACCTGCAAGATCGCTCCCGCAACCGCGGTCGCAATCTCCCACCGGAAAAATTCCTGGCCGAGCTGGTAAGTCTCTTCGATTTCGATGCGCACCATGGGATGGCCCGCGCGCTCGAGAGCGACGACTGCATCATCTTGTTCGGATTCGGCAGTGCCGGCAAGATGGAGATAAACGAAGACTCGATCATCTCCATAGGTCTGCGGCGGAGCGAGCCTTTCACGGTCCACGGGTATCAGTCCCAAGCCGTCCTTGCCGGTTGATTCCGCGAGCAACTGTTCCAACCAGGCGCCCAGATCATGAACGCCAGGCGAAGTGATGATCGTAATTTTGTCTCGTTTGAAGCGAGGATCAGCGGCAGTGCCGAGAATTGCTCCGAGAGCCAGGCCAGGGTTATCACTTGATGACTTGCAGGCTTCCACCATTTCAGCCGTGGCTTCGAGAAATCTCTTCACGTCGAGACCCATGATGGCGGCTGGAATCATCCCGAAGTCGGATAGCGCCGAATAGCGTCCACCAATATCAGCTCGGCCAAAGAGGATTCGCCGGAACTGATCCTGCTCAGCTACCTGCTGCATCTTCGAACCAGGATCGGTGATAGCGATAAATCTGCGGCCGGCTTCAGCTTCGCCGACAGCGACCTTTGTTCTCTCAAAAAAGTATTGTTTAAAAATGTTAGGTTCGAGTGTGCCGCCAGATTTGCTCGAGACAATGAAGATGGTGTTAGTAAGATCGATTTCGTTTTCTCGAGTTTTGACTTGAGCAGGATCGGTTGAATCAAGCACGTGCAATTCAGGGAAACCAGGAATCTTTCCGAACGTGAGGCTCAGCACTTCGGGACAAAGACTCGAGCCACCCATGCCGAGGAGTAAAGCGTGTGAGAAGCCGGCACTCTTGATGTCAGCAGCTACTGCCGTCAAATGATCGAGCTCCGCGAGCTGCTGACTCGTGATGTTGAGCCAGCCGAGCCACTTGTTTTCGTCGGTGTCGGTCCAGACTGAAGCGTCACCGCTCCAGAGCCTCTGAATCTTATTATTTGTTTGCCAGTCAGCGAGTGTGGCTGCGACGGCTTGGGCCAAATCGTCGGGCAGGTTTGCGGTCTGCGAGTTGAGACTCACGCTTGTGGACTCCAATTGGTGATTTGAAAAGTGGATGATACATCAAAACTTAGCCGCAGATTGCGCCGATTTCACAGACAATGAGATGACGTCTGATTATTGTACCTTTCACATAGTTCTTGGAGCTTTGTTCTTTGTTCTTTGTGGTTGAATCTTGGGTCGATATCTCTTCCCAATGGCAAAAGCACAAGGCGCCGGACGCTCAATTGCAAAGAACCAAGAACAAAGTACTAAGAACAGATTAAGTATCTGCGTAATCTGTGGATAGGGTTTGACTGTCTTGATTGGCATATTTCAGTGTGAGATTGCTGGATGATGCGATAGCATGACGAGGATGAATGAATTCGTACCTCCTCCTTTCCTGCGTGGCATCGGGAAGAGTCCTATCCGCCACATCACCGATCGCGCCAAGCCGGGTGATATCAGTTTTGGGCTGGGCGAGCCCGACCTTCCTACTCCGGATGTGATCCGCGAAGCCGCAATCCGCGTCATCAAAGAAGAACAGAATGGCTACACGCTGCAAGCAGGTTTGCCGGCGTTGCGTGAGTGTGTGGCCAGCAGTTATCCGGAGATGCAGCTTTCTTCGGATCAAGTCGTCATCACAGCTGGATCTCAGGAGAGCATGTACCTCGTGCTGATGTCGTTGGTGAATGAAGGTGACGAGGTCTTATTGCCCGATCCGGGCTTCGTTGCTTATCCGACAATCGTGCGCATGGCCGGCGGCATTCCCGTGTTCTACCGTTTGCCCTCGAGCAGGAATTTCGATTTTGATGCCGACGACTTTCGGGCCAAAGTCTCGCCGCGAACAAAAGTCGTGATGTGTACGAGCCCATCGAATCCGACCGGGCGCATTTTGTCCCCGGCAGAGCTTTCGATCATGGCGGATGCTTTGAAAGGAACCGGCGCTTATGTTGTGAGTGACGAGATTTATCGAGACTTGTACTACACGCCCGAGCGTCCGGCGTCTATCTCCAGCTACTACGATCGGACCGTGGTGATTAGCGGTCTTTCAAAGTCGATGAGCATGACCGGCTGGAGACTCGGCTGGGTGGGTGGTCCTGAGGAAGTAATCAACAGCGCTTTGATTCTGCACGGCTATGTGACTACGTGCGCGTCCGCGATTTCGCAAAAGGCGGCGCTGTCCGCCTGGACTGAGGAGGCCAGCCGTGCTCGCGAGGGTATTCGTAATACGTTTCGGGAAAGACGCGACCACCTGCTTGGATTAATTGGGAGTGAGTTGGGCGTGCGCGCGGTCAAGCCTGATGGAGCTTTCTACACGATGGTTGACATCAGCACGTATGGTACATCGATGGAGGTTGCTGAAGTTCTGTTGGCCCATGGTGTTGTTACGGTGCCGGGCTCGCCTTTTGGCGAGGAGAGCGAAGGGTTTCTAAGGGTTTCGTTTTGCGGCGGAATTGGGAAACTTACCGAAGGAGTCGCGCGGATGAAAGCGGGCTTGAATAGTATTCAGCGTTGAGAGAGCAAAGCCATTTGCCATATATCATTTGACAGTTTTCATTTGTCATTGCTCGGAAGTAGAACGGACTTCAGTCTGTTCTCGACATGAGTGGCCTTCGAGATTGTGCGTAAAAGGCGAGAACCGATGCTAAACGGCTCGGACGCAATGACAAATGGTAACTGGAAAATGATATATGGCAAATGGATTTTGATCGGGGCAAGTCATAATTAGAACTCTATGAACAAGTACAGAGTAGGCATTCTGGCGCGACCGGGATGGTAGGCCAACGCTTCATCCAATTCAGCGTTGAGACAGCGAAAACCATTTGCCATATATCATTTGACAGTTTTCATTTGTCATTGCGAGGCAGAACAGACTTCAGTCTGTTCTGGGTGAGTGGCCTTCGAGATTGTGCGTAAAAGGCGAGAACCGATGCTAAACGGATCGGATCGCAATGACAAATGAAAAACGGTAAATGATATATGGCAAATGGATTTTGATCGGGGCAAGTCATAATTAGAAATCTATGAACAAGTACAGAGTAGGCATTCTGGCGCGACCGGGATGGTAGGCCAACGCTTCATCCATTCAGCGTTGAGACAGCGAAAACCATTTGCCATATATCATTTGACAGTTTTCATTGGTCATTGCTCGGAAGTAGAACGGACTTCAGTCTGTTCTCGACATGAGTGGCCTTCGAGATTGTGCGTAAAAGGCGAGAACCGAAGCTAAACGGCTCGGACGCAATGACAAATGGTAACTGGAAAATGATATATGGAAAATTGGATTTTGATCGGGGCAAGTCATAATTAGAAATCTATGAAAAAGTACAGAGTAGGCATTCTTGGCGCGACCGGGATGGTAGGCCAACGCTTCATCCAATTCAGCGTTGAGAGAGCAAAGCCATTTGCCATATATCATTTGACAGTTTTCATTTGTCATTGCGAGGTAGAACGGACTTCAGTCTGTTCTCGACATGAGTGGCCTTCGAGATTGTGCGTAAAAGGCGAGAACCGATGCTAAACGGATCGGATCGCAATGGCGAATGGTAACTGGAAAATGATATATGGAAAATTGGATTTTGATTGCGGCAAGTCATAATTAGAAATCTTATGAAAAAGTACAGAGTAGGCATTCTGGCGCGACCGGGATGGTAGGCCAACGCTTCATCCAATTCAGCGTTGAGACAGCGAAAACCATTTGCCATATATCATTTGACAGTTTTCATTGGTCATTGCTCGGAAGTAGAACAGACTTCAGTCTGTTCTGGGTGAGTGGCCTTCGAGATTGTGCGTAAAAGGCGAGAACCGAAGCTAAACGGCTCGGACGCAATGACAAATGGTAACTGGAAAATGATATATGGAAAATTGGATTTTGATCGGGGCAAGTCATAATTAGAAATCTATGAACAAGTACAGAGTAGGCATTCTTGGCGCGACCGGGATGGTAGGCCAACGCTTCATCCAATTGCTGGAGGGCCACCCGCAGTTTGAAGTCTCGGCCTTGGCTGCTTCCGATCGTTCGCAGGGAAAGCGTTACGCCGACGCATGCAAGTGGCGGCTCGATGGCGAGATGCCCCCGCGAGTTCGAGACCTGAACGTGCAACCACCAGCGCCCGAACTCGACTGTGATCTGGTTTTCTCGAGCTTGCCAGGTGACATTGCTCGCGAGGCGGAGGGCAGTTTTGCTGCCGCTGGCTATCCAGTCATCAGCAATTCCTCGGCGTTTCGAATGGACGCTGATGTGCCTCTATTGATTCCCGAAGTCAATCACGAACATCTGGCGCTTCTTGAAGTTCAAAAACGGAAGAACTCTGCGGGCGGATTCATCGTTACAAATCCAAATTGTTCGACGATCATGGTGGCTCTCGCGCTAGCGCCTTTGCATGCGCGGTTCGGTGTCAATGCTGCCGTCGTGACCACGATGCAGGCGTTATCGGGTGCGGGCTACCCCGGCGTTGCGTCATTGGACATTCTTGACAACGTGCTGCCACACATTCAGGGCGAGGAAGAGAAGATAGAAAGCGAGACCAGGAAGATTTTGGGGCAGTTGGTTGAGAACAGTATTAGCGATGCCGACATGAAAGTCAGCGCGCAGTGCCATCGAGTCAATGTGGCAGACGGTCATCTCGGAGCGATTCGAGTAAAGTTAGACAGACCCGCTGAGCTTGCAGAAGTGAGCGCAGCATTGTCAGGATTCAGATCTTTGCCGCAGGAGTTGGGGCTTCATTCCGCGGTCGAGTCACCGATCTTGGTGACTGAAGCTGAGGATCGTCCGCAACCCCGGCTCGATCGCGATGCGGGGAAGGGAATGAGCGTGACGGTGGGTCGCTTGCGTCGCGACAATGTGTTGGACTTCCGCTTTGTAGCGTTGAGTCATAATACGATTCGTGGCGCCGCCGGGGCAGCGATATTGAATGCCGAGCTGCTGGTCGCGACTAATCGATTGAGAGTGAGAAAGGCTTGATCGAATTATGGTGGATGGCGGGGAAAGGCCAGCGGGCGCAAGCGACCCTTCCTGACCGCGAGCTGATCGAAAGGTTGTTCGTTAGATCTGCTTGAAAGGCTTTCAAACTTATAGCAAGTGAAAGGCTTTCAAACTTGGGCAAGCTCGACACGTGATAATTTCGAGGTCGGGAAGGGTTGCTTGCGCCCGCTTGCCTTTGCCGGCACGCAAGATTGATGAAACTTGGCGCGCAGCCGCGATTTGTTTTTTGCGTTAGAATCGCTTATCGAGATCAGGAGACTTTTAGCTTAGAACTCTGCAGGCTGGCAGCCTGCAGTACATCAAATTGGAAGGAACTCGTCTAAATGAAAATCGCTATCGGCGCGGATCACGCCGGCTATGAGTTAAAGGAAGTCGTTGGCCACTTTCTCGGCGCGCTCGGTCACGAAGTTATAGACCTCGGCACTGCTAACGCCACCACGGCCGTTGATTATCCTGACTACGCGGAGGCCGTGGGCGTGTCTCTGCTTGAAGAAAATGCCGAACGTGGAATTGTAATTTGTGGAAGCGGTGTGGGCGCTTCGGTCGCGATTAACAAATTGCCCGGCATTCGAGCTGGCCTGTGTCATGATACCTACTCCGCGCATCAAGGTGTCGAGCACGACAATATGAACGTTCTGGTGCTTGGAGCGCGAATTATTGGTGTCGAGTTGGCGCGCGAAATCGTGCGCGCGTTTGTGGGCGCCGTATTCAGCAAAGACCCCAGACATGAGCGTCGTCTGGCGAAAGTAAAAGCCCTGGAAGGCCGGTACCGATAAAGTAATCAGTAATCAGTAATCAGTAATCAGTAATCAGTAAGCAGTAATCAGCAGTCAGCAATGGTTGAAGCAAATCCAGTCGCATCGATTCTTGAGCCCACTCTGGCTCATGCCGAGCCCTGTGTGCTCGTTATATTTGGCGCCTCCGGCGATCTCACCCGGCGAAAATTGATGCCGGCGCTGTTCCATCTTTCAAGGGAAGGCGCGATGCTGGATTTTCGCATCCTCGGAATCGGTCGCGACGAGTTAAGCGACGAAGAGTTTCGGATCAGGATGCACGAGGGAGCGCGCGCTTCCGGCGAGATGGGTGAGTTTAGCGACGACGACTGGAATCAATTTGCCACGCGCATCAGCTATGCGTCAGGGGATTTGAATGGCCAGGAGCTGTTTCAAAAGTTGTCGGCACGTCTCGATGAGCTGGCTGCAAACAGTGGCTCCAGTCACAATCATCTTTTCTACTGCGCCACACCTCCTTCGCTAGCGCCTGCGATCGTAGCGGGACTTGGCGCCGCCGGCTTGGCAAAGCAGGAAAAGGGCTGGTCGCGAATAATTGTCGAGAAACCTTTTGGCAGCGACTATGACTCGGCGCTGGCTTTGAATGCTGAGATCGCGAAAGTCTTTGAAGAGGATCAGGTTTATCGAATCGATCACTATCTCGGCAAGGACACTGTTCAAAACGTACTCGTCTTTCGATTCGGTAACACGATGTTCGAACCGATTTGGAATCGCAATTATGTCGATTATGTCGAGATCACCGCGTCAGAGACTTTAGGCGTTGGCACTCGGGCAGGTTACTACGAAGGAGCCGGTGCGTTGCGTGACATGGTCGCGAATCATTTACTGCAACTATTAACGCTGACGGCGATGGAACCGCCGGTTGCTTTTGACGCTAATTCAGTCAGGGAAGAAAAGGTCCAGGTGCTGCGCTCAATTCGCGGGATGTCGCCCGACCAGGTTAAGGAGCGAACTGTGCGGGGTCAATATGGCGGCGGCACAATTGAGGGAAAACCAGTGCCTGGCTACCGGCAGGAGGAGGGTGTGCGCGAGGGCTCGACCACGGAGACTTACACAGCGGTCCAGTTTTATGTTTCGAACTGGCGCTGGGCCGATGTGCCTTTTTATCTTCGCGCGGGAAAGAGACTGGCAAAGCCGTTGACGGAGATTGCAGTTCATCTGAAGCGCACACCTCAGGCTTTGTTTGCGCGTACACCCAAAGATCAGATTGAGCCGAACGTTATTGCTCTGCGTATCCAGCCTGACGAGGGTATCAGCGTGACGTTTGGCGCAAAACGTCCGGGCGTGGAAATGCACACGGGCACAGTAGAAATGGACTTTTGTTATCGCGAAGGCTTCGGCGTGCGTTCCCCGGCTGCTTATGAAACTCTGCTGCTTGATGTCATGCAGGGCGACGCTACCTTGTTTACTCGACGCGATGAAGTTGAAGCTCAGTGGCGGCTCATAACACCGATTCTGGCAGCCTGGCGCGAGCAGCCACCACCCGATATGCCTAATTACGAGGCCGGAAGTGAGGGCCCAGCGGCCGCCGATGAGTTACTAGCAAGGCATGGCCACCGCTGGAAAAGACTCCAGCCAGTCAGCCATCCCTGCTCAACCGACCACGCCGACGCCGCGCGCAGTTGAGCTCAGCGAACGTCAAACCACTCGCCATCCGCAGATTACACAGATTCCACCGATTACTTAAGACCTTTAACGGCCAACCGGTCATTGCTACAACCAAACATCTGTGAAATCTGCGTAATCTGCGGATAGCTTCTTTTTCTTCCTCACTTAGTTCGGCCTTTCGGACAAAATCCACGTCTTAATTCTGTTCGGGAATGATTCGTACGGTTCATCGCCTCCAAATCACGAGTCAACCCGGCGTTAACCAGGTCAATCGAATCCGTTTCCACTCGGGAAGCACAGACAGCGGTGAAGCAATCGTCACCTTTGGATGGAGCTGTAATCATGAAAACCAGCTTTCCTTCCTGGCCGAAGAGACATTTCGTTCAGGTTCTTCCGATTCTCATTCTGATCGCAATCGTGGGTTCTATTCAGGCCGCTTTTGCTGCGGTTAGCCCGCCGGTACTGCTCAGCAATGCCACCTCGACACGCGCGATCGCCCTCGAGTCGGTTACGCAAAGGCCCGAGCCCTTCAAGCTCACCGCGTCCGCGCCTTTCAGCACCGACACTCGCACAAGGGTCGAGTTGTTCGTAATGAACCTGGACTTACTCGCAGGAGAAGGCGCGAATTCACTCACCGCAGACGCCGAAGATGCGGCTAAAGCTCGCTACCCGCTCTTAGTCGAATACGTGGGACAGGTGCCCGGCTTTGAAGGCATCTACATGGTCATAGTGCGCCTGAACGATTCGATGACGAGCAACCTGGGTGATGTGCTGGTGCGCTTGAATCTGCACGGCGTTGCGAGCAATCGAGTCAGAATCGCAATTGGAACCATCGGAGGTGGTCCAGCCGATGATGCAGGCGCGGTCCCAACTCCAGCTCCCGCTACGCCACCGTCTCCCCCGACACCTTTGACAATTAGTCAGTATCGCAGTCAGTTCACCAACCCTGCGCTTGCCGCTGGGCCGGATGGAATCCGGTTCCTCGAGCAGGTTACCTGGGGTCCGACCAGCGCCGACCTCGCGCATCTGCGCAGCATCGGGATGCAGGCTTATCTGGATGAACAATTCAACGCAGCCGATTCGAATTACCCGCTGCTGACTCTTTATCCGATTACACCGCCGGCTAGCTGCACCGGAACCTGCCTGCGAGATAACTATACGATGTACCCGCTGCAGATCCGTTTCTTCCAGAATGCGCTGACCGGTCCCGATCAGCTCCGGCAGAGAGTAGCGTTTGCTTTGCATCAGCTGATTCCGGTTTCGGGTCGCGAGCTTAATAACTCGCCGAGTTGGGTTACACCTTATCTGCGCATCATGGACGCTCAGGCTTTCGGAAACTTCCGAAATGTGCTGTCCGACATAACCCTTAATCCGGCAATGGGCTTCTACCTGGACATGGCTGGTAACTCAAAAGCATCTCCGAACGAGAATTACTCGCGCGAGATCATGCAGCTGTTTTCGACTGGTCCGGATCTTCTCAATCCCGATGGCACGCCCGTGCTGGACGCGCAGGGCAATCGCGTCGCGAGCTATGACAACGCCACCATCACGAATCTGGCTCGCATCTTCACGGGTTGGAATCTGACCACTACAAACAATTCGGTCGATGGTTCGCTCGTTCCTGATTACATCACGCCGATGCCGCTGGTGAACAACACGAACACTTACGACGTCGCCTCGAAAACACTGGCTCCGATGAGCAATACGGTGTTTCCGGCTTGTACCAACTGCACGAATACGGCGAACTTCAAAGCTTACAAGGCAAACGAGCTGAGCATGGCGATTGATGTTCTGTTCAATCACCAAAACACCGGACCGTACCTGTGCAGAGAGCTGATACATCAGCTCGTGACCAGTAATCCCAGCCCGGCGTACATCGGCCGTTGTTCCGCAGCCTTTGCCAACAACGGTTCGGGAGTGCGTGGTGATATGAAGGCTGTGATCGCGGCGATCATTCTTGATCCGGAAGCGCGTGGTGATGTGAAGACTGATCCGGCCTACGGTCATCTGCGCGAGCCCGTTCTTTTCATCAACAATTTGTTGAGAGGGTTCAACGCCACCAGCGACTTCAACATCGCCGGCTCACTGCGAGGAAGCTTCAGCTATACAAATGACATGGACCAGGATCTGTTCAGTCCACCGACTGTTTTCAGTTACTACGCCGCTGATTACGGACTGCCGGGCACTAACTTGTTCGGGCCTGAGTTTGGGGTCTTATCGACTTCGACTTCATTGAAGCGCGCGAACTTTGTAGACACGCTCTTCCTGGCAAACAACGGCAACGGTATTCCTCCGGGCACGGATCGTCCCGCCGGTACGCAAGTCAACTACGCTTCATACCAGGCGCTGGCTGGCAATCCTGCTGCGCTCGTCGATGCGCTGGACACATTCCTGATGCACAACACCATGTCCGCGACGATGAAGAACAACGTCATTCAGACTGTTACTAACGTGACCAACGCTGATGCGGCCATCAGAACGAGGACCGCTATTTATTTGATTGCGACCTCGTCGCAGTACCAGGTGGAGAAATAGAATCATGAAGCAATCACGCCGAACTTTCATGAAGAGTACTGGCTGTGCTTTGAGCGCGGCTGCGTTGGTATCGACGTTAGACCAACTCAACATTGTGCAGGCTCGCGTTCAGGATCAGCCCGAGGTCGCTTCCGACTACAAGGCGCTCGTCTGCATCTTTTTGTTTGGCGGCAATGACTGCAACAACACGATCATTCCGCTCGATTCGGAGTACAACAATTACTTCAACGTTCGCAACGGAGCTGGCCTGGCGATCCCGCAAGCGAGCTTGATTCCATTGCCGAACTCCAGCGGCGGCGGCGGTCGTCCTTTCGGAATGCATCCGAACCTGTCGCCAGAAGTTGCGACGCCCGCAGCGGCAAAAGGCTTGTTGGATGTCTGGAACGCTCAAAAGCTGGCCATTCAATTCAATATGGGTAACCTGCTGCAGCCGCTTACGAAAGCCCAATACCAGGCAAACATCGGCAAACCCTATCAACTCTTTTCGCATTCAGATCAGCAGGTGCAGCAACAGACAGTCGTATCAAATGGAGTTGCTCAAACCGGTTGGGGTGGGCGCACAGCTGACTTAGCCGGATCTCTTAATGGCAGTGTGCCGCTCCCGATGGGAGTATCAGTAGCCGGAACCAGTTTATTCATCACCGGCCAAAGCACTCGACAACTCGCAATCGCATCTTCGCCAACACCGTTAAGTCAGGTGCTGGTGTTGAATGCGAACGGAGGTAGCGCCGCGGATCAAACCGCGCGCAAAAGCATGTTCTCGGGATTACTCGGATCGGATTTGGAGGCCTTGCTGGTGAAGACTGCGAGCGAGACTACCGGTGCAGCCCTGGTTGCGAGCGCCGCGCTGAGTACCGACCCAGTGGTAGGGACTTTTCCGAATACGTCGCTCGGCAATCAATTGAAGCAAGTAGCCAAGCTTATCAAGTTGAAAGACTCGCTAGGAATGAAACGGCAGATCTTCTTTTGCTCGATGGGTGGCTACGACACGCACACGAATCAGACCAGCGGTACTCTGACTGGCAACCAGGGGAATAACTTCACCCAGCTCAGTCAGGCGATGCGAGCTTTTTATGACGAGATGGTGGCTCAGGGAGTCAGCAATCAGGTAACGACATTTACGCAGTCGGATTTTGGACGAACGCTGCAGCCATCGGGAAGTGGAGCTGCGACGGTGGGCTCCGATCACGCCTGGGGCAACCACTCATTGATCATGGGTGGCTCAGTGCTTGGCCGCGCGTTTTATGGCACCTTCCCGGTCTTGTCGTTGGGTGGGCCTGATGATACGGACAGTCGTGGACGTTGGATACCGACTACTTCTACTGATCAGTATGCGGCAACGCTCGCGTCGTGGTTTGGCTTGGCTGGGGCGGATATCGCTAAGGTCTTCCCGAATCTCTCCAAGTTCGGTTCCTCCAATCTTGGCTTCTTAGGATAAGAGAAGGACTAGCCGCAGATTACGCAGATTACACAGATGTTTTTGTTTGCGGAGATTTGAAAGGTACTTGAAACAAGTTACGCTTTGGATGCCATGGATTTCAATCAATCCCCCTGATGCGCCGATGACTAAATCACGCCTCGCGCCCCGTTGCTTTTACATCTGTGCAATCTGCGTAATCTGCGGATAAAGTTTTTTCTTCCTTCCTCGGATAAGAGCGGGACTATCCACAGATTACGCAGATTACACAGATGTTTTTGTTTGCGGAGATTTGAAAGGTACTTGAAACAAGTTACGCTTTGGATGCCATGGATTTCAATCAATCCCCTTGAGGCGCCGAAGAGTGAATCACGCCTCGCGCCCCGTTGCTTTTACATCTGTGTAATCTGCGTAATCTGCGGATAAAGTTTTTTTCTTCCTTCCATTCAAATTGACTTCACTTCTCAAATCGAAATGATTGACTAGTGGACCATTAACCGTGTTATAGTCGGTTCAACCTGGGTTAATCACATGGCCAGGTGGCCCCGCCCGACAAACTTAAGCCTCATAGTTCAAGCGGTCGAACCTTAGCGATTGATGGAGCCGTAATCTATGAAAACCAGCCTATCCCCTTGGGCGAAAACGATTTTCGTCCGGGCTCTCCCTGCTTTAGTACTGTTTAGTTTATCGGGTGCAATCAGCTCCGCCTCAGCCGCTCCTCCGGTTCTCTTGAGCAACCCCACTTCTACGCGTGCCGTCGCTTTTGAATCCATTACCCAAAGGCCTGAGCCTTTCAAATTGACGTCATCAGTTGATTTCGGTGGGGGTGACAGTCGCACCCGTGTAGAGATTTTTGCAATGAACCTCGATGTGCTTGCGGGTGAGGGGATTAAGGCCTTCACGGCAGACGCGCAGGATGCTGCGAACGTGAAGTACCCGCTCACTGTCGAGTATGTAGGCCAGGTACCAAGCTTTGAAGGCATCTACATGATCGTTCTTCGACTGAACGACACGATGACGAGTAATCTCGGCGACGTTCTGATTCGATTGAACCTGCACGGAAATTCGAGTAATCGGGTTCGTATCGCTATCGGGACCGCCGGTGGAGGACCGCCTGATGATGCCGGTGCAGTGCCAACTCCAGCACCGCCCGTACCGCCAAGCTCCGTAACTCCGCTCACAATCGCTGAATACCGCGCGCAGTTTAATGATCCGGCATTTCCTTCTGCTCAGGATCGATTAAGGTTCCTGGAACAGACGACGTGGGGCCCGAAAGATGCTGACATCACACATCTCCAACAGGTAGGAATGGCTGCGTGGATTAACGAGCAGTTTGCTACGCCAGCGCCATTCGCAACTGTGCAGTCAGACTATCCTGAGATTACTCCTTATCCTCAGTTCTACCCGTCAAGTCCGCCGGCGCCCGCCTGCGACGCGATCTGCCAGCGCGACAACTACTCGCTTTATCCGCTGCAAAAACAATTCATGGTGAATGCCATCACCGGAAGCGATCAGCTGAGACAACGAGTTTCGTTTGCTATGCACAAGGTCATCGTGGTGGGCGGCGCTCCGCTGAATAACAACCAGACCTTCTGGTACGCGCCTTACCTGCAGACCATTGACCGCAATTCTTTCGGAAACTTCCGCACGTTGTTGTACGAGGTGACGCTGAATCCTGGCATGGGTGAGTACTTGAACATGCGAGGCAATTCAGTCGTCAACCGAGCCAATCCAACTCCGAATGAGAATTATGCGCGCGAGATCATGCAGCTGTTCTCCATTGGTGTTGACGTTCTGAACCAGGACGGCACGCCCGTGCTCGATGCCCAGGGTGAACGCGTTCCCAGTTACGACCAGACGACAATCGCGAATCTTTCACGAGTGTTTACCGGTTGGGACCTGGCTCCGAACAAGCTGTGGAGTGGGGACGGGGTAACGGCGGTGGCAAACTATCTTGATCCGATGGTGCCCTTTACGAACATCAATCGCTACGACATTGCCGCGAAGACGTTGCTGCCGGACGTGAATCATGCGAGTCCGGTTGTGGTGCCCGCATGTACCAATTGCACCGGCGGAAGTTCGGCCACGAATCTCGCGAATACCCAGCAGTACGCGCGAAATTCACTTAACACGGCGATAGACAATCTGTTCAATCACCCAAACACCGGTCCGTATATGTGCACGCAGCTGATTCATCAGCTCGTCACAAGCAATCCGTCTCCCACTTATGTCGAGCGCTGTTCAGCAGCGTTCGCCAACAACGGGTCAGGAGTTCGCGGCGACATGAAAGCCGTCATCACCGCGATCTTGTTGGATCCGGAAGCCCGCGGGGATGTTAAGAGTGATCCGCAATACGGTCACTTGCGCGAACCCGTGTTGTTGATGACCCATCTGTTGCGAACATTCAACGCCACGTCTGACGGCGTCCTTGTGACGAACTCGCCAAATAGCTACTCGAACGACATGGGCCAGAATGTCTTCAATCCTCCGACCGTGTTCAGTTATTTTCCGGCGGACTTTGGAATAGCTGGTACTTCGTTGTTTGGACCAGAGTACGGCTTGCTGGACACGTCAACAACCTACAAGCGTGCAAACTTTATGAACACGTTGTTCCTGGCTAACAGCGGCAATGGTATTCCTATCAATGGAGTTAATCGGCCTTCCGGAACGCAGCTTAATTACTCGGCTTACACCGCGATGGCTACAACTCCGTCAGCCCTGGTTGATGCGCTCAATGCCAGACTGATGCATGGCACCATGTCCGCAGCCATGAAGGCCAACATGGTCACGACTATCACTGGCATTACTAATGCGAACGCTACAACCCAAGCCCTGCAGCGAACGCAAACGGCAATCTATCTCATTGCGACCTCAGCGCAGTATCAGGTGGAGAGGTAATTAACGATGAACGACTCCCGCAGAGACTTTCTCAAAACAACCGCATGTGGCTTAACCGGCGCTGCTCTGGTCGCCAGTCTGGGCAAGTTCAGCCTGGTTGATGCCATGGTCCAGCAACAGCCCGAAGTTGCGTCAGACTACAAAGCTCTGGTCTGCATATTTCTGAACGGCGGCTCTGATTGCAACAACATGGTCATTCCGTATGACGACTACAACAATCCTACAGGTGGATCGACAAACGGCTATGACAATGTACGCAGCGCGTCACAGCTCTCGATTCCCAAGTTGGCGCTGGCGAACACGAAAATAACTCCATCGAACACTAGCGGAGTGTCGTACGCGTTTCATCCAAACCTTTCACCTGAATTTGGAACCGTGCCTGGCCAGGCGAAGGGCATCATGGATATCTGGAACGCCGGTAAACTCGCAGTGCTGTGCAATGTCGGTTCGCTCGTGCGACCGATAACTCGCGCCAACTACATTGCGAATATCGGCCGACCTTACCAATTATTCTCGCACTCTGATCAGGTTTCGCAGCACATGACGTGCATCTCGAACACGGCTGGACAGACGGGTTGGGCCGGACGAATCGCTGATAAGACCAACTCGCTAAACGGCCCTGTGGCTTTGCCAATGAATATTTCTTTGGCTGGCACGAATCTCTTCTCGACGGGAATTACCTCGCGTCAACTTGCGATTGCGGCGGCGCCAACCACGCTCGCCAATTTGCTGGTCTTGAGTTGGAATGGTGTGAGCGGCGCCAACCCGAATACAGCCACCAGCAGCTTCAGAGCGCTTCTCAATCTTGATCAGGATCCGATGTTGGTGAAAGCGTCCAGTGATACAACGAAACAGGCGCTATCCGCGGATCAATCCCTGAACCAGCCCGATCCAGTCATCCCAACGCCTCCAAATACAACTGCGTTCCCGAATACCGGCTTGGGTAACCAGTTGAAGCAGATCGCGAAGCTGATCAAGATTCGTGATGCTGCCGGCATTACGATGAAGCGTCAGATCTTCTTTTGTTCGATCGGCGGCTTTGACACGCACACGAACGAAACGGGAAGCGATCCGGCAAATCCGGGCGGCCAGGGGAGTCAGTCCGGGACGCAGGGCGCGCTCATGACGCAACTTGGACAGGCGATGAAGGCCTTTTATGACGAGATGGTTGCGCAGGGGCTCAGCAACAACGTCACCACGTTCACGCTTTCTGATTTCGGCAGGACGCTGCAGCCATCAGGTTCAGGCGCCGGCACCGTCGGCACTGACCACGCCTGGGGTAGTCACGCCTTTATTATGGGTGGCTCGGTGATGGGCGGCCAGTTCTATGGATCGGTGCGGCCTGACGGAACGGGATTGCCTTTTGGTTATCCGGCGCTTCAGTTGGGAGGCCCTGACGACACGAACAGTAATCGCGGGCAGTGGATTCCAACCACTGCGATCGATCAATACGCTGCCACGCTAGCTCGCTGGTATGGCTTAGCAGATACCGACCGCGCCGCAGTGTTTCCGAATCTTTTCAGGTTTTCTACTCCAAATCTTGGATTCCTTGCCTAGCGTTCGGAGGCAGGCTGGGAATGGCACCGAGCCGGATGAACACGAGCCTTAGGTCGTGTCCATCCGGTTTTTGATTTGGATATGGCTCTGGCTAATTAATTCGTCGAGCCGCGCTGCGCTTTTGGCGCTCAAGCCATGTTCTAACCAAGTTTGGCGAGCCAAGCATGTTATTACCGTGTAATTTATGTGAATCACGGCGACATCTGACTGAGGTGCACTTATAATCGATCTCAGATCTCAGATCTCAGATCTCAGATCTCAGATCTCAGATCTCAGATCTCAGATCTCAGATCTCAGATCTCAGATCTCAGATCTCAGATCTCAGATCGCAGGACTCAGATGTCAGGTCTCAGAATCAAGAAGCTAAATGCCTAAATTGAAAACATCGCGCATAATCGCTTGCCTGGCCGTCTCCTTAATGAGCGTCATTGTTCTTGATTCCTTACTGCGCCGCAGTCAAGCAAACGGGCCAAACTCTCGCAATCCCCACAGCTCCCCACGGCCAGCGACTAAGGCTCCCAGCGTCTCAGGCGTAAGCTCGAATCTTCCGCTCAAGTTTGAAGCGAATCTCGGCCAGTTTGATCAGCGCGCGCGATTCTCCGCTCGAGCTGCCGCGTATGACTTGTTCCTCACTTCAGAAGGCGCCGTACTCGATTTCAGACTCGCAAATTCCTCGAGCCACACTCAGTCAAGAGTTTCCCTTAATCTAATGCTCAAAGGCGCGAACCCGCGCGCCGAGATAACTGGAGTCGAGCAGCAAACAGAGCTGCGCAACTATTTCATTGGTCGCAATCCCAGGAAGTGGCGCACCGACGTCCCAACGTTTCGCGCCGTCAGCTATCGAGGAATTTATCCGGGTATAGACCTAAACTGGTACGGCAGCGGGAAACAGCTCGAGTATGACTTTGTAGTTGCACCGGGCGCCGACCCTCGCAAGATAAGCCTGACTTTTGATCGCGATGTGCGAGCTGCGATTTCTCCAGCCGGCGATCTGGTGCTCAATCGTCACGGTGTCGAACTACGACAGCTCAAACCTGTTCTTTATCAGGAGGTCGATGGCAAGCGTCTGGAAGTTACCGGAAAGTATTTCATCACAGATCGACGCGAAGTTGGTTTTGAAATCGGGAAGTACGACGCGTCCCAACCTTTAGTAATCGATCCCACGCTTGTCTATGCCACGTATTTTGGCGGCAGCGGCGATGACGTCGGCGCTAGCATCGCTGTCGATGGCAGCAACAATATTTATCTCACTGGCATTTCAGACTCGGTCAACTTCCCGATCAAGAATGCAGCTTTTGCCAGCAGCGCCGGACTGGCCGATATCTTTGTCACGAAGCTCGATGCTGCCGGAGCCAACGTCATTTACTCGACCTTCGTTGGCGGCGCGGGATTGGATCGTGGAAACGCTATCACGGTCGACAGCAATGGCAATGCTTACGTGGCTGGCAGAGTCGACGCGCTCTCGACTGACTATCCAACGACTCCGGGTGCGTACGCCACCACGTATCGAGGCGGTGACTTCGACGCGGTTGTCTTCAAGCTTAACGGTCAGGGGAACAGTCTGCTGTTTTCCACTTTTCTTGGAGGTGAGGAAAATGACTCAACCGAAGGCATTACGCTCGACGCGCAAGGCAATGTTTATGTAACTGGCGGTACCAAGTCTTTCGCTTATCCTACGACCCTGGGTGCTTACCAGGGATCGCGAGCAGGAGACACGGATGCGGTCCTGACCAAGTTTAATCCGGCTGGAAGTGCCTTGTTGTTTTCGACCTTTCTCGGAGGCGGTGGTACTGACCGCGGCAGTGGAGTTGTCGTTGATTCGACCGGAAAGGTTTATCTTGCCGGCTTCACCGGTTCAGCTGACTTCCCAACCGAGAATGCATTTCAGAATTCACCGGCAGGCAGCTTTGACGCATTTGTCGCGAAGTTTGATCCGAGTGCCAGCGGTAGCTCCTCGTTACTGCTGTGTAGTTATCTCGGCGGAATGGGCGACGACAAGGCCTACGGCATCGCGCTTGATAACGGCGGCAACAACTTCTTTGTGATTGGGCAAACCACCTCCGCCAACTTCCCGGTTCTGAATCCTGTTCAAGCCGTAATAGCCGGTGGGTTCGATGCTTTCGCTGCGAAGATTAGTAGCTCTGGCACGAAGGTCTATGCGACCTACATTGGCGGCACCGCGGATGACCGGGCGAACGGCGTCGCTGTGAATGCCGCGAACGAAGCTTATGTAAGTGGCTTCACCGCGTCTTCAAACTTTCCAACTGTGAATCCGGTGCAGGGCACGAGAGGCGGCGGCGCAGACGCTTTTGTTACAAAGATCAATGCGTCCGGAAGCGCGTATGTCTATTCAACTTTTCTTGGTGGATCAGCTAACGAATCTTCTGCGAGCACCGTAACTTCGACGAATCCGATCGTTTTGGATTCAGCCGGCAATGTTTACTTGACTGGTTACACTGCATCGACCAACTTTCCAACCGTCGCGCCATTGCAGGCAGCAAATGCCGGCGGCGCCAGCGATGTTTTCATCGCCAAGATCTCTGACGTATCACCTGCTGCCGACTTTGGCATTGGCGCCAGTCCCTCCTCGCGAACGGTTAGTCCCGGTAACAGCACGACCTACGATGTGACGATAACTCCAACGGGCGGATTTATCGGTAACGTCGCGTTGAGCGTCAGTGGTTTGTCTTCCGATGCAACCGGAACTTTCAACCCAACCTCAATCAACATCAACGACGCGACGGCGAAGACTTCGGTGCTGACCATTAATACGACCGCCGCAACACCGCCGGGTACCTACCCACTGACCATTAACTCGAGTAGTGGGAACATTCAACACTCCACGACTGTAACGCTCATCGTTAGCGGAACCGCTAGCGCTAATCTTGCTCTCACTAAGAGCGCGTCGCCTAATCCTGGAATCCTCGGAGCAAATCTGACCTATCGCCTGGTCGTTACAAACGATGGTCCTTCTCCCGCCACCAACATCGTTGTCACCGACACGCTGCCAGCCGAGGTTAACTTTTCATCTGCCAGCGCGACGCAAGGTACCTGCTCAGGCGCCACGACGATTACTTGTAGCCTCGGAAGTTTGGCCAACGGAGCCTCGGCGATAGTAAACATTATTGTTGTGCCTCAATCTCCAGGGCAACAAGGGCAGATTTCTAATACTGCTCATGTGAGTGCAACCGAGCCGGATCCCAGTTCGAGTAATAACACGCCCACGATTGTGACTAACATCACTACTCCATCCAGCGGGCCGTCGATGGAGGATGGGAACCTGAGTGTTCACACCGTCGTCAACGGGTTAAGTCAACCTACCAGTATGGCTTTTATTGGCACGAACGATTTCTTTGTGCTCGAGAAAGACACTGGCAGAGTGCGCCGCGTCCTGAATGGCGCGCTCCAAAACACGGTGCTCGATCTCGCGGTCAATAGTGCTTCTGAGCGAGGATTGTTGGGTATCGCTCTCGATCCATACTTCAAGCTCAATCGGCTGGTTTATCTTTATTGGACTGAGAGTAGTACGGGCAATGATTCGACCGCGCTCGCCGATGTTCCTTTACTAGGGAACCGCGTGGATCGTTATCTGTGGAACGGAACGACGCTCACGTTTGATAAGAGTTTGATCAAGCTAAGAGCCTATCAGGCTGACGCGAACCAGCCGCTGCGAGGAAATCATAATGGCGGCATCATTCGCTTTGGTCCGGACGGAAAACTTTACATCCTGATGGGAGATAACGGTCGGCGCGGTTTTCTGCAAAATGTCACCAGCGGCGCGCCTGTGCCCGACGATCAATACGGTGGACCCGAGCCCGACAATGCTCACTTGACCGGATTCGTTTTGAGGCTGAATGCCGACGGCTCGACTCCCGTCGATAATCCTTTTTACAACGCAACGACCACGCTTACCGGCGAGGCAGCCGCAAATATTAAGAAGCTGTTCGCGTATGGAGTGCGAAACGGTTTTGGGATGGGCTTCGATCCACTGTCCGGAAATCTTTGGGACCAGGAGAATGGTGATGACGCCTACGATGAAATGAATCGGATCACAGCGGGCTCGAACAATGGGTGGATTCAAATGATGGGCCCATCAAGTCGCGTGAGCCAGTACAAGCAGATTGAGACCACTTATGGCGCCGGCAATTTGCAGCAATTGCGTTGGCCGCCATCATTAATTGCTGACACTCCCGCCGCCGCTCTGGCAAGCCTCTATATGTTGCCGGGCGCGCATTACAACGAGCCGGAATTCAGTTGGAAGTATGCCGTGGCTCCATCGGCACTTGGTTTCGTCCAGGGCCGGGGACTAGGACCACAGTTTGAAGGAGACATGATCGTAGGCGCATCGCGAACATTCCTGTCGGGAGGTTATCTCTTCAGATTCAAGTTCACGCCTGACCGACAGCATTTTGTCTTCCAAGACTCGCGGCTTGACGATTTGGTTGCTGATAATCATGACAAGTTTGATCTCGTTGAGAGTGAAACGCTGACGATCGGGAAAGACTTTGGCATCACCACGGGAATTGAAACTGCTCCCAACGGAAATCTGTTTGTGGTTTCAAACTCAAACGGTGCTGTTTACGAGATTTCCGGGACGCAGCCCAAGCTGTACGTTGCAACACTCAACGGTGGACAAGTGGTCCCGCCGAGCGGCTCTACAGCAACCGGGACGGCCACGCTATTGTTGAGTCCTGACAAGCAAACCGCGCGAATCTCACTGAATTTCAGCGGACTGTCGACTGCTCAAACGAGTGCGCACATACATGGCGGGGCGTTGGCAGGCGAAAATGCGCCGGTGGCATACCAGTTACCAAATGGGAGTTTTACTGATTACGAATTGACGTTTGGGACCGATGTAATGACCCTGGTCGCCGGAATGTTCTATATCGACGTTCACAGCAATAATTTTCCCAATGGCGAGATTCGCGGACAGTTTCAGCCCGTCGCATCAGCCAGCAGCTTCCAATTCAACACGGCTACTCAACTCGTAGCTGAGAATGGAGGCTCGACAACCTTAACCATTACGCGGATAGGCAATACATCTCAAGCTGCATCAATTGAAGTAGCGACGGGTGGCGGCTCAGCGTCGGCCAAGACAGACTACACGCCAATCAGTAAGACGCTGCAGTTCGCTGCGGGCGAGACGTTCAAGACAGTAACCCTGCCAATCATCGACAACTATTATGTTCAGGGGCAGCGCACCGTGAACGTATCGCTTGCGAATCCGAGTGCGGGAACATTTCTCGGCAGCCCTGCGACGATGTCCGTGACCATTCTTGAAAATGATGTGGCTTCGCCTGCGAACAATCCGCTCGATGATGCACAGTTCTTCGTCAATCAGCACTACCTGGATTTTCTCGGGCGCGTTCCGGATGTGAGCGGATTTGCTTACTGGACGGGCAAGCTGGCGAGTTGTGGCTCGGACACGGCTTGCCTTAACGCAGAACGGATCGGGGTTTCGGCGGCCTTCTTTATCGAACAGGAATTTCAACAAACCGGTAGCTTTGTCTATCGAATGTACAAGGGACCTTTGGGACGGCGCCCGACCTACAATGAGTTTGTCGCTGACCGCGGAAAAGTTATTGGCGGTCCGGATCTCGCTGCGAACAAAGTTGCACTATTGAACGAATTCGTATTGCGGGCCGAGTTCAAGCAGAATTACCCGGACTCATTTACCAACGCGCAGTTCGTCAACAAGCTCTTCGATACGGCTGAGTTGATTCCATTCACCGTCGAACGCCAGCAACAAATCGACGCAATGAATGGCGGTAAGACTCGAGCTCAAGTAGTTGGAGATGTAATTGAGATTCAGGCGTTCAAGGACCGTGAGTACAATCCCTCGTTTGTGTTGATGCAGTACTTCGGTTATCTGCGGCGCAATCCTGACGCCGGCGGCTACGCCTTCTGGCTGGACATCATCAACAACAGAGATCCGAATAACTACCGCAGCATGGTGTGCGCCTTTATCACCTCAGCTGAGTATCAGCAGAGATTTAGCCCTGTCGTGACACACTCGAATTCAGAGTGCGCTGGAGTTCATTAAGAAGTTAGCCGCGGAAGTCAGCCGGAGATGTCAGCCACAGATTAACGCGGATAACACGGATATGAAAAATAATTGGTTTGAGAACTCCAGTTTAGAGGTATCACTCAAGCTCGATCAGCTCAGGGTCAGGAAGGGTTGCTTGCGCCCGCCTCAAGTCTCACTAGCACTCAACCTAACAATCAGCAAAGCAACAATTACCAGATCCAACCTTGAGAGCTGATGAGAGTTGAGGCGGGCGCAAGCAACCCTTCCTGACCCGGAGCTGATCGAGCTTTGAGTCACACTTTTCAACTTGAGTCCTCAATTAGTTTTTCATATCTGTGTTATCCGCGTTCATCTGTGGCTAATTCTTGTTTTGAGAGGACCTAACCGCCAGCTTTAATCACAACATCCTTGAGGATAGTGTTATTCGGATCGAGTTTGACCTCGCTGGGAGCTCGTTTGAGTTTGAAATCTTTTACCAACACTTTGTCGGTTGGTTCAAGAACAATCGAGACTCTTTGCGAGCCGACCATCACTTCAATCGGAACGCGATTCGGAAAAGCGCTTTCCAGCTGTAACTGCCGTAGCGTAAGCCGCACGCTCTTTCTGCTCTGGTTCCATTTCCACGACAGCTCATATTGAGGATGACCCGCTCCAAAGATCCAACTCGCTATGAACTTTTCTAATTTCTTTCCAGACGATTCTTCGAGCGCCTTCTGTACATCCTTCGTACTGGCTACCGAGTCTTTGTTCTCTTTGTAGTAACGTCTGATTCCGTCAAAAAACGCTTTGTCACCCAGTTCCGAACGCAGCATGTGCAAGACCCAGGCGCCCTTCTGATAGTTGTTCGCGTTTAAGAGGTCCATGAGGACGTCAGTGTCACGATCATGAATCGGGGAGCGTTTTGTCTTTTCGTATTTGAAGTAAGTGTCTGCAGCACGTTTCATGTATGCCTGAAACGCTTCTTCACCATCATGCTTTTGAACGAACAGTCCGGCGAAGTAAGTTGCGAACCCTTCACTGAGCCACAGGTCGGCCCAGCTGACTTCGGTAACCGAATCACCGAACCATTGATGCGCGATCTCGTGAGCCACCACCTGCTCGAGACCTTCGCTGATGTTGAAAGCCCGGCTGATACGCGGGTTTGAACGCGGACTCAATACATTTGTCGAGAAGACGATAGCGCTTGAATTCTCCATGCCGCCAAAACGCGTGGCTCCGACAATCAGTGCGAGTTTCTCGTAGGGATAAGGCGCGACTGTCTCGCTGAAAAACTTCAGCGAAGGAGCTGCCGGCGCGAAACCCTGCAAAGCAAATTTTGCGTCAGCTTGGGGAACATAATAAGTAAGTGGAGTAATCGCCGGACCTGAGGGTTCAAGCTTCGCATACTCGCCGACAGCAATGATCATGCAGTATGGGGGAATCGGAACAGCTTCAGTGTACGTCCAGGTGCGAGTGGTCTGGCTGTCGTTGACTACGCTATCCAGCTTGCCGTTTGCGACCACCAACTCTTTCGCGGGAGCGGTAACCGTAAACCTGGTTGTTGCCTTGGCTGAGGGATGATCGAGAGAGGGAATCCAGTGATGCACGCGGTCAGGCCAGTTGTCGCCAGTAGCCGAAGGTTTGCCATCCTTGTCGTTCGCAAAAATCAAACCGTCTTTAGGTCGCCCGTGATATTCGACGGCAATCTCAAAGCGCCCATCGATGTCTAGTTTTCGTGGTAAGTGGATGTTGAGGCGATCTTTTGTGCGGTCGAATTTGGCCGGCTGGCCATCAAGCGTCACAGCATCAATCGCCATCTCGCCGAAGTCCAGATCGATCAGTTCCAAATTCTCGCTCACTGATAATCCTTTGAGTACGACTCGCGCGTGACTGATCTCCGACAGTTGCTCGTTTAGCGTGATCGTTACGTCATAGTTGATGGGTTGCCACAGAGTTGTAACGCGTTCTTCGCGCTGGCCAAAAACACTAACGGTCAGAACGAGAACCAACACTAACGCGAGGCTTTGGAGTGTGCGCGATTTAGATTGATTCGTGGTTTTCAAATTAGGTGCTGTCTGCTTTTTGGGATTGACAAGTTATCGCATGCCTAGTAGCAACAGAAGCGAGCGATCAAAGACTGGGCGTTCGGCGCTCTGTAGCCACTGTCGGTAGGGCTCCAAATCGCTTTCGGACAAAGGCACATGTTTTAGTTTGGCAGTTGGAGTGCGATCGAACGCTCGCTCTGTCAGCGCGAGATGCGACTTCGAGAGGTGTAGCGACTCAACTTGATCGAGCGCTTTCTCTGCCCATTCAATATCGGGAAACAGTTCCTCATAAACGCTGATATGCCAGATTCGTCTTTCATTATCGTTGTCAAAGCCGAGGACGCGCACCAGACCGAAGCCGCTCTCAAGTTGATAAACCAAAAAATCTCCTGGCTCGAATGGTTGTGACATAAAGTAGAACGGACTTCAGTCTGTTCACGGGGAGCTAAGCATTCAAGATTCAGTCAACCAAAGACGCTTATTCGGCTTAGTTGCCGCTAGCGACTTGTTCGTTTGAAAGGCTCACCTTCCGTCGCAATTGAGTTCAGCTACGTATGCGCAGACTGAAGTCTACGCCACGAGGATGCAACCAAAAAGTCTCGAATGGTTGTGACATAAAGTAGAACGGACTTCAGTCTGTTCACGGCGATCTAAGCATTCAAGATTCAGCCAACCAAAAGACGCTTATTCGGCTAAGTTGCCGCTAGCGACTTGTCCGTCTGAAAGGCTCATATTCCGTCGCATTGAGTTCAGCTACATATGCGCAGACTGAAGTCTACGCCACGAGGATGCAACCAAAAGTCTTCGGGCTCGATTCAATATTCAGTCAACCAAAGACGCTTATTCGGCTTAGTTGCCGCTAGCGACTTGTCCGTTCGGAAAGTCTCACCTTCCGTCGCATTGAGTTCAACTGCGTATGCGCAGACTGAAGTCTACGCCACGAGGACGCAACCAAAAAGTCTGGAATGGCTGTGACATAAGGTAGAACGGACTTCAGTCTGTTCACGGGGAGCTAAGCATTCAATATTCAGTCAACCAAAGACGCTATTCGGCTTCGTTGCCGCTAGCAACTCGTCCGTTGGAAAGTCTCACCTTCCGTCCCAATTGAGTTCAGCTACGTATGCGCAGACTGAAGTCTACGCCACGAGGACGCAACCCAAAAAAGTCTTCGGGCTCGATTCAATATTCAGTCAACCAAAGACGCTTATTCGGCTTAGTTGCCGCTAGCGACTTGTCCGTTTGAAAGGCTCACCTTCCGTCGCATTGAGTTCAACTGCGTATGCGCAGACTGAAGTCTACGCCACGAGGACGCAACCTTACAAAAATAGTACTATGTGCGTCACCCTTCGTCATGAGCCAGTTCGACGCTAACAAGGATTACTACACCATCCTGGGCGCGGAGCGCACTGCTTCGCGTCGCGATATTGAACGATTGTACCGGCGTCTGGCTTCTCAGCATCATCCCGATCGTGGTGGCAATGAAGATTTGATGAAGTCCTTAAATGAAGCTTATCGCGTGCTCAAGGATGACTCGATCAGACGAGACTATGACGCGCAACGTGAGGTCTCCATCGAAGCGCCATTCATACCTGTCACGATTCCTACTGCGGCGGACGTGGGAGTTTTGGGCCAGGGAATCAGCGCCTTGCTGTGTCTGTTTCTCGGGTTCTTTTTACTGCTTCTGGTCCGTTTCCAATGGATTTGGTTCCTCTGGCCGCTCGCGATTCTGGCTTTCTTCGTACTGGCCTTTGGCGTGCTGATGGCGCACGCGGCGCTCTTAACTTTTACGAGCACGTTACCGGATTCAAACTTATTCAATCGTTACAAGCTGGTTCCCGAAATCCTGTTTTGGACGGCTGTGGTCGGCAGCAGTTACGGCATTTACGTTTTGTTCACTGTTTAGAAGAAGGATTGGACTGAATGTTTAGCGGAATGGACTTGTTATTTCTGGAAGTGAACAACCTGGAAGAGTCAGTCGTGTTCTACCGCGAGAAACTAGGCTTCGAACTTGATCGGATGAACGCGGACTCCGAGCCTCCGACCGCAACTCTGAAGGCTGGTAGCTTGAAGATAACTCTGGTTCAGCAGCTTGAAACCATGTTACGACGCGGGCGCGGCGCCAACTTCTTTATCGGAGTGGACGATGTCGATAAGTACCACCACGATCTGAAAAGTCGAGGATTGGTTGTGACTACGCCCGCGGATGAAGGCTGGGGCGGCCGCTTCCTCAGCGTCGAAGACCCCGACAAATATCGCTACTTCTTCGTTACCTGGGAATAGCTGGGTCAAAAGCTTTAGCCGCAGATTTCGCAGATTTCACCGATTCTGTAAACCCGATTCACCGAACATTCATGCGCAACTCCGATGTCGCTCGTCTAACATCTGTGAAATCGGCGTAATCTGTGGCCAAAGCTTTTTCGTACCCAGCCACTCGCCAAACTAGAGACCGTTCTGCTATTCTTTGTGCCATCGATGAAACAAGGGTGCAGAAATGCAGTACGTCGAAAATCCTCCTAATCCATGGCTGACTCACTCCGTTGAATGGCTGGGTGAGCCTCCGGAAAATAAGCTCGAAGTCTTTGAAGAGACCGCGACGCGCTCAATCATCAGTCACAACAACAGTCCTGACGTCAGTTTTGATTATTCGCTGAACTGTTACCGTGGTTGTATTCATGGCTGCACCTACTGCTTCAGCCGGCCCACGCACGAATATCTTGGCTATGGCGCCGGGACTGACTTTGATCGCAAGATCATCGCCAAGGTCAACGCTCCCGAGCTGTTGCGAAAAGAATTGCTCAAGCCATCCTGGAAAGGCGAAGAGATTGTTTTCTCGTTCACGTCCGATCCGTACATCCCTCTCGAGGCCAACTATAAACTCACACGGCGTTGTCTCGAGGTGTGCGCCGAGTTTCATCAGCCGGTCGGCATCATCACTAAGTCAGCTCTGGTGCGGCGCGACATCGATGTGCTCGTCGAACTAAACCGTGTAGCACGAGTGTCGGTCTGCTTCACGATTCCATTCACAGATCGCGAGAGTGCGCGCGCCGTTGAACCATACGCGCCGTTACCGGAGGCGCGGTTTCACGCGATGGCAGATGTGGCTGCTGCAGGCATAACGGTGGGAATCGGGATTGCTCCGGTCATACCCGGACTGACTTCTGATATTCCCGAGCTGCTCAAGAAGGCGAAGGCTGCCGGCGCCAGCATGGCTTTCATCAACATGTTGCGACTGCCCGGCAGCGTCGCTCCTTACTTTGAGCAACGGTTGCGAGAGCTGTTGCCAACCAAAGCTGACCGCGTACTTCATCGGATCCGGGACGCACGCGAGGGAAAACTTAACTCCAGTGTTTTTGGCGAGCGCATGCGCGGCAAAGGCGAGTACTGGGCTGCGATTGAAAGACTGTTCAAGATTCACTGCCAACGCTTGGGATTCAAAAAGGAGCGACCGCGACACGATCGACCGAGCACGACCTTCAGACGTCCGTCCCAACAGGCTTCGCTGTTCAGCTAGAGACAGCTAGTACGCCTTTGTTTATAATGGCGGCACCCCGCAAAACTCGACTTCAAACCCAGGAGGCCGAAGGACGATGCTGATCAAAGACGTCATCCGTAACCGCGAGCCGTATTCAATCAGCCCCTCTGCGAGTGTTCAGGAGGCTGCGGAGTTCATGGCTGCACGCAATGTGGGTGCAGTTTGCGTTGTAGACAATGGCGGAAAGTTATTAGGTGTCTTTTCTGAACGCGACGTCATGAAGCGAGTGGTCGTCCAACGACGGGACCCTAACCTTCTCAAAGTCGGTGAAGTGACCAGCGAGTTGAGAGCTGTAATTCGGTGCGACGAAACTCCTCATCAGGCACTTGAGCGAATGGAGCGAATCGGAAGCCGTCACCTGCCGGTCGTTGACGAAGACAAGTGGGTAGGAATGTTGTCCATGCGCGATTTGCTTCGAGTCGAGCTCAGCGAGCAGGGCGATGAATTAAAGCTCTTGCACGAATACATTTCTCAATAGTGAAGTCAGCGCCACTCCCCGGCAACGAGGTGACGAAGCTTCCAGTGAAAATAGTCTCCCTGGTTAAGCCGTGGTCCGCTGACATGACGATACCTAGAATACTTCTTTTGATTTCTTTGATCTCACTTTCCTGCGGCCACGCTCCGCCGGGGAAAGGTGCTGGCGAGGTGGAGAATTCTCCTGCCAGCTCCACATCTTTCCGAGTCGAGACCGTGATTGGAAACTTAGAAGTACCCTGGGCAATCGTGTGGACTCCGGATGGCCGAATGCTGTTCACCGAACGAGTTGGACGGCTGCGCGTCTTTGAAAAAGGAAAGTTAAGACCCGAACCTCTGTTCACAGTGCCGGATGTCGAGCCCAGCGGAGAAAGCGGCTTGATGGGCGTTTCGCTGCACCCGCAATTCGCGACGAACCACTTTCTCTATCTTACCTACGCGTACAAAGGTGAAGGACAACGAGTCAGAGTGGTTCGCTATCGCGAGGATGGAACGACGCTCGTTGATCGCAAAGTCATTCTCGATAACTTGCCGGCAGCCCAGTATCATGCGGGCTGTCGCGCGCGTTTTGGGCCAGACGGCAAACTCTACGTCACGACCGGCGACGCCACCGAGCGTGACCTGGCGCAACGTCTCGATTCGCTTGCGGGGAAAACGCTGCGGCTGAATGATGATGGAACTGTGCCGGCGGATAACCCTTTTAAGAACGTGAAGGATGCCCGGCCGGAGATATGGACGTTGGGTAATCGAAATTCGCAGGGTATCGATTGGCAACCGAAAACCAATCTGCTCTTTGAAACCGAGCATGGTCCGAGTGGTTTCGATGGGCCGGGCGGCGGCGATGAAGTCAACGTGCTTGAGAGTGGCAAGAATTACGGCTGGCCGATAATTCATCATCAACAGACGCGCTCGGGAATGGAATCACCGCTGCTTGAGTACACCCCAGCCTGCGCCCCAGCGAGTGCCCTCTTTTATCGAGCGAATGCTTTCTCGCAGTTTGCCGGAGACTTTTTCTTCGGCTGTCTGCGTGGCGAACGACTCGTGCGTGTGGTACTCGACGGCAGGCGTGTAGTCAGCCAGGAAAACCTGCTCGAGAAGAAATATGGAAGGATTCGTGAAGTGGCGCAGGGGCCCGATGGATTCATATATTTCTCGACTTCGAATCGCGATGGTCGCGGTACTCCCGCGAATGACGACGATCGAATCATGAGGCTGGTGCCAGTGAAGTAACTTGTACTGCAGGCTGCCAGCCTGCAGATTGAGTTGAGCAGCCTTCAATCTGGACGAAACGATTTGCCATATTTCATTTGCCAATTCCCATTTTTCATTCGCGAATGCATCTTAGCCAAGTTAAGTTGGTAGCGACGCGATTCGATGGCAAATGAAAAATGAAAATTGGCAAATGATATATGGCAAATGACTCCGGTTCCGTCGATTGCCAATAAACACAACGACAGGCTGGCAGCCTGTCGTACAACGAAGATATGAAAACCAAAGCCGCAGTTTTGTATGAAATGGGCGCAACTCGCCCCTACTCGAACAGTTTGCCATTCGTGATCGATGAACTCTCGTTGCCGGATCCCGAGTCCGGTGAAGTGTTGGTGGAGATAGCAGCCGCAGGGCTTTGTCACTCGGATCTTTCAGTTGTTGATGGCTCGCGTCCCCGCGCCATGCCAATGGTATTGGGCCACGAAGCGAGCGGTATCGTCAGGCAGGTTGGAGCAAACGTGAGTGAGTTCGTTCCCGGCGATCATGTTGTCTTCAGCTGGGTAGCTTCGTGCGGGAAATGCAGCTATTGCGTAGCCGGTCGAGGTTCGATGTGTGAGCCTGGAGTTCAAGCGAACATAGACGGCACTCTGCTGGGCGGTGCTCGACGTTTTACAGACAGCCACTCGCGAACGTGCAGCCACCATCTGGGTGTTTCGGGCTTTTCGAATTTCACCATAGCTGCTCAAGAGTCGCTCGTAAAAATCGATAAGGCCTTGCCGCTCGATCGGGCGGCATTGTTTGGCTGCGCCGTTGTCACCGGAGTAGGCGCTGTTGTTAATACGGCTTGTGTCAGAGCAGGGAATTCGGTTGCAGTGTTTGGAATGGGCGGTGTGGGCTTGAGCGCGGTGATGGGCGCGCGCGCGATCGGTGCTCATCCGATTGTAGCCGTTGACCTCGTAGATCAAAAACTCGACTTAGCAACGGACGTGGGCGCCTCTCACGTGATTAACGCTACGCGCGACGATCCGGTTAACGCCATCAAGCAGCTTTGTAAAGGCGGCGCCGACTTTGTGTTTGAAAGCGTCGGTAGTGAAAAAGCTCTGATTCAAGCCTATAGCGCCACACAGCGAGGTGGTACGACCGTAGCCATTGGCTTGCCGGCGCCGGAGAAACTGTTTTCTGTTTCAGCGCTCAGTATCGTAGCTGAAGAACGCACGTTAAAAGGTTCATACATGGGCTCGGCAGTCCCAAGGCGCGACATTCCAAGGTTCATTGAAATGTATCAAGCCGGCCTGCTTCCTGTTGATAAGCTGCACACGCACACATTGCGGCTCGAAGATATCAACGAAGGCTTTGATCGATTGGCAGACGCCCAGGCAGTCAGGCAAGTTATCGACTACACCTAGTCTTCATATTTCATGCATCCAAAACCACAACCAGTACGCGCCGAGTATCCGCATTTTCTGGCGTTGCCAACACGCTGGATGGATAACGATGTGTACGGGCACGTTAATAATGCTTTGTACTACGGCTTCTTTGATACGGCCATCAACCAGTACCTGGTCAACGAGGGTGGTCTGGACATTACTCATGGCAGTGTAATCGGGTTCGCCGCCGAGTCCCTTTGCCAATATCTCCAGCCAGTCGCGTTTCCGGAAGTTGTCGAGGTGGGATTGCGCGTGGGCAAAATAGGCAACTCAAGTGTTCGTTACGAGCTGGCCATCTTCAAAGTCGGCGAAGTCTTCGCAGCAGCGACTGGTTACTTCGTACACGTCTTCGTTGATCGAGAGACACGACGTCCCGTCCCAATACCGCTGTCGATTAGGAGTGCGCTCGAACGATTGCTGAAGTGACGATTAACGCTTTTGCGCGAGCAGGGCTGTCTTGGACCAGCCGATTGGTTGCAATGGTGGAAACTGATGGTGGTCCACCACTCGAAAGCGTTGCAGAGTTTTCTGCATCACTTCTTTAGGCGGGTGATGTTTGAAGCGGAAACAAATCTCCAGTAACAGACTTGTCATAGCGGGCCTTACCGGCAAGTGCAGTAGGTGACCTCGCGGTGAAAGCACTCGCGCCAATTCATTCAACCCGTCTTCCAGCGGCATATACTCCAGTGCTCCGCTCGTAACGACAAAATCAAATGAGCCATCAGCGAAGGGCAGGGCCAACACATTGCCTTGCGTGTAGCTGACGTCGCGCCGGCGGCCTTCGCTTTGGTTTACGGCTTTCTTGGTTGCGGTGACGGACGATGCGGATAAATCCAGCGAGGTAATGCTAACCGGAAATCTGATCGACCTGAGCAACGCTAATGTAAGTAAGCCGGTACCGCAGCCTGCGTCCAGGACTCGAGCGCCGCGCGAGATGGGCGGCGGATTGGAAGCAAAATACTGATCCAATGAACGACCATAACCGTTGAGCTTGAATGTGAGATCGTAAAGTCGCCAGATCTTGTCATAGTAGGATCCGGCAGGCGCCTCGGTCTTGGTCGCAGTCAGCACATACTCCATCTGATTCTCCTGTGTGGACGAACGCTCAGAATGCTGGGGAAAAGCTGGCGCGACATTGTAGCCTTGTGTGCTCGGATTACTCAATACGAAAACGGGCCAATTAATTTGTGGAGGCAAGAAAAAACTCGGCCAAGTCAGTATTTGGCGCAAGAAGCCATGTATTACGGCGTTCAATGTACAGATTGAATTCTCCCCTCGAGGAGGAAATTAGAGATGTCGCACACAAAAAGACGCTTTTTCCTATTGGCTACAGTAGCGATTTGCGTGTTAACGGGCTCGGGAATGGTTTATTCCACGCGGACACCTTCGCCGATTGAGGTCCAGCAAATCCGCGATCGACCAATCGTCGAGCGGGACTTCGACGTTCAAGTATTGGTCGATGGGCGGTCACTTGAGGAATACGCCGCCAGAGGGCGAACGTATGTCGAGGCTTTGGAAGGTCGAGAATACGAGCTTCGTGTCCATAATCCCTATCCTTATCGAGTGGCAGTGGCGCTTTCAGTTGATGGCCTCAACACGATTGACGCCAAGCATACGACTGCTTACGAAGCCAGTAAGTGGGTGATTGGTCCTTACGGGGCGATTGAAATTAGCGGTTGGCAAGTCAGTTCCTCGAGAGCTCGGCATTTCTATTTCACTACCGAGCGGGATTCGTACGGCGCGAAATTGGGGCAGACCGCAAACCTCGGAGTCATCTCAGCGGTTTTCTTCCGCGAGCGCCAACCAATTCCAGTGAGAGTTACTCCGCCGCCTCGCGAACCCAAGCCTTATGAGCGCGACGGCGCTGATGCCGGTCGCGCTGATGCGCCCTCGTCGGACCGGGCCGAAGCTCGATCGAAGTCAATGCCATCTGTCGATGATGAGTCGGCGGCGACAGGAATTGGACGTTCCGTTGGTAACGATGTTCGCTGGGTAAATATGCAGCTCGAGTCGCGACCGATGTCAGAGATTTCGATTCGCTACGAGTTCTATCAGGGGCTGGTGCGATTGGGGATCTATCCGCGGCCGTATCCGCGACAGGATAGCCTGCGGAGGAGGGAAGCTGCGCGTGGGTTTGAGGATCGACGGTTTAGTCCGGAGCCCTAGGCTGGAACTATTGGGCGGTTTCGAACGGAGACCGAGACGATTTTCCATTCATCATTTTCCATTTTTCATTTGTCATTGCAAGCGATGTAGAACGGACTTCAGTCGGTTCAAGCTATGGAAGGCGTTAATTGAGTGGCAAAGAGTTACTTTATGGGGAAGAGCGTCCTGACACTCAACAATCATCTTAACGAGTAGAACGCAGACTGAAGTCTACGCTACGAGGTAGAACGGACTTCAGTCTGTTCCAGCTTTGGAAGGCGATAATTGAGTGGCAAAGAGGTAACTTTATGGGGAAGAGCGTCCTGACACTCAACAATCATTCTTAACGAGCAGAACGCAGACTGAAGTCTACGCTACGAGGTAGAACGGACTTCAGTCGGTTCAAGCTTTGGAAAGGCGTTAATTGAGTGGCGAAGAGGTAACTTTCTGGGGCGGAGCGTCCTGACACTCAACTATCATCTTAACGAGCAGAACGCAGACTGAAGTCTACGCTACGAGGTAGAACGGACTTCAAATACTACCGGCGTCGTAAATCCGCGGTGTACAGCTGCCTATATACGCGGTAGTTTGCCATCACTTTCTGCGCATAAGCCTTCGTTTCGTCAAATCCGATTTCAGAAGTAAAGACGCCGGGGTCCTTCTGCTTGGCGCGCTTCACCCAACGCGCGACATTGTCTTCACCGCCGTTATACGACGCAGCCACCGCCTCAAGCTGATTCGGAAACATTCGCGACAATTCAGAGAGATATTCGCCGCCCACGAGTATCGACGTGTCCGGTTGATAGAGTTGATTTTCGCGCAACGAGTTTAAGCCAACGAGCGCGGCATACTTCTGCGCAGCGTCGAGCGTGAGCTGCAACAAGCCGCGGGCGCCGGCGGGAGATTTTGCCTGGGGCTTGAAGACACTTTCCTGCTTGATGATTGCGAGGATGAACCGCGGATCAAGATTTCGAGCTTTCGCAGTGCGAAGGATTGATTCACGGTAAGGCGCCGGGTATGAACTCGCGACTACGGCGATTTGAGATCCAACCTGCTGTTCACGCTGATTGACAACCGCGCGTTGCCGCTCCGACACAAGACTCTGCAAACGCTGGGTCGACAACCATCCGTAATAAGACTCAAGACCCTCCGGAACCAACATGTAGGTTGCGATCGCGTCTTCTTTTCGACCCAGTTGTTGAAGACTAAAAGCCTTTAAGTAGCGCACTTCAGACAACGTGGTTAGCACGGCCTTTTGAAAACGAGCCGTGCTTAAGGCGTCGGCAGTCGCGACTGCATGCTTCCAATTTCCTTCAGCCACATCAAGTCGCAGCTGGGCGAACTGCGCATTCACATCGGTTGGCGTGTCAGTAAACTTTTCCCGCGTGCGCGTTATCCACTGCGCAGCCTCCTTAGGTCTGCCTGCTTCACGTAGCGAATCGATGACATTCAGGTAAGCACTTTCGATTCGCTCGCCGCCCGGATACTGCTCGGTGTACATGCGATATCGGTCAGCGGCGTCTGCAGGACGGCCCATGCGCAGCGCGGCTGCGGCGCTAAAGTTCAATGCCTCACGTCCATCTTTTGTTTGCGGATAGGTTTTGCGAAGACGATCGTAGACCGTGAACGCTTCCTGGTATTGTCGGTCCTGAAAATACGAACGACCGATCCCAAACATTGCCGGCGGCACGTTTGAGTCTTGAGGGTAAAAGTTCAGTATTGCCTCCCAGTGCGCGCGAGCTTCGGCGAAAGCCCGGTTAGACATGTAGACGTTGGCACGTCGCATGTGTTCAGCAGCGGAGAGGCGGCTGAGCTTGCCATCCGGAGTGCGGCGGGAGCTATCGCTCTGCCGAACTGAGGCCAGACTGCTATCACTGGCCGATTGCGCCTTTGTCGAAGCAGACGCTCCAGTGAACAGCCAACCGGCGCCCAATAGAAACAAAACTGTCGTGATTCTTAACATCAAAGTTTCGCAGACTTACGCCGATGCTTCGATGATTTCATAGCTCGAAACGATTTCCGCTGTAGGCCTGAGTGTTGCCGCCACGCTGCAGTATTTGGTTTCGGAGAGCTCGATAGCCTGCGCTACAGCCTTCGGTGATATCGCCTTGCCGGTAACGATGTGCCGAACTTCCATTCGCTTGAAGCTGCGGGGATGTTCGTCGCGTCGCTCGCCTCTGACTTCGACTCGATAATCCGTCACTTGTTCACGTTTCTTTTGCAGAATGCCGATCACGTCAACAGCGGTGCAGCTTCCCAATGCCATCAGCAAAAGTTCCATCGGGCTGGGCGCTGAGGCCCGTTCACTGCTGGTATCCAAAGTTATCCTATGGCCTGAAGGTGAAATTGCAACGAAAAGATCATCTCCCTCATGTAGAACAACAGCCTTCTTATCTTCAACATTCATCTCACGGAGCCTCCGGAGCGAGAATAACACACCGATTCTTTCGCAAAGCGTGTTGAGACACTCGGTTTGCTTCATCAATATGCTGCCGTGGAGAGCGTAGGTTTGCCGTACACGTTGTCTCAAACATGTACTTTGCGGGCACTTGTACTTCTTTTTGGCTGCTTTTCAACGCTATGTTACTGGGCTCTTTACGAGAAATCGTCTCAAGTGTGCTCCGGCACGCTGATTGAAGTGCAATGGGTGCTCTCCTGTGCAACCTGCATAAAAAGAGTGTCAGCATTTTTGGCCAACCATGAAAAAGACTGAAGCGGCTGATCTGGGACTCGCAACAAACGGAGGAAAAAGTCGATGAGTGCAATCAAGAAAGTTTTAGGCCTAACGCTGCTGGTATTAATGGCAGCTTCTGTAAGTGAAGCGCAGATTACTTCGGTGAGGCAGACCAATCGCCAGGAGCTTCGGCAGCTAGTGCGCCGCATCCAGGATCGAGTTGACCTGCTTCGAACTAGTCTGAACAACCAGTCGCCTCGCGGCGGTATCTATCGCGAGGAAAACGCGACTGTTCTCCTGACAAGCTTTGACGAGGCTTTAGGCCAGTTGAGGCAAGCGATCACTCAGAGAAATGATACGTCTGTTCAAGCCCAACTGGTGCTCGATCGCGCCAGCGCACTCGATAACTTCATTGGCAGGCGCAATGTTGACGCTACGACGCAGCGCTATTGGTCAAACGCGCGAGTAGATCTAAACCAATTGGCCCAAACTTATGGATTGACTTGGAATGCTTCCACCGGAAACCGCAACCCAGGCCGTTGGCCGTTGGGAACAGCCCGCTTGACGGGCACGTATCGGATCGACGCTACACGCAGCGAAAATGCTGCGACTGTGATCGATCGCGCCTTACGTTCTTTGCCATACCAACAACGCCAACAGCGACGAGATCAACTTCTGCGAAGACTCGATGCGCCGGATCAAATTGCGATCAACGTGAGTGGTCGTAATGTAACGCTCGCTTCCAGTCGCGCTCAGCAAATCGCTTTTGAAGCTGATGGACGTGAGCGAGTAGAAACAACTCCAAGCGGACGCGCTATCAGAGTTACCAGTTCGCTCAACGCCGACCAGCTAACGATCACGACTACGGGTGACCGGGACAATGAGTTCAATGTCACGTTCTTTCCGCTCGAAAATGGACGTCGGATGAGAGTTACTCGACGAATCTACTCCGAGAACCTTTCGACGCCAATTGAAATCCAGAGCTTCTACGACCGCAGCTCTGATGTGGCTGAGTTCGATAGTATCTACTCCGGGCCTCGAGATAATCCGGGTACGGATACAAACAATGACTACCTGCTTCGCAATGGCGAAACCGTGGTGGCGGAATTGAGCAGTTCGCTGTCAACTCGCACCAGCCAGGATGGCGAGCAGTTTACGGCTACGATTCGCACGCCAGCTCAATATGCCGGCGCCGTCATTGAAGGACACGTATCAACGGTTAAGCGGAGTGGTCGTATCACCGGGCGTTCCGAAATGACCTTCAACTTCGATCGCCTCCGCCTTAGAGATGGCCGTTCATATCGAATTGCAGGCTATCTTCAAACCGTCCGCATGCCGAATGGAGATGTCGCCAGAGTCGATAATGAAGGCGCGGTGCAGGACGACAACCAGTCGAAGAAGACGGTCGAACGCACAGCCATCGGTACTGCTGTCGGAGCCATCATCGGGGCGATTGCCGGCGGTGGTAAGGGAGCAGCTATCGGTGCGGTTATCGGAGCCGGAGGCGGCGCGGGTTCGGTTTACATTCAGGGTCGAGACGACTTGGAACTGCCGGTCGGCACTGAGTTGACGATCCAGGTTACGGGGCCGAATCGTAACTAAGTCGAAAACCTAGACTCCGTTCAGTCGAGGGTGGGGGATTGAATCGCAAAAAAGTGATTCAACCCCACCCTCATTTTTTGTAAGCTGCGCTATCTATGCGCATCGTGACCCTGCCCGAGAAGTTTGAAGTATTTCGCGATCGCTGGTGGCGACGTGAGCCGGAACACCGAGTCGAAGACGTTAACGATGCGGAACAGTTCATGGAGTCAGTGGGCTTCTGTTCGGCAATGACGGATGTGCGCCGGCCTGGCCCTTCATTATTCATTGCCGTTTGTGGGCGGCGAGATGCACACATGCCGCGCAACGTGCAGAAGGATCCGGAAAGCAGCCTGACCTGGGTTCTTAAGGATCAGGTGATGAGTCGAGGCCGGATCCTTTACGGCAAGCTCGCTCGTGGCCGTTCGACTTTTGTGGCCCGGCGCTTAATTCCTGCCTTCCAATCGATTTGGGGTGTGCCCACTTCCAAAGAACGACAGATCCTCAGTCCCAACGCACTTGCGGTCCTGAAGGTGATGCGTCGCGAGTGGGAGATGGGAACGCGCGATCTGCAGCTGGCGAGCGGCATAAAGGGAAAAGTGCACTTTGTCCACGCTCTCGACGAGTTGCAGCGCGCGCTCAAAGTGGTGCCGGGCGAAGCCGTCTACCAGCCGAAGTTCACCTACATTTGGACACTCGCGGAGGGCCGCTTTCCTGAAGAGCTAGCCACAAAGATGGCGCGAGAGGATGCCTTGCGAGAAGTGGCAAGAGCTTTTCTAACAACAGCTGGAATGACCCTTCGCGGTGAATTAGCCAGGGTCACCGGGCTTTCGGCTCCGGATGCTGGTCTCGGTAATTGGGCCTTGGTGGATGAGGGCTTTGCGGAAAGATTGGCGCCCGGCGTTTACCGGCTTAAGAAGACTGATTAATCTCTTGCTCGGCTTCTTCGAGAGCGCGCCGCTCAATTTGAGCCATTTCAATCGAAAGTGGCAAGTGACTTTGGGTGTTAGTCAACCTTTGTAACATGGCGAACGTCTCACTATGGCTTTGATCGCGGCTGGCTGCAGCTTCAATCATCTGCATCCGGGCCTGAGTTTCTGACAATCTGGCTGCGGCCTGCCGCCTCGCATCGGTTAAGCGTTCGCGATCTTCGCGTAATTCCTTCTGTAAATCTGTAGTGTCGGTGCCCTGAATCAGTGCCAAGCGGTTTAGACGACGTTCAACCAGCAGGATATCCTTTTTGGTGCGGCTGAGTAATCTCGTGGCCATCAACCGCCCCGCCAGGATTTCAGAGTAAGCATCAGCCAGCAGGGGGCTTTTATCCTGCATCTGACTCAAAGTCTTTCGTTCCGCCGTGGTCAACTCGGGCAGAAACCAGGGCACTTCCGAGGCGGTAATGCCATCACTCGCGAGCCGTTCGCGAAATCTTTGTAACCAACGTTTCCGATAGAATACCAGCATAATCACCAGGATTAAGGCAGCACCGACGCCCACGGCGGCACCTAACAGCGTAAGGAACAGGTACAAGGCGGCCCCTTCTGGAGAGCTCGAAAGGATGAACAGGACCAGGAACAGGATTGGCGCCGGCAGGCTCACGATAAAAAACGCGAGGAAAGGCGCTGCCTTCAGTATGCGAGCCACAGCTTCGTCTTTAGACGATATCTTCCGGGTTAGGTTGGTTGATGACATATAGTTGTTTACGACGACTTGCTACGATGCGCGCTTTAAGAAACAATCTTATCTCGTCGGATTGAGGCACGCTAGTTAGAGTCACGTGGTCCAGGTCGTTTTGCTTGACTGTCGTTCACAAGCTCGGTTGGGAGGCATGAGGAAATTATGAGAACTCGGAGAGCGGTTATTTTCACTGCGGCACTTTTTGCTATGAGTGTTGTCAGCGCTGGCTCAGTGAGCTCAACCGATTTGTTACAGGATGACTCGAATAAGAAAAAGCAATCTGGCTCGGCCCGCCCCGTAGTTATTCCCGTTGGCATAAAAGTCAAAACCAAGCCCGAGCCCGAAATTCAGCTACTGGATCTAAATATCACTGAGGATGGCGAGCCCCAATCTATCCTTTCGATCCGAGCCATCGTTACGAATTCGCCCATCACCCTCGCCGTGCTCATTCAAGACGATCTGGTCACATCGGCCAGCAATGAGATTAGGCCAATCGCAGAATTCATCCGGAAACTACCGCCTGGGTCTCGCGTGATGGTGGGCTACATCAAATCGGGATCTCTGCAGGTTCGTCAGAAATTTACGCTGGACTTGGACCGGGCTGTGCGGGCTTTGAGAGTACCGCTGGGAGTTGCTTCGGCCGCGCCTTACAACCCTTATGTTGAAGTGATCGAGGCGATTAATAAGTTTGAATCACAACCTTCGGGGCGGCGCTCCCTGCTTTTGATTTCTGATGGGCTGGATATATCTCGTGGCATTGATTCAAGCTCGCCGGGCCAAAGTATCGACTTACAACGGGCGATTAATCAGGCGCAGCGACGATCAGTAGCCGTCTACTCGTTTTACGAACCGAGTGTGACTCTGAACGACAGCAGGAACCTGCTTTTGATTGGGAACGCTCAAGGCTCGCTGGAGCGACTTTCAGATGAGACAGGCGGCAAAGCTTATTTCCAGGGCTCTGGAGCTCCCGTGAGCTTCGACCCATTCTTGCGCGATCTCGACGAAACTCTGGACAAGCAGTTGGCGGTGACGTACTTATCCACGCATCAGAACAAGGGCTTTCACAAGATTCAGATTAGATCTCTGACGCCAGGAGTTCAGCTAAGTTATCCCAGCGGCTATGTGCGGTAAGTTGCTATTGAACCGTAGCAGGTAACAACGAGCCTCGTTTGTCTGAAGCGATTGCCCACCCATCGCCAAGACTGCCAATCATCCCATGAAAGCGGATATCGGTCCCGGCGAGCACTAATAGCATGTCGCCAGCGTGATAGTGCGGATTATCCATGGCGAAGCGAATTACTGTCGCTTGACCATTGTTCTGCTCGATAGTCTCGAATTCGAATTCGTCGGCGTCTACCAGGTAGGTTTGGGAATTATTGGCTACTCTTTGCTCTTCGGGCATATCGTTCCTCTCAAACGGCTCCAACTTAATTTCAGCGAGTCTAGTCAATTCAGCGATGATTTGCCAGTCACCTCTCATGTTGGTAGTGCTCTAATTTGGAGTGCGCCGACCTGTCGGCGCTTTTCGTCGCTGCGACCTGTCGCAGCAAGTTGTCGAGAACTGCGGCGTCGAGCCGCCGCGGGTGAAAGCGATGACAGGTCATCGCACTCCAAATTTGGACACTCTCCGCATGTGAAGGCTTTAGTTTGTTTGGAAGGCTCTAAACCCGTCCTGCAACAGTTTCGGCACAATTAGGCTCTGGAGATTAAGACAGAGCAGGGTGATGGTGGACCGCGCCAGCTTTCCGTCTTGAGGTTCGCAGCCTTTCGTAATCAGGCTAACGGACGTAAGTTCCTGAGGCAAAGTAACTTAACTTAATTGTCACTTAATTGTCGTGCTAAAACTTCTCTTCGAAAAAAGATCTGGAAATTTCGGCGTTCATTCCGTATAATCCAAAGTTTTGCTGATCAAGAAAATTGGCAACTAAGGCGGGGTGGGAGCCGCTTTAGCAGACTGTATTACGGCTTTCGCAATGAAACTGCATCCCAACTTGAACGCTAAGCATCTATAGTTTTGAACATCTCAGACCGGACATTTATGGGATAGCAAATTCCGGATTTTAATGGAGGAGATATAGTAATCGTGACTTTCGGTAAAAACCTGCCGCTGGATGAGCGGCTGCTCAGAATCGATCATATTCAGGCCCGTCGATATTCCAAATTAACCGGTGTTGCACAGGAAATCGCCACTGAAGGCATCGTGCGCCACCTGCGCGCGTGTGACCGCATGGATGTTAATCCGGACACCTCAGCCGTTCGCGAAATCATTGATGACGCGTTGAACGGTCGGCGAGTGTTCGCAGAGACACACACACGAGCCGCCTAAACTCGAATCCAAAATGGATTCTGACGAGACCGCCGGCGATTGCCTGCGGTCTTTGTTTTTGAAGGATAGCTACATGTCACGTTCAAAACATCCCTATCCGCAGATTACACAGATTCCGCAGACATAAGACGTTGGGGTTTCAAGTTTCAGGTTTGATGTTCGAGGTTGCGTTTTCTTTGTGGCGGGTTTCATCGGTTGTGAGCCGGAAAGACGCAGTACCAAACTTTGGAAGCTGACACTTGATTCCTGGAAGTCTTGAATCGGCGTAATCTGCGGATAAGTTCTTAATCGCGAATGACGTTTGACCCGGCAACGAGCAAGCATTAACATCACGCCAGGCAAACATGGATGCGCCCCCGTAGCTCAGCGGATAGAGCATCTGCCTTGTAGGAGCCTTAATGGGGAAAGGGAATTGGAATTGGAACCCATTAAGTGGACGACCCTATATGCGGGAACGCCCTTAGAGCCTTCGGTACTTCTTGATTGGAGTAACAATCCGCTTGGATTGGGTAATCCGCAGGAAACCATTGAAATTTTGTGTGGGATCCTCAGAGACTATACGGGTCGGGACTGAGATGTCCAAGATATAGTCCAGCCAGCAAACCCAATTGTGGCATCGGCGTCTCGCCGATGTGCGTTGTAATATTGGGCGGTCAGGGAAACCTGATGCTGGATGCTAAGCAGAGGGCCGCAGGTTCGAGTCCTGCCGGGGGCAAAGCCTCAATTCAAATTGTGGCGGCTATAGTTCAGTTGGTTAGAACGCTTGACTGTGAATCAAGAGGTCGTGGGTTCAAGTCCCACTAGCCGCCCCATTCAACTTACCTCAGGCTGACTCGGTTGGCTTGAGAAAAAGTTTCTCACCTTCTTTCCTAAAGACAGTCGGAACATCAGGAACAGGAACAAAGCGTTGTACGAGGCTATCGCGATGCCTGCACCAACCAATTGTCCCGTGTTGCTATATTCATAACATTGAACAGGACCGTCGCATCGAAATAACTGCGCCAGGTTAACCATTGTCCAGAGACCGAAAAGACAAAAGACGCTCAGCTTGCGTCCGTAGTTTCTTCTTCTGACTAGTCCCCAGAAAGCAAGCAACAGAACGCCTACGATTCCGAGAAAAACGACGACCAAAGCCGTCAGACCGCTAACGTCGATTTCTCCTCCTACCCTTGGTCTACCGAAAATGTCCCTCAACAGAACAGTCATGAAAAGGAAGGCAAAGACGAAAAGTAATATCTGCGTCAGCCAAACGGTTGGTGGGCGCTTCATCTTTGATGTCATAGCCTACTCTTCGCCTCCGAAGCTACCCTAACAGTTGGTCCAGTCGGAATCGGCCTTTATTGGCTACCAAAGGCTTCCAAAGATCTCCAAGCTTGCGCACTCGAGCCGGCACGTTGTCGATGCGAAAATCGTCGATCTTAATCCCGTCTTCAATTTCTTTCCAGGTCACCGGTGTAGACACGCTGGCTTTCGGTGTTGGCCTAATCGAATAGATCGAAGCCAGGGTTCTGCCCCACGCGTTCTGGTTGTAATCCACGAGCACGCGTCCGCGCGGTCGTTTACTAATCACATACTCAGCCGTGATTAACTTCGGATGTTCCGAGGCGAGGTGGCGGGCTATCTCCTTTGCGACAGTCCATACCTGCTTTTGCGTAGGACCACGAACAATCGGAACGTAAATATGTATTCCTTTTGAGCCGGTCGTCTTGGCGTACGCCGGCATCTTTAGAGCCTTCAGAGTGTCGCGAACCACCAACGCCGTCTCACAGACGCGATCGAAGTTTGCGCCTGGCACCGGATCGAGATCGAAGTGAATGTAGTCAGGTAAATCTACGTCGTCACAGCGCGCGTACCATTGATTCAGATCTATGCAGCCGAGGTTAATTACCCACAGCAATGCCGGCACATCCTGGATTATCGGAAAGTCGATGACGTTGAATGACGGATGCGAGATCGAACAAATCTCTATCCATTCAGGTCGAGGAGACGGCGCTCGCTTCATGAAAAAGAAATCACCGGCTGCGCCATTTGGATATCGCTTCATCACCATCGCCCGATCGTGAAGGTGCGGCAGCAAGTATGGCGCAAGGTCAGCGTAATACTGAATGAGATCGCGCTTGGTTATTCCGAGCTTGGGCCAGAAGAGTTTGTTGAGATTAGTAAGTTTGACAACCTGTTGACCGAACTCTAATTCGACGTCGTTGAGATTGCTGGGAATCTTGACAGCTTCGAAGCGGCCAGCGGCTTTTCGTGATTTGTTTACGAGATGTCGTGCCGGGTGGACGCTACCCTTGTTGGACGTTGCCAAGTGGATGTGGCTCCTGTTTGCGCAAGTGGCTTAGGCTTGATAACCAAATAGACGTGAAAGATAAATAATCAGAGTTCGAGTTGTCGAGATGAACACAGACTGAAGTCTGTGCTACTTTGACGGAAAAAACGGAAGCGCCGCCCCAGAGTCCACGTTGAGTGAACCTGCAGCGGCGCTAATAAAATCAAGGCTAAGAAGCGAGGGAGCGTCTACTTCTTCGGTAGAACGGTGTCCTTCATTGCTTTGCCAACGCGAAACTTCAAGGTCGTCTTTGCCGGGATTTGAATAGTTTCGCCGGTCGCGGGATTACGCCCTTCACGAGCTTTCCGCTCTGACTTAACAAGTTTGCCGAAACCGGGGACGACAAACTCGCCGTTCGAACCGACTTCGGAAGCAGCCAGGTTAGCGAGATCTTCGAAGAGCTCCTTAACCTGTGCGCGCTTCAAGCCGTGCTTCTCAGCAAAATGATTAACTACCTCAGACTGGGTCATGCGCTTCTTGCCTGTTGCAGCTGCCATGGTCTAGTGTGATACCTCCGCCAAAACGTAATATTGAAAACTAGCGCGTAGAGGTATATCACACACCACCACACAAAGTCTCCCACAAATCGAACTTTTTCTTGGTTTTTATTAAGAAAAGTTGCAATGTTGGCTGCTTGTACCTCATAACCGAGACAACGAACGTGAGGAATCGTACCTTCTCAAAAATCTCTCAATCACTTTGATGTATCAATAACTAACGCCGCTACGAAAGCGCGGAAAGGAATTGGTGTGAGGTCGAATCAATTCCGAGTAGAATCGCGGCTCGATCCCAAGCAGCCAGGCACAGTCGCATCTACTCCTTTATGAAAGATCAGGAACTACCCACAACCATTGCCGTTTAGATCGGTGTCTTAACGAAGTCATCAACAAGAGACCGAACTAAGCCCGCCCATGCCAAGATTCACAAGAATCCTTTTTGCCACCACTGCCCTATTCGTGGCGACCATGTGCAATTTGGATCGCCTTGAGGTGGGTTCTCGAACCAAAGCTAAGGTCGATAGTCCCGCGCCCGATATCGTGCGTCCGTTTGCCGATCTCTCAGGAGACTGGCAGTTCGAAACCGATCGCACCGACTCAGGCATTAAGCAGATGTGGTTCAACCGTCGACTACGCCTCCCCATAAAACTTCCGGGAATCATCCAATCACTGTTCTTCGGCGGTGATGAGATCAGCACGAAGACACCCTGGGTTCTTTCGCTCTACGACCATGAGTGGTTTTTGCGTGACGACTACAAGGACTTTATAAGCCCCGGCAAAGTTAAGGTGCCCTTTCTCTCCCAGCCGGCTCGTCACTATGTTGGTGTTGCCTGGTATCAGCGAGAAATAGAGATTCCGCAATTCTATGTAAGCCGGCGAGTTGTTCTAACGCTCGAGAGACCTCATTGGGAGACTACCGTCTGGATTGACAGCAACAAGATTGGATCCGACAGGAGTCTCGTGGCGCCTCATACTTACGACCTGGGCACGGTGTCGCCCGGAAGACATCGGCTTACTATTCGAGTCGATAACCGTACCCTGCTGCCTTATAGACTCGACTCACACAGCATTTCTGATTCATTGGGCGCAACCTGGAACGGCATCGTGGGCCGGATTGATTTAACTGACACCGGACGAGTCTGGATAGATGATGCGCAGGCGTTTCCGAACTTCGCCCAGAAGACCATGGTGATCAAAGTGCGGATCGGCAACGTCACCGGTCGCTCCGGAGCGGGAACGATAACTGCGATCTGGCCGGACATTGGCATCGTGCCGGTGACCTGGGACGAGCACGGTGGCGCCGCGGATGTAGAAGTGCCCATACGTTTCGACGCGCCTACATGGGATGAATTTCATCCACGTCTGCTGCAGTTGCGGCTTTGGCTGCGTGGAACCGGGTTTGAAGAATACAAGGACATCCGAATCGGCATTCGAGATCTGAAAGTCGAAGGAAAGCAGTTTCTGCTGAATGGTGTCGTAATCAACTTCCGTGGCACGAATAACGGAGGCGATTTTCCCTTGACGGGCTACCCGCCCACAGACGTTAAGTCGTGGACAACAATTTTTGAGACGTGCCGCGCCTGGGGTCTCAATCACATGCGATTTCATTCCTGGTGTCCGCCCGACGCAGCCTTTGAAGCCGCCGACCAAATCGGCTTCTATCTCCAGCCAGAACCCGGCATGTGGAATGAGATCCCTCCCGGCTCTCAGATGGAGCAGATGCTGTATGACGAAACTGCTCGCATGATTAAGGCTTATGGAAACCACCCGTCGTTCGTGTTGCTCTCAGCGAGTCACGAACCGCGTGGGAAATGGAAAGAGTTTCTGACACCTTGGATCACTCGCTTCAAGAAGGAAGATCCTCGTCGCTTGTATACCCACGGTTCCGGACACAACGAGCGCGAATTATTACTGACCGGAGACGGGGCTGACTATCTCGACCTGCAACGTAACGATGGAAACATGTTGCGTGGTCCAAGCGGATGGTTTGGCGCCGACTATGGCGAAGCACTGGCAGAAGTCAAAGTTCCGGTCGTGTCACATGAAGTCGGGCAGTGGGCCTCTTATCCGGATTATGAGGTTATCAAGAAGTTCAAGAATGCACATTTGCGTCCGGGTAACTACGAGATTTTCCAGGCGTCAATGAAAGCGCACGGATTGCTGGAAAAGAATCGGAGTTTTTCGCGGGCTTCGAGTCGTTTTCAACTTGAGTGCTACAAGGAAGACGTTGAAGCGAATCTGCGCACGCCTGATCTGGGTGGCTTTCAATTACTCGACTTACATGATTATCTCGGCCGGGGAACGGCGCCGGTTGGATTTCTTGATGCGTTCTGGGAATCGAAAGGCTACGTGACCGCGGACGAGTTCAGGTCGTTTTGTAATTCGACAGTTCCTCTGGCTCGTCTGCGCAGCCGAGTCTTCACTACCTCAGACAAGTTCAACGTAGACCTTGAGCTCGCGCACTTTGGAGCAGAGCCCATCGTTGACGGTAAGGCAGTTTGGCGGATCGTTGGTACAGTGCCCGAGATCAAGGGTGAATGTCCGACCCAGACTTTTCCGATTGGGAAAAATATTTCTCTTGGTCAAGCGTCGGCGGATTTGTCTTTGTTCGCACCTGGCGAATACAGGCTGGTAGTTACAGTGGCGCCGGCTTCCTGGTTTGATGCTGCGAGGAGAATTACGCCGGGACCAAATGCTGTTCGCGGTGTTACCTATTTCGAAAACGAATGGAACTTCTGGGTTTATGACCCGGCGAGTGAGGCGCTGCCATCGGCCGACTGCCCTGTCTCAAGAGTCGCTGACGTTTTGATTACCAGCTCGTGGGACGAAGCCGAGACCAAATTGGCAGCCGGGGGCAAAGTCCTTTTCATTCCTCGCGGACCAGAGCTTGGTTGGTCCAGTCCGCCACTCGACGTTTTCCCCGTTACCTGGAATCGCCTGCTCACACCGGCATGGGGCCGCATGATGGGCTTGTGGTTCCAGACGAGACTGGCTGATCCGAGGAACAGCACGTTAATGAATTTTCCAACAGGAGCGGATTTCGATTGGCAATGGGCCGAGATCCTGCGTGACGTCCGCGCTGTGAATCTCGATACTCTACCTCCTGAGCTCGAGCCCACAGTTTGGGCGATCGATGATTGGAATCGAAACTACAAACTCGGTGTCATCTTTGAATGCGCGATCGGTGAAGGGAAATTGCTGGTGTCGGCCATCGACGTCACCAATCCAATCCAGGCCAACCCCGTGGCGCTGCAGCTGCGACGTTCTCTCCTCAACTACATGCGAAGTGATTGCTTTCAACCACAAGTGCCGGTGAGCTCGGGCCAAATACGAGGATTACTTTTTGATAATCAGATCATGAGGAGGTTGGGCGCGAGAATACAGGCGGCGGGCGAATCCGTTAACTCTGCTATCGATGGTGATCCGAATACTTATTGGCGAAAGAGTGAAGGCGAAGGTCAGTTGCGCGAGCAGGTGGAAATCCTGATCGATTTTCCCTCGCCGGTTTCAATATCGGGCTTGCTGGTAATGTCTCGACAAAATCATCGGGAACACGAGGGTGATATTCGCGAGTACGCTGTGCGCGCCAGTGATGATGGCAAGGAGTGGGTAGATGTCGTTCGGGGCGAGTTAGTTTCGACGTGGGCGCCGCAGCGTATCGCGTTCCTCAAACCGATCGCAGCTCAACACCTGAAGTTCATTGCGCTATCCGGCTTTGGCAACGACAAAACGACGTCGCTTGCTGAGATCGCTGTGATCACGCCGAAGCCAAAACCTGCCCCGAAAAAGACAAAGGCCACTTAACGCAGCCATGAAAGCGGAGCCGGATGATTTACTGGAGTTGGTCGGGATCGACGCTGAAAATACACGAAGGTGATACAAACGTGATCAGTTTCATTGTTTTGATTCTTGCCAGCAAAGTCGGGCACGGGTGAGTAGTTCAACCTATTACGCCGATACTAAAAACAAGATTGCGCCTCTCCCATACGAGATGAGAGTGGCGCAACCTCATTTTCCGCGCAACATCGAAATGTTGAAGCGGGAGCAACCATAGACCTTGCGGTTGGTTGCCAGATTTACCAGAGTGAATAGCTCCGCAAAGAGCATCTCGGGTAGAACTCGCAGTCTGCTGGTTAGAACAGAGCAGGAGAACTTTTCAAGTGGTTGACTCCACCGATTGCAGTACGTTGCTCAACGAGGGCTGACGCTGCGTCAATGCTACTCGCTCTCAACCCGCTACCACGTGCTTTACCACGCTTTGCTAAGCCAAGTGTTCGCGTCCAACTTGCGTCCGGCGCGCAGCGAGCATAACCCGTTTCCTTTCGGGTAACATGGGGTTGAACCCCCAGCATGCGTCTCAGCTTCCTTGAGGATGAACAGTAACCAGCGTCAGCTCTGGACACTATGCTGCGGGTGTCCATAGGGACGTCCCGCTTCATCCTCCTGGCGCCCGATTTCAATCAACCGGGCCCGCGCTTTATATACTTCACGAGTAGACATGTCAACGACTTTGAAGCAGGAGATTGAGGCTGGAAGTGAGTGGCATTGCGGGAAGAATATAGTGCTCCTGTTCTTAGCCCTGCGCATATGGTATGCGAGTTTGGTAAGTATTAGTAAGAGGCCACGGGCTGGCCCCGTGGTGTTTCACGTTGCCGCCTGCCAGCAGCCTGAAGCGTGAACACTCCACGGGACGAGCCCGTGGCATCACCAAAAATCTCGGCCGCCTCTGTAGCGACCAACGTGAGTGACCACGGCGCCAGGCCGAGGCCTCAGTTTTAGCGACTACCTACTTTTTCTTGCCGCACTGTTCCTAAAAGAGCTCGTTGATTTTTTTAGATTACAGCGGTAGTATGCACGCGCTTTTGCGCAGAAGTAGTCCTCATTCTCAATTGCCTTAATCGCTCGATCAGTTACATGGTAAATTTGGCGCCGGCGGTTTGCGGCTAAGCTCCGGAGCAGTCAATTCCTCTTGATCACCGCAGGGAAAAAATGCCCTGCCGTTACCTCTGACTTTCATTGGCACAGATACTTCAAGGCGTTTAGTCATGTCGCTTCTCTAAATCAAAGCAAGGCGACGGATCAAATTAAGGCGACGAAGATTCCTGGCTAATCGGTTTTCTACTCACGAGAAGAATTTGGCCTCCACCGTAAGGCATTCTCAAGCAAGCGGTGTCCGCGATGAAGTGGTGAAGGAGTGATCACGATATGGCTTTGACGGCGCTAGCTTGGCTGGACGGGGATGAAGGCTTCGATATTCATCTCCTTCCCGGCAAAAGATCACGACGCCTCAACGAATGCCTCTATTTGAAGTGGAACGACAAGTGGGTTCGTGCCGATACGCCGATTCAGGACGTGAGCGTGGCGTTTTTGGGCCGCATCATCATCTCAGCACCCGATGGCTCACTATCCGATTATTGCTTAGAGATAAGCCCCACAACCGGCCAAGTGACAGTCTTAACAGGCACGCCATCAAAACCCCTTAACAACTTTCTCATTGAAGCAACCGTCAAGGACATTAAGGCGAACAACGCGCTCAAGATCGCCGTTCGAGTACACATCCACACCGGTATCGCCAAGATCTGGCTGACGCCTTCACCTCTCACCATCAAGAAAAATGCTCACCAGGGGTTTCGCCTGACGTTACTTGCCCAGTTCGACGATCAGGTTGTAGGTGACATCACACGATGGCCCGACATCACCTGGAGTAGTTCGGACGCTTCAGTCATCTCATTCGCAAAGGATAAGGACCAGGCAACGGCGCCATATCCTGACGGGCAAGAACCAAACAAAAACCCGGAGGGTTGGCTACACGCTCGAACCAGCGACAGTAAGTCAAGCACGGTAACTGCCAAACTACCCACCGGCCACAATGCACAGGCGCCGGTGAAGACTGAGGGAGACTGGACGAGTGAAAATATAGCTGATTTTGTCGGCGGCGCCGGCGTGGACATGCGTGACAGTGTGCCGAATATTATTTTCCTTAGCGAAGGTTTTACGAAGAACGAGGCCAGGCAGTTTACGGATCTTGTCCTCAAAATAGTGTTGTCCCTCGGTACGAATAGGATCACAAAACCCTACAACCTATTGATGGGGTCGATGAACTACTGGAGCGCATTCTTACCTTCACCCGAACGCGGAGCCTCAATCCTATATCCTCTGCTCATGGAGAGCTTTCAAAATCAATCACGTTGCGGAACCCCGGTTCCGCAGCCGATTCCTCCACCGTCAGACAGCACGTCCTGGACGATCGAAAACCTGATTTACATCGTCGGCTTGCCGCTTGTTGCCGATCAAACAATCACCTTTCAAACGAAAAAGAATTACTGGATAAATCGCTATCCAAATTTCAAAGAAAGCGCCGTTACTTCCAGCCTTTTTGATGAGTGGAAAAGGTATGCTGATTATCGGCTTGCATCCGAAACCGATACTGCTTGGGGCATGCGTTTTGGTGAGCGCCCCAAAGCAGAAAATGGCGAAGCTGATCGCTCGATTTTATTAAACCCCTTCCGCGCCGACAGCGAAGATTTGAATAACTTTCTATTTCGACTTAAGAATCGCAAAGGAGGGGCGTTTGTTGGCGAACGTTGGTGTTCAGGCAAGCCTGATGGAGAGCGCATCTATGTCCTTTGCGGTGGGACACGTCACGGCGGGGCTAAGGGGATAGTTGCTGCCTCCGCGCTTCTCACAACCAATGATGTTGCCGTAACGCCGGATCCGGTAAGCAGAGCTGCCAAGATAGTGCCCTTGGGTCTGCCAGCTCCCAACAATCTGGATCCATCCGTTGCCACGACGGTCGCTCACGAGTCAGCGCACTCTTTCGGATTGCTGGATGAATACTGTGAGGTGGCACTTCAATTTCCCCAGGGAAGCAGAGACCTCTCAAAAGCGGCCAATGTGCAGTCTCGCGAGGACGTGGTTGTTAAAGTGATAGTCCAGGGGGTCACCCTGGAAAAAATTGATCCGGAAAAGTTGAAGTGGCTCTGGCCGCGCATCACGAAAGCTGGAGTGCTCAGCGAAGCTCCAAGCGGGACGGGCAACATCATTAAGCTAAAGTTACGGCCAACGCACGCCGGTCAGTTCAAGGTCGGCGATATGGTTCGTCTCCGGCGACGACCGCTGCTGGCACATCCGGAACCGAGTAAGGATTGGCTGACGGTCACGGCTGTCCAGGGCGATTCGCTTCAGTTAAGCTTGCCGGTCGGCTACTCATTCAGGAGCGCAGACTATCCGGTCGACAAAGACGGAGACTGCATTGTTTTCTGCTCTGTCACTAATCCACCAATTCCGCCAGCTACGTTCAGCACCGTCGATCAGAAGTTGATCGCCAAAAGCGTCTACGATCACATAAAGACGAACGGCGGTCCCTTGAATGCTCCCGCTTCGGATCCGCTCCGGGCGTGTGTGATGGATTACGAGTCTATCCAACCGATCCAAAACGGCCCGCCTGGCCTAATTCATAGTGCTACCTCTCGCTTTGTGGTTGGTGCGTTCGATGGGGGAGCAGGATATGGCTGCGGTATTTACCATCCGACAGGGACATGCAAGATGCGCACTTTTGAGACCGCTCACGGTAAGAATGTAGAGTTTTGTCATGTCTGTCGCTATTTTTTGATTGACCTCATCAACCCCACGAAGCACGGAAAAATCGACGAGGATTTAGTGTACCCAACTCAATGAGCCAACCGGACGACACACCGCGCCTTATTGCCAGGCATCTGGTTCTGGCGATGGCGCCGTTGCGCGATGCTCTAGCAGACCTCGAGAGCTTCCGGACGTTCATGTGGCGGTTGGGTTGGAGTGTCGAAAATCTGCCGACAGAGTATTCGAGCGTTGTGAAGCTCATTGATGATGCTTTGCAGGAGCTCGAACAGCTAAGCGACTCACCAGACCTCACGTCGGGATGGCAACTCCTCGAGAAAGCGAAAGAGATTTATGAGGCCACTCAACATCTCACAGCACCTTCGGGGGTTGATCCGGAGGACTTTGTTGACGAGATGGGCAAGCGGCTCTTCAACCTGCTGCTGATTGATTACCTTGCACTAGAATTTTCGGCCGCTTACAACGCGCTCCAGGCGCTCGGTATCCTCGTCCTTGAGTATTATGATCGGACCGACGTTCGTCCGGCCTTCGTGATCGGTACTCTCAATTTCGATGAAATACCCAACGTCTTAAACCATCCCGCACTCATTCCGGAAAGACTCTTCGGCTGGGGCACATCCGATCTTCATTTTGTTCCCATCGCCCAACACCTCCTCGAAATTGCTCTGGCGCTACGCCTTCCGGCATCAATCGAACGGGTAGACCCGAAACTCGCAGCAGATTTTCAGGCGCCAATCGATCAAATAGATAAACGCATCGATCTCATGGTCACCATTCCGCTGGCAGATGTGAGTATTGAGGGCAAGTTTTGTGAGGTTGCGCTCGCTCTGATGGAGTTTCCCGCGGAACAAGGCGAGCTTCCCGGCCTGATTCTCAAGCCTCTCGTCCCGCCTGAGATCGCGAAGGAGTACGATCTCAGTAATGAACTGAAACTGCTCGTCGAAGGTGCAAGCAATATCAGCCAGAACTTTGGGGTTGTGGTTCGACCCGGCGAAGCCTTTGTTCGCACCCCGAAATCATCCGGCACGTCGCCAACCACAGTTGAGGGTGGGCTGACGCTCGAATACAAACCCGAGACTACGAGAATGCTGCTCGGCGAGGCCGGGGCGAGCCGGCTGCAATGCACGGGCGTGACCACGAGCTTCAAGCTTCAATACTACGACGAGAGGTTGGAGGTGATCCTTGAAGCCATCGTTCATGATCTTGCGATCGTGCTGGCGTTGGGCGAGCAGGATGGTTTCATAGCCAAGCTCTTCAGTGGAGCGGATGTCACAGTTCCGATTCCGCTCGGAATTCGCTGGTCCAACATTGACGGATTAGCATTTTCGGGGAGTGCAAACTTCGCCGTAAGTTCCTACCCGCACCTGGCGCTTGGGCCTATTACCATCGACGCGGTCCAACTCGCCGCGCGCGCGTCGGCCGAAAAAGACAAGCCCCCTACTCTGGCTCTCGAAGCGGGAGTCTCATTCAAGGGCCAGCTCGGTCCGGTGGCTTTTGCCGTTGAAGAAGTCGGCGTCAGTCTCGATTGCTGGTTCGTCAAGCCCAAGGAAGGCCAGCCCATTCTCGAGGCGGGCAACGCCGGGCCTTTTAATGTCGAGGTGGGATATAGAGCACCGAAGGGGGTGGGCCTGAAGGTTAGCGGCGCGGCGGTGACTGGCGGCGGTTACCTGCATTTCGACGATGAAAATAAACAGTACGCGGGTATCGTTTCGCTGGTCATTGAAGACCTCGTGACTTTGACGACCATTGGGCTGCTTACGACCCGCATGCCGGATGGCTCGGATGGTTTTTCACTGCTGCTGATTATCACGGCCGAAGGCTTCAAGCCAATTCAGCTCGGCTTTGGGTTTACGCTGCAAGGCGTCGGCGGATTGCTCGGCGTGAATCGCACCGTGGCGGTTGATGTGGTTCGTGCCGGACTTAAAAGCGGCGTTCTGGACGCGATCCTGTTCCCCAAAAATCCGGTCGAGAATGCGACCCAATACGTTAGCGACATACAGAGTGTCTTTCCGCCGGCCGAAGGCCGTCATCTGTTTGGCCCAATGGTGATCATCGGCTGGGGCACGCCCACGATCCTAACGCTCGAGCTAGCCGTCTTGCTGGACCTGCCGTCACCACTCCGATTGATCGCAGTGGGCAGAGTGCGAGCGCTGTTGCCTTCGGCTGATGCAGCGTTGATTAAACTGCGGATGGACGCAGTTGGCGTGATTGATTTCGACCTTTCCGAAGGTTCGTTGGATGCAACGCTGGTTGACTCGACGATCGCGGGCTTCGCGGTTACCGGAGACATGGCATTGCGCGCGAGTTGGGCCGCGAATCCCGGCTTCCTGCTGGCAATCGGTGGATTCCATCCACGCTTCCAGCCGCCACCGAACTTTCCCGCGCTGAATCGTTTGGCCGTCAATCTGGCGGACAGCGAGGCGCTGCGGCTTAGACTTGAAGTCTATCTGGCGCTGACCTCGAACACCGCGCAGTTCGGCGCGTTCCTGGATTTGTACGCGATAATTGCCGGCTTTACCGTCAAGGGTGATTTCGCTTTCGACACCCTCTTCAATTTTTCCCCGTTTGAGTTTCGTGCCGACGTGAGCGGCGCGGTTGCGCTTGCCTATGATGATAAAGCTCTCATGTCGGTGAACTTTCACGCGGCGCTTTCGGGACCGGCGCCGTGGCACGCGAGCGGCAGTGCGACCTTTGAGTTTCTGGGACTAACCCAAATCATCGACCTCTTGTTCGACCTCGGCAAGGCCCCCTCGCTGCCCGCATTCCCCAAGATCAATCTGAAAGAGCGTTTGCGCGAGGTACTGAACGATACGCGCAATTGGCGAGGCCAACTGCCCGTAGATAGATCCGCGCTTGTTTCATTCAGAGCTTCACAGCTCGCGACCGGGGCGCTCGTTCACCCGCTAGGCGATCTATCGCTGCAACAAAATGTCCTGCCCCTTAAGGTTGACATCGAGCACTTTGGCCACAGCACGGTGGAGGGTAATCGCTATTTCAAGATCGCCGGTATCAAGAGCTCGAGCGCGCCGGGCTCGACAGCCAGTATCACGTTCAAGGGCGCTGCATCTTCGTTGTCCGACTATTTTGCGCCGGCGCATTTTTTTGAGTTGGACGACGCCGAGCAACTCTCGCGCCCATCCTTTGAGACGATGGCGGCGGGCTTTGGCTTTGCGGCAGAGGCGATTGCTTTGCCCGGAGTGGCGAAAAGCACTGCTCTTGAAGATGTCGCCAAAGAGATCGAGTACGAAACAATCATCATTGATCCCAACCTCCATCGAACGCGGCCGGCGCCGGTACGTCGTCCGCTGGCCGCGGAAACGTTTACCAGCATGGTGAGCTACAGCGCCGCCACACAGTCCCGCGCCGTCGGCAAAGCGAAATATCGAGGGCCAACTGACAACAGCGTTTCAGTCGCTGACACCGGTTACGTGATAGCGACAGTGACTGATCTGACTTTTGTCAACATCGGCGGAATTGATCCGGTGACTGGTGTTGCCTACGCCGAAGCCGATGATGCACTCACGTACTACCTGACGGTTTACCCTGGAGAAGCGGGCCGGTACCAGGTGGCCGGCGTTCACGAGGCGCACTGACATGAGCGACTCCGGAACTGTAAAGAACCAACTTATCTCGTGGCTTCGTCAGGGGCTGGCGGCGGGGATTTCTGCGCCCGCCTGCAACGTTTCGAGCAGCAGCCATGTTCGCGTCAAATTCGCGGTGCAGGTGCAGGACCGTAACCAGAAGGAGATCTATGCCGGGGGAAACGACCCGGCTCCGGCGGCGGAGGTGCAACTCTACGGTCCCGGCGACGTCGCGGGTATTGACCCGAACCAAATCATTCGTGTCGAGCCAAAAAATGGAACTGCTAACTTCGAGCCGAATTACTTCCCGCTGATCGAATTCTATCGCCCCGATTTCCCGTGGTTGTTTAGTCCTTTCTCACCCGACGTGGACATGCGGCTCCAACCCTGGCTCTGTCTGGTGACCGTGAAAAAACAGCCGGGCGTAACTCTTACTGCAGACCCAAACCGGCCCTTGCCGGTGCTGAGTATCGGGATTGACAACCCGGCGAGCGAGTTGCCCGATTTGAAAGAGTCGTGGGCTTGGGCGCATGCGCAGATGGCGACCGAATCAGACAGCCCACTAACGGCTGAAGCAGTAAGCGCGACACTCGCGGCCAGCCCCGAGCTGGTCGTCTCTCGTTTGATTTGTCCGCGCAAACTAACCGAGAACACCTCGTACTATGCCTGCGTCGTTCCCACTTTCGAAGTTGGCCGGTTAACGGGACTGGGCCAGGAGTTGGTAGACGTTGATGACAATTTGAAACCCGCGTGGGAGTCGTCGTCGTCCAGGCCTATCGTGCTGCCGGTTTATTATCACTGGGAGTTTTCAACCACCACGTCCGGCAGTTTTGAGTCGCTGGTGCGACAACTCAAGCCCCAGGAGTTATCGAATGTGGGTTTGCGGAACATGAGCGTGACCGTAAATGAAGATGGCAACACCTGGGTTCTCGGCTACGAAGGCGCGCTTATTTCTCCCAACGCAACACCGGTCGCCTGGTCGGAGCAGGGAAGCACTCTGTTCCAGGATAACTTGAAGACTCTTTGGGAGCCGGATGGAGCTCAGGTCGCGCCACCCGTCTACGGCTCGATGCACTCGCCGCCAGACCCAAGGTCTCCCTATGCCTCTCCCGTGTGGGAATGGGAACTCAACCTTGACCCGCGCCTGCGCGCTGCCGCCGCTTGGGGCACTCAAGTAGTGCAGCACGACCAGGAACAGTTGATGGCCTCAGCCTGGGCGCAAGCCGGCGACGTTAGGGGCGTCAACCGCGCGTTACGTCAGGGGCAATTGGCTCGCGAAGTTGGACGGCGTCTGTTCCGCAAGCACTTCGCTGCAGTTTCCTTCGGCTCGCTACTGCAAGTCACCCGCCCGGTGCACACCTTTCTGCACCTGCGCGGCTGGGTTGCGCGCAGTCCAGCACTCGCGGCCACCACTGCGCCCGCGTTTCGTCGCCTGGCACGCCGTCGCGGTCTAATCGGACGCCGCGTCTTTGGCAGCTCGAAAGAAAACTCCGGAACTATCGTCGGTCAAATCAAAAATAACTTGATGAAGTTGCCATCAGCATTCCTGCGCTTTGCGCCGCCTGCCGGCACGATTGGAATGAATCGCGTTACGTTAGAACTCGCTCCCAAAGCACCGTTTCTTGTGTATAGATCGTTTCTGCTGTCCGATATAGACGATGCAGCGGGGTGGAAGACCATCATCGAAAAAAACAACCCCAAGACTTTATGGCCCGTCCCGCCGCACACGATCTCCACGGGCACAGGCCACTCAACCTACGTAAACCCAAAGGCCAGCGGCAGCCCTGTGCCTCCGCCTCGCCCGGCCGGTGAAAAAAACCTTGCCCTGATGAACGAGAATTTCAAACGGGCGTTCATGCAGCACCGCTTCTACTTGCGTCGTACGACACAACTCGCCCAGCGGCTGCTACCGGAAACGGTTGGCGCTTTAGCCGGAAAACAAAAAGACCCGCTGGACAAGCTGCGACCTGAGAAAACAGTTCTCGAGCGAACCAAAGCTCGCATCAGGCTGCCGAAGGGCAAAGTCCTGGGCCGGCCCGACGAGCCGCTTGCCCCGCTCACCATGACCCCCACGTTCCCATACGCCATGTGCGAGCCGTTGAAGGAGGCGGCGCAGGAGCTTTTTGCACCCGGCCTTGAGACCATCCCGCCGAACACCGTCGGCCTTTTGATTTCCAATCAGCGTTTCATCGAAGCCTATATGGTCGGATTGAATCACGAGATGAGCCGCGAAATGCTGTGGCGAGAATATCCGGCCCAACGAGACGGAACGTACTTTCAATATTTCTGGACGACACCGCGCCAGACCGAGTTGTCCGACTCCTCGCTGCAAGACATCCAGCCCATCAACACGTGGATCGACACTAACAAGCTCGGTCAAAACGCTGTCGTGGATCCGGCTGAAACAGGTTCGCTCGTCCTGCTCATTCGCGGTGAAGTCCTGCGCCGCTATCCGACCGCCAGTGTCTACGCTGTCCAGGCCAAGTGGATCGACGAGGGCCAGTCTGCTAAACCACGTTATGTTCGTGACTTGACTGATTACGCGCTTTATCCAAGCTTTCGCGGCCGATTGGAACCGGACATTACCTACCTTGGCTTTGATCTGGACGTTGCGACGACACGCGGCAGCATCCACTACCCCGAAAATCCCGGCTGGTTTTTTGTGTTTCAGGAGCAGCCGGTAGAGCCGCGTTTCGGTCTCGACGTGGCCGGCAGTAGCGGAAATGACTGGAGCGATCTGTCGTGGAGCGATGTAAGTATCGCCATGGGCGCTAATCACCTGAGTCTGACCTCGCTGCCAGAGGAAGTGGATCACTCGCGTGAAGGTATTACCTGGGGCGTTAATGCGGCGCAGATGGCGTTTATCACTACTCGACTCAGCTCTCGAATCGCTGTTCACGCCGACACCATGCTGCTCGCCCAGACCTCAGATTAAAGAAAAAGTTAAGCATGTCTACACCCCAACCGGCTATTAAGTTGTCCACCGACGCGCCACTGGTCTTACTGCCTATCCGTATCGAGACTTCTTTCCAAACCGATTTAAAGCTTCTGAACATTCGCATCTATCCGGACGACATTCACATAAACACCCACGTGCCTGAGCTGCTCCAGGATGAAATCCAGTGGGGCAACAAGTATGTCGGCGCCCAGTCAGAAGCTGATAAGAAGATGAGATGGCATCAACTTGCCGCTCGCTTCGGGCCGCAACGCGCGGCGTGGATTATTCGGTCTCCCGAAGCTAAGCCGCCGGAACAGACTTCGAAGCGCACCAGCTCCTGGACACGCGCGCCGCAAACTTCCGTGCTTCCTGATAAGTGGATCGCGATCGGGTACGTAAAAAGCGGCGACGCTTATCAACAGGTCTTCCAGCAGGAAGGCCGGAAGATTGCCGATTCATTGGTGACCGGACCGACACCTGATAAGGACGCGCTGTCCAGCACGGATCCGATGTACTGGATGACTGACTTCAACACGGCAGTGGACGTCGGGATGGCTCTCAAAATTCCGATCACTGACAGCTTTAAGAACGGACTCGATCGCTTGATCGTGTTTGGAGTTAAGTCGGCGGTGAGTACGAATGAAAGCAGCTCGCTCAAGACTGCTTCCGGCACGCGATTGCGAGCGACGCTCGAAGCGCAACGATACACCCGCGGCATGTCCTTTGTGCCGCAGGGTACACCGACCAACAACACCACGGAAGGCCCGTCCGGCTACGCCTCAACTGATCCTGGTTACGAAATCAGCTATCGCACCGAGTGCGGCGCCCGGCGCTGCAGCAGCGGCGACGGCGCCAATGGTTCCGTGCTCGCCAAAGCTCTCGGCCTCGATACGGCCTTGTTCGAGCACGTAAGATTCGCGGGTGAAGTTAAACCGCTCAATCCTCAGTTTTCCGATGACACGCCGGATGCGGGGCGCGAACAGATCGATGCGCGACACATGAATACCGCGCTCTGGTCCGGCACGTGGGGATACTATTTTTCGCAATTGATGGCGGACGCATTCCAGAATGTTGACGATACAGTTAGCCGGGTGCGTCGCCACTTTATTGATTACGTGCGCGCGCGCGGGCCGCTGCCGGCACTGCGAATCGGACCCCAGCCTTACAGTCTCCTGCCGGTCACGTCTTTGGACCGGTGGAAGCTCCCGAGTGGTGAAGCCAGGGAAGTAGATCTGATGGCGGCGCTACTCGCAGATTTGCGGAAGCTGTGGAGCAGTTCGGTCGCTGCGGTCCCGCGCGTCGGCTCTCAAGACAGCTCGAGCCCGAAGGAGCGATTGCTGGAGGCGCTCAGCCTGGAAGCGACCTCAACTAGCTATGCAGTACGCAACGCCTTCGGCTCGCAATTGGTTACCTATTACTGGAATTTTATGCAGCGCTACTGCGGCCCGCAGTGGTGGTCCAAACAGGAAGACATGGCGCGAAGCGTCTTCGCTTCGCTGACGCGTTTCCAGGAGATGCTGGGGGGAACCTACCTTGCTGACCATCACCCGCGCCTCGTGAATTTTGTTAGCGCCGGCGGCGCCTTCGATCTGGACACACCGCTGGCAGACATCGTGCCGGCATCAGGGAATGCGCGGTTAAGCCGCAACTACATCGAATGGCTGCGTACTTCCGGCTATCAGCAGGTCCGCAAGCGCAACGGATTTTTTGAATCGGCCCCGATCCCCTTGCTTTACCTGCTGCTTCGCTACGCAACCTTGCGCGAGTACGCCGCCGCTGCTTTCCTCCTCAGCCCGCCGGCCGCTGATTCAGAGCGGTACGAACCTGAGCTTATTAACATCAATCCGGAAGAGTCGCAGCAGACGCTGACTGTCTGGGATCAACTCGAAAAAGTCGTGGGAGACAAGAACCCAATCGGTGCTTATCTCGATCAGTTGTTACGCGAAGCGAGCTCCGTCACAGATCCAAATCTGCCGCAATTCGTCGAGTTCCGTGAGAGCTTGCGGTGGCTGAAGGATCGACCGGCGAGTGTGCTTGAGCCGCTGGTTTCCGAAACGATCGATTTATGCTCGCACCGCCTCGATGCCTGGATTACCTCGCTCGCGACGCTCAGGCTCGACAAACTGGCTAAAGAAGGAGGTGGGCTTTATCTCGGCGGCTACGGATGGGTCGAGGATCTCCGGCCCGCTGGAACCAGCAGCGTGAAGAGCGATGCCGGATTTATTCACGCGCCTTCGCTGACTCATGGTGCGGCCGCCGCCATGCTTTACAGCGCCCACCTTTCGCACGGCGCTATCGAAGGGAACAGTTCCTTTGCCGTGGACCTTTCATCGCAACGCACCCGCCAGGCACTGCGGCTGCTGGAAGGTATTCGCCAGGGACAAACCCTGGGAGCATTGCTTGGTTATCGCTTTGAGCGTGGGCTGCATGATTGCAAGCTGGACAAATATATACTCCATTATCGCCAGCTCGCGCCCCTCTCGACTGATCCCGATCCTAATGCGACGCCCAGCGGGACGGTGGAGTCGATTGCAGCAAACAATGTCGCAGATGGCTTGAAACTCATCAGCCTTTGGCAGAAGGGTGAGATTCCGTACGATCAAGCACCCAAAGGATCGCCGGACTTCAATAACATCAATGCCCAACTGATAGCGATCGATGCGCTCGTAGACGCGCTCGGAGATCTGCTGGTTGCGGAGAGCGCGTACCAGACGGCGCGCGGAAATACGTCACGGGCCAGTGCAGTCCTGGACGCCCTCGGCCGCGGGGATACGCCGCCGCCTGAAATAGAAGTTGCCCGGACGCCGCGCACGGGCACGGGCGTCACGCACCGAGTTTTCGTTCCCTTCAGCGGCGCCCTTGCCAATCCAACCGGGTGGCCCTTCTTCGACAACGTTCATGTGCGCGCCGAGGCGGAACGGAACTTGAACTCATGGGTCGGCTCTCTTCTTGGTGATCCCTCCCGTTTCGTTTGCCAGTACCAGTATGTTGACCCGATCAGCGGAGCGTCTCTGGCGGAGCCGGCGACGCTGACGCTTACCGCGCTGACTCTTTCGCCGCTGGATCTGCTTTACATGACGCAAGGCTCAACCGAAGCGTTGCAATCGGAGTTGGAACAGCGCCTCACTTACTATTTGATGTTGCCGGAACAGAGAAAGGGAATTAGCGCCGATGCGGGCGTGCGCCTGACTTTTTCGCGAGGCGCCTGGGCCAACAACTTGGTCACCTTTGCCGAACTGCTCGAGACTGTCGCTGCGATTCGGCGAGTCGTGGTTTCTGCCCGAGCGCTTGAGCCTCGGGATCTGACGTGGCCGGCAAATGCCTCGCTCGACCGACTTGATTTCGCGGAATTGCAGCAGCGCGCCAATGACGCGCTGAAGAACCTGGATATCGCCGTTGACCGGCTGGCAGGTTCGCTGGCGGCGCTTAACGGAGCGCTCTCTCCGTCGGCGCCGAAACCGGTGGACGAACACTATCTATACGATGTGCGGAGCGCCTTGTTGTTGCTCGGCTACTTTGGATTTCCGGGAGTGGTTCCGGCCCCGCCGAGCAGCAACCTCGCTCGCGATTCCAAACTTCTGCAGGTACAAGGAGGAACGATTCTGGCGTTGGCCGAGCGACGCTTGCAGGACGCCGAAGCGATTATCGACGCGCTTCAGGAAAATCCCTCGGCTTCAAAGGAGGAGCAGTGGGCGGCATACCGTGAAACCTTGCGAGTAATCTTCGGCGCCGACTTTCAAGTGCTGCCGAGGTTCAACGTCGCGGCCACTCCGGGCCTGCAGGATGCGTTCAAAAACAGTCTCGCCTCACAGGGCGGAGATCCATTCGCGGGCTTTGCGCTCTTTCAACGTATCGCTCATGTGCGTGACGCTGCTGCCGGCCTCGACACGGCCTTGATTTACGCCAATGCCTTAAAGCTGCAGCCGACGCGTGGTTTCATGGTTGGTCAGTTGCCCTTTGCTACAGCTGACTTGAATCAACCGTGCTGGGTGGGATTATCGAACGACAAGATTCCCGGCGGTCGCCTCTCCTTACTGGCGCTCGTGGATAATCCGTTTGCAAGCTCGGAGGATCCGATTGACTTAGCGGACCTGTCAGGCTTACACGTTGATGAATGGGTGGAAGTGGTGCCCAACGCCCGCGAGACGACCGGCATTGCTTTTCAATACAACGAGCCGAGTGCTCGTCCCCCGCAAGCAATTCTGTTGGCCGTTGCCCCGCCCGGACAACCCGAGTGGGATCTGACTACGCTGGCAGCGACGGTGATGGAGACTCTCGACCTGGCCAAGGTGCGCATGGTCGATCCCGACATCATCCCCAGCGTAGGACAGTTTCTCCCGGCGCTGTTCTTCGCCGTCAATCAAGCAGGCGATGCGGTGTCGGTTGATTTCCGGCGCGTTGCTCGGAAGAGAAAGCGAAGAAAAGGATAATCATGCCTTCAATCACCAGTTGGGCACGTCTCGAGCCGCGCACGCGCAGCGCGAATTTTCAAAGTGCGCTCGGCGCGCGCGTTCATGACCCACTGTGGCTGCTGGGAAGACAGTGGCAGTTTGGCGAGTTTCAGGGACAGGACGGTGGCTCGCCGATTGTCGCGAAGATCACGGCCGAGTGCGCAACGCTCGCGGCCTACGCTCCCGGCGCGCCCGGCGCCTCGAACCAGAAAGTTCTCGCGTACGACAGCAGGAAAACTCCGCTCGAAACAATAGTCGAGCGCGAACCAGTTCGGACTAATAGCGAAACGGATTTGCGGCTGGCCGCCGAGACGGGTCAACACTTCATCCGGCTGCTCTCGCTTTACATGAGCGGTAGCACCTACGATCCGCTCATCTACGTCTCCACGTATCCTTTGGAAGTCTCGGACGAACAGCGCGCTGGTCTCGATAGTAATACGCTACGGTTCCTGAGTGTGGTGCAGGATCGTGTGCCTGACGGAATGGCGCTTTATAGGGACATTACTGAAGCGCTCGCTAACAAAACCCCGATTCCGTATGCGCCTCCTTTTGGCAGAGGCTTGGACGATGATAATTACATGGATGCCGTTAACGCCTGGCTAACGTGGTACCGGGCGCTTATTAGTGAATCCCGGCCTGAAGAGTCCGCCTGGAACTCTGAGCGGATGGAATATCAATTCGTCGTCGCGGCGCAGGGGGCAGACGGAAAGCAAATCGTTCTGTCGGCGCCGGAATATGTCGAAGGTTCACTGGATTGGTACTCCTTTGAACACGTGGCGAACGGAAAACTGGATTTCACACAGCTCGGCACACCGCCGCCGGCAGTCCAAACCATTGAGCGCTCCCTGATGCCGACCCGTCTCTCATTTCGCGGGATGCCGTCTCGACGGTGGTGGGAATTTGAAGATGCGCAAACCGATTTTGGTTCTGTCAAAGCGGCGCCCGAAGATTTGGCGAGAATGATGATGACTGAGTTTGCCCTGGTCTACGGAAACGACTGGTTCATCGTGCCGTTTGATCTCGACGTTGGGTCGCTGTCGCGTCTGGTCTCACCCTACCTGTCGGTGGTCGACACTTTCGGCCGGACTATATCTATTAAGCCCTACAGTCAGATAGCGGGAACCACCTCTCCCGGGAAAATGTTCGGCCTCACTTCAGGCACAACGACTCTGGATATGTTATTTCTTCCGCCAGTCCTGGGCGGCAGCCTACAGGGCCCGCCCATCGAAGATGTACTATTCCTTCGCGACGAAATGGCTAATATGGCGTGGGCGGTCGAGCGTGTCGTCAACAGCCCGGCGGGATTCGCGTTGAACCGCTTCGACGCTTACCATGAACAACAGCAAGCACAACCTCTGTCTAATTCCGACTCGACTGCCGCACCCTTAGCCTATCACCTCGCCACCAAAGTTCCGGACTACTGGATACCTCTCTTACCGGTACAGATTTCTGAAAGTGACCCGGCAATGAGATTGCAGCGAGGAGTTTTGGCTACGGGGAAGAAGCCGCAGCCTCTTGGACGCATTCTGGAACCCGAGAAGGATTTAATGATCCACGAAGAAGAGGTGCCTCGGGAAGGCGCGCGAGTCACACGTTCATTTCAATATGCCCGCTGGATAAACGGGCTCACCCACCTTTGGGTCGGAAGACGCAAGCAGCCGGGCCAGGGCGAGGGCTCCAGCGGTCTGCGCTTTGATGTCATTGAATCAATCTGAAACTGCCGCTGCGCAAGATTAGGTGCTAGTGTCCTGTCTCTAAAGTTCACGCAACAAATAGAACTGCGGTTTCTGGTCCCGGAGGGACGAAATGTTAATAGTTCACGTGCGCAAAAGTTACTTCCTTAGCTCCGTGAGGAGCGTAATGTGCCGCCGGCCAACCGAATATCTCGCTCCTCCGGAGCGAAAAGGATTTCTATACTGCGTGGTTCTATAGACATTTCGTCCCTCTGGGACTGAAGAGCGAAGCGCCTACGGCACTCATTTATTCTGCGAACTTTAGAGACAGGACACTAGCAGTTATTTTGGTCACAAATTGTCCAATCAAAGAAATACGGCCGCCAGTGCTGGCAGCCGTAAGTCGTTGAGATTAATGGTCGGGGCGAGAGGATTTGAACCTCCGACCTCTCGGTCCCAAACCGAGCGCTCGGCAATGACGTAAGTTTTTGCCTTTCGAAAGTTGCAGCCACCGAAGATTTCTTAGTGTTTTCCCATTCTGTCCGTCTGCTACAGTTCGCTATCTGTTGAGTGCTGAAAATTCTGTCCACAAATTGGCTACACGGCTTGATGCCGACGTGCTCTTGCAAGGCCTTTCTTCTATCTTTCTCCTTCGAGGATCTGTCCCCTTAGCACTTGAGAGGGAATATGACTTCGTGTTGTCGTTATCGGAGTCATTGCCGACGTTACTGAGTTAGTTCGAGCTTTTTAGCATGATTGCAAAAAGCGGTAAGGCCTCGGAACTGTTCCTTCCTCAAATCGCCTCATCGTCACGCTGGCAAACAGTTGCCGCCAACGATGCCATGTGATATATGTGCGCTGTTAAATGGAGGCTCCGGGAATCCTTTGATTACTCTAGTTCCTTTTCGTAGCCACACTTCGCTCGCTCTCAAAGCTTTCGTCGAAATGTAAGCTCAGTTCTCAAACAAAGAAGCACATGCCTATCTCTCTTGTGCTCTTCGACGGAAAGCTTTTCTAAAGAAGATGTTTCGTCATCGAGGGGCTCAGACTGCAAACGCCTTCAAGAACAAACGTCCGCTTGATGACATAGTAAGAGCGACATAGTTTGGATTTCGCTAACTGGGCCTCTAGGCGCTCTATTGGCACCGCGTTAGTGAGTTTCTGCAATTTGAGCATTTTCTGATGCACCCACAGTGAATACCGCAGATGAGACTAAAATCCTTGCGCGAGAATAAGAATGTTCATTTTTAATAAATTGACTGGCGGCAAAAACCTAATCGGCTTGTTGGCCGCGGCAAGCTTCCTGGCTGCATTAGGTGGTGGCACAATTCTGCGACAGAGCGGTCCATCACTGCAGACAGGGCCGTTTAAGGACACTACACCAATCGCCGCGTTCCTGCTCGGCACTTCCATTGGTTTAGCGATTCTCTCTTTGATTCCGCGCCGATGGATACGTCGGATTACGGCATTCATGTCTACGGGTGCGGGTATCACCTCTCTGCTCCTGCTAGTCCTCGTTGTCTTCCACGCCGCGGAAAAGCCGGGGCCAGACCCTAACGACCTTCATGCCTGGGCTATTTTGGTGTTGCTTTCCATCAGGTTCAGCCTTTGGTTTGTGGCTAGATCCCTGCGGACAGAAATGGCGGCAAATCAGAAGCAGAAGCTGGCGTGGGTTGACCTTGCATATTATTCGGGAATTGTCCTGGGACTCATTGCCTGGGGAACGGGTAGCAGCGGTACTGGGGGTCTACTCGACTTTGTCATTGAGCGACTCGGCGGCGTTAGCGGAAAGCTTGATCAAGCCACTGTTTTGACGCGGATACTAGTTGCCGATTGCTGCTTACAACTGGCAGCCGGCATGCTTGATTCCTTGTGGAGCCGAACTCGGCTGGGATCTGACGAACTGCAGGTTTCGCACCCAACTCCATTAACTCCGTTCGACAAACAGTGGTATGTGAGACTTACAGCCGCCATAGTATTTCTTACGGTAGGGACTCAGATCATTATCTTTGTGTTTCGAGGTGCGCTAAATAATATTGCGCCAAGCGGGCCGGCGAGTCTTGCCCCAAATGTTCTGGCGGCATTCTACGTCGCCGTCTCGATCGGCGCTTTTTTGTTTGGCTCTTTGAAACTGCGGCTCGTTTGGCTCGACGACTGGGAACAAGCCGGCTTTTTTGGCAGCTTAGTTGTCGGTAGTCGCCCCAGGAGGATCCCTTTTTCAATCTTCTCCGGCACTATTGCAGTATTGTTGATAGCAGCAAACCTGATCAATCTTGTTCGCCTGGAAGGGTCGCAGCCACTATCAATCGTGACTAGTGCGAGTCTTTTGCTTTGCTTTGGAAGTGCGGCCTTGCTTTACGAGATCATGGCGGCAGCAATCTTCGTTCGGATCGGCCAAAAGGGCGAAGAACTCAACCGAAAGAACATGGTTGCTTTGACGTTCGGGTTCATGGGACTAGGCGCTCTCATTGGACTTGTACTCCTTGAAGGAGTCTTCGTTCATCTGAAGATGGAGGGAGAAGAAAGAGTTTTCCGTGCCGGAAACCTGCCACAGATAATAACGTCACACTACGCATTACTGGTCGCAGTGGTTCTCTGCTTCGTCCTTGCTAATCTGGCGATGGCTTGGTCGCCGCGTTCCGTTAAGGATCGACTCAATACACCATAGATTTTAGGTCTTGCTCATTTTTAGGAGATTGAAGCCTTCCGAAAGTGATAGCAGTTTAGTTGGGTTACAGTTACGAGCATGTACGCTTGCGTCGGCTCCGCCGGGCAGCCAGATAGTTAGTTACTGTCCGATCCCGAAGGTAATAACCCCATGGACGAGGACCTGGCATTCAGAGCCACATATCACCGTGAAATCGAGGACATCATTGAGTCGCTAGAGATTATCAGGCGAGGTGACTCATTAGGGCGCTGTACTCTGTTAATAGGAGCAGGATGCTCTGTATCTGCCGGCGTGCCGTCTGCCGCTGGCTTTGTCGACGAGATAGAAAGGAAGTATCCGTTCAGATTTAAACGTGCACGGGATAAAACAGTTGCGCTGACTGGTTCTCCCGACAGCATTCCAAGTTACCCTAGTTGTATGGCCGAGCTCAGTCTGGACCAGCGCCGGCAATTGTTGGCAAAACACATTGATCGGGCGAGCCTGAACTGGGCTCATGTTTGCATAGCAAGTTTAATGCAGCAGGATCTGGTTGACCGAATCCTGACTACCAACTTCGATCCACTAATAATCCAGGCCTGCGCCCTATTAGGCGAGTTCCCTGCAGTCTTTGACTTTGCTACATCTCAGATCCTCGAACCCGCTAACATACCGGACAAAGCTGTGTTCTATCTTCACGGGCAGCGGACGGGTTTCGTTCTACTTAGCGACCAGAATCAGGTAGCTAATCACTCCGAAAAGCTTGGACCACTCTTTCAAGCGACCGGAGAAGGCCGAGTTTGGATCGTGGTGGGCTACAGCGGGGAAAACGATCCGGTGTTTGATCACCTCGCGAAGGTAAGTCGCTTTCGCAACAATCTCTATTGGGTTTGTTTCAAGAATAACCCGCCCAGCAGTGAGGTGCGGGGAAGACTGCTCACCGATGGAAAGGATGCCTATTTTACTAACGGCTACGATGCTGATGAGTTCTTCCTAAAGTTAGCCACGGCACTTAAGATATTTCCACCGGATCTCGTTGGGAGACCGTTTACTTACCTCCTACGCAACCTAAGCAGGCTTCCAGCAGACGAGCACATTACGGGCCCCGCACGCCAATCGGTGCAAACGGCAGTCGCCCAATTTGAGAAACCGATGTCGGTTGTGTTGACGTGCGGCGCCATATTTCCCACTCCTCACGCGAGTGAACACGTGATACAGGAGCTTCAGAAAGTGGTTGTTGTGTTCCAGGAGGAACACGACGAAAGAAAATCGAAGGATTCTGCCCAGCACCTTTCGTGGGCCTCTCTTGTGCTCGGCAATCTGCGGACGAGCCAGGCCCAGACGGACTATTCGCAATCCGATGTTCGCTTTGAAGAGGCTGGACAGATGTATCAGAAAGCTTTGTCTATACGAGCCGATTATTATGAGTGCCTGAACAACTGGGGTGCTTCCCTTGTGAAATGGGCTTTGACGAAGAAAGGCGTGGAATCTCAAAAGCTACTGAGCCAGGCTACAGAACGATTCTCACATGCTTGTATCCTAAATCCGCAGGGTTATGAGGCCATCAACAATTTCGGGGTCGCCCTATATTATCAAGCCCTTAACAGCTGTGACGGTGAGGAAGCAGATCGGCTATTCGATGAAGGAATGTCAAAGTACGAGTCTGCCCTTCAGATCAAGCCAGACATGTTTCAGGTACATCACAACTGCTGTGTTTTGCTTTCGGAGTGCGCCAAGCGGAAAGGTGGAGACGAAGGAGATAGGTTGTTTAGAAAATCACAACGTGAGTACACCGACGCTCTAAGAAATAACAATGATCCCCTCCATACACACGTAACTTGGGGTGGAGCGTTCCTGCAGTGGGAGAGTGCCACGGATAAATCGTACGAGCGAGTACTGGTGGTCGCCGAAAAGGCGGAGCGAATAAAGTGGGGTGGAGGCGCCTACATATCAGCATCTATGAACGCTCTTATTGAGGATGAAGAAGCCTGTAAAGCGGAACTTCGAAAAGCCAAATTAACGGGAAGCCTCCCTGACCGCCACTATGTTTTGAACGATCCTAACTTGATCAGCGTCAGAGAACTCGGTTGGTTCCAGGAGATAATAGAGGGCCAGTCTCATTAACAGAACGACGCCCAAGGGTCTTCTTTCATATCTGCGCGAACCTGTTTCGAGGCTCCTCACAATTGCAAATCAAGTCGGGAATTGCCGCTTTCCAGAGGTCAAATTCTTTGCTTGCAACTCACCTTAAACTTCAGTATGGTGCAAACTCCCCTTTCATACATATGGAGCAGCGAGACAATTGACATATACGTATGATCCGCGAGCTATGGCTCTCATAATAAACCGCTGGGGTATGGATCCAAATGATTTTGCAGAGGAATTCCTTAGAAATCATCGCCTGCCAGCATACGGTGCCTATCTTTTTCAGCGTTCCGCTGCCTCTTGGCTGAACGTTTCGGACGATGAAGCGCAGATTCGCAAGGGTTATGAGGCTGGGTCTTTAGAGGAGTTCGGTCTTAGGGAAATCGTGGCGCAATGGCCCACTGTCAATGTTGTGGGTCTGGCGATCGGTGACGGATTGGGCGAGCTCGAGATTGTGCGAAAACTCCTTAACGAAGAGCACACCGTCCACTATCTCGCGATTGACCTTTCCCCCTCCCTGCTGGTTGCGCACCTACAAAAAATTCGAGAAGAGCTCGCGAGCGAGCTTAGGGCTGGCCGTTTACTCTGCGCAGGGGTTATTGGAGACGTCTTCACAGACATTCAGGAAGCAGTCAACCTGAGCCGCGCTGAATTCGAGTCACGGGGTGCAATAGAAGGCGAACAATCTTTCCTACCACGCGAGACTCCATTAATTGCAACGTTCCTGGGCAACTGCCTCGGAAATGACTTACCTGGACGCGAAGGACTGATATTTGCGGCTGTAGCCGCAGCGTTTTCAAATAATCGCCCACTCGCTATCATCGTCGGTGTCTCGGTAATGCGAGACGAGCTGGACCAGTACAGCTCGTCGTGGAGTGACTTCCTGCTGGAAACTCCTGTGTATCTGCTCCGGGAATTGAAGGTTCTCAGTTCGTCCAAGCCGAAGCTGAACAATGAAGCTGATGAGTTCTTCATTCCGGACGATGATCTCCGATCTGTGCGTTGCCCACCGGTACCGCCGGAGACCTACTCCTTCCACGGTATTGAGGGTCAAGTCTACCGGTTCTTGTATCGCCTTTCCTTCGATATCGAAGCACCTCTCTCTGGTGTCAGCCTTGCGGCAGGTTCCCAATTTCTCCTCTACTCGATCACCAAATACGATCCAGCTAGTCTTGCGCGCTTTCTTGAAAACCAAGGCTATACTGCGCTGTATAAGCCGGAATACCACCAACGAGTTGAAACGGAGTTAGGACTGCGCGAGTACGTGGTACTTGCGGCGCTGATTCCAGCGTGAAAAGGAGCAAGAGCCATGAGAGATTTTTCTTCCGGCAAATGGACCATTAACGAAGAGGCATTCCAACGATGGCTAGGCAACCGAGAAGCTGAATTCGAACCAGCTCTCGATCCGGTGCCGACCCTCAAGGCCCTGGTGTTCCTCGCTCTTTTGGATAGAAAGTCGCCATGCACCTACGAAGAACTGGGCGAAATCTTCGAGCAGCAGGAAGTCGTCAATGGAAAGATCCCAGTCGCTAGTTTGCGGGTCGCGACCTCTGAATTAGGGAATGTCTTAACTAGATTTGAACATCAACTTGAACTGAAAGTCACCCGAGGCGGACAACGGGAGGCAAAATTTCAGTTGTGGCCCAGAAGCGCGGGCCGGAAAGGCGAATTGAAGGGAAAGAACAGCATCGCGCTCGTTATGGACCACACCCAGGAGAAGGCGAGGGACATTGCCCAAACGCTGCTAAAAGAGCAATGCCTACCCTTTCACTCTTTATATTACTTACCAAGATCAGCTTGCTGGTGGATAATGTTCTCCAGTGAGGAGGCAGAGATACGGAAGGCTTACGAGGCTGGCGCCTGGGAAGAATTGGGTTTAAGGCAGACCATAACTGAAGCCGCCGCACCGGTGGTTGGCGTTTTGGGTTTGGCGATCGGTGAGGGTCTCGGCGAGATTGAGTTATTGCGACAGGTTCTTGCGGACGGATTTACCGCCGGATTCACAGTGCATTACCTGGCCGTGGACCTTTCGCCGGTCTTGCTTGCATCTCATGTCGAAACAGTCCGCGAGTCCTTCTCTGAGGAGTTGAAAGCGGGCCGACTGATCTGCGTAGGCATCCTGGTTGACGTATTCCTGGACCTCGAAATGGCCGTGACCAAAGCGCGCATTGAACTAAAAGCGCTTGGGCTATTCACGCGGGGTGATGAATTCTTGCCTACTGACTGCCCCATTGTGGCAACTTTTCTTGGCAACTGTCTCGGTAACGACTCATCGGACAGGGAAATGGTGATCTTTGATGCCGTCTCAGCCGCATTCCCTGATAACCGGCCTCTGGCTATTCTCGTTGGAGTGTCCGTGGTTCGTTCCGAACCGGACGATTACGCAAGGACGTGGGACAAATTCCTGCTACAAACACCTCACCATTTATTGAAGAATCTCGAGATTCTTAGATCGGGCAAACCGAGTGATAGCATCGAGGTTGACGAGTTTACGCTGCCAACCGAAACTGGCTCAGATTCCATCGCCTGTCTTGAGAGGCGAACCCCTAAAGTAAAACCAAAACCTTACAACACCAGACATGGCATCGAAGGCCAGATTTACCGCTTCTACTACAACCTCGATTTCGACCTGACCATGCCCAGTTGCGGGCTTCGCCTGCCGGCTAAGAGCGAGATAGTTCTTTACTCAATCATAAAATACGACATGGAGACACTTGTCAGAGGTATTGAGAAGCGGCGATTCACGGTGCGCCACAATCCGAATTATCACAGCATCGTTGATACAGAGAATGGCAAGAGAGAGTATGCAGTTTTCGTAGCGTACGCCTGAAGACCCGTATGCTCAACATTGCAGTCGGAAGTACATGCGCTCAGTGAGTCGACCAAACGATCAATAGCGACGGATCGGCCGCAGCTATACAATGTCCGTTGTCTAGCCTTAGTTAGATCCAATCATCACAAATTCTTGAAATTGTATTTGAGCCGATCACTAGGCCTTGGGAAAATTCTGGTGTCTTTCGGTCAGCCTCTCTCGCTCCGTGTAACCCTCCCCAGTTTAGGACCACTCATAAGTAGAGACTTCGGGTTTTGGGATAACAGATTCTCTGGGGGTCATGTTGCCCAGAGCCGAGTGTGGTCGTTTCTTCGGTCTCCCGCAGCCACTTCTCGGTCACACAGCATTGTTAGAGACTTGGATTAGAGAGTGGGTTGGCTTTAACCGGGAGTCAAGATAATCTGATCCTTATCAAGCGGAATTTCGAGATGCTTCTTAGCGCTCGTGAGCATCAGAGCCTGGAATGGAAGGTTCCACAAAACTCGATCAGGAACAATACATATGGTTTTGACACCCTGAAGCTGCCGACTGGCCGGCTCGATTAGTGTTGTGTATAGTTCGCGCGAGAACATCGCAACGTGCCAGTTCGTGAGGGCGCATCCTTTCCGATGAGGAAGCCGGTACCCACTCCTGTTCCTCGGGCATCTCCACCCGGGCAAACAGTTCTTTCCACCTCAACCATGCGGGCTGGCCACTGATTCACTTCTTGGAACGGTACGTCCTCCAGAACAATTGCTTCCAACTTCCCCTGAGAGGCGCGTCGGAAGTGAGCGAGACTTCGACTGTGAATCGCTGCAGCGCCAATTGCTGAACCTGAGCACAAGCGCCACTATCAATACTTCTAACTTACCCTGCGCCTGAGCCAACAAGATCACGTCCGTTGCGACTCTATTCATCGGGCCGGGCTCTACATACTTGTGAAGCCTTTCGTTCAACTCGAAAAGCACATCATACTTAGGTCGTCGTAGGCTTGGGTAAAGCGCTGACAAGAGCATCTCGCTATGATACAAGGCCGTTTTGTTTGTCGGATGGCGAGAATCGAGAGCCTCTGGTGGCACGACTTGAGGGCCGCGTTCTGTACGCGTCTAGCACTGGAAGGATACGAGGCTCTGACAATAATGACGCTGATGGGCCATAAGGATCTGAAGACGACGATGCGATACATTCGTGCCGTCCAACTTCAGAGACAAGTGCGCTCTCAGAATTTTGGACACAAATTGGCCACACAAACAGAACGGCCGCCAGTGTTGGCAACCGTAGGTTGTTGATATAAATGGTCGGGGCGAGAGGATTTGAACCTCCGACCTCTCGGTCCCAAACCGAGCGCACTACCAGGCTGTGCTACGCCCCGAATTACACCCATACAAGGTGGCAAGGCATTCTAGCAAGTTAAAAGTAAAAAGGTAAAAGGCAAAAGGGCGGAACCAAACCAAACTTGTTTGAGTGGCTTTGGTTGGCAGTAACATACTTGACCTCACCAACGATAACAGCGCTCGTCCGTAGTTCATTCTCGGCCACAGATGAACACGGAGCAACACAGATCTAAAATTCATTCTCGGCCACAGATGAACACGGAGTAACACAGATCTAAAGTTTATTCTCGGCCACAGATGAACACGGAGCAACACAGATCTAAAATTCGGGTTTATTCAGATCCCTCATATCCGTGTTCATCTGTGGCCTAAAATCTAAATCGCTCACCGCTCAGTTAACGCCTGCGTGAGTCAAGTATGTATTGCCCTTTGGTTGGTGTTTGCGTTCCCGGTAATTAAGCCCGCCTGAAGTCGGTGCTCTAGTCGCTCGTGTCAGGGCGCGTCTTGATCAGGATTTTTAGAAAGGACCGCATTGCTGCCAGGGCTTTGCCGCGATGGCTAATTTGGTCTTTGGTGGAGGAGGGAAGTTCGCCAAACGTCTTATCAAAACCCGTAGGCGCGAAGATCGGGTCGTAGCCGAAGCCGTTTGTTCCTCGAGGCGAATCTATGATCGCTCCTTCGCAAGTGCCGGTGTGTGATCTCAGGAATCCATTCTCGTGATCAGCTAACACAACCACGCTCACGAAACGGGCGCCGCGATCAGCATTGGGAATCGCGGTCAACTGGTCCAGCAAATAATTGACCCGATCTTGATCAGTTTTGCCGTCGCCGGCGTATCGCGCCGATCTGACTCCCGGAGCGCCATTCAAGGCATTCACCTCGAGACCCGAATCATCCGCTAGTGTTAACACTCCGCATTGCCGCGCATAACCCTCAGCTTTGAGAATCGCGTTCTCACGATAGGTGTTTCCAGATTCTTCGACTTCTATGACACCTGCAAAATCGTTCAGCGTTAGGAACGTCAAATTCAGATCACCCAGCACCGTTGAGATCTCTTTTGCTTTTCCTTTGTTCCAGGTGCCGATTAAGAGCTTCATGTCGTTAGCGTGATGGTGCGGTTGGGCTGGAGGATGACCGCGGCGCAAGATACGAGATCAGAAAACCGAATTGCCCAAAATCAGAACGAGTTCGTCGTTCTATGCCGGAATCGCCCAAACTGGTCTCAGTGACTGAGTAAGGAAGCTTTTGGATGACGCGATCAAGTTCAGTGGGATTGGCTACACCAGCGCCACGAAATACAGTGAGGCTGGTGACGAGCGAGCTGGCTCGCTCATTGTCTTTCGAAAAAGTAACAATGCTTGACAAGTTAGGTTTCTCAAAATAATGCGACAACGCTTCGAGTCTCTCAGAAGACGATGCCAGATTCGAATGGCTTGCCCGAGTATTCAGGCAGCGGCGAACGTCCTCAGGTGCTCCCAGCAAGAAATAGTCACCGGCAAAGCTAGCCGCGAAGTCGCCGTCTTCCGAAAGAAACAGTTCCGCGTCGCCAATCTTTTCGGATTTTGCGCCCGCGCCAAAGCGACGCGAGACGAATTGTCGCAAAGTCTCCGGGCTGGCTATCCCGGCAATTATGAGAGATCGCTCTGACTGGGCTTCCATGCGAACGGTTAGTAGATCTGGTTTGACTGCTTTTAGAAAAGCATCGGGATCGTCGATACCATACGGCGCCAGTAACGCTTTGAAAGCTGTCGTAAAGACTACCGCCGACACGATGTCTAATTGGGAAGAGACCGTCGCATTAAACTGGTCCCAGGCTACCGCCGGCTCTCGAATGTTGTAGCTTGTTACCGAGAAAACCTCGGGCGGCAGCAACTCCCAGCCTCCGAGAAAATTTGTTTGCGTACCTCTGAAGGCCGGGCGCAGTCGTGCCAAGACTTCCGGCTTGAGACCGATGAAGTAGTTGTCTTCAATGCCGCCCTTTGAGGCACGGGCGCTCCAGCCTATGTTACCTACGAGCTTTGCAGTTCCAGTCGTCAGTAGTTTTTGAAATTCCGTTATCTGCGTAAGCCGGCCAAACACAATCGGAGCCGTCTCTGAAATCAATCGCGCGGCGTTTGGTGAGGCAGAGTATCCGAAGGCTAGCGCATCGTTTCCATTAAGACGAGCTCGCATCTCTTCAAGTTCGGGACGATGCAGTAAACTCGGCCGCTGCCCACTCCGAACAGCAAGACACGCCGCCACGGCCTTTTCATTGTTGCCAATCATGATAACCGAGCCCTCTGCGGAGGCGACGATTTTTCGTTGGCCGTCAGGGGAGGTCCAACGAGAGGCCTGGTGACCTTCGATATTGATTTGTTCCAGCTTTGGATTGCCGTATGCCTTTTTGGTGAAGTCATTCAACAGACTTTCCAGGGCAGGTTTGATTCGTCTTTCGGAAGTGTGGGTTTCGATGATCAGAGCAGCCTGAGAGTTGAACTCGAGAGCGTCGCCCTGGCCGGTACTGCTAAGCTCCAACATTACAAAGGCGACCTGGGCACGTGTGGCAACAACGGTCGGCACCGATCCGATGCCGGTTAATCTCACGAGATAACTGGACCAGCTGTTTTTCTGTTCGGGCAGTTTGATTCCGGCTTGAGGCCCGAGCTTCTGCCACGAATCGGTGGCACCGATCGCGCCGGCTATGTCGAGCAGATTGTTTGCTTCCAGATAGACGAGGGAATCGCCGGGCACGTACGCAGCCATATCGACCGGAGTTGGACGATCCCACCAAAACCAACCGGCGATGATTAGAACAATGAAAAGGAGAACAGCAAGTAACCGAAGAATCCGAGTCATGTGCGAGCCATTGTACAACAGGCTGCCAGCCTGTTGCCGGTTACGTTGAGTTATTCGCGGATAGGTGAGGGAACCGAACCAAGCTGCAGGCTGGCAGCCTGCAGTACAGGTGATTGAAGCAGATTTCCGGCTGTGTTAATTTTGACGACGTTAAGATTCGTCCCCAATTCGAAAGTCTAACTTGCATATGGTCTATCGTGACTTAGCTGCCCAGCCTCAGGCCGAGGCTGATTTTACCCAGTTCCTCGACGACATTTTCAATGGGCTAACCAACGGCCGCCGGGACCCAAATGACGTGGTCAAGGAAACGCTCTTGGGGATTTACTTTGGCCAGCAAAGGGCAGAGGACTTGCCACTCGCGGGACGCGTGCTAAGTCACTCATTCGATCCACGGAACGCCACCACCGAGCCTGAATACTATTCGGAAATCGACACCGCAGCCTACCTGGAACGAAAGCCCGCCATGTGGCTTTGGCAAATGTTCGACAAGTCACCGTTGGGCGGAAATGCACTGCTGGGACATCGGTTTCGTCAAATGCTGGCGCCGCTGATCTTTCGCAGCGTAGGAAAGAACTTCAAGTGCTGGCAGCACGTTGAATGGTCTTTCGGGTACAACTTGTCATTCGGCGATAACGTGGTAGTTCACCGGCACGTGCTACTGGATGATCGTGGAGGCATCGAGATAGGGAACAACGTTTCGATCTCTGATTATGCCAATATTTACTCACACACGCATGACGTAGACGACATTCGTCAGGTCTCCAATCTGGTTACCCGCATCGGGGACGGAGCTCGCATTACCTATCATGCGACAGTGCTCGCGGGAGTGCAGATCGGCGAGTGTGCTTTGCTCGGCACTGGCGCTGTCGCCACCTCGGATATCGAGCCGTATCACGTGAAGGTTGGCGTCCCCGCCAAGACGGTTAAAGTTAAGGTTCCAAGATCCGCCGGCGCTGCTGAGTGAGCCGGCTGTCAATCACAGGAACTCGCAGTTTTCGCACCAGTTTCAATTTCAGGAAACCGTCCTTCAGCGTTCCTGAAACCAAGCCTCCATGTTCCAGTTTTTCTTTGAACTAACACCTATCCTCAAGTATCTGAGTAGTTAAACCACAGAAAATACTGGTTGACAATGTTCAACGCATTCCTGTACTCTCGAAAACGCGGTGGGGAGCAATTCTGCTCACACCGGGGAGTGTTCGCCTTGATCCCTCCCAAACGGCGTCTGAATTGACAGGCACACCGCGTCTTTGAACCTAATCGATAAATGGCACACTTCGCGTGAGCGGAGGTCGCAAAGCCACGGGAGTTGGGCGGCAGCAAGTCCAACTTGGCTGGGTTACCGAAAGATAGGCTTCGATTCCTTCCTTTGAAAACGGGTGGCACGGGCATCTCGCTCGTGGGCAGTGGCCACCATCGGCAAGATGCCGATGCCACGACCGCCGCCTTGATCGCTCGAAATCTCACGTGAAGCCCGACGGCCCAGTCGCTTACCTGCTTGCAAGGTAACCACATTGAATACTCTGAAAGCTTCCCCGCAACCAACCGCATTGAAACTCCGTCCATCAAGAGCGCGCAAAGCTCGTCTCCGTCTCCGCAAAAATCTTCGCCCGCGCACTCAACTGATTTCGAGGACTAAATAGATCATGTTTAAAAAAGGCATCGGCAAAAACAATCTCGTGGGTTTGGACATTGGTTCCAGCTCCGTCAAGGCCGTCGAGCTCCAGAAGAAAGGCGGCAATCTGCTGCTGGTGAGTATGGGCTACGAGAATCTGCAGTCGGACACCATCGTGGATGGCCAGATCATGGAGCTCAATAACGTATCCGATGTTATCTCCAGCATCTTCAACGAGCACAAGATCAAGACAACGAGAGTAGCTGCTGGAGTCAGTGGCCACTCAGTCATCGTCAAGAACATCGTGGTTCCGCCGATGAGTGACGAAGAGCTGCACGAGTCGTTCAGCTGGCACGCGGAAGAACACATCCCTTTCGACATCTCGGATGTGAATCTCGATTACCACGTCACCGGCCACTCCAACGATTCAGTTTCAGTTTTGATGGCTGCCTGCAAGAGCGACAAGATCGCGAACGTGAAGCAGGCTATCCAGCTCGCCGGCAAACATCCGGTCGTCATCGATGTAGACGCTTTTGCGCTTCAGAATTGCTACGAGGTTAACTACCGGCCTTTGCCTGGCGACGTGGTTGCGTTGCTCAACATCGGCGCCTCGACGATGAACATCAACATCCTGAACGGCACGCGTTCAGTATTTGCTCGCGATGCTTCAGTCGGCGGCAGCCAGTACACCAGCCTTCTGCAAAAAGAACTCGGCTTGACCTTTGAACAGGCAGAGTCAGTAAAGCGCGGCATGCCACTTCCCGACGGCGTCGAGAACCGCGACATTCAACCGATTATCGAGACCGTGTCAGACATCCTGGCGCTGGAAATCCAAAAGACGATGGACTTCTACCGCGCGACCGCCGAAGACGGCGAGTCCGCGATCCAGAAGATCCTGTTCTCAGGCGGCGGTTCCAAACTGCCCGGCCTGGCGGCCTACCTCTCGAAGAGATTTGAGATACCGGTCGAGGTTTTTGACCCCTTCAGAGAGATTCAGGTCGATGCCCGAAGATTCGATCCGGACTACATGCGCGAAGTAGTTCCTGAAATGGTAGTTGCCGTGGGTCTCGCGCTGAGAGGAGTGGACGCACAATGATAAAGATAAACCTGCTAGATTCCATTACCGACACGCCACGTGGCGCGGCGATGATGGAGGAGAAAGTAACCAGTCCTCTTATTCAGACGATCCTGCTTGCGGTGACCGTGGTTGGATTGTTGGTCCTGGGAGCCGGTTATGACTACGTGAGCGCGAATTCGGCGCACGCATCCGCCCAGGTTGAGCTCGAAAAGCAGCAACGCATCAACCGCGAAATGCTGGCGGTCAACAAAGAACAGGAAGAGCTTCAAGCCAAGACCAGAGACATTCAGGTTCGCATCGATGCGATCCAAAAACTGAAAGCCGAGCAGAAAGGTCCGGGTTTTGTTCTTCGAGATATCACGGAACGATTCAACAGTATTCCCGGTTTGTACCTGAAGAGCATCGCTCAAAAGGGAACTGAAATAACCATCAAAGGCGAATCCCCGAACGAACAGTCAGTCACGAAGTTTGGCCAAACCCTCGAATTCTCTTCCGGCTTGTTTACGGATCTCCATATTGAGACCGTTCGCGAGTTCGCGAAGGTCGGCGCTGGACCAAAGAATGGTGATCAGGCCGCCGCACCCGCCGAGGGAGATTTGGCGAGGCCGGAGGTTGTGAGCTTTGTCGTCAAATGTAATTACACCGGCGCAGTTAAGAAAGATCAGCCCAATCAGCCGGCGACTCCTAATTCACCTGCCACTGCCTCTGCCACCGCCCCCGCTGGTCAGGTAGCGAAGAACTAACGCGCTTGCATAACAGCACCCACTTGAGCTCAAAACTTTGTTTGAGTATGTAAAGGACAAGATATGAAAGTCGGCAGCCTACAAACATTACCCTGGTATCTGCGCCTCGCAATCTTCGGCGGCGTGGCCTTAGCTTTGTACGCGGGGTTCTGGTACTTCGTGACGCGCGGAACCCGCACCGAAACTAAAGAAATGAACGCCAAGATTGCAGAGCTTCTGCCACGCAATGCGCAAGCCCAAATCGCTCAGCAGCGATTGAATGAGTTCCGCAAAATCTACCAGGCTCGTCAGGAAGAATATGGGGAGCTGAAGGCTCTGCTTCCCGAGCAACGCGAGCTCACGGTCGTGCTGCAGGGAGTTCAGGATCGCGCTCACAACACGAGCTTGTCGTTACGGAAGTTCACGCCGAAGGATGACGTCCAGCAGGACTTCTACAGCGGCAAGAACATTAATGTGGGCGTAACGAGCTCGTTCGCAAACCTGCGAGCTTTCTTCGAGCAGATGGCCCACTACCAGCGCATCGTTTCGATCACTAACTTCGAAATCAATCAGATGGACAAGCTGCAGCCTGGCAAGACCGTGGATGCAAGCTTCGAAATGACGGCCTACTACGTTTCAGCTGAAAAGCTTCAACAGAAAGCGCCTGCCAAGCCTGCCGGAACTGGTCAGGCAGCGGCGCCGGCTCCTGCTCCAGCAGCGCAGCCCAAGTAATCAAATTCGTCATCAGCTAATGACGCTTCAATGAGAGTAACCACTATGCAACACGCCAAAGCAATTAAGTACGCACTTGCGAGCCTCTTTCTGATCGCTTCGTTTACTTTCGTCACTGCTCAAACCAAGGACGCCAAGGATGCGAAGAAGAGCGAGGCTGACGCGCAGAAAAGCGAAGCCGCGGAAAAGAAAGCGGTACGCAACGGGCGCGATCCCTTCGCTCCTTATCGAGCGCCGGTGGTAGTCATTAAGAGGGTCAGCCCTGTTCCGCCGCCTTCTATTCAGGAGCGAATTGAACAGTACCGGGCTCAGAAGCTCGCTGCGATGAACGCTCATCTGCCGGCTCCGAAGCCAACGACGGCTTTGCTCTTGAATGAAATCCAGGTGGTGGGTATCTCACGAACTCCGCGTGGCTATGCTGCGATCGTCGAAGCCACTCCCATCAAGCTTTCGTACACGATCTATCCCGGCGAGCGTCTTTACGATGGCCAGTTGGTGGCGATCGAAGATACGCGACTGGTTTTCCGTCATGAAACCGTCTGGACCGATGGCCGACATGACAAGACTGTGGAAATGAAGTCACTGCGACAGCCAAGTGCTGTTGAGGCCATGGCTTCAGCGAAGCCGGCTCCGACTCCGACAGTTCCTGCTGCTCCTGTTGGAGCTGCCGCGGAACCTGAAAAGAAGTCTGAAGACAAGGCTCCTGCCGGTAACAAGCCCTAACAGATTCTGTTTTAGATAATTCGTATCTAAAACTTCCAACACGCGCAAACCCAACTGAAAACCGTTTCATAAGGGACTGCCGTGACACTTGACAATCGACTCCGGACATTACGGCACAGTGCGGCGCGCGCTTTTATGCTGCGAGGCAATTGAGCGTAGCGCGTGGCAGTAACGTCCAGCAGTTCCCTTAAGGAGGGGAAAATGCTTCATCAGCCTCGAATCTCAACAGTAATTAAGCGGACTACGCTCGTCCTGCTTTCAGTATGCCTATTCGGCATGATGGCGTTGGCGGCGCCAAGACAAGCGCCTGCCATCACCAATGTCACGGCGACGACCTCGGGCCAGTCCACTCTGATCACTGTGTCCGGAACGTCACCATTGCCGTTCTCAGTTTCGCGGCCGGACGCTCGGACAATAGTTGTCGAGCTGCCGGGTGTCGACATGTCTCGCGTGTCACAGAATGTCCGGCTCACCTCGCCATTAGTGGATTCCGTGACCGTGGATCGAGGACGCAAGGCTGGGCTCCGAATCGCCCTGCGCGCAGCTGTGATCGACAAATCGCAGCTTGCCGACAACAACCTTGTATTAGTCCTGACTCCGAAGGCGACTGTCGAAGCAGCTCACGCTGTGAAGACCTTGGTTCCTGAGGTGCAGGCTGGTCAGAATCCTGCGGCCGTGGCCCAGCAACCATCACCTTCGCCGACCCCGCGTCCGGCGAGGATGCAGCAGTCCGACCAGGGTCAACGTTACGGCGAATCCGGTTTCATGGGTGAGCCGATCAACTTGAATGTTGTTAACGCTGACATTCGCGACATCCTGAATTACATCACTGAGCAGTACGGCATCAACTTTGTTATCGATTCTTCGGTCAACACAGTTCCCGTCACGGTGAATGTTCAAGACGTACCGTGGAATATCGCGCTGGATGCAGTACTGAAGGCGAACCGCCTCGGTGTTGAAGTCAACGGCAACATCCTGCGAGTCGCTACCATGGATACGCTGGCTAAGGAAGCCGAAACTCAGAAGGTTTTGAAGGACTCACGGCTCGATGCGTCCGCGCTTGTTACTGAGTTCATTCGTCTGAATTATGCGCGCGCATCCGGCACGCTTTCACAGGGCGGCGGAGCGTCAGGAAACTTCGCGGGCGGCGTAACTCAAAGCGTTTTGCCATCAGCGGGGGGTCAAGGTCAGGGAGGCGGACAAGGCAGTTCAGCCGGGTCGGACCAGGGTATTTTGCCAGTGGTGCAGCGCCGGCTCTCTCGCCGCGGCAGCGTCGAAGTTGACGGTCGCAGCAACACACTGATCATCACCGACGTTAAGGAAAACATCGACTCCATTCGTCAGCTGGTTACTTTGCTCGATCAGCCGGAACCTCAGGTTGAGATCGAAACGCGTATCGTAATTGCGAACCGCAGTTTCAGCCGCGACCTCGGCGTGCAGTTGAATGCTCTGGCTATCAATACGACTACCGGTGGAACCGCTGGTATCGGCACAGCTCAGCCGTCACCGCTCGCGAATGCATCTGGTGGAGCGACGAACACAATCGGTCTCAGACCGTCAGGCATACCTCAGGGTATTCTGAATCCCTCGGGCGCCCTCGGCGCTAACCTTCCCAATACCGTCATCGGTTTGACGACGGGCGTCATTGGTACTGCTCAAATCAGTGCCTTGATTACCGCTGCTGAGAGCCGTGGCTTGGTTAAGATTGTGGCCACTCCGCGAGTGACCGCGCTCAACAATCGTAAGGCTGAGATTTCCAGCGGTCAGCAGATTCCGGTCACCACGCCTCAAACGGGCGCCGGTGGTACCGGTGGCGTGCTGGTATTTACAACCACGTTCGTCTCAGTACCGCTGCGTCTCGAAGTAACGCCGCAGATTACTGACGCGGGAACAGTCGTGCTCCACGTCATTGCTGAGAACAACAGTGTCAACACCTCGATTGCTATCAACGGCACTCCCGGAATCGACACTCAGCGAATGGAAACCGAAGTTCTGGTTCCAGATGGCGGCACCACGGTTGTGGGTGGCGTCCTAGGAGACAACGAAGCTACCACGCAGAATCGGACGCCTGGCGTCGCCAGCATTCCGATCGTCGGCAATCTGTTCAAGCGCAAACTCGTTACTCGTCAGTCGAACGAGATTCTGTTCTTCATCACTCCGCACATCTACCGGCCTGACTATCAGGGTCGCCCAACTACCACCGTAGTTGGCACGGGCACGACAAACCGCACGGTTACCATCCCGCAACCGGTACCGCTTGGAAATCCATCAACCAACACACCGGCGCCGAACCCGAACGCGCAACCAGCTCCGGTGCAACCTTCAACCCAACCGGCGCCTGCCCAAAGGCCAAACCAAGACTGAGGTTGAAAATGTTCAAAGAGCTACTTGACTCCGTAATTGGACGCACCGAGGGAAGCCTCGGTGCGCTCATTATGGGCACTGATGGAATCGCAGTTGAGAAAATTCTCAGCGAGAAGGGCTCTGATGCCAACCTCGATATTGCCGCGGCAGAATTTACGTCCGTGGTTCGCAACGCCCAACGAGCCGGAAGTGATCTTGGACTCGGCAAGTTGCGCGAGCTGGTGGTAACGCTTGATGAATCGATCATCCTCATGCGCTTGCTGAGCAAAGATTATTTTGTCGTCCTCGCGCTTGGTCCAGAGGGAAACCTCGGCCGCGGGCGATTTGAATTGAGGAAAGTCGAACTGCAATTGGCCAAGGAGTTTGCAGTGTAAAGTACGACAGGCTGCCAGCCTGTCGCCACTCGATGAACCGGTACTCTCCCGAAGCGCTGCAGGCTGGCAGCCTGTCGTTACTCGATGAAGTCGTACTCTCCCGAAGCGCTGCAGGCTGGCAGCCTGCAGTACAAAAAAGGCTGCAGCTCGTTATGAGATCTCACAACATCTACCGAATATTATTTCTTCTCGCGCTGCCATTGATTTTTTCAAGTCAGGGCAGCGCTTCGACCATTCAGGGTAAAGTCGTCGAAATCCTCGACGGCGAGCGTCTATCGCTAACAAGCGTTAATCAATCCTTCAAGGTGAAACTGATTGCGGTTGCCGCTCCCGCACCCAGGCAGCCTTTTGCCGATGTTGCCAAACAGCACCTTTCTGATCTCGTTGTCGGCAAGTATGTCGTTGTTCACTTTAGTGGCATGACGCGCGAGGGCTTTGTGCTGGGGCGAGTTGTCGCCAGGGACATGGATGTTGGCGAACAAATGATTCGCGACGGCGTGGCCTGGTACAACAAAGTCGAGGCTACAGGCTTTACTGAAATTCAAAAGCAGGAATATTTTGGCTCGGAACAAGCCGCACGCAGCGAAGCCCGGGGACTTTGGAAGGATCCCAATCCTGTATCCCCCTGGGATTTTCGTTGGCGCGAAGCGGCCGATGCCAACCCTATCTCGAAACCGCAAACCTTGCTTGCCAAGTCAGCGGGAGTCAGGAAACCCATGTCGAGTGATGACCTATTCACCTCGATGACCGGGACCAATAGACTTCCTGGGGCCGGCTTCGGTGAAGCAGACGGTGACTGGAAAATCTTCACGCCTTCGCCAGGAAAGTTTTCTGTTTATATTCCTCAAAACTCTCAAGAGTTTGTGTCGTTCATTCCTACCGCCTCAGGCAAGACCGCCGAAATGAATTATTCCATGGGGAAGAGAAGCGGCCGGGTTTACCTCGTCCTTTGGGGCAAGGGTCCGAACGATGGACTCACTGACGATCAGGTTGCTGATGAAGGGGCTAACGGATTGGGTTATGGACTGCAGAAAGGAGCCTACGGAACAGGCAGCGGCTTCAGCGTCGACGTAAAGCGGCAACGGTCGGTCCGCTTGGGTCCGTACACGGGCTGGCAGTACAAGATCAGCGGACTGGGCTTACCCGGAACAGTGCGGATTTTTTCGAAAAAAGTCGGCGAGTATCGTGAGGTCTATTTGTTAGCGGCCATAAATGGCAGCGAGGACGACCCTCAAGTCAAAGAGTTTTTAGGTTCGTTCACAATCGAAAAGTTCTAGATCCCAACTCACTTCGGATTCTCACTTAGTACTACTTTTGCGTCGATTTACTTTTCCGGCAGCCTCACGTAGGGCATGCCGCGCATAATAATGCGTTGCCGGCGAGCTACTCGGCGAGGGTTTACTTGCGGGTTAAAGACCGTTCGTGGATTAGGAATCATAGCGGACAAGAACGCGGCCTCATTAGCGCTCAATGCCGCAGCGGGTTTATGAAAGTAATGCTGGGCAGCTGCCTCAGCGCCGTAAATTCCTTCACCCCACTCGATCACGTTCAGGTAGATCTCAAGAATGCGTCGCTTGGACAGCTCACGCTCGAGAAAAATTGTTAGCACGGCTTCCTGTCCCTTGCGCAAGAACGACTTCTGAGAAGAGAGATAAAGATTCTTCGCAAGTTGCTGCGAGATAGTAGAGCCACCACGCTTGAAGGCTGAAGTGTCGGGAAACCAACCCGGCTCATCTTCGCCTTCTTTTTTTGCTTCTTTTTGGGCTTCCTGCTGCGCTCGGTCCCAGGCCTTTTGGATTGCTTCGTAATCGAAACCGTGATGTGTGCTGAAGTTGGTGTCCTCGCCGGCAAGTACCGCACGCTGCAGGTTTGCTGAAATGCGATCAAGCGGCACCCATGCTTGCTGATGAATCGCAGGCTGACCTTTGGCTTTAGCCTCATCGAACCTGGTTAGCATCAACGAGGTTGAGCTTGGATTCTGTGAACGCAGGCGTCCCACGCGCACAAACATGATGGCCTGGTAAGCGATACAACCAAGCACGACGCCGGCGATTATCAAGAAAGCAATTTTCAGTATTCGACGCATTCTTTATGTACAACAGGCTGCCAGCCTGTTGCAGTCATCACGATCAACTTTTTCTGAGAGCGACATCTGCCTCAACGCAATCTACAGGCTGGCAGCCTGTAGTACTTCCCAGGCTCAAACACAGCTCGCGCCGCTCGAATCGTGTTGCAGTGATGATTGTAACCAATGTCAGCGTAATAGCGGGGTGTGTAAGAGACTTGCATGCGCGATTGCGTGTGGCCAGCCCAACTTTAGTTTGTCATTGATTAACAGTCAATGACTACTCTGGCTTGATTTCAAAGCTGGGATATCCCGCGCTTTAGTGGTTTCCTCAAAGAGCAACAATTGATGATGATCTGACTGGCCGAGCTTTTGCAGTCAGTACCTTGAGGGTCCCGCTTATGAGAAACGTAGCATCCGGGCTCATGGCCTTGATCTGTGCTTTATTACTGGCGCAAATCACAAACGCTCAATCGGCGCCAGCCAGCGCTCCAGTTTTGAGTGCGGCAAATGACCGTCCCATTTTGGGCGACGCGCCCACTCCTCCTGTTCTTAAGAAAGCTCCGGCCGCGGTTGTTAAAGAACCAGAACCTGCGAAGGAGCCTGAGCAGCCTGAGATTGGTGAAGGCGACGTGGTGCGCGTGAGCACCAGTCTGATAACCGTCCCCGCACAGGTGATGGATCGCAACGGTCGCTTCATCGGAAATCTTCAGCAGCAGGACTTTTTGATTTACGAAAACGGAGTTCCACAACAACTCAGCTACTTCAATTCAGTAGAAGCGCCGTTCACAGTTGCGCTCCTGCTTGATGTCAGTGGCTCGACTCAGACTCGTTTGCAGGCAATCCGAGCTGCCGCTAATGCATTTATTGCCAGGCTTCGTCCGAACGATCGGATCATGCTCGTTTCGTTCGATGGCAAAATCAACGTGCTAACCGAAGCGGTGACTGTCAGCCAGTTGCGGAAACAGAAATTGCGTTTGGACGCGGTCAACGACGGTACTTTGCTTTACGATACGGTCGATGAGGTTTTGAATCGCCGGTTCGCAGGAATCTCAGGTCGTAAGGCCATCGTGATGTTGACTGACGGCGTCGATCAAGGCAGCAAACGATCTTCTCGAAGGCAGAACCTGCGCGATGCGAATGAATCCGAAGTTCTAATCTACACGGTTCAATACAACACGCTGCCGCAGTTGCCGGAGCGCCTTGTCCAATTCACCGATCCTAAAGTTCGAGCCCGCATTCAATCCCGCATGGAAAAAGAGTACGCAGCGGGATCAACCTACCTGAACACGCTCGCGGAGCAGACGGGTGGAAGACTCTACAATGCGGATAGTCTCGTTGATATTCAGCAGTCTTTCGGCGCGATTATGGACGAGCTGGGGCGGCAATACAGTTTGGGTTATTACCCGAAGGGTGAGGCCCGCGCCGGTGAAAGACGCGACATCAAGGTGCGCGTGAAGATTCCCAATCTCGTTGTCCGCGCCCGCGATAGTTACACCGCGAACGCCACTGCCGCCAACCTCCACGGCCAGGACTAGCGGTGGCACGGGCATCTTGCCCGTGGGGCCGCACACCTCACGGGCGAGACGCCCGTGCCACGGCTCAAGTCACGGGCGAGACGCGTGTGATACGGCTCAAGACACGGGCGAGACGCCCGTGCCACTCTTAGGCTGATTTCCTTAATTCAATGAGCTCGGGATGTCCACGCATGATTGCGATATCCTCACCCAGGATCATCAGCTCACGCGCTGCTGCTGAAAATCTATAGGTATTGCGCGCAAAAAGTCCGTCGACCACTAACGAACCAGCGCCAGTGTAACGAAACCTTGCCGCAGCCGGAGCGCTTCTTGATTCAACGCGAACGACTGATTTGTCATCTGTCACTCTCGTTTGTTCCAGCGAAGCAGCGGAATTCTCAAGCCCCAGAGCCTTTCTTTTCTGACCGCAACAACTCATAGTTACTCCCCTTTACGCGGCTCGTCTTTGTCCAGGAGCTTTTGAATAATAATTGCCCCTGACGAAAGGGCGAGCCATAGCAGGACTCGCTCAAACCATGTTTTTCCTAAATACATAGCGAATGGCAGCGCCACCCACAGCGACAAGCAGTAGAAACAGTCCATCAGAGATCCGAAGAAACCGTTTCCCACGGACTTCCTGATCTTGAAAACAAGATCGAACGGTCCATCTTCTGCCTGCAGCAGATGGGTGACGCGCCACACAGCTAAGACCGCCAAGAAAAAAGTGAAGTAGTTGATCAGCTTAATCTCTCCACAGCGAACGAGGCGCTGGTGACGTAGCTGTCATCAAGTCCACTATTGTACCCATTCGTCTGGCGCTTAGCGGCAGAGAGGTTAAGGTAGTACAAGGTATAACTCTCTCCGCTTTCAAGCCATTTCTTAGTCGGCGTCGGAGCGGGAGAATACGTTATCTGGTGCGAATTGAGGTCCCCAAATTTGGAGAGCTCAGCCGTTCCCCGGTATCCGGGACATCCAAGGGCGTCTGTATTACCGGGATTGCTCCCTGACGAAATACCCGCGATGCTTTCAACCACGGCAAAAGGCGCCCCGCATTTTGAGATGCTCATAGCGTAGTTATGCAGGAATCCCAACGGATCATTTGCCTTGAACACGATCTTGAGTGGGGTATTCAGACTGGCCTCTCGGATGCGATACAAGTTGCATTCAGCCCTGACGATATTGATGCCGTCGTCATCGAACCAAACGTTGTCCAGTGAAAAGCCAAGCCGGTTGTTGTTGATAAATAACGCGATCAGATCTTTCGCTCCCGGCACGAGGTTTCCAGCCGCGTCATATCCTTCCACCTTGAAGAAAACCGTCCCAGGAGTCGCGCCCTGATAAATCGAGCTGGTCAATTGCATGTACCGATCGAGACTAGTGAACTCCCAGTCGATCCCGTCATGGAACGCTTCAGCTTGAATATTTTTGTAGGACGGCACGTCGAGGGTGGGAACGCCGTCTACATTCAAAGTCACCGGAAACGGTCCGACCAACTGACGCCAGAAAGGCGTATCGCGGAGTGAAAACCTTGGGTGTGAATACGACTCGTTGACGAAGTCCCAATTCACACCGTCTTTTGAGTGACGGATCGTGTAGCGCTTAATAATCGGATCCGACGGATTGCGACGCACGTTATACATGCAGCCCTTCAGATCGATGGTTCCGACCCAACATGCGCAGTCAACTGCAAACACAGCTTCATGATTGTGGACGGTTATGCGCCCATCTGGACGCAAGTGGTTGTCGTAGTCATTTCTATCAAGGTCCGCACTGGCGGTGCTCCCAGTCGTGTTTTGATTTCCGCCAATAAAAACATTCCCCAGTTGCCCGATCAGATTGCCGTTGAAGCAAAGTGACGTTCGCGGTATCTCGGAGTGTGGCAAACAGAGGTCCAATCGATAAAGATTGGGGACGTTGTAATGAGGGGCGCTTTCATACAGCACCGGTGGGACTGGTAGCGAATTCGGCACGCTCACGATGAGGTCGGGCCGGTATTGAATGAAGATATTTTCGCCAGGCGCAATATCGTGGAAAGCTTCGTCGATCGACTGAAGCAACTCCTGCCGGAAACGGAAAATGTAGTTTCCGTTCATGTCCGTGATGACGGTGCCCAAAGAGTTGCGCACACCCAAGCCCGTGTAAGGGCCTCCCGCTAATTCAGACGCACTTCTGTCATACTCCTGAAAATTCAAAGTGAGATTGCTTGCGGGACTCGTAGAACACCACAGATAGGCATGATCGATGATCGTGGAAAGCGCGAGCGTATCCGGACTGAACGACCGGGCTTGCTGGGATGACGCGGTGGTCACGGTTCGTTCATAGACCAGATTTGCCGACGCCTCACTTCTAGCGTCCTTGGCTGCTGCTTTAGTGGTTTCGCTTATGACCCTGCGGTAGACGTTCGCAACCTTACCAGTCACAGCGCGGTTGTTATCCAGATTAATCATCAAGGGGCGGAAGGGACCCGGATCCGGCGGGTTCGGGTTCACAATTACCGGCGGGAGACGCTCGGGATAATATCTCTTTATCACTTCGGCAAGATGCGGATTCTGCAGGGCTGCTCGAAGCGACACTTCTGTTTCAATCACCAGCCATCCCCGATAGCATGGGTTGTAAAAACAGCGCCCTGAATACGTTGTAACATTTCCGTAAATCAAATAATCGAACACCGACGCAGGAGTAGAGCAAGTCAGAATCAAATCATTGAAATCCTGATCTGCGCCGGCGTCGTTGGATTCGATGTCAAATTTGTACAAGCCTCCCTGTACTACCGGAAATTTCAAGCGCGTGTCCGATTGCTGAAATCCCGGGCCTGGATTGTTTTGAATTGCAATGCTCCACAAGTTCCCAGTGACTGGAATGGGAGTCATGCCAACGGTGGCGTTGTAAGTGCCATTCCCGGTGGTAGCACCGCTCACAATAAATCTTTGTGGGAAGGCGGCTTCCTTCGCTTTGACATGAATCGTCCAGTCACCCTGCATAGAAATAAACATTTTTGTCTGCCTCCTAGTGGCGTGAGAGTTCGACCCAAGCTGGGGATTGGGTCGTCGGAAAGCCGAATTTTGAGTTCGAGCCTCTTTCCCACACTCAGTGCAATAGACGTGCCCAACCTTAATTCGCTGGACTAACGGCTCTTTCAATGCGGCCAATGCCGTTTCAAGTAAGATCCGAATGTCCACTGGAGGGAGCAGATAAAGTGCAACTTGTGAACAGGTGTTCACAACTTTGGTCGAGGTTTTGAGACGCAGAGGCCAGGATGGCACGCTAACATTGTGTGAGGGGCGGCCAGTGCTCGTCTTGTGGTAATCTAGCCTTTCCAAAATTAGCTCTGAACAACCCCAGCCGAAAGCGAAGTTGCAGTGCATGCTGAACGAAGCCGTTTCGCGTTATCACGACATACTCTCGGAGGGTAATATTGCCGAAGAGTCACGAACAATGCTCGATGATGCGCTCGAGCGTTCGAAGCTGATCTTTGGCGGGCGAAGATTGTCACCCTACCTACGGCCTCACTTTGTGCTTGAAGAAGATTTCGCTCGGGTCACGAAGATTTGCGAGACTGTTTGGTCAGCGATCCAAAAAGTAAAAGACGCGGCCATCCAAGACGATTCGATTATCGACGAGCTGGGTCTCACTGACATTGAGCGCGATCTGATTAGCATCGATCCGGGCTACACCGCGGTGTCGCCTACTGCCCGCCTCGATTCATTTCTCACTGACACCGCCTACAGCTTCGTTGAGCTCAACGGCGAGAGCCCGGCTGGAATCGCATATGCCGACGCGGCGTATGATATCTATTCGTCCCTGCCGGCGATGAAGCGTTTTAGCGAAACGTACAATTTGCGAACCTTATATGGCCGGCGGTACATGCTCGAGGTTCTGCTGCACTCTTACGAGGAGTATCTGGGACGAAAACCTGAGCGTAAGCCATGCATCGCGATCGTGGACTTGAAAGGTCTGCCGACGCTCAAAGAGTTCGAGCTGTTCAAAGAATACTTTGAAAGTGAAGGTTATCCGGCCATCATCTGCTCGCCGGACGAACTCGAGTTTGATGGCAAACGTTTGCGCGTAGACGGTACTGAAATCGACATCGTCTACAAGCGTCTGCTCGTAAACGAGTACCTGCCAATTATCGAGAAGTATCCAGCCTTGCTCAACGCCTATCGCGCCGGCGCCATCTGCATGGTGAATAGTTTTCGTTCCAAGCTAATTCACAAGAAAGCGATTTTCGCAGTCTTGACCTCGGACCGTTACGCGCAACTCTTTACCACCGCGGAGCGTGAAGCGATCAAGGCGCATGTTCCCTGGACGCGAAAAGTCAGAAGTGAAAAGAGCGATTACTTTGGCAAGGAGATCGACCTGCTGGAGTTCATAACCTCAAATCGAGATCGTCTGGTGCTGAAGCCGAATGATGATTACGGCGGGCACGGCATTTCAATTGGCTGGAACACAGACGAGATTCGTTGGGAGGAGGCGCTGCGTTCCGCTCTCGTGAATGGGGACTACCTCATACAAGAGCGAGTGCCTACTGCGCGAGAAGTTTTCCCGGCGATTCTAGCGGACGGCACGATTGAGTTTGCAGAACAGCTGGTAGATCTGGATCCTTTGCTTTTCAACGGCATAGTCCGGTCGGCCTTCACGCGCTTGTCCTCGACCGAGCTGGCCAATGTCAGCTCAGGAGGGGGAATGGTTCCAACCTTTATTCTTTCGCCGAAAGGATGAGCCCAGGTACTGCAGGCTGCCATCCTGCAGCTCTTGGTTCAACGGCAGTCAACCACGAAGGAGGCCGAGGATCATTTTTCCTATCTCATTTCTCATCGTAAGCGCGCGGCGCAATTCAGTTCTTAGAAATGAAATGTAATTGGCAAATGAAATATAGAAAATGGCTCGCTTAATATCCCGACGACGCCTTGCCTGAACAATCCGACAGGCTAGCAGCCTGTCGTACTAACGACTGTCGAAAGCGTGTACAATGCAAAGCGAGTCTTTCTCGCAGCGACTTTTCGAAGGAGTCCAACCGTGAGTGATGATCTTCCCCCGAATCACGCTGAACACGATGAGCGCAGACACTATGATCGTTCGCGACTTATCGTGGACGTTTTCTTTGACGGTAAGGACGCGACCGGTGTAGCCAGTACGAAAGACATTGGCGCAGGCGGCCTCTACTTAAATACGCAAGCCGAGCTGATCGAAGGCTCGCTTCTGATGTTGCGCATTCCCATTGGTGAGCAGCAGATTGTCGCCAATGCTGAGGTCGTTTACAGTAACCCGGGTCGCGGTGTCGGTGTTCGTTTCGAAGGACTTTCAGAAGCTGATCGGGCCCTCTTAGAGAAGATTTAGTCGTGAATTCCGTTCAGGTGAACGAGCATTTATTGACCTGGGTGCAGCTCCAAACAAGTACTAAAGCTGCGCTCAGTGGCAAGCTCAACGGCCTCTTCGGCTGGCCTCGAACTGATGAAGTGTTTGACTCGCTCGAGGTCAATCGCCAGCAGGCTTTGCTTTTGTTACTGCGTCGTCTTCAGGACTGTAACCTGTGGGAGTATGTGCGGGTAATCAGTAACGTTTACGGCGAAGGCGGAGTAGGAATCGAATTCACAGCATGGCCCGGCTTGCGCGCTGCGCTCTCGAGGCGACGTAACTTTACCGGTCGGCTTGCCGGGCATCGCAATAATGAAGGCGGCTTTCGAGAGCGACGAAAGGACGGCCCGGTTCTGCACGTGGTAATGGTTGAGATGGCAGAAAGACGATGGGCTGCTCATTTCGATTTTTACGATCCGCTTTCCGGGCCCTCGGGTCTTTGGCGACATATTTATCGTGAGAGTTGGCGGCGGGAGCTGCCTAGTTGGCACCACATCGGCGGACCAATAAGAGAATAATCAAGCAGAGCGGGCGACCCTACGGAGACAATCCATATGTTCGATCAATTCACCCTCGGCATCGAAGAGGAGTTCCAAATAGTTGACCCAAAGACGCGTGAGTTGCGCTCGCACGTCTCTGAATTCCTGGAAGAGGGGAAGATGATCCTCGGCGAGCAAATCAAGCCGGAGATGATTCAGTCGATGGTTGAAGTCGGCACGGGCATTTGCAAGAACATTCAGGAGGCGCGCGCTGACATCACCAGGCTGCGCAGCATTATCTCGGGGCTGGCTGGAAAGACCGGACTGGCTATCGTAGCGGCCTCGACCCATCCGATTTCACGCTGGCAGGATCAGAAGATCTTCGATGACGAAAGATACGAGCTGTTGGTCCAGGAGCTGCAAACCGTGGCTCGCTCGCTCTTGATTTTCGGTTTGCATGTGCACGTTGGCGTAGCCGATCCCGAACGACGGATTCACATCATGAACGCGGCTCGTTACTTCCTGCCGCATGTGCTCGCGCTCTCAACGTCTTCGCCTTTCTGGATGGGTCACAACACGGGGCTCAAGTCGTATCGCACCGAAGTCTTCAAGCAGTTTCCGCGCACGGACATTCCGGATCATTTCGATTCATATAGCGGGTTTCAGCGGTACGTCGAACTGCTGGTTAAGACTCACTGTATCAACGACGGCAAGAAGATTTGGTGGGACTTGCGTCCACACCCGTATTTCCCGACGCTAGAGTTCCGCATCTGTGACATACCCACTCGAGTTGATGACACGATTGCGATTGCGGCTCTGTTTCAGGCGATCGTTGCCAAACTGACGAAGCTCATTGAAAAGAACCTGGGCTTTCGTTTGTATCGCCGCATGCTGATTCAGGAGAACAAGTGGCGAGCGGTGCGGTGGGGCTTAGACGGGAAAATGATCGATTTCGGTAAGCAAAAAGAAGTGCCGACACGGGATCTGGTTTTGGAGCTACTCGACTTTATCGATGATGTTGTCGACGAGCTTGGCTCGCGCAACGAGATCAATCACATCCACACAATTCTCGAACGCGGGACCTCCGCCGAAGAGCAATTACGCGTGTACAAGGAGACTAACGACCTCAATGCAGTGGTCGACCGGATGATTGAGTTGACGATGGAAAACGTGCCGGTCACCACTGACTTTACCGTCGCCGCGCCCATTACCGGAGCCTCAACAATTTCGAAGTAGAGTTTTAGCCGCAGATTACGCAGATTACACCGATGTAAAAGCAAGAGGCAGGAAGCATGTTTTGATTTGTCACTGCCTCTTGGGATTATTTAAGAATCCATTGGTATCTGAGTCGCAACCTGTCCAAAGTACCCTTCAATTCTTCTTAGACAAAAACATCTGTGTAATCGGCGTAATCTGTGGATAGGTCTTGAGAGTTACCTGCCTCTTTGCGCAAGGTAGTACTGCCACAACATGCGGGCGGCGACTGAGCGGAAGGGGCGCCACCCCTCGGCCATGGCTGCTAGTTCAGGAAAGGTTGGCCTTGCTTTCAGTCTTCTCAGCTCCATCGCAGCCGTAGCGAGCGCGACATCGCCGTTCGGCCAAATGTCCGGTCGTTTCAAGACCATTAAAAGATAAATATCGGCGGTCCACGAACCGATTCCTTTGATGCGCGTCAAGGCGAGTCGAGCTTCGTCATCAGTCAGACGTGAAACTCTGTTTAGATCGCCAGCGACTGTCGCCTCGGCAAGTGCAAGCAAGTAGGTCGATTTCTGACGAGTCACTCCAAGCGATCTCAAATGTAAATCACCCAGTTCAAGGAATCTTTCGGGTGTGAACGGCTCAATGTGAGTGCTGAGGCGCTTGAACATTGAAGCTGCTGAGACGAGCGATACTTGTTGCTCGAGGATGATGCGAACCAGCGTCACAAAGCCCGGCTTGCGACCCCACATTGGCGGTGGACCGTATTGCGAAAGGACGAACGAAAATCGCTCGTCTCGATCGGCGAGAGTTTGAGCAGCTTCCGCTAATGATTGGATGGTGAGCGCGCGCGATGGTTTCAAGGAGTAGGGAGTTCCGATTCAGATTCTCTTCGCGTCTTTGTCACTTTGCCGGAAAAACCGTTTGTAGACTTGGGACTCAAAAGCCACTTTCCCGCCAAGGCGCTACGACGCAAAGGGAAATCAAAGTCAGAAACCAAACTTAATTCTTTGACTCGCGCGCATGCGCGAGCGCCAGGCGCAGAAAATTCTCAAACAAGATCCGGCCATCGCGCGATTCATTGGGATGTTCCCAGCGCGTGCGGCTCTTGTTCCAATCTTCAAAGGACTTTTCGAGATGAAATTGAACCGCGTAAATCAGCTGGCCGCCATTGCGCTTGACCATCATCTGATTTCTACAAAGGTAGGAAGTTGCCAGCAACTCAAAACCTTCCGGGACTCGATCGAGCTGAAGGCCGTGATTTTGCCAGACTCTCAAAATGAGCGCGTCTTTAGAAGGATCTTGCCAGACTGCCGGTGAGCCTTCTGTCAGATCGTGAAAGATCGGATCTTTGAGTGCCGTGATGCGAATGAAGCGATATTGATATTCGACCGGCCGGTTGTCGCGTTGCTCATGCTGCTCGAGCTTATCGAGCGTGACGACGCGAGCGCCAAAGCTCATTCCCACCAGCTGATGACCGCCGCAAATCGCCAGGACTGGAATCCTGGTGTCTTTGATAAAGTCAGTGAAGCCGTTGAGAATCTTCTCGTCGTAATAATCAAAGTCACGCAGGGTGCCGCTGAGTACGATGGCGTCAGGTTTGAAAGCCTCAGCAGCGCGGGCAACATTCGAGAGATGGGCCACTTCAGTCGTCGGGTCTTTTACCAGGCGCTTGACGTTATTGACGATGTTCTCAATCGCCATCGCAGAAATCTGGCGTTCTCGTCGTAGCTGCACCGCGGCTGTCTTGCCCCATTCCTTTCGAGCTACATCCGATAGGTCTCGTTCGTCGCGAAGTAAATCATCAATGATGAGAACCCTGATCGCTTCGATTCGCTTTTGAATGGGCTCGTAGCGACAGAATGGATGTTGGCTCAATGGGAAGGGAAGTGACTCTGGCGAGTCTGTTACCTGGTACGTTTCGTTGGACAATATCGGGAATCTCCTAATTATTTGTTCTGCGATATCAAATCTGAGATCTGAGATCAGCGTTACTTGCGCTGCCGGGTACTCTGCTTGAACTCGGGGATTGCGGCGCCGGCGCCCGCCTCAGCAATCTCGGCCCTCAGTTTAGCAATTAACAGGCCTCCAATTCGAGCCCGCTCAGGATTATTCGCAAAATTATGCTCCATTACTAAAAACGTTCGTTGCCACGAAGATTCCAGTTCGTCGGCAAAATAAGAAACCTGAGTAATGTCGTAGGGAATGGCGACATCCTCACAGCGCGCTCTCGCGAAAACTGACAGATATCTCGCCGTAGCCAAATCAGGGCACAGAAATCGGCGCCGCCCAATTTGGACCTCAACTCCCAGCAGAGTGTGGTGAATCTCCACGCGCGGACTACGTGGCAATTGACCAAAGTGATAGGACCGGGTCCGCGTCTTCAGAATTCGCTCGCGGTAAATTCTCGGCAACCACGCCTCGCCCATCTGAGACTGGATCTCGGCCGCCTGTTCACGCAGCGAAGTCTTCGCAGCAGCTTTCATCAACGTCTGGTCAGTGCGGGAATGGGTTTGGCTTGAAGGGCATCAATGATCCTGCCCGGAAAGATTCCCAGGTAAAGCACTCCGAGAATTGTGATAACGAGGGCGATGCCGGCACTTAGTGGTATGCGTGGCGCGCTCCAGGTTGTGGCGCGCTCGCGGAAGAACATCACGATGATGAGACGAAGATAGTAGTAGGCCGAAATCGCAGTGTTGATAACGGCAAGGACCACCAGCCAAACATAACCATGGCGCAGAGCCTCGCGGAATACCACAATCTTGCCCATAAAGCCCGCCGTCAGCGGCATGCCCAGCAAGCTCAAAAGAAACAGCGAGAGCGAGAACGCCAGCACCGGGGCTTGAAAGCCAATACCGTTGTAGTCTTCGACTTCAGTGCGCCGATCGCCGCCCCGCGCGATCAGGGTGACAATTACGAAAGCGCCAAGATTCATCACTGCATAGGTGAGCAGATAAAACGTGACTGAAGAAATTCCCGCGTTCCTTTGATCGGTGTCGCTGGCTGCGCCGGCGGCGATAAACCCCACGAGCGCATAACCTGCATGCGCAATCGAGGAGTAAGCGAGCATGCGCTTGACGTTGTTCTGCACAATCGCGACTACATTACCCACAAACATAGTTGCGACAGCCAGAACTACCAGCGTTGACAACCAGGCTGTGTGCAAGAGCGAGCCGGCCTGATTATTAATCGCGAGCACGAAAGGAAACGCGAACACAAACACTCTTAGGAATGCAGCAAAGCCGGCTGCCTTTGGACCGGCGGCCATGAAAGCTGTTACCGGAGTTGGAGCGCCTTCGTAGACATCCGGCGTCCAGATATGGAATGGAGCCGTGGCGATTTTGAATCCAAATCCTACCAGCAGCATCGCCGCGCCTGCGAATAAAAGCGGCTTGAACTGGGCATCGGGAATACGCTGGGCAATCAGGGCAATGTTGGTGGTGCCAGGCAAGCCGGCGCTCGTCGTGGTTGCTCCGTAAATCAAAGCAATGCCATAAAGCAGGAACGCCGACGAGAATGAGCCGAGGATAAAGTATTTGAGCGACGACTCATTGGAGCGCACATCAGTCCGACGGAAGCCCGCGAGGACGTAGGTTGCAATCGAAAGAATCTCGAGACCAAGGAAGATGATGACGAGATCGCCGCCAGCTGCCATCAGCATCATTCCCGCGGTCGCAAACATCAGCAAAGAGTGGAACTCGCCTGCGGGGAGGCGCTCTCCTTCAATCCAAACCATCGAGATCAGAATGGTCAGCGCCGAGACGATCAGAAATACCAGCGTAAAACCAAGACGCAACTCGTCCAGCACTATCATGCCGTTGAAAGCCTGGCTGCCACTGACTCCGGAAGTCCACAGCGAAAGCGAACTGAAAGCCGCCGCTGTCAAGCCAAGCAGTGACAGGCCCCCGGTGATCCAGCGTTGGGTTGGTTTCACGAAGGCGTCAACCATCATGATTACGACGCCGGCCAGGCACACGATCACCTCAGGCAAGATCAGGCCAAGGTTCACGTCAGCCGGATTAAGTTGTAGCGCCAAGACCGGAATCATTTATTGTCTTTCGATACCTTCGAATTTCCTGTGATTGTTACCACCGCGCCACCTGCCTGACCTACGACGCGGGTGCGTACCGCTTCAACGCTTGCTTTCGATCGATCCAGAAACGGCCCTGGGAATAATCCCATCACAAACATAAGCACCAGCAGAGGAATCAAGAGCCCGATTTCACGCGCGTTCAGATCGCTCAGTAAAGCATTTTTTGGATTCGTGATTTTGCCAAAGATAACTCGCTGCAACATCCAAAGCATGTAGACCGCTGCCCAGATGACCCCGGTAGCTGCCAACATGGTCAGCACTCGCATCGGATTAAAGTAACCGGTTGCGATTCCCAGACGATCGATGACGATGTGAAGCGGCGCAATCGCAGGCGATACCCAGCTCCCAATCAGAATCAGAAACTCACCAACGAAGCCATTCAACAGCGGCAGTCCTACTGATGAGAGCGAGGTGATTACCAGCAGTGCCGAAAACCATGGCATTGACGTAGCGAGCCCACCGAACTCGCTAATCATGCGCGTGTGACGACGCTCGTAAATCATGCCTACGAATAGGAACAAGGCTCCGGTTGAAACGCCGTGATTGAGCATCTGATACAGCGCGCCTTGCATTCCTAACTCGGTGAAGGAAAAGATTCCGAGCACCACAAAGCCCATGTGACTGACTGATGAGTAGGCGACCAGCCGCTTCACATCAGGCTGGACCATCGCTACCAAGGCTCCATAGATGATTCCGATTACGGCGAGCACGATCAGAAGCGGCGCCAGCCTCTTGGCAGTCTCAGGAAACATCCCGAGGTTAAAGCGCAGTAGTCCGTAGGTCCCCATTTTCAGAAGCACGCCCGCCAAAATTACCGAACCTGCCGTAGGAGCTTCGGTGTGTGCGTCGGGCAGCCAGGTATGAAAAGGAAACAAAGGCACCTTGATACAGAAAGCGAATGCGAAGGCAATGAAGAGCCAGAACTGGGCTGTAGGAGAAAGGGAAGCATTTCCTTGCCGTAGAGCTTCGAGAATCGTGACGTAATCGAATGAGTCAAAGACGAAGTAAAGCGAAATGATGGCGACCAGCATCAACAGGCTGCCGACGGCGGTGTAAATGAAAAACTTGACCGCAGCATAAACGCGGCGTTCGCCGCCCCAAATTCCAATCAAAAGGAACATGGGCACGAGCGACGCTTCGAAGAACAAATAAAACAATAAGAGGTCAAGCGAAACGAACACGCCGATCATTGCTGAAAGCAAAATCAGCATGAAGGCGTAGTAGGCAAGCTGGCGTTTTACGATCGCTGTCCAACTGGACAAAACCGCGATTGGCATCAGCAAAGTGGTGAGCAGCACCAGCCAGAGGCTTATGCCATCGACACCGACGTGATAACGAGCGCCAATGGCGCCAATCCAGGAAACGTTCTCTTCAAAGCGGAACTCCGCAATCGCTCCACCAGTGCCGCGGAGCAACAACAACGACGCGGCAAACGTCGCCAGCGAGACTACCAGCGCTATCCAGCGATAATGCTCTTCTCGCCGGCTGGGAATAAGGCTATAGCCCGCCAGCGCGATTGCGCCGATGACTGGCAGCAGGATAAGAATGGTCAGCAAATGTTGCTGCATGTTCTAAGTAGCACAGACTTCAGTCTGTGTATTTGCGACCCAAGTCACTATCTGTTTTCTGTCATCAACTGGCGTTCAATGCGACTTGACCTTAGCGGGATCCGTGTGGGTCTGAATTCGCCATCCCGTTTAGAAGTCTTCATCGTAGTTGTGAACAGACCGAAGTCCGTTCTACTTTAGTCGCACTATGAAATAACCAAAGAAACTAATCAGTGCGAGCGCTCCAACCAGGATGATCGCCGCATAGCTGCGGACAAATCCGATTTGCAGGTAGCGCACCAATCCACCAGCCTCGGTAACAACCTTGCCCAATCCATGGAGTAGCCCGTCAATAACTTCCTGGTCAAATATCTTCCATAGGAATTCTCGCGAGGTCTTGTGAATTGGCTGAATGACAGTGGCGTCGTAGATCTCGTCCACGTAATATTTGTTCTCGATAATTCGAGGCATCGCCAGGAGCGGCCGCCGGGCATAGATCCAAAATCCGAGTCCAATGCCAGCCGCCGCAATCAGAACCGAGAGCCCTGCCAGCATGCGTTCTTCGCTGACTTCAGCTGCTGAATGTGTTTCTGCGGTCGCGTGCGTGCTGCCGAGGGCGGCTGCCGCTGGCTCACCGTCGTGCGGCTGCGGCGGAGGCGAAAGAAACTCGACTTCTTCCGTTCGCTCAGTTGCTTCTCCAGTCTCAAAAATCGGCTCAAGCGTGCGTTCGAGATAGTTGGTCGGGTGGCTCAGCACCAATGAGCCGACTGCATGGGAGACGCCGATAAAGCCTCCAATGGTTGAAAGCACCGCGAGAACAATTAAAGGCGCCGTCATGAGCAAAGGCGATTCATGCGGTTCGTGAATGCCGTGCCCGTGCGCAGCCTCGCCATCCTGGTGATGGGCTGAGTGGTCATCATGATGTTCGGCGGAGCTTTCTCGGAAACGCTCGGATCCAAAGAACGTCATGACCATCAACCGCGTCATGTAAATTGCGGTTAGCAACGCCGTCAGCGCTGCGATGAACCACAGAGCCTTGGCCGCGCCATTGGGTAGCGCTGCGGCGCCAACTCCAAGCACTCGCGTACTCCAGGCCTTCCAAAGAATCTCGTCTTTCGAGAAGAAGCCGGCCCAAATCGGGATGCCGCAGATCGCCAGCCATCCCATGAACATCGTTGCAAAAGTAATGGGCATGTATTTTCTCAGCCCACCCATGAGACGCATGTCCTGCTCGTGATGCATGCCATTGATGACCGAGCCGGAACCGAGGAAGAGAAGCGCTTTGAAGAAAGCATGTGTGATGACGTGGAAGATTGCCGCGACGAACGCTCCCAATCCGCAGGCGAGGAACATGTACCCCAGTTGAGAGATCGTCGAATACGCCAGGACTTTCTTGATGTCGTTTTGTCCGAGGCCAATCGTGGCTGCGAACAACGCCGTAGCTGCGCCGACGATCGCCACGATGAACATCGCTGTGGGCGCGTGGCTGAAGATCGCATTGCAACGAACGATCATGTAGACGCCGGCGGTCACCATGGTGGCGGCGTGAATCAAAGCTGAAACCGGAGTGGGACCGGCCATCGCATCCGGCAGCCAAACAAACAACGGTATCTGCGCGCTCTTTCCGGTGGCTCCGATGAACAACAGGACCGCGATCGAGGTTATGCCGCCGGCCCAAATGGTCTTCCAGAGAAAAGGCTCGGGCGCCATCCCGCCGATCGTATGGAGCGCGCTCACCACCTCTGGACCTTTATCGAAGAAGCTAATCGAGCCCGTGAGCGCAAAGATCAGCATAATGCCCAACACAAAGCCCCAATCACCGACTCGATTGGTGATGAAGGCTTTCTTCGCCGCATCGCCTGCTTCTTTGCGATCGAAGTAGTAACCAATCAACAGGTACGAACAGAGCCCCACTCCTTCCCAGCCGACAAACATCAGAAGAAAGTTGTCGCCAAGCACGAGTGTCAGCATCGAGAACATGAACAGATTCAGGTACGCGAAGAAGCGATAGAACCCCGGGTCACCTCGCATGTAGCCGACGGCGAAAATATGAATCAGCAGGGCGACAAAAGTTACGAAGAGTGCGTAGACTCCGCTCAGGCGATCCATTCCGAGTCCGAAGTCGGCTCGAAAGCGGCCAACTTGAATCCAGGTCCAAAGATGATCGAGGAGTGGCTTTTCAGAATGAAGGGCGCCGTCAGACTTGAAGAACAAATAGAAAGCTACAACCGTCGAAATACCGACAGCTCCGCAGGCCACGAGCCCGATAAAGCCCTCGCTGCGCACACGCTTGCCGATAAACCAATTGATCGCCGCGCCCGCCAGCGGCGCGAAGATTATTAGACTTAGTAAGTTAGTTTCGGGCACCTAAATGTCTTTTCTTGTTCTTAGTCCTTTGTTTTTTGTTCTTTGTGCTTGCAACTAACGTTAGTTGATGCGTTCAAGCTGGCCACGAAAACAAAGGACAAAGAACAAAGAACGTTTTTTACATTTTCAAAATACTTGCCTCATCCACATCGAGCGATTCACGATTGCGGAAGATCGCGATGATGATGCCGAGGCCGACTGCGGCTTCGGCGGCGGCCACTGTCATTACAATAAAAACGAAGAGTTGTCCGGTGACGTCGCGGAAAAAGCTCGAAAAGGCGACGAACGTAAGATTGACGGCGTTGAGCATCAGCTCGATGCACATGAACATCGCGATGACATTGCGCTTGGTAATCACTCCCACGACGCCAATCGTGAACAGGATCGCCGAAAGCACGAGGTACCAGGAAAGTTGCGGCCCATCCATCATCAGCTGGTCTCCTCCACTGCTTTGATTATGGGCTCTTCACGCTCTGGCGGCGGCACGTAAGGACCCGTCATGAGCCGGGACACCGAACTCAAGATTTCAGTGCGTCGAGCGAGTGTGATCGCGCCTACGAGCGCCATCAACAAAAGGATCGAGGTGATCTCAAACGGGAGGAGGTACGTGGTAAAGAGTCCTACGCCGATCGACTTGGTCAATCCGATGTCAGCCGGACCGGGAGTACGCGCCGGCTTAACTGAGTAAAGAATGAATGCGACTTCTCCGATCAAAACGAAAGCAAGCAGCGCAGCTACCGGAAACAGAAAAGTGAGACGAGGCCGCTTGCGCTCTTCGGCTTCCACGTTCAGCAACATGATCACGAATACCACCAGCACCATGATGGCGCCCGCGTAAACGATGATTTGCACGGCTGCGATGAACGGCGCTGAGAGCATCAGGTAAAGACTCGATAACGAGATAAAGACACCGATTAATGAAATGGCGCTGTAGAGTGGATTACGCTGCAGCACCACTGCGAGCGCACAGCCGATCGCCAGACCACCAAACAGAATAAACATCAACGACATCAACATTCCGAAGTCACCTAAACAAGTTCAAGAAGTCCCCGGCATAAGCCTGCACAGTCGCAGTCAGAAAGATATTTATCAGCGCCAGAGGCATCAAAAACCTCCAGCCAAAGTTCATCAACTGATCGAAGCGAAAACGCGGCAACGTTCCGCGCAGCCAGATGTACAGAAAAAGAAAGAACAGAATCTTGCCGGCAAAGTAGAACAAGCCCAGTATCGGAAACGTCGCGACACCCGGTCCGTTCCAGCCGCCTAAGAACAGCGAAGTCGCCAACATCGACACAGTGATCATGTTGATGTATTCGGCGTTAAAGAAAAGCAGGAACTTGATAGAGCTGTACTCGGTGTGGAATCCCGCAACCAACTCGGTTTCAGCTTCCGGAAGATCGAATGGCACGCGATTGGTTTCAGCGATAGCTGCGATTAGATAGACTATGAATCCAATCGGCTGATAGATAATGTTCCAGTGCATGCCCCAGGCGCCTGATTGCTGCTGGACGATTTCATAAATGTCCAGCGTTCCACTCATCAAGATCACGCCGATAAGCGCCAACCCGAGCGCCAGCTCGTAAGAAATCAATTGGGCCGAGGAACGCAACCCTCCCATCAAGCTGTACTTGTTGTTGGAAGACCAGCCGGCCAGGGCGATGCCATAAACCCCGACTGAAGTAACACCCAAAACGTAAAGCAAGGCTACGTCGAATTGCGCTATCCGCAGCGCGATTGGACCGATGAAGGGAAGATTAATGGTGGGGCCAAACGGGTAAACGATAATGGCCATGATCGCAGTTATCACCGCAACCGTGGGCGCAAGCAAAAAGACGAACTTGGTTGACTGGTCGGGAACCAGATCTTCCTTCATCATCGTCTTGATGAAGTCAGCAAATGGCTGAAGCACTCCACCGTAACCAACTCGATTAGGACCAAGACGACCCTGAATGAATCCAAGCACCCGGCGCTCAGCCAGCACCGTGGCCGCAACCAGCAACATGATCGAGAGAAACGCGATCGTGATGGCGACAATGACCAACAGTGAATGGATGAGCGGGTTGTCCATAGGAAGATTTCGGATTGCTGAATGCGGAATGCAGATTACAAGCTAGCGAGCTCCTAATCTGCTCCGGCTTTCTAAATCAGCAATCCGCATTCAGCAATCAGCAATCAGGTATCAGCAATCAGGTATCAGCTAATTCCCGTTATCTGGTACAGGGGCGAAACGTTTATGTTATCGGGCCGGGGGTTGCCGCCAGCCAATAGATGAAACTGCGCTACCTTTTCTGTCAGCGTTCGTAACTTGAACAGCTCATGTCCAACTCGTGGAGTGGCATCGTACTTCGACGCCGTTTCATCGAGACTTTCCACCAAACGCTGCAGGGCCGCCAGTTGGCTGCTGAGATCGTGTCGATCGGCCAATTTGTGCCTGACCTGAACCGGCTTCGATTCATCTTTCAAAAGGGGATAGCGAAGCCCGGAATATGATTCCACGTTACTGCTGATCTCGTTGAAGACGGCGCTGGGCGACATACCAAATCCAAAGTCCAAGCCGAGCTCGCGCGCCAGTTGATCGATAATCATCCAATCCGGTTTCGCCTGATGCACCGGCTGAATCGATTGCCGCACGCGTTGAACGAAGCCATCATTGTTCGTGAACGTGCCGTCAACCTCAGCCCACGACGCCGCAGGCAGAACCACATCGGCATGTTTGGTTGTTTCAGTTTCAAACAGTTCCTGCACCACCAAAAAGTCGAGCCCACCAAGCGACTCTTCATGCCCGCTTAGATGCTCGGGCAAAAGACTCCCAGCGATATACAACGCGCGCACCGATTGCCCGGTACTATCGAGCAACTCGTTAACATTCGTCGCCCCGGTCATCATTCCCATGTCGAGCGCGCCGATACTGTTGTTGTAGAGCGGAAGCGGATGAACCAGCACGCGTCGCGATTCATTTGTGAGCGAGCCTGCAAGCTGAGCTAATACGCCGAGCGCGGTTGGACTAAGCTCACCGCCAAAGACTATGACCAAATCTCCCTGAGTGTCCGTAATCGCGCGGCGAAGTAGTTCGAGTCCCGCCGCATCGATGCCGAGCTTTCGTAAGATCACAGCGTCGTTATCGGCGCCCGCGAGGGCAAGCACGAACGCATCCTCAGATCCCGGCCGAATGTGAATGAACTGAGAAGCTTGCTCGCGCAAACGAATGGGTGTGCTGTTGGCGACGATCAGTTTAGCGCCGCCATTCCGGACTGCCTGACGAATTTGTTTGCCCGTCAACGGTTGCAACTCTTCAGGCTCGCCACCCAACAGCAGGATCGTGGCTGCATGACGTATGTCGTTGTGGGTGGCTAACGGAGCTGTCAGATTGTCGAAAAAGGGCTTGAGATCGAATGCGTCAGCGACGGTATAGTTCTCGGTTCCAATCAGCTCAGTCGCAAATTTCTTCAGCACGTACAGCGATTCGTTAGTGAGACGCGGGCTACCGATTACGCCAATGGCGTTCCGGCCGTGCTCGTCAGCAATCTTGTCGAGCTTCTGCGCGACATGTTTGATAGCGTCATCCCACGTGGCCGGAAGCAGCTTTCCGCCTTTCTTGTAACGAATTAGTGGCGTGCGTATGCGATCTTCATGATTAACGTATGGATGTCCGAAGCGGCCTTTGATGCAGAGGAATTCTCCATTCAAGCCGTTCACGTAACGATCGCGAGCAACCACGCGCATCAACTCACCGGCGCGAGTGCCGAGTGACATCTGACACCCATCGGAGCAGTAGGAACAGGTCGAGACTGTCTGGGCCAACTCCCAGGGACGAGCCTGATGGCGATAAGTCGCGTCGAGCAAGGTTCCGGTTGGACATACTTCAATGCAGTTCCCGCATTGCGAGCAATCGAGCCAGCCTCCATAGGTGCCGATTACGGTATGTGCTCCGCGGCCGCCGGCTTCAATCGCATCTTCGCCCATCCATTCGTCGCAGACTCGCGTGCAGCGTTTGCACAATATGCAGCGCTGCGGATCGTTGGCGACCATGGGGGACAAGTATCTCTCCGCGTAATAGTTTTTCTTCTCAGTGAATCGTTCTTCCAATCCACCCCAGTCGAAAGTCATTTCCTGCAACTCGCACTCGCCGCCGCGGTCGCAAACTGGACAATCAAGCGGATGGTTGGCCAGGAGGAATTCCATCATTCCGCGCTGGGCTTTTTCGACCTCTTCGCTTTGTGTGGTTACGACCATCCCGTCGGTGCAGGTGATGGTGCAGGACGTCTGCAGCTTGGGCATCTTTTCAATGCGCACCAGACACATTCGACACGAGGCCTGCAGCGCGAGGTCGGAGTAGTAGCAGAACGAGGGAATATCGAAGCCGTTATCGCGGCAGACCTCGATCAGCCGCGCACCCTTCGCGACCTGGAGGTCTTTACCGTTGATGGTTAGTTTTATGAGTTCAGTGGACATTGATTATTTCAACTAACGTTGCCTTCTCATTCACGCCGTGGCTTCAGCCCGGCGAAAAGGAAACACTGTTAATAGCTAAAGACCGTTTTAACGGCTTCGATCGCGGACCGCAGTTAGAAACCGTTAAAACGGTTACAGGTTTCCTATTGCGTTCACTCACCGGGCTGAAGCCCGGTGTGAATGAGATAACTCGCTCGGCTTCATTATCAGAGGCAGACCTTTTTCAGAACGCACTTGCAAGCAGAGTTTGATTGCATCCTTAATGTTCTCCAATGCTTCTTCCTTGCTCTTGCCCTGGCTTACGCATCCCGGGATCGAAGGGCATTCGACAATCCATTCCCCGTCTTCGTCTCGGTCTATCGTCACGTTAAAAACCATGATCCACTCCTTTGGCCGACAAATAACTAGTTCTTGCTGATATACCGTTCAACCACATTGACCAAGGCATTTATCCTTTCATCGGTCTCGGCGGTTTTCTCTCCAATTTCATGAAATCTTTGTGCAACTTCGGAAAACCTTTGGTCCAGACGCTCATTGATCTTCGTAATCTCTTGTTCGTGCATTTGGGCCAGAGTCAGAAGGGCCGCAATTGCTTCCGCGTTGCGCTCCATCTTAATTTCAAGGTTAGTTGTACGGGCTTCAACTTTTGCCTGATTCTCAGCAAAAGTTGCTTGCTGCTCAATCACCGAATTCAGGAGATTGCGCATTTTGAGATACTCTTCTTCGGTCATATCACAACCTCGCAAATCACGGATTGCCGTTGTTTCCCTCGAGTCGTTTCCTAAAGTCTTCCGGGAATCTCTTCACCGCAGACTGAATTGGCCATGAAGCCGCATCGCCGAGCGGACAAAACGACTTGCCCTCAATGTTGTCGCAGAGATCCAGCAACAACTGCGGATCATCGACGCGTCCGTCGCCGCCCTCAATGCGTTTGAAAATCTTGACGAGCCAGTCAGTGCCCTCGCGACAAGGCGTACACCATCCACACGACTCGTGTTTGTAAAACTCAGTCAGGTTCTTGGTCGATTCAAAGATGTCGACTGTATCGTCCATCACGATGAAACCGCCCGAGCCAACACTCGAGCCGCCGGCCACGAGTCCCTCGTAATCCATGCGCACATCTTTGCCGACGATGTCGCTCGCTCGCATGATGTATACCGAAGAGCCGCCGGGTATGACAGCCTTCAAACTGCGCCCGTTTGAGATGCCGCCACAGTCCTCCATGATGAACTTCTCCATGTCGTCGTAGCCCATCGGCAGTTCATAGACGCCCGGAGAATTCACATGACCGGATACGGACCACAATTTCGTGCCGCCGCTTTTTTCAGTGCCGAGCTTTTGATAGGCCGCGCCACCCATCTTGATGATGTCTGGCACAGCCGTCAGGGTCTCGACGTTGTTAACAACTGTCGGGCAAGCGTAAAGACCGGAGACCGCAGGGAAGGGAGGCTTCATGCGCGGATGTCCGCGATTACCTTCAAGCGAGCTAAGCAGTGCCGTCTCTTCACCACAAATGTAGGCTCCGGCGCCAGTGTGCGTATGAATCTCGCAGGAGAAGTCGGTGCCCAGAATCTTTTCGCCAAGCAATCCCGCGGCCCGAGCTTCAGCAAGAGCCACGTCCATGATGTCGATCAGATACTTGTATTCGCCGCGCGTGTAGATGTAGTTCACCTTCGCGCCCAGCGCGTAGGCGGCGATCAGCATGCCTTCGATCAGCATGTGCGGATCGCGTTCCATCAGGTAACGATCTTTGAAAGTCCCCGGCTCCGATTCGTCGGCATTACAGACGACGTATTTCGGTTTCGGCGAATCCTTGGGCACAAAGCTCCATTTGAGCCCGGTCGGAAATCCGGCGCCGCCGCGTCCGCGCAGAGCTGACTTCTTTACTTCCTCAATGACGTCGTTCGGCGACATCGAGTCGAGCATTTTCTTAATCGCTTCATAGCCACCGTTGCGCTGGTACACGTCCAGTGTGTGCGAGTTCTCCAAATGAACTCGCCGCAGCTGCAGGGGTTCACAACCGATGGCTTCTATCCGCATATGCTCTCGTGCTAAGGCAACGTGTCCAGAATCTGATCGACTTTCTCGGGAGTCAGATTCTCGTGGTAATCAAAGTTAAGCTGAAACATCGGCGCGGTTCCGCAGGAGCCAAGACATTCGACGAGTGAAACAGTGAATCGACCATCCGTCGTTGTTTCTCCCGGTTTGATTCCGAGCTTGTTACAAACATGCTCGGTAATCTTTGGCTCGCCCAGGATTTTGCATGACAGCGTCTTACAAATCTGAATGTGATATTTCCCGACCGGGTTGGTCTGGATCATCGAGTAGAAAGTAGCTACTTCCCAAATGTCCGTGATGCGCAGTCCCAGGCGATTAGCGAGATACAAAACTCCTGCTGGATCGAGATACCCACGCTCTCGCTGCACGATGAACATCAAAGGCAAAATCGCTGACCGCTTCACCGGATATTTGGCGAGATGGCGATCAATCTCGGCTTCAATTTCGGCCGAAAACGTCGCCGGCTCAACCCCAAGATGAACTGGTTGAGATAGAGGCTTGATTTGTAATAGCTGCTGACTCATTCCGATCAGTTGACTCCAAGGGCAATTTGTAGGGGCAGACCTGTGTGTCTGCCCTACGCCGAATGCAGCTCAATCCAGGGCGGACACATAGGTCCGCCCCTACAAAACGATCTACCGATCAATCTCCCCAAGTACGATATCCAGTGATCCAATAATGGCGACGATGTCGGCAATCATCGCGCCTTTCGCGAGATCAGGTAGGGCGGACAGATTTACGAAGCTTGGTCCACGGAAATGAACGCGCTCCGGTTTGGGCCCGCCATTCGACTTCATGTACACGCCGAGCTCGCCTTTCGAGGCTTCGATCGGGTGGTAAACCTCGCCCGGCGGAATATCAAATCCTTCGGCGATGATTAAGAAGTGATGAATCAGCGCATCCATGTGACGCTTCATCGCTTCGCGATCAGGCAGCACAACTTTGGGGGCGTCTGCTTTGACTGGCCCGGGCCTCAAGCGAGACAGCGCCTGCGCGACAATTTTGTGCGACTCTTCCATCTCACGCAGACGCACTAGATATCGAGCCCAAACATCACCGTCATGTTCGATCGGAATTTCGAAATCGTAGGTTTCGTATCCGGTGTAGGGATTGGCTCGACGAATATCGAGCTGCACGCCGCTGCCTCGTAGGCATGGCCCGGACAAGCCCCAGTCGATTGCGTCTACAGCTGAAATGCGGCCGACATCCTGGGTTCGCTTCTGAAAAATCCTGTTGCCGGTCAGTAGCTTTTGAAAATCTTTCAGTGCACTCGGAAAGTCATTGAGGAACTGCTTCACGCGATTTTCAAAACCAGCGGGGAGGTCCATCATCAAGCCGCCGATGCGAAAATACGACGGCGTTAATCTTCCTCCCGAAGCTGCTTCGATAAGATTCAGTATCTTCTCGCGCTCTCGAAAGCAGTAAAAGAAGACCGTCATCGCGCCGATATCGAGCGCGTGCGTGCCGAGCCAGACGAGGTGGGAGGCAATGCGCTGCAGTTCGCAGAAGAGCACGCGGATCGTTTGCGCTCGCTCGGGAATCTCGAGCCCGAGGAGCTTTTCCGCTGCCATCACGTAGGCAAGATTGTTGCCCAAAGGATTGAGATAATCCATGCGATCGGTGATGACGATGCCTTGCTGATACTTTTTATATTCAAAGAGCTTTTCCATCCCGGTATGGAGATAACCGATATCGGGAGTCGCCTTCACTACCATCTCGCCATCAAGAACGAGCTCGACGCGCAAGACGCCGTGTGTCGACGGATGCTGCGGACCCATCGAGATCGTCATCTGCGTGTCCAGCGGCTGATCGACGACCTCGACCTGGGGTGGAAGATTTACGACAGAGCTCATTCGTTTAATTGATCAATTCTGTTTTTAGTTCTTTGTACTTTGTTCTTTGTGTTTGAGTGGCAACCACGGCCATGACTTCCACTCAAGTACAAAGAACCAAGGACAAAGTACAAAGAACGTTTTTATTTCAGCACATAAGGCTCAAAGCCGCGCAGCGGAAAATCTTTTCTGAGTGCGTGACCCTGCCAATCGTCCGGCAGCAGTATCCTTCTCAAATCCGGATGGCCATCAAATATGACGCCGACCAGGTCGTAGGTCTCACGCTCGTGCCAATTCGCGGTACGCCATACGCCGGTTACGGTCGGCACATGAGCGTCCTGCTCAGTAACAAGCACCTTTAATCGCAATCGCTGATAGGTCGTCGTTGAGAAGAGGTGATAGTTCACCTCAAACCGAGGCTCTTCTTCGACGCCGCGGTCGACGCCACAGAGATCCGCAAGGAAATCGAATCGTGACGGTCCTGCCTTCAGCTCGGCGCAAACGGTGGTGATGAATTCACGAGGCACAATCGCCGTCACTTCGCCGAGAGCCTCGGAGACGTCGCCGATCCATTCCGGATGGTCACGCTGTAACGCCGTCACCACTTGGGACGGCGTTGAGCCAGATTCCGGCGCTGTATTGATTGATCCCTGCGAGACTTGTTCACTCATTAAGACTAGGCACCCAGCTGAATCTTAAGAAGAGCGTCGTCGTTCATGCCGCGAAGCAATAGTATATGGCCTTGACTCAGGCGAAATCGGTACGTTCACGGTTGAGCCGTCAGTTACGGGCAGTGTTCCGGGAGCGAAAGCCTGTCTTGCTTCTTCTTCCGGAATGTCTTTGCGGTCGCGAACCGATTCCTTCATCACTTTGTCCTGCAACATCATTACGGCGTGAATCAACATTTCAGGACGGGGCGGACAGCCGGGAATATACACATCAACCGGCACAATCTTGTCTACGCCCTGCACGATTGCATAGTTGTCAAAGACGCCGCCCGAGGTAGCGCAGGCGCCCATTGAAATGACCCACTTCGGTTCCGGCATCTGATCGTAAATGCGTCTCAATACCGGAGCCATCTTTCGTGAAACTCGACCCGAGACGATCATTACGTCAGCCTGACGCGGGCTCGCTCGAAAAACTTCTGCTCCAAATCTGGCCAGGTCGTTACGAGCCGACGTTGCGTTCATCATTTCGATGGCACAACAAGCGAGGCCAAAGGTTGCCGGCCACAACGAGGACTTGCGTGCCCAATTGATGACCGAATCGAGACGCGTAGTCAGAACTTCCGGTAAAGCTTCGCCTAAAATATTCTCGAGTCCCATAAATCCCTCAAGCCGCTGTCTTTGCTTTGGCGGCGTGCTGCTTCAACTCAACTGCAGCAAGAGCCCGGCCTTCGGCTTCCGCTTCCTGGCGTGCACGCTGACCCCAATCAAGCACGCCTTTCTTAATGACATACACCAATCCTGCTGCGAGCAGCGCGATAAAAAACATCATCTCAAGATAAACTAAATTCTTGAGCTGGTAGGCTGGCCCCGCGAGCGTCTTGAAAACAACCGCCCACGGTACGAGAAAGATGACTTCAATATCGAACAAGATAAAAATCATCGCGATCAAATAGAACTTCACGGAGAAGCGCTCGTGAGCCGAGCCAACCGGATCTTTACCGCACTCGTACGGCATCATTTTGGTGCGAGTGCGTTTTCGCTGACCGATGAATTGCGATATGAAGATATTAACGATCGCGAAGCCTGCGGCGACGATGAATATCAGCAGGATCGGAAGGTAATCGATGAGGTTGAAGGGCGCCATCTACGCTTGCTCCTCCCGAGTCGATTCAAGCAGACCTCGACCGCCATCGATCACAATCAAATTGAGATTGAGAATCATTGTACAAGCGAATCCTAGAGCAACTGACAGGGGGTGTCAAGCAACATCAAGTCCGTCAAAACGGCGGTCTAATCATTATGTTTGACCCCCAAAAAACGCGTGTGTTAAGTTCGAGGAGACGCTCAGATGCGCACACGTAAAAGTGCATCCTGATTCAAATCGGAAAACACTTCTCGCACAAATGATTACCGGATACAACACAGACGTTGAGCATGATGGCGTTGTCTATCATGTGCAGACTGAGGATAAGGGTCTCGACTCACCCTTGCTTCTCTCGCTGGTTTATTCCGGAGGCGCGATCTTAGCGAGCAAGCGATCTTCTTATCAGGATTTGATCGCCGCCGGCTTTGACGAGGTGGTGTTGGCGGAAAGGCTGCAGCGACAGCATCGGCTGATCTGCGCTGCGATTAATGCTGGACGTATCGAGGACTTGAAGAAGATGAATGCTCAGTCGAGGACTGGGCCCCTTACTATGCCAGCGGCCTTAACCCCTCCGGCCGAGACTCCTCACGAAGCTTCGCGGCCTGACCCTGTCTACTCGGAAACGTCGTTTGAAACATTTTCAAAACCCGCTGAGGCCGAAAGTTCTTCTTTCCAAGGCAATCCTGAACCGACCTATCAACCGCCGCCGCTGGAGTTCGAGGGTATTCCTGAACCGACTTATCAACCACCACCACCGTTGGAGTTTGAGGGTATTCCGGAGCCGACCTATCAACCGCAGGCGCCGTCAGCCGTGACTAAACCGGAACCGAGTTACCAGCCACAGCCGCCGTCAGTCGAAAGTATTCCGCAGGCTGAACCTCAACTTCCAGTTGCGGGTTCGTTTGACAGTACTCAGGAGATACCACGCCGGCCTTCGAGACCTTCGGCTTACACGGTTTATGATTCACGAAGACATTCGCCTCAGGCTGAAGCGCCACGGGTAGAAGAAGGTTTGCGCATCTTTCTAGCCGGCGAAAAGGACTTCCGCGGCGGCGATGCCATTGAAATGGAGGTATGTGTGTCGCAGGTTTCTTCGAGCGGCGAGGCGCCAGTATCGGCTGCAGTTTCGGTGAAAGTACTGGGCACAGCTTTTCGTCCTGTCATCTTGTCTTTGAAGACAAACCGGCATGGCGTTGCTTCGGTGAGTACGCGTATTCCAAAGTTTTCCTCGGGTCGCGCTGCTATAGTGATTAAGGCTACGACGGCCGGAGCAACGATTGAGACGCGACGCGTAATCCACCCCGGTTGAGGTAAGCAAAGTGCTGGTTCAGGTCAATGGGGAATCTCGGGAGATAAGTCAGGAAGCATCTCTCGAAGAGTTGTTGACGAATCTTTCGATTCCGCGTGAGCGAGTCGCGATCGAGTTGAATCAGAAAGTCATTCGACGTGCCGAGTGGGCCAATTCGATCTTGCGGGAAGGTGACAAGATTGAGATTGTTCACTTCGTGGGTGGCGGATAGCGGCGTAGTACTTTGTCCTTGGTGCTTTGTTCTTAGTGCTTTGTGACTGGAACGTAGTAGGCTTAACCCGCCGTGACATCCAAGGCTCCAAAACGAAGATTTACAAAGAACTAAGAACTAAGTACAAAGAACAAGAAATAATGTCGACAGTTGCAACAGCTCAAACTGAACAATTAGTAATTGGCAATCGTGTTTTCAATTCTCGTCTGATTATCGGTACCGGTAAGTATCGCAGCTACGAGGAAATGAAAGCAGCGCACCGTTCTTCTGGCGCCGAAATGGTGACGGTCGCTGTCAGACGAGTGCCACTTGATCGCAGTAGCGAGTCATTTCTGGATCATCTCGATCGGTCACTTCAAATTCTTCCCAACACTGCCGGATGTTATTCCGCCGAAGATGCTATTCGCACCGCCCGGCTCGCGCGTGAAGCGCTTGAGACTGATTTGATCAAGCTCGAAGTCATTGGCGATCAGACGACGCTGTTTCCGGATAACGAGCAAACGCTGGAGGCAGCTCGCGTACTGGTTAGTGAGGGCTTTGTAGTACTGCCTTATTTCACGGACGACTTAATAATGGCTAAGAAGCTGCTTGATGCAGGCTGTCCAGCGGTTATGCCGCTTGCTGCTCCCATCGGATCTGGACTGGGAATTCAGAACCCTGCGAACCTGCGAATTATGCGCGAGCAGCTACCGGATGCAACGATCATTGTCGACGCCGGCGTGGGTACCGCCAGTGACGCAGCAATCGCAATGGAATTAGGCGCCGACGCAGTGTTGATGAACACGGCTATTGCTGAAGCGAAGGATCCGGAGCGGATGGGAACCGCGATGAAACTGGCTATTGAAGCAGGAAGACTTGCCTACCTGGCCGGTCGGATGCCGAAACGCCTCTACGCCAGCGCCTCCAGCCCGTTAACCGGCGTTATAAAATGAGTAGCACAGACGTCAGAGCCTCTTGTAAAACTCCTCTCATTCACACCCGGTTTCAACCGGGTGGTAACACTTATGCGAGACGCTTTAACCGTTTCAACGGTTTTCGCTTAGTTTGAGGTGGAAACCGTTAAAACGGTTAGAGTATTTTTCGGTAACTTACACACCCGGTTGAAACCGGGTGTGAATGAGAGGAGTTTTGCAAGAAGCTCTGAAGTCAGTGTTTCGCTAACCCAGTACTCAAGTTTGAAGAAGAAAGTCGGTTTGAGACCGAACGAGCCGATGGATTCAATGAATGGTTAATGGCGCGTCCGTCCGCTATGTAACGAATCTCGCTACTGCTAGAAGAACTTCCCGCCATAGCACCTGGGAGAAAGTGAGTGCTGGTTCAGCCACTGTTCCGGGACATTGATTAGTCGCCGATAAAGTATTCCGGGGTGTCGGAAGAGCAGCGGTGAAGTCTGCAGAGTTTACGTTGGTGTCAGTGCAGCCGCCACCTGCGCGTATGTCGGCAGTCGTAGTACCTGGAGCGGGCGCCGGTCCTGCACCTTCAAAACAGTTTGCTGTTGGTCCGTAGCCGACCAAGTCGACAATCATGGCGCCCACTGGACAAGTCCCGCTTAGCGCTGTGGTCGTGTTCACCAACGCGACTTTTCCTGCGCCAGCCGCCATGCTAATCGACCCGGTTGCATCTGGTGTCGGCAGTGCCGCTCCGTTGGCACCTCCCGCTTCCTGAATTAGGTAATAGTGACCGGGAAGCAGCATTACGGAAGTGAGATTCGTAACCGCCCATGATCCACTGGTTGCGGCAGCATACTGAACCGACCAGCCGGTTAGATCCACCGGGGTATTCCCCGCGTTGAATATCTCAATGAAATCGTTGGTGAATGTAGCGCCGGCATTACCTCCAGCACCGTATACCTGACTGATCGAGATCTTTGTTACGGGCGAGGGCGTTGGACTCGGGCTTGGCGACGGGCTTGGGCTCGGCGATGGACTCGGGCTGGGCGATGGACTCGGGCTGGGGGACGGTGATGGGCTCGGTGATGGACTTGGGCTAGGCGAGGCTCCGGGTGTCGGGGCGCTGCTCAAGTTTTGCGGATCGCTTGGCGTCAGCAACGCAAAGTCGTTGAAGTTGTTACCCGTATCCTGGGTGCTGCCACTGCTGCCGCCAGGCTTACGTTCGTAACTTTGGTTGGCATCACTTGTCAGAGGAGCCAGATTTGTCCCTTCGATAAAGCCGGAGCCTGAGCTCATACCCACCTGATCGATTATCGAATTGTCGCCAAAGGTAACTGCAATACCACCATCATCGGCGATGCCGCTGGTATAGGTCTGGTCGCCTGCCACACTGCCGCTGTAACCACCGGAGTTAACGGCCAGGAAGTGACCACGAGCCGGGATCATCGTGCCTGTGTTGATAGTCAGTTTGTTTGTTAGCGTTGAGCCGGTGTTATTCGAACCACGAATCTTCAAACCACCGATATCGACTACGGAATCGCTGTTGTTGTAGAGCTCGACAAATTCATCACTGGCGCCACCCGTGCCACGGGTGCGGAACTCACTGATGACGATTGGCACCGTCGGCGTCGGCGACACACTCGGGCTGGGCGAGGGGCTCGGACTTGGGGACGGTGATGGCGAAGGACTTGGCGATGGTGATGGACTCGGCGACGGTGATGGCGTCGCAGCCGGACACGTATTCTGAGCGTCGGAAGTCGGCGCATGTAACGCGTAACTCACAGTGTTACGCGCGCCGCCAGTGCCATCCGGACAACGCTGCATCGAGACCGTGGTGGGGTCGCCGAGCGCCGATTCATCAACCTGCGGCTGACCGGCATTGAGCAGAACCAACAACCCGGCATCATCGGCCTGACCCGTGTCATAAACGATGGCATCCTGAAGATTCGTGGTGGTAACGGCGGTGTTGGTCGGGAAGTCCGAAGCATTGGCACGGTACAACGCAACCGCATCGGCGCCGTTCTGCAGGTTGCCATTGGCAAACGTGATATCGACGCCGGGCACGCCGCTGTTGCCGATAGTGAAATAGCCGCTGCCGTTGGTGGTGAAGCCATCAAGATCGAAAGCAGCGTACGAAAGATCATTGCTGCCGTTGAAGAAGACGACAACCAACCCATCTAACGCCGTGTTTCCGGCGCCACCATCATAGAGCTCAATAAACTCGGCCATATCGGCGCTGTTTTGATCGCTGTCAACTTCGTTGATGATCACATTTAGCGCCGGCGTTGGCGTCGGGCTTGGCGACGGACTCGGGCTTGGTGATGGCGAAGGTGAGGGACTCGGCGACGGACTTGGGCTCGGGCTCGGCGACGGCGATGGCGAAGGTGATGGGCTTGGACTCGGCGATACCGAGGGCGAAGGACTCGGTGATGGTCCTGGAGTCGGCGAACTGGTCAAGTTCTGCGGATCGCTCGGCGTCAGCAGCGCAAAGTCGTTGAAGTTGTTGCCAGTGTCCTGCGTGCTGCCGCTGCTGCCACCCGGCTTGCGTTCGTAGCTCTGGTTCGCGTCGCTCGGCAGCGGAGCGAGGTTCGTACCTTCGATAAAGCCGGAGCCAGAGCTCATGCCGACCTGGTCGATGATGGAGTTGTCGCCGAACGTAACCGCAATGCCGCCGTCATCAGCGATACCGCTCGTGTAAGTCTGATCACCAACGACGCTGCCGCTATAGCCGCCAGAATTCGTCGCCAGGAAGTGACCGCGCGCCGGAATCATGGCGCCGGTGTTGATGGTCAGCTTGTTTGTCAGCGTCGAGCCGGTGTTATTCGAGCCGCGAATCTTTAGGCCACCAATATCGACGACGCTGTCGCTGTTGTTGTAGAGCTCTACAAATTCATCGGCGGCGCCGCCCGGACCACGCGTACGGAACTCGCTAATCACGATCGGCAATGTTGGCGTCGGACTCGGTGAGGGCGATGGACTCGGGCTCGGCGAAGGTGATGGCGAAGGACTCGGCGACGGTGACGGACTCGGACTCGGAGAAGGCGAGGGGCTCGGAGCAGCACAAGTATTCAGCGCATCTGCCGTGGGTGTACGCAACGCATAGCTGACTGTATTTCGCGAGCCCCCCGTGCCATCGGGACAACGCTGCATCGAGACCGTGGTGCTTTCACCCAGTTCATCTTCATTAACTTGCGGCTGACCTGCATTGAGCAGAACCAATAGCCCGGCATCATCAGCCTGACCAGTGTCATACACAAGCGCATCCTGAAGATTCGTGGTTGTGACTGCAGTGTTGGTCGGGAAGTCCGAAGCATTGGCTCGATACAAAGCTACTGCATCGGGGCCGTTCTGCAGATTGCCGTTGGCGAAGGTGATGTCGACGCCGGGCACGCCGCTGTTGCCGATGGTGAAGTAGCCGCTGCCGTTAGTCGTGAAGCCATCGAGATCGAAAGCCGCGTACGAAAGATCATTGCTGCCATTGTAGAACACCACGACCAAACCATTCAGAGAAGTCTTCCCGGCGCCGCCATCGAACAACTCGACAAACTCTGCCAAGTCGCTGCCGGTCTGATCGCTGTCGACTTCATTGATGATCACGTTCAGCGCCGGTGTCGGTGTTGGTGACGGACTAGGCGATGGGCTTGGTGATGGAGACGGACTCGGGCTCGGCGACACCGTCGGCGTCGGGGTAGGCGAACCACCAGGAGTTGGCGGACTGCTCAAGTTCTGCGGGTCGCTCGGCGTCAGCAGCGCAAAGTCATTGAAGTTGTTGCCGGTGTCCTGTGTGCTGCCATTGCTGCCGCCAGGCTTACGTTCATAACTCTGATTCGCATCACTCGGCAACGGCGCCAGATTCGTACCTTCGATAAAGCCGGAGCCCGAGCTCATGCCTACCTGGTCGATGATGGAGTTATCGCCAAAGGTGACAGCAATACCACCATCATCCGCAATACCACTCGTGTACGTTTGATCGCCAATGACGCTGCCGCTGTAGCCACCGGAGTTGGTCGCCAGGAAGTGACCGCGCGCCGGGATCATAGTGCCGGTAGTGATAGTCAACTTGTTCGTCAGCGTCGAACCCGTGTTATTCGAGCCTCGGATCTTCAGACCACCGATATCGACGGCGCTGGCACTGTTGTTGTAGAGCTCGACAAATTCATCAGCGGCGCCACCCGGACCACGCGTACGGAACTCGCTGATCACGATCGGCAATGTTGGTGTCGGCGACGGACTCGGCGATGGACTCGGGCTCGGCGAAGGCGACGGTGACGGCGATGGACTTGGCGAAGGCGACGGGCTGGGACTTGGTGACGGGCTTGGCGTCGCACAAGTATTCAACGAATCAGCCGTCGGGGTACGCAACGCATAGCTAACAGTATTACGTGCGCCGCCACTGCCGTCCGGACAACGTTGCATCGAGACCGTGGTGCTTTCACCTAGTTCATCTTCATTAACTTGCGGCTGACCTGCGTTGAGCAGAACCAATAGCCCGGCATCATCAGCCTGGCCAGTGTCATACACAAGCGCATCCTGAAGATTCGTGGTTGTGATTGCGGTGTTGGTCGGGAAATCCGACGCATTGGCGCGATACAAAGCTACTGCATCGGGGCCGTTCTGCAGATTGCCGTTGGCGAAGGTGATGTCGACGCCGGGCACGCCGCTGTTGCCGATGGTGAAGTAGCCGCTGCCGTTAGTCGTGAAGCCATCGAGATCGAAAGCAGCGTACGAAAGATCATTGCTGCCATTGTAGAACACCACGACCAAACCATTCAGAGAAGTATTCCCGGCGCCGCCATCGAACAACTCGACAAACTCTGCCAAGTCGCTGCCGGTCTGATCGCTGTCGACTTCATTGATGATCACGTTCAGCGCCGGTGTCGGTGTTGGTGACGGACTAGGCGACGGGCTTGGTGATGGCGACGGACTCGGACTCGGACTCGGTGACGGAGAGGGGCTCGGCGAGACTGTCGGCGTCGGGGTAGGCGAACCACCAGGAGTTGGCGGACTGCTCAAGTTCTGCGGGTCGCTCGGTGTCAGCAGCGCAAAGTCGTTGAAGTTGTTCCCGGTGTCCTGAGTACTGCCGCTGCTGCCGCCCGGTTTGCGCTCATAACTTTGATTGGCATCGCTCGGTAGGGGCGCCAGATTCGTCCCTTCGATGAAAGCTGAGCCGGTGCTCAAGCCCACCTGATCGACAATTGCATCATCCGGTAAAGTGATAGCGATGCCGCCATCGTTGGTAATGCCGCTGGTGTAAGTCTGATCGCCGATGACGCTGCCGCTGTAGCCACTGGCACTGCTGTTGGTCGCCAGGAAGTGACCGCGGGCCGGTATCGAAGTGCCATTGTTGATAGTCACTCGAGTAGTGACGGAGGCTGCATTGTTGGAGCCACGAATCTTCCAGCCGCTCACGTCGATGGCCGCATTGCTATTGTTGTAAAGCTCGATGAATTCATCGTTAGCGCCGTTAGGACCACGAGTGCGGAACTCGCTGATGACAATGGGCGGCGCCGGCGTTGGCGACACTGATGGTGATGGCGATGGACTCGGGCTCGGCGAAGGTGATGGGCTCGGCGATGGACTTGGCGATGGCGACGGGCTGGGACTCGGTGATGGGCTCGGAGTAGCACAAGTATTCAGCGCATCAGCCGTCGGCGTGCGTAGAGCGTAGCTGACAGTATTGCGAGCGCCGCCAGTGCCATCCGGACAACGCTGCATCGAGACCGTGGTGCTTTCACCCAGTTCATCTTCATTAACTTGCGGCTGACCTGCATTGAGCAGAACCAATAGTCCGGCATCATCAGCCTGACCAGTGTCATACACAAGCGCATCCTGAAGATTCGTGGTTGTGACTGCAGTGTTGGTCGGGAAGTCCGCCGCATTGGCGCGATACAAAGCTACTGCATCGGGGCCGTTCTGCAGATTGCCATTGGCGAAAGTAATGTCGACGCCGGGCACGCCGCTGTTGCCGATGGTGAAGTAGCCGCTGCCGTTGGTAGTGAAGCCATCGAGATCGAAGGCAGCATACGAGAGATCATTGCTGCCGTTGAAGAACACGACTACCAAACCATCCAGGTGTGTGTTCCCCGCGCCGCCATCGAATAACTCGACAAACTCAGCCGTGTCATTGCTGGACTGATCGCTGTCGACTTCATTGATGATCACGTTCACCGCCGGCGTCGGAGTTGGCGAGGGTGAAGGTGACGGCGAAGGTGACGCACTCGGTGATGGGCTTGGACTCGGACTCGGCGAGACTGTAGGCGTCGGTGTAGGCGAACCACCAGGAGTTGGCGGACTGCCCAAGTTCTGCGGGTCGCTCGGCGTCAACAACGCAAAGTCGTTGAAGTTGTTACCAGTGTCCTGCGTGCTGCCGCTGCTGCCGCCCGGCTTGCGTTCATAACTTTGGTTAGCGTCGCTCGGCAACGGAGCGAGGTTCATGCCTTCGATGAAGCCCGAGCCTGAGCTCATGCCCACCTGGTCGATGATGGAGTTGTCGCCAAAGGTAACGGCGATGCCACCGTCGTCAGCAATACCGCTCGTGTAAGTCTGATCGCCAACGACACTGCCGCTGTAGCTACCCGAGTTCGTAGCCAGGAAGTGTCCGCGCGCCGGAATCATGGTGCCGGTGTTAATGGTTAGTTTGTTGGTAATCGTCGCCCCGGTGCTACTTGACCCGCGAATCTTCAAGCCACCGATATCGACGACGCTGTCGCTGTTGTTATAGAGCTCGACAAACTCATCGCTGGCGCCACCCGGACCACGAGTGCGGAATTCGCTGATGACTATAGGCAGCGCTGGTGTCGGCGATGGGCTTGGCGACGGCGACGGTGATGGACTCGGTGACGGACTCGGCGACGGACTTGGACTTGGCGATATCGACGGTGACGGCGACACAGTTGGAGTCGGCGTAGGCGAGCCTCCAGGTGTGGGAGGGCTATTCAGATTCTGCGGATCGCTGGTGATCAACTGGAAGTCGTTGAAATTATCACCAGTATCCTGCGTGCTGCCGCTGTTGCCGCCCGGCTTGCGCTCGTAACTCTGATTCGCATCACTCGGCAGCGGCGCGAGATTTGTGCCTTCCTTAAATGCCGATCCAGCACTCATGCCCACCTGATCGACGATGGAATCATCAGGCAGAGTCACCGCTATGCCGCCGTCATTCGTGATGCCGCTCGTGTAAGTTTGATCGCCAAACACGCTGCCGCTGTAGCCGCTCGCACTGCTATTCGTAGCGAGGAAGTGACGGCGCGCTGGAATGCTCGTCCCATTATTAATAGTCAAGCGCGTCGAGACCGCGCCCGCATTATTCGAACCGCGAATCTTCCAACCACTCACGTCAATTGCAGAGTCGCTGTTGTTGTAGAGTTCTATGAACTCATCGTTACCGCCATTGGGGCCGCGAGTGCGAAACTCGCTGATGACAATCGGTACCGAAGGAGTAGGACTTACGGTTGGGGTCGGCGAAGCGCTCGGTGATGGCGAAGGCGAAGCTCCGGGCGATGGAGACGGCGACGGCGTTGCAGCAGTCACAGTTAGTGTTGCTGGTCCTGACTCCACGCCACGGGCTGACGCAAAGATTTGCGCGATGCCGGCGCCCATGCCAGTCGCAAGTCCGGACTGATTCACGGTCGCTACACTAGTGTCGCTCGAGCGCCACTTGAAGATGACATCGCCAACTTCCTGGCCGCCTTGATTAAACGCGCGCGCCGAGAATTGCTGCTGTGAACCGTTCGGAATAGTCGCTGACGGCGGCGATACCTGAATTTGAACGATTCCCGGAAGGGGCGGGAAAGACGAACCTTCGAGTCGCGTTCCGGGGCTGAAGAGTCTACCGCCGCTGTTCGCCGCCGTTTGGTGCAGAGTAAACGGTCCAGTTACGTCAGGGGATCGCGTCAACGAAGTGTTTCGATCACCGGCGAGGCCGGTTGAGCCGCCATATGTGAACGTCGAGACTTCGACATCGGAAAGATCTCTGAGCGTAACGACTCCGCCCGTATTCGTGAGCGACAGCGTATTAGCTGAAGCTTTGACGACCAGCGCTCCGCCAAAGACTGGATCGGTCGGATTCGGATTGCCGCCGCCGAAAACTACGGCTGCTGTTCCCGCACTCAAAATCGAACCTGCCGCGAACGTGTGCCTGACTATGCTGTTCCCTGTACCACGAGTAAGCAGGTCATAGCCGCTAATATCAATGTCTCTCGTAGTCGTGTTGACCAGCTCAACGAATTCATCGTCGCCGGAGTCGCGTGTACCATCGTGGTTGGCATCACCGGCGATTCCATCCGGTGGATCCGCCAGCACCTCATTAATAAGCACATCTCGCAATGAACTGCCTGTTAGCGTGAGCGAGCCCGCATTGCTGGCTTGAGTATCAGCCTGGACGACCGCATCGACTATTCCCGCTCCGCGGAAATTGGCCGGCACGAAAACGTGAACCTCGTCGAGTCCCGGCAACTCTGCGGATCTCAAGACCGATTCGACAGTCACGGCTTGACCTGAAATTGACGCGGTTACGTTTGCTCCGCGCCGCACACCGGTGGCGAAGATAATTAGCCGCAAATGGCCGTTGGTCGGATCAAATGGTCCAGCCACGAGCGTGTCCGCGTTCAGGATCACGGCTTCACCAGCGCCGGTGCCGTTGTAAGTGAAGACGCCGGGCGCTGTGGAAAGAACCATGATGGTTCCTGTTGATGGAAATCCTTCTGCGTTGGTGATGGTGACCGTGGCCGGACCGATCGCGGTTTCTTTCGGATTCAAAAACACTACTTGTCCGGGTGAGACGTAAAGAATCTGAGCCTGCCGTCCGTTGACGGTTACTGTCGTGCCTCCGACTGAAAGTGGGAAGCTTCCATCTGCGAGTGGCTGCGGTTGTTCGGCAGTTAACGCGAGCGATCCACCTTGAGCAGTGACGAGGCTGTCAGGCGCGACGGCCTTTGGCGACGATGGGTCGTTGCTCATCGAAGCTGCGTTCAGGATCGTCAAAGTGCCGGAGCTGGCTCTAGGTGCGAGAGCTGTCGTGTAAATCTCCGAGTCATTCGCAAAAGCGCTATCCGAAACTGCACCCGACAGGACGCGCGGAAAGCTGAAAACTGCGACGCTACCGTCATCGTTTGTCGACGAGACAACCTCGGCTGTCGCAGTGCTGGGGGCCGAGGTAACTTGTGTCAAGACTCCAGTCGGCACATCGAAGAGAAACAGCTCAACTCCGCCATCGCTGTTAGCTGCAACGGGATTTCGGCGCGTTGCAAACAAGACGCGCTTGCCATCGCCGCTTAGCGTTGGGTGTAAAGGGACGTCGGTAGCTCGAGCAGCGAGAGTCGTTAACTGTCGCGCAAATCCCGCTCGTGAGTCGAAGAAGAAGACTTGAGTTGTGTTGGTTGCCGTCTGCTGCGCATAAACGACCCTGGTGCCATCATCGCTAATGGCTCGTCCATAAGTCAGCGCCACAGTGTTGACGTTGGTCGTGATAGTCTGCAGCGCTCCGCTCTGCCGAGTGAACAGGACAAGGCTTTTCTGGGGAGCGGCAGTAGTACCTGTGTCACGAACATAGGCGACGTGTGTCCCGCCGCCGCTGATCTTTACGCTGCTTGCGCCGATGCCACTGAGCGAGTTGGTGATTTGAGTGAAGGATTGCGAAGTTACGTCGTAAACAAATGCTTCGAGATTATTGTCGCCGTTCTGATTGATGAGATTGCGGTTCGAAGAGAAGGCAATGAAGCGGCCGTCGTCCGTCAGGGAAGGCTGGAAGTTACCATCCTGAATACGAGTGTTGTCGCTCGCCGGCGTCGTTTCCGTGATCTGGCGCAGCGTACCGTTGTCGTAAAGGAAAATCTCAGAGTTGCCGTCAGCGTTGCGTCCCAATGGATCGCTCGTTGAGGCAAAGGCGACGCGCGTTCCGTCCTGCGACATTCCCGGCGCGACCGCGCGGCTTAGAGCCATGCGAACAAACTGAGTTGGATTGGTGTTCAGGTCGACTTGAAACGCGTGAAAGCTGCTAGCACCACCCGAGTTTGACAGGTCTTCGCTCGACTCAAAGGCTATGCGTTGTCCGTTACCGCTGATTGACGGATTCAGATTGATTGCGGTTTCCGGCGTTGTAGTTATGCGGCGTAAGACTGACTGAGTATTCGTAGTCTGAGGCCAAAGACTCGCGATCGAGACCGCCAGCGCGGCCAGCAGCAACACAGTAAGGGTCCTGGCGCTGAAAAGGGAATTGGCCCTGCGGATGTGGGTAATTGGAGGCACGCGGTTCGAAATCTTCACAAAACCCGAACTGGCTTGGACTTTATTCGATCTTCAACTTTGACTAGCGGTGTGTTATAGCCTCGAGTTCAGTCAATTTCTGGGAAGAGAACCAGGCTGCAACTTCGCGAATGCCAACCGAGAACAATACGGAGCACACTTCAAATACTTGAAGGTACGGGAGGAGGTTTGAGGTCCTCACTTTTCCTTACTTTTTCCGGCCCGCGCATTGTACACGTTTGGATTTTGTAGGCAAACAAATTTAGGGCTCGCCGGCAAGATGACCGCCAGATGACCGCAGATGACCGTCAGATGACCGTCAGAGGACTTTGTGAGGCGCACATTCTTGTCGCCGTAACATTTATGCCATCGGGCTTGTCCCGTGGTGAGTAACGCAGGCAGCTACCACTCTGCGATCGATAAAAGAAAAAGATGCCACGGGCTTGTCCCGTGGTGACTCACGCTGGCAGCTACCATCTGCAGTCCATAAAAGAAAAAGATGCCACGGGCTTGCCCCGTGGTGAGTAACGCTGGCAGCTACCACTCTGCGATCGATAAACAAGAAGATGTCACGGAGAATCTTCAAGGGCGAAAAAACGTGAACCTCCACCGGGCAAGCCGGTGGCATCCAAAAAATCTGTTTCTGGCTTTTGACTAGCAGCCGGCGTCAAGTACCACGGGACAAGCCCGTGGCCTCCAACAAATCTGCTTCCGACTTTTTGACTAGCAGGCAGCGTCAAGTACCACGACAACTCCGTGGCCTCCAAAAAATCTGCTTCCGGCTCTTGGACTAGCGGCCAGCGTCAAGTACCACGGGACGAGCCCGTGGCCTGAACACAAACGGCATCACTACCGAAATCTACCGAAAACCCCTTCGCCTTTGAGAAAAGAGTTCCTCCTTGATATCTTGGCGCAGCTCCAACAGCAACTAATCTGGTGAATTATGAAGATTCTTGTCAGTGGCTCGCATGGGCTGGTTGGCTCAGCCTTTATTGATTCAGTGCGCAAAGACGGTGTTGAAGTCTACAGCCTCGTTCGTGGAGCGCCGAAATCAGATTTGGAGATTGAGTGGCACCCAAATCATGCGGACCTCAAGGTCTCAGACATTGAGGGAATGGATGTTGTGGTTCACCTGGCTGGCGAGAGCATTGCCGAAGGCCGCTGGAGCGATGATAAAAAGAAACGTATCCGTGACAGCCGTGTTAATGGAACCGCGATGCTGAGTAGAGCGCTCGTGAAGCTTAATCGTCCGCCGCAAGTTTTTGTTTGTGCTTCCGCGATCGGCTACTACGGAAGCCGGGGTGATGAAGTATTGACGGAAGCAAGCTCGCCGGGCGATGACTTCCTCTCGAGCGTTTGCGTCGAATGGGAGCAAGCGACGGAGCCAGCCTCAAACAAAGGAATTAGAACCGTTAAAGCTCGCTTCGGAATAATTCTCAGTACCGATGGTGGGGCGCTGGCAAAAATGCTGCCACCGTTTCGGATGGGAGTTGGCGGACGCGTTGGTGATGGCAAGCAATGGATGAGCTGGATTGCTCTCGACGATGTAGTCAGCGGGCTCAGGTTTGTGATTGAGACAGACGAAATGAGCGGTCCGGTGAACTTCGTTGCACCCAATCCGGTGACGAATTCGGAATTTACAAAGAGCCTTGGCAAAGCTCTGTCTCGTCCGACTATATTCCCGATTCCCGCGTTTGCAGTGCGCCTCGCGTTCGGTGAGATGGCTGACGCATTGTTGCTGTCGAGCACGCGCGTCAATCCCGTTGAGTTAACAAAAGCTGGCTACGACTTCTCGCATCCTCATTTAGCGGAAGCACTGCAGAGTGTCCTGGCTAAAGCTTAATACAAACTCTATCCGCAGATTGCGCCGACGGTTTTCCAGCTGATTTGGCAAAAGGGTGGCGAAGGCGCGCTCCACATCGCTTTCATCAGCGGAATCGGTGTAATCCGTGGATAAAGACTTTATGAGACCTGACTGGAACTAACTGCGGGTTGCGCTGAACTCTTGCCGAATTCTTCCAGCACTTCGAAGACTTCGAGTGCGTACTTCACGTTTCCGAACGGGGCAGAGACTTGCACGCCCTGGATGATGTCGCGCACTTCCATTAAGGACTCGCGCGCAATCTTCAATCCTTCATCGCGTCCGGCTTCCTTGCTGATCGCTGAAGCTGCGCGCATTCGATCCATAATCGATTGCGTCACGCGAACGCCCGGCACTTCGTTATGAAGGAATTCAGCATTGCGATACGAGACGAGCGGCCAGATACCCGCGATGATCGGGATTTGTACGTGCTCGATGCTCTTGATGAAGTCGCGCAGTTGATCTGTATCGAAAACTGGCTGCGTGATTGCGTATTGAGCTCCAGCTTCAACTTTGTACTCAAAACGTCGCAACTCCTCTTCGGGATTGATTGCACCGGGGTTCACGCCCACTCCAATGCAAAAGGCAGTCGGCTCGCCAATGGGGTTGTTCCCGATATCCAAACCGTGATTCAGCTTGTTCACCATGTTTGTTAGACCGATGGCGTCGATGTCGAACACCGCCGTCGCGTCCGGGTAAGGCCCCATCTTCGGAGGATCGCCGGTGATCAAAAGTAGATTCCTGATTCCGAGCGCGGCGGCTCCCAACAAATCCGACATCATGCCGAGCAGGTTTCGATCTCGACAGCAGTAGTGCAGCACGGACTCGATGCCGATTTGTTGTTCGACCAGCACAGCGGTAGCCAGCGCGCTCATGCGCGATTGTGCTCGAGCTCCGTCGGGGATATTCACCCCATCAACGCCGGCCGTCTTTAGCAGACGAATTGAATCAAGGGTTTTGTGGGCATCGACACCTTTCGGCGGCAACACCTCGACTGACGTGACAAACTCGCCGTTCACAATCTTTCGCGACCACTGCGAACGCTCGGCAGGTGGCACAACTTTGATGTCGGCGGGCGTTATTTCCTCCACCTGCGCCGCAGCGCCAGTGTTCATGACAACACGCTGAGCTCGCGGTGAAGCTGCGCGAACTGCATCAGAGATCAACTTGATATGCGCCGGCGTAGTGCCGCAGCAGCCGCCGATGAATCGAGCTCCCGATTGAATGAATCGCTTGGCGAACTTTGACATGTACTCGGGCGAGCACATGTAGAACTGGCGGCCCTGAACGTCCCGCGGCAGTCCGGCATTCGGTTGGGCAGACAATTTCTTTTTGGTAAGCCCGCGCATCTTCTCGAGCGCGTTCAGAATAATTGCCGGGCCAACTCCGCAATTCAATCCGATAACGTCAGCGCCCCATTCGTCGAGCCGGGAGGTGAAGATCTCGGGAGTCGTACCGAATGAAGTATTGCCATCGGTCATGATCGTCATCTGAGCGATGATTGGTAAATCGCTGAGCTCGCGAACGGCACGAATCGCCTGGCGAATTTGCGAGAGGTCGGAAAAAGTCTCGATGCAAAAAAGATCGACTCCGCCTTCAAGCAAGGCTTCGGCCTGTGCCTTAAAAAGATCCTTGGCCTCGTCGTAGGAAGTTGGTCCGTAGGGCTCGATTCGAAGTCCCAGGGGTCCGATGGCGCCGGCTACGTATGCCTTGTCTCCGGCGGCCTCGTTCGCAACTCGAGCAGCGGCGATGTTTATTTCGCGAAGGTTGCTTTCCAATCCATATTGAGTGAGATTGTGGCAAGTAGCGCCGAACGTGTTGGTCTCAAGGATCTCAGCGCCAGCGCGCACGTATTCGCCGTGAATTTCGCGGACCAGGTCGGGATTGCTCAGATTGAGCTCATCGTAACAACGGTTGATGTAGACGCCCTTGGCGTACAGCATCGTACCCATCGCGCCATCAACAACGTGGATGCCATCACCGTCAAGTAATTCTCTGAAGTTCTTCATAAAAATTGTTCTTGGTCCTTAGTTCTTTGTACTTTGTTCGCGGGGTGAAACTCGAAGCGTTTCCACCAGAGTGCTGCAAAGTACAAAGCACTAAGTACTAGACCAAAAAAATATCCCGCGCCAAACAGCGCGGGACTTCAGGAGATCAGAAGTTTGGTTCGGGTTCTTTAGGATATTGCCCGAGCTGTTTAGCCGATTATTTTACGTGGCCGCAAGTCGCCTTAACTCACCACGTTTGTCATTTGGGTTTATACGCTTCCGCAAACGAAGCTGTCAAGGCGAGGCTCGGTAATGATTTGAGTTTGAGTGATACCACTGGCTCGCCCGGTGGAGCGTCATGCTGGCCGCTAAAAACAAAGCTCGCGTGCAAACTGTCGAGATGCCACGGGCTTGTCCCGTGGTCTTTCACGCTGACCGCGTTAGCAACGAGCGTGAATACCACGGGGCAAGCCCGTGGCATCATCAATAAGGGCGACAGTCTTTTGTAGCAGCTAACGTGAATACCACGGGGCAAGCCCGTGGCATCTGCGGACGAGCCGCCTGATTACTGATTACTACCCATCCCTTGACAGATCCTCGCTATTTTGGCTGAATGCTCGCGTTCTTCGACGAACTTCTCCCTTCTAACCGAAAAGGAACAATTTGACCGCAGTCTCCAGTCCGGCTCTGGAAAACTGTCTGGCTTTTCAAGCCTCAATGATGTTTCTTCGTCAACCAAGAGGATCTGACCTTATATGAGTACAGCACTTGACGGCACTGGTAGCGCTACAACCAACCCGGACAAAGGTTTTTTCGGACACCCGAGGGGACTTTCCACTTTGTTCTTCACCGAAATGTGGGAAAGGTTCAGCTACTACGGGATGCGTGCAATCCTTCTTCTTTATATGACGAAACTGGGAGCCGAGGGTGGCCTCGGCTTTGACGAGAAGTATGGCGGTCTCATATATGCCACTTATGTATCCTCGGTTTGGTACCTCCCCTTGATTGGCGGATGGTTGGCTGACAAATTCTTCGGTGCTCGCCGAGCGGTCCTGATTGGCGGCATTATCATCGCCTGTGGCCATTACTCGATGGCGATTAACACCATTCCCAACTTCTATGCTGGTCTCATATTGATCGCCTGCGGCACCGGGCTCCTTAAACCCAACATCAGCGCGATGGTGGGCCAACTCTACGCGGAGGGCGATCAACGACGCGACGCGGGATTTTCCATCTTTTACATGGGTATCAATTTGGGCGCCTTTCTTTCGCCGCTGGTCGTGGGGTTTCTGGCCCAGGGACTTTGGTTCAAGGGTTTCATTTCATCGCTGGGTTTCAATCCAAACGCCGCATGGCATTTTGGATTTGGCGCCGCGGGTGTGGGCATGACCCTTGGTGTATTGCAATATCTTTTCGGTGGAGGCCGGTTGAGGCACGTTGGCGTTAAGCCTGATAAGCCGACCATTGCGGTAGAAGGCGGGGAAAGCAACTTTGATTTTGTGACTCTGGGGTTGGGGATGGTTGGCGCGATCATTGGCGGGGCGCTTGGTCTCTATTTAGGTGATGCAGCAATTTCCGCGTTATTCCCATGTGTCGTCGGATTCTTTGCCGGTTATTTGATCGGAATATGCAGGTTGCTGGAGGGAGATGAGCTCAAACGCGTATTGGTGATCTTTATTTTGTTCGTATTCTCGATCGTTTTTTGGATGACCTATGAACAGGCAGGATCAAGTCTCACGTTATTCGCCGATCGCCTGACACAAAAGACCATTTTAGGTTGGCCGTATCCGTCGAGCTGGTTTCAATCAGTGCCGGCCCTCTTCGTCATTTTCTTTGCCCCAGTGATGGCGGCTTTATGGCTAAAGTTGGGCAGTCGACAACCAACTAGCCCCGGCAAATTCACGGTTGGTTTGTTTTTTGCCGGAATGGCTTTTGTGGTGATTACGATTGCGTCAACGCTGACCGGCGGCGGCCTCGTGAGTCCGATGTGGCTCGTGGCTGTGTATTTCCTGCAAACGATCGGGGAGCTCTGCTTGAGCCCGGTCGGTCTCAGTACAGTTACGAAATTATCACCAACGCGAATGGTAGGCTTGATGTTGGGAGTTTGGTTTTTGTCGATCTCAATCGGCAGTTACATTGCAGGGCTGACTACGCGCCTATTTGCAGGAAACGATGCGGCAGTTCTTACGAAAGCGTTTGGCGCGTTTGCGTTGATAACGCTGCTGGCCGCGGTTGTGCTCGCGGTGATAAGGCCGATCATTAATCGCATGTCGCCGAGGGCTGCGTGAGCTTGAGGTCGAGCGGTGTCGGATGAACGCGGATGATACGGCATTAATATACTTGACCAATCAACGTCAGTAGTCAAACGCCAAAGGCGTGGCAAATTCCAGCCTGGGGCAGCGCCCCAGGAAAAAGGAACCAAGCTGATAGGGAACGCTGTAAGCGTTCGCGAGTTGAGCTTTGGGAAGATTCGTGACGCAACGCTGCACTACTCGCGAACGCTTTCAGCGTTAGCGAAGCAAACACTTGCGTTATTCCTGGGGCGTTGCCCCAGGCTGGAATTCGCGAACACCTTCGGCGTTCATTGGGTTGGTTCGCCAAGTATATTATTGCCAATGATACGGACCTGAAAAGGCTAAGCTCAAGTGATCTGACTTGAGCTGATCTGACTTGAACAGATCCGAGTCGAGCTTGGCGGTTAATAATCTCAAACAAGAATGCTTACCACCCTGAGTGAAACTGGGTGAGAATCAGAGAGGACCATTCCTTTGAACTTTCGACGACTGCTATCGTTCGCTTTTCTCTTTTGCTTTTTCTCCAGCGTCCACGCACAAACCAAGCTCCTTACAATCGATGACATCTTCGACCCGGTGAAGAGAGTCAACTTTGGCGGTAGCGTGCCAACAATTCGTTGGATGAAAGACGGGCGTCACTATCTTCAGACTAACGAGCCTTCAAGCAACCTGCCTCGCATTCAGAAAGTCGACGCAGTCACTGGCGAGGCAGTCGCATTCTTCGATGCCGCCAGGATGCAGGCTGCCTTCAAAGCTCTTCCGGGCATTACCGATCAGGATGCCAAACAGCTCTCGAATCGCGGGTCGTACAAGCTCAATCCCAGTGAGACCGCGGTATTGATCAACTGGGCGAACGATATCTTCTACTACGAGCTCGGAAGCGATCGCGCCATTCGACTCACGAGCAATCCGGAAGAAGAAATTGGCGAAGACTTCAGTCCCGATGGCCGCATGGTCAGCTTTGTCCGCGAGAACAATGTCTATGTCGAAGACTTAAGCATGCAGCGACGCGAGCGCGCGCTTACTCGCGACGGTAGCGCTAAGACTTTGAATGGCCGGCTTGATTGGGTTTATCAGGAAGAGCTTTACGGGCGCGGCAACTTCGAAGGCTATTGGTGGAGCCCCGATTCGACGATGATCGCATTTCTGCATCTCGAGGAGCGAGATGTTCCGGAATACACCGTCGTCGATCATATCCCTTACGATCAGAAGGTCGAGAACACTCCCTACCCAAAAGCCGGAGACGCAAATCCCATAGCTTCACTCGGTGTAGTCAATGTTGTTGGTGGAGCGGCGCGATGGATTGACACCTACAAGTACCAGCCCAATGATTTTCTGATCTCGAGAGTTGCGTGGTCAGGCGACGGCAAGAAGATTGTCTTCCAGGCTCAAAACCGCGAGCAGACCTTTCTCGATCTCAATATCGCGGATCCTAGAGATGGAAAGTCCAACAACCTCATCCACGATACGAGTCGAGCGTGGGTCGGAGTGATTGGACATCCAACGTGGCTGAAGGACGGCTCGTTCATTTGGCAAAGCGAGCGGAGCGGTTGGCGACATCTCTATCACTACGGCGCTGATGGCAAGTTGATTCGCCAGTTGACGACTGGTAATTGGGAAGTGCGTTCGTTCGAAGGTGTCGACGAAGCAAATGGTCTCGTTTACTTTTCGGCGAGCGAACACAGCAACATCGCGCCTCAGCTTTATCGCATAAAGCTCGATGGCACTGGTCTGACTCAGCTTACAACTACCGAAGGCTCGCACCGGGCAAACTTCAGTCCGACCTTTGGACATTTCGTCGATGTCTGGAGCGATGTGAATACGCCGACTCAAGCTCGCCTCTACAGCTCGGATGGAAAACTTGTTCGCGTGATTGACGAAAACAAAGCGACGGCCTTGAAAGACTACAAGCTTGGCACTACGGAATTCCTGCAAGTCAAAACTCGGGACGGCTTTTCGATGGATGCAATGATCATCAAGCCGCCCGACTTTGATCCAAAAAAGAAATACCCGGTGATGTCTTTCACGTACAGTGGGCCGCATTCTCCTTCCGTAAGAAATGCGTGGGGAGGTCCGGCGTACATGTGGCATCAGATGTTGTCACAGAAAGGCTACATCATTTGGATCTGCGACAACCGCAGCGCCAGCGGCCGAGGAGTCGAACCAACCTGGCTCATCTACAAGAATCTGGGTGAGCTCGAGCTGCGCGATCTTGAAGATGGATACGATTGGCTGAAAAAACAAAGTTATGTTGACGGCTCGCGCATCGGACTGTGGGGCTGGAGTTATGGCGGCTACATGACGAGCTACGCGTTGACTCATAGCAAGACTTTCAAGATGGGCATTGCGGGCGGCACAGTTTCGGATTGGCGCAACTACGATTCCATTTACACTGAGCGAGTGATGCTGACGCCGCAGAATAATCCTGAGGGTTACAAGAAGAGCTCACCGGTGTTTGCTGCGAAGGATCTTCATGGAAAGCTGCTGCTGATACACGGCGCGATTGATGACAACGTGCACATGTCCAACACAATTCAGTTTGCGTACGAATTACAGAAGGCAGGGAAGGATTTTCAGCTGATGGTTTATCCAAAGTCTCGGCACGGCGTGACCGATCCCGTCTTGGTCAAGCACATGCGCAAGATGATGATGGATTTCATACTTGAAAACCTTTAAGAGTTTTAGCCGCAGATTACGCAGATTGCACAGATGTAAAAGCAAGGCGTGAGATGAACTGTTTCACAGCGCTGTGTTTAGGGATTCTTCGCACATTCAGTGGTATTACAAGTGACCTCTTGCCATAAACCTTTCTATTCTCATCACACAAAACATCTGTGGAATCTGCGTAATCTGTGGCTAAAGTTTTTGGTCTGACCCAATTCTCATCTTCGTTGACACTTTGGGCAGTAGTAGGTGGAGCGGCCGGCTTGAGTGACCGCAGATTTCGCAGATTGCACAGATGTAAAAGCAATGCTCAAGATGAACTGTTTCACAGCGCTGTGTGTAGGGATTCTTCGCACATTCAGTGGCAATCAAAAGTGACCTCTTGCCACATACCTTTCTATTCTCGGTAAACAAAAACATCTGTGGAATCTGCGTAATCTGTGGCTAAAGTTTTTTGGTCTGACCCAATTCTCATCTTCGTTGACACTTTGGGCAGTAGTAGGTGGAGCGGCCGGCTTTAGGGACCGCAGATTACGCAGACTGCACAGATGTAAATGCAATGCTCAAGATGAACTGTTTCACAGCGCTGTGTGTGGAGATTGTTCGCACATTCAGTGGCAATCAAAAGTGACCTCTTGCCATGTACCTTTCTATTCTCGGTAAGCAAAAACATCTGTGGAATCTGCGTAATCTGTGGCTAAGTTTTTAGTCTTCTCATCGTCGTTGACACTTTGGGCAATAGTAGGTGGAGCGGCCGGCTTGAGTGACGCGACGGATCTTAGTGCCACAGTTGACGCAGGGCTCGCCTTCTCGTTCGTAGACTCGCCAGAACCTTTCAGATGTTCCGATGTAACTGCTGCCGCTATCTTCGAGATCTATTCGTAAAGTAGACCCGCCTTCGATTGCTTCACTAAGAATCTTTTTGATAGCAGCGTGCAAGTTGTCGACTCGCTGTTTGGAAAGCTTTGCCGGAATTGCGAAGGGATTAATGCGCGCGAAAAACAGTGCTTCGGCGGCGTAGATATTTCCGAGACCAAGAACCTTTGTTTGATCGAGCAGCAAGTGTTTGATCGGTCGCCGCGAACCGCGCAGCGTGTCGCGCAAATAGTCCACGGAGAATTCTTCCGATAGAGGCTCAGGAGCAAGTTCCGCAAGCTGTCGAGTTTCCTGTAGCTTCGATGTGGCTACGACCAGCATCCGTCCGAACTGCCGCATGTCACAGAACACGAGCCGGCGTTCATCGTCGAGATAAAAGATCACATGAGCGTGGGGAGGAAGATCTTGATCGACGGTCAGTGCGACGAACTTTCCCGTCATTCGTAGATGAGTCAGCAGGACTTTTCGATTGTCCAACTGGATAAGTATGTACTTGCCGCGCCGGTCTACGCCGTCGATGCGCGCACCGCGTAACTTTCGATTGAATTGAGCGGAGGATACTTCGGGGGCAATCCTGGCAAGCTTCAGTTGCGCGGAGATTATCTTTCGACCCGTGATGTTCGCCCGCAGCGCTCGCACCACATGTTCTACTTCCGGAAGCTCAGGCATATTATGATCTCAAAAACCTTATCCACAGATTACGCAGATTTCGCAGATGTAAAAGCAAGTCAAACGGGCATGACTTAACCGAAACTGCTTGGTTGGGATTGTCGAAGATTCCGTGGCATCAAAAGCGTCACGTTCTCATGTATCTTTCTATCCACGACAGACAAAAACATCTGTGGAATCCGCGTAATCTGCGGATAGGTTTTTCGCTTCACGATACGGTGGCGGCGAGGGCGACGCCTTCGTCGAGGAGGCTGTTCATTTTCTGGACGGATGTAGCTTCCGAGTAAACGCGCAGCACTGGCTCGGTCCCGGACTGCCGGAACAAGAGCCACGACTCATCGCTGAATTCGAGCTTGGTGCCATCCAGCGTCTGAACTGCAGCGACTTCATCACCGCCAAACATCGACGGTGGAGTCTGCGCCAGTCGATTGACGAGTTCCTGACCTCGAGACACGTCGACTTGCAAATCGCGACGGCCAAAATGGAATTCGCCGAACTCTTTGTGAAGCTCGCGCAGCATTTCTGATGGAGGCTTGCCTGCGGTGATTACCGCCTCCAGGAAAAGAAGGGAATTGAGAATGCCGTCGCGTTCAGGTATATGACCTTTGACTCCGATGCCGCCCGACTCTTCGGCGCCAATCAGAATATCTTCATTCAGCATTAAGTCGGCGATGTACTTGAAGCCGATTGGTGTCTCATAAAGTCTCAGACCAAGTTTCGCCGCGATCCGTTTGGTCAGGATCGACTGGGAGAACGTGCGCACAACGCCGCCAGTCATTTTTCGTTCTCGAGCGAGGTGCAGCAGTAGCAGCGGAACCACATCGTGCATCGTCATCGTGAGACCGCGCTCATCAACTGCGCCGACGCGATCTGCATCACCGTCGGTGGCGAGCCCAAGAAAAGCGCGCGAGTCCAACACTCGTTGTTTTAAAGCCGACAGGTTGCGATCGATTGGCTCCGGATTGACGCCTCCAAACAGTGGATCGCGATCAGCGCGAATCGTTTCCACTTTCAAAGTACCGCCAGACAGAAAGCCTTCCACCCAGCGACCGCCCGCACCGTGCATTGGATCGACGATGACTGTTCCGCGCGCGGTCCTTAATCGTTCCAGATCAATGTAAGACTCGATTTGTTGTCGATAGCTCTCAACCGCGGCGCCCAAAAGCTCCTGCCCTTCTGAAGTAACTTCAGCGAGCTGAGGAGTAGACTTATCAACCAGCTTCTCGACTTTGGCGGTCGTTTCAGGAGTAGCGCTGCCACCCCATGGCGCTTTGATCTTGAAGCCATTAAAGTCGAAGGGATTATGCGATGCTGTGATTACCACGCCTCCAACTGCCTGCAGCACCTTCACGGCCCACGAGATCAAAGGCGTCGGACAATCATTAGGAAAGAGCGCGATGCGAAAACCATTGCCGACCAGCACCTGACAAGCACGCTGCGCAAACTTGTCCGACTGAAAGCGGCGATCGTAGCCAACGACGACCAACGCTCCGGCCAGCTGAGCTTGTTTGGTTAGGTAAGACGCATAGGCCTGGGCCACTCGCTCGACATTCGCAAACGTGAAGTCCTGCGCGATGACGGCTCGCCATCCATCAGTGCCAAACCGAATCGGCGCGAGTTTGGTCACGACTTGATTTCTCCGGTCATCGTGTAATCGGTGAGCGAGGTTTTGTCGCCGAGGACGGAGCCGGCGGCCACGGTTGCTGAGCGTCCGATGTGACAGCCGCGGCCAACGATTGCATTTGTAACGGTCGAAGCGGTGCCGAGCCTGGTGTGCGGCCAGATGATCGAGTTTTCAACGCGCGCGCGTTCTTCGAGAAAACATCCGGGCCCGAGAACCGAGTTAATAATTTGAGCGCCGGGTTTTATCTGGCAGTCATCGCCAATCATCGAAAGATCATCAATTTCTGCGATCGTCGCAGAGTCAAAGCTGCCGCGGCGCTCCTTGATGTGGATGCGGCCGACTTTGTTTGACAACAAATCGTGATGAACCTGCAGATAGCGCTCGGGCGTGCCGATATCGATCCAGTAGGTGCGCCCCGGAACGTGAGCATAAAAGGCTTCCTTACGTTCCAACAGGTTGGGAAACAATCCGTATTCGAACGAGTGGTTCTCGCCCGAGGGAATGAAATCGAGGATTTTGGGCTCGAGCACATAAGTGCCGGCGTTAATCGTGTTGACGGTGATCTCGTCTTCTTTGGGTTTTTCAAGAAAGCGAGCAATGCGCCCGTCGCTTTCGGTTTCGACTAGACCGTAAGCTCGAGGGTTTTCGACGGGCGCCAGCACGATAGTGGCTAGCGCTTTACGATCGTTGTGCTCGCGAATGACTGCTTTCAGATCGAGGTCAGTAAGAATGTCGCCGTTCAAGACTACGGTGCGTTCGCGAATCAATTCTTCCGCGAACTTGTAAGCTCCCGCGGTTCCCATAGGCTGCGGCTCGACCGTGTAACGCAGGTTCACTCCGAAGTCAGATCCGTCGCCGAGCAGTTGCTCAATCTTGTTCGGCTGGTACGAAAGCGAAAGCGTGATGTCGGTGATTCCCGCCCGTCTCAGAGTGTCGATCTGATAAAGGAGAAAAGGCCGGTTGCAGATAGGAACGATTGGTTTAGGAGTGTAGACGGTCAGCGGTCGAAGACGGGTTCCTTTACCGCCAGCCAAAATCAATGCCTGCATGTAGTCAGTTACCGAGATGTATTAGTCGAAGTTTAATAGCGTCACGAGTCTAACACTGCCCCGAAGCGCTATCAATCGAGGGATCAACTGGAAAGACATTTGCTTCGAGTTCTTTGTACGTGGTTCTTGGTTCTTTGTACTTGGTTCGATTGATACCACCGGCTTGCCCGGTGGAGCGTCATGCTGGAAGCTAAAGCAAACTGTGCGCAACCTGGTGGGATGCCACGGGCTTGGCCCGTGGTAGTTCACGCTGGCTGCTGATTGGAAGCTTTCCAGTAGCTGCTCATCGTGAAAAACCGCGGGGCAAGCCCGTGGCATCGCGAATCGCGGGTCAGACTTTTTTTGTAGCTGCTCATCGTGAAAAACCGCGGGGCAAGCCCGTGGCATCTCGAATCGCGGGTCAGACTTTTTTTGTAGCTGCTCATCGTGAAAAACCACGGGGCAAGCCCGTGGCATCTCGAATCGCGGAGTCAGACTTTTGTATAGCTTCTCATCGTGATTACCACGGGGCAAGCTCGTGGCATCTCAAGCTGACCCACTACTAAGCACTGATGGCAGCCTTGACACTCTTTCGTGGTAGAGAGTAAATGGAGAACAGGTTACAAAAGAGTTGAGTGAATAAATGTCGCAATTCAAAGAAGCAGTAATCATCAGCGCCACACGCACGCCTGTTGGCAAATTTCTTGGCGCGCTCAAAAGTTTCAAAGCTACAGACCTTGGGGCAATCGTCGTTCGAGAAGCAGTAAAACGAGCCGGTGTCGCGCCCGAAGATGTTGACGAAGTAATCATGGGCTGCGTCGTGCAAGCTGGACTCGGTCAGAATCCCGCGCGCCAGGCAGCACTTCGCGGTGGCATACCGCCTGCAGTCGCCGCGGTGACGGTCAACAAAGTCTGCGGCTCGGGTCTCAAAGCCGTGATGATGGCGGCACAGGGAATTCAGTTGGGCGATACTGAGATTGTGGTCGCCGGCGGAATGGAATCAATGTCCAACGCCCCATACCTGGTTCCCAATGCTCGAGAAGGTTATCGTTTAGGCAACGGCGTTATGGTTGACTCGATGATCAATGACGGTCTTTGGGACGTCTACAACGACTATCACATGGGCTGCACCGGTGAAGTAGTCTCCGAAAGATTTGATGTCAGTCGCGAAGCCCAGGACGAGTACGCACTGAATTCGCATCGAAAAGCCGCAGCTGCGATCAAAGCCGGCAAATTCAAAGATGAAATAGTGACGGTTGAAATACCTCAGAAGAAAGGCGCGCCACTGGTCTTTGATACGGACGAATCCGTGCGCGAAGACACTTCGCTTGAGGCTTTGGCAAAGTTGAAGCCAGCGTTTAAGAGTGACGGCACCGTCACGGCGGGAAATGCTCCCGGCGTCAACGACGGCGCTTCCGCTTTGGTAGTCACGTCGCTCGAGCGAGCGAAAGCGCTGGGCGTGGATCCGATGGCGCGCATTGCTGCTCAAGCAACCTCGGGTCTCGAACCAGAGCTGGTCATGATGGCTCCGGTCGAAGCCATCAGAAAAGTTTTGCGTAAAGCCGGCTGGTCACTGAACGAGGTTGACCTGATCGAGCTGAACGAAGCGTTTTCCGTTCAGGCAGTGGCCATTACTCGAGAGCTCGAGTTGGATCCGGCAAAGGTGAATGTGAACGGCGGCGCAGTAGCTCTGGGTCACGCCATTGGCCAATCGGGATCGCGGCTCTTGACTACGATGTTGTACGAGATGAAGCGCCGTGATGCGCATCGCGGTATCGTCTCGCTTTGCTTAGGCGGCGGCAACGCGGTTGCCTTAGCGGTCGAGAGATAGGCAGATGATCGTAGTGCGTAAGTTTGATTTCGCGCTTCTCATTCACACCGTGGCTTCAGCCCGGTGACAAGGTACCCCAAACAGATGATTAACCGTTTCAACGGTTTGTCAGCTCAACAAATATGGAAACCGTTAAAACGGTTAAGGGAAGTATTTCCTCTTTGACCCCCGGTTGAAACCGGGGGTGAATTAGAGGGGCCACTATTGCAAATGACAGACATTATCGGAGTAATTGGGGCGGGAACTATGGGCAACGGCATTGCGCAGGTCGCTGCGCGAGCCGGGCATCGTGTGATCATGCGCGATGTGCAGGATGAGTTCCTGCAGCGGGGGCTTGGGGCCATCAACAAAAGTCTGAATCGAGATGTGGAGAAAGCGCGGTTGAGCCTGGAGGAAAAGCAGGCGATTCTCGAACGCATCACTCCCACGACGAATCTGGAATCATTGAGCGACGCGTCGTTTGTAATAGAAGCAATCACCGAGAACCTCGAACTAAAGACAGAAGTTTTCAGAGCGCTGGATCAAATCACCAAGCCGGAAGCGATTCTGGCTTCAAACACGTCGTCGATCTCAATCACCAAACTCGGTGCGGTCACGCGCCGTCCTGACAAAGTGATTGGCATGCACTTCATGAATCCAGTGCCGGTGATGAAGCTGGTCGAAGTGATCCGAGGGATCGCAACTTCTGATGAGACATACGAGCGAGTCAGAGCGCTGTCCGAGCAGATGGGTAAGACAGCCCTCGATTGCCAGGATTCGCCGGGATTCGTCTCCAATCGAGTGCTGATGCCGATGATCAACGAAGCGATTTTTTCTCTTTACGAAGGCGTCGCGACCCGAGAAAGTATTGACGGCATCATGAAAATGGGTATGAATCATCCCATGGGGCCGCTTGAGTTGGCCGATTTCATTGGGCTTGATGTTTGTCTCGCGATCATGAATGTTCTGTACGATGGGCTCGGCGATCCGAAGTATCGCGCTTGTCCGTTGCTGAAGCGATACGTTGATGCCGGCTGGTTGGGGCGAAAGACCGGCCGCGGCTTTTACGAGTATTAAAGTCCGACAAGCTACAGTTGGGCGATAACGTCTGTTATGCCGGATAACCACATTGCACATTACTGTCAGAAGTGCCTGGCGGCGAATCCGCTGGGCCAGGATCTGTGTTCGCGATGTGGAACGCGGTTGATGATCATTACCGAACCCTCATCGCTGCGTTTTGACAATTCTGAAGCTGCGAATGCTTCCGATGAGCATCTGCTGGAAAGAGTTTCAGTGCTGGAGAACCGTCTGGGGCGATTAGCAGATCGCATGGAGCGTGCTCTCGATCTGCTCCTCAGACAGGCTCAGAATTCGTATCTCGATCGCTCGTTACTGAGATCTTTGATCGGTCTTCTCGACGAGGACGGTGTAGTCGAGAATCAAAAGCTCGAGCGAGTGTGGCAGCAGCGCTGTGAGCATGATGCCGCCGTTCAGGAGCAAAGCAGCCGGCGGGATCAATTACGGTCAAAGATTCTGGCGAATTATCGCGGCACAGAACGAAGAGCGTTTGAGCAACTCGTTAAGGATGGCTTCGGGTTAATTGAAGCGCAGAATCCTGCCGCGCTGCAGCTATTACGCCGCGCAGTTGAAAAAGATCCTCAGAATGCGCAGTTACTATCCTTTGTTGGCGAACAATGTTTCCGCGTGAACAAAACGAAGCTCGCTCGTCACTACCTGGGGAAGGCAATTGAGCTGTGTCCGAAAGATAATCATGTGTTGTTGTTGCTCGGGCTCGCCTGTGGTGACGAAGGCGAGACCGAACAAGCGCGCGAGCTTCTCGAAACTACAACCCGTCGGGGTGGCTCTTCATTCGCGGCCCATTATGGTTTGGGAAAGTTGTTTGTAGCTGAACAGAAATGGCCTAAGGCGCTGCGCGAGTTCAAGCGGGCGCTCGCCTCCAAACCATCGCCGGAAGCGAACTATGCGCTGGGATGTCTCTATTACGAATTAGGCAAAGATGGGCTGGCAATTCGCTATCTGGTCAAAGCAGTTGAGATGGATGCCGGCTACAGTGAAGCTCTTCACTTACTTGGACTGGTTTACCAACGAGCAGGAAAGCTCGATCTTGCTCGGCCGGCTTTTGAAAAGGCGGAGATCGCTCGTAGCCTCTCGGCGAATAGACTCGGAATAAAAGGCAGGTCAAGAACGGATCGCCTGCGGCCTTCGCTGTTTGATACCGGTAATAACAAGCGGAAGCGCTTGATGACAGGCGGCGATGTGCGGCTCGCGCGTGTCCTGCGAGAGGATGCCCTGAAAGCGTTTATTAGCACCAAGAATGGCTGAGCACTCACAAAGGAGATGGCATGAATCGACTGCGACGCCGAATAATGACGACCATTATCCTGTTAATAACTCTCACGCTCCCTGGATTGCCATGCGCCGCGTCAGCCTTACCGAGTCGAACCGTCTTAATAAATGCCCAGTTCATTGTTAAGCCCCGGCAGTTTCGGCAGTTTCGAAGCGTGCGCTTCCACGTCGGAGGTCGCGGTGGGAATGTAGTCGGAAGATTCCGTAGTGATACAAATATCGAAGTTTACATAATGGATGACGATGCGTTGGAAAATTGGCAGAATGGCGCAACTGTTAAGACCTATTACAATTCTGGACGACTGACAGTCAGCAATATTGATGTGCGCTTGAATAATGGAGATTACAACTTGGTTTTTAGCAACCTCTATTCGACCTTCAGCATTAAGGAGGCTACGGCAAATGTTGAGCTTCGAGATTAAAAGGCTGCGTGGAAATCAAATAAAATAGGTACAGCTTTCACTATTTACGGAACTGCCCGCAATCGAAAACCGTTGAAACGGTTAAGAGTGTTGTTGAAGACTTCCGAACACCCGGTTGAAACCGGGTGTGAATGAGACGATTTATAACGGACATTTTCCTCCCACGATCTCAGTGCGGCAAGAAAAAGTAGGTAGTCGCTAAAACTGAGGCCACGGCCTGGCGCCGTGGTCACTCACGTTGGTCGCTAACAGAGGCGGGCCGAGATTTTTGGTGATGCCACGGGCTCGTCCCGTGGAGTGTTCACGCTTCAGGCTGGT
>DATNBH010000025.1:0-106341 GCA_035572035.1 Pyrinomonadaceae bacterium | reverse complement strand
AAACTGAATCTTCGGGTTGTGCTTCTGCAGCACTTTCGTAATCGCTGCCGTCAACGTCGTCTTGCCGTGGTCTACGTGTCCGATCGTGCCCACATTTACGTGCGGCTTCGAACGATCAAATTTTTCCTTTGCCATCTTCTTTTCCTCATCTGTCGCAGATTTGAGGCTGCGACTTCAGGTTTTCAACCACAGTCATACACAGACTGAAGCCTGTGCTGCCTACTTGCTACTGGCCACTCCCTGCACCTTGGCAATCACTTCTTCGGCCACATTCTTCGGCGCTGTGTCGTAGCGCTCGAAGTGCATGGTCGAAGTCGCCCTTCCCTGGGTCGATGAACGCAGGTCAGTCGTATAACCAAACATTTCCGATAGCGGCACAAAAGAAGTAATCACCTGCGCGCCACCGGGTCGCGGCTCGGTCTTCTCAATCTGTCCGCGTCGCCGCATCAGATCGCCGTTAACGGCGCCCATATACTCGTCGGGCGTCACTACCTCGATGCGCATGATTGGCTCAAGCAAGACCGGCTTGGCCTTGCGAACTGCGTCCTGGAATGCCAGCGATCCGGCGATGTGAAATGAGCGTTCGTCGGAATCGACATCGTGATAATTACCGAAGACCAGGCGCACCCTGATGTCGACCAATTCATAACCAGCCAGGAATCCGCGCTCCATCGCATCCTTGATTCCCTGCTCAACGGGCTTGATGTACTCCTTCGGAATAGCGCCGCCAGTGATCTTGTTTTCGAAGACAAAACCTTCGCCAGGGGCCGGCTCGATTTCAATCTCTACGTGGCCAAACTGGCCGCGACCACCGGTCTGTTTCTTATAAATCTCTTTGCCTGGCGCCGCCTGGGTAATCGTTTCGCGATACGCAACCTGAGGCTTACCAACATTCGCTTCCACGCCAAACTCGCGCTTCATGCGATCGACTATGATCTCGAGATGCAGCTCACCCATACCGGCAATGATGGTCTGGCCGGTTTCCTGGTCGGTCGAAACATTGAAAGAGGGGTCTTCCTGGGCCAACCGGTTCAGAGCGACGCCGAGCTTGTCCTGATCCTGCCGCGTCTTCGGTTCAACCGCGACTCGAATAACCGGAGCCGGAAACTCCATCCGTTCGAGGATGATCGGTTTATTCTCATCGCAGACGGTATCCCCGGTGGTGACCTGCTTCATGCCGCCGATGGCGATGATCTCGCCCGCACTCGCTTCTTCGATATCTTCCCGCTTGTTAGCGTGCATGCGCATCAGCCGGCCGACGCGTTCCTTTGTTTCCTTGGTGGGATTGTATGCGTAGGAGCCGGCGCGAATCGTGCCGCTATAAATCCGCACAAACGATAATTGGCCGAGATGTTTGTCAGCCATGATCTTGAAGACCAGACCGGAAAACGGCACGGATGAATCAGCAGTGCGGGTTTCGACTTCGTCAGTCTTCGGATTCACGCCCTCAACAGCCGCCACATCGAGCGGCGAGGGCAAGTAATCAACCACTGCGTCGAGCAGCGTCTGCACACCTTTGTTCTTAAAAGCAGACCCCGTGACGACAGGCACTAACTTCAGAGCCAGGGTGCCTTTGCGCAAAGCCGCGCGAATCTCGGCTTCGTTAATCGCTTCGCCTTCGATGTACTTGTGCATCAAATCGTCATCGACTGAGGCGACGGCTTCTACGAGCTTTTCACGCGCTGCCTGAGCTTCGTCGTTCATATCCGCAGGGATATCAAGGATTTCGTATTTTGCGCCTTTTGATTCATCGCTCCAGAGCAGGGCCTTCATGGCGATTAAGTCCACCACGCCTTTGAACTGATCCTCGAGTCCGATGGGAATCTGAATAGCTACAGGATTGGCGCCGAGGCGGGAAATAATAGATTCAAAGGAGCGATCGAAAGACGCGCCGGCTCGATCGAGCTTGTTGATAAAGCAGATACGAGGGACACCATACTTGTCAGCCTGGCGCCAGACCGTTTCCGACTGCGGCTCAACACCCGCGACCCCGTCAAACACTGCGACCGCGCCGTCCAAAACACGCAGCGAGCGCTCAACTTCCATCGTAAAGTCCACGTGACCGGGAGTGTCGATGATATTGATGCGATATTCGACATCATCACGATCCCAGAAACAAGTTGTCGCAGCGCTGGTGATAGTAATACCGCGCTCCTGCTCCTGTTCCATCCAGTCCATGATCGCCGTGCCCTCATGCACCTCGCCAATCTTGTGCGTGATGCCCGTGTAATAAAGGACACGTTCAGTCGTAGTGGTCTTGCCGGCATCGATGTGCGCCATGATGCCGATATTCCGAAACTTTTTTAGATCGTGCTTAGCCATAAACCCGTGAACCGAAAACTGTGAACCGTGAACCGTCCGACTGTTTCCAGTTCACGGTTCCGGTCGACGTTCTTTACCACTTGTAATGGGCAAACGCCTTGTTAGCGTCCGCCATGCGATGCGTATCTTCCTTCTTCTTTACTGAATTGCCGCGATTGTTGGCTGCGTCGAGAATTTCGCCGGCCAGCCGATCCATCATCGTCTTCTCGCCGCGCCCGCGGGCATAAAGGACGATCCAGCGGATAGCCAGGGCGCCACGTCGCTCCTGATGCACTTCGATCGGCACCTGATAAGTCGAGCCGCCGACGCGACGGGACTTAACTTCGACAGTAGGCTTGGTATTGTCGATAGCGCGCTTGAAAACTTTCAGCGGTTCTTCGCCGGTTTTCTCGCCAATCTGCTGCATCGCGCCGTAGAAAATCCCTTCGGCGACTGATTTCTTGCCGCCCCACATCACGCCGTTAATGAACTTCGTTACCAGCGCGCTGTTATAGATGGGATCCGGCAGTACTTCGCGTCTTTGGGCAATTCGTCGTCTTGGCATATTTTTCTTAGACCATAGACCGCCGGCCATTAACGATGGCCGCAGTCATCATCTCCTGACTATTTCTTACCGGCGCCGGCCTTTGGCCGCTTGGCGCCATACTTCGAGCGACCTTGTTTACGATCAGAAACGCCTACTGAATCCAGCGTGCCGCGAATAACGTGATAGCGAACTCCGGGCAAATCTTTGACGCGCCCCCCGCGTATGAGCACGATTGAGTGCTCCTGAAGATTGTGTCCCACGCCTGGAATGTAAGTCGTGACTTCAATACCGTTGGTCAACCGTACGCGAGCAACTTTGCGAAGCGCCGAGTTCGGTTTCTTCGGAGTTTGCGTGTAAACGCGCGTGCAAACGCCACGCTTTTGCGGCGAACTTTGCAGAGCCGGGCTCGCAGTCTTGTATTTGACGGCTTGCCGTCCCTTACGAATTAGCTGATTAATGGTCGGCACTTTTTCCCTCTTCGATTTAGCGACTCGTGCTGATTACCTGCGACAGAGCGCAAAAGGGCGCTACCTGCCTCTTTCCGGAACGTTGCTTTAGCCTTGGGGAACCCTCGGGGGACTCCACCTCGTCCGGCAGTCAGCGCAGGAGGCTGCCCTGCTACTTAGGTTTTGTTGGGGACGTTCTGAATTCGCTCGTTGCGGGTGTGGATCGTGGCTTCCCTCAAGCCGAAACTTTTCTGTGGCGTCGCACTCTAGTCGAGAGGCCGTTGGGCCCGTTCGCGAGTAGCCGCTGGAACAGTTTGAATTTCTTCAAGCTGCGACGGCTGCCGTTTACGCCACAATAAATGTCAAGCGACTGATCCTAAGACCAGTCGAGCAACGCCTCCACACCGACAGAACCTGCTGGACGCTGCTATGTGACTTTCAGACGGTCGGTCCGAAACGGGAGACTATAAATGTCACGGGGACAAGTGTCAAGCGCCGGCCGGTAGTCAGTGCGCCAAGAAAAAGTAGGTAAAGCATAAATGGTGGACTGAAGCCTTAGCCGATACCACAGGCTGGCCCTGTGGTGCTTCATGTTCACAGCTACAAAACAGGCTGATCCATCGGTTCGCAAGAGGCCACGGGCTGGCCCCGTGGTGTTTCACGTGGCCGCCTGCCAGCAGCCGGAAGCGTGAACACTCCACGGGACGAGCCCGTGGCATCACCAAAAATCTCGGCCCGCCTCTGTTAGCGACCAACGTGAGTGACCACGGCGCCAGGCCGTGGCCTCAGATTTAGCGACTACCTACTTTTTCTTGCCGCACTGCCGGGTAGTTGGGAGGTTGATCAGAAAGCTACTAGTGCGGCAGTTAGCCTCCTGAGTGCGCTGGGGAGACGGGCAAGAACGAGAAGGCGCATTTCTCGACCAGCATGCTGGGAAACTACGCCTGCGAAAACCGCGGTGAAACGCCTTTGATTATCAAGCGAGTCTCAGCGTAACCGTTCCAAATCAGACGGTGAGTAGTAATTTCCATTAGCGGCTATTCGGGGGATAAGCATGGTCATACCGCTGTCGTCCTGATCATTGTCGCATCCCCAGCCGCGGTACTCGCTGAACCGTTTTGCCAGTGAAAGCGTTTGACTCGCGATTGGACCATGACCGTTTCCATTCGGCTGAACATTGATCTTGAGCTTGCTCCAACCACTTCCGTCGTCAACTAACTTTACCATTGCGGTCCCTCCCCATAACATTGGCGCAGTCGCAGTTGCCAGGACGATGCGTACCGCCGACGGCATAGCCAGCAGTTGCGCGGGACCGTTAACCTCTTCATCCAAATGCCCATTATGTGCGAAGTTTCTCCAATTCGCGCATTCTTCCGATAAGATACAGGTCGAGGACAGCCCCTTCAATGCGTCCGTCGTTAACTCTCCGAAAGATCGTCTTTTCAAGGCGAGCGCCGTTAATTCTCCCAAAAATCTATCGATTGGAGTCGAATCCGCCCGACCGTGCGCCAGAAAACTGAACAGATCTTGCCAACGAGTGACCCAACGCTCTTCTTCCGCCCTTCTTGAAAAAAGCTCCAGGAAGGTTGCAAACAACGACACTTGACGGTGTCGGTAATCCAACCAAATTCGCATGGTGGAGTTGCGAACGTAGCGAGTGGCTTTTTCCTGCGTTCTTATTTCATCAATTGCTTTTGCACACTCCTGGTCGGACGCAAACTCAAGTCCAATTAATCCATCAGGTCGACCCTTATGGACCAAAGGCAGAAGGGCCATTCTGAGAGATGAGAGGGTATCGATAAATTGCGAGGGCACAGCAAGCTCCGCCAGCAGACGCGGATTTACCGCCATCACAGGATCATTTCTTATTACCAATTGTTCATTCTTGAGAATTGCTCTCTGAAGCGCTCGCCGCGCGCTTCGTTCATCCTCGCTAAAGCGCGGGCCCGGTTTCGCCCAGTAAGCGGTGCACTTATCGTAAAGGGTGCGGAAGGCAAGGAATACTTTGGGTGCGTTATCGGCAACATACCAACTCTCAAGAAGATCCTGAGATTCCGCGCGAAACTCGTTTTCTGATTTTTCGCAAACGCCGGTCACATCACCAATGCTGTAACGCCTCGACTCCAAATGCTCCTGGACTGGGAAGAAGATAGGTTCGTAAGTCCGTAGCTCCTGTTCCAACGCGTTCACAAAGGATTGCGCCGTAGCCCTGACAAGTTCGGCGACGATATGTTCACCTATCGGAGTAAAAACTCGTCCCCCCCTTTTCGCGATCGGCCGATACATCTCGACGACACCTAACAGTCTTCCAGTAAATCCTCTTTCGGCGGACTCACGCACTGGAACCCCAAGATAGCTGAGCCCCTGCTTCTCATTTAAAGGGTGAAAATCAAAAGGGCCAAGATTTACCGGAATTCTGACCGGCAACTCCCCGGCTTCGGTAATGTCGAATATCCTTAAAGCGGAGGAACCCCTGGCGACAATCTCGTATAGCGTTTCGCGGAACGGGTCCTGACTGGCTTCCTCGCCTGGCTGAAACTTAACGCTAAAGCTTGCTTCACGAAAGTCGTACACCATGTACAAGACCGGCTGACGCAAATCTGAATCGTACAAGTACAGTAGTACGTGTTCTTCTTTCGAAGGTAAGGCCTTGCTAATGACTTCAACAAAGGCCTTCGTGACCCCTTCGAGTCCAGGCGTTTCAGTCAGTTTGGCATTAAGATCAGCCACCCAGTGATTTGTATACGCATTCAAGGCCTGCTGCGCCGTGCGCGCTACCACACTGGCGGCCCAACAACAGGAACTGCGAAGGTGTTGAAGCTTGTTTACAGAACTGTCGAAAAAATTGACAACGAGAGTTAAAGAGGGAGTCTTGAGAGGCTCTTTTGTTTCGTCTATTGGTTTGCTACTGAGCTTCTCTCTTTCTTCGTTTGCATCAACGTATACCGAGAACACGCCCTGCGGTCCGAGGTTTCGCAAATTCTCCAGGTTGTAAATGTCTGGTCCAGCGGCGGTGCTGAAATCGCGAAGGAGATGTTCCCGGGTGGCAGCTACGGTCCCGGAAACATACTGACCAAATGGCATCACGCATGGAGGATCGGGCTCCGTACCCTGGAGTCCGGCGTGGCCCATGAAGTGGACCTTCTTCATCTCATTATCGACGAGCCAAATGCTCGTCGCGAAAATTGAGATTTTATCTTTTAACCAACTCGCCAAGGGCGGGAACAATTGATGACGGAGAGAATCTGGCGATTCCTCTTCGAGGAGAGGCGTGGCTAAAGCGACAGCCTTGGCTAGTTCTTCTTCTGCGTCGGCACGCGCCTGATTCAAAACTTCTTCCACAGTCTGATCGCCAAAAATATCCGAGTAGAGTGATCGATAGGAAAGCAATTCCTCTTCGCTCTGCCGCGCGATCATTCCCAGCAGCGCCTCTTTGACCCCGATGTTATTTCTTAAAAGATCTCGTTTCGTTCCCCGCAGAATTATGGCGACGTCGTCTCGCTTCAACTGGCCGCCTCTCAGTAAGAGAGGCAATTGTTGCAGCGCTAATCTCAAGTTGAGATAGCGCAATCCGTTGTAAGCGGCAATTCCATACTCCTTGTCCTTGAGCAACGAAATCCACATCATTTCCCAGAAGGGACGACGTTCATCATTAGGGGGCAGCATCGGCTGCAGTTCATACATGGCCTTCACGGCCAGCAACGCAATCTCACGATAGGTGGTCGGACCGTCCGTTTCACTATTACGCTGGTCCCTGCTGCGAGCGAACAAAAAGACATCCTGCAGCGTTGAGGCGAAATCGGCATGGGGTATCAACTTTGTGAGCCTCAACGCGCGATTCAGCACGTTCAGGTCTTTCGATTCCAAAGCCCAATTCATCGCCTTCAACAACTCTGCTCGAAAAGTTGCTGGAGCACCCGCTTCCTTGTAGGGTCGACGTAGATAAGTCTCCGGCTCTTCCTGATCCCAACGACTTTCAAGGTACGGAGCCTCCCCGCGCACAATGTGTCGTTGGATAAGGTCATGCCAGTTGAAGTCGGTCATTCCATCCTCCAGAGCCGGAAACGCGCACCATTCTTCAGGGTCGACGCGGCCAGTATAGGTAAATGAATCGCTTCCCTCAACCCACCAATCGTCAGCCCAAACTCTGATTCGACCGGAGTAACTCGAAATGTCGCATCCGCGCCAGCGTGTAATGCGGTCGGTTTGAAGTACGGTACTGCAAGACTCGCAGCATAGATGATTTCAATCGCATCCTCGCCAATCGGCTTTAATCCCATCGCCCGTAGTAACTCCGATCCGGATGCATTGGACGCACGGAGCCCTTCAAGATCTACGCTGGGCGAGCACCACGCTAAGTGGCGCTCGGAAACGCCGAGGTACGGAGAAGGTCGCTTGTGATCGACGGCATCGCGGAACTTCTCATAGCTCTCAGCCTTGTCTTCTAACACGTCGTTTAGAAGATCATTTGCATCATGCATTTGGCCCTCGGCCCAGTTGGTTACGATTGAACGCCATACAACCCGCGAAGCCGTCTTTCCTAAGTCCATGCGATGCGTCTGTCCCTTTCAGTGTCGCGAAGTGAGAATTGCTCTCTGTAAGTAACAAAAGCACCGTCAAGAGAAATGAATGGCTCGACCTTCTCGTTTTCATTCCTGCTCAATTGCTCGAGCAGTACACTCATAAAGGTATGCCAACGATAGGCGGACACGTTATGGTCCGTCATCAAGTTCGTGACTAACTGTAGCTTGTCGTCGTCCTGACTTAGTCGTAGCTGGTCAACAAATTCCTGCAGGCGCAATCGATCATCCGAGTTCAGTACGTTTTCTGCTCGAGCAAATCCCAGGCAGTGATCATTCGTATTCCTCTCGGTCGTCGCGTAAGTTTGCAGGAGCGTTTTGATCGAACTATCGGATTCAGGGTCGAATGCGATTCCGGCCCAACGGGCGTTCGGTAGATAGGTCAACCCAGAAGCAGGGGCCCTACTCCGACCCCGTAAGGTGAGAGAAGAAAACGTTGGCTCTTCAAACTTGATGTAGGCGGGCGCGTCGTTGGCGACTTTCGGAAAATCAGCCATCCATGAGAAGCCCGCCCCACTCAAACTTATGTCGCGCATCTCAGCCCGGTATGGCTCATTGTCGATAACAAAGGTTACATCCAGTATACATAGGCGGCGTTGGTTGAGTCTTCGTTCTTCAGGCTGCATTTCGTTATGGTCGTGGTCTTAAGTAGTTCTGTACTACCTGGGTCGAACGAACACCGTCGAGCCAAAGCTCGTCAGGCTGCGCTGTTTTGGTAAAGGGGGATCCGAAACGAGATGATCCTATATTGAGGTCTAGTCATCCGATTCATAGAGATTAAAACAAAGATCCTCGGGCACTATTAAATCGAGAGAGTCTAACTGACATCATCATCAGACTGGCCCACTTATCGGCACGCAGTCTATTACTCAAGTCATTCTAAGTCAACAATTCTGACGAGGCGGGTAGTGTTCTAACCTGATCAGGCCACTACCGACGAGGTGCGTTTCCGGGTAACTCAGTCTTCAGGGCAGGGGAGGTCATCGCAAATACCATCATGATAGGGGAGGCTGTCGGTCACACTTTGATCAGCGATAACATCCCACGCTGAAAAAGCTCCCAGCGAGAAAATTAGAACCAGGATCAGAGCGGTTACCCGAATTGCGCGAGGCTTCATCATTTTAGAAGCTAACCCCTTCAATAATCGAGGGCCGTCAAAAAACCAGCTTGAGCAGGTACGTGACTCCGATGACAAGTCCTGCAACCAAAGCCAGGACCAGTACGATCACGCCGGCCATGGCGAGCTTGAACTTGCGATACCGGCTTGGATCCGGCGGCGAGAGCGAGCCTTGAGGGAAATATGGTGGTGGTCGATCTGTGGCCATGGTTTTCTATGCCGAGGTTAACCGAGCTCAGAAAAAGTCCGGAGTCTTTGCAGGTACTGCGCCGCCTTCCTCAAGCTTCTTCTTTTCTTCTTCCTTCTTTAGCTGCGCCTCCTGGTACTTTCGAGCAGTTTTGATCCGCTTGACTCCTTCGCGAGCTTCTTCGAGGGCGTCCTGGGCGCGATAATTTTCAGGATCCAGGTCGATGCACTTCTGAAACGCCGCTGCCGCTTCGTCATACTGCGCTAATCGAGTCAGCGACGAACCCAGGTCGAAGTAGATATCACCATCGTCCGGACTCAACTTCGTAGCCAGGCGATATTCTCGAACTGCTTCAGTGTGGATATGAAGACCAGCGTATGCCTGACCAATATTATAGTGAGCCTCGGCGTCCTTGGGATTTGCGCTGATGACTTTCTTGTATTTCTCGATTGCCTGCTTGTAGGCGTCCTCGGCTTGCTGCTTTTCACCAAGGGCGTCGTGGGCTAGAGCCAACCGGAAATAAGCTTCCGCAAAATCGGGATCCAGCTTGACCGCGGTCTTGAAAGCCTCGGCGGCTTTATCATCCTCGTCCTTTTTATATAACTCCTTACCCTGATCGAGGTAGACTCGCGCCTGCGTGGGATCGACGGCCGCAGTCAGGTTCTTGTCCGCGGACGATGACGGACTAGTCGTAGCCGGTTTGGAGCTCTTTCGAGAGCACGCCGCGCCGATGCAGAGAAAAACCACTAAAATGGCTATGGCAAGTCTCATTGAGTTTGATTCCCGAACGTGTAGGTCTACAAACTGGGGATTCGCACTGACTATCTACTGCAATTTGCCCGGCAGAGTCAAATTCGTGTGGCTGTACCGCAGGCTGCCGGCGTGCAGTTGGAGTGTTGACGGCTATGGGTCTGAATAGAAACCGATTTGCCATTTATCATTTTCCATCGTTCGGCGCGGGCGACACATTCGGACAAATGGAAAATGGGAATTGGCAAATGATATCTGGCAAATCTGGTCGGGAACTGTTTTTTAAAAGAAAGTCTCGACCCGAGAAACCAGCGACAGGCTGGCAGCCTGTCGTACAGTAATTCTTGGAATTAGTTCAGGATTATCCCTTTCCTCCTAGAGCATGCTCCTTTTATAGGTGCACCGACGGCACATTGCCGAATGGTTTCTCAGAACCAAATCAGAACGCATAGGAGTCGAGATGTCGAAAACTCATTTCCGCTTAATCGCCCTGATCCTTTCAGTTGCCCTAGCAGGATTGATGATTCTGGCCCCGGATGCCCTGGCGAAAAAGGACAAAAAGAAAAAGAAGTCCACTGAGAATTACGTCTACGTGCCGCCGACGATTCAGTTGACAGCTTCGCCGACAGTCTTGACCGCCTGCTCCGGACAGCCCGCGAAGGTGATGCTCGAGTCCCGAGTGTCCTTCCCCAGCGGCGCGGCTCCGCGTTATCGCTGGTCAGCTGATGGCGGCCGCATTGCCGGCAACGGCGCGACCACCGAATGGGATCTGACGGGAGCCAAACCAGGCTATTACAAGGCGTTCCTCGAAGCCGATAACGGAGTTTCTGAAGAGTGTGCAGTCTTTTCTTCAGCGATCGTTCGAATCAATTGCGTTCCCCCAACCTGTCCAAACATCACCATCTCTTGCCCAGACAAGGTTGAAATCGATCAGCCCCTGACTTTCTGTGTTAACACCGCCGGCGGTACGCCGGGTGTGCGGCCGGTTTACGAATGGACCGTGAGCGCTGGTCGCATAAGCTCTGGTGAAGGAACGAACTGCATTACGGTGGATACCACCGGACTTGCAGGACAATCCGTCCGCGCAACACTGACCATGCCGGGCTATAGCGATCTCAACTGTACCGCTAGCTGCCTCGTACAAATTCCTAACGAACTGCCGAAATGCCGCAAGTTCGATGAGTACACGAATATTACCCGGAACGACGAGAAAGCACGTCTCGATAACTATGGCATTGAGCTGCAGAACGATCCGACCTCGACTGCTTACGTCGTTGTCTATCCGGGAACCTCCGGCAAAGCCAACGAGGTTCAGCAACGTTCAAACCGTGTGGTTGACTACCTCGTAAATTCACGAGCCATCGATAAGGGCCGCATCACGGTCATTATTTCATCGCCTCGTGAACATCTGATGGTTGAACTTTGGGTCTGCCCGCCAGGCGCCAAGCCGAAGTACTAGGGTTTAGGGTGAGGGGTGTAGGGATTGGGGAAAAGACGGTTGCTCCAGGGCTATCATCCATTCCCAGAGCCGCTTAACTCGAGAATCTAGAACGCTGTTTGATCCAACAGACGTCTTTGATCGGCTATTGAAGAACAATTGCCGGCGCCAACTAGAATGGCGCCGGTAGTTTTTTAGAGGAGAATCTTTTCGACCATTTCCCAGTTTAGCGCGTCTCAAGTGCAGCCATTCGTATCACTGGGCAAAGAGGTAGGGATGGCCCCTCCTATGAGGACAGGCGTCGTACTTGGCAAAGTGCGGCGCCTTATGATTTGAGCTCCGGCCTTAGGAACGAAAACAAATACACGTTTCACCTAAAAGCGCTTGTGAGCCACGGCTCCATGTAGTAATCTTTGCACCCTCGTAACAAGACGGATGATCGCCTGGATAGTTGCCACGATCCAGGTGACGTAATCTTCAATTTTCTTTGCCCGGTGATCGAGTGGGCCCTACCGGCGATCACCAAGTGCCGCGCTCTAAAATGAAGAAGCTCTTATTTGCGCTGCTATACCACGCAGGTATAACCAGACTGTCTTCCTGGTATTTCCGGAAGCGCGTGATCTTTCTTTGTTATCACGGCGTAACCGATCGACCTCATCCCAGCCCAGCTGACAGTAAAGGTCTGCACGTAAACTCGCAGCGGTTTGCGAGGCATTTGGATTACCTTCAAAGCCGATACCACTTAATCTCATTGAAAGGGTTCATCGAGGCTGGTCGCGAGGGTAAGGCGCTACCGAACTACTCGTTGGTACTGACATTTGACGATGGCTTTCGTAATTTTCTAACTGTAGCGGCGCCCCTGCTGGCAAAAAGAAACATCCCCGCAACAGTCTTTTTGATCACCGACAGAGCCGGCGAGAAGACAAATGGCCGGCTGGAGTCCGGGTGGTCTACAGAAGATGATCAGCGCTACTTGTCCTGGGACGAGGCTCGACTGCTGCAAAGCCAGGGGTTCGAATTTGGTTCGCATACTTGTTCCCATACCGGTCTGTTGACGATATCTCCGATCGAGAGCCGCCGCGAACTCAAACACTCGCACGACGAGTTGATTAAGAATCTTTCCATAGAAAACCCCACACTCTCTTATCCTAAGGGTCAGTATTCGGATCTGCTGGCAAAGGATGCGCGCACGGTGGGTTACGCTTGCGCCGTTACGACAGATCGGGGAGTTAACGAAAGGGACCACGATCTTTTTACTCTCGGTCGTACGTTGGTCGGAGATTTCGACGACAACGCGTCCTTCGCGGTTCGAGTCTCGGGATTACGATGGATGCTTTTCAAGACATTCTCTTTCTTCATGCCTTCTCGCCGCTACCAGGCTCCAACCAAACCGCCGGTCACTGAACCGTACACCGGTGAGATTTACGAGATCTCAAATTAGCCCGACCATTCCGGCCTGCCGGTATGATCTCTTATCAGAAAAAATTCATCCGCATTGTTGAGTGCTGGAACGGTGAAGTGCCGAAGCTGGAAGGCGCTGACGTCGTCAGACGATTCCAACAAACTGAGCACCTGCGTGGCATGCTCTGCCGCGAATTCCACACGGTGTTGATTGATCTGACTCAAGAGAGCGATGCGATCCTGGATCACATGAAGCGCGGCACTCGATACGAAATCCGGCGCGCCCTGTCTGCGGATGACTTGACACACCATCATTGGGACGGCCGCGAGCGAGGTATCTTCAATGAGTTTTGCGGCTACGCTGAGACCTTCCTGCAGCAAAAAGGTCAACCAAAACTTGACCGCGCCTGGATATCATTGATGGCCGACGCCGGACTCCTGAGCCTGACTCGCATCGATGACAACAAAGCAAACGGATTGGTCTGGCATGCATACCACCACGGTCCCGAGCGAGTCACGTTGTTATATTCGGCCTCTTCATTCCGTGAGAACCCAAGTGCCGAGTTTCGAAATCTTGCTGGGCGAGCCAATCGCTTGCACCATTGGCTGGACATGCTGCACTTCAAGAAGGACGGGGTCGCAACATACGACTTTGGCGGCTGGTATCATGGTTCAACCGACGAGGAAAGGCTGCGCATAAACAAATTCAAGCAGCAGTTCGGCGGCAAAGTGGTTAAGAATTACATCTGTGAAGAGGCTCGGACACTGAAGGGGAAGTTGTTTCTGAAATTGCGCAGTGCCTTGTTAGGCGAGGCGATTTAGGAAGCCGATAAGGGCATGGACCAGAGGGTTTGATACTTAACGTGGAAATACCGGACTGTGTCATTCACACCCGGTTTCAACGGCAGTAACTTACTTGACTCAGCAAAGATCAGACCGCCCTATGTAGTTCATTCTCGGCCACAGATGAACACGGAGTAACACAGATCTAAAATTCCGATTTATTCAGATCCTTTATATCCGTGTTCATCTGTGGCCTAAAATCTAAATCGCTCATCGCTTCAGTCAACGTCTGCGTGAGTCAAGTATGTTATTGCAGTTTCAACCGGGGTGACTAGCGCTTCGCTTTCAATGGCTAACCGTTTCAACGGTTTCTTTACTCGTGAGCTATCCGGAAACCGTTGAAACGGTTTCGGTAATTCTTGGCTACTTCAATCACCCGGTTGAAACCGGGTGTGAATGAGAGAAGGCAAACCCGGGTCAACGTTCTCGCGAAACAGATTTGTACATGAAAAACACCGAAGACGTCCTCGACAGTACCAATAAGCGCACCTACGCTGATGCCAAGGTCGTCGCCTGGTATGACGAGCTTGATTTTATTCACAAGCCTGAAGCCACAATTTTCGAGCGCCTTAGACCATTGATAAGCGCCGGGAAGACACTCGATATCGGCATTGGTGGCGGACGAACAACCAGGTATCTACTCGAAATCAGTAACGACTATACGGGCATTGATTACACGCAAGGCTGTGTCGATGCCGCGAAAACAAAATTCCCGCACGCAAAGATCGCCTGGGGTGATGCGCGCGATCTCGGCGCCTTCGAGACGGGCGCTTTCGACTTTGTTCTGTTCTCTTTCAACAGTATCGATTACGTTTCTCACGAAGATCGTTTACAGGTGCTGCGAGAGATTCATCGTGTGTTGCGCCGCGGCGGCTACTTTGCGTTTTCTACGCACAACCGTGATTGGCGTCAATTCAGAAAATTTCCGTGGCAGCAGGGTGAGCAGGTTAGCCTTAACCTCTTGAAGTCGTCCTTGTACACGCTGGCGTTCCTTCCCAAACACCTGAGCATGCGTAAGCATGAGATTCACACTGACGATTATTCAATCATCAATGACAACGCGCACGGGTTCTCGCTGCTCGCGTACTACATCCCGATTGAGAAACAGAAGCAGCAGCTTGAGTCGATGGGATTTGAAGAGATTGAAGCGTTTGACATGGAAGGTAACGTGATTGAGCGAGACGTTGAATTTCCCTGGACCTATTACCTGGCTCGAAAACCTGAAAGAAAGATTTAGCCGCGGATGAACGCGGATAAGACGGATCTGAACAGTACCACTTTCGATTGAGTGGTTCCCTCTCAATAACCTGCTGCTCCAATTGATATCACAGCACTCGAAAGTCTCTGGGTCAGGAAGGGTTCTCGCTGCTCGCGTATTACATCTCGATTGAGAAACAGAAGTAGCAGCTTGAGTCGATGGGATTTGAAGAGATTGAAGCGTTTGACATGGAAGGTAACCTGATTGAGCGAGACGTTGAGTTTCCGTGGACTTATTACCTGGCTCGAAAACCTGAAAGAAAGATTTAGCCGCGGATGAACGCGGATAAGACGGATCTGAACAGTACCACTTTCGATTGAGTGGTTCCCTCTCAATAACCTGCTGCTCCAATTGATATCACAGCGCTCGAAAGTCTCTGGGTCAGGAAGGGTTCTCGCTGCTCGCGTACTACATCTCGATTGAGAAACAGAAGCAGCAGCTTGAGTCGATGGGATTTGAAGAGATTGAAGCGTTTGACATGGAAGGTAACGTGATTGAGCGAGACGTTGAGTTTCCCTGGACTTATTACCTCGCTCGAAAGCCTGAACAGAAAGATTTAGCCGCGGATGAACGCGGATAAGACTGATCTGAACAGTACCACTTTCTATGAGTGGCTCCCTCTCAATAACTCTAATTGATATCAGAGCGCTCGAAATCTCTGGATCAGGAAGGGTTGCTTGCGCCCGCCTCGCGTTCTTGATCACTCAACGAGTGTCCTGTCTCTAAAGTTCGCGGAATAAATGAGCGCCGTAGGCGCTCCGCTCTTCAGTCCCAGAGGGACGAAATGTCTATAGAACTACGCAGTATATAGAAATCCTTTTCGCTCCGGAGGAGCGAGATATTTGGTTGGCCGGCGGCATATTACGCTCCTAACGGAGCTAAGGAATTAACTCTTGCGAACGTGAACTATAAACATTTCGTCCCTCCGGGACTGGAAACCGCAGTTCTATTTGTTGCGTGAACTTTAGAGACAGGACACTAGCTAAATGTAGATCAATCTGAGAGGCAATGTAACTCGAGGCGGGGGCAAGCCACCCTTCCCAACCTCGAGCTGATTCATCAACTCAACTTTAGATTGAATTGAAAGGCTTCAATCGTTATATCAAGATCGCTTATTGGCCCTCTATTTCAGATCCGTTTTATCCGCGTTCATCCGTGGCTAATTCTTTCCTGTGATCTTATCTCGGATGAGCCAGTCGATCGTTCCTGTCAGCGTTGCCATATCGATGGTCAGTAGCAATGGAAGCAACACGAGGAATCGAGCGAGATTACGAAATCCACTGGCTCGGAATCTTTTTCGGTTGCGCCACAATGCTGCCAACGCGCGAACCGCGAGCATGAGACTAACGAGCAGAATTCCAATCACGGCCCACCGGCGTGTGAACACCGACGCAACCACCACAATCAAAACCAAGGCTAGATAACGAAGGCCTATTGATGCCTGCCATTGCTTTCCGAGGCCAGCCTTCAGGTTACTTTTTGAATAGGAGACAAAACGTTTGAAAGTACGCCACCAGGTGGGCTGCATGGTCCAGAGGACGAGAGCCTCGGCCGCGTAATCAATATTGAAGCCTGCTTCAGAAATCTTATTGATGAACAGATTGTCTTCGGCTGAGCGGAGATCTTCCCTAAAGCCACCCACACGTTCCCAAACCGCGCGGCGCATTAACGAGGAGAAGATGGCACGTGCCTTCTTAATCTCTTCAATATTTTCCGGATCGGGAACATACGCGTAAGCGATAGCTGCGCACTCCTTGAAAAAACTATTCGTAACCGGTTCCCACGAACCGAAAACAACGTCGATGCCAGGGCCGGCCTTGACACATTCGGCCATTCGTTCCAGCCAATGGCGCATCGGAACAACTCCGGCATCGATGAACGCCAGCCAATCACATGAGGCATTCATCGCAGCAAGATTGCGTCCGCGACCAGGCAATGCGAACTTTTCACAGAACAGTCGTATCGAAGGATGGGTCTTGGAATACTCTTCTACAATCTCTCGTGTCCTGTCAGTCGACCCGCCATCAGTGATTAGAATTTCCGCGGGAGGCAAGGACTGGCTCAGCAATGCATCGAGCAGAGCCGCAATCGAGTCAGCTTCGTTTCGAACTGGAATGACCACGCTGATTTTTATCATTTGGGAATCCGGCAATTAAACAAGCGAGGATTATAGAGACTTTCAATCAACGGCGCAGTTTCAATTGAATAAGCTTTTCGGGCAAAGCTAGTTGAATTAACACTTTCGCGTCAATCGGGAAGTGGAGCAGCAGTACGGCAAGAAAAAGTAGGTAGTCGCCAAAACTGAGGCCACGGCCTGGCGCCGTGGTCACTCACGTTGGTTGCTAACAGAACGGGCCGACATTTTTGGTGATGCCACGGGCTCGTCCCGTGGAGTGTTCACGCTTCATGCTGCTGGCAGGCGGCAACGTGAAACTCCACGGGGCCAGCCCGTGGCCTCTTGCAAACCGATGGATCAGCCTGTTTTTGTAGCTGTGAACATGAAACACCACAGGGCCAGCCTGTGGTATCGGCTACTCAGTTCTGTCGCCCGGTTGAAACCGGACGTGAATGAAAGGTCTGGCGCGCTTTCACGGCGTCTTGGCGTCGTTGTAGGCGGCTTCGATGGCGGGACCAATAACGTAATTGTTGAAGACCATTCTTCTCATCGTCGACTCGCCAGTAAATTGTTTCTTCAACTCAGCCAGGTTAACAGCCTTGCGCGTCTGGTCCAGTGTCTGGCCTTTCGCGACTGACGCAGCTACCTGCTCCTTGATCGAAGCAAACAATCTTGCCATCAGCTTCAAGTATGCATTGTCCCGCAGCACTGGACCATGTCCCGGGATGATTGTGGTAGCGTGCAGCGCAATCAACTTTTCCAAAGTCGCGCTCCAATCGCCCGGGTGAGACTGCGGATTTCCAACATAAGGGACCGGCCAAATCACAAGATCGCCCGTGATGAGGATTCCTTCTTTCGGCAGATGCACGACAATGTCGCCGCTCGTATGTCCACGCCCCAGGTAACGAATGTCGATCGTCCGTTCTCCACGATGAATTGTTAGATGGTCTTCCAAAGTAATAGTCGGCAGCACGATTTCAACACTCGGATTCTCGGCCATGTAACTTTCAGCAATCTTGAGATCGCTCGCGAGAGTGGTCCGTTCTTCTTCAGTCAATGGCGCACCGCCTGGTCCCTGGCCCTTCTCGAGCGACTGCCGCAGAAACGAAATGAAACCGGGGTAGCCCTGTGGTGACATCGCCTGTTTGCGATTCGTCAATCCAGTGGCAGGCAAATACTCTCTCGTGCGTTGATGCGCAATGAACTCAGCTCGCGGGAATGCTTCACGGTAGACCGTGTTACCCATGATGTGATCGTCATGCCAGTGCGTGTTAATAACGCAACTGACTGGCTTATCAGTTAGCTTACGCAAAGCTGCGAGTTCTTCTTTAGCAGTACCTGGCGTCAAAGTCGTATCAACAACAACTACATCGTCAGCATTAATGATGAACACGCTGTTGCCATTGACGGTGAGACCGGGCGGCTCTTTCCGAATCGCGGCATACACACCCTCACCAACTTTGACCATTTCGAATTGATTGGATTGCCCGGCTGTCAGTACCGGCACTGAACAAAGAAGTGCGAGCAGGATAAAAGCGCGCATGTTGTCTCCGCGAGAACGTTAAGGCTTTGCGAAATCATGGCGAGTTACGTTCACCAGTCAACTTAAGTTCGCCTTCAATCTCTTCCCCATCCGTAAGTTCGTAAGGCTCCCCAAAATCCGTAATAAACTCGGGAATTCGCCGCGGATGAACGAGGATACAGGCGTTTAGAGTTCAAACTTCAGTTTGTTCTTTCGACAGCACCCAAGCTGAAGCTCGAACTCTAAACGCCTGTCCCCGAGTTGAGTCTTTGCAGATCCGTTTCCTCCGTGTTTACCTGCGGTTAGTCATTTTCCGAAGACGCGGCCTGGAATTTGCCATTGAGGTACAGTGATGATTCCAAATGACCGGATCGCCTTTTAATGAAACGTATTCGGCGATTGGTGTACGAGAAAATTACGCTCGCTAGCCAGGAGGCGCACGTGTCGCACAAGAAACTTATTCGCTTATTTCTCTTAGTAACTATTGTTTTGTTCGGCTGCCCATCGCTCAGCCCGGCGCAGAAAAAAGACAAAGAAAGGGTGACGGGCCCGGCAGTATTGTGGCGAGAACCCGTGGACATCACAGCACGTAACCTGCTAACCGGCGCCGGAGGCGATGCCCTGAAGCCGGACCTAAGTCAGGTCACTTTCATAAAAGATGAGACAGGTGGGTACTCCACGAAGTACCGAGTGCGCGATGCTGCCGGCAATGAGTGGGTAGCGAAAGTTGGGAAAGAAGCGCAAAGCGAGACCGCGTCAAACCGGTTGGTCTGGGCCGTAGGCTATGAAACCGAAATCGTTTACCTGGCGCCAACGCTCACCATCGAGGGCAAAGGTACTTTTGAGAACGTGCGGCTCGAGGCTCGGCCCAAAGACATCAAGCGCGAAGGTGAATGGAGTTGGTCTGAAAATCCATTCGGCCGCTCTCCTGAATTGCAGGGTCTGAAGATCATGATGGTCCTAATAAACAATTGGGACATGAAGGACTCGAACAATCAAATACTTGTCGCGAAGAACGACACGACTGGCGAGACTGAGCTGCGCTACATCATTAGTGACCTCGGCGGGTCGCTTGGAAAGACGGGCGGCATATTTTCTCGGAGCCGGAACAAACCTTCCGATTTCGTCAAAGCAGAATTTATTGATGGCGTGAAACACAACGTCATTGATTTTCACTACAGCGGGAAAAACAAAGCGCTCTTCGAAGGCATAACCGTGGAAGACGCTCGCTGGCTGGCAACCCGGTTGCGAAAGCTAAATGACGATCAACTCAAGGATGCTTTCCGGGCGGCTAACTACAATGCCGAGGACGTGGATCGAATGGCCCAAACCGTCCGCGAGAAGATTGACCTGCTCTATTTCTTGTCGCAGTAGCATCAGCGGCAGTAGGCAGCAGCAGTAGGCAGGGATAAACACGGATAAGACGGATCTAAAAAACTTATTTAGCAGAGGCCTTCCCCGTTTTCAGATCTGTGTTATCCGAGTTTGTCCTGCCTACTGTTGCTGCTACTGCCGCTAATCTCTGGCTTCCTTACATTTCGAGGCGTAGAATGCTGGCCACTTCCAGTTGGAGTGTCTCGCATGAACGATCAGAATCCCAAAGCATCGGCGGCGGATGCTGTCGCTACCGACGCAGTCACGCAGGTTCTACCTCGTTATCATCCGAACTCAGGCGAGCGCGCTGAAGAGTTCGAGGCCGGACAAAACCGGGTAATGAAGATGATTGCCAGCAATGCGCCGCTTTCGGACACACTCACAAACCTGGTGCTGCTGATCGAGGCTCAGTCGCAAGAAATGCTTTGCTCGGTGTTGCTGTTAAGCGACGACGGCAATCACATCCGCCACGGCGCTGCTCCAAGTCTGCCAAAAAACTATGTTAGCGCTGTCGATGGCGCTCCGATTGGACCTAAAAACGGTTCGTGCGGTACGGCGATGTATCGAGGCAAGCCCGTGGTGGTCACCGATATATTTGCAGATCCGCTGTGGGAAGATTTTCGCTATCTGGCCGAGGGCACGGAGCTGCGAGCTTGCTGGTCCACGCCAATACTGTCTGCGCGCGGCAAAGTTCTCGGCTCATTTGCGATGTACTATCGCGAGCCTCGCCTACCCAATAGCGACGAGGCTCGACTCAATGAGGTTGCCACTCGCCTCGCTCGCGTCGCAATTGAGCGCTCCGTCCAACCCCAAAGCAAAGCGTAAAAGTAGATTACGCGAAACCTGGGAAACTGGCTGCGATTCAGGAGCTGATTGATAAGCGGCCCAGTAATTACGGGGATTTCGGGCCGCTGCTTATTAGCCATACCAACTGCGAACGCGCACACCAGTAGCAGTCGCCTGTGGGCTCGACTTAAAGAATCAGATACCGGGGCCAAATCATTGACTAACGCTTTGAGAAGCCGCCCAAGAGTTACCGATGCAGTATTCCAACCTCTTGGCTGGTATCCGGAACTCCACCCTATCCAACAAGAGTGGCAGGTGTTTCGCGCTGAAGCTCTTGGCGCCCTGCCGCATATGACTTTCATCCGCGATCATCGCGTTGACGGCAATTCATGGAAAGTCCTGCCATTGTTGCCGGAGGCGGAAGATCGCAGTTTGATCTCACTTGAAGTGTCGCGTCGCGCGAGGGAACTTGCGCCTCGCACAGTGGCAGCCGTCGAAGGTGTAGCCAACATCCAGGCTTACGCAATCTCAGTGTTGACGGCGGGCGGAAAGATCCGCGCACATCACCATCACAACCGTTATGTCACTGCAACGCTGTGTTTACAGAGTGGCAGCGAATCTTACATTTCCGTCGCCGGCGAGCGTCGTGACTTCAGAGACGGTGAGCTGCTCATCTTCGATTACACTTTGTCCCACGAGGTCGTCAATCGTGGTTCGGAGGATCGGATCGTGCTGTTGATGTTGCTGGACAATCGTCATGTCAAAAGTTGATCTGCGCACGCAATTCCCTCCCGTTCGAAGCCAGCGCGGTTTGTTGTCTTGCACGGCTTTGGTGATCTGCGACGCCCTCTGGTCGGGATTACAACGGGGCGGCGCCGGCGCCGAAACCGCAGGACAGTTCAGCCCTTCAGCACTTTTCCTTTATTACAACGCTCGGAAACGGGCCGGGCACGAAAATCACAACGCGGCTGTGCGTCCGACCGATGCTCTCGACGCGCTCAAAGAGTACGGAATTTGTTCCGAGGAGTGCTGGCCCTATGTCATTGAAAATTACCGCGAGCGTCCACCAGGGCCGGCATATGACAACGCGCTGCGATTCAAGAATGTCGGGTTCGAGACCTTAAGACAGGATGCAGGCCAACTCAGGGCCAGCCTCGATGCTCAAGTTCCCTTCTTTTTTTGCCTGCGGTTGTTTGTGTCTAACCAGTGGGATTTTGATTACGGCGAAACCAGGAGGACGGGCCGCCTCAAAGCGATTGGAGATTCGGAACGACCGGTGCGCAATCATGCCTTGCTCGCGGTTGGTTACGATGACGCGACCGCCAGCTTCCTCGCCCGGAACTCGTTTGGCGAAGAATGGGGTGACTGCGGTTATGTATCGGTGCCGTATGATTACTTGCTTCACCCGCAGAAAGCTTACGGTTTTTCCAGCTGCAGCTTAACTTTCACCCATTAGATACGCACCGCCGTAGCCAAACGCGAGATGAACAATAAGTCCTCCTACCATCGCTCCAAGATCGAGTCCGCCTTTAACAAGCGGTATGATAAACACGTCATCAACTTCGACTAACGCCGCGACTTTTCCAATCGACAAAAAGGCAAACGTCGAATTGGTCGCACCAATTAATTCCGCTACACCTTCGAACATCAGTTGAGTTTGGGATTGCTCCGCCGCCTCGACGATTTCATATATCGAGATTGCGAGTTTGCCTGCGCCCAGCAAGGTAAACCATAAGGGTAAGGGAACCTTGCCAAACATATTACTGCCCTTGTTCAGGGCCGCAACCAAAGTGGGCGTAGCCTCAGAAAACCAGTCTCCCAGCTTGCCAAACATTTGCCCGTCCCCGGCGCGATCCGAGATCTTTTTGACTACATAGAGTGGATGAACAATAGTGGGCGCGATCTTCAGCAATTTCAGCGGCTGCTCAAATTGAAAACCAGCAATTGTTGCCCGAATTGCTTCAGTGAGAAAAGCGTCAATCGACCCCAGGACATGGGCGCCGATGCTGGTGAAAAAGGTGGCGGGGTCTTCCGGCGGGGTGTCGATACCCGCAATTGAGGCTTCAGCACTCGCGGTGCCGCGCAGGTAGTCGGAAAAGGATGCGAGGACGCCTCCAAATATAACGCAAATGAGGTGGCCGATTTCGCAAAGCATAATGCCATCGTCCACCGGCTGACCGCTGCCCGCCGCATCATCATGAGCAACTAGCTTCTGGTTGAAAAAGTCATTGAGATCACTTTCGTTACCCTGGAATTTCAGCTTATCGTTGAGGGCGCACATTACGTTGATGACGATGTGAATCGGAAGGGCAATTACCAAACAAAGCAAATCCAGTAAGCTAAGCTTATCGCCGGTGATTAGCTCGTAAAGCGCCGAGATGAACGGGATGTCAATCTCGGCTGTAAACAATTTGCCGATTACGTCGACGACGTCGGCGCATAGTTTAATGAGATCAACTATCAAGTCCTCCGCTAAGGTCAAAACCAGGTCGGCGAACTTGTCCAGCAACGTCAGGATCTCTGCGAGCGTCAAGTGCGTGATGCCGCCAGGTTGGTTCACAATGAGCAGCACCTGGTTTATTACATCCGAGAAAGCTTGATCCAGATCCGCTTTTCCGGTGGCTGCATCTCCCAACACAAAGCTGCCGCCGCCGCCCCCGGCAGAGCTGCCGCTAGCAGGGGGCGTCGCCATGTTGCCCTGCATTTTCTGCAGCATGAACTTGGAATGGGAACTGCTTCCGGACGATATGCATTGAGAACTTTTGTCGCCTGACTGAGACTGATAACTATCGATCGAGCTGCTCGTGTTGTTTTGCATCGCGGTCGGAAGTTGATTAAGGCCGCTGTTAGCATTGGCCTCGCTCGGATTAAGAACGCTGTCAAGACTGGCTTTGATCTTGTTGAAAGCATTCGGTATCGATTGGCTGGCAAGATTGTTGAGTGCGCTTTCGAGACCGCCAAATTGATTCGTAAACATCTGCCTGAGAACGCGATGAATTAACAGTGTCTCCTTCCACTCAAACAAGGCCCTGAGAAACTCATAGATGGCTTTCAGGATGGCCCCGATTTTTTCCACAAAAGCAACCAGATGATCGACTACATCAGTGACGGTCTTGATCACCCAGGTGCCGATCGCCTTGGCGGCATCAGTGACGACTACTTCGACAAAGTGCGCGACCTCCGCCACATCGCTCTTCACCTCGTCCCAGGTTTTGACGATCACGTGCGTAGCTGAGTTCCAGGCATCTTCCGCCCCGTGCGCGACCGCCTCACAGGCGTTGCCGATATCGTGGACCACAGAGCTGAGCCAGCCTCCGGCCTCTTCACCGGCGCGAGTCACTTGTTTCACCAATTGCTCAAAGTTGGCCCCGGAAAACTTTGCCTGAAGGTGATCATCCAGCGCCTGAGCGGAATCAAAGGTCTCAAAAACCAAACCGTCCAGGGACAGCACAAAATGTTTGTAGGGCATGTACTCCGGAGTGATGGGGACATGATGGCGCAAGAGAGCCGAGTGATGCACCGAGCTGACAAAGTCGGAAGGGCGTAAGTCTGCGTTGAGTGTGTGGGCTCCTGAACGGGGCAATGTATTTGAAGTCAGGTTGGAGCTTCCGGCGCCGGCTCCGCTGGCCGGCTGGGCTTTTGCTGTCAAGCTCGCGATCTGTTGAATCACACCCGCGGCTGATTTGGCTGGGTCGGCCGCCAACGGCGGGGATGTCAGGGCCGGTTGTTGTCCCCGTTCCGGAGAAAGCTTCTCCTGGCCGGAGAGCTGCGGGCCGGTAACTTTGTTCAGAGTAGTGCGGCTTGTCTCAGCCGGGTCAATCGCAAAGCGGGCAGTGCGCGGCATGAACCCGGCGTGTACGCTCAAGGTCGGCAGCCCCAGCAGGTTGCCGTTGGGATTAGCCTGCTCGTGGAATACGAAAGTCAGCGAGCCGTCAGGCCCGGACTTAAAGCTGGCCGAGTTGTCGCGGCTGATATCATAAGATTCTCCACCAACTTCTATCGTCATGTGATCGCTGCCCCAAATCTCGAGCGATTCGTTGGGCAGCGAGTGACCCTGATAGTTAAGAGCCGTAATCGTCGTACGGATGGTGGTGATATCAACCTTATCGTTAATAGTGAATTGCCCCTGCCCGGTATTAGTCCCGAGCTTATCGCCCTTGTTGTAACTGTAGTCCTGAATCATCGTGGATTGCGCTTGCAGGTACGGCGGCGGAATCACGATGTGATTCTGACTTTCCACGATGGGACTGACGAAGAAAAACTCGTTTGCATACATGTAGTCCGCGTTAACGCGAATAATGGGGCTCGTGATCGCGTTGTTTCCGATATCCTCCACCGCGAGCGCCAGACTCAATTTCCCCTGCTTATCAGTCTTGCCCTGGTAGCGCTGGTTGGTGACGTCTAGAGTCAATGCCGGAGTGCCAGTAACCGAAAGCTTGCCTACGGACGGCGTATCGATCTCGATGACGAGGTTGGTATCGGGGCGTGGTGAGCCGTCTGCCTGACGGGCCACAATTGTGGTTGCGAAGTTAGCTGTGGTCACCGTACCGCCGCTCTCCGCCGGCTGTGTTACCACATTCACAGCTCGGGATTGCGATACCAGGTATGGATAGCTTGGCGAAGTAAAGCTGAGCTCCGTCAACCAAAGGTTGAGTGGTCCAGTCGTCGTGTTATCGAGAGCGTTGAGCGATGCGTCCTGCACTCCGCTTTCGGTGAAGCGCCAACACGCGAGCAATTCCGGCTCGTCACCGCGCAGCCTGACGTTTCGCCGATCGGAGATCTCGGCATTGTGCAACCAGGTGCCCCAAACGCGAACTTCGTCCAGCAAGCCCGGGAATGTCGCGGTGCCGCTACCCCCCATCAAGACCGTGCCAGAAGTTGCCGGCGAATAGGTATCAGTCGGCGCCGTAAACTGCACTCCCGAGAGTGGCATGCCGTCCAACAAAAGATGGCATACCTGATGAGACTGCTCGGTGTTGTACTTGAACACTGCGGCCAGGTGGTGCCACGCGCCATCGCAGATCGGTGTTGGTTGGCTGGTAAACTTGCTGAGGGCGCCGGGCTTCAAGTGCTCGGCACTGATGGACCCGTCACTCGCTATCGAGAGTAAGAACCCGGCATAAGTGATGTTGTTGTATTGGTAAGGCGGCAGGCTTAGCAGCTCGCCACCGGTTGCATTCTCGGCGTTCACCCAAAGCTCAAGTGCGAAATTCCCGTCGTTGAAGCCATTGCTGACAAGGTCTTCAGCTTGCGCGAAAACTTTCTCAATGCCCGTTACCGTGAGGTCGGGATCGTTCGCACTGCGCCGGAGCGAAAGATTGTCGCCGAAGACGATTGAGTGCAAAGCGCGGGCTTCACGGCCCTGACTCTTACTTTGGTCATCGCAGCCGAAGAACACCGCGCCTGAGGACACGTAAGGCATGCCGACCGGCGCAGTGTTGAGCGACTCTCCCCCGCACAACTTCCCGGATTTCAAATCAAAGACAAAGATGCCACCGCTGGTCGAGTCACTGAAAGTCGCCGCACAATAAACGAAATTGCCTGAGATTGCCGGCTCTGAAAACGAGGCGCCGCTCACTTCAGTGCTTTCAGCGATCAAAACTCCGTTGCTGTAATCACAAAACAGGACCACACCGTCGGCAGTCGTCACCACCAGCCGATTGGCATTCGCATTGATAGCCATACCAGTGACGTGCCGGCCACTAATCGCAGCTGAATTCCAGGCGATGGTCGCTGGCGCGGTGAGCGTGGCAGCGTCCAACACGTGCATTGTGGAACCGTCATAGACGAACAAGCGACTACTATCGGCGCATAACGAGACTGAGTCGTTTACGGGCAAAGCCGCGCTTGCGAATCCGGCCTGTGGCTCTGATGAGGTGTTAGCAAGTGAAGGATCGAGGAACGAGTAAATCGTCTCGCCGTCTGCCAGGTACAGTCGAGTACCACAGGACGTCATTGATCCTTTGATCGCCGCTGGTGCGGTGAAAGAGCTCAGGGCTTTTCCGTCCCGCCTTCTCAACCAATAAACGTTTTGCCTGTCAGCCGAAGCAACGACACAACCAGTGGTCAACGCCAATGGCAAGGCTGGAGAAGCTGGATCACCTGATTTCGGCGTCTCGGCTGCGAGGTTTGTCTGCCACAACTCCGCGCCATTTTCCTGTTGCAGGGCATCGAGGGTAGTACCCTCCATCACATAGAAGCCGGCTGCGTCGCTGACCGGAGGCCCCGGCTTTTCGATCGTAACTGCCCACTTGCGCTTGCCGTGAATCTTGTCAATCGCGTAGACGGAATTGTCCGTAGCAAAGGCCACCACCTGCCCTGAGCTTGCCGGCGTCCACTTAGGCGCATCCTCACCGCATGAAATCCAACGCTCCTGATACGGCCATGCCGCACCGACGTGATTCAACAAATAAGGGAAGAGGCTATTGTCCAGCGTCAGATTCGTCGTCTTCGTGGTTAGACCGTGAACTTGAGTAGTGGCGTGAGTGGTCAGATCGGCATACTGGGCCGGGTCGGTTTGATCGAGCGGGTAATAGACTTGCAACCCGGCCTCGGTACCAGTCAAACGCAACGACATGCGGTCATGAATTTGTGTGGCGGTCAGCCTGGTTTTCCAGATGCGCACATCTGCCATCAGTCCCACGTAGGAAATTGCGCTGAGATCTGTCGTGGATTCGCCTTCAGCGTTGGCGAAGCCCAGGTAAAGCGGCTGCGTTGAGTTGATACTGGGGACGGTCACGTTCTCGCTCAAATGACTAATTGAAAAATAATTGAGACTAGCAGGCAATCGATTCGCTTCGTTTTTCGGGACTTGCGTTGCATGTAACAGCGTCGTAACCGGCTGACTAACGCCATCGACATAAATCGTAATCTCGTTGCCCACCCGGACCAGTGCGAGATGATGCCAGTAGCCGTCGGCAATCTTCGACGGGTTAGATTGCGCAAAGAGCACGGGTAAGCCGTCTGTGTTGGCAATCGACAACTGGACCCGGCCTTCACCATCCTGGTCGCAGTTGATGCCGTCTTGAGTGTTCACGACCTCGAATCGGAAGCCCGAACCGTCTCTGGCCGGTTGAGTGATAATCTGTCCGCCAGTTGTTGTTCTCACCCAGGCTTCCAGACTGAAATCGTCAGTTGTGAAGCTGAGCTGGCCCTCACTTATTTGAACGTAGCCATCGCTGCCCGGCGCAAAGTACGCGGCACTGGTCTCAGTTTCAAAAGGAGGCGCGGCAGCGGTTACCTTCCCACTTGCCGACATGAAGATAGTGCCGTTGCCGATGACGGGCGGGTATTGCAAGCTCTCATTGGTCACGCTTGAGTGCAGTGCGACCTTGTATTTGTCAGTGATCGCCGCTTGTGAGTTGATGGTGAGAGTCAAAACAAAGACTGCGCCGGATTTTACCGGCACGAAAACACGGTTTTCCTTTTCTAACTTGCCTGAAACCAGATCGGTAACCAGGACATCCGTGTTGATTTGCGCCGGAAAGAAACTAACGTCCTGACCGTCCTGACCCAGCTGGCTGGCGGTGCTCTTCCAGAAGCACGCATCCGGCCACGTTTTCTGTTCGTCGGCTGAAAGCGGGAAGCCATAGACATTGCCGTTCGCAGTCTTCGCGGTAACGAACAAACAACCTCCGTCCCACGAAACTACAGGTGTGTCCCATTGTTCTCCGCCGGGAATCGGAATCTTCCAGACGATCTTGCCGTTGTCCCAATTCAATGCGTAAAGGGCGAGCGAGCCGCCAACGATTACCAGGCGATTGCCAACCATCGGTTGTGAGCTTACGTCGAGTGTATCTCCATCGAGCAGTTGATAATCCGGGTCAGGCGCGCCTTCCTTTGTGGTGATAGCCTTATTGGGGAATGACCAACGAGTTTGCCCGGAACGAACGTTCACGCAATAGGTAACCGAATCGGCGACGAAGAACACGGCCTTATCGCCAACAGCGACAGATCCACCGGTAAAGCCTCCGGTGGGTTGTGTGTGCCATAACAGGGCTCCATCCAAACTCGGAACCAACCGCTCGAGCCAGGTTTGCGAACGGCAAATCGCGCTAATGTCAAAGCCGTAAACGTCACCGCTGCTGTCAGACACCACCAGAACATCGTCTTCCACCTGAAGATGGTTTGGCTGTCCGTCAATATTTCGGGCGGCCTTCAGCTTGCCGGAGCCCGCGTCCAGCGCGATCAAGCCGAGGGTTGCATCGCCACTGTTGTCGTAAGGACCGCCGGACGATTGGTCGCCGTAAGGATCTGAGTCATCAGTGTTGCTGGTGTTGTTCGGAAGGTAATCGGCGCAGTAGCCGAGTAAAAAGACTGTGCCCTTGGCAGTCGCGATCTGCTTGATTGCTTCAGCAACCTGGTAAGACCAGACTTTGGCGCCGTCGTAGATGCTGACGCCGTACAACTCGGTGCCTCCAGGTACCACCAGGACATCACCAGCCAGAACCGGAGCTGAAGCAATCTTTCCTGAATCCGTGTTGAAGGGATTTGCCCACGGGCCATTACCGTTAGCCATAGCGGCCTCCTGTATTTGCAGTTAGTGAAGTGGATGAGCCAGGCGCCATCGCCAAGTCCTGGCCAGCTCGATTAACTAATTGAGAATTCAACCAGCCGGAGTAAAGGGAACGTTTTTGAACTGCTTCAGTGAATAGGGATATTGTGCGGTACTGAGAACCTTGCCAGTAATGAAAACTGAGCCACGACTGTCGACAAGCGGAGGGGCCGTTATCTCCACTTCCGGGTTAAAGTCATTTTGTAGCGCCGCATTCGTGCCAACGCCACGGACCATGACAACCAAGGGTGTGGCCATGAGAAAAATTGCGTTGTCGATGGAGCTGTCCCCAGACGAGCTGGGCGCCTCTTCGGCAACGTTTTCTTTCGCGTTACTCTCTAAGCCGGCGCTGGAAACCAATTGAGCAGGACGATTGTGGTGAAATGAAAAGTAGAGCGGTTGCCCGGCACAATTCATCCTTGAGGAGCTTGCACCAGTAAAAGCTCCCATCTTCTCAGCGGTCGCCTGTCCAGTCGGCGGCAGTGTAAAGTAGAAGAGAGCGTTGTCCATGACCGTTGGGTCAGTCGCAGCCTCATCACTCGGTGGCACCTCCGCATAGACATAGCCTGCGTAGTCCGGACCAGAACGATCGCCGTAGGGAATGTCAATTGTGTCGAGCTTGGGATTCGCGTGTGGAAAGCTAACGTCCACAAACGCAGCAAGTTCGGCGGTTGAGCTTTCTCCGTCTACACCGGTGATCCAACACCACCGGCCAATCACGTCGTCCAACGCCAGGAGCAAACAAAGTCCGTCCTCAGTTACCTTCAAGGGAGCAATTACCTCGGGTGTCCTTCCACCAGCGTTCCAGGGTGCGGTCGAAAGATCGATTTGCCATATTTGGTTCAGGTCGCTATCAATTGCCGAAATGTAGTGATCCTCGTTATAGAAAAGGAGCTTACTGTTGGCGACGGGCGGCCAGTTTATGGTTCCGTCGGAAATCCTGCCTTTCTGCAGCACGTTGCCGTCCCTTTTCCTAACCTGCACGTACGAGCCGTTGTTACCCACCAAATAAATGTGATCTACATCCTGAGCCGGACGCAAAAGGGTCTCGCTCCCGATAAGATAACTCTTTACCGGTAGGCTCCAGGCGGGCTTAGGATCCTTCAGGTCAGCGGGCACAGCAGGAAGTGCGTAAAGCGATTCCGTGTCAACGCAGTAAGCCATACCGGCTGACTCTAATAATCCGCTTAACGGCGTGGCAGTGGCCTTTTTGGGCCAATGCCAATAGATGTTCATTTTTTTGGAACTTGGATCCTGTGGTTTGAATGCGAGAATCGTATCGCCGGCGATCGCAAATAAGAGCTCGTTGGTGTTGTCCAGCATCGGTCTCTCGCTGATAGCGAGTGCGAGATCATTTGTGGTGTAGGGAGTTGGCTGGGCCATCAGCCGGTCGGCTCCAAGATCGGTGTTTATTTCTTCGGGACTCAGTATCCGGTCATAAATGCGAACTCCGGTGAGACTGCCGTTGAATCCTGCACTCGACACTGTATTGCTGGTACTGTCAAAGACGTTTGCCTCATCAGCGCTTTCATCTCCGTTCGCGATTGCTTTTCCGTTCAAATAGAAGGTGGCTTCTTTGATAACTTGATCGCAGGTGACTGCAACGTGGGCCCATTGGCTTGGCGACGCTACCGCGACACTGTCGATGGCATCACCGAAAGTGTGAAATCCTTGATGTACGGAAAGCCTAAAGGAAACCTGGATACCGACCGTGGAAATTGCGAACCGTAGTTGTCTGCTCAGGTTGTTGTTTCCGAAATAGACGATATCGCCATTGGTTGCTTTGCTAACCAGGATCCACGCTTCGAGAGTAAATCCGTTTGCGAAAACGATCTCAGGTAAGGGCGGGAATTCGAGGTAGGCATCCGCCGAGCCGTCAAACGCCAAAAAATCAGCGTGCGCAGAAACGCCCTGATGTGAAGTCAGCTGACTGGCATTGTGAGACTCGTCTGTCGCCACGCCGCTGTGGACCTGAAGCGATAGTTGGTTGCCGATGTTGGGAGCATCTTCATTAAGATCAGCCTGAATTTCTGCGGGACTCAACGCGCGGTTATAGAAGCGCATGCCGGTGGCATAAGTGACGGCATCGGACTGCTGCTGCGCGCGGACGCCGACCTGTAAGGTGGAAGCAGGCCGGTGTTTCTCGTATTCGCCTGTTTCTAAGTTGTTTGTCGGGCGTCCACTGAAATATATGGTTAATAAGCCATTCGCATCCACGGTTATGGCGAGATGCACCCATTCATTAGTGTTCAAATCCCGGTCATATGGATAACTGTTCGTACCAACCTGGCTTATCAACTTCATGCCAGTCCCGGAGACAAGCCGCATCGACAGCAGATCGGTGACATTTGCTTTCCCAGTCTCACCCACTTGGAAATAGAACTCAGCATTATTAGTAATGGACGAAGGCAGGATCCATGATTCCATCGTGAATCCATTTTCATAGCTGGTATCGCCATCAAGGTCATGGAAAAAGAAAGTACTTCCCACAAAATAGAGCCGCCCGTGGTCGGGTTCACACCCCTCGTATCTAAAGGTTGTATCGGCTAGATCCTCAAGGTTGTTTGTGAGCGGATTAACCCCGGATGCGATCATCTGGTAATCTGCAACAGTTAGGCGGAATAGATAATCGTTGGGCAAGGCTTCGTCCTCCAAAGTGTGAAATTTCAAGGCGGGATCAGAATTGTGATCGTCGCCGCTTGGAATGGTAAGCAGTAAGTAGTCAGTGCTCTTGTTTGCACTTACAGGAAAGCTTGAAAGTCAGAACTCAAGAGTAGACTACCGAGTGAAGCTAGAAACGCAGATTGACCTTGGTGGTATTTCCAACCCTGGATTCGCTCTCCGACTTGAGCTGAAAGGAGCGCGTATCTTATAGATCACTCTGGGAGCTGTCAATGTTTGATTGGTTTTTTGCTGTATTAGGCACTTAGTGATCCCTCAACTCAAGATCACCAGCTCAAGGCAGATCAGCTCAGGGTCGGGAAGGGTTGCTTGCGCCCGCCTCAAGTTACCGCGGCTCTCAAGCTTGCAGAATCAATCCAGTTCCATCAAGACAGATCAGAACAGATCAGAGTTGAATACCAGTGCACCTTGAGGCTCAAGGTAGATCAGTTCAAGGTAGATCAGCTCAAGGTCCGGAAGGGTTGCTTGCGCCCGCCTCAAGTTACAGTGGCTCTCAAGCTTGCAGAATCAATTCAGTCCATCAAGACAGATCAGAGTTGAATGCTAATGCATCTCGAGGCTCAAGGTAGATCAGTTCAAGGTAGATCAGCTCAAGGTCCGGAAGGGTTGCTTGCGCCCGCCTCAAGTTACCGCGGCTCTCAAGCTTGCAGAATCAATCCAGTCCACCAAGACAGATCAGAGTTGAATGCTAGTGCATCTTGAGGCGGGCGCAAGCAACCCTTCCTAACCTTGAGCTGATCTACCTTGAGCTGATCTACCTTGAGCTGATCTACCTTGAGCTGATCTACTTTTGAGCTGATCTACTTTAAGTTGTGGCGGATTATTCAGTGTCAACACACCTGCCGCCTCCTGCCTCCCGCCCCTCATCACTGACACTCCGTGTTGTTGTGAGTTACGACCGAGCTGAAGCGTTGTTGGTACTCGGCTGACGTGATGAATGAGCACACCATCGCATGCTGTCGCGCAACATCGCGCAATGGTGCACCATTTACCTGGTCCAGCCAGAACAGAAAGCCAGCCATATCAGCGTTCCGTCTCAAGTAACCTGCGTATTGAGTAAAGACAAATGCTCGATTGTATTCGGCATCGATGAAGGCTCGATTGTTTATCGGATTTGAAGCGTTATCGTCAGCTAACCGGTAGATCACGTTGCCGCGACCTCCAGCATTGTAGAGATCAATCAAAGCCTGACGCTGCGACGTCATATTCACACCTGAATCACTATTGATGGTCGCGAGAATCGCATCGACAAACTCAATACCACTTAACCCGGCCGGATATTTGTTTGTGAATTCCGGTCGCTGCACAAAAGCATTCGCCAGGCTCAATTGGAATTGAGCTAGTTGCGGGCCTCCCCGCACACGAGCTCTGTCCTTGATGAACGGGAGATACAACGGCACCTTCTTCTCTTCTCCGGGATTGTTTGGATCAGGATTCGGATTGGACAGAGGCTGATTGTTTCCAAACGCAGCTCGGTAAAGCCTGAACACATAACTGCCGCTCTGCTGAAACTCCTGCTCATAATAGAACGCGTTGGAAGCATCGATGCGTTTAGTGTTCGTGCAGGCTACGTCAGCTCCACAGGCCGTGATGCTGTTGGTCCAGAAGTCCCATCCGCCGCTATCCGGGAAACGCGTCAGGAAGTCGTAGTAATGCATCTGCACAAAGAAGCGGGCTACGTCCAACGGATTTGCAACCGGTGTGGCCGCGTCGTTGTCACCAATAATCAGGACCGCAGCCGCCGGGCTTCCAAGCGACCCGGCAACTGGATTCAACAAGGTGAGATTAAGATTCTCGCTGCCCTCGACATAGACATCGTCCATAACCAAGACACGAAATGTCTTGCTCGTCTCACCAGCTACGAACGTCAAAGTACCGGCAGCAATGCTGTAATCAGTTCGTTGTCTGGCGACATCATCGCTCGTCTCAAAATCAACGGTGGTGTTTCCCGACGTATCGCCGGTCCGTGTGACCGTAATCGTCGCGAAATTAGCTGATTCATCGATGCTGTAGCTGGAGGCGCTAAATTGCAGCACCGGCAGATTGATTGTGAACGACGCACTCGTAGCAGTGCCTGACGGAGTCACGACAGTTAGCGGCCCTGAAGTCGCACCTACCGGAACAGTCGCCACAATCTCGGTGGTTGAATTCACCGTGAAGGACGCGGAAATGCCGTTGAAGGAAACCGAAGATGGGTTGATAAAGTTCGTCCCAGTGATGGTGACCAGACTGCCCGGAACACCACTCGGAGGTGAAAAGTTAGTTATCGTCGGGAAGGTGTTGTTGACACCGCTAATCGTGAAGCCGGGCGAGATGTTAAAGAAAATATTTCCATTAGCCGCAACCTTGATTCTCGCGATGCCACTGGTGGCTCCGGGAATCGTCACAGTCTCGCTGCCGTCGTTAGCAGTGTCGTTGGCGAGGACAATTGGAAACGTGCTGCCACCGTCAGTCGAAAGTGTGATCCGCACACTGGCGCAACTCACCGGCGCCAGATTTGTATTCGCTACATTCCACGTCACAGTGCGCGAGCTGTTAGTGGTCCAATTAGAGCCGGACGCGGGCTGAGTGACAGTGAACGGTCCGCTGTCAACTCGCACGCCCAGGAGCGTGTCATCAGAGGCCACACCGCCTCCACCCGTTCGATTGTCGCGGGCGACAACTTTGAAAGTAAGACTGCGAGTCGTGGTCGGCAGCGACTCTCCAAAGGTGGCCCCGCCGGACAAGATGTCTGAAAGTCGGGGAAACAAGCGCGTGGGACTCGTGACTGGAGCGAACACGCGAAAGATCGGACGGTTGCCATCGTCGGTATCGGGAGGCGCTGCAGCGCCAAGATCGAATTGTTCCCAGCTGTACATCAGCACATCGCCATCAGGATCGCTTCCAGTGGCCGTCAACATGAATGGCGTTCCCATTGGAATCGTGTAGCTCGGCCCGGCATCAACTACCGGAACGCCGTTACCCGTCGCGGTAGTTACCGGACAGCTACCTCCGGGACCAAGCGTTGAAAAAGTGACCATCTGCTCGAGACTGGCGACGTGAAAGTAAGTGTCCGAAGACATGAAGTCTTCCGGCGCGCAATTGAAGCGATAGCCCATGATCGTCGTGCCTGTGCCGGGCTCATAAGCGGTCGAAGGAGATCGTTGAGAAGCACAGTTACCGTTTCCGGCGTTGAACGTGTGAGTCGCGTTGAATTGGTGGCCAATCTCGTGCGCATTGCTGTAGTAGGCGATCACACTCGAAGGCGATACTGAGCGAGTGATGCTGACGCCTCGAGCTTTAAAGCCTGAGCGACAGACCACACCAAAGGATCCTAATCCCTGAAAAGAAAACCCACCGCCATTTGAACGACCATCGTAAACATGGCCGATGTCGTAGTTAGCATTACCAATCACTGAATCTAACTTAGTTTGGTTTTGTGAAATCAGAGAATTGACGTCATTGCTTGTGTAGCCATCGGTCAACGTGTCCGTGTAAATGATGTCGGTCTCGTTCGCAATCAGAACAAAACGTACAGCGATGTCGCGTTCATAGATTGCGTCGACCAAATTCACCGTCGTTGTCACCGCCGACAACGCGCCGGACACTGTCCCGCCGCCGTAAAACGAAGTGAATTCAGCGGTCACTCCTACGGCGAGCCGGTACGTGCGAAGCGTTCCGCCCGAGGTAACCGCAGGCGCAAAGCTTCGGCTCTTCTTGTCCAGCAACGCTGCCGTTTCCTGCTCGGCTTCCGGCACATCGCACTCAAACGCTCCCGCGGGCATGTCCTTCTGAAAATAAGAGATGTAGTTCTCTTTATTGCCTTGTTCGAAAGGCTCAATCAGCACGGTTCCATCGTGAGAAAAGATGATTGCGTGAAAGCCGTGCTCGGTCCAGCCAAAGCGGCCAGTGACAGTCGGGTCTGCCGCACTTTGAGCGGTGTAGGTTTTGATTTCCGGAAAGCGCGCGGCGAGTGCCGGCTCCATGATGGGCGAATCAACGACCCTGAATTCTGCATCGATACCATCGGGTAAAGGCAGGCTCAGCAACGTCGAGGATTTTCTTGCTGCTGCGGAAAATTCTTTTGGAGCCGTCGAGAGAATCTTCTGCAGCTGAACTCGGTCGAGCTGCAGCGCGCGATACGCCCGCGGTCGGAATGTTTGTCGACTTCGGGTGGCAACCGACTTCTCATCAACCGTCTGCCACGGGTTGTTGCCTGAACTGGACTGAGTCGTTTTTGCAACGGCGGTCTTTTCAATGCGGCCGTAGTCAGACAGCGCCAGGACCGCAACAAGCGGCAGCAGTATTACCAGAAAGGCGCGGAGCAACTTTTTGGGACTTTGGTGACGTGGGAGTTTCATATATACCTTGAGGAAAACCTGATCTTAGATCTTTGGTCTTTGTACGTGAAAGGGGAGAGTGAGATTTTACTTGCAGAAGTTGAGCCAGGGCAAAAGTTGCAGCGTGAAAACAGGCGTATAGAGTTCAATCTTCAGATTGAGCGCGCTCGCAACCACAAACTAAAGTTTGAACTCTAAACGCCTGTCTGGTGGATCAGTTCATAGCCTCTTCGGCGCGATTCAGTGGTGGGACAATAGCGATGAAGTCATCGGCAAACCGCTGGGCGTATTGATCAAGCAATTCAGTAACTCTCTCGAGCTTGTCCGAACGCACGATCAAACCTACGTGGTTCTTCTTCTTCACTCGAAAGACGATCTCGGGATCATCGTAAGCGGAAGTGTCAGGAGCCTCCTGCTTCGCCAGCGACAACACAATCCCAGCATAATCCTTGCGTGGCTTCTCCAGCCCGCGAGGCTTGGCTGAATTCTCACCTGCAACCACGAGCTTGGCCCATTCGCGCCAAAGATTGATTCCGGAAGCCGCTTCTAAGACGTCCGCGATGTAAGCGCCGCCAACTCTCGACGCAATCTCGAGGAAATAAAAGTTGCCGTCGGCTTCGCTCTTGATGAACTCAGCGTGCGTTATTCCATTTTGCAGGCCCAGCGCCTTCACCAATTTTTTGTTTATGTCGAACAGCTTTCTTTGCTGCGTTGACCCGTGTTCGAGCAAGTGCGAGATATACGCGCCGCCGCCATGCGCGACCTGCATGGGCGGGCGACCATAGCGGTTGGCTGCCGCGAAAACCACCTTGCCGTTGTGCACAGTTGAATCAACGTGAAACACCTCGCCCGGAACAAACCGAGCGAGAAGATAATAATTAGCCCGTTCGTTCAAGCGCTCGCGAGCATTCAGGTCTTCAATCACGTTCCAAACCTGATCGGGAGTCTCTACTTTTTTGATTCCGATGGCCGACGCATCGGAGCGCGGCTTAACTATCCATGGCGGCGGCACTCGCTCCATGAAATCCTTGATATCGTCGCGATTGATCAAGGCTACAAAGTCAGGAACAGTAATTCCGGCTGCCTGGGCCCGGAGGCTCATCGAGAACTTGTCTCGAAATACGTTGGCGTTCGAGCTACTCATTCCAGGCAAACCCAGATGCTCACGAATCAGGCCGGCCAACACCACATCAAACTCCTCCAACGCCACCACGCGGTCGATCTTATGCTGCAGCGAAATATGTCGCATGAGGTCGATGAAGATCTCGGTGGTGGCGTCGTTGGGCACGGCAAACAGCTCGTCGATGCTGTCGCGCGGCCAGTCTTCCAGGAGCATTCTTTCCTTCGTTACTACCACGACGCGACAGCCCTGGCGCTTTAGTTCGCGAATGAAATCGACGCCCTTAAAGAAGGTCACCAGGCAGACAACGTTGAGAGATTGCGATTCTGTTTTAGTCATTTGTGCTTATGTGCAACAGGCTGCCAGCCTGTTGGGATTTGCGAGTTGTCACGGAAGGTGAAGAACAATTTGCCATCTATCATCTGACATTGTCATTCGCCATTGCCGCTCAATGATGGCGCATCGAAGTGCATAGCACCTGTCGGAGTCGCTGTCCTCGGAATGCGCCGCTTATGCTTACTGAAATGAAAACTGGAAACTGGAAAATGATATATGGCAAATGGTTTTGTTCCCGTTCTCGCCCCTCAACAACTATCTGCAGGCTGGCAGCCTGCAGCACGGCGAGCAACTATATACTTTTTGCAGAGTCGTGGTCACTCTGGTAATGTACGCGCTCGCTTTTCCGTCGCGGAGCGACGATTCAAAAAGCCCGGCGCTCGGCGACGAACTGTGCGCGAATAATCCAAACCCGGACGAAGCCAAGACTCAAACTTTCATTATGATCTTTCGTGGACCTTTCCCTGACGTAGACATCCCAGAAGTTTCCCTTACTGAGTTTGTTTTGAGCCGAGCTGAAGAGCGCGGCGACAAGCCAGCACTCATCGAAGGGCCGACCGGCCGCATCGTCACCTACGCTGGATTATTGAAGTCGATTCGACGAGTCGCGGCGAGCCTCGCTGCTCGCGGCTTCAAAAAAGGCGAGGTGTTCGGAATTCTCAGCCCAAACGTGCCCGAATACGCGATGGTCTTCCACGGGGTCGCGCTGCTTGGCGGCATCGTTTCGCCAGTCAATCCTCTTTACACCGACAATGAGATCGGACATCAGCTAAAAGATGCGGGCGCCAGATTTCTGTTCACCGTGCCGCAGTTTCTCGACAAAGCTCGCGAAGCAGCGAAGGAAGCCGGCATTGAAGAGATATTCGTCTTGGGCGAGGCTGAAGGCGCCACTCCTTTTGCGACCCTTATTGAAAACGACGGCGAGGTTCCGGACGTCAAGATTGATCCTCGTGAAGACCTCGTGGCTTTGCCATATTCCAGCGGAACCACGGGCCTTCCTAAAGGGGTGATGCTCACTCATCACAATCTGGTGAGCAATCTTTGCCAGATGCAGGGGCTGGATTATTTCACCGAGGACGACACTTTAATATGCGTCCTCCCGCTATTTCACATCTACGGACTCGTTGTGATTCTCAACATGGGTCTGTGGACCGGCGCGACGATCGTCACGATGCCGCGCTTTGACCTCGAGCAATTTCTGAAATTGGTCCAGAACTATGGCGTGACGATGGCCCACATCGTTCCGCCGATTGTGCTCGCGCTCAGCAACAGTCCGCTTATTGACGAATACGACCTTTCAAAACTTCACACGCTCTTTAGCGGCGCTGCACCTCTGGGTGAGCCGCTGACGAAACTTTGTATGGAGCGTCTGAACTGCCGGATACGCCAGGGATATGGAATGACCGAGACCAGCCCCGTGACGCACTCCTCACCATCCGATCCGGCGGTTGTGAAGTTCGGCTCCGTCGGCGTTCCTGCGCCTAACACTGAGTGCAAGATTGTCAGTCTCGAGACCGGCGAAGCACAGTCGCCTCGGAACGAAGGCGAGATTTGCGTGCGTGGACCTCAAATAATGAAAGGCTACCTCAACAAACCGGACGCTACAGCCATCACGATCGATGCTGATGGTTGGCTGCATACCGGTGATGTTGGCTACGCCGACGAGGATGGGCACTTCTTCATCGTCGATCGGGCGAAAGAGCTGATCAAGTACAAGGGTTTCCAGGTTGCACCGGCAGAGCTCGAAGCGATTCTGCTGACTCATCCTTCGATTGCTGACGTAGCCGTTATTCCGTGTCTTGATGATGAGGCGGGCGAAGTCCCAAAAGCTTATGTGGTGCGCACCGATGATGTCAGCGCCGCAACGATTATGGATTTTCTCGCCGAGGAAGTGGCGCCTTACAAAAAGCTTCGCTTCGTTGAATTCATAGACAAAATTCCCAAGTCGGCGTCCGGAAAAATTCTCCGACGCGTATTGATAGCCCAGGATCGCGCCAAGCCTGCCCCGTAATCTGAAGCCGCTCGTCAGGACGCCAGGAAAAAGTAGGTAGTCGCCAAAACTGAGGCCACGGCCTGGCGCCGTGGTCACTCACGTTGGTCGCTAACAAAGGCCGGCCGAGATTTTTGGTGATGCCACGGGCTTGTCTCGTGGAGTGTTCACGCTTCAGGCTGCTGGCAGGCGGGCAACGTGAAACACCACGGGGCCAGCCCGTGGCCTCTTGCGAACCGCTGGCTCAGCCTGTTTTTGTAGCCCTGTGAACGTGAAACACCACGGGGCCAGCCCGTGGCCTCTTGCGAACCGCTGGCTCAGCCTGTTTTTGTAGCTGTGAACGTGAAACACCACGGGGCCAGCCCGTGGCCTCTTGCGAACCGCTGGCTCAGCCTGTTTTGTAGCTGTGAACGTGAAACACCACGGGGCCAGCCCGTGGCCTCTTGCGAATCGATGGATCAGCCTGTTTTTGTAGCTGTGAACATGAAACACCACAGGGCCAGCCTGTGGTATCGGCTACTCAGTTCACTATTTATGCTTTACCTATTTTTTCTTGGCGCTCTGGCCCTCTTCAAAAATCTTGACAGATTCCACGGGTGGGAATAAATTCTCCCTGTCTCCTCCTGGAACTTGTCCCTCTTGGCCCTGATCATCCCCCAAAGCTGAGTTGTAATATTGAAGCTGCAAGCCGCAGTTTCTGAATTTTCCTGTAAAGGATTGCGCTCATCTCAATGAGCTGAGGAGGAAAGATGTATCGTCATATCGCCCGCACAAAAGTTATCGCTCTGCTTATCGCCGCCGGCTTTCTTGGATTGATGGTCCTGCCGAGTTTCACCAGCTCAGCCAAGGTCGCGAAACGCTTATCAATGGTTTCAAAATCAGCGCCACAGGACCCGGTCAGCCCCGACGGGCTGGGACCCAATATCGTTTCCACAAATATTTACCGGCAAACGAATTTGGTTTCCGACATTCCGAACCTGGGGCAAATTATCGATCCGAATCTCGTCAATCCCTGGGGTATATCGATGTCGGCAACGAGCCCGTTTTGGGTAGCGAACAATGTTACGAGCACGGCCACGCTTTACGGCGGTGATGTAGGCTCGGCGCCCGCATTCAAGAACCCACTCGTCGTAACGATACCGGGTAATCTTCCCACTGGAACTGTTTTCAATGGCGGCACGGACTTCGTCATCACTGCCGGAGGAGGCACGGGGCCCGCGAGATTCATCTTTGCGTCGATAACGGGAAATATCACTGCCTGGCGCGCAGGTACTGCGGCAATCATCACCTCAAGTCAGCCTGGACACGTCTACACCGGATTGGCGATTGGAAACAACGGCTCGGGAAACTTTCTTTACGCAGCCGATTTCGCCCACGCGAAAATTGATGTCTTCAACAGTACCTTTGCGTCGACGACACTCGCAGGCAACTTCACGGATCCCGCGCTGCCCGCCGGTTTTGCGCCCTTCAATATTCAAAGCCTGGGCGGAAAACTCTACGTGATGTACGCGAAAGTCGATCCAATGACTGGCGAGGAGGAGGCTGGACCAGGACTTGGTTTTGTCAGCACGTTCGACTTCAACGGCAATTTTCTGCAACGCTTAATTTCCAATGGAGCTTTGAATGCGCCCTGGGGAATAGCACTGGCGCCGTCCGGCTTTGGTATGTTCGGCAGCGATCTGCTGATCGGCAACTTTGGTGACGGCAAGATCAGCGCTTTCAACCCAACCAGCGGTGCTTTCCATGGGACAATGAACGATCAAAGTGGACACGAATTGGAGATAGAAGGCTTGTGGGCGATCGCTTTCGGAAACGGCGTAGGTGGCGGCGACACCAACAACCTTTATTTCAATGCCGGAATCGGCGATGAAGAACACGGTATCTTCGGCAGAATCCAGGCCGCGGCAACACCCGGTATCTCATTCGAGTTTAGCGCTGCAGAATTTGCTGCAGACGAAAGCCAGGGATTTGCTACGGTCACAGTGAATAGATTAGGTGACACGGTACAAACCGCCACCGTGAACTTTGCCACGATTTCCGAATCCAGCGCCGGCCATGCGTCACCCGCCAACGATTTCATTTCGACGGGCGGTACGCTTCGCTTCGCCAGCGGTGAAGTAAGCAAAACATTCCGCGTGCTAATCATCGACGATATCCGTGTCGAGGGCGATGAACACGTCGACGTTATGCTCAGTAACCCGACTGGTGCAGCGCTGGGCGCGCGAACCAGGGCAGAAGTTAAGATTGTTGACAATGATTCTGCCAGCTCGACGGGTCCCTTACCGAAGACTTTTGTGGCTTCTTTTGACGGCGCTCATGAAGTTCCACCTCGCGCCTCAAACGGCAATGGCACTGGAGTGGTAATCGTTACCGACGAGGCGACCGGCGCCGCGAAGGTGTCGCTCAACTTCTCAGGATTGACGAGCAGGGCTAACGCCGCGCATATCCATGGACCGGCGGCTGAAGGTGTGAACGCTCCCATCCTGTTTCCGATAACGATTCCATTTGAAACTTCCGGATCGGCTAACGACGTCGGCATTACCATGACGCCAACACAAGTGCAGCAGCTAAAAGATGGGTTGTTTTACTTCAACGTTCACTCCGACAATTTCCCGGGTGGAGAAATTAGGGGTCAAATCAAGTTCAATCCGATTGATGAGCCTGGTTACTTCGCGAGAGAGCAGTACCTGGACTTCCTCAATCGAAATCCTGACGCTAATGGGTTGAGCTTCTGGACTAACCAGATCACCGCGTGTGGCGCCAACACGATTTGTATCAGCAACCGGCGCATCGATGTCTCGGCCCAGTTCTTCCTGGCGCAGGAGTTTCAGACGCGATCACTGTTTGTCTATTTAGTTCGCAAAGCCGCGTACGGAGCGCTGCCGAGGCTGAGTCAGTTCAGTTTCGATCGCAGCCTGATCGGAACCGGTTCCGACGCTGATCGAAAGACATTCACGGAAGGATTCGTGCAGAACGGAGAGTTTCTTGGTGTCTATCCGGCTAGTCTGAATGGCTCGGACTATATCGACAAATTGATTGCGACTGTTCTGGCGGGCTCTGGGGTTGATCTGAATTCACGTAGACCGGATTTGACAAATGAATACGTGATGGAAGCGACACAAGCAGCCAGTCGCGCGCGCGTGCTACGCAGGCTGGTGGGATATCCCGAGTATATGAATGCCGAGTTCAATCGCGGATTTGTAGCGGCTGAATACTACGGCTACTTGAGGCGCACGCCGGATACGAGTGGATTCAATTTCTGGCTGGGTGTGCTAAACGCGAATTCGAATAATTATCGGTCGATGGTGTGCGCTTTCATAACCTCGGATGAATATCAGAAGAGGTTTGGACCGGCGAGCACGCGAGGAAATACTGAGTGCTCCACGGTCGCCCCGTGACCGCTGGACTTGTAATTTGTAAGCCGTGATCTGAGATCTCAAATTTGAGATCTCAGACTCGGTCTGTTCAGATCCTGCCTTCCTGCGTTATAGTCTTCCCTACTCGTCTGCAAGGAGTTCCAGCCATGTTGAGAAAACCCTTTTCAACCTTTTTCAGTTTATTCACCCTGATTCTGTTCATCGCCCTGCCAGCCTTCGCCCAAAACGGCGATTGGCAGACATTCAGCCCGGAGGGTGAAGAGTTTTCCGTCTCCATGCCCAAAGATCCGAAGTTTGAAGAAGGGCAGGAGACTTACCACCGCATGACGCTCAATACGCGTTTGTACTTGTCGCAACCTGCTTCGGGACCCGTCCTGGCGGTAGCATCGCTCAGCGGCATCAAGGCCAACTCAGCAATGTACACCGAGTTTCAGCGGCTGAATTCTTATGTCGATGCTTTCAAAGGCTGGTTTCCGCAAAAAGTCGGAGGCAAGGATGCGATTGGCAAGCTGACCCTGGTCGGTGACAAAGTACTCAACGGCAACAACGGTCGCGAATACAAGATCTCGATCGGCACGTTGTCAGGGACGGCGCAAATGTTCGCCACGCGCAGACGCTTTTATGCTGTCGTGATTCTAACGCCGAAAAAGGACGATGAACTCACCGAGAAATTCCTAAGCTCGCTCAGGCTCCCCGAGAAGATGTCACCCCAGTCGTTATCTATTGCGGCGCCAACTGAAAAATCAGCGGCGCCAGAAGGTGCGAACGCTACGGTGGCGAAATCTTCAAAAACTGAGACAGGGGATGACTCAGCGAAGCCAGTCGGTGCAGGTTCAGCACCGACTGAAGGCAAACCTGCCGAAGGCGCCTCGGAAAAGGCTATCGGCGAGGGGGCTGCGATTAACGGCGGTGTGTTGAATGGCAAAGCGCTCTACTTACCGGCTCCTGATTATCCTGCCCTCGCGGCTCAAGCTAAGGCGTCCGGCGCCGTTAACGTGCAAGTCACGATCGACGAGTACGGCAATATCATCAGCGCCCGCGCAATCTCAGGTCATCCGTTGCTCCAGGCTGCAAGCGTCGCCGCCGCGCGTCAGGCAAGATTTTCGACAACGAGCTTGAGCGGCGTACCCGTTAAAGTTACCGGGATTCTCGTATTCAACTTTGTCGCGCCGTAGGGTCAGTTTTCTGAACAGGCGTTTAGAGTTCAATCTTTAGATTGTGTGCTTAGCCTGCCACAAACTGAAGTTTGAACTCTAAACGCCTGCTACTTGACGCGTCCCGCCCCTCAGACTATCTTCGCTCGAATCTAATTTCCCAAATTCGTTCCTGTTCCCTGGAGTCTCGTTCGATATGTCATCTCAAGCAGTTGTAACGTGTCCGGCGTGGTCTATTCCTGGTTATCTCGAAGTTCGCGACGGTCACTTAAACATCAGCGGCGCTGACGCGGTGACGCTAATCAACCAGTTCGCCTCGCCGCTTTTCGTCTTTTCCGAAGCCCGCATTCGCGCCAACATCAATAGACTCAAACTCGCAGCCGAATCAGTGGACCGGCCCATCAAGTTCTGTTACGCCTCCAAAGCCAATTCGAACATGGGCATCCTTCAGACTGTGCTCGAGTCAGGCATCGACGTCGAAGTGAACAGCGGCGGTGAGCTTTTCAAAGCTCTAAAAGTAGGATTCAAGCCGGAACAAATAATCTTTAACGGAACAAGCAAAAGCGACGAGGAAATTGACGAAGCTGTTCGGGCCGGCATTTATTCAATCAACGTTGATTCGATTTATGAAATTGGTCTCGTCGAAGAGTCTGTGCGTCGAGTGCGCGCCTCGGGAAATGAAGTAGCACCCGCGCGAATTGCGTTGCGGCTGGTGCCGGAGATCGGCACTCGTTCGCATCTCGGTTTGCAGACTGCGTTGTTAACTTCGAAGTTCGGGATCTCATCTTCGGAAGTTCTCGATGCCTTTCGACGCGGCTTGCAAAACCCGGACTTGGTGCACGTGTGTGGGATTCACATTCACGTCGGATCGCAAACACCGGACGTCGAGCCGTTTGCGGAAGCCTTTAGAAGCATGTGGGAGCATCTCGTAACGATCTACAACGACACCGGTCATGTACTCGAGCACATCAATCTCGGCGGTGGCATCCCGGTGAACTATTTGCGCGATCGAACTCAAGCTGACCAACTTCCTGAGCATGAACGAGACATGCTCGGCGCCGATCTCGAGCCATCCGCGGTTCTGTCCGAGGCTTTGCGAGTCGCGCGCGCTGCGGCCCGCGATGCGGCAGCAGAACATCTGCTCGATCGAGTGACGATTTTGCTGGAGCCTGGGCGAAGCGTGATTGCGGATGCCGGCCTGGTGCTGACAACAGTGCGGAATGTGAAGAGACGCCCGGAGACTGGCGACAAATGGCTGCTGACCGACGCTGGCTACAACATTATGCTGTCGATGAATAATTACAAGTGGTATTACCACCTCATCTCAGCTTCGCGCGCCGGCGAGCCTTATGATCACGACTACAAAGTTGCTGGACCACTCTGTGATTCGGGAGATGTTTATTTTGACATCGAACGCGAAGGACGCTTGCCTGACTATCGTAAGTTACCGGATGACGTTAGCCCGGGCGAGGTGTTGGCCCTGTTGAATAGTGGCGCGTACTCGCTGGCGCAGATGTTTCACTACAACGGAAGGCCCTTGCCTGCTGCCGTGTTGATTCGAGAGAACGGCGCTCCCGATCTCATTCGCCGCCGCGACACCTACGATGATCTGCTTGTGAATGATGTTTGGTAGGAATTTACGGTTTCAGGTTTCATGTTTAAGGTTTCATGTTTAAGGTTTCATGTTTAAGGTTTCAGGTTTCAGGTTTCATTCCTTGGTGGCTTTATCATCTTTCTGAAGAGGTGTGATATGGCTACTTTCAAAAGATTCGAAGATATAGACGCTTGGCAGAGTGCAAGGGCGCTAACTCGAAAGATTTACAAGATTACAAGGGAAGGTCCGTTCGCTCGTGACTTTGGTTTGAAAGACCAGATACGCGACGCGAGTGTGTCGATGATGTCTAATATAGCCGAAGGATTCGAACGAAGTGGAACTGGTGAGTTTGGCCAATTCCTTGCGATCGCCAAAGGGTCGGCTGGCGAAGTTCGGTCTGAGTTGTATGTGGCCCTTGATCAGGAATACATCACGCAAAACGTCTTTCAGGCGCTTTCCACGGAGGCTGAACGCATCAGCAAGATGATTTCCAATTTGATGGGTTACCTGCGCAATAGCCCTTTCAAAGGAACAAAATTCAAGAAAGCCTCGGATTAAGTAAGTCATGAACTGGTCCATTCAACGCAACCTGGTTGAACTTGAAACTTGAAACCCTGAAACCTGAAACCACCGTGTCAACTACCACCACCACCAACAGCAATCATAATAGTTTAGTTAGAGGCTTAGGGCCGATTGCGGCGATATCGGTAAACGTCGGCAACATCATCGGCACGGGGATATTTCTCAAGGCGCGAGTGATGACCTGCAATGTGGGCACTCCATGGCGAGTCATCGGCGCGTGGATTGCAGCGGGCTTGCTCGCTCTGGCAGGCGCTCTTACTTACGCTGAATTGACTACGTGCAGACCGGCAGCCGGCGCCGAATACGTGATCTGTCGAGACGCGTACGGCAAAGTCTGGGGATTCTTGAACGGCTGGTCTCAGATTCTAATTTCTCGCACTGCTTCAGCGGCGGCACTCTCAGTCGGGTTTGCGATTTTCATAAACGATCTAACCAGAGGCGCGCTGAGCGACGTCTACTTTACGGCTAAATTGCCCGGCGGTTATCAACTGCCCTTTGGCCGGCTGCAGGTCGTAGCCTTGATTACGCTTACAGTCACCACTCTGATTAACTGCGCGGCTGTCAGCGTCAGCGGCCAGGTCGCTTCATTCATCACCATCCTAAAAGTTCTGCTGGTTCTGGGAGTCGGCGTCGGCGCCTTCTTTTATCAGGACGGAACCTGGGCACACTTTGCGCTCGCGAATGTCGGCGGCAAATGCGAAAACGTTGATGTGACCTCGGGTGGGATCGCGGGATTCTCAGCAGCGATGCTCGGCGCGCTTTGGGCTTACGACGGCTGGAACAATGTCTCGTACGTAGCGGGCGAAGTGAAGCATCCGGAACGCAATCTTCCCCTCGCATTGATTGGCAGCATGTTGATTGTAATGACGCTCTACGTCATTGTTAATGTGAGCTACTACTACGTGTTGACGCCAACAGAAGTGGCGAATGTTTCTGCGGCATCTTCGGTGGCGGCTCAAGCTACTATGCGAGTCCTGGGTCCGGTTGCAGTTAGCTTGATGGCCGCCGTGATGATGCTGTCATCGTGGGGTTCACTGCAGACGTCGATACTAGGCACGGCGCGAATTCCCTTTGCGATGGCGCGAGATGGTTTGTTCTTTAAGAGTCTCGCGAAGGTTTCAAAGTCTCATGTGCCGTTGATCTCTCTACTTGTCCAGGGTGTTTGGGCAGGCGTTCTTATTCTCTCCGGGTCATTCGATCAGCTCACGGATTTTGCGATTTTCGCGTTTTGGCTTTTCTACGGAATGACGGCGGGGGCAGTGTTTGTGTTCCGTGCTCGCGAGCCGAATGCGCCGCGGCCGTATCGCACGTGGGGCTATCCGGTGGTTCCCGGGTTGTTTGTGATTGTGACTATCGGACTGATCGTGTTCACGATCTACAACACACCATTGAAGTCGCTGATCGGACTGGCAATAATTGCAGCTGGTTTGCCAGTGTATTTCTACTTCGCGCGCACTGGCTCCAGTAATCCACAAACTTGAGTGGCCGGGTTAGTCGGGCGGGCGCAAGCAACCCTTCCTCACCTGGAGCTGATCGAGCTGGTCGCCTCCGAAGTCCGCTTGCAAGTCTTTCAAGCTTGAGATCAAAACGCAAGGATCACAGTCTCGCGGTCGGGAAGGGTTGCTTGCGCCCGCTCGCGCCCAGCCACTCAACTTAACGCCTGACAATCTCAATCAGCGGCGAGCGGGAACCTTCACTGGTTGTAAGCAACGCTTTTCCGTCCAGTCGATACGCAATAGCCTCGCCTTGCTTTCTTGAACCAAGCGTCAGAGTCTTAAACGACTGTTTCCAAATCTCGTCAAACGGTCTGCCCACACCTATCACCAGCTCATATCCCCGCGTGTAGTCGCAGATCGCCACTCGACGTCCGTCGGGCGAGATGTCGCCGCCCGTAACAAAGCCTCCCAGCAGACTCGGTATGGAAAGATCGCCAACGTGAGTCAAAGTAATGGTCTGCTCAGATCCCACCAGACCTTTCGCTTTGTAAACCCCAGCCTTGCCCAGGAATTCTTTCGTGATTAGGTAAATGTCACCCGAACTCGGATGAACCAATAAAGTTTCCGAATCGTGACTGCCATCGGGATAGCGAAGGTGAATTACTTCTGCCGCCGCCGTTGCCTGCGGCTTGCGTTTTGAGGAGGGGGGATCCGTGGCCGCGATGGTCGGCTCTACAAACCGATAGATTTCTACGGTCGCACGCCTGCTGTTATTGTCGCCAATGTCGCCAACGTATAAATACGAGTGGTTGCCGACGGGGCCTGGTCCAATCGCGATATCTTCCCAGTCTCGAGCCGACGCACCGGTAACGCGCCACACACCACGACTCTTACCCTGTCGATCAAAAGCATAAATGAACGGGCCGTCACCCGAATCGTTATGTGTCCAGAAAAGTCCGGGATTAGCTCGTGAGGCAACGATGCCGCTGCTTTCTTTGACATCTGGATCCTGCAACCGCCCGAGTTGCACGGGAGCGCCATAACTCTCCGCTCGCTGAGGCTGAGACTTCGCTCTTTGAGGCGGCTCGGCAGTCGCGCCGTGAAACGCAAAGTACCTTTGGCCAATGGCAAAAGCCCAAATGGCGACGACCGCTAGAACAATGACGAGCCGTTGCTTAACCATTCGCACTAGAGTCCGCGTATTGCGAGAGCTTCGCGAGCAACTTCGCGGTCATCGAAGTGGAAAACCTCGCGGCCAATGATCTGGTAATCCTCGTGTCCTTTGCCGGCGATTAGGACCAGGTCATCCGCGCGAGCTTGTTCGATTGCGTGATGAATCGCTTCACGACGATCAGCAATTTTTTCGTAAGGCTTTCCGGTTCTTCGAATACCAACCTCGGCGTCGGCAAGTATCTTATCGGGATCTTCAGTGCGCGGATTATCAGAAGTGAGGATGACAACATCGCTCAGGCTTCCTGCTGCTTCACCCATCGGCGCGCGCTTGGACGGATCGCGATCGCCGCCGCAGCCGAACAGCGTAATGATTCGCCCTTTAGTTACTTCCCGCGCTGTGCGCAGCACATTCAACAAAGCGTCATCGCTGTGAGCGTAATCAACTACTACGGCGAAGTCTCCAAGGTGGGGCACTCGTTCAAAGCGGCCCGGCGCGCCGGTGCATTTGCCGAGCGCCTCGGTAATTACTTCCAGGCTGTAGCCGAGTGCCAGCCCAGTCGTGACCGCAGCCAAGGTGTTGTAAACATGTGGCGCGCCAACCAACGGCGAGTGGAAGTCTCGCTCGTCGATCGAAGTACGCAAACGAAATCGCATTCCGTCGAGCGAGAACTCAGCGTTGGACGCGGTAACGTCGGCTTGCGACTTCACGCCATAGCGAATTACGCGCAGGCCATCTCGCTCCAGACTTTCAGCCAGCTCGACACCTTTCGGATCGTCCATGTTGATGACGGAAGTTTTTGGCCGAGAGCCGAGGCGTCCGTCGAAGAGACGCTGCTTTGCATACCAGTAATTCTCCATCGTCTTGTGATAGTCGAGGTGGTCGCGCGTGAGATTGCTGAAAACTGCCACCGCGTAATCCAAGCCATCACAACGATGAAAATCCATCGCCTGCGACGAACACTCCATCACCGCGGTTCTGCAACCGGCCGAGACTGCCTCTCTCAAAAGACGTTGCATGTCCGTTGCTTCTGGAGTGGTGCGGTCAGCCTTGGGCCTCTCGTTGCCGATGCGATATTCCACCGTGCCGGTCATGGCAGCCGGTTCGCCTGCGGCTTCAGGAATCGAGGCCACAAGATAAGCTGTGGTCGTCTTTCCATTGGTGCCGGTGATGCCGACGAGTTGGAGTTCGCGAGAAGGATGGTGCTGAACTTCAGCGGCGGCTAACGCCATCGCTCGCCTAACGTTTTCGACTTGTAACCACGCTCCAGTGAAGTTCTCAGGGACGGATTCTTCTGAAATGACGCCGGCGGCGCCTGCAGCCATTACCTGCGGGACGAATTTATGAGCGTCAAACAGCTCGCCGCGCACAGCTACAAACAGACTTCCGGGTTTGGCCTGTTTCGAATTATGGATTACGTCGGTGATTTCGGAGTTTGGATCGCCATCCAGCGTGGCGCCGGTTATCTCAGCAATTGTTTTCGTGGTTATCGTCACGGGATTTAGGGTGACAAACGCTCATTCAGGGCGGGTTGTTCGAACAACTTCACTATAGGCCACGAAATGCATGGACGCAAAACAGCGGTTTTCGCATTGGTCGGAGCGATAAGAACTGATTTGGTAGTCGACAAGAAGTAACTGCACAAGTCAGATCAGCTCAGGGTTGGGAAGGGTCGCTTGCGCCCGCCCAAGATCCACCAGCAATCAACTGTGAACTGACTGATCGACTTGAAAGCTTGTGTAACCGGTGGCGGGCGCAAGCAACCCTTCCCAACCTTGAGCTGATCTGACTTGCTCAATACCAACGGATTGACCAGCAATCCGACTTAGATTTTTCAGATCCGTCCTATCCGCGTTTATCCGCGGCTAATCTCAATTACTTCAAGCCTTCAATCAAGTAGAGGTCAGACAGATCGCGAAGGTAGGTGTAGGCGTAAGACTTCGCATCTGGTGTCATTTCCACCGTGTAGACAATAGAGATGCCGGCCGGATCCGGTGGCAGCAATTCTTTCCACAGCTCCCTGCGACCGGTAGAGACGTCGAGCCGATAAACTTTCGCCGGCAAGTCTTCAAGCCGGAAGAAATAAAGAGCGCGGCCGTCGCTCGTCCAGCGGATAGCAACGTCACCTATTTCAAGGCCGGGAAGCGGCGCCGGCTCACCGCCCTCGAGGGGATAAAGAGATAGCTTTTCATCCCGTTTACCGGCAATCACATATTTGCTGTCAGGCGTGATCCAGCTCGCTGCGATTCCCTCAGGCGAAGTTAGGCCACCGGCGGTGATGCCCTCGGGCGTAACGGGGGCTACCTTTCCATTGTCGATGTTCACGACGTAACAACGTGGTTCGTGGCCTGGCTCATTACCAACGAACAGAATCCGCTTGCCATCAGGAAACCAGGCGCCGACTTCGCGCGGAATGATTCTGTCGATCGGCAATGGACGTGGCTCGCCAACGCCAGTCGGTAACAAAACCAACTGCAGTGTAGAAGTGTGGCGCAGACTCGTAAGCGCCCATTTCCCATCCGGAGATAAGGCAATCGCATACCCTTCGCCGAGTCGAATCGCCGGCGAGCCATCCATCTTGCGAACATAGACGTTGGCGGTCAGTCCCGTCGACTCAAGCTCCTCATCGAAGAGCAAAGTCTTTCCATCTGCCGACATGTCTCGCGCGAACGATCCGTCCAGCCATGACAGATCGCGTTCCTTGGTCTCATTCGGAGGCAGGCCAATGATGCCCACGCGAACATTTTCGTGAGTCATCAACACCCGGCCATCGCGAGATATGTCATGAAGAATAACGAAACCGGGAAATCTCGTGAGCAAGCGCTGTCGACCTGACAAGTTTGTCGCCCATAAACCGGAGTCATCGCCAATAACTCCTGAAAACCAGATCTCATCGCCGTGCCAGGCGAGGCCAGCCAGGGCAGTTGCGCCACTGGCCAGAATCTTCTTATTACTGCTGAGATCCACAACTACCAACGAACCTCGCATGTCGTAGCGCACTGGTTGATCGAAGAACGCGACGAGATCACCCTTCGGTGAAACCCGCGGATAACTCATCCACGCCTCAGTCTCATACAGAACTTTTCCAATCGGAAATTCGAGCCGCCACTTTCCGCCAATGCCTCGCACCACAGCGAGCTCTTTGCCATCAGGCGACCAATCCGCATAGATAACATTGTCGGTAATCTCGCGCGGCGCACCGCCGGCCAGGGGCACGCGCGCCAGCGTTCCGGAAACGGGGCCGCCAACAAATCGAGGCTGAACCTGAATCGCCATCTCACCCGTTGGCGAGATCGCAAGGATGTTGGTGTCAGCGAGGCCGAGTGAGCGAGATTCAGTGGCCTCGTGCCGAGTTGAAAAAGTTTCGCTCGGTCTACCTTCCCAGGAAGCGCCGTAAATAATCGTCTGTCCGTCAGGAGCGAATCTCGCAGCCCAGACGGTCCCTCGGCGAAACGCGAGTTGTTGATAAGACGGCTGCTCTTTCTGCCCCAGCCGTACGCCCAACAATGTGCCGCCAACTAAAGCGGCGATGATCCCGAGAACTACGACCGGAATCAACCACCGACTCCGGGAGCCCGCCGTCTTAACCGCCAAGGGCGCGGCGGCGGCGGTTGTTAATCCCGACAAGGCTTCCAACGCGAGCCCGATGTCTCGTACTGACTGGAACCGTAGGGCAACATTCTTTTCAAGACAATGATGCACAATCCGCTCGATTGCCGGAGACACTCCATTTTCCTGCGTCAACAACGGAGGCTCGACTGTCAGAATCGCGTTCATCGTTTCCACGGCTGAGTCACCCTGAAAAGCACGCTTGCCTGAAAGCATCTCGTACAAAATCGTGCCGAAGGAGAAGATGTCCGAACGATGGTCTACACGCTCGCCTCGCACTTGTTCGGGAGACATGTATCCAGCGGTTCCCATAATGGTTCCGGGATTGGTTAACGGATCCACGTGCCTGGTTAGGGCTTCTCCATCTTCGTCGCTGCCGAAAGCTGAGTCCGTAAGCTTCGCGAGACCGAAGTCGAGTATCTTGATGCGACCATCTTTGGTGATGAAGAGATTCTCGGGTTTTAGATCTCGATGGACGATTCCCTTTTCGTGGGCAGCAGCGAGGCCTTCAATTATTTGCAAGGCGTAGTTCACCGCTTTCCGTTGAGAAAGCGGACCCTGTCGAAGTTGAGTTCGAAGATTTTCTCCTTCAAGCAGCTCTGATACCACGTAAGGCGAGCCGTCGTGCGTGCCAAGTTCGTAGATGGCGAGGATGTTGGGATGATTGAGGAGTCCGGCGGCGCGCGCTTCCTGTTCAAAGCGGCGCAGTCGATCACGATGGTCAGCAAAGGCGACGGGCAGAACTTTAATGGCTACGTCGCGCCCAAGTCTCGAGTCTCGGGCTCGATAAACTTCCCCCATTCCCCCGGCTCCAATTGCCGATACGATCTTATAAGGTCCGATATCCTGGCCCGGCGCAAGTCTGAGCCTCTCGTGACTGAGCATCTCAGCAGCTACTCGAAACGCCGGAGCTTCGATAAATTTTTCAGCTTCAGACTCGTAGGCAAGGAGTGAATTCACCTCATCGAGCAGAGTGTCGTCGTTGCCGCAAGCTTGCTCAAGAAACGCGGCGCGCTCGCCGGCGTCACGCTCGAGCGCTTCGTGATAGAGCCTTTCAACTTCCTGCAGACGCTCGGGCTTCAAAGTTATGACTCCTTGCTCAGCTGTCTTAGCAGCCACGACTTGGCGAATTTCCAGTCGCGCATCACTGTGTCCGGAGAAACCTTCAGCACTTCAGCCGTCTCTTCGACACTTAAGCCGCCAAAGAAGCGCATCTCAACAACCTGACTTTTTCGTTCGGCAACAGCCGCCAACTCCTTTAATGCTTCATCAAGCGCCACCAGATCCGCACTTCGGCTGTGCAAAATCGTGAGGGCTTCTTCCAGTGGTATCTGCAAAGCTTGCCCGCCGCGTTTTTGATAGCCCCGTGAGCGCGCAAAGTCTACCAGCACTCGTCTCATCAGTTGTGCGGAGACGGCGAGAAAGTGGGCCCGGTCCTGCCAGCGAACTTTGCTCGAGTCAATCAGACGCAGATAGACCTCATTGATGAGCACCGTAGTTTGGAGCGTGTTGTGGCGGCGCTCCTTCGCCATGTAGTGGTGCGCCAGACGGCGAAGTTCGGCGTAGACCAACGGAATGAGTCTTTCGAGCGCAGACGCATCACCTTGATTCCATGCCAGCAATAGTTGAGTGACTTGCTCGGGCGCTGTCATTTGGGGGACACCCTTGGAAGCTGAAAACCGGGCGCGAATTGTATCACCGTTTGTCGCGCCCGGGAGCGCAGGCATCCTGCCTGCGTGGGTTGCGAAGGCATCTCCCTGCTCTGAAGAAAAGAGCTTTCCTTAAGATCAACCAATTCTCCATCAACGAAAGCAGGCAAGGATGCCTGCGCTCCCAGGCACGCATCGCAAAAAATCTTTTTCCTGCCTGCCAGTTTCTTGCAACCGTTCCCGCCTAATGAAAGTGAGGCAGCACCAAAGCCGTGATGCTTTGGATTGGCTGGTTAACATTCGAAACAACTAATGAGCATTCGTGGAGAGTGTCAGCGCGGCGCCCCCTCAATGAGCCGGATGAATTCATTAGCAATTGAAACAATCAGTTAATTATTAAGGAGAATGTGATGAACGTAAGAAGATTTTGCTTTGCTTTGACCGCTATCCTCGCTTTGACGGTAGCAGCATCGGCTCAGAACCAAATGCGTGGTAATTGGGGAGCCAAATACCGAAGTCGAACCATAACCGTTGCGGCTCCCGCCACCGCGGCCGACGACCTGGACTCAACCAAGTCGCCGATTCTTCCTGACGATTCAAAAGCTCTGGTCGGGTCGTGGACCGGAACATTCACGCCGGCTGAAAACGATCCGATCCAATTCCCACCGTTGCCGGCGCTATTTACTTTCAACTCGGATGGCACGGTTATTGGAACCGACGGCGGCGCCCTGGCGCCAATCGAACAAACCTACGGCAGCCCAAGTCATGGCGTTTGGAAAAGGCTTGGAAAGCGCCGCTTCGAATTGAAGAACATCATCATCGTAGTCAACGCCGACGGCACGCTTTTCCTTACTGGCACCGTCAGACTGGTGATTCAACTCAGCGATGATGGCAAGAGCTTTTCGGGAACTGGATCGTACAGCTTCCTGGACCAGGACGGCGTAGACTACGGCACCGGCGACGAGAACATTGTCGGCGAGAAGATCAGTCTCGACTAAGCATGAGGAATTTGGGTAGTGTCCTAATAGGACTCTATTGGAATTTGCGACGACGAATGCGCGCGAGGCTAAGGCTTCGCGCGCAACTGCTAAGGCCAGTCACCTCGGCGGAGTATCGGGAAGGGCTGGCGGCAAAGGGCATAGCGCAAAGAGGAAAGCGGCACCGAGGATTGACGGGTGAGGCTTTGCCCTTTGCGCTTTGGTCTATGCTCTATGCTCAGATGGCTGGCTTGGTTAGCGTCTTGGGAGTTTTGCCCTTGGTGTAGCGCAGGCTGATAAGGCGGACGTAATTTCGGGTCTCAGCGTAGGGTGGCACGGTGTAGTTGTACTTCATGACCGCGCCTTCGCCCGCATTGTAGCCGGCCAAAGCCAGGTCAATCCTGCCATTGAACATCTGCAGCAAGTCTTTCAGATAACGCGTCCCGCCCGCGATGCTTTGCGCCGGGTCGTAAGGATTGCTGACGCCATAACGCGCGGCCGTTCCCGGCATCAGTTGCATCAGTCCCTGCGCGCCCTTGTTGCTGGTTGCTTTCAAGCTGAAGCCTGACTCCTGAGACATCAGACAATATATAAGGAAAGAATCGACGCCATACTTGGTGGCGTTAAAGCGAATCAAGCTGTCTATCTTCAAGTTACCGGTCGTCCAGGACTGATCTGAGCCGCCAAATGCAATTGCGTTCGGATCAACCAAAACCGGAACCACGGGCTTGTTCGCGGAGTTGATGTCTTCCTTGACCTTTTCAACTTTGGCGCGAGCGTCGGCAAGCGATTTATCACTGGCTTCCATCACCAGACGAGCCACCAACCCGTCGCGATAGAGATCTTTCAGCTGAGTGTTCTCTTTTTCTAACCTCTGCACTTCGGCCTCATAGAGTCCAGCCAAGTCCTTGAGGCCCTTCTTGTAATCGTCGACGGCTGAGTTAGCAGGATCAGTCGTTTTGACGACTGCTTTTGATGCAGGTGCAGGAACTGAGACCGTTGGAGTCGCGGCCTTTGCCGTCTCCGTTGCTGGGGAAGCGGTCTGACCAATCGCGGAGAAGCCCAACAAAAACGGGCTAATCATTAAGACGAGGACTCTAGCTACGCGCGATAACTGAACTGAAGGATGACGATTTGCAAAATCCATAATTAGACAGACACCTCGAACAACCTGAAGGTTACGTTTGCCTAGCTCAATAAGTTGCGTCGGGATTGTGCAGGTCGGCTTCGGTGCGCGAATAGAGGTTAAGGTTGCTTGGGCTTGATGTTCGCAAAAACCATTTTGGGCGTGAGTTTAGATCAAGCTAACCGCTGCCTAAAGTTTTCAAATTTCTGCGGGAAAGCCAGCGTCAACCGATTCAACCGCTTGACAGCCTGTATATCGAGGACTATTCTCCGGCTTATTAAGCTCGACGTAAACCAGCACCTCTCTTAGCTGTATTACTTTCTCGCCCAGAGGTTAGTTACCCGATATACCCAAGGCTCGCTGTCTGCAATCGCTTTGCCGCGAACCGATCGGTCGAGCGAAACGCAAAAGCGCAACTCGGACTGCTTGTGTGGTAACAGCCAGATCGGTTGGGCTCCCAAACAGGCTGGCGTCTTCCCGACCTCGTCAGTCAACTTTGAATCTTGAGAAAAGGAGCAGAATCATGATCATCTCAGGGACTCGGAAACGCATTCAGAAACTCATCATATTAGCCACTCTATTGGCTGGCCTTACACTGCTTTCCGTCGGGACCGGAACGACCGCGGCCAAGTGTGGCGAGGCCAGGAAGCTGCCTTGTTGTTCGTACTGCGATGACCATCCGGACGCGCAAATCTGTTCACATGGTTGCCTTTTTGGCTGTCGTTCGCGCCGTTGACACTGTGGCAAACTGAACGAAAGCGAGCGCGAGGAAATCTCACCGGACTAAACCCACCAGCGCGTGCATAGCCCCGGATTATTTCAGCGTGCTTCGCTTTCGTTTTCTATTACTGCTTGTCCGATACTAATCCTCACTCTCAAAACACAACTCCCTTGCCGCCGAAAGGCAGCCCACGGATCACTTGGGTGTGCTATCACAATCAGCTTGCGAATGCGGAGGCATAGCCGCGAGACAAAATGGTATAGAACAGCCGGAAAGGCACCGCCTTTCCGCACTGTGCGACGGCAAAGCCGCACTGATCTAGACGCTAGACAGACCCTACGATCTTGCGGAATTGATCCTCGCTGAAGGCTCGCAGAGTCTCGGTCTGCACGTTGCCTTGCGAGCCAAGTTGCAGCATCAGTCGGGCGAGAGTTTCATCATCCGGCGCATCGATAATGCAAACCAAGTCGTAGCGCCCCATGGTTAGGTAGGTATCTTTGATTTCGGCGCCGAACTTCTTGAACGTCTCGCGGCCGGCGTCTAATCGGCCCGGACTATCTTTCAGATTTGCAGCACCTTGCTGGGTGTACTTCAATAGCGCAATGTAAGTTGGCATAATTCATCTCCTTAAGTTTGACTCTGAATTCTTAAGTCATTTGTTTTTGGTCTTTGGTCTTGGATCTTTGGTCTTTGATTTCGTTTCGGAGTCGAACCTTTCCTTCGGACGCGATCGTATCGGCAGGCTCAAAACCAAAGACCAAAAGCCAAAGACCTCTAAGACCTTGTCGGCTAAATCCTGATAAAGATCTTCCTTCTATAAAGAATCCACATCAAGCCCAACCAGAACAGCACGAAGACGATTGCATAGGCCAATGAGGCATTGATCGGCGACGCCCATGAAAGGAAAAAGGTCCTGAAGATCCATCCCTGCAGCGATGTGCGGGTACCGTCGGGCCTCGTCCACTTTATGAGCCCCATCAGACGGGCCATTAACCCGGTTCCGACAAACAAGGCAATCGCATTAACGCCAAAGACAATAAATGGCTTTGTCCAGCCTCGCCAGTTTTTGATATCGATCAGCCAGTAACAGAACGCCAACAACTGCAAAGCCATTCCGCCCGTGAAGAAAACGTACGAGCTTGTCCAGAGCCCTTTATTGATCGGAAAGAAAGGATTCCAACACCATCCAATAATCACGCAACACATTCCTGCGAAGAACATGCCCGCGACTTTTTCATAGTCCGTCTTCTTAGTGCGCAGCCATTGACCCGTCAGCACACCAAACAGCGCCGTGCAGATCGCCGGGATTGTGCTCAAGAGTCCTTCCGGGTCATACACTTTTCCCTGGGACCAGATATGGGGACCAAATACTTTTCGGTCTATGAAGGATGCAAGGCTTCCCTCTTTGCTTAGATCCCCGTGAGGCCATCCCGGCGCAGATGCGTGAGTCATTACGAGGTAATAAAGGACCAGCAGTACAACGGCAATTATTACTTGCGTCTTTGGTCGTGTCTTTAGATAGATCAATGAAGCTGCGAGATAACAGACAGCCAGACGTGCCAGGACACCCGGTATTCGAATGGTGCCTAAGCGAAAGTAAGGAAACCCCGCGAGGAAGAGGCCCAATCCGAAGATTATCAGCGAACGCCTGATTATCTTCAGGTAAAGGTCGCGTTTGCTTCCTCCGGCTTCGACTCGACGCGCAAATGCCAGTGGAATCGCGACTCCCACAATGAAGACGAAGAAAGGAAAGATCAGATCGGTGGGTGTCCAGCCATTCCATTCAGCGTGCTCGAGGGGCCAGTAAATATTCGCCCACGTGCCGGGATTGTTGACCAGCACCATACCGGCAATGGTGAGCCCTCGAAAGACGTCGAGCGAAATCAGTCGAGTGTTTTTGGTTTGGGGGTCACTCATCGTTCGTGGCACGGGCGTCCCGCCCGTGTTTACTCAAGTTGCCACTTACTAACGTTCACGGGCGCGACGCCCGTGCTACTTCATCTCGGGGGTGGCGTTGGTCGCGGGCCCAGGCCAAACTCTTCCGGCGCAGGCAGGGTCGAGGTTTGATTGTAGCGCTGTAACGCTTCTTCTGTTGCTCTCGACTTGGCCAACCACATCGCCATCGCTTGATCGTAGCGACTCAAAACGCTGTCCAACCAATACGGTCCGTTCTCAGCGAGCCACTGCTTCCGATACGCTTCCTTCAATAAGGACAGCTCCTCAGCCATCTCGCGCAGGTTGTTGTAGATTGCTCCAGAATAGAAACGCAGGCGCCGCGCTTTAGCTCGATCACCGAGATTAAGATAGGCGTCCCAGTACTGCTCGCTGAACTTGATCGTCAACTGCATGCGGCGGCCCAAATGATCGAACCGTTGAGCCGCAAAAACCAGCGCCGGAATCATCGACCGGTTTCTGCGCGCCCGCGACTCATTGCGCATCAGCGTCTCTTGAGCATTCTCAACGTTGAGACGCATTTGCCGGACCTTGTCGGCATTCGCTCGAACCTGATTGAGAAAAGGAGTTGTGAATGGATCTCGCCAAAACAAATCATCGCTGGTTCCATTCATGCCCAGCAGCGTGTTGACTCCGCCCAGCGCGCGAATCGCTTTTGAAAAATCATTTCCGTCATTCCGAAAGAATGCCCAATCGAAATCCCCATCGAACTTTGCGACCTCGACTGGCTCGTTCTGCCACGAAGCTGCCGCGCCCAACACAATCCCGTGCCAGGTCATTTCAAAGAGCGCCTCGCCATCGTCATCCCAACTTGTATTCATCATCCCAAGCGCCCCAGCCTTTTGGCCATCGCGAACGAAGTTGGTGATGTTCTTTGAGGCGTTATCGATATTGGGAAAGATTTGATTCCAATTCCAGACGCCGGGACACACGAATTGTTCCAGCCCAGCTTCTTTGAACGGCTTAATCGAATTCCAATAGTCATCCCGAGCGCCGTACTGCCAGTTCATGACGATCAAGTCTTTGGGTATATTGCCAATCAAATCAGAATGGCTCAGAGCAATGTCGCCCCAGAACATCAAGCGCCGGTTGTAAGGCCTTAGAACTTCGCGCACTCGATTGAGATGTTCGAAGTAAACGGCGCCTACGCCGCGAGTCCGAGCAGCTTCACGACTCTGGCCTTCACCAAGTTCAAAAGTTTCATCCGAACCGATGTGAAAGAACTTGCTCGGAAACAATTCGCTTAGCTCGCGATACCAATCATTAATGAGCTTGTAGCTTCCCTCCTGTTGCGGAGAAAGCACGTCCCCGTAAGGTGTCTCGGCCAGCTCGTTATAGCGTTCCAGGCGCAAGGCCTTGTGAAGATGACCAAACGTTTGTTGCTCCGGCACGAGCTCTATGTGATAGCGCTTCGCGTAAGACACCAGCTCGCGAATCTCGTCAGGTGTCAACGATCCGCCACTTGGACCAATCAGCGGGTGAGCTGTGCTCGCAAATGTGTGCTCCATGTAGAACGAGTGCATGTTCAGCTTGAACATCGCTTCCGTTCGCAGTTGACGCTTGATGTAATCCAAAGTCGGCACTGGCCCGCGACTGATATCGTCCGAGACCGCGCGCCAACGCATGGCCGGCCAGTCTGTAATTTGAACTCCCTGAATCGCGGCGGCAGCGCCTTCGCCTTTTACTAACTGTTTGAGAGTTTGCAGACCGTAAAAGACTCCTGCTGAAGTTTTACCGCCAACCACAACTTCATCGACGCTGACGCTCAGAACATAACCTTCAGGATCGAGATCAGCCGGCGTTTCCATCATCACACGTTTAAAGCCCGCCTGGATTAATGGCTGATCCAACAACCCGATCAGGATCACGCGCTTGCGAGCCTTGCCAAACTTTAGAACGACGCCGGAGGTGTTCTTCACATCATCCATGAAGTCTTGAGCGGCGAAACGATCATCTTCTGAGCGAGGATCGGCAAGAGTCAGCGAAGCAGCCGGCGCCAAACGAAAAGGTTCCTGAGCAGTCTTCACATTTCGCGGGCGCGGTATGACGTGTATCTCGGTTGGCACCGCGTCTTGTGCAGCGACACTGATGGCAGTGCAAGTGATCGCGAAAATAATGAACAGGCACGAGATGAGACTTCGGGTTAGAATGTTTCGCATCGAAGAGATCTAATTAAGCTGTGTACGGATTAGAAGCTGGAAAGACGCACGAGTTTTTACCACACTGTACCGCAGCCTGTCAGCCTGCAGCGGTGCGTGGGATTCAAGCTTGCGTGTTACCTTTCAAGCTTAAACTGAGGTGCGCGCAACAGGCTGGCAGCCTGTTGTACAAGCGGCGGGTATAACCATTGTCATTAATGCTTCAGGAAATCGCCGAGCAACCAGCGGCGCTCGCGCAAACCATTGCGGCTGAGCGCCAAAAAATCGAGCGGCTCGGCAAGTTTCTCAAAGAGCGCGCCATCGATTTAATTATCCTGGTCGCGCGCGGCAGCTCAGACAACGCGGCTTTGTTCGGTCGCTACCTGATCGAAATCACTACCGGCATTCCGGTTTCACTGTCGGCGCCTTCAGTACACACGATCTACAACGCAAACTTGAAATTGCAGAACGCGCTCGTGATTGGCGTGTCGCAATCAGGCGAAGGCGAAGACATCAATCACGTGCTCGAACACTCGCGAGCCGCGGGAGCTTACACTGTCGGCATAACCAACGAACCGTCTTCGGCAATGACGGCCCTCGTCGACGAGACCTTGCTGATGCACGGCGGCCGCGAACGTTCTGTAGCTGCGACCAAAACTTTCACGGGGCAGATGCTGCTCTTTTACATGCTCGCAGCCAGCCTCGCTGAGGGCGAAGTCAAATACAATTACGAGTTGATTCCTGACTTCGCCAATCGTGCCCTTGAACAACGACCCGCGATTCTCGAGCTGGTCCAGCGCTATGTGTTCATGGAGAACTGTGTGGTCGTGGGACGCGGGCTCGCATACGCCAATGCTTATGAGCTGGCGCTAAAGTTAATGGAAACCTGTTATGTTGTGGCGGAACGGTTTTCTTCAGCCGATTTTCTTCATGGCCCACTGGCAATGGTCGAACGTCACTTTCCGGTTTTTATCTTTGCGCCGCCTGGAGCTATGCTGCCCGATGTAAATGATTTGATAGGGAGACTGCAGGAGCTGCATGCAGAGACGTTGGCGATTACGAGTGACCTCAGCATTGCAGCAAACTGCACCCGCGCGGTGATAATGCCTCGCGAGATTGATGAGTTTCTGGCTCCGATTCCGTACATTATTCCCGGCCAGTTGTTCGCCGCCCTTTTGGCCGAGGCTAAAGGCTTGAATCCGGATTCACCACGTTCTCTGTCGAAGGTGACTCGCACGCTGTAAAACCGTAAAACGCGTGAACCGGAAACCGTGAACCGGAAACCGATAAAGCGAACCCCTGAAGCGCGAAGGATGAAAACCAGCAACTGTTAAGAGTACACGGCGCTATGAAAAGCACGCTTGTTAAGAGCACAAATTCTGGCTGTTCCCGGTTTACGGTTTCCGGTTTCCGGTTTACGTCATTATGAAAACCAGCAACTGTTAAGAGCACTCGGCGCGATGAAAAGCACGCTTGTTAAGAGCACAAATTCTGGCTGTTCCCGGTTTACGGTTCCCGGTTTACGGTTTCCGGTTTACGTCATTATGAAAACCAGCAACTGTTAAGAGCACACGGCGCGATGAAAAGCACGATTGTTAAGAGCACAAATTCTGGCTGTTCCCGGTTTCCGGTTTCCGGTTTCCGGTTTACGTCATTATGAAAACCAGCAACTGTTAAGAGTACACGGCGCTATGAAAAGCACGCTTGTTGAGAGCACAAATTCTGGCTGTTCCCGGTTTACGGTTCCCGGTTTACGGTTCCCGGTTTACGTCATTATGAAAACCAGCAACTGTTAAGAGCACTCGGCGCGATGAAAAGCACGCTTGTTAAGAGCACAAATTCTGGCTGTTCCCGGTTTACGGTTTCCGGTTCACGTCATTACTAACTATGAACATTGAATTGAAAGACGTCTCACACGGCCCCATATACGCCCAAGTCCGCGAACAAATCGAAGCCTTGATTCGCAGTGGCCAAATACCTTCCGGTGAAGTGCTGGCCTCGCCGGCATCTCTGGCTCAAAAGCTCTCCGTCGATCGCGGCGAGATTCAGCGAGCTTACTTCGAGCTCGAACACGCCGGCGTCGTAGCCAAGGAAAGTGGTAAAGACTTTCTCGGCAAATCCAAGACGACCTGGCGCGTGAAGTAGCCCGGGAGCGCAGGCATCCCTGCCTGCCTTCGCAACAAAAAGATTCCTGGAGAGATCAACCTCTTCCTATCCACTAAGGCAGGCACGGATGCCTGCGCTCCCAGGAAATTAAGATCGCGTGGTATTCTAATCCGCTGCCGAACTTTGAATTGAATTTTGCGAAAGTGGCGGAATTGGCAGACGCGCCAGACTTAGGATCTGGTACCGAAAGGTGTGGGGGTTCGAGTCCCCCCTTTCGCACCAAAAAGCAATCAGCATTCAGCTATCAGTAATCAGCCAAACCGCTGAACCTAGCTGAGAACTGATTGCTGATTACTGACTACTACTGATTGCTATCTTATGACAACCGAACTTAAAGATCTCTCTGCAACCCGTAAAGAAATCAAAATCCAGATCGAGCCGGCGGTGGTAAAGGCCGCTTATGATCGCATCAGCGATGATTTTTCGCGAATGGCTAATGTGCCAGGCTTCCGCAAGGGTCACGCGCCTCGTTCCGTAGTTCGCACCCGATACAAAAGTGAAATCCGCGGTGAAGTTCTGAAAGAGCTGGTGCCCGAAGCGGTTCAGGGGGCAATCGAAGAACATTCATTGGAAACCATTGGTGAACCCAACATCCAGTTGGACAATGACGACGCGCTGCAGAACTTTGGCAATGAACCGATCTCGGTCAGCGTCTCTGTCGAAGTCCTTCCCAAAGTCGACCTCGGCCAATACAAGAAGCTGGAAGTCAGCCGCCGCATCCGACCGATAAAAGATGAGGACGTGGACCGCATTGTCGAAGGTCTGCGAGAGAATTCGGCTTCATTGATTCCAGTTGAAGACCGCGCGGCCGAGCTCGGTGACACTGTCACGGTTACTGTCAACGGCAAGTTTATTGATACTCCCGACGAAGAAGACATTAATGTTGAGGACATTGACGTCGCCCTGGGCGGCGAAGGCGTGCAACAGGAATTTACCGAGAACTTGCTCGGCGTGAATCCGGATGAAGAAAAGAGTTTCAGAGTAGATTATCCGGCTGACTTCTCCTCGAAAGGTCTCGCTGGTAAACGCGTTGACTACACTGCGAAAGTGACGGCGGTGCGGCGCAAGGAATTGCCTGAAGTTGATGACGAATGGGCAGCCAGTCTCAACGACGAGTTTGATTCAGTTGCGACGCTTAAGAGCAAAATTCGTGAAGACCTCGAAGCTCGAGCCCTTGCCGAATCCGATCATCGCTTGCGCAGCGATCTCATGAGAAAGCTTTCTGCTGAACATCCTTTTGAAGTCCCCGCAACGTTGGTAGAGCACCAAACGAACAATCGGTTCGAAGCCGTTGTGCGCGACATGATTAATCGCGGGGTCGATCCCCGCAACACTGAGCTCAACTGGCAGGGCGCGCGCGAGGAATTGAAGTCGCAAGCGGAGGACGACGTACGCGGCTCGATCCTGCTCGAGCGCATAGCCGAAGCAGAAAATCTCGAAGTCAGCAACGAGGAGATTGAAGCCGAGATCGAGGCCGTCGCAAACGCCTCACGGCAGACGAAAGAGCAAGTGAAGGCTGCCTTGACAAAGGATGGGGGCGACCGTAGCATCGCGAGCAGATTGCGCAACCGCAAAGCACTTGATTTGCTGGTTGAAAACGCCAGCGTCACCGAAGAAGAATGGCAGGAAGAAACGCCGAAGGAAGAAACGCAATCCGAGCCCCCGGGCGAGTCCACATAGATTTCCAATTCCCAAATTCATCACAAACTTTTTCCGAATCGAAGAGGTAATTCATGGCACTAGTTCCGATGGTAGTCGAACAAACGTCGCGAGGTGAGCGCGCGTTCGACATTTATTCTCGACTGCTCAAAGACAACATCATCTTTCTTGGCACTCCCATCGACGATCAGATCGCCAATCTCATTGTGGCCCAGTTGCTCTTTCTCGAAGCTGAAGATCCTGAGAAGGACATTAATATCTACATCAACTCGCCGGGCGGATCGATCACGGCAGGTATGGCTATCTATGACACGATGCAGTTCATTCGTCCCGATGTAACCACGATCTGCGTGGGACAATGCGCATCAATGGGAGCGTTGTTGCTGGCGGCAGGCGCCAAGGGCAAACGTTTCGCTTTGCCTAACTCGCGTATTTTGATTCACCAACCGCGCGGAGGTTCCGAAGGACAGGCTACTGATATCCGCATTCAAGCTGAAGAAATTCTGCGCATGCGCGAGCTGACCTCGCAAATTATTGCTAAACACACCGGCCAGTCTTACGAGACAGTTGAGCGGGACGTCGAGCGCGACAAAATTATGTCAGCCATGCAAGCTAAAGAATATGGTTTAATTGACGAGGTCATCGCTCATCGCGAGTGATGCTTGTTAACGCAATCGATTAATTTGCGTTAATATCTGTTGTGGTTGAGTTGGTCGCAATTTGAATTGACGGACTGGGGCAGTAACTCGATCCGCAATTCGAAATTCTTGACATGATTGCAAAGATGAAAGGGCGTGGCTTCTGCTGCTCGTTCTGCGGCAAGTCGAAAGACGAAGTCAGCGCTATCATGGCCGGCACTCCACCAGCTTCGGCAGGAGTTCCACGACGGCCACTCGCAAAGAGCGCATTTATTTGTAATGAGTGCGTTGAACTTTATTCGCAAAAGCTGACAGCGCCGGACCACCCGACAAGCCCGGTAATTGGTTTGAAGTAAGAAGCTTTTTCTGAAGGAGCCCTCCTACAGACATGGTAAGAAGAGCTGACGATACGCTGCGCTGCTCGTTTTGTGGAAAGTCGCAGAACGAGGTCAAGAAGCTGATTGCTGGTCCCACTGTTTACATCTGCAACGAATGTATTGATATCTGCAACGAGATCATCTCCGATGATCAGCAGGCAGAGTCCGTAGCCAGTCGGCCGCCGTTGCCAAAGCCCGGCGAGATCAAAACTTTTTTGGACGAATACGTAATTGGCCAGGAAGATACGAAGAAGCGACTAGCCGTTGCCGTCTACCAGCATTACAAGCGGATCGAGATTGCTCGCCGTCGTTCTGATGTCGAGATTCAAAAAGCAAACATTCTCTTAATCGGCCCGACCGGAACCGGCAAGACTCTGCTGGCGCAGACGCTCGCGCGTTTGCTCAGCGTTCCCTTCACTATCGTTGACGCTACCACGCTGACTGAAGCCGGCTACGTCGGTGAAGATGTTGAAAACATCATTCTCAAACTTCTGCAGGCGGCGAACGGCGACGTCGAACGCGCTCAGCAAGGAATCATCTATATCGACGAAGTAGACAAGATTTGTCGCAAAGACGAGAACCCGTCGATTACGAGGGACGTCTCAGGTGAAGGCGTTCAGCAAGCTTTGCTAAAGATTTTGGAAGGCACTGTCGCGAACGTGCCGCCACAAGGTGGACGCAAGCACCCGCATCAGGAATTCTTCCCGGTTGACACTCAGAACATCCTTTTCATTTGCGGCGGCGCATTTGTCGGACTGGAAAAAGTGATCGAAAGGCGATTGCGTAACAAGTCGCTCGGCTTCCATGCCGAAATCAAATCAGGTCCGGCACGTCATTCTGAAGTCCTTGCGCAAGTCCAGCCCGAAGACTTAATTCGTTACGGCTTGATTCCCGAGTTTGTTGGACGGTTGCCGGTCGGCTGCGTTCTCCATGAATTGGATGAAGGCGCGCTTATCAAGATTCTTACCGAACCCAAGAACGCGCTCGTCAAGCAGTATCAGAAGAAGTTCGACTTCGATAACGTCAAACTCAAGTTCACCGAGGATGCCCTCAAAGCAGTTGCCCGTCAGGCAGTCGAGCGTAAGGTTGGAGCTCGCGGCTTGATGATGATTCTCGAGGAGCTTTTGCTTGACGCCATGTACACCCTGCCTTCGCAAAAGCGTGTGAAGGAGTTTGTAATCACCAGTGAAATGGTCGAGCGTCGTCGCGCGATGCCGGGCGAAGGCCTCGCCGGAATCGACGGCGCCGCCGCTTAAAGGATCCAACCTGGGAGCGCCAGGCATCCCTGCCTGCTTAAGCAGCAATAAGATCTTCTTTGAAGATCACCAAATCCCTTAACAAATAAGGCCAGCATCTCTAATTTACTTGGCAGCGAAAAGATCCCTTGACAACAAACATTTTCCAGATCAACCCAAGCAGGCGGGGATGTCTGCGCTCCCAGGAGACGAAACTCCCCAATAAAACATCGCCGACAAACTGAAGTTTGTCGGACGTGTAGGAAATGCCTTACAATTAGCCGTGTTATGATGCTAAGGCGAGACGGCGTTATGCGGCTCGCCTTTGTTGCAAAAGTCCAGTTCTCTAGCGTTCTTAAAACATGGAAGAATATTCAGATCGTACACCCGCTGACGTCGCCTGGTACCCGATGGTTCCAATCCGTGACGTCGTGATTTTCCCCTTTACCAAAGTTGCTTTCAAAATCGGTCGTAGCGGGTCAGTGCGAGCCCTTGAACAGGCTCTCGCTGGTGATCGCACTATCTTTTTAGCGACTCAACACGATGCCACCGTCGATGAGCCGACTCCCGAGCAGATTTATGGAGTCGGAACTCTGGGTCGCATTCTGCAATCGCAAAAGCAGGACAACGGTCAAATAAAGGTTGTAGTCGAAGGCCGCGAGCGCGCCACGATGGTTCGCATCGAGAACACCGACGGAGCCTTCTCTGCACTCGTTCGCCGAGCTCCGATAGTCAGCGAAGAAGGCACTCGCATGGACGGGCTCGTCCAGAAGATCGGCCAGCTCGTTGAACAGCACCTGCGGCTTGCGCCTGACATGCAGACCGATGCGCTGCAGACCGCGATGCGCAACCACGATCCGTCTCATCTCGCGGACGCGCTGGCTTCGCAGCTGCGTCTGTCGGTGGAAGACAAGCAGGGGTTGCTCGAACTTTTCTCAGCGCAAGCTCGCCTGCAGCGATTGATTGAGTTACTCGAGCTCGAACTTGAGAAGCGCCAACTCGATCGCACCATCCAAACACGCGTGAAGCGACAGATGGAACGTGCTCAGAAGGAGTACTACCTCAACGAGCAGATCAAGGCGATTCATAAGGAGCTTGGTCGCAAGGATGAAAAGGCTGAGCTTGAAGAGCTGAAAAAGAAGATCGAAGAAGCCGGCATGACCGAGGAGGCCAAGGAAAAGGCGATGCAGGAACTGCACCGTCTCGAAGCCATGCCGCCGATGTCAGCTGAAGGCACCGTTTCGCGCACCTACATCGATTGGCTCGTCAGCGTGCCGTGGAAACAGAAATCAAAAGAGATAAGAGACCTGACCAAGGCTGAGGAAGTACTGAACGCCGATCACTACGGTCTCGAGAAGATCAAAGAGCGAATTCTCGAATATCTCGCGGTTCGTCAGCTCGTGAAGAATCCAAAAGGTTCGATCCTTTGCTTTGTTGGACCGCCGGGTGTCGGTAAGACGAGTTTAGGTAAGTCGATCGCGCGCGCCACCGGTCGCAAGTTTGTGCGGCTCAGTCTCGGCGGCGTGCGAGATGAAGCTGAGATTCGCGGTCATCGTCGTACTTACATCGGTGCGCTGCCCGGTCAGATCATTCAGATGATGAAGAAGGCCGGCACCGTCAATCCAGTCATCCTGCTCGACGAAGTCGACAAACTGGGGGCTGACTTCCGCGGCGATCCAAGCTCAGCTTTGCTTGAAGTGCTGGACCCCGAACAGAATCATACTTTTCAGGATCACTACCTGGACGTCGAGTACGACTTGTCCAAAGTGTTCTTCATCGCCACGTCAAACGTGTTGCACACGATTCCGCCGGCTTTGCAGGATCGTCTTGAGATTCTCAGACTGTCTGGCTACACCGAACGCGAGAAGCTCGAGATCGCGAAACGCCATCTTGTTCCAAAACAAGCTGAGGGCAATGGCCTCAGGATGGAACAGATCGATTTCACCGATGCAGGGCTTCAGGAAATCATTCGGCATTACACTCGTGAAGCAGGCGTGCGCAATCTCGAACGAGAGATTGGCTCATGCTGCCGAAAGATCGCGCGCAAGTTCGTAGCCGAAAGCGTTACGGACGGCGTTAAGGAAGTTGTCGATCCTGCTCGCGTGAACGAGATGCTCGGACCGATTAAGTTCCGCGTCCAGGGAATCGGCGAAGTGAGCGAAATCGGATTGGCTACGGGATTGGCCTGGACTGAGATCGGAGGCGAAGTTCTGCAGATCGAAGCCACCTTGACCAAGGGGCGCGGCGGCGTGAGATTGACCGGCAAGCTTGGCGACGTAATGCAGGAGTCCGCTCAGGCGGCGCTGACTTGCATCAAGGCTCGCGCTGAACGTCTGGGCATCAACCTCGACTTCATTCGCAAGCGCGATTTGCACATTCACGTTCCTGAGGGTGCGATTCCAAAAGATGGTCCGTCCGCGGGCATCACTATGGCAACCGCGATGGCTTCGGCGCTGTCACGCGCGGCCGTGCGTCGCAATGTGGCGATGACCGGTGAAATTACGTTACGTGGTCGCGTGCTGCCTATCGGCGGCGTGAAAGAGAAATTGCTGGCCGCGCATCGGCTGGGTGTCGATACGATTATCCTGCCAAAGGATAACGAGAAGGATTTGCCAGACATTCCAGAGGAAGTGCGCAACGATCTGTGTATCAATTTGGTCGAGACCATCGATGAGGTGTTGGCCCTGGCGCTCGAGGACGTTTGTCCGACAACTGACGCGCCGGCTGACGAAACGAAGGCTCCACCACTTTGGACAACGGAACCGCCGGCCCAAGGCATCCAGACCAGCTAGAACCGATTGCGGATTGCTGAATGCGGAATGCGGATTTGAAGTGTGAATCTGCAGGTTCGCGATCTAGTAATTCGTGACTAGAAACGTGGATTGCGGTTTGTTGATTACAGAAATGTGGATTCGCGAATTCGCAACTTTGTGATCAGACTAATCCGCAATCCCAAATCAGCAATCAGCAATTCTTAGAAGAACCGATTGCGGATTGCTGAATGCGGAAATGCGGATTTGAAGTGTGAATCCGCAGGTTCGCTATCTAGGAATTCGTGATCTAGAAACGTGGATTGCGGTTTGTTGATTACAGAAATGTGGATTCGCGAATTCGCAACTTTGTGATCAGACTAATCCGCAATCCCAAATCAGCAATCAGCAATTCTTAGAAGGAGACCCTTGAAATGAGTAAGTATGAAGATGCAAATCTGATTCTTAAGCTTTACGACCTCCGACGCGAAGCCGTTATGCGTGAGGCTCGCACTTGGTTTTTCACTTTCAATCCTACGAGCCCCCAGGACGTAATGGAAACCATGATGGGTGAACACAGTGGTCACATGCGCATGGTGATTTCCTACTGGGACATGGCCGCTTCATTGGTTAACAACGGCGCAATCGACGAAACGATGTTCAATGAAGCCAACGGCGAGCACCTGTTTGTCTACGCTAAAATTGAACCCGTGCTCGAGGGAATGCGCGCGATGTTTGATAACCAGGATTTCTTGAGGAATCTTGAGACTCTCGTGAAGCGAACTCCCGACAGCGAGAAGAAGATCGCCGGCATACGCGAGCGCATCGCGAAAATATCGGCAATGATGGCCGAGCGCGCAGCAGGCGCGAAGGCTGCGCAAGCCTAGGTCGGCTGATCGGAAACTGAGATCTCAGATCTGAGATCCTGAATTTGAAATCTGAGATCTGAACAGAATCTGCGGATTCCAAATAAAGCGGCGGCGTGAATTCCACGCCGCCGCTTTCGCTTGATCTTCGAAATGTTAATTCCTGATTCCGAGATCAGTTCACCATTGCATCACTGGTCAGCGTCATGACAATTTCGTCCTTTGGTTTCCTTGAGCAGACGAAGTCGTGGGGTTGAAGTTCCCAGGCAGATCGAGTAGAAGTAAGCTCCACCCACAATCAAATTTCGGAGACTACAACCGCAGCCCCGGTCTCAAGGAATGGATCGGGACAGTCGGCATTCGGGCCAAAAAATTGAGGTCGCAATTTGCGACCTTGAAGCCGATTAGCCGAATAAGAGACAGCCGCTTTGAGGTACCAATCTGGCACCTCAAACTTGAAGTCGCAAAACGCGACCTCAAAAACGTAAGATGAGCAAAGCCCTGACGACAATGCCAATTGAGCGAGTTGAACGAGCGAGCCTCTTAATTCGTGGCGAGAAAGTGATTCTCGACGTTGATCTCGCCGGCCTTTATGGCGTACCAACCAAGCGCTTGAATGAGCAGGTGAAGAGAAATAGGGGCCGTTTTCCTACGGATTTTATGTTTCAGCTCACTAGCCCCGAGAAATCCGAGGTGGTCGCAAATTGCGACCACCTTTCCACGCTAAAGTTCTCGCCTCAACTTCCGTACGCATTCACTGAACACGGTGCGATTATGGCGGCCAATGTCCTCGATAGTGCGCGAGCAGTTCGTGCCAGCGTCGAAGTCGTTCGCGCTTTGTGCGCTTGCGGCAAATGCTTGCTTCCAGTGCTGAATTGGCGCGAAAACTGGAGGAGCTGGAGAACGATCGCCAATTCAAAGTCGCATTTGACGCGATTCGCCAATTGATGACGCCTCCTGAATCGAAGAGAAGGCAAATCGGTTTTCATGCAAAGTCATTGAAGCGATAACCCCGAGGCAAGCAGATAACCAATCCAATACCGAATGAAAGTAACTTCCATTGAATTCCTGAAGAGTGCATTTGCGGAGAAGGACTGGCCGCAAGATGCAAAATTGGAAATCGCGTTTCTGGGTCGCTCAAATGTGGGCAAGTCGAGCCTGATCAATTCCCTGCTCAGCGTGCATGGGCTGGCGCGCACTTCATCGACGCCGGGACGCACACAATCATTAAACTTTTTCGAGATTAATAATAAATTTCGTTTTGTGGACTTGCCGGGCTACGGCTACGCCAAGGTGCCGAGGATCATAAAATCGACCTGGGGGGAAATGGCGACGACCTACCTTGCCAAGCGGGCATCCCTTGTGCTATCAATTCACATCGTAGATTCGCGCCACGAACCCACAAAACTAGATTTGCAGCTTCACGATTGGTTAGAGCTTCAGGCGAAGCCACGATTAATTGTAGCCACCAAATCCGATAAGCTCTCTAAAAACGAACTAAAAAAGAGCATCGATCGTGCGCGCCGCACGTTCAACGAGGATCAAGTGGTGGCCTACTCCGCGAAGACTGGTTCCGGTCGAGATGAGGTTTGGCGATCCATCGAAGGGGCGCTGAGCGCTTTCTAAATCCAATTTTTAGCATTAGAATCCGAGGCATAGAATTCGGTCCAGTCCAATCGAGAATAGGCGACCACAAATTCTCCTTAACCCCCGTTGAAAGAAAACAAGCGTCTTATTTGATACACCCCACGCGGTGTGAAAAGTATCCGCAAGTTGCATTGCTAGACATCACTAACTTTTTGTGACTGCCCCAAGACAGATGAGTACGGCCACATCACCACGAATGAGTGACATGTAAAGTCCAACTGCGTCTGCACAGAAAACGCAGACTTAATTAATCCAGATTTCACAATTGTCGGACGGATAGCGAGTAACCTAATCAGCATCGCGTCCAATTTTAGTAGAGAGAACTTATGGCACAAAAATCATCGCGTTCCCGAGCGTCAAACGCGAACAACAATGACGCTACTGATGGCGGCGCACCTGTCGCTACCGCTGAAATGCCGGAGAAGGATGAGAAGGAAGTCACCGAGCAATGGGACGAGAGCTTTCACAACCTTGCCGATTTGAAAGAAATGTCTATCTCGAGGCTGACGCAAGTCGCCAAGAGCATGGATGTACCCGGCGCAACCGGCATGCGCAAGCAGGAGCTGATCTTTAAAGTCCTGGCTGCGCAGACCGAAAAGAGCGGTCTCATATTTTCCGAAGGCGTTCTGGAAACTTTGCCTGACGGCTTTGGCTTCCTCCGCGCTCCGGAATACAACTATCTGCCCGGCCCGGACGATATCTACGTCTCACCATCTCAGATTCGCAAATTCGATTTGCGCACCGGCGACACCGTCAGCGGACAGATTCGCCCACCCAAGGAAGGTGAACGTTATTTCGCGCTAATCAAAGTCGAAGCCATTAACTTCGAGTCGCCCGATCAAGCACGAGAGAAAGTATTTTTTGACAACCTGACACCGCTGTATCCCGACGAACAGCTGCGCATGGAAACGCAACCCGAAAACCTATCGGCTCGGGTGATTGACCTCGTGACTCCGCTAGGTAAAGGTCAGCGCGGCTTGATTGTGTCGCCTCCGCGCACTGGTAAGACGATGTTGCTGCAGGCGATTGCGAACTCAATCACACAGAATCATCCTGAAACAACGCTGATTGTCTTGCTGATTGACGAACGACCTGAAGAAGTAACCGACATGCAGCGTTCCGTGCAGGGCGAAGTCATTTCTTCGACTTTCGACGAACCGCCCACGCGTCACGTCCAGGTCGCCGACATGGTTATTGAGAAAGCCAAACGCCTCGTCGAGCACAAACGAGATGTAGTTATTCTGCTCGACTCGATTACGCGACTCGCGCGCGCACACAACGCGGTGGTGCCGCCGAGCGGCAAGATTCTGTCAGGCGGTATCGATTCCAATGCGCTACAGCGTCCGAAGCGGTTCTTTGGCGCCGCGCGAAATATTGAAGAGGGCGGCTCGCTGACTATCATCGCGACCGCGCTGATCGATACTGGTTCTCGAATGGACGATGTGATCTTTGAAGAATTCAAAGGTACAGGCAACAGCGAAATACATTTGGATCGAAGGCTTAGCGACAAGCGCTTGTTCCCTGCTATCGACCTGCAGCGCTCCGGAACTCGCAAGGAAGAATTGCTTATTAGCAAGGAAGACCTGGCTCGCATTTGGGTGATGCGTCGCGTGCTGAATCCTTTGTCGCCAGTCGAGCAAATGGAAGTTGTGCTCGAGCGTCTTGAGAAGACGAAGTCCAACGCTGAGTTCCTGGCCTCCATGCAGAGCTAGCTAGGAAACATGACTGACAACTCCTCAGAACAAGAACCGTTAATGAAGGTCGTAGGAGGTAGAAACCTGCCGCCTTTCTGGGAGCGTTTCAATCGTCTCCAGCGAACAGCTCACCTTCTGCTGGGGAAAGCTGTTAGTCCTAAGGGTGTGTTCCGCTTCAAGAGCTTTGAGGAGTTTGAAGAATGGAAGGAACGTTACCGCCTCCAAGAACCCCCGACAGAAACGATCTTGTGAAACTCTGTGCGGCTCTCAACAGCCAAGGCGCCCGATACCTCGTAGTTGGCGGAATGGCTGTCAATCAGCAGGGTTTTCTCAGGGCTACGGAGGACATCAATCTCCTCTTAGAGGCATCGCGCGAAAACCAGCAGCGGGTCTTGAAGGTTTTGGAAATCCTGCCTGATAAGGCGGTGTTGGGAGTTAAATGAAAATGATCTTGATGAATACGTTGTGGTTCGGGTGGCAGACGAGATAGTAATTGACTTGATGCTATCTGCAGGTGGCGTGACCTATAAAGAGGCTGAGGAAGAGATTGAATCACGAGAAATTGATGGAGTTAGCATTCCTTTCGCGTCTGCAAAACTCCTATTACGGACCAAACAAACATTTCGAGACAAAGACATTCCTGATCGCCTTTTCCTGGAACGCAAACTGCGCGATTCTTCGACTTAAGCTTTTCAAGACGTTTATCCTCTATTCCTGACTCAGTTTCGAAATGCGCGTAGCCCTACTCTCATCTGAAGTTGTGCCCTTTGCCAAGACCGGTGGCTTGGCTGACGTAGCCGGAGCTTTACCAAAAGCACTTCGCACCAAAGATGTTGACGCGATAGTTCTCCTTCCTCTTCATAACCTTGTCGATCGCAGCCTGCTCAGCGATGACGTAATCGAAAACGTGCCCATCGAGTGGCGTGGTCATACTCGGCTTACCAGAGTGTTTCAGAGCCTCGCCGCCGGCGCTCCTGCATATCTGATCGAGGCGCCGGAATACTTTTCACGCGACGCCATTTACGGATTCAAAGACGATCACGAAAGATTCGCTTTCTTTGGGCGGGCGGCGCTTTCCTTTCTGAGGCACCAGGACTGGCAGCCTGACATAGTTCACTGTAATGATTGGCCGGGCGGATTTCCGACAATCGAGCTAAGAGCACGCCGCCGCTTCGATCCTTTTTTCGAAAACACTCGGACGGTTTTCTCAATTCACAACCTGGCCTATCAAGGTCTGTTTGAGTCGAACGATCTCTGGTGGCTGGGCTTCGGCGACTCTCGAGATCAAAACGATTTCATGCTCGAAGGCCATGCCTCTGCTTTGAAAGCTGGCTTGCTTTCCGCTGACGCACTTTCGACGGTAAGCCGTCGTTACTCTTACGAGATTCAGACGCCCGAGCAAGGTCACGGACTTGAGTGGTTGATTCGCAGTCGTCGAGATCGCCTCCTCGGAATTACCAATGGAGTGGATTACGATCTCTGGAACCCGGAAACTGATCCACACACGGCCGCTAACTTTTCTCTCGACGATCTCTCCGGCAAACAGGAGTGTAAGCGAGATCTGTTGCGGCGCTTTGGTTTGCCGCAAGAGGTAGGCAGACCCATCATCGCCATCATCTCCAGACTAGTTGCGCAAAAGGGCTACGATCTCATTCAGCCCCTTGCGCGCGCGATTCTGGAAACGGGATCTTTCTTTATCGCACTCGGAACCGGTGCTCGAGAATACGAAGACTTTCTCCAATCATGGCATGATGCCGCGCCCAATCGGGTGGGAATTTACAAAGGTTACGCCGGTGAACCGCTCGCGCATCAGATCGAAGCGGGCGCAGATATGTTTCTGATGCCCTCGCAGTACGAGCCGTGTGGCTTGAATCAAATGTACAGTATGCGTTACGGCACGATTCCAATCGTACGCGCGACGGGCGGCCTCGATGATACGGTCGAGAATTTCAACGAAAGAACCGGATCCGGAAATGGCTTCAAGTTCCAGGACTACTCAGCAGGGGCGCTGCTTGAAAAAATACGCGAAGCCCTTTACTTTTACAGCAAGCCTGACGCGTGGCGAAAAATTCAGCACAATGCCATGACAAGAGATAACTCCTGGCCGACTGCTGCGCAAAAGTATCTCGAGCTTTACGAGCGTGTGCTGAATCTGTAATGACGTAACCCAAAGTGTTTGCTTTGCCGGTTAGGAAGCAAAGAGTTTTCGTTACGAATCTACTTTAGAAAGCTAAGACGAGTTTTAGAGTTGATGAAACTCAACAAGCTCGTCTGGATATACAAGGAGACTTTTCTGATGAGTGATCATGTGACTGAAGTTAGCGACAGTTCTTTTGCAAAAGACGTGTTGGAATCGAGCACCCCAGTGCTCGTCGACTTCTGGGCCGAATGGTGCGGACCGTGTCGAGCTCTCGCGCCGACACTGGTGGCGGTCGCCGAGAAGTACGCCGGCAGTGCTACCATCGTAAAACTAAATGTCGACGACAATCCGCAAGTTTCCGGACAATACGGAATCAAAAGCATTCCTACCATGATTCTTTTTAGCGGGGGCAAAGAAGAAGAACGAATAGTCGGAGCAACTTCCAAAGACGCAATCTCGAAGGTCATCGATAGGTGCATCGCGAAAGCCGCGACCGCGTAGCAACATGGCAAAAACTATCGTCGTGATAGGCGCCCAATGGGGCGATGAAGGCAAAGGCAAGATCGTCGATCTCCTGGCCGAACGCTTCGACATTGTGGCGCGTTACCAGGGTGGGCATAACGCCGGTCACTCGGTTCAGGTGGGTGACCGATCGTTCGTCCTTCACCTGTTGCCTTCGGGCATCGTGCATGCAGGCAAAACCTGCGTGCTCGGCAACGGCATGGTTATCGATCCAAAAGCCTTCTTCGAAGAAGCGGAACGCTTGGTAGCGCAGGGCATCGAGGTTTCCCCTTCGCGAGTTAAGATCAGTTCGCGCGCGCATTTGATCCTGCCCTATCACCGCGCCCTCGACCATACCAGCGAAGAGCGACTCGGCAACGAAAAGGTCGGAACAACGCTTCGTGGGATTGGGCCGGCGTATGAAGACAAAGCTGGACGCCGCGGCATACGGACGGCCGATGCGCTCGTTCCTGAAGTTTTACGCTCACGGATTGAACGAAACCTCGAAGACGCCAATCGCATCATCATGGCGTACGGCGGTCAGGAGCTGGGCGTTGAGGAGATCTTCGCGGAGATGTCGAGACTGACCGAGCGACTCAGTCCCTTCATCGCCGACACAACGCATTTTCTTAACGTCGCAGCCACCGAAGGAAGATCCATACTGCTTGAAGGTGCTCAAGCTACTCTCCTCGACGTCGATCACGGGACCTATCCATTCGTTACCTCGTCCAGCACGATTGCCGGCGGCGCGATTATCGGCTCAGGTCTGGCTCCCAATCGGCTGACAGGCGTGCTCGGAATTGTAAGAACCTACACCACTCGCGTAGGCGAAGGGCCTTTTCCAACTGAAATGCTCGAAGGCGAAGCTGAGCTGGGCCAACTCATTCGTGAACGCGGTCGCGAGTATGGAGCATCAACCGGGAGGCCGCGGCGCTGCGGTTGGTTCGACGCCTTTGCGACGCGTTATGCGGCTGAAATAAACGGATTTTCTTCAGTGGCGCTGACCAAGCTGGACGTGCTTGACGCGCTTGATGAGATCAAGGTCTGCGTCGGATACAAGCTGGATGGAAAAGAGCTCGAATCTCTGCCTTCGGTTTCTCAGGAACTTCGCCGTGTCGAGCCTGTCTATGCGCGCTTGCCTGGTTGGAAAAAGTCCACTCTGGGCACGACTGAGATGGACGCCCTGCCAACCGAAGCGCGTCGTTACGTAGACTTCTTGTCAGCCCAGATTGGAGTCGAAATTGGGCTGGTATCAACCGGTCCTGAAAGAACCCAGACGATTGTGGTTGGAGATTCAGCACTGGGTCGCTGGCTCGCGCAGTGATTGCCGGCCTCAAGACTTTTCAGCCCCCCTCAAAAGCCAAAAACTTAGAGTCATCTCCCGTCAGAAGTCGTTGACTCCAGGCCTTTAGGATTATAGACTTACGCCGACCGAGACAAATCCAGTCCTTATTCGATACTTATTTCTAGTAGTCATAGTTCTTCTGCTCTCTTAAAGGTCCGCGGACCCGCAAGTTGGACCGAAGTCTTATTGCGGTTGTTTAGCCTTCATTCTCGTTGTGAAGGCGGTTTTAGACTTTCAATTACGGAGCGTCATCGTACTTGTGCAATCGAGATCGTGACGCTTGGCTCAAATCGAACAAGGGTGAATCTGTTAGCCGGAGGAAATCATGAAGTCGCATTACAAATTCTCTTTGCTGATGTTGGCATTTTTCGCGTTGGCTGCGATGGTGTTTTTCCCTGCCGCGGAAGCGAGTCGGGGTGGCGGAGTTTCGCCTCAGAAAAAAGGCAAAGCAGCTAAAAAGGCGTCTCCAAAGCGAGACGTTGATATTGACGTGCCCGGGCGCGAGGACGCCGATGAGCGCGCGAGGGAAAGCGAAGCTGATGATGCTGACCTTCCGCGCGTAGCCAGAGGCAAGATCAGCGAAGAAGAATACCTGACCGCGCGAACTGAGTACTTCATGTCTAAGCTGGGAATGGAGCCGGGCAAGCCTTATAGCCCTGCCCTTCGAGAAAAAGCTGTACAGCAAATGAAGGCTCAGGAAGCCAGGCAGCGGTTATTAGCGCAAGCTAACGGCGCTTTGGCCCCATTGCTGAGCACGACAACGTGGACGAATATCGGTCCGTATCCAATTCCAAACGGGCAAACATCCGGAGTCGTGCAAGCGGTAAGTGGCCGCACGATTTCCATTGCGATCCATCCTACCAATCCTGATCTGGTTTACGTAGGCACTGCTCAAGGCGGCCTCTATCGTTCGAGCAATGGCGGTGCGACCTGGACCCAGCTTTTCAACAACGCTGACTCGCAGGTAATCGGCGCGCTCGCTCTGGCGCCGTCGAATCCGGAAATACTCTACGTCGGAACGGGCGAGAATGGTCAGTGCGGCAGTGGTTGTTACGCGGGTGTTGGCGTGTACCGAGTCGATAACGCATCGACAACGGCTGATTTGACTGGTCCGATTAATCCACTGCGCAATTACAATGATGCGACCAATGCCCCTGTTTCAGCGAATGTCTTCACCGGTCGCTCGATCAGTAAGATTTTGGTTAACCCAACCGATCCTTCAATCATCTTCGTAGCAACCGCCTCCGCGATCGTTGGCAATCCACAACAGACACCTCTGGGCAACTTCCTTCCGCCACTTGGGATTCGCGGAATTTATCGTTTGGCTAATGCCACCGGTCCGGCAGCGGGAGTCACCGCGACAAAACTGACTGTGTCGGCAACTAACTGCTTTGACACTCCGTGCACGGGAAACTTGAGCGTGCTTGACATGGCGTATGACGGTAACGATGCGACTGGCAACACATTCGTATGCTGGTTGCGGCCGACAACGGGTACTGAAGGCGGCGTTTATCGAACTACCAACGCCTTGACCACTGCTACGTTCACCAACCAGCTCTTGCAGACAGCTACCGCAAACTCCAGAGGCGAAATCGCGTCGGTCACGATCGCCGGCACCACTACCATGTACCTGGGAAATGGCGAAAGCTCCACCGGCCGCATCAGAAGATCCACCGACGGCGGCGTAACCTGGAGCGCAATACTTGCCGGTGCCAGCGGATTCTGTGGTGGTCAATGCTTCTATGACATTGCCATCGCAATTGATCCGGTGAATGCGAGTATCGCCTACGCGGGGGGTGCCGCCGGCACTAACATCCTGCGGCGGACGACGGATGGCTTCGCGACTGCCGCGAATACGCCGTCGCGGCAAACGGGATTACACGCAGACGACCACGTCATTGCAGTGGCTAACGCCCCGAACAACAACATCGTTTATGACGGGAATGACGGCGGCATTTGGCGCTCAACCGATAGCGCTACGAGCTGGACGAGTCTAAACAACAGCACCTACTCGGCCACTCAGTTTCAAAGCATCTCAAACCATCCGGCCGATCGTTGGTTCTCGATCGGCGGGACGCAGGACAACGGAACGAATTTCCTGCGACCCAATGCTCCGATACTGCCGGCAGCGGGTTGGACGCACGCTGACTTTGGTGATGGCGGCTACGCCCGCATTGACCAGACTGCTGGCGGCAACGTGAATGCCGTCACGATGTATCACACCTACTTCAATCAAACTAACAACTTAATCGGATTCGCGCGCGTCTCCAATGTCTCGTGCGCTACCGACGGCAATTGGGCCTTCAAGGGAGTTGGCGCCGGCGCCTTCGTGAACGCTTGCGGCGACGTCGAAGGAGCTAACGGTATTACTGCGACGGACGCTGTTCTTTTTTACGCCCCGCTCGAGCTCGGCCCAGTCGCTGGCTCAACTGGACAGACGGTCTACTTCGGTACCGATCGACTTTACCGCTCGATCAATCGCGGTGACGCGGTGACGGTCGTCAGTAACGCTGGTGCACCGGCAGCGCTGACGGCTGGCGTCCCAATCACAACCATTGGCATCTCACCGACAGATGATGCTTGTCGAATTGTTGGACTAAACAATGGTAGCGTCTTCGCAACCACTACCGGCGGCGCCGTCGGCGCAGCCATGACCAATGTGACACCGCCTGGGATGGCCGCCACACGAGCTGTCGGAAGAGTGATCATTGACCCGAATGATCATTTCACCGCATATGTTGCTTACGGTGGACAATTCGGTCTCAGCGGTATTCCTACCATCAATCACATTTGGAAAACAACAAACCTTAATGCCGGCGCACCTACGTGGACAGCGACAGCCAATGGCATCCCCGATGTTCCGGTTAATTCTTTAGTAGTCGATCCGGATAACTCAAATGACGTTTATGCTGGTACTGATATCGGCGTTTACAAGTCTAGTGATGCCGGTGCTACCTGGAATCCATTCGGCACGGGACTTCCAAAAATGGCCGTGTTTGAAATGGCCATTCAAGATCCCTTCCGCATTCTCCGTATCGCGACCCACGGTCGAGGCTTCTGGGAAATCAGAATTCCTGGTATTGCAACCGCCTCTGCGGGCGATCTGATGATTTCAGAATTCCGTCTTCGTGGCCCGGGCGGCGCTAACGATGAATTTATCGAAATCTATAATTCCTCGGGAGCCCAGCTTACCGTCCAATCGGCAGATGGTTCCGCGGGTTACGCCGTGGGCGCTGCGGATGGAATCATTCGGTGCACGCTGCTGAACGGCACCGTGATACCGGCCGGTGGTCATTTCCTCTGTACGAATTCAGTAGGATATTCGCTTGCCTCGTATCCTGCCGGAAATGGAACCACCGCGACCGCCGACGCGACTTATACCACCGACATTGCCGACAATGTCGGCATCGCGCTTTTCAATACCGCCAACTCCGCCAACTTTACGCAGGCAACACGACTGGATGCAGTTGGTTCGACAAGTGAAGCGGATATCCTTTACAAGGAAGGCACAGGTTATCCGGCTCTGACTCCTTTCTCGATTGATTATGCTTTCTACCGCGACAACTGCGGCAAGCAAGGCTCAATCACATCCGCGGCGCCCTGCTCGCGAGGCGTGCCGGGTGATACCGACAACAACGCGGTCGACTTTATCTTCGTCGACACCAACGGTACTTCGGCCGGCGCCGGCCAGCGCTTGGGTGCTCCCGGACCGGAAAATCTTTCCGGACCACTCGTGAAGGACGGCAGTTCCGTCGTTCCTTCATTGCTCGACTCATGTGCCGCGGCTACGGCGTCTCCGAATGTTGAGCGCGGTTTCACCAGCGATCCACCGAACAACTCAACCTTTGGTACCGTGGACGTCCGCGCGACTTACACCAACAACACCGGCGCGCCTCTTACACGATTAAGGTTCCGGATACTCGATCAGACAACGTTCCCGGCTCCGAGCGGGACTGCGGACCTCCGGGCGCGAACATCAACTGATGTGAATGTGACCGTTGATCGGCCGCCATGTGGCTCGGGCACGAGCAGTGTGCTCGTGCACGGAACGACCCTGGAACAGCCGCCGAGTTCGCCCAATGGGACAGCCTTTAATGGCAGCCTATCTGCAGGCTCGGTGACCGTGGGGACACCACTGGCTAATGCGGCTTCAATAGACGTGAGGTTCTTGTTGGGAGTGCAACAAACCGGAACCGCGCGCTTCTGCGTCGCTTCGGAAACTCTGCCAGATTCAGGATCGCAGGTGTATTGCTTTACTGGTACTGTGGCCGACTGCGGCGGCCTTACCTGTCCAGCCAACGTCGTAACGAACAATGATCCGGGCCAAAACGGTGCTGTCGTTACTTATCCTGCGCCCACGGTAAGTGGAAGCTGCGGCACTGTGAATTGTTCACCGGCTTCAGGGAGTTTCTTCCCGGTCGGGACTACGACGGTGACCTGCACTTCAACTGCTGGTCCATCTTGCAACTTTACCGTGACGGTTCGTCCGCCGCGTTACTGGAGCACGACTGGCTCCAGTGGAACTGTTGACGAGGACAGCGTCGATCTGGTCCACGAGGATGACTTCGCTGCCAGGCTGAAGGACGGAAAAACCGGCACCGGTACCGTGCGTTACAACATTACAGCGGTACGCGGCGTTTCGAACTTCTGTCCGGCAACTTCATCGACAGTCAATGTGCGGTTCCGCAACAGTGACAACACCGGAGCGAATGCTCAAGTGAAGTTTGAAATTCATCGCACCAGTATTCTTGCTGGTGGTAATGACATTCTTTTCACTTTCAACAGCAATGGCCTGGGAGCAGGTAGCGCCTTTACGTCGGCAAGTATGGCGCCGAGCATCGACTTCGACTTCAGTAATTACATCTACTGGATTGAAGCGACGGTGTATCGGAACAGCGTCACGCAATTCGCCGATCTCGGCGCTATCGAGATCTACGAAAACACCGGCACACCCTGCCCGTAATTCAGGCTGGTGTCTTTACCCCGGCGAGGAATTCCTTTCGGAGTTCCTCGCCTTTTTCATCGCTTTCTTTGCGTTCTTTGCGCCCTGGCGGGAGAGTTTCTTTTCCCGCCAAGGCGCAAAGCTGCAAAGACGATAAGACGCCCACAAAAATCCCGCATTGGACGTCCTATGGCGGAGGCTTCCAAGAGACTCAGCGAGAGATGTGCGTCAACTTGAGTTTGAATCAACCAACATCTGTGAAATCCGGGTAATCTGCGGATAGAGTTAATTTTTGGTTGATTGGACGTCCGACATTGACTTCGGTAGAATGCTCCAAACTTATGTGGGCCGATAGCTCAGTCGGTAGAGCAACTGGCTTTTAACCAGTGGGTCGCAGGTTCGAGTCCTGCTCGGCTCAAAACTATTCTCCTAAGCTAAACCTCGCGATGCATGTCATCAGTCGGAAACGGCTCAACGAGTTTGCGGAGAAGCATCCCGAGAGCACGCAGTCGTTAGCCCGTTGGTACAGCATCTTGAAGGGACGCAATTTTTCGAACTTCGCCGAGTTGCGCGCGATTTTCCCTTCCGCCGATCAGGTTGGCCGACTGACAGTCTTCAACATCGGCGGAAATCAAGTTCGTCTAATCGCTGCAATTCACTAGAATCGACATAAGATTTACGTTCGCTCGGTGCTTACTCATCGAGAATATGACAAGCAACGGTGGAAGGAATAGCAATGCAAGACCTTGACGTTAATAAAACCGCCGCTGCCTGGGCTCCGCTATCTGGGACACTGTTTGTTCCCCACACAGAAGGCGAATATCGTCAGCTTGTTACGCTACTGGATGGCTTGGTAGATGAAGTGAGAGAAGATGAGTCGCATCCTCTCGCATCATTACTGGAGGTCGTCGGCATCTTAATCGAGAAGTATGAAGACGAGCATGTCCCGGAGTTGGCGGTCGATTGAAATTGTTCTAAATCTCAAAAGGGCAACTGTGTCCAGCGTCAGAACACGCTCACATGACCTGGTAGCTCAGAAACAATCTTCCGGTTCACGCCGGCGTGTGCGCCCGACACTCCAAATTGTCTTATCAAAGTCACTAAACGAAGGTTAGAACGGTAGCCGTCGTCAGCACGTGCGGGAGTCTTAGCTCCCTGTACGCTTCAGGAAAATTCGTGATCATGTCGTTGAATCGGTTCTTGATCTCGGGATTTTTCTGGTCGTAGCGGTTAGCTAATCGAATATCGGTCGTGATGATTGCGTCAACGCCGACCGTTTGGGATTCCACGTCTAGACCGAAGTTTCCATACGCCAGAACAATCGCATCTTCGGATGAGAATCCAAACTCTGTCAGGCGTCGCGCCCACCGACGCAAATATCGAGCTTTCTTTAACGGACATGTGTCAGCCAGGATCGGTGCGGCGAAGATGGGTGTGCGTCGCTTCAAGATATTCAACGTTTGCTCAGTGATGTAGAGACGGTTCGCGATCGTCGCGATGTATGCGTAAGAATTTGCCGCTTCTACCTGTAGAACTGTCGGGAGTTTACCTAACGCGAGGCGCACGCGGCGTTCGTACAAACGCCTGATCACGCCTTTGTCTAGCAAGACGCTATTTGGCTGGAAGGTCGATCTCGTCACTCTCGGCTTCGATGGAGTCTGCTTCTCCGTTCCAGATTGAGTCTTGCTCTGTGTCGCTTAAACTCTCGTACCGGCGAGCTTCGATTTCTGCAAGCAGACGTTGCCCGTCGTCAAGGCTGTTCCACCACACCGAGGTTCTTTCATCGACGCCACCCTGGTAAACGAGCAAGCCTTCGGCAGACTCGACGAGAGAAAGTTCATCGCCGGGGTGCAAGCCGCGTTTCTGAATGACCTCTGGCGGTATTGTGACTTTTCCGTCTGCATCAACGGTTAGTTTTTCCATCGTCGTAAGCCTCAGAATTCCTGTGTGGCAACTGCGCCAAACCAAGCTATACTTACCAGCACGTAGGCATTATAGAGTAAGCGGAACACCTCATAAAGACGCACTGAACGGCACAAAAGGAAACTAAGCGAATCAGGCGGTCCTAAACTTTTAACCAGTGGGGTTCGAGTCCTGCTCGGCTCAAATCCCTAAAAGAATCCAGACATTCGGGGCTGCCTAACCGCGCTTCTTATCCGGCCTCACTGTAAACCCTCTACTCTCGGGAAGTTTCTTGGCGGGAGACGAGCTTTGGTCCACGCGTTTTTCTGACCTCTCGGTAATATCCTTCTTTATGGCTTCCTTCATTCGTTTTTTTGCCCGTTTATTCATGCCTGGATTGTACCTTAGATATTAAGTTAGAGCGGTCTGGTCCTAAGGACCCTCCTGAACAGATTGTGAAATCAATTACCTGTTCAGGTCGCCACAAATGATATTGCGCGACACGCTAAGCCTTCGGGCGGTTGTAAGCGAAATGCAGGGAAACCCCTTCACTCCTTCTCTCCCTCAGCCAGTCAGCGGCTTGCCCAAGGTAGAATCCTTTCCGACTCAAACTGATTTAAGAATATAGCCTGTCAACTGCGCGGCCCTTGATCGAGTAGACGCCATTCGACACCAGATTTCACTAAGAGGATAGGTGACGCTTTGTGATTTGAAGTTAATGCGTCCGGCGCTGTGTCACGAGCTGAAGCGCGGCATCAAAACGGATTAACGATTTCGACGCCGGTCGTTTGTAACCGAACTGTCAAAGTCTTCCGTGTAAAGGCGCGTGATGCTGCCTTCCATGCACGCCGCGACGATCATCGCGTCCCAGAACGAAAGGTTGTGGCTTGCCGTCAATTGTTCGGCGCGGACAAAAACGTTCTCCGAAGGCACGATTAACCTCCACAACGCGCGCAATTGCTCCAACTCGCGCCATGCCTGCATTTGCGTGTAACCGACCGCCGTTAGTTTCCGCGACGCGGCGATGAACTCACATGCGACTTGCCAAAGCAGCGCCCCGTCCGTCAGGTTGGCGGTGAGGGCGCGTGCCCTTTGCTGCTTAACAGAGTCGCGTGGGTCTCGCGCGTAGATCAAAACATTCGTGTCAACGGCGTTCATGCATCTCGTCACGGGTCAGACGGGGAGCGTCGGAACGAAGCGGGTGCGCATCCCAACTTGCGAACAATTCGCGCAAGGCACGTTCACGCTCTTCGTCGCTCGTTGCCGTCGGCGCCAAAACGCAAGGATCATGCACGGTTATTTCGACTTCCGCGTTTTCCGAGACATTCAACTTCTCGCCGTTTGGTATGGGCACGAATGCTCCATCCTTGTAGATTGCTTTTAGTCTGAGGGACATGGTCTTCACTCGCTTCTTAATTCTAGCATCCTCATTGTATGAGCAACCAACCCGGCGAGCATATTGATGGCTGCCAATAAGCTAAACCTAACCGAGCCTGGTTCACCAGCAACTGCGATTCGTTCGCGCCAGATTTGCTCAAGCCAACGGACTGCATGGGTTCCTCTTAGGTAACTTCGGCAACAAAACTTTGTACGATGGCTTGTCAACTGAGCTGACCCAGCCCCGTCTTGTCGATTGTCCTTATGAGACCGCGTAAAGCTTGTAAAAAGTTCGAGGCGAGGTGAGAATACGCGTCACGACTCCTCGTTGCTTTCTCTTGTCGTTCCTCGTGTGAAAGGACTGTCCCATGCGTTCCTTTCGCTGGCCCAACGCAACTCACGTTTTCGCGAGACGTCGACGATGCACACAGGTTTGCCTAGTTGTAGTTCTGCTTCTAACCGTCAGCTCGATTGACGCCAAAGAGCGCGCTTACAAAATCTTCGACGAAAGCGATCGCCTTCCCGTCTCGTGGCTTTCCGGCTTCACTCAGGACAATAACGGATTCTTTTGGTTTGGCACTGCAGCTGGGCTGTATCGCTTCGATGGTCTCGAGTTCCGACACTGGGCCAAGGACACGATCTTCGGCTGGCATTACCAGGTTTTTGCCGGACCGAATGGAGAGGTCCTGCTAACTTGTTTGCCCGACACCACTCTTTATCGAGTCCTCCCCAACGAAAACGTTGAGGTAGTAATTGGTCCGGACAATAAACCGTTCGCTAACGTGCAGTCTGCGGCCTTCACTACAGACGGAAGGCTTTGGGTAGCACGATTGGACGCGTTGTACTTTCGAAATGATAACGGCCAATTTGAATCGATGCCCCAGGACATTCGCGGAAACGAAAAGATCTGGAATATTTACGCGAGCGCGGATGGCGTGCTTTGGTTGGCCACAACTCATAGTATCTGGAAAGTTGATCCCGACCGTAGCTACAAGAGGATTTTGACTCGCAACTCTAACGGCGAGATCCGCAACCTCATTGCTCATCCTGACGGGTCTCTCTTTTTCATGGAAGAGTATTCCGACGACGAGGGACAAATAATCCATTGGCGCGACGGACGCGTTATCGAGAGCGTGACGCTGAAAGCAAACCTGCAGACTTTCGCCTTGCGTGGAGAGACAGTATGGGCCAGTGCCGATAACCATATGGTGGCCTTTAGACCAAACCGTCAGCCGGAGATCCTGCGAGCGGGCAGAGACTCGCCTATCGGAAACGGGATGTTTGTCGATCATGAACGCAGCCTCTGGATGGGTAACGGCCGCGAAATGTTTGAGCTGCCGGAGCCTGACACCGAAATTTTTACGGCGGTAGACGGACTGCCCGAACTCCACCCACTCGCGTTGCACGAAACCGCGGAAGGAGTTTGGGTGTCCACCTGGAAAGGCCTGGGCCACCTCGAGCACGGTAACTTGCAGGCCCATAACGATCACATGGCCCACATTGGCCAGATGTGCAGCGATGATCAGGGCAGTCTGTGGTTGTTCGCCAATCATCATTTTTGGGAACGGCGGAACGGCAAATTCATTGAACACCCACAAGCGGCGGGTGACTGGGGTGGCTGTGAGCGAGCCTCTGACGGCTCCGTTTGGATGACAACCACTCACGGACTTTGGCGCACTAACTCGGGTTCGCATCCGACATTGGTCAATCGTTCCTACGAAGGCCGCGAGCCGGGAGAAGTTTTTGAGGACAGCAGGCAGCGGCTTTGGATAACCAGCCACGAAGATATTTGCCAGGCGCCTACCTCTGATTTGAAAGCAGGTCAAAACGTTCGCTGGGTTTGCCACACTATCAAGGGCGCGAGATCAATCGGAAAGCCGGTAGAGCTCGCGGATGGAAGTTTGTGGGCTGGCACGAATCTGTTGGGTGTCTGGCGTTATACGGACGATGAGGGTTGGCGCGTTATCCAGGCTTCGTCAGGATTCGTGTCGCAGTCGATTGCCAAGCTAGTGCTATCTCCCGCAGGCGGCGTTTGGATTTTGGGAATGACGGCGCGTCTCAGGGTACTGCCACGCCCGGATCTTTCCGCCGGCTGGGAAGTTGTCGAAGAATTGTCATATTCCCACGGCATCCCTTCAGTTCGCATCTATGATCTGCTTGAAGAACGAGACGGCAGTTTATGGGTAGCTACCTTAAACGGAGTAGCGCATTTACCCGCAGAAGTGCGCCGCCAAAAGCTGGGGGCGCCGCGTGTTGTGCTCATCGACTTGTTGATTAACGGCCAGCGCGTCGATGCGGCTGGAACCATACGGATACCATCAGGAAGTAATCAGGTTGATTTGAGGTTCGCAGCGCTTTCGTATCGTGACCGCAGCTTACTCAGGTACCAGTACAAACTTCATCCTCAGGACAACTGGATCTCGTCGACCGACAATTTGCCTAGCTTTCATTTTTACGATCTGAGTTCCGGTAAATATTCGGTTGAAGTCAGGGCTTCGACTGACGGCGTGGTGTGGACCAGCGTCCCTGCCCAAGTGAGTTTTGAGATCTTGTCGCCCTGGTACCGGCGTTGGTGGGCCATTGCCCTTTTCGTAGCGGTGATTGGATTTATCTTGCTCATTGTGCATCGCCTTCGCGTCAGGTTCCTGCTGCAATTCGAGCGACAACGAATGCGAATCGCGATGGACTTGCACGATGAAATCGGATCCGGCCTCGGCAGCATCGGTATTCTCTCAAGCGTGGCTGCATCACAATCCGTTGACGAAGCGCAACGGCAGGAGATGAGCAAGCGGATTGCTGAGACGGCTGATGAGTTGGGTACCTCATTGACGGACATCGTGTGGTCTTTGCGAACCGATACAACGACGCTCGAAAATCTTGCCTATCACCTGACCCGCCGCGCTAATAGTTTGTTCGCCAGTGGTCCGACGCAGTTCATCACAAAATTCCCGGACGATTGGCGTTCTGTCAAACCTTCGCCCGCGACGCGTCGGAACATTCTCTTAATCGCGATGGAATCTTTGCACAACGCCGCCAGACATGCGCGCGCCGCCAGCGTTTCACTCCAATTCGAGCCGGAGGCTGGTCACAATTGGTCGATGCGGATTGAAGACGATGGCTGCGGGTTGGGTGAAGCCACTGCGACGAATGGCTCGGGGATGGGTATGCAAAGCATGAGGCGCAGGGCGCAAGAGATCGGAGCTGAGATTAAGTTCAGTTCAAATAACGGACACGGAACGATCATCAAGCTTATCTTCAATCCTCATGCAAAAGAAAATGGCTGGTCCTCGCATAATCATGCGATAGGCAAGGGCGCGCGCGGCAGCTAACATCGAATGCGCTCCGGAATCATTTCAAGCGTGCCCCTTCATCCGCTCCGGTCTACAAATCAGTCATGGATTTGAATGTAGTAATCATTGAAGATGATTCGCGCTACCGGCACAGCCTGGAAACGCTGTTCAATAACACTGCGGGTTTTCGGCTCCATGGTAGTTTCGGATCTGCATACGCGATGTTGCAGTCGTTGGAGAATGGAGAGCGTGCAGGTCGAGATTCTTTATGGCAGCTCGCCCTGGTTGATATCGAGTTGCCCGGGATGAATGGTATCGAGGCGACCCGGCATCTGAAAAAACATCTGCCTGCCATAACCGTGGTGATGCTCACTGTTTTTGAAGAGCCGGCCATCATTCTCGAAGCGATAACCGCGGGCGCGGACGGCTACCTGCTAAAGAAGACAAGTGCGCCCGAGTTATTGAGTCAGTTGAAAGCGATTACAGCCGGCGGCTCACCGCTGACACCGGATGTAGCGCGCACGGTCCTGACGCTCTTGCGTGAGAACACGTCCAAAGGAATCGCGGGAAAAATTTTTAACACTGCCTCGCCCACCAGACTCGATTTGACCGAGCGTGAACATGCAGTGCTACAAAGTCTGGTGAAGGGCCTCTCCTACAAACAAACCGCTTCACAACTCAACATCAGCATTGACACAGTGCGAACTCACATTCGCGGCATCTACCGAAAATTGCAGGTCCACAGCGTGGCTGAAGCCGTCGCCCGAGCCATCCGCCAAAAGCTCGTCTAAAACTCACATCATCGTGCGATACCGTGATCAAAATCGGTTCGCTAAAGTTCGGGCCTCACGGACTTAGGTCTGACCGAGCGCGAGGTTTTCCGGCCAGACGTCTGATTCGCGAAAGGAGACATTCAATGACAAGAGTACCGATTTCCGTGAAGTGTTTCCGTCATCACATCCGACCGGCCATAGCCACCCTAATCCTGGCAGTATCGGCAACGGTCTGTGGTGCACAAACCTGGATAGCGAGCCAGGTGCCGCTTACGGTGGAATCGCAAGGGCGAATCAATGCCATTGCCATAGATCCTCGCTCGAGTTGGGTGGCGGTGGGTTCGGAATCAGGAGGCCTATTTTTGTCCAACAATCCTCGCGAGTCGTTTCGCCGAGTTAGCGGACGACTGCCGAACGATATCAGGGATCTGGCCTGGCTTCGTTCTTCCGAAGCTAGCCGGCCGGCAAATATTTTGCTGGCTACGACTCGCCACGACTATCGCTTGCCCAACGGCGGCGGTCTTTGGCGCAGTACTGACCGGGGCGAGACCTGGAATCAGGCCGGTCTGCAAATGCTCCTTGGATTGCCGGCGGCGAATGACCTGGATGGCTTCGCGATCAGCCAGGATTCGAACACGGCAAACGTCGCGGTCGCCACGAGTATGGGATTGGCATTGACGACTGATCGAGGTGCGACGTGGAGGGTCGTCAATCCATTCGGACCATCCGCAAATCCTAACTGCGCTGCAGTGGCCTATACCAACGGCAGCATCCTGGTCGCCGGCGTTGAAGGTCTGCGATGGTCTACTAATGACGGACGGACATGGACGGCGCCGCGCACTGCTCTGGTCGGCTCAAACGCCGACAACTACCACGGTCTAACTTGGGGAGCGAAGGCGGGCATGGCCTACTATGTCGACTGGAACACGAATCTCTTTTATACAGTTGACTACGGCCAAACCTGGACCAGCCTTACCGTCCCGCCAGTCGGCTTTGGTGGCGGCATGAGGTTCGTATACGAAGCCACTCGTGGGTCAGTTTTGGATTTGTACTTCAGCGACACCTTCAAAATCTCGCGCTTAACGGCGAGCGCGGACAGGCGACCCGAAGAAATTGATTTTAGCGGCACTTGGATGGCGGTCAACTTACCGCACCCAGACCCACGTTGTATGGCATTCAATCGATCGCATGACCCTTATCTTCTGGGTACTGATGGCGGTCTGCACACCACTGACGATAGAGGCTCTAATTGGCAGAACCGTCCCATAAGAGGGCTGGAAGCGCTACAGATTTATGATGTTAATGGACAGTGGGTTGGAACAGGACGTACTCGAGCCTATGACGTTTATGTTGGCACGCAGGACAATGCGCTTCGTGCAACAGTTCCGGGTTGGACATGGTCCCACCAATATGGCGGCGAAGGATATTTTCTTCAAATGAGACCCGAAGTGCCCGTGGGTACGCCGGTCATCACCTTCACGGACCTTAATCCTGGTTTCACCAGCGTCGGCCGTTATTTTTCATCTCCCTTCCAGACGCAGGGCGCGGTTAGGTTCAGCGAAAACTCAAATCCCGATCTGGTTGTTTGGGCAATGCAACCCAGAATGCTTCCCTCAGGGAGACTGATTCAGCCAATTAGAGTTGGATCAGGGATTAGATCAAGCCTCCGTTCGGGACTCGCCATCAGCAATGAATCAGAACGAACCTGGACACAGCTCACTGAGTTTTCCGAACCGTGGACCGGACTTCCGTTCGTTTCTCAGGGTCGAACGCAAGCTCGTATATTCGAGGCTTACGGAGCTGGTTGGAATGCAGCCATGCACCGGAACCGTATTCTGCTTCTCAGTGTCACGACCTCAACGGTAAGCTATCCCAACGCCAGGACCGCTTACAGTCGCATGGAAGGCTTCGGCTCAAAAGGCTTCGGCTCAATCGGAACCACCGACTTCCAATTTGTGTGGATTCCGGTTTTTGACGTACATCCGACCGACCTCAGCACAGTGTTGGCCGCTGATATTGGGAATGGAGTGGTAGCTCAAAGTACTAACGGAGGAGACACATGGGCACCGCTGCGTTCCCTAACGGACCTCCTGCTGCACAGGGGGGAATATCGTTTCTCAACGATTGATGATACGTCTTTCGTAACTGCAATTAGCTACTGCCCCATGGATCCTTCCCGCATCCTGGTTGGATGTCGAACCGGTGGCGCGTATGTTTCGAACGACGGAGGAGTAAGCTGGAGGAGCGTCGTCTATTCAGATCGAATGGCGAACATAACGTCGTTCCACTGGAAGAGTAGTTCCGAGGCGTACGCGTCATCCTATGGCACCGGCCTTTGGCAGATTTCACTCGCTGCTGAAGTCCCAATCGGAGCTCATGCAAAAAGAGACCAGCGCACGGAAAGCGCGACCATAATTGCGCAACAGGTCCCGGTAGATGGGTTCGCAAAGCCTCCATACAAAGGCGCCGATCTACTGACCTTCGTTGGCGGTACCGGCGATCCTTACCAGCCGCGTTATTCGGGTCGCGAGCCGATTAGCGTTCGGCTGGTTGGGTCTGCTCCCAAATTACAGGGGGAACTCGAGGTCTTTCTCGATGGCAGGCGTCTCTCCGATCGTCAATACAAACTGGAACCAAATATCAACCAATTGATTATCACGAATGCGATCCCTGGAGGCGGCCATATCTTACGTGTTGTCTGGAAGCGTGGTCAGACCCAAGTCGAAACAGGAGGTATGTTCTTCATGGGCACGGGAGATAAGTCAAATTGAAGCTGGCGACGGTTCAGCGCAGGCCAAAGATGAACGCGAAGTAACAGAGATCTAAAATTCCGATTTATTCAGATCCCTCATATCCGTGTTCATCTGCCTTGCGCCGCGTCCACTATTACTCAGCCGAACGGGAGCAGCGCCTGGGACTCTTAACCAACAACTTTTCGATTCCCGCCTTAACCGTTGCCGCTCTCTATCGCTACCACTGGCGCATCGAATTATTCTTCAAATGGATCAAGCAGCATCTCCGCATCAAAAGCTTCTTTGGCACCTCCGACGACCTCGCTTTTGTTGCTCAACTTTCAGATTGCTCCTGACTCGAGAGCATCGCGGTAGTGTTGAGCTTGTACGAAGCTCAAATGAGTGTGAAATAGACATGATTTAAGGATTAACATAATTAAGATTGAAATAATTCATCCTGTCAATCCTGTTAATCCAGTCAACTTTTGGATTGGCGATTTTAAGTCAACCGAGAAAGCATCCTTGTTGTCCAGATTTCAGAGTCACGACTTGGGCCACACTTTGGCTCGATCTGCCGGCATTGCCCTCCGTTTGCCAAATTGATTCTACGTTGCTGGTTTGCTACGGTCCCATCATGTCCGAGGTCATGTCCGAGTCCCCCGAGCAGATAGATGCACAGATACGCGAATTGCTCGACTCCCTTTATCGCCGAGATTCGGGACGAATCCTGGCAACTCTGATCCGCTTGCTCGGAGATTTTGATCTTGCCGAGGAGGCGATGCACGAAGCCTTTGCGGCTGCGCTGAGTCTGTGGCCGCGGAGTGGAGTACCCGACAACCCGCGACCATGGTTGATTTCGACGGCCCGATTCAAAGCCATTGATACTCTGCGGCGACGGGCAAGATTTGATGCGTCTCAAGACGAGCTCGCGCGATATCTCGAAGCGCAATTGAGTTCCAGGGAGAGCACCAATGAAGAGGACAGCCTTGAGGATGGCTTTGAAGATGATCGCCTGCGGCTGATGTTTACCTGCTGTCATCCAGCTCTCCCGCCGGAAGCGCGCGTTGCGCTCACCTTGCGCGAAGTGTGCGGGCTGACAACCGAGGAGATAGCAAAGGCCTTCCTCATCACTCCGCGTACGTTGGCGCAGCGCATTGTGCGCGCCAAGGCAAAGATTCGAGAAACACCGATTCCCTACGAAGTGCCAAGCGCGCAGGAATTGCCGGAGCGGCTCGGCGCGGTGCTGCACGTCATCTATCTCGTCTTTAACGAGGGTTATTCGGCTGCGGCGGGAGCGGAGGTAATGCGGGCGGAACTAACCGGCGAGGCGATTCGACTGGGCCGGTTGCTGATCGAACTCCGGCCAGAGCCGGAAGTCCTGCCGGAAATTATTGGACTGCTTTCCCTGATGTTGCTACAGGAATCACGTCACGCCGCGAGAACCTCTCCAACCGGAGAGCTGATCTTGCTGGAGAACCAGGAGCGCTCGCTCTGGAACCGGGAGCAGATCGCAGAGGGAGTGGCATTGCTGGAGAAAGCCCTAAAGTCCCAACGCTTCGGCCCTTACACACTGCAGGCTGCGATTGCGGCTGTTCATGCCGAGGCGGAATCGGTCGATGCTACCGACTGGCGGCAGATTGTTGCGCTTTACGACCGCTTGGTACGAATTCATCCTTCGCCAGTTGCACAGCTAAATCGCGCCGTCGCAATCGCAATGCGCGATGGTCCAGAGGCTGGTCTGACCCATATCGACGCCGTGTTGGAACAGGGCGAATTGGCGAATTACTATTTGGCGCATTCAGCCCGTGCCGATATGTACCGCAGACTTGGCAGGACAGCCGAGGCCCAGTCCTCTTATGAGAAAGCTCTGTCGCTGACTCAACAGGAACCCGAGCGGCAATTCCTGCAAGAGCGGATTCGGCAGTTGAAATAAAGCAGATGAAATCAAAAAAGACTCGTCAGAAACCGATGCGGGATGCCGAGGCGCAAGCATTTACATAATTTTGGCTCCCCACACTGGACACTCTTCGCAACTTGTTGTTGAGGCTACCGCCAGAAGTGCTCAGTTTCTTGTAATGCTTGCGAGAAGCGCGCTAAATCTACCAGTCACTCCCAGTCGCGAGCATTGCGCGAAAGCGCCCTACAAGTGCGGCGTTGTCCCCTTGGTAGCCCACAAAGGACATCTTCGCAACCGCAATCTTCCCAACCAGTAGTACGCGTAGGCTCCTGTCAAAAGTAACAAAGAAACCTTTGACTTTAGAATGAACACGGAATATCGTTTCGGCTCGGGTATCCTCAAAACCTTCGGCCTCAATTCCAGTCCTGGATACTCGTTCCTGATATTGATGTGAATACAAAATTCTGAATCTGAAGGAGAACTCTCATGACTCCAATAAGTCCAGACCCAATCACCGCCTACGCCTCAAGTCTGAGTACGAAACGATTCGCAACGAAAAAAGAGTTGGAAATGTATCGCTTAATTGGTCATGGCCGACATGAAATAAAAGTCGGCGAGGAGTTTTTTCGTCTTGATCGAGAAGATGAGCACGACAACCTTGATGCTCACGAAAAAGCTTTGGCAGAAATGATAACCCCCTACTGGGATGCCGATTCGAATTCACCCGAGATGGACGCAGACTGTGGTGATGAGGTAGATCACCTGGCCGACCAAACACCGATAAAAGATCAAGAAGATAGAGGTACTTGTGTTTGTTTTGCTTCCCTTGCATGTCTGGAGGCGATCCTAAAGCGTGATGGGAATGAGACAATACTTTCTGAACAGTACGCCAACTGGTTATTCATGCTCATGGAGAAGAGGAATCAGTGTGACGACGGATTGCGAACTACTGTGGCTGCAAGTTACCTGTCTACCTATGGCGTGTGCCTCGATAACGTTTGTCCGTATGAAGATTCACCAACGGTTCATCAGCATTGCATGCCTGGACCGGCCTTGGCGATACAACAAAGTGCTACATACGGTATAGGAAAGTTCGCGATTATCGATCGCATCGGTCTTTTAGGACCTAGTATTGCCAACACTGACTATCTTGAGTCGTTAATTTGTAAAGGGCATGACATTGTATTTGGTACCAATGTTGCTTGGGGAGAGCCAGAGGATGATGGCGTGCTGGACGTTATTCGGGACAAGTTTGGCAATCCCCAAAAGTCTCACGGTGGACATGCAATGCTTATCGTTGGGTTCAATCGGGCGGCGACCAGGCCATACTTCATTCTCAAGAACAGTTGGGGTACAAGCGTTGGACATCTGGGCTATTACCATCTTTCCTACGATTACATTCGTACATATGGCAAATATGGGTATATCGTCTATAATGCCCTTACGAACATGTCGGCCTTACCACCCACAGGCGGGGTCGTCTAGGAGAGTTGAGTATGACAGACTCTAAGAAGATCAATGCAATGCTTCAAGCGAGTCCTTTTCCCAGACGGTACATCGCTCAGGCCGGACAATACCTTAAGATTGATCTTCCTAAACTTCCTATAACGAGATACACAGAATTTGTACGACTTGATAAGGAAACTTTCGGAGATACCAACTGTTTTGTTGAGTTGGATTCACCAGATGAAGGAGAGGGTTCCTTACTACCCCGTCAAATCCGAGGAAGAGCGATTTGTCCGGGAGAATTTCATATTCTGCTGCGTGCTGTTGATAGTTTATCCGGACAACAGATACCGAATGTCTCACCGATAGATATCGTAGTAGAAGTTGAGAAGTAGCTGAGCGTGATTCGGCTGTTTCTTACAGCCCATACCTAATCAGGTCACAAAGAACTTGAGGCCACCTAGCGGTGGCCTCTTCAATTTCATTCAGGAATCAGGGCTCCTTACACTGGACAATCTTCGCAACTGGTTCTTGAGGCCAACTAAGCAGCCTTTCCCAGCTACGCCAGAACAAATAACTTGGGAATTGAGCCCGTCCGCTCACCTCGTGGTAAAATTCGTTTTGTGAAGAGGCAAAATCAAGAGCGGCTCGAGTATTTTGACAGTCTCTTGGAATGGCTGGATTCCGATCGTGACCGCGCGGCAGAGAAGTACGAGATGATTCGGCAGTCGCTGATTCAGATCTTTATCTGGAAGGGATGTTTGGAAGCCGAATCTCTAGCAGATGAAACTTTCGACCGAGTCATGTTACGAGTTCCAGAACTTAGGGAAACGTATGTGGGTAACCCGAGTGTATATATTCATGCCGTAGCAAAGAAATTGTTGGCCGAGCACACGCGGGTTCGTACTGTGCGGCTGGAAACCTTAGTTCCGCCGAATCCCAGGACAACGGACATTGAGAATGAAAAGATGTCCGATTGCCTGGAACGATGTCTTCTTAATTTGAGTCCGTACAGCCGTGATCTGATATTAGATTATTACAGCAAAGAGCACTCGAAGAAGGCTTCCCATCGAAAGGATCTTGGAGAAAAGTTAGGTGTCTCTGTTACTCAACTCCGTGTGCGGATGTTTCGAATTCGAAAGACGCTTGAGGCATGCATCGGGGCGTGTATGGGACATGAAGGTTCAGTCTAGTCGATCGTGTTTGTCTGGCAGAAAGAGCATCATATGTCACAAAAATTAGCTGAAGAGAACCTGATCCGAAGTTACCTTATTGGAAAACTGCCCGAGAATGAACAGGACGAGCTTGAAACGCGGCTGCTCACCGATCCAGAATTCTTTGAGACGTCACTCATAATAGAAGGCGAATTGCTGGATGATTACGTTATGGGATTACTTTCCAAACCCGATCGAATGAGTCTGGAAAGCGGCCTGTTAATAAGTGCCCAGCAACAGCGCAGGATCCAATTGATTAGACTGCTCTGGGTCAAGTCGAAGGCCTTGGTGTCCGCAAAGAAACAATCGAGTAATCTCCTTTCGCTTTGGAGTCGATATTTTAGGTCGCATAGAAGCGGTTCGTATCAAGCGGTCAGGTGGGAGGCCTAAGGGATAGCTCGATGTCACAAAACCTATCTGAAGAGAGCCTCATTAGAAATTACTTTCTTGACGACTTGCCTCAGGAGGAGCAGGACGACCTTGAACAACGGTGGCTCGCCGATCCAGAGTTCTTTGAGACATCCCGCATAATCGAAAGCGAGTTGATGGATGATTACGCGCTTGGGTTACTATCGCACAATGATCGACTGAGAGTCGAAGAGGGCTTGCTGAAAAGTCCCCAACAATATCGAAGACTTCAACTCACCCGAACACTTGAACGATTCTTTCTAAAGTCCGACACATCCGATCGTGGCTACGAAGAACTAAATGAACTTGCAGGGGTGGAAGCACGGGGGCTTCGACACCTGATTGAAGAAGAAGCGGCAGCTCGGAGGTATGTTACGACACGATATCAGACGCTCATTGATCGCAAATATGAACATGGATTATCGCCCGGTGAAAAAGAAGAACTTGATGGTTTGAAGGGTGCTATAGATGAAATGGATGAGCCTTATTATGATGCAATTATCAAGCGGCTCAGTAGACTTGTGGAGGAACGAGGAGTTTAAATGCCTCATTTCTTGCGGCGCACTCCGGCCCCAATTGTGAGCGGTGGCTATCGCGCATTTCGACCATTTGTTAGGGAGGACTTTTCACGCCAATGTGCGTTTTGTCTCTTCTCAGAACTGGTAGCCGGCGGAGAAGAGGCCTTCGAGTTAGATCATTTTCGGCCGAAACACCGCTTTCCCGAGTTGCTAAACGATTTCTACAACCTCTATTACTCATGCCATCCCTGCAACCATATCAAGCGCGATTCTTGGCCACCACCGGCTCTTGAAGAACAGGGCATCTGCTTTGTTGATTTGTGCAAAGAGGATTTTGCGTCCCATTTTAGTGTTGAAAAAGATGGAACATGGAACGGATTAACAAACCCTGGCAATTATACAATCGACAAACTGAACCTCAACCGCCAACACTTGGTGATCGTCCGAGGACTACTCGAAAGACTTGGAATTCACATTCACCAGGAAACAATATCCGAAGAGAGGTTGACTCAGTTGCTTAAGAGCTTCGGGTATGATCGACGCATTTGGTAGCAGTACAAGTAGCGCCGATGTCCCTGGCATAGCAAAAACCCTGCGCGGCATTTCAGATCATCACAGCCTTTTGCTACTCCTCATACTCCAAAATATCTCCGGGCTGACATTCTAAGGCTCTACAGATCGCCTCTAATGTTGATAGCCGAATTGCCTTCGCTTTGCCATTCTTCAACACGGAGATATTAGCCATCGTAATGCTGACTTTATCGGCGAGCTCGGTAACGCTCAGTTTTCTTTTCGCCAACATGACGTCGAGGCATACCCTAAGATCTTGAATGCCTGGTAAAGACCGACAAAACATGGGACGAAGGCGAGGTATATATACGCCAGGAATGGATCCTTGAAGTAGATCGCAAATTGCGTGGCAGGCACCTTCCTGCCCTCGAGTTGGGGTTCCCAAAGTAGCAAAGCAAGAACGCCTATGCCGCTAAGTACAATTACTACCTGAAGGAAGATCGTCGAGCCTCGCTTCATAGTTGATCTTTATCATATTGCGTACGATTGTAGGATAGAAAATTAGAATTGGGTCAGAGCGCGCGAAGCGAGCCCCCCCAGGATCGCAAACCAAAGGCTGTCACCCGCTCCGCGGGTTCTTTCTGTTCTTACCGATCGGGATCCTGGGGCTCACGCCCAGGCTTTATGCTGTCGTGCGCTACGCGCACTTACGTTGAAGAATCGCAAAATTGCAAGCCTGACCCCAATCGTGATTCACAACAGGTGTGTCAAAGGCTATCCCGACTTGACGACGCGAATTGTGAGCTAGCCAGCGCAAGGCAGGAAATAGATAGAAGCGATACCATGAGCACTCCAAAATTACATCACTATGTGCCGCAGTTCTATCTGCGACGGTTCACTGATGCTTCGGGCCAGCTCTGGCTATGGGACCGCGACCGCGACCGTGTGTTTCGCACGGGACCCAACGGAGTGGCGGCGGAAAACAAGTTCTATTGGCATGAAGAACTGGCGGCGATGGGACATGATCCGCTAATGATGGAGAAGCAATTCTCCCACCTTGAGGGAGAAGTAGCCCAGATAACCGGACAATGGCTGGAATGGCTCCGCAACATGAAGCCGATGGAGAAAGTCGAAGTACCTGACATCAACCGCGAACTGGTGTCCCTCTACATCGCGTTGCAATTCCTGCGCACTGCGGACACCAGGGACATTCTTGCCGCTTTCGCAGAACAGAAAGTGTATGGCAAGCCGATAGCCGAGACTGAGAAGCGGCTGTTGCATTTGGACATGCTCTGGAAAGGCAGTATCTACGAGAAACTAGCGGAGCGGATTAGGAACGCGACCTGGCTATTCGGGCGCAACATGACCGCGACTCCATTCATCACTTCGGACAATCCCGTGGCATTCCGCACTGGGGATAACGCGATGTGGCTTAAGGTGGGAATGTATCACGATGGGAACTATTCGGTGTTTCCCATGTCTCCGAACATCGTAATGTATTGCCATCCCAAAGAGCCTCCGTGGGAGAAACTCGGCCCGTTTGACTGCCGCTTATCGCCTGTGAGCTTCACCGAAGAGATGGTTGACAGCGAAAATGGTGGCCAGGTCTTCATGGCATCGCGCTTTGTCATTTCCTCTCGCGACGGTTTTGATCAGGAACGCGAATTCGCCAAGAGCATCGGCACCGACCTCTACAAGCCCTACTGGAGGGCCAGGAAAACAGGAGCAAGTTTAGAAAACTTGCGAGCAAAAACCGGGGACGGACGGAACGGTCCCCAGTTTTTCGACGAATAGAAATTAGTGAACGTCCCCCTGTCCGCTTTTATTCCCAGTACCCGTCGTTCTAATCGACTGAAATACTTCAAGCGCTATGAATGGAGGAACGCGTGCTTGTATGGTACTTAACCATCAGGACAACACAAAAAAAGTTTGCCCAGGCTGTCGATTTTCCGTCTCCCCAACGACTATAGGACAAAAGAACGATGAGCTACGGCTCCTGAATGATCAGGAAACGAGTCATCGGGAACAAACCACAAAACCAAGGAGAAAAATCATGCCGCAATATCTAGTTGCTAACTACCTTCCCGACGACTTCGACCCATCCGCCGTAACCGAAGCGATGATCGAGGAGATCCACGCGCTCAACCGCGAAATGATTGCTGCCGGCGTGAGGAAGTTCGCTTGCGGAATCTCCCCGGCCAGCAACGCCAAGACGCTGCGGGCCCAGCCCGACGGCAAGGTGCTCGTCACTGACGGGCCGTACACCGAGACCAAAGAGCACATGGGCGGATTCTGGATACTGGAATGCGCTGATATCGACGAGGCGCTGGCATGGGCGAAGAAGGGTGCTATCGCCTGCGATGTGGCCGGCGAGGTGCGTGAGCTTCTTTTCTACCCGGCGCCGGAGGGGGCTACGGAATAGTCTGGCCGCCGCGCGCTGGGGTCGGGTTGTCTCGCCCGGTGCCGGCCGCGCGACCCCGGACGGGCAGCAGCGGACATCCGCGAAGCAAAACTCAAAAGAGGAAAAGAGTCATGAGAAGAATAATTGCATGTGAATTTATGACCCTTGATGGTGTCATACAGAACGAGGAAAATGACGGCGACGGCTTCACGTATGGCGGATGGTTTTTCCCCTATGCCGACGAGGTGACGGGCGCCGTGGTACAAGAGCGGCTAGCCAAGCCGGTAGATCTGCTGTTAGGCCGCAAGACCTTTGACGGTTGGGAAACCTTTTGGCCGACCCATTCTAACTTCTGGCCGAACGTAATGACCGCAACAAAGTATGTCGCCTCGAATACGCGTGACTCAAGCGATTGGCAGCCCACGGTGTTTTTGAGCGGAGACCTTGCGGAAAAAGTCAGGCAATTAAAACAAACGGACGGCCCGGATCTGCACGTAATGGGAAGCGCGGATCTGCTACAGACGCTCTTCAAAAATGATCTTGTCGATGCGATGGAGCTCATGATAATTCCGATCACGCTTGGCACGGGAAAACGGCTGTTCCAGGACGGAACAATCCCGGCAGCCTTCAAGTTGACGAGCGGCCAAGTAGCACCAAAAGGGATCATCATCGCAACTTACGAACGTGACGGCGATGTAAAAAAGGGATCGCCTCAGATACGAGAAGACGATTGAGAATCGTTGACGCGAAAAACCAAACCGAACCAACGGATGCAGTAAAATTGAAGCGGGCGAGATTTGAAAAGGCAAAGTAAGCAGCCTGTAGTCTTTATGTTTTCTATATGAACGTAGAAGAACAAATCAACAAGTATATTAACAGCCAACCCGAACCAAAACGCAGCGACATGCAAGAGTTGCATCGCATCATTCTGCAAATAATGCCAGCCTGTAAATTATGGTTCCTGGATGGTAAGAACAGTGAAAATAAGACTGTTTCTAATCCCAATATAGGATACGGACTTCAGACTATGAAATATGCTGATGGAACAACCAGAGAGTTTTATCAAATTGGTTTGAGCGCAAACAAAACCGGAGTCTCTGTCTATATCCTTGGTATCGAAGATAAGAAATACTTAGCCCAGACCTATGGAAAAGAACTCGGCAAGGCGAGCGTGACCGGATATTGCATCAGGTTCAAAACTCTAAGAGATATAAACATTGAAATTCTTGCAGCGGCAATACGATATGGGTTTGAGGCTCAGAATTAATATGGATTTCAGAATATCTATTGGCATGGTACTCGTTTGGTCAGGTTTGAGCATTGCCGTGTCAGCGCAGCCGGTTTCAGAGCTTCCGGTTCCGACGGGGAGTTTTGGGATTGGCCGAACGCCTTTTCAATGGGTTGACAGATCGCGGCGCGAGGTGATGCCGGACAAGAAGAGCGATTACCGCGAACTGCTGGTTTATCTTTTCTATCCCACTGACCCGAAAGCGAAAGGAGATGCGGCCGTTTATTTTCCGCATCTGAAAGAAACCGAGGCTTTCGAGGAACGATACGGCAAGGATTCTTTCAAAAACGGTTATGGAAGATCATATTCTCTGCTTGGCAACTTACGTATTCACACGATCGAAAATGCAAAGATCGCCAAAGGCCGGTTTCCCCTATTGATCTTTTCGCACGGCGGCGGCATGCCCGCGTTATGTTACACCGCGATCATCGAAGAACTTGTCAGTCACGGTTATGTCGTCGCGGCGGTCGAACATTCTGGCGACGGTGCGACCGTGGTTTTGCCCGACGGAAGAATAATTGCTCAAGTCGGTTGGGACGAGATCGGGCAACGGCCGAAAAAAGAAAAAACGGCGTTCCATATGTCGCGGTATAAGGCAGGAGCGGAAGACGACAGCTTTGTTCTCGACCAGCTGGAAAAACTGAATCAAGGCAAACTGCCGGAAGCATCGAAACAATTCAAGGGAAGATTCGATGCGGGAAAGTCCGGTGCTCTGGGTCACTCATTCGGCGGAATGCTGTCTATCTTCGCTTGTGCTCGCGACAAACGATTCAAACTTTGTCTAAATCTTGATGGCGGACTGGACGAGGGCGAATCTTATGGATCCCCGACGCAACCCGTAGCCGCCATGTACGGAGGCGGGGTGCCAACGCGTCGCCCGGGCGAATCAGATGAGGCATTTGCCAAGAGAAGGGAAAGTAACAAAATTTTCCAGGATGGGTTGAAAGTTGCTTACGCCGGCGTTCGAAAAGGAAGCTACGTTATGTTCGTAGGTACGCCGGGATTCACTCATTTCAGCTATTTCGATCTGCCCGTGGCTCAATCGGAGAGCGGTCCCTGGTCTGCGACCCTTGAACAATTCAGCCTCAATAAACAGATTATCCGAGCATTTACACTTGCGGCTTTTGATAGAGTCTTCAAGCGCAAAAAAGACGACTCGTTCGACAGCCTCTTAAAAACTTACCCTGCCGTTTCAATTGATTATCTAAACCCAAAATAGAAGAGCTACGATCAGAAAATCATCAGCGCAAACCGAAGGTTGCGAGCGTAGAGAAGCAACCTGCGACCTGCAAATCTTCACATTCGCGAGATCGCGGCTTCCGTTAGAGACGTATTTACCACCTGCGAAAGATCATCGAATGAATCCAAATATGAAGACAACAGCTTTTGTCCGATGGATGGTGCTGACGGTGTTTCTGTCGGGGAACGCTCGTAAGCGCTGGTACATTGACGAGGGCAGGAGACACAAATGAGAAATGTAATCTTCGCAATCAACACTACCCTGGATGGCTGCGTCGACCACACCAAGCAAGTTGCCGATGACGAGACCCATGAATATTTTACGGACCTCCTGCGTGAGGTTGACCTGGGAGTCTTTGGGCGTATCACCTACCAATTGATGGTCCCTTTTTGGCCTGACGTCGCAAAAAACCAGTCGATGACAAAAGCATCGAACGAATTTGCCAAAGCATTTGTCTCCATCAACAAAATTGTTTTTTCACGATCATTAGAGAGCGCTGAAGATAAGAATACGAGAATTGTTCGTACGAACCTTCGCGACGAAATACTTAAATTGAAACAAGAGCAAGGCAAAAGCATTTTACTCGGTGGTGTAAGTATTCCTTCACAACTGATAGAGCTTGGTCTGGTTGACGAATATCGTTTTGTCGTTGGCCCAATCGTTGCCGGAGAAGGAAGACGGTTATTCGACGGCGTTAGCCTGCAGGAGAGATTGCAACTAAAACTTGTTGAGTCAAAGATTTTTAGATCAGGGTGTGTTGCGCTTCGTTACTTGAAACAGTGACAGACCAATTTGCGACAGCTGGGCTGCCGGCTACCACCAAGGCGGAGAAGAACAATGAAATACATCTGTTTGGGATACCTCGAGCCAGGAAAATTCGAAGGCATGACCGAGGACGAGCGAAACGCAGTATTCGACGAATGCTTTGAGTACAACGACCATCTGCGCGCCAACGGACATCTTGTCGCCGAAGTACCTCTTCAGTCTCCGGAGACCGCGTTAACCCTGTACTGGAAAAACGGCAAAGTCGCGACGACCGACGGCCCTTATTTGGAAACCAAGGAACAGCTCGGCGGCATTCTCATCCTTGAGGCGCGAGACCTCAATCATGCCATTCAGCTTCTGTCACGGCATCCAGGCGGTATGAAGTATGAACTTGGACCGAATGAGATACGGCCGGTTGCGGATTTGAGCGAGATCATAAAGCAGAGCGAGCAGCGGCGGCGAAAGGATACCTCGCCATGAAGGCGGCTACGAGGGAAAGAATGATCAGGAGGGTAAGCACACGTCATTCGTTCGCGATCTGAGAGTTGCAGCTTACTCGTTAACTCGGACTCCAGGGCTGGCGATCGCCGTGGTTCTCACGCTGGCGCTCGGCATCGGGGCGAACGCTGCCATCTTTACGCTGGTGCGCGAAGTGCTGCTCAAGCTTCTCGTCAATCGCAGCGAGGACCGGCTGATCGCTCCTTCGAAGAGGGACCCATTTTCGGCGGCCGTCTTTTCATTCACACCAGCGCAAATCCTTATTCACTGATCCCGCGGACCACCCGCAATCGAGAGATCCATTGAGCTCCGGCTTGGCAACCCGAGTGGTCTCCCCAGCGAATTGTCGGCCATCCGAAAGTAGTTCCACTAGCTTTGCCCGAAAAATCTTAAATCCCACCTGCGGCAGTTGGTGGTTACTTCAAGTTCGACCTACAAAGAGAGGTTAGGATTAGTCCTTTGAATCCCCTCAGCGGCAGCTGAGGGATGTTTCAAATGCAGCCTCGCTCGCAAGTGTTCAACGGAAATAGGCAGGACTTGAACCATCCCCCGCTCCCGCAGGTGGGATTTAAGACTTTTCGGGCAAGCTAGTTAAATCATAAATGCCTAGTCGAAATACATGGATTGATTTCGTCGGAGGAACGTCTCGTCGTTACTGTCTGAACATCCGTGCAATCTGCGAAATCTGTGGCTGGTTCTTGTTCAGTGCGCCAGGAAAAAGTAGGTAAGCATGAATGGTGAACTGGAGCCTTAGCCGATACCACAGGCGTGCCCTGTGGTGTTTCATGTTCACAGCTACAAAAACAGGCTGATCCATCGGTTCGCACGAGGCCACGGGCTGGCCCCGTGGTGTTTCACGTTGCCGCCTGCCACCAGCCTGAAGCGTGAACACTCCACGGGACGAGCCCGTGGCATCACCAAAAATCTCGGCCCGCCTCTGTTAGCGACCAACGTGAGTGACCACGGCG
>DATNBH010000024.1:0-492652 GCA_035572035.1 Pyrinomonadaceae bacterium | reverse complement strand
TGATTTACCCGAATCCAGCAGCTTCACCGCTGCCAGCTTGAACTCGCGCGTAAACTTCCGTCGTGTTAACGCCACAGTTGCTCCCTCCTATTAAAAACTGTAGCTTAACTCGTGGTCTCATTTTTGGGGCGCACTCCATTTTCCATTTCCCACCTATCAAATTGCCATTTGTCATTAGCTGACACGTGGAAGAGAGGTGACGTCATGGAAAAGAAAATTTCAAAGAATAGTCAAACACGAGCAGACGAACTCGAGGAGCGCCTAATTGATTTTGCAGTTAGGATTGTTAAACTCTCCTCAGGATTACCGAAAACACCAGCTGGCAAGCACGTCGCTGGACAGATATTAAGATCGGGTACGTCTCCGGCGCCAAATTACGGTGAAGCGAGAGGCGCCGAAAGCCACGCTGACTTCATACATAAGCTTTGCATTGTTTTGAAAGAATTAAACGAAACGTCAATTTGGCTTCGGGTAATCGAGCGAAGCGACATGGTGAAACGAGGACTGTTGACCGACCTGAACGGCGAAAAATCGTGAACTCTCAAGGATCTTTACCTCCTCGATAAAGACCGCCCGTTCCACTCGTTGAAAATGAAAAATGTAAACTGGCAAATGATATATGGAAAATCTTTGAAGCGTCGCGCGAGGCACTCAAACCCAGGTTAGTGGTGTTGGGTGAGATGGAGTAGCTTGACTATCTTCCAACAGGCTCTCCAGGTAGCCCCGCAGCGCATCTTCTGCCATTCGACGCGCTTCTTCGAGAGAGTCTCCTTCGGTAACGAGACCGGGGAGGGCTGGACAGGTTACGACGTAGCCGCCTTCTTCGGCTGGCTCGAAGACCATCGTGAAAGTGTAAGTTCCGTTTGCGTCCACGGCGGTTGATTATATAACTTAGGTGATACTCCGCGATAGGTTTAAGCGGAGTGCTGCCGGAGCAGGTGGTATTGACTTGTCCGCAGCAAATGAAAAATGAAAACTGTCGAATGATATATGGAAAATCTGGATAGGCCATCTTCGCGTCACTTCAATCGAGTCGTTCTCGTGGTGCTTGATGGCGCGGGCATCGGCGCAATGCCGGACGCTCCAGCGTGGGGTGATGCCGGCTCGGACACCTTTGGCCACATTCTTGAATCACGCCAGGTCAATCTTCCGAATCTGCAAAGCATCGGACTTGGAAACATTCGTCCCTTAGCGGGAGTTGTCCCCGCCGAAAAACCGAGGGGTGGTTATGGACGTTGTGCTTTGCGTTCCAATGGAAAAGACACAACCACGGGACATTGGGAAATGGCAGGAATAATTCTTGACCAGGCTTTCCCGACTTATCCGAACGGTTTTCCTGCTGCGATTATCGAGCGTTTCATCCGCGAAGCCGAGGTGCCCGGAATTCTCGGCAACATTCCAGCCTCGGGAACAGAGATCATCAAGGAGCTTGGCGAAGAACACGTCAAGACCCGCAAGCCGATTGTCTACACTTCAGGAGACTCGGTATTTCAGATCGCAGCGCACGAAGAAATAATTCCGTTACCGCGGCTCTACGAGATATGCGAGATAGCTCGAGCAATACTCGACGGTGAACACAGGGTTGGCAGAGTAATCGCGAGACCATTTCTGGGCGAGCCCGGCGCTTTTTATCGAACTGAAAATCGTCACGACTATGCAGTGCCGCCACCAAGACAGAACCTGTTGCCAACGCTCGCCGATGAAGAGCTTGACGTTGTGTGCATCGGTAAGATTGCCTCAATCTATGATTCAGTCGGCGTGACCGAGGATCTGACCGCCAAGAACAACGAGCAGTCCATCGATCAAACGATTAAGGCTCTACAGAACGATACGCGCGGGTTAATCTTTTCAAATCTTGTAGACTTTGACATGCTCTACGGTCACCGGCGAGACACTGAAGGGTATGCTCGCGCGCTGGAGCATTTCGACCGTCGACTGCCCGAAATTGAGAGCGCCATGAGAGATGATGACCTCTTGATCATCACAGCTGATCATGGAAATGATCCTACGTTTCCCGGAACGGATCACACCAGGGAATACGCTCCTTTAGTTGTGTTCGGCAAGAATGCTCGAGTCGGAGTTGATTTGGGCACTCGCGAGTCGTTGTCAGATATCGGACAAACGATCGCGGAGAACTTTGGATTGAAATTGACTGCGGGTAAGAGCTTTCTTGGTGAGGTCATACCCGCGACCAGTTAACAAAACCCAAGCCGATCAAAGTCGTTCGTCTCCCCACAGTCAGAACAAAGATAAAGCCACGAAGCAATGAGTCCGTTCGACTTCGGAACTCAGCTCCAGCGTCGTGACTTTCCTGGTTTAAGTTCAATCGAATGATCGTTCAACTTTTCAAAGGTCATACTTTTCGTTTCCTCGTACTACTGTGTCTTGTGCTCAGTTTGACTGGCTTCAGCGCCGCTCAAAGACGTAGTCCACACAGAACCACAACGGGTTTTGACGATGTCGTGTTCGGGATCACCTTTTCTCCTGATGGGCGAACGCTCGCGGTCGCGCGGGGCGCGTCGGAACCGTCACAGCGCTTTGGACGAATTGAGCTGTGGGATACCGAGACGGGAAAACTTCGACGTGTGATCAAAGGCTTTGATGGTCCAGTTAGGTCAATCTCTTTTTCACCTGACGGTCAGACGATTATTAGCGGAAGCCTCGAGTATCGGAGCGACAAGATCCAGGATTCGCGCCGATCTTACGGAGGAATGGTCAAAGGGGAAGTGAAATGGTGGGATGGCCAATCCGGCGAGCTTAAGCAGCGAATCACCATGCCCGGTGAAGGAAATATGAACTTCAGGGTAACCCTTTCTCCTGACGGCAAGGATCTGATTGTTTCCGAAACCTTCATGACTTACTCGTTGGTTTCCTATGGCCCCTCGGCTCAATCCGCCGGTCTCGGAAATCTAGGCACGCCGTTTCCCTCAGCTGCTTTTGGTCCGCTCGTGTTCTTCAACTCGGATATGAAACTGCTGGACGCGACAACGGGTGAAATAAGAACCAAGCTAAATGACGATCAAGCTAATAGCATTGTCTATTCGCCCGACGGTTCTTTGCTTGCGCTAGCCCAGCGCAACGAGGTCAGGCTGTGTAACCCGCAAACAGGTAAAGAAGAACACAAGCTAAAAGGCTTTAAGGGACGACCAAATGCAATTGCCTTTTCTCCGGATGGACGACTTCTGGCGGTGGCGAGTACCAACTATGAACGCGAGTCAGTCGGCAACTTGATAAAGATAATTGGAATTAGCCAGGTCAAGCTTTTCGACGCGCGTACATGGCACGAGATGAGAAAGATCTCGGAAATTGGCGCAGTAAATACTCTCGCATTCAGTCCCAACAGCAGGCTGCTGCTGATGGGCGGCATCATGCAACAGGGCGAAAAGGAATTACCAGGAGTCAATATCCTGAATCTCGATAATAGTCAGCTAGCGAATATTCCCACGGGCGAGGACTACACTGAGACAGTCGATTCCCTGTCTATCTCGAAGGACGGGAGGTTGCTGGCTTTTCGCACTGGCGCCGGCTCGGTCAAGATCCTTGATGGAAAGAACTTCTCCGTAAGACAAACTTGGGATGAGCACAGCGCCGGCGATGCCGTTGAGCGACCTGTCAGCCGTTTTCTAGTGTCGACAAAGCGCGTGCTTGCGGTCGCTTTCTCGAATGATGGTACAACTGTGACTGCTGAGACAGATCAGGGTGAAATCAAAGCCTGGGATCCGCGGACAGGAGAAGTGAAAAAATTTCTGCGGCCGGAGCAAAACGATCCTGCAAGCGTGGCAGTCTCTGCCGACGGACAATCTTTTTCGGAGCTCGTGGAAGGAAAAGTTTTCACCTGGAACTCAACCGACACCGCGAAGCAAACTCTGCCGACTCCGGAAGGTCGATCGGTAACCGCAATGGCGATGTCGCCTGATGGCAAACGCTTCGCACTTGGCCTTGGTAATGAAATCCTGTGTGTAGACGCTTCCGGGAACGTGTTGAAGACTTTGAAGGGAATGCACGGTCCATTCAGTGCCCTCGCGTTTTCTTTGGAGGGTGGGAGAATTGCAGGCGTAGCCGATAACGGAGTTGTCGAAATCTGGAATGCGGCAGTTGAGCGTCTTGATTGCACTATAGCCGGAGGCGAAGTTACAGCGTTGAGATTTGCGCCGGGCGGCCAGACGCTGGTCACCGCAACTGCTGACCGAGACATTAATCTTTGGAATTTGCAGACCGGACAGTTGATCCGAAAAATGGACAAGCATGACGCCACGGTCAACGCCTTCGCTTTTTCGCCGGACGGTCAACTAATGGCGAGTGGAAGCGACGATCGCACTGCTGTCATTTGGGATCTCGCGTCAGGTAGATCGAAGCGAACTCTGAAAGGCCACGATCAGACAGTTTCGTCGTTGGCGTTCTCGCCTGACGGCAAGTTCTTAGCCAGCGGCAGCGGCAACGCCTCCGTCGTATTGTGGGAAGTTCGCTCCGGAAAATTCAGCCGCGTGCTGAGATAATTGGCAGCGCCGCCTTATTCGTAATATATTCAAGCTAAATTATCGTTCACCAAGCTTCGGAGATTCACTGTTTAGAGGCCCCCTTATGAACAGAATCACACGCCTAACTCTCTTTGCGGTTCTGCTTCTGAGCTTGTCAGTTTTGTGCACGCGCGTTCTCGCGCAATCAACGCTGGCAAATGCTCCCTCGTCCGATGTGGTTGCCGAGAAAAAGGTTTATGTCGAGTTTGACTACATCTCGAACTATGCCGGCCATCGCGATGGAGGGTTCCAATCTTACATTCCCCGCGCGGTAGTTGGTGTGGGCCACAACGTCGAAATCGGCGCGAACGTATCCTACACAAACGGGTTTGGCGTGCCTCAACCTCTGGAGATTCAGCCGAACATCAAGTGGCGCTTCTATGAATCAGAGTCGAGCGGACAAGCGGCCTCGGTCGGCTGCATTCTTTACGCACCGGTGACTCATCGCACGGGCGCCGATCACTTTGGCCTGTGCTACTCGGTCTTCAGCAAACGCTTTCCCGGACACTATGGCCCGCGATTTACCGGCGGCGGTTATGCATTGATTGGTCGCCAAAAGGGAAATGGCGCGAGGGCTGGAGTGATCGCCGGCTACGAACAGCCGTTGGCGCAGAACGTTGGCTTTGTGCTTGATTGGTTTAGTGGCGAGAACAGGTTTGGCTACGTCACACCTGGCGTTTCATTCTCGAGCAAACATCGAGGCACGTTGTTCACGGGCTACACGATTGGAAATCACGGCCGCAAGAACAACGCATTCTTCACCTACTACGGCATCACTTTCTAGGACGGAACATCACCTGCGCTTAGCAGAAAATGTTTTCCCCATCACGTTTTACCAGTTTTCCAATGCCAGTTACGGACAAAAACGGTAGTGCTACATTTTCGGTCTTTACTCGCATTCACACCGCGGCTTCAGCCCGGTGGTAAAAGACTGCCATGAGTACCGTAAACCGTTTCAACGGTTTCAGGTCAGCCGAACAAAGGTAAACCGTTGAACGGTTCAAGACATCAGGGGATCGTTGGTCACCCGGTTGAAACCGGGTGAGAATGAGATGGACTAACTCAAACGTACCACTACCACAAAAACTACCTTCGTGAACCAATCACATGGAAGGCAGGCGTGGACGCCGAGCATCCATATGAGACTGTGTTCAATGGCAGAGAACTGAGATTAAGAGTCAACGATTTTCCGGACGATCACTTGTACACGCTAATCGTTGATGGCGATGAGAGTATCTCGTTTGACGATTGGCCGGAAACGTGGGTCCGTGCAGCTAATGCTCGAAAGTTCAGGCGACCTGTCGTCGAAGATCTCGCTGGACACAATTGATTAGATCAAGTTTTTCAGGCCCAACTCGCTGAGCTGACGCCTGTGCAGTCGAAAGTCGTCCAGGGTTTGCGCGACCGATCGGGTCAAGTATTTATGGGAAGTCCCAACTGTGCTGTCTCGGGATTCTTCAGCACGGCGATAAACGGAAGATTGCGATAGCGCTCGGCGAAATCAAGCCCGTAACCAACCACGAAGTGGTCGTCAATTTTGAAGCCGAGATAGTCAATCTCGACTTCTCGCTCCCGCCGCTCGAACTTGTCGAGCAAGGCAACCAGCTTTACACTGGCAGCACCACGCGATTTCAGGTTTGCAAGCAAGTACGAAAGTGTCAGTCCGGTGTCGACGATATCTTCGACGACGATGATGTGCCGATTCTCGATAGCTACGTCCAGATCCTTGAGAATGCGCACTTCGCCTGATGTCCGAGTTGATGAGCCATAGCTCGAGATGGCCATGAATTCAATACCAAGCGGAATATCGATGGCGCGCAGGAGGTCGCTGAGAAAAAAGCAAGCACCTTTCAGCACGCCTATCAGGAGCGGATTGCGTCCCGCATATTCGCGCGCGATTTGTGACCCAAGTTCTCGAATGCGATCTCTGATTTCGGCTTCCGAGATAAGCACTTCGAGGTTAGGATTGCTGAACTCCGACTGAATTTGGGCGATGCTTGTAGCCAAGGTCTTTTCTCCTATGTCTTATGACGGCAGTTTTTTGAATTTGTTGAATTTGGAATCGTAAGTATTACTGTTTGCGCCGTTGCCTTGTGGTGCGACATACTATTTAAGCCGTTCGCTCAGGTCAATGCTGAAAACAAATAAATTTCGTTTCAGCGCGAGGTTATCCGGATTTTTCCTGCTGGTCACTCTCGTAGCTGGCTGCGCGCCAGTCGCGCTATCGCAGACCAATGCGACTGCTCCAGCGAAAGCGACTCCAACCACTGCTCCCAGCAAACCCGTCCCGGTTAAGAAAGCGGTCGTCAGCGCCTCCAAAACAACTCAGGCAGTTGTCGATCCCTCGCTTCCCGATGATGCTGCCGTCATGAAAATGCTCGAGCCTTACAGCGGCAAGGTTCATGCTTTGGAAGTTGTCATTGGGACGCTGGACGGCGAATTGAAGAAGGGTGGGCTCGGTGGCGGCACGTTGGGAAATTTCGTTACCGACGGCATGCGAGCCCAGGCTGAAGCGAAGCTGGGAAGGCATTTTGACCTCGCGCTCAGCAACAGCGGCGGCTTGCGCAAGAACGCGATCTCGCCAGGTGAATTGCGCATTACCGATATCTTTGAACTTCTGCCTTTTGAGAATGCGTTGGTTGAGCTGGAGCTGACGGGCGAGCAAGTTATGAAAGCCCTTCAAGTGGCGGTAGAGTTTCGAGAGCCACAATCAGGCGCGCGCGTTTTGTACAAATCAAACGAGGACAAGAAGCTCGTCATCGTAAAAGCGGTTCTGGTCGGCGCCGATGGTTTTGAGAAGGCCATTGATCCCGCAGCGACTTATCGTGTAATCACGATCGATTATCTCTTGAGCGTGCAAAACGGCAAGTTTGCGATTCTGCAAGAAGCTAAGACGAAAAAGCCGTTGGGCGTGACAATACGCGACACCATGATCGATTACGTGAAAGGCGAGACAGCGGCTGGTCGACATATTAAGGCGAGGTTTGACGGACGCTTCCGTCGTGAAGGACCAACCCAGCCGGCTGAACCATCGAATGATCCCTAAATGATTACACGTCGAAAATTCTTGGGCGGCTCGGTAGCGCTCGGCGCGGCTTGGTGGACTCCTGCTTCCGTGAACGGGCTGTTTTCAATGCGCAGCGGCAGCTCGCTTACGGCTCCGTTGCTCCAGCCGCTCGAGGGCGAGACTCTGATTACTGTTCTGCATACTAATGACACTCACTCGCAGATTGATCCGTTTCCTGCCAATGACCGTCAGTACCCGGGCAAAGCCGGAGTCGCGCGACGGGCGACACTTGTAAAGCGAGTCCGACAGGATAATCCAAATACCTTACTGATAGACGCCGGCGATTCTTTCCAGGGCACGCCGTACTTCAACTTCTACAAAGGCGAAGTTGAATACAAATCGATGTCCCTGATTGGTTATGACGCTGCCACGCTCGGGAATCACGAATTCGACAATGGCGTGGCGCCTCTGGCAGCCGCGATGAGGTTCGCCGGGTTTGATATTGTCGCCTCTAACTATGACTGCAAAGGTACCGTGTTGGAGAAGCGCGTGAAGCGTTACATTGTCCGCGACGTCGCCGGCATCAGAATCGGTTTGTTTGGTCTCGGTGTAAGTCCCGACGGGCTCATCACTCCGGCTAATTTCCAGGGCGTTACCTATCTCGATCCAGTCGAAACGGCCCGCGCGGTTGTGAAAGACCTGAAAGAGAAGGAAGGTTGTAGCTTGATTCTGTGTATGTCGCACATGGGTTATTACCGCGTTCCCAAGGGCAAGGAGATTGGTGATTCGCAGGTCTCTGCTCAAGTGGACGGCATCGACTTTATTGCCAGCGGCCACACGCACACTTTCATGACCAAGCCGGTTCTTCAGAAACAGCCTTCAGGAAAAGAGACAATCATTTTTCAGGTTGGAAAGAGCGGCATCAACCTTGGACGCGTCGATTTCACGATGCGCGGCGGACAAGTAACGGCCTGGGCGGGCCACTTGCTCGACTTGCGCGACGAATCTTTGAGTTAACCAGCATGTTATGTCGGAAGATAATACCAACCGAGATCGAATTAGAGCGCTTGTCCGCAATGTCCTCGAGAATATTCCGGATGAAGGCGCCAGTGCTCCTCCTTCCGATCCAAACGAACCCGTAACCAAATTCATCAATACAGCCCCACCCGCAAAAGCCGCTGAAGCTCCAACTGTCGCTCGCGACGAATCCTCAAAGAAGGTCATTACGGAAGACGACGTTCGTGGCCTCGAATCTGGCGCCGTGCTGCGCATTGGTGAAAGCGCCAGGCTGACACCGCTGGCTGCTGATATCGTGCGAGAGAAGCGAATTGAATTGGTTCGCCGCGCATCTCGTCGCGGTGCGAACGCGCCAAGGATGATTGCGGTTGGAGCAGACCACGGTGGTTTCAAGATGAAGCAGGACTTGAAGAAGTTTCTGACTGAAGCTGGACATCGGGTCCACGACTTCGGTACCGATTCGGAAGACGCTGTTGACTATCCTGATTTCGCTCACGCGGTCGCGCGAGCTGTGGCAGATGGGACAGCGCAGGCCGGCATCGTAATCGACGGCGCGGGCGTTGGCAGCGCTATGACGGCTAACAAAGTACCGGGGGTGCGTGCGGCTGCCTGTTACTCAGTCGAAGTGGCTCGCAACTCACGTGAGCATAACGGCGCGAACGTATTGTCGCTTGGAAGCAAGACGATCACAGACGCGCAGATGAAAGAAATTGTCGAAGCCTGGCTCGCAACTGAAATCAAGGAAGACCGGCACTTGAAACGAGTTGGCAAAATCGAAGCCATCGACCGCCAGTACCGGCGCTAACGTAGCCCACCTTTGGTAATTCCTTAAGCATTAATTGTCTGGTTACTCTGGTCGGCGTAGAATGTTTTCGGATAACTAACTCCACCAACCAAAAATGGCACAAGAGCTAAACACAGATCTTGTTTCGGCGGGTTCGGGCTCGTCGCATATGTCGAGAATGACTTACGAAGAGTTTCTCGAAAAATGCGACGCTACTCACGCCGAATGGGTTGATGGGGAGGTGATCTTGATGAGTCCGCCCTCGACGAGGCATCAACGCCTCGTTCTTTTTCTGTGCTCGTTGCTTCAGCTTTATGTTGAGGCGCACGAATTGGGCCTGGTTTTGGTGGGGCCTTTCCAAATGAAGCTGGCATTCAGACCCTCGGGTAGGGAACCGGACGTGCTTTTTGTTGCGCAACAGCGCGTCAGCCTGCTTAAGAAAAACTATCTCGATGGGCCTGCTGATTTGGCTATTGAGGTGATGAGCCCTGACAGTCACTCCCGGGATCGGATTGAGAAATTTGCCGAGTATGAACAAGCCGGAGTGCGTGAGTATTGGCTTCTTGATCCTGAAACTAGGCGAGCAGGGTTTTTTGTCCTCAGCGAAGCTGGAGCTTACGATGCTAAGTCACAAAATGAGGCCGTCTATCGCAGCATGGTTCTCGAAGGACTTTGGATGAAAGTCGATTGGTTCTGGCAAGAGCCTCTACCTCAGCTCATGTCGATTTTGAAGGAATGGGGTCTGATCAAAACCTAGATAGTTAACTCGTCTAACAACAACTTAGGTAAAGAAAGTTAATGCGTTACTCAAACAACGGCGATTACGAAAAATTAGTTGAGCAGATTACCGATGCGATCGTGGCTCGCTTAAATGGCGCGAGTGACCAAACGGGAATGTGCGGTTGTACCTCTGAATGTTTCAATCGCTGTCCCGAGCGGATGCATCGAGTGGTGGACGCCGGCGCCGCGCGGATCGGATTGTTGTTAGGCGAGACTGGCTCGGCTGGAGATTGGGCCAGCCTTATTGATCACACGCTCTTAAAACCTGAAGCAACTGACGACGATATTAAGAAGCTCTGCGATGAGGCTGCGAAATACCACTTCGCCTCAGTCTGTGTGAACCCAACCTGGGTTCGAGTCGCAGCCTGCGCTCTGCAGGGAAGTGGAGTGCCGGTGTGCACGGTTATTGGGTTTCCGCTGGGCGCGACTTTACCCGATGTAAAAGCTTACGAGGCACGCCGCGCCATTCAGGACGGCGCCCGTGAAGTCGACATGGTAATTAATGTCGGCGCGCTCAAAAGCGGAGATGACTGTCTGGTTGAGCATGATATTCACGCGGTCGTCGAAGCTGCTCATGAATATTCGATAACAACTAAAGTCATTATTGAGACGGCTTTACTCACCGACGATGAAAAAGTGAGAGCTTGTCAGGCCGCTAAGAGAGCTGGCGCAGATTTCGTGAAGACCTCAACAGGTTTTTCCAAAGGCGGCGCTACCGTCTCGGACATTCTTTTGATGCGTCGCACAGTCGGTCCTGATTTAGGCGTGAAGGCATCCGGCGGCGTCAGGAACCTTGAAGATGCTCGCGCTATGGTTGAAGCTGGCGCAACGAGAATTGGGGCCAGCGTCGGCGTAAAGATTGCCCAGGAAGCTGCCGGTCAAAAGACGAGCGGCGCACCTGCCGCAGCTTACTAGCACACCCAGCCTTAAAGTAAGTTGTCAGCTACAAAGCCTCGCTCTCGACAAAACGTAAGGCTTTGTCTCAGGCGTCGGCACTGAGACAGTTAAGGATTCATCTCAGCTTGAACTTCCTCACAATCCTCGGAAAACTTCTTGATACGAGCTTGCTTTAAGTCTATGCTCTTCCACGATCTGACAAATCCAAAACACCGGTATAACTAAATGGCTCCTGCAAAGCATAATCTGCTCGCAGTGATTCTGGGCGGAGGTGCAGGCTCGCGGCTGTTTCCGCTTACTCAGTTTCGTTCGAAGCCTGCTGTTCCTCTGGGCGGGAAGTATCGCCTCGTAGACATTCCGATCTCTAATTGCATCAACTCGGACGTTCTCAAGATCTTCGTGTTGACGCAGTACAACTCTGCTTCGCTCAATCGACACATTGCGCAGACCTATCGCTTTTCGCAGTTCTCCAATGGTTTCGTCGAGATTCTCGCTGCCGAGCAGACGCCCGAGAGTGGTCAGTGGTTTCAGGGAACTGCTGATGCAGTACGTCAAGTATTACCTCATATCAACGGCTGGGGCATCGACACGCTTTTGATTCTTTCCGGTGATCACCTTTACCACATGGATTACCGTGACTTTCTCAAGCGGCATTACGATTCGGATGCTGATGTAACGGTTTCAGTAATTCCTTGTAGCGCCGAGGCCGCAAGTGAGTTTGGCTTGCTGAAGACAGATGCGGAAGGGCGCATCATCGAATTCAGTGAAAAGCCAAAAGGCGATGCCTTGAAAGCGATGCTCGTTGATCGCACTGTTTTTGGGCAGACGCCGGAAGAAGCCGCAGCCCGTCCATTCCTGGCTTCGATGGGCATTTACGTCTTCAAGTACAACCGCATGCGCGAGTTGTTATCTGAGGACAAGAGCTGGCTCGACTTTGGCCGTGAAGTTATTCCCGCAGCGATTGCTCGCGGTAACGTGCAGGCTTTCATGTTCGATGGGTACTGGGAAGATATTGGAACCATCAGTGCTTTCTACAAAGCCAATCTTGATCTGACCAGCAAGATTCCGAAGTTTAATCTCTTCAATGCTGAGACGCCGGTTTACACCAGGGCTCGATATCTGCCTCCTTCAAAGATCGAGGAATCTGAGATTCGCGATTCGATAATCAGTGACGGCTGCATCATGACGGGATCTAAAGTAAGTAATTCAGTGATTGGCTTGCGCAGCCGCATCGCTAAGGGTGTGCAAATCGAGTCCTCGATAATCATGGGCGCCGACTATTATCAAAGTATCGAGGAGATGAGGACGGACATCATCGCCGGTACTCCCAGAGTCGGCATAGGAGAGCAGGCGATTATTCGGAGTGCGATCATCGATAAGAACGCTCGAATTGGATCGGGAGTGAGGCTGGTGAACGAAGCCGGCGTCCAGAACTTCGATTCCGAAGATGGAAGCTTCTACATCAGGGAAGGGCTCATCATCGTCCCGAAGGATGCTGTGATCAAGAATGGCACGACGGTCTAAAGTAAGACCTGAGCAGGATGTCTTAATGTAAAACTTTAGCAGTGATGCTGCGATGGCTAGAGGTTGGGAAAGTAAATCAGTCGCCGATCAAATCGAGGAAGGGGAGTCGCGCTCGGTTGAAAGGCCGCGGGATCCGGATCGTTCTCCCGAAGCTCTCTTGCACCGCCAGCACTTGGAGTCTTTGAAACTCTCTCGGTCACGTACCCTCGCGCAACTGGACCGCGCTACTTCACCTGCTTATCGACAAATGCTTGAGCGAGCCTTACAGGCGCTGGAGCAGGAGATTGAAGAAGCGTCTGCACATACCGAATAGAAGCTCAAATTTACCTGCTGGACGCTGAACGGCTCTCAAAACTTATCGAATAGTTCAAGCTCGATCAGCTCAAGGTCAGAAGCTCAAAATCTACCTGCTGGACGCTGAACGGCTCTCAAGACTTATCGAATAGTTCAAGCTCGATCAGCCCTGAGCTGATCTTGGTTGAGTGATTACTCTGTGGCTTGAGCTGATGAACCTTCACCTTAACAATTGATCTCCGCCCGCTACCGCAGTCGGTACTGGCCTGTCAGGCTGGTTGGTAATGGCCTGTGTCGCTGAGCGGTAATGGCCTGTGTCTGAGCGGTACTGACCTGTGTCGCTGAGCGGTACTGACCTGTTAGATTGGTTGGTACTGGACTGACTTTGGCCTGTCAGGTCCATTCAGTGTCGAGACTATTCACGTACATTCTTAAAAGTCGGCATGTAGACAGTTCAAGGTTTGAGTTAAGATCGCACAGAAACTCTTACCTGTGATCATGAGCAAATCGATACTTACAATCTGGACGATAGGACACTCGACTCGAACGCTTCAGGAACTTCATCAACTATTACTCGGGCAGGGGATTGAGGCACTCGTCGATGTTCGCAGCTTTCCCGGTTCGCGAAGGTATCCGCAATTCAATCGAGACCAGCTTTCCATTGCGCTCACTTCTAAAGGAATTGACTATCACCACCTGCCAAGCCTCGGTGGTCGGCGAACACCAAAGGCTGATTCTCCCAACACCGCTTGGCAAAATGCGTCGTTCCGAGCCTATGCTGATCACATGGCTTCAGCAGAATTTGAGCAGGGAATCAATGATCTGTTGGCACTGGCAGGACAGAAACCTACGGTCATCATGTGCGCAGAAGCGGTCTGGTGGAGTTGTCACCGCTCCCTGATCGCGGATCATTTGAAATCCATTGGCGTGAAAGTAATTCACATCCTCGATGGAAAGCGAATCGAAGAACATCCTTACACGACAGCCGCGAGGCTTGTTGATGGAGAACTATCTTACCGGGGATTGCTGCCTTAGTCTGGAGATAGAAGGATGGAGGAGCTTTGCCCAAAAGTCTTAAGTCCCACCTGCGGCAGCTGGTGGTTACTTCAAGTCCAGCCTACGAATGTTTGATGTCGTTGTTACTGAATCCCACCTGCGGGAGCAGGTGGATGGTTCAAGTCCTGGCTATGTCCGTTGAAAATTTTGCGAGCGAGGCTGCACTTGAAAAATCCCTCAACTGCCGCTGAGGGGATTCAAAGGACCAATCCTAACCTCTCTTTGTAGGTCGTACTTGAACTATCCACCAGCTGCCGCAGGTGGGATTTAAGACTTTTCGGCAAAGCTCGATGGAAGCTAACGTAAGACTTTAGCGTCATCAACTGGACATCCTTTAGCTTCATTAACTGGACATCTTAGCTAAGTCCCTTTTGCAGGCTTTCGGATGGAATGATAGCTAAAGCCTGATCAGCTCGAGGTTAGGAAGGGTTGCTTGCGCCCGCCCAAGTTGCACTAGCATTCAATGTTGATTGCGGGCTTGAACCTCTCCTCATGACTGAATGCCAATGCAAGTTGGGCGGGCGCAAGCAACCCTTCCCGACCTCGAGCTGAACTTGCTGGGGTGTGAACAACTCACTTGAGAGCTCGTTACAGTTGAGGCGGGCGCAAGCTGACCTCGAGCTGATCTTGAGCTTCCTCTCGATTCAAATTCAAGAAATTAAGATCTTTCCTTATCTTGTCCAGACCTTTTTCTTCTGTCCCTTTTTCCTGCGCTTTACTCCACTACGCTCAGGAATCTTCTTCGGATCGCCAGTCGAAGCCTTGCGAATATCGCCGCCTTCATCTTCGGCTATCTCCGCTAACGTTCGGCGCGTCAGTATTGAAACTGGAGCGACCGTCGCGACGTCGATATCTTCTGCCGAGTATTGATCCCGATGTTTGATCAAAAGCCACTGTCGATTTCTCGTGCGAACCAAAGCCCAGGAGCCCATTAGCTTCTTGCCGCTCAAGGAAAACTTTAACTCCCCTTTTGTAATCGATGCGGAAACGTCCGCAGTCTCTTGCGGCTTGTAGGTTCCGTAGTCCCATACCATGACCGTGCCGCCGCCGTACTCTCCTTCAGGAATTACACCCTCGAACTTAGCGTAATCCACCGGATGGTCCTCGACCTGCATCGCCAGGCGCTTGACGGTTGGATCGAGAGAAGGACCTTTGGGAACTGCCCATGACTTGAGGACGCCATCCGCTTCGAGACGGAAGTCGTAGTGGAGCTGGCTGGCGCGGTGTTTTTGAACTACGAAGATATGACCGCTGCGCGTTCGCTTCTTCTCGGGGCCAGGTTCCGGAGTTTTATTAAAACGTCGTTTCTTCTCGTAATCCTTTAAAGATCCCATCGCATCCCCTTGTGCGTTGCTGGCAGGAACACTTCTCAAGCTGAAGTCGCTGCAACGGAGCTGAGCACGCTCGCTTCAATCTCCTGCTCACCGTGAGCCTGGTTTTCAACTTCCAATTCGAACAACGATTCCTGAACAGGGTCGAGTCCCAGCGCCTGCCGAACGCGCGCAAAGCTGCGGCGATGGATTGGAAGAGCGCCCAACTCTTTTAGCGTCCGACAGTGTTCCGGCGTGGGATAACCTTTGTGTGACGCCAGACCATAGCCCGAGTATTGAGCATCCAGTTCGATCATGTGGGCGTCTCGAGTGGTTTTGGCAATGATTGATGCGGCAGCTATCGAGGCTGACAGAGCATCACCGCGAATGATTCCTCGTTGCGGCGCTGGGCAGTTTGGAATTTTCCGAGCATCGACGAGGACAAACTGTGGCGCGCAGCTCAACCCCAGCACGGCGCGCTGCATGGCGAGCAAGCCGGCATGATAAATGTTTATCGTGTCGATCTCCTCGACTTCAGCAAACCCTACTGCCCAGCAGATGGCGTCTTTCTTTATCTGAACGGCGAGTTCCCCGCGCCGGTCCTCATCCAAAATCTTTTTAGAATCATTCAACCCGCGTAATTTGTAATTGCGAGGAAGAATCACGGCGCCGGCGACAACCGGACCGGCAAGCGGCGCCATCCCCGCCTCATCGACACCGGCGATAAACTCGAAACCTTGCAGCCACAGATCAATCTCAAAGCGGAGCAATGTGTGCAGTCGTTGTCCTTCGGCACGATTGCTGCGACGGCGTTGACGAATGCGTTTGGCAAGTTGCTGCGCTCCCTGTCGTGAATCGACCTCGAGGGCTTCAACCAAACCTTTAGGTACGGCTCGTCCACGATCGAGAAAAATATTTCGGAGTTCGGGAATCGATTTTTGAAGAAAGCGTTCCAGGGTTGTCATTATGTCGATCAGAGTCGGCCCAGCGGGTACAGATTTTTCCCACTGCGAAAGTAGAAAATCACCTAAGATAATTACCAGCAAGCATTCTAGAACGAGCGAGGGAATTCTGCGAGGGCTTTGGCTGTTGTATTCATTCTAATTAATCTGGAGAGATTTGATTTTGACGATCGAGCCGGCAAATAGTCGTTTTCGATTGCTTGGTTTCCTACCTTTCGTTTTCTTTCTCGCGCAGTCAGTTCACTACTGGCAAATCAACCAGGTTGGTCACCTGCTCTGGATGTGCAATGTGGGAAACATATTGCTGGGCTTAGGTCTGCTTTTGAATAAGCCACGGTGGATTCGAATCGCAGCAATCTGGGCAGTTCCGGGTCTCTTCATTTGGTGGCGCTATGTAGTTTCGGAATGGTTTGGCTATGCGACGCTCGATTGGCTGGCCGTGGCAGCGTCTACTCTGGCTCACATTGGCGGTCTAACGATTGGTTTGCTGGCGCTCAAACGAGTTCGCATCGATCAGATTACCTGGTTCTATTCGTTTATTTGGTACCTGGCTGTCCAACTTCTCTCAAGACTCGTTACTCGGGCGGAGCTCAACGTAAATCTGAGCTACAGCATTTATTCCGGGTGGGAGACTGTCTTCCAGTCATACCTGAGGTTCTGGCTCATGTTAGCAGTTCTGGTGGCGGGTGGATTATGGCTGCTCACGTGGGCTTTTCATAAATTGTGGCCCGAACCAAGCGGGAATGCTGAGGTGATGCCTTAGACACTCGCAAAGATAAAAATGGAACCGCTGCCGAAGGAAGTCAGATGCGACTTTGCAGTCACCCTTCGGTGGCGGTTCCATTTCCCCCTGTTCAGGTTTGACGATAGCGGAAGGAAGTTTCAGCTGTCTGTACGAAAAAGTACAGGAAGAAGCCGGTATGTGCTATCATTTTTCACGTTGTACGCCCCTTTTTCCTCCTGTGGGCGTAGTTAGCGCGGCGAGTTGGCAATACATCACGCCGCGCCTTTTTCTTGAAGGAAAACATCAGGTTCGAGAAGGATATTGTAAAACTCACGACACAAATTCTTAACAACGGACTATTACTATCCGCATCAGATCAAGGGGGATGTTAGGGGGTTCTATCCAATTTGCGAGCCGCTCCAAAGGGCGGCTCGCTTGTTTTTTGTGGTTAGAAGGTTCCGGCAGTTCGTGAGTTGGCCAGCTTCTTTTGCAACACTGGAGCTGACGTCGTATCGGCTTGAGTGCTTTGCTGAGGACTGAAAATATAGCTGTCTCGCGATCGCACAGCTAAGTTTGGTTGATTCGTGCGAACCTTTATCGAACGTCGCTGTCCCGCCTGAGACGGCGCTTTAGGGTAATAGCCGATGCTGTACTGGCGACGAAGCTCTTCAGCGACATTCGCGAATGCCGTGGCGAGATTGTAGGTGCTGTCGGCCTGGTAGAGACGACCGGCAGTGCGGTTAGCCAGTTCATGGAGATAGCGATCGCCTCGATCGTATTCACCTCGCGAACTTCCGGCGCCGCCGCCGCCTCCGGAACCACCGCCATGGTTCCCGCGGTTTCTTCCTCCTCCGAGAACGCCACCCAGAATATCGATCCAAACACTGCCGCTGGAGCGAGGTTGAGAGCCGGGCCACGAGCCACCACCACCGCCGCCGCCCGAGTAAGTGTCGTATTGAACCGGATAAATCATTGCATCCAACTCTTCAGCGTCACGGATGGTGCTTTCAAAGGACGCATGTTTGCTCGTCGTATCGACCCCGTCGGTAAAAAGGACGACTGCCTTCTTTCCCTGCTCGCGACTCAGCTTCTGGTTGATAACCATATCGACGGCGTCGTATAGCTTCGTACCATCGCCGGTTCGCGTCTGCAAAATCGCGTCTCGCAGCCGCCGTCTATCGGAAGTGAAGTCGGAAAGAACACGGATCTTGTCGTCGAACGTGATGACCATGACGCGATCATCCGGTTGTAGCTGATTAACGAATGTAATGGCGGCGTCCTGAATCTCATTCAACTTGAATCTGGTTGAGCTGCTGGTGTCCAGCAAAAGGACCAGGCTGAACGGCTTGTCGACAGTCGCAAAAAAGGCGATCTGCTGCTCAACGCCATCCTCCCAAAGTCGAAAATCCTCTTTGCGCAGATTTGGCACGTAGCGCCCGTCACGTTCCATCACGCTTACCGGAATCGTAACTAGCGTAGTGTTAACTCGAATGATGTCGTTGGAATCGACTTCTTCCGGGCCGGCGTGTGCGGTTGGCGATCCCTGATTGCGATTGCCCCCGTTTGAAGTAGAACCAGCAAGCACGGGAGCTCGATTGGAAATGTTCGGGGAAGCTGGCGGGGTCGATGCCTGGCCAACCCTGCGAGCGCGGGTTTGAGCTGTCAGCATTTGCGCGCTGACGAGGAGAATCGCCAATAAAACTAGTCTTTTCATCGCCATTACTCCTGGGAGCGAGTGGCCAGTCAACTGGCGTCACGGCGCTTTGATGCAATTAGCCCGATTTGGATGCTTACCTCGCCGGCTCTGGCGAAGAAGGAGAGAAGCAATGACGTCTCAAGATAGCTCCAAACCGGGTCGAGGGCAAGGTCGTGACGTCGCTACAGTGCGGCAAGAAAAAGTAGGGAGTCGCTAAAACTGGGGCCGCGGCCTGCGCGGTGGTCACTCACGTTGGTCGCTAACAGAGGCGGGCCGAGCTTTTTGGGATGCCACGGGCTCGTCCCGTGGCAGTGTTCACGCTTCATGCTGGTGGCATGAAACACTACGGGGCCAGCCCGTGGCATCTTGCGAACCGATCGATCAGCCTGTTTTGTAGCTGTGAACATGAAATACCACCGGGCCAGCCTCTGGCATTGGCTACTCAGTTCACCATTTATGCTTGACCTACTTTTTCCTGGCGCCCTGACGTCGCTAACGCGCATCAGCTCGGCTCATCGCATTCCAAATAAACGGAAGCGTTCCCCAGGCTTGGCCGCGATGCTGGGGTCGAAAACCAAATACGATGACTCGTCCTTTTTTTACAGCCACTTCAGCGAGCGCTATCTGGCCTCGCAGTTTTTCTTCGCCAAGCAGCCAGCCGGACCTCAACAAGTTCTCTTTCTCGTAGTGCGCGATGACTCGCACACCCGAGCCGGTGGTCTCGAAAGCTGAACTGTTGATGAAATAGGCATCGACGGACGAGCGGAATCCACGAGCGAGAGGCTGTGCTGTATCGACCGAGAGCGAGACTATCGATCCCGGACAATAGAAGTCAGTTGACCTCACATTCTCGAGCACGTTGCGCAGAGGAAGCTTGAATTGCTTGATAGCGAAATCACAGGCGGCATCAAAACAAACGAGCGTGCCGCCGTCTTCTACGAATCGCTTCAAGTTTTCCGCCCCGGAGTTTGAGATGCCACCAGTAAATTCAGCGGGATACGAACCCGCAGCGTTGCCCTCCGTAATGTCGCGAGTCCTTTGCGACGGAAAGACAATAACGTCATACATGGTCGATAAAGCCGCCTGTCTCATGTCGGCGTCGTTCACTGACTTAAAAGGCACGTTAAAAGTATCGAAGACATAACGCGTCCAGCCTTCGTCCATATTTCCCATTGAGCCTTTATAGATTCCGATGCGGGCTCCTGTCTTGACGGGATTGACGATTGGCGAACTTCCCTCCTGAGCCAGATTAAGAGCCAGGTCCTTGCGCACTTCATTTTCATTTTTGATCAGACTCAGACGTCGTTCAGTTGTTGCTTCCTGAATGGCCATCACCGCTGGTGCTTCAACGCCCATCTGCAGAGGCAATGTCCAGCCGGTCACGTCATACGGACGTTCAGCTTCTCCAGTAGCATTCAGGCGGTTTGGATAAATCTGTGGCTCAAAGAGGGCGAGAACGTTGCTGCGCTGAGGTTGAGCTACGAAAACGATATAGCTTCCGGCGGGCACTTCATGAAAGCCGACAGTGTGATTCGTCAGCATGCGATAGGTTCCCAGCTTCTCAGAACCGGAATTGGTGCGTTGCAGTGATTGTGGTCCATACGTCGCGTGCAGTTCCCGATCGAGCCGGAATACCTCGACACCTTGGGCCACGAGAGCGCTAACCATCTTCGCGGTGGCTTCGTCGTGTCCTTGTCCGGCGGGAATCAGATAAGCGATCGGGTCATTAGCTTCGATCGGTTCGTTGATAGCCCTGGTTCCAAGTTCAAAGAAATTGCGCAGGTAAGATGCTCGATATTTCGCTGCGATCGAAAGCACCGAGCGAGCAGCAGACATCTCAAGATTCATAATGTCTCGAGGCCGCCACTCGCCACCGGGCCACGGATTGGGAAAGTTGGTGGCGGGTTCGACTGCGCTGCGTAACCCTCGAGTTGTCGAGCGCGTCAGTTGCTCTTTTGTGACTGTGCTCGATGACATCAGCCTGGCGCTAGCAGCCTCGGTCAGAATTCCGACTGAGTTATGGAAGTAAGGGGCGGTGCGAAAGCCGCCATGCCACCAGGTGTCGTAAACCGCGTTGGTAAGGACGCCGCGATAGTTCGCTGCTTCGAGGTCCGCTGCGATCTTATGTCCTAACAACCCAACTTGCCTGAGCAAGAGCGGTGAAATGTGTGGATTTGGCGGGTCATAAAACGGCGGAACAAAAAAGCGAGACCCGTTGGAGCCTTGCTGGTGCACGTCGTAGACAATCGCCGGGAACCATTGTTGCCACAGCAGGTTTGTGATGGCCCTGGTTTCTTTGAGATTCAGCATGAACCAGTCACGATTGTCGTCGTGGCCCGCGTAATGATGGTAGAGCTCAGGCGGCTCCTTACCTTCAAATGGAGTTCCGAGTGTCTTGCGGTACCAGTTGGCGACGATGTCGACTCCATCCGGATTTGCCGATGGGATAAGTACGATGATCGTGTTATCGAGGATCTCGCGCGTGGCTGCGTCCTGCGCTGTTGCTAATTCATAAGCCAACTGCATCGACATTTGGGAAGCTACAATTTCAGTCGAATGGATTGAGCACGAAATGGTGACGACCACCTTCCCGGTCGCGATTAGCTGCTCGCGTTCCCGTTCGGTTCTGACGAGGCGAGGATCGGCCAATCGACGCTGGATGTCTTTGTACTTATCGCGAGCCAGAATATTCTCGCGCGAGCTGATCAGCGCGACTATGATGGGCTTTTTCAGAGTTGTCTCACCAATGGTCTGAACAAGAACGCGGTCGCTCGCCTTGTCCAATCGCGCAAAATAGTCTGTAATCTGACGCCAGTCAGCGATAGTGTGCTCATCGCCCGGTGTGAATCCCAGGACCAGTCGCGGAGATGGGGTCGAGAGTGTCGAGGATGTCAGGACTCGCTTCTGAGCGTTGGTGCTGATCCCGGCGCAGAAAAGTACGATCAGAAGTCCAGCGACGGCGATAAACGCAGATCGATGACGACTCATTGAATTGGTCCTTCGTAAATTTTGATGGAAGAAAGCGCAGCGACCCAGCGGCCGAGTAAGGTGGAGTCTAACACAACTGATGGCGGACCTGGCGGGCGGCTGCTTTACTGGTGGTCGTTATTCGTTGCGGGCGCGCTTTTGTTGATCTTTGGACCTACAGCGATATCAGTTGCGTGGCTCGCCGGACGTCACCATTGGGTTTACCCGTGGGCTTTCTTTGGCGCCCGTACCTGGCTGCGGCTGAGCGGCATGGAAGTCCACGTAGAAGGACTCGAGCATCTCGATTCAAAACAGCCTTACGTTTTCATTTCCAACCATCGATCCTATCTCGATACCGCGACGCTCTTCGCCTTTCTTGATCGGCGCATAGGTGTAATCGCCAAGAAGGAGTTATTGAAAGTTCCGATCCTGGGGGTGGGAATGGGCTTCGTAAACGTCATGGCGATTGATCGGACGAACCGCGAAAGAGCCGTGCAGACTATGAAGGCCGCCACCGATCGATTGCGCTCAGGTATTTCTTTCGGAGTCTTCGCGGAAGGAACGCGGGCGCTGCCCGGGCAATTCCTACCTTTTAAGAAAGGCGCCTTCTACATGGCCGTCGAGGCGAGCGTTCCAATTGTGCCGGTCGCGATCAAGAACACCGACGAATTGATGGGTAAAGGCACTGGTGTGGCCAGGATGGGAACGATAGAGATGGTAGTGCTGCCACCAGTGAGCACCGAAGGTGTCGTCGGTGATGTAGCGATACAGGAGTTGATCACCGACGTGCAGCAAAAAATAGCTGCCGAACTGGGCGTCACCGAGGTCTCGAAACGCTAAAGCTTTGAAAAGGCGGCCAGGTCTTATCGATTCTTAGTCAGTAAGATTCCTGGCCGCTGGCTATGAATTAATTCTGCGTGTACAGATAACTGAGTAGGCCCGTTACCTTGACCGGTTGACCTTCCAATAGCGTAGGCGGGAAACGCGCCTTGCGCGCTGCCTCAAGCGCCGATCTTCGCAATTCGATTCTTCCGTCCTCGATTTCAGCCGAAATAACTTTTCCGGTTTCGTCGATGATCACGCGGACTCTGACTTTGCCTCCATATCGCGGGGTGCCCTTGTCGAGAACCGGATCCGGCAAGTCAATTGCTTTAGAGTTCAGAACTCCCATCTCGACTGGTTGAGAGCGGTCAATTGGTTTCGCAGCGGGTTTGTCGCTGGACGGAGATGAAGGCGATACGGATGATGGCGAAGTAGAAGATGGTGAAGTTGTAGACGCAGGAGGCGCTGCCTCTTTTGCCGCCGCGGCACTTTGATCGTCGGCTTCTCGGATGTTCACGATGACATGAGCCGGAACAAAATCCGAGTAAGTGACTTTCATCCGAATGTGTAGTACTTCGCCGGTATCAAAAACCAATTCTTCATCGGCGTATGAATAGGTCGGAAACCAGTAACGCCCGTCAATCTCTTCGCGATAGGTCTCAACATATGGATACTTGTTTAGTTTTGTTTCAGGCACTCCCTTGCCGCGCGTCTTTACTATTTGGAGGTCGCGATCGTCCACCCAGACCCGGCCCGTGAAAAGCCTCTCCTTACTCTTTTTTGGATCGGGCATAACTTTTGGAGTTACGTCAAAGACGTGGAGGTCCAATTCATCGATGCGTTCTTTGCCGACGTACCTAAAGTCGTATCGATCAATTTTCCCGGGCTCTAAAGCAAAGGGGTTGATGCCTCCAAGATCGTCGATGTCTTCCTGGGTAACATTTGAAAGCGACGACATGGGCGCGAAGACTATCTTCTCGTACCGATTCCCCTGGTTATCGAAAGTAAAATACGAGACGCGGCGAAATTCGCCCGATACCTGGCCGCCCATTCCCATGCTCTGCAACGTAGCGTCACGTTTGAACGAGAAGTTATTAAGAGCACGGCGGAACTCTAATTCTTTCTTTGTGAAAGTATTTACTATTCTGGCCACTTCGGCTTCAGAGAGGTTGCCAGGGGCAACTTTGGTTTGCTGAGCAATAACCCGGTCGGTCAGCCCTGCTATGCCAGCAACGCTTATAAAGGCCAACAAGACCGGCCTGAGAATTCCTCGTGCTAAGGCTTGCATTGAATTTTACCGATACCTTTCAAATATTCAGGCAATTTCCCCTTAAAAAGAGCATTTGATGCGAGATGGCTCCCGCAAGTTTCAGGAAAATTTTTCTTACCAAGTTTTTACTTGCAAAGTTTGTTGCAAATGGTGTAACGTGCCCGTCGTTCAACGTGTTAGGTGTCGTAAGTCGAACCGCCTCAATTCCGGGTCTTGCCTTAATTTAGTGGTGACGTAGCATTTGCTACTTAATTTGAAAGTTTCACGGTAGTGAGTCCTCACGTCGACTAATGGGCGGCGTCCCCAATCCCGGTGAACCTGTAAAAGCGCGAGGGCTTTGGAAACGAAGCCGCCGTTTTTCCACAAGGGGTGGACGTCAACTCAAGCTCATGGGAGGGGCTTGAAAAATAGCCTAGCAGTCGACGATGTGCGCGGTGATCTTGCTGTTCCTTCTGGGCAGAACAGCAATTCAGGTCACCGCGCACACCCCAGCTTCAAAACAGATCAATCAGCAAATTGAACTTCCACCGCGTGGGGAATGATGCCGGCTTGATGACCGTCGGCGAGGAGTCGTCGCACTGCCTCCCTACCTTGTTCTCCGTAATCCAGCGTTCGTTCATTTACCCACATCGCTACAAACCGGTCGGCCAGCTCGGTATCCATCTCCCGAGCGAACTGCATGGCGTACTGCAGCGCATCTTCACGATGAGACAATGAGTAATTAATGCTGTCACGAAGATATTCTGATACGTCCTGGATTACGCTCGCACTGAGATCTCGGCGGATTGCGTTGCCACCCATCGGCAATGGCAGCCCGGTACGGTCATGCCACCATTCACCCAAATCCAGAATCTTGTGCAGACCCATCGATTCGAAGAATAGCTGTCCTTCGTGAATCAGCAGGCCGGCATCACACGAGCCGTCTTGAACTGCGGCAATGATTTGATCGAAGGGAACGACTTCGTAGCGAAAGGTCTGATCGAGAAGTCGAAGAGCGAGGAACGCGCTGGTGAGAGTCCCTGGCACCGCAATCTTGAGGTTGGGAATCTCGTCTGCTGAAAGCGGCTGGCGAGCGACAAGAATGGGACCGTAGTTATCGCCTATTGAAGCTCCATGGGGCAGCAGCACGTACTTGTCGGCGACATAAGCGTAAGCATGAAAGCTAATGGCTGTAACTTCATATTTGCCGCGTTTCGCTTCTTCGTTGAGCGTTTGGATGTCCTGCAGCACGTGCTCGAACGCAATCCTGCCGGTATCCAGCTTGTTGGTCGCAAGCGCATAGAACATGAATGCATCATCCGAATCCGGAGAATGCGCCACGGTAATTTTTTGTTTTTCGGGTTGTTCTTTTGCAGATGGCATGTCGGAATAATTAGTCCAGGCAAATAAATTAAGCGTAGCTGATACTGGGTCTTTCCCGGCGATTGTAAAGCGTATCTCGTTCGACTGCTTCGAAACCAGCTTCTTCAATCAACGAAATAATCTCAGTAGTCGTCATCTTCACTTCATTGTTACTTTCAACCGAGTAGCTCTCGGACAATTCACCACCCTCGGTAATCGTGCCGTCGAGATCGTTGGCGCCGTAATGCAAAGCGATTTGCGCCAACCGTTTCCCTAACATCACCCAGTAGGCTTTGACATGGTCAAAGTTATCCAGCATCAACCTTGAAACCGCGATCGTCTTCAGCGAATCAACGCCTGAGGGGCCGGGCAGATGCGCTAGCTGCGTATCCGGCGGATAAAAGGCTAACGGAATGAAACACTGAAAACCATGCGACTTATCCTGCTGTGCTCGCAACTGGATTAGATGGTCGACACGGTCTTCGATTGATTCAATGTGGCCGTAGAGCATCGTTGCATTCGTTTTGAGGCCGGCCGCATGAACTTTTCCCGCGAGATCGAGCCAGCGCTGAGCTTCGCATTTGTGAGCGCAGATCATTGATCGCGTGGGCTCACGAAAGATTTCAGCTCCTCCGCCCGGACAGGAATCAAGGCCCGCTTTGATGAGTTGGTCAATCACGTCGCGATCATCCATCTTGTAAAAGCCGGCAAAGTGATCGAGCTCGACCATAGTGAAAGCCTTCAAGTGAAGCTGCGGATACTGCCGTTTGAGCGAAGCAAGAAGGTCAGTGAAGTAGCTAAACGGAAGTTTTGTGTTTAGACCGCCAGTAATGTGGAGCTCGGTGGCGCCTTCCTGTACAGCCCGGCCGGCGATGGTCAGGCTTTCGTCGATGTTGTGTGTGTAGGCATCCGGCTGCCGCGGAGTGCGAAAGAAGCCGCAGAACTTGCAGTCAACGTAACAAATGTTCGTAGGATTGAAGTGGCGGTTAACGTTGAAATAGGTGACCCGGCCATGCTTGCGGCGTCTTACGAAATCCGCCAACTTTCCGAGTGCCGGTAAGTCTTCGGTTGCGAATAAAGCGACCGCATCCTCAAAGCTTAGACGCTCTCCTTCAACAACTCTCGTAGCTATCTGATTAAGATTTGAATCGTGTGAAAAGTCCATGAAGTTTGTTATCTCGAACTAATCAAAATCGCCCCGCCAAAAGTGACAAACAGAATCACACTCACGAAGGCATTGGTGGTAAAAAATGCCGCATTCAACCGGCTCAGATCATCAGGCTTCACTAAACTGTGTTGGTAAATCAACAGCAGTCCCGTCGCCAGAACTCCGGCCAACGCCAGCGGCCCCAACTGTACTGACCAGTATAGACCAACCAGCGCAGCGAATGCTCCCGCATGCAGCAGCCGGGCAATCCAAAGTGAACCGCTAATCCCAAATCGCGCCGGAATCGATCGCAGCCCTTCTCGCCGATCGAACTCGTAGTCCTGACATGCATAAAGGACATCGAATCCTGCGGTCCAAAGCAAGACAACCAACGACAAAAGTAACGGAACCATGCTGTCCAGTGCGCCGCGAACTGCTATCCACGCGCCCGTCGGAGCAATTGAGAGACACCATCCCAACACAAGGTGCGAGAGGAGCGTCCAACGCTTTGTAAATGAGTAGAGGATGACGCTCGCCAAAGCCACCGGCGCTAACAGCAATGTCAGCCGATTCAACATCGCGGCCGCCAGCAGGAAAAGCGTCGCCGAGCAAACTGTAAAAGCCCAAACAAAACCCACCGACAACAATCCTGCCGGGATAGCTCGAGATTGGGTGCGGGGGTTTCTGGCGTCGTAGGTGCGATCGGCTAAGCGGTTGAACGCCATCGCCGTCGAGCGAGCGCCAACCATCGCCAGTGAAATCCAAAGAATCTGCAATAACGAAGGAATTCCCTTCGCGGCCAGCAAAGCGCCGAGAAAAGCAAATGGCAGCGCGAACAAGGTGTGCTCGATCTTTATCATTTCGAGCGTCAGTCGGATGTTCTTTAATGCTGTTGACAAGTTCGTGGGCCTCGGCTTATTCGTTCGTGGCGGCCAATTCAGGGTTTGTGTTTGGCAGACCTTTCCAGCTGGTTTGGTCTGAATGAGGAATGCCCAGGTGATCGAGAATTCTAAAGACAAGGTGGTCCACCAGCTCTTCGATCGATTGCGGCCGGTGATAGAACCCTGGGCTCGCGGGAATGATGTGCGCACCCGCGCGCGACAAGCGCAACATGTTTTCGATGTGAATCTGGTTCAAAGGCGATTCGCGAGGAACCAGCACCAGCTTTCTGCCTTCCTTCAGCGTTACGTCCGCCGCCCGGTGGATCAGGTTTGTGCTCAGCCCGGCGGCTATTGCTCCGAGCGTACCCATCGAACATGGGACGACAACCATGCCTTCCTGACGATGTGAACCTGAGGCAGGTTTTGCGGCCAGATTATCAAGGCGCTGCAATTGGACTAGCTTCGAATCGCGTGGCAAGCCCAACCAATCGTTGATTCTGCCGCCGTCCGCGTTCCGCAGATCGACGCCAAGCTCAACTCGAGCGACCGTTTCGGCTGATTCGGAAAGGATCAGGTTGATACGTTCGACGAGGCCGCTGGCGGCCATGTGAACCAAAGTGCGGTATGCGTAGATAGAACCTGACGCACCGGTGATGGCTACGGTGAACTCCATGTTGCCTGGCAAGGATCTTACTTGGCGAGTTTGGTATTCGCAAGGAGCACAGCGAGCCGCCGTATCATCTCAGCGGTTTCGCCAGAACGCTAGCCACATACTTACTACAGTTAATCCCAGACTTACGATTGTGAGCGAAATGGCGAGGATGATGTGCGTAACTGTAATTAATTCATTCGACGGCAAACTCAGATAAAGCGCGTACGAACCTAGCAAAAAATTAAAAGCTAATAAGCCTGCGATAAACTTAAAAATATTTCGAAGGGTTAAGACAATGGGGGGCGGAGGATCCTGGACTAGAAGCGAACCGTAAAGAGCATAAAGAAAGCCAAAAACGCCAAACAAGAGTGCTTCGATATTAAGAGACGACTGAAAGGTGACCGAGAAGAATGAGTCTTGCAAGTTACCCCATCTCTATTTCGTCTTTGTTTCTTTCTTTGCGGACTTTGTATCTCGAACTGGAGGATCGCTATGTCGTCTCGGCCTAATCTCAGAATCCATCTCGATGGTTTTGTTTATCATTTCCAGTTCCAAATCTCCAAACCTGATAGTTCGGGTTTCCGGGCTAATGAGGAAATCTTCCGCCAGTATTGATGCGCAGATTTGGGTCAGGTAATTAGGAGTCACATAATCCAGCTGAGCCGCTACGATCGCGGCCGTCGGGTCAGGATGCTCGGCGTCAAATTTTTCCAGACTTCTTATCAATTCGCTTGCGGCATCACGGGCTTTTAGATCTGCACTCTGCATCGACAAGTACCGGTTGCCCATTCTTAAGTGTTTACGAGGAAATTTCATCCCAGCAATTATGCAGTACGTATCGCGCGAATGCCAACGCATATGCATCGTAATAACTTGGCAATAAGAAGGCCTTACGAGCCAAAACACCGCGGAAAAGTTGAACGCTAAGAAGGATCCCCGCATATAAGCGTTCACAATCATCAGGTGTTGGTCTTGTGCGTTTGAGTTGCTTGGTCGAATAAAATGCATACTTGGCCAACTCAATGAACTCTTTTCTGAGCTTCCTAAAATCGTTTAGGAAACTCCAAACTCCGAGCCTGTACGTATCATCGGGGTTCAGGGCCATGGTGAGAACTAGTAGACGGTTTTACTCAAATTATGTAATAGCCTTATAGCCGGTCGGCATACCCCTGTCAACAAACTTGAACGCTTATCATCGTCGTAAATTTGGTAGCCGGATTTGCGAACTCGTTGTCTTTGGAATGAGCGCCCGTGACAAGCTTAGTGGTCGTCGGCATACTTAGCTGCGATGGATTCAAATGAGCTGGAACGGCTGCTGGCGGCTTTCAAGAATGGTCACATCGAGACCGAAGACCTGGCCCAGCGGATCAAGAACCTGCATTACGAAGACGTCGGTTATGCTCGAGTAGATCATGCTCGGGCTCACCGGCAGGGTTTTCCGGAAGTTGTTTTCGGGGCCGGTAAGACGCGCGCTCAGGTCGTGGGTATCGTCGAGCGACTGGTTCAGCGCTCGCCAAACGTGCTGGTTACGCACACCGATGAAGGCACTTTTGGCGAGGTTCGAAACGTCGTTACTGATGCTGAGTGGCATGAAACGGCGAGGCTGATCAGAATCCAACGTGACGCTACCCAGTTGGGAGCCGGGGTTATTGCCGTCGTGACTGCGGGAACAAGCGATATCCCGGTGGCTGAGGAAGCGGCGCTGACTGCGGAAGCGATGGGTAATCAGGTGAGCCGAGTGTGGGACGTCGGCGTGGCAGGCATTCATCGAGTTCTCGCCGAACGAGCTTTACTACAATCAGCACGTGTTATCGTCGTTGCGGCTGGTATGGAAGGGGCTTTGCCGTCAGTTGTCGGGGGCCTTGTCAGTGTGCCGGTAGTGGCAGTGCCAACCAGCATTGGTTACGGTGCATCTTTTGGAGGGGTCGCCGCGTTGCTTGGTATGCTCAATTCGTGTTCTTCGAATGTGACGGTCGTAAACATCGACAATGGATTTGGCGCCGGCTTCGTAGCAAGTTTGATCAATAGAAAGTGGCAACCACCTGATACCGCAAGCTAAATCACGAGACGAAACTGGTCTAAATATGGTTCCCTCAGCGAGGGCTAATAACATCGACCCCACTCGAGCGACGGCCTTTTTGCTATTGCTCGCGATCCTCCTCACGTCCGCATGCATTGCGCCGAAGCGCACGCCAAACCTTCAACGTATTTTTGCCGAGGCGCGAGCCAGGAAAGGCAAGCGGCCGATAATAGTCATCCCCGGCATACTTGGCACTCAGCTGGTGAACTCGAAAACGGGAGAGGTTATTTGGCCGTCGGCGTTGCGCTCGGATGACGAAAGTTCAAACCTGCCGATGACTCCCGATCTCGCCAACAATCGCGACAATGTAGTGCCCGCAAAAATTGTGGAAACAGTGCGTCTCGCCAAGCTGCTTCCCGAGGTCTACGTATACAAAGAGCTGCTGGACGCATTGCGTTATTTCGGCGGGTATCGCGAAGGTGACTGGTCTAACCCGGGCGCTGATGGAGACCGTGATACTTTTTACGTCTTTCCGTATGACTTCCGCCGAGACAATGTTGAAAACGCGCGGCTGCTAATCACTCGTGTACGCGAACTGAAGACCAAGTTGCAGCGTCCTGATCTGCGTTTTAACGTTCTGGCACATTCGATGGGTGGATTGATCGCGCGATACGCTGCGATGTACGGCGATTCAGATTTGCCGAGTAGTTCGACTCAGCCGAAGCCGAACTGGTCAGGCGCCTCGGAAATCAACAAGATTGTTATGCTGGGCACTCCCAACGAAGGTTCGGCCGACGCATTCACAACTTTGATTGAAGGCTACTCAATTACAGAGGGATTAAGAACGCGAATTCCTTTGCTGAACCGGTTGACGGCTGAAGAGTCGATCACTGCGCCGGCTATTTTTCAATTGTTACCCCATCAAGGCGTCGCCAAATTCCTGGATGAGAACCTGCAACCACTCGCGATAGATCTGTATGACCCGGAGAGTTGGAAGCGTTACGGCTGGTCGCCGATCAATGATCCGGAATACCGCCGGCGGTATGAAGGAGTCAGCGCCAGCGTCGAAGTAGCGCCTTCTCGCAAGCGCTCGGTGGCAGATCTTGACGGATATCTCGCGGCAGTGTTGCAGCGCGCTAAACTCTTCCATGCAGCCCTTGATGCGCCAATCGATGGAGATGTGCCCGTGCGACTGTTTGCGATTGGAGGCGATTGCGAGGAAACCTTTAACGCTCCGGTCGTGATGTGGGAAGCAAAACGCAATCGCTGGATCACGTTAACTCGACCTCGCGATTATCGAACTTCGACTGGACAACGCATCACAAAACAGGCTGCGACGGAAGCAATGTTCGCACCTGGTGACGGGCGGGTTACGCGCCGATCGTTATTGGGAGAAGATTTGCTCGGTAATCGTCGCACCGGCGCCCAGTTTGATACGCCCCTGCCATTGACTTACGCCGTGTTCGGCTGTGACCTCCACGGATCCTTACCGAAGAATAAGATTTTGGCCGACAACGCGTTAACCGCCCTCGTGAATGAAGCGTCGAAGTGAAAGAAACAGCGGCAGTCGGCAGCGGCAGTAAGCAGTACGTTTGATTACATAGCGAATTTCTCGGGATGAGCGATCATGCCGCCAAGCATTTTCCCAATCTCTGCATAATCGGCCAAAAATCGCTCTTTCTGGTCCTGCCGCATGTACTGACATTCAGTAGCAAAATCCAGCCAGATCTGGGTTTCTGTTGCTTCTCCGTCAGCATCAGCCATCTTACTGACGAACATTCTGGGATATCTTCTCTTCCTATAACCTTCGCCAATGTTTGTCGCAACACTTCGTGACGAACGTCGGATTTGGTCAGTCAACGAGTAGCGTTCCTCTTGTGGAAACGCCTTCGATGCTTGAAAAATCTCCATGGCAAGCCTAAAAGCCATTTGATAGACCTTTAGATCTCGAAAGCCGCGCGTTGTTTGCATAGCTCTTAACTCCTTCACGTTTGAAGTTTGTTGTCGTGGTGGTGTCTTGAGCATTTCTTACTTCTGATTTGCCTGCCGCTTGCCACTGCCTCCTGACGTACCTCCCCTTTGGGTCTCACGAGATTCTTGGTGGGGTCGCGTACTGCCTACTGCCTACTGCTGCTGCCGACTGCCGCTGTCTTTAAGGGTTAATCAGCTGATCCAGCTTCTCGGCCCAGTCGGAATCGATGTTCTGAAGGATGTTGTATTGTTCGACGGCGGAGTTGCGGTTGCCCATGGCAAGAAAACATTTGCCCAGGTTGTAGTAGGCACGACCGGAATCAGGCTTCAAACGAATCGCCTGCCGAAACGCTTCCATAGCTTCGTTGAGCTTGCCGAGTTCCAAATACGCCTCGCCCAGATTATTTGGAGCGCTCGCATTCCCAGGCTTGAGAATCGTCAACTGTTTGAATATATCAACGGCCTCCGAGTACTTCTTGGATCGCAAATACCTCGTTCCCAGGCGTTCGTACGCGCTCGTGAAATCGGGCTTTAGTTTAATTGCCTGCTTGTAAGCCTGAATCTCATCGTCCGGCTTGGCCCAATCTCGATAAGTCAGTCCGAGCGCGTAATAAGCATCAGCCGCGTTGTAAGGATCGAGCTTAATCGCCTGTCGATATGCGTCAGCGGATTCCTTGTACTGCTTGAGATAGAAGCTGGCGAGGCCGATATTGAAGTACGACTCTGCTGACGGTCGCAGCGCTACTGCTTTCTTCGACGCGTCAATGGCTTCGTTGTGATGGCCCAGCTTTTCGTTACAAAAGCCGGCTTGCGCCCAGGCCTCAGCGTATTGATTGTCTGATTCAACGGCCTTTTCGAAATATGGCAACGCCTTTTCGCAGTCATCCTTTGATAGGAAGCTGAGTCCGTCTCGGAAGAACTGGACTGCCTTGGCACGTTTGTTTCGGCTCGCAGCCGTAACCAGATCAGCCAGCGATGTCAATGCGCCTGTTTGTAGTTGCGAGATTCTTTCCGCAGGTATCGCAAAGTTGATGCTCTGACCACCGGTGATTTGCAAAGTAGCGACGCCAAGTACCTGGCCTTGCATGTTCACGACGGGACTGCCACTTGAACCCGGCGAAATCGGCGCAGTGATCTGAATTATTCTACCGAACGTCGGAATGTCTCGAACAGCCGAAACGATGCCGTTGCTAACGCTGCCCTCCAGACCAAACGGGTTTCCGATCACGACGACGCTTTCGCCCTCTTGCGGAGAAGTTCGATCTAAAGACAGCGGACGAGCTACGCCGGGTGGCGCGTCGACTTTCAAGAGCGCCAGGTCTCCTTCCGCATCCACGGCCAGCACGCCTTTGACTGGATAGACGGTGCCGGTAGAGGAATGTATTTCGGCTCGCACTGCGCCTTCGATTACGTGTCGATTGGTGACGACACGATCGGTATCGATAAAAAAGCCACTGCCGCGCGAAAGCGGATCGCCATGACTATCGAAAGTCTGAATAGCCACCGCCGAAGGTTTTATGCGCCGCACAAGTTCAGGAAGATCCTCCTGTAAGTGCGCGTGAACAACGGGCAGAGCGAAGGCTGTGAGTGCAACTGCCAAAAAAGCTGCAAATTGATTTCGAAGATGAAAACCCATGATGATGAAACTACTGATTAGCGGGCCATGCAGGCGAGCCTACATCTTAGGCGGTAGCTGAGCTCCAACAAAGCTGTGCCAGCCTTCTCTAAAAACTTCTTCAGTCGTTCGGTGTGAGCCAAACACGAACGCGCCCGTTTCAGAGCTGAAATATACTTTCCCATTCGCAGTGGTAAACACAAACCAGGAGACAGCGCCATTTGGAAACGGCGTCTTGCCGATCCACTCCAGACTTGAATTAGAAGGCGCAAATTGAAGGTTGACTGGCACGCCTGAATTGGTTTCACCAAGGAAAAGAACGCTTCCCGGCGCTAGCACCAGGATGCCGGCGCCCTCCCACGGAAATATCTTGAACCACGAATCGAATCTGGGTTGCGAAGCATAGCGAGCTGGGAACCAACGCCGGCTGCCGACGAGCTCTCGATGAGTTGAGAGCATGCGCTCACGAATACGTTTTCGTTTGCTGGTCTGGAAGAAGACGTAAACGAAGAACAATCCCAGCGGCACGAAGACAAGTGCCAGCAGGAATAGCAGCACCAAGATCGAGACAATTGCACTTATGCCGTCGTCGTTCATGATTAATGCGAACCTGCCCGATCAGGTGTTCAGAGTTCAAACTTCAGTTTGCGATCTTGTCGCCGCGCAATCCAAAGATTGAACTAGCTTTGCCCGAAAACTCTTAAATCCCACCTGCGGCAGCTGGTGGTTGCTTCAGGTCCAGCCTACCAATGTTTGATGTCGTTGTTAATGAATCCCACCTGCGGCAGCTGGTGGATGGTTCAGGTCCAGCCTATTTCCGTTGAAAACTTGCGAGCGAGGCTGCACTTGAAACATCCCTCAGCTGCCGCTGAGGGGATTCAAAGGACCAATCCCAACCTCTTTGTAGGTCGAACTTGAACTATCCACCAACTCCCGCAGGTGGGATTTAAGATTTTTCGGGCAAAGCTGATTGAACTCTTAACGCCCGTTTAGCCGGCGAGTGATAATGCTTGTACTCGCGCGACGATCTCACTAAGCTTCACGTCTTCAGTACTCTTAGCGTGTCGAGCAAACAACTCTACCAAGCCATCAGCGACTTTCTTGCCTAGGACGATGCGGAAAGGCACGCCAATCAAGTCCGCATCTTTGAATTTCACGCCCGCGCGCTCGTCTCGATCGTCGAGCAACACGTCGAGCCCCGAACGTTGCAAGTCTTTGTAGAGTTTCTCGCCAGCCTGGCGAAGCTCGTCCTGCTTCATGTTAGTAATGGTAATGACCACATCAAAAGGCGCGATCGATCTGGGCCAGACGATTCCATCACTGTCGTGGCTTTGCTCGACGGCAGCGGTCATGATGCGCTCCACTCCGATGCCGTAACTGCCCATGATGATGGGTACGTCCTTACCGTCCTGCGTCAGCACGGTTGCGCCCATCGATTTTGAGTATTTGGTGCCAAGCTTGAAGATGTGGCCAATCTCCATTGCGTTGTAAACTTCAAGCGAACCTGAGTCACAACGCGGACATGCCTCACCGCTGCCGACAAGGCGCAAGTCATCCCACTTGTCGACCTTGATATCCCTATCGACGTTAACCCCGCGAAGGTGACGGTCGTCCTTATTTGCTCCGGTCGTCATATTCCGACGACCTCTCAGATTCATATCCGCGATGATGCGGAGAGGCGGACTTTTGGTTTTGCCTATTAATTTCTGGGTCAATAAATCTTTGAGATCGTACTCTAACGTACGGTCCACTGCCGTCGCATTAACCGCTCCAAGGCTGCCTGGGCTTGCCCCCAATAGCTGACGCACCTCGTCGGGATGGGCAGGTCGAACCGAGATCGCTCCAATCGAATCGGCGAGTTTCGTTTCATGCAGTTGATGATCACCGCTCAACAGGACGAGTAGGGGCTGTGGTTCAAATCCCACCCCGCCAGTTACGCTACTCGCTCTTTCGGCAACATAAACCAATGTCTTGATTTGGCGGTTAGCAGGAGCCCCTCCAGGAAACTGGGTGAGGTCCTCAATGGTACGTACACCAGGAGTTGGAAACTCTTCTGGTGCGTCGGGCCCCGGCTCATCATCAATCTTCGCAAGTCGCGAGGTGGCCTTCTCGACATTCGCTGCGTAGCCGCAATTAGCGCAGGTGGCAACCAGATCCTCGCCCGCGTCGGTCTTGGCGACGAACTCATTTGATTCAGAACCGCCCATCGCTCCTGATGAAGCCTCGACGATCACATACTTCAATCCACATCGATCGAAGATGCGTTTGTAAGCTTCTCGTTGATCGATAAAAGATCGATCAAGCCCGGCTTGATCGACGTCGAAGCTGTATGCATCCTTCATGATGAAAGTGCGCAGTCGCATGAGGCCTGACTTTGGCCGGGCTTCGTCCCGAAACTTCACTTGAATCTGATACCAGACCTGCGGCAACTGTTTGTAAGAACGAATCTCGTTACGAGCAATCGTGGTGAAAACCTCTTCATGCGTCATGCCCAAACACAAGTCAGTGCCTTTGCGATCCTTCAGCCGAAACATTTCGTCGCCGATAGCATCCCAGCGACCGGACTCCTGCCAGACTTCCGCTGGATGCAAAGCCGGGAGAAAGAATTCCTGGCCGCCGATGTGGTTCATTTCCTCGCGCAGAATTCGCATCACCTTCGCAGCGATGCGCTGTCCCAGCGGCAGAAATGAATAAATTCCGGCTGAAAGTTGCCGGATCACACCTGCACGTAAAAGTAGTTTGTGCGAGATGACCTCGGCGTCAGCCGGGTCTTCGCGGAGAGTAGGAATGAAGTATTGTGACCAGCGCATAGGTTGAACATTCTCGCTTAGCCGGTTAGGCAAAGCAACTTTGGAGTGCGGCGACCTGTCGCCGCTTTGGTCGCTCTGCTGTTGAAGACGAGCAGTTTTTGTGAAACTCATTTGCCCAACAGGCGCGGTGCCAAGCCGCCGAGGAACCAAAACGGTGACAGGCACCGCGCCCCAAAACTGCGCTACCGTATTCGGCTCGGCGTGATGTACCATCAAATCCTGCAGCTTTCGACGACAGAGTTCTACGAACAATTCATCAAGGATGATTTAGATGACCGACCTTAAGAACGCGTCATTAGCCGAAGTGGATCCCGTCATTTCGGATGCCATTGACAACGAAGTGGCTCGCCAAGCCAACGGACTCGAGCTCATTGCTTCGGAGAATTTCGTCAGCGAAGCAGTCCTGGAGGCAGCGGGTTCAGTGTTCACTAATAAATATGCTGAGGGCTATCCCAAGAAGCGTTATTACGGCGGCTGCGAGTGGACGGACGTCATTGAGCAGACGGCCATCGATCGCGCCAAAGAGTTGTTTGGCGCTGAACACGCTAACGTGCAGCCTCACAGCGGCGCTCAGGCCAACATGTCGGTCTATCTGGCGGCGATTCAATATGGCGATCAGATACTCGGCATGAACCTGTCACACGGCGGGCACTTGACGCACGGCCATCCAATGAACTTTTCCGGCATTAGCTACAAGGTTGCTGACTACGGAGTTTCTCGTGAGACCGAAACGATCGATTATGACGAGCTGCAAAAAATCGCGGAGGAACACAAGCCGAAGCTGATCGTCTGTGGCGCGTCTGCCTATCCTCGAATCATCGATTTCAATCGTATCAGCGAGATTGCCAAAGGAATTGGCGCGCGCATGTTTGCTGATATCGCCCACATTGCCGGACCAGTCGCTGCTGGTTTGCACCCGTCGCCCGTGCCGGTAGCTGATTATGTAACGACGACCACGCACAAGACGCTGCGTGGACCTCGCGGTGGTCTGATTCTCTGCAAAGAGGAGCACGCGAAGGAGATTGATCGCAAGCTGTTTCCGGGAGTTCAGGGTGGGCCTCTGGTCCATATCATCGCCGCAAAGGCAGTCGCGTTTGGCGAGGCCTTGCGCGAAGACTTCAAAGAATATCAGCGCCAGACTTTGGCGAATGCGAAGGCGCTCGCGAGCGAACTGCAGGAGCAAGGTCTGCGCTTGGTCTCCGGAGGCACGGATAATCACCTCATGCTCGTGGACGTATGGATGGACGGCAAAGGCGTCACCGGTAAGGTTGCTGAGAAAGCTTTGGAGGAAGCCAACATCACCGTTAATAAGAATACGATTCCGTTTGATCAGAACAAGCCTTTCGTTGCGTCCGGACTGCGCCTCGGAACGCCCGCAGTTACGACGCGGGGAATGAAGGAACCGGAGATGCGTGAGATTGGACGATTGATCGCTGAGGTCATTCACGCTCCTGAGTCGGAATCAGTGCGTAGTAAAGTGCAGCAAGGTGTAGCTGAACTGGCTGGGAAGTTTCCGCTGTATCCGAAGAGATTGAAGGCCACCACCCAACGCCCCGAAGCAATGGGAGCATAGGTAGATGAGGTTTACAATCAGCGCGAGTTTGCAGCGGCGATTGAAAAGCTTAACCAGAGTGGGTGGCTGGAATATATCGACAAAGATAAGGACTGTGATTTCAGAACCGATGAGGAAGGAGGCGTCTCAACCGCGATTCACTAATGTCGCTCAGGTTCCCAAATAGATTGCCGTAATGATGACAACGTGAGCCGACATATGCGCGATTACCGCCGCTTCCAGACCTCTCTTCCAGTAAAGGTAGCCGGCAATAAGACCGAACAGCGAATTTGCGAAGACGATGTAGCCAACAATCGCGACCGTGAAATTAACAGCCAGTGCGGTGACGACGGGTAGATGTCCCAAACCGAAAATTACAGATGAAATGATAATCGCACACACAAACCAGATAGTGCGCGGTTTACCTCTCCCTTTTTGAAGCAGTCGCCACGCTAACCAGACTAAAAGGGTCATCACCCCCCATCTGAGCAATAATTCCTCCGTTAAGCCGCCGTAAAGCAGACGTGTCGGGAATGGAAGCGATCTGTTTAGCTGCTCGGCTCGCGTCACAAACGTCGGCGGTAGAAAAGGTCTCCACAGCAACCAGGTTAGAGGGATTGCGATACCACCCGCCAAACCGCCAACTAAGCCGGGAACAATTTGTGGCTTGAAGGCCGCCACCAGGTTTCTTCGTCCGGCGGCTGCTTCCGCTGCCGGTGACGATAAGCCCACTCTATGAGCAAGCACAACGCCGACGAGCACTGCGATTGAAAGGAGTATTGTGGTTTGAATTATGCTTAGAAGCTTTAGCACCAAAGGAGGAAAAGGCAGGCTGGTTCCCGCCGTTACCGGCAGGCTCGCTAGAAATGCGGACAAGTCTACTAGTAGGAACGAGAGCACACCTGCCATGCCCGCAATCCATAGAATCACAAATAGTCTCGTTTTGAACTTCATGGGAAGGTCGGTCCGAATCTGCCTGGGTCAGTTTCGAATGATACCACTGGCTTGCCCGGTGGAGCGTCATGCTGAAAGCTAAAGCAAACTGTGCTCAACTAGTTGGGATGCCACGGGCTTGGCCTCGTGGTAGTTCACGCTGGCTGCTGATCAGGAGCTTTCCAGTAGCAGCGAGCGTGAGAAACCACGGTGCAAGCCCGTGGCATTACTCGAATCGCAATCGGACTTTTTATAGCTTCTCATCGTGATTACCAGAGGACAAGCCCGTGGCATACTACATTCGAGATAAGGAAGAGCATTATGGCTGCCGCGGTCGGTAGGCTCGAGCGGACTACTATGATGGCGCGATGATTAAGAACAACGATCCAAGGCAGCGATCATCGTCCGCCGGACATCTAGAAACCCAACAGTAAGTCGAAAGGGCAATTCCTGCGAGGATCAGCCGATTGCTTCAAATCTCAATGAAACTGAAATTCCGACTCTTCATGTTCATTCTGTTGAGTGCCGTTTTTGTCGTTGGCGCGCGGTCAGTTCAGAAAACTATTGCGCTTAAACCAGTCTACGAGAAGGGGCACTGGGGCTACGCCGACTCAACCGGGAAAGTCGCAATTCCGGCGCGCTTTGATGCGGCCCTGCCCTTTGAAAACGGTCTTGCCCGTGTTGGAGTCGTCGATGAAGAACTTCCTGACATAGATGGAAGGCCCAATCTGCTGTGGGGTTACATCAACGAAAGCGGAGGCGTAGTTGTTGAGTTGCGATATAACGCACTGCGCAATTTCGTTGATGGACTAGCTGCGGCAGCGATTCTCGAAAAGGCTGAATCTGTTCATACTCGCAGAACGCTCGATAATCTCAAGTGGGGTTATCTCAATCGAGAAGGACGAGTCGCAATTCCGATTCAATTCCTCGATGCTGGAGACTTCTCAGAAGGTCTCGCGTCCGTTAACTTTGGTGGCCCAACAGATTCCCATTGCGGCCAGCCTCGTAATTACGGCTATATCGACAAGGCGGGTGCAATAGTAATTAAACCGCAATTCCAAATGGCCTCATCATTCAAGAATGCACAAGCTCGAGTCTCCGTCGGTCACGTGGAATATATGGGACGATGTCTCTGCTGCGCACCGCGATTTGTTGGTAAGTACGGTTACGTCAAGCGGAACGGTGAGTTTGTGCAGGAATCTACGACCATCGCGGATGGTGATGACCCGAACCCAGAACGTTCGCATCGTAAGCAGTGATGAAAAAGAGCATTCTCGTTGGTTTCTGTCTGTCCGTAATTCTCTCGGTGCCGTGTCTGGCACAGAATCCGGATCCGCACCCGGGTCTGCATCCAGTAGCTGATGCAAAAGGCAAATGGGGCTTCATTGATCGCACTGGGAAGTTTCGTATTGCGCCTCGGTACGTACGCGCGAATGAGTTTTCTGATGGTGTCGCTTACGTCTTTTACTGGGATGGCGAGAAGCGTGTAAACGGGATCGTTGATATCCAGGGAAAGTTTACGCCGCTCGAAACCAATGATTATGAAGTTTCCTTTCATGATGGTTTGGCGAGATTTCAGTTACCCGATGGCCAGGAACGAAAGTTTGGCTACATGGACAAGAGTGGTCGCGTCGTCATCGAGCCGCAGTTCGATTACGCGGGCGACTTCTCTGAAGGGCGTACGTGGATACAAGTGCTGAAAGACCACGAATGGCTCTACGGTATTATCGACAAGACAGGTAAGTTCGTGGTGTCGCCCCAATTCACACAGCAGCCTCGCGACTTTACTGAAGGGCTTGCCAGAGTAATGGGAAGAGAGGGTTGGGGGTTTATCGATCGCTCGGGGAAATTTGTTATCCCGCCAAAATTTCTTAGCGTGGACTCGGAGTTTGCAGATGGTTTGGTTGCCGCTGTGTATCAGGGAGATTCTCCGCGCGCAGTGTATTTGACGAAGTCAGGTCAGGAGGCTTTTGAGATCCCGTTGTGGCGGCAGCGCACGCCGCGTCAGCAGGCCATGGAGGAGTACCGTTGGCACATCAACGTGCCCTTCTCTGAAGGACTGGCGCCCGTCCAGTCTTTTAATAAGATCGGTTTCATCGACAAGGCTGGCAAGGTTGTCATCGAACCGTTGTTTCGTGGAACGCAGGGTTTCTCTGAAGGTTTGGCGGGTGTGATGATTATCGGGAGCGACGGCAATTACGTTTGGGGCTTTATTGATCGGACCGGCAACTTCGCGATCGAACCGCAGTTTGGCCACGTAACGCCCTTCAAGGGAGGCTTAGCTCGGGTCGAAACGGGAGACGGCAAAGAGCATTTGATTGACCGTACTGGTAAGATGATTTGGAATTTCTCGAAGTAGTTCCTCACGGTCATTAGAGGTTTGATTTCCCAGTCGCGTTCACGCGACTTGCCCGCTCAGGGTTACTAGCCCAGCCCCGACGACTCGGGGCTGGGGAAGCCACCACACAATTAATCAAGCGCGCTTTAGCGTGCTTCTGAAGTGGGGGCTTCAGCCATGTCCAATAATGTCTATTCTGAGATCAACTTACATTTCGTTTGGCACGTAAAACATAACCGGCCCTTGATTTCAGAGGTGATTGAGCCGCGTCTGCATCGTTACATCCGAAACTACGCATTGAAAACCGACGGATTGATCTTTCATGAAGTCGGAGGGGTTGAAGATCACGTACATATTGCGGTGACGATTCCGCCGACTGTTAAGATTAGTGAGTGGATTGGGATGGTGAAAGGCGCAAGTTCGCATTACGTAAACCACGATTTGGTTAAGCACAAGTTGTTAGATTGGCAACGCGGGTATGGCGTGGTGAGTTTTGGGACGAAGGATCTGCCGTGGGTGATAGACTACATTCGTAATCAGAAGGAGCATCATCGAAAGGGAACGACCGTTGATCGGCTCGAGCGGATTACGAATGATGAGGACGGCTGAAGCCAAGTTGGGAAGCACGCTAAAGCGCGCTAAATTGAATCGACCGCGAGGTTCCCAGCCCCGAGTCGTCGGGGCTGGTCAAGTAACCCTAAGCGGGCAAGCCGCGTGAACGCGGCTGAGGTTTTGGCAGAAGCCTGTTCGAGAAGTACGCTGAAGCGCGCTAAGTTGAATCGCCACGACGTACCCAGCCGCGAGTTGTCGGGGCTGGTCAAGTAACCCTGAGCGGGCAAGCCGCGTGAACGCGGCTGAGGTTTTGGCTGAAGCCAAGTTGGGAAGCACGCTAAAGCGCGCTAAATTGAATGGTCGCGTCAACCCAGCCGCGAGTTGTCGGGGCTGGTCTAGTAACCCTAAGCGGGCAAGCCGCGTGAACGCGGCTGAAATCCAGCGAGGAGTTTCTCAGTTCCATCTATGTGAAGTAATACGAACGAGTCGCTCGAAACCATATGGACAAAGTCTTTGGCCCGGACGGCTTAATTGCGCGGGCGCATCCCGAATACGAATATCGCCCCGGTCAAGTCCAAATGGCCGAGGCCGTGATGCGCGCGTTCGATGACAAGCATCACCTCATCGTCGAAGCCGGCACCGGCACTGGCAAGACTCTCGCTTACCTTGTCCCCGCAGTCGCCGCTGCCGTCGGTGGTCGAGGTCGCGTCATCGTATCCACCGGCACCAAGAATTTGCAGGAACAACTCATGGAGAAAGACATTCCTTTCCTGCAGAGCATCATGCCCAAAAGATTTGCCGCAACGTACATGAAAGGCCGCAACAACTACCTTTGCCTGCAGCGCTTTCATCGCTCGGGTGACTCGCCGGTTCTCAGTGGCCTGGAAGAAATGGACTACTTCGACGAAGTAACTGACTGGGCCAAGACTACTGAAACCGGAGACCGCGCCGAACTCGCCTTTCTACCTGAGAACCTTTCTTTCTGGAGACACATTGACGCTCGCTCGGAAACCTGTGCCGGCCAAAAGTGTCCGGACTTTGATCCATGCTTCATCACGCGCATGCGTAACCGAGCCACCGAAGCCGACATCGTCGTCGTGAACCACCACTTGTTCTTTGCTGATCTCGCATTGCGTGATAGCGCCTACGGTCGAGTGCTGCCGGATTACTCGGCTGTGATACTCGACGAAGCGCACATGATTGAAGACGTCGCCTCCGAATACTTCGGCGCCCAGGTGTCCAATTACCAAATCGACGATCTGGTTCGAGATGTCAGTAATGCCAACTTTGAAAACGCCGAAGTCGATCGGGAAGTGACGAAGAGCGCGGCGCGGCTACAGCGGTTTGCAGATCAGTTTTGGATGGGCTTTAGAGAAGGCCGCGGAGAAGAGTCTCGCTTCCCGCTTGTGCCTGGCACTTTTGCGCGCAAGAACCGTGATGGAGAAATGGAAGCTACTCCGTTGGGTGATGCTTACGTCGCACTCGATGGAACTCTCAAGAGATTGGAAACGACGTTGGATGCGCTGCAGGAGAAACCGGCCGAGGTCGAAAACATCGTACGCCGCCTCAGGCAGATCTGTTTTGATCTCCATTTCATCGTCACGGGCGCCGACAAGAAGTTTGTTTATTGGCTCGAGCGTCGCGGGCGCGGCGTTTTCCTGCGCGCTTCGCCCATCGATGTTTCCGGGCTTCTGCAGGACAAGCTCTTCGATAATGTGCCGACGGTCGTGTTGACCTCGGCAACTTTGTCGAGCGCGGGAAACTTTTCGTTCATCAAAGATCGTTTGGGTTTACATGAAGCAAAAGATCTAATTGCTGAATCAACCTTCGACTTCAAGACGCAGGCGCTGCTCTACTTGCCGCAAACTATGCCCGATCCAAGATCTCCGCAATGGGCCGCGGCTGCAGCGATGGAGGTCATCAAGATAGTCCGAGCTACTGATGGTCGCGCGTTCGTGTTGTCAACCAGCTTGTCGGGAATGCAGTCGCTTCACGACCTCGCCTCAGAACACCTGGATTTTCCCTGCTTCGTTCAGGGTAGCGCCTCAAAGAGTCAGTTGCTGAAGACATTTCGCGAGACTCCAAATGCGGTATTGTTTGCGACGTCGAGTTTTTGGCAGGGGGTCGATGTTCGCGGCGAACAGTTGTCATGCGTGATTATCGACAAGTTGCCGTTTGCGGTTCCGACCGATCCAATCGTAGCGGCTCGTCAGCGATTCATCGAAGAGAATGAAGGCTCGAGTTTCTTCGAGTACAGCGTGCCTCAGGCAGTAATCTCCTTGAAGCAAGGCCTCGGTCGTTTGATTCGAAGCACGACTGATCGCGGCGTGCTGGCTGTCCTGGATCCAAGGTTGCGGACGAAGAGTTATGGTCGCACGTTTCTGCAGAGCTTGCCGCCCTGTCGCATCACTTCCAATATCGGCGATCTGGCCCGGGTGTTTGAAGTAGGTTCTGCTGTCGCGAGATAATGCGATTCAGAGGAGTTCGGTTATGTCACAAGATCTGCTACATGACCTGATGGAGAGGGCAAGTAAACTAACTCCGGAAGAGCAACAGAGCCTCGTCCGCTTTTTGTCCGAGCGCGCAAACAGTGGCAACGGAATGGAGGCAGATGCCCCGCTTGAATTGCCGCGATCAGATCCGAAGAAGGGACAGCTTTCGGTGGAATGGCTAAAGGCTCATGCAGATGACTATGCCGGTCAACATGTTGCCTTGGATGGGGACAAATTGGTCGCCACGGGAAATACCTTACGTGATGCTCAGATCGCCGCGAGCAGCAATGGTTACCCTTCGGCCCTCCTAGTTCACGTGCCGCCTACGAAGGGTGGTTCCTGGGGAGGCTGGTAGTCATGGCTTATCAACTCGACTTTGACCACACGTTTCGGGACGTTCTAGCTCGAAACGGGATATTCCTTCCTATCACTCTTCATCGTGGCGATCTTAGTGCAAACTTCGAAGCTCAAGTCGACACAGGTGCGAGTTGCTGCATTTTCGAACGGAGAGTTGGTGAGAATTTGGGGTTAACCATTGAAAGCGGGTTTCGACAGAACATTAATACGGTGACCGGTGCGTTCACTACGTACGGTCATACCGTAGTAGTTTCGGTGTTAGGGATCGCGTTTGAAGCGATCGTTTACTTTGCGGAGGCGGCCGACTTCAACCGCAATGTTTTAGGTCGTGCCGGTTGGCTTGATCGAGTAAAGCTCGGACTCGTTTATCACGAGAACGAAGTTTATTTGGGCTCTCTCTAACAGACATAGATTGAATTCAGATGACATCTTCTAACGGAACATTTGAAGTAATGATCGAACGCAATTTCTCGAGCGCGCATCAATTGCGTGGCTACAAGGGAAAATGCGAGAACTTACACGGACACAATTACAAGATTGAGATTTATGCTCGTGGCAGCGAGCTGGATAATATTGGACTGCTAGTCGACTTTGTAGAGTTGAAAGCTGCGGCGGATGAAATCGTTCAATATCTTGATCACCGCAACATCAACGAGCTGCCCCCGTTTGATGAGCTGCAGCCCTCGGCCGAGAACCTGGCGAAATATGTGCTCGAGCGCATTGCGAGTCGCGTTGATGATGACCGGGTAAAGATTTACAAGGTCCGCTGTTTCGAAACGCCAACCAGCGTAGCAACCTACGCGCTCGACTAACAGGCGCTTAGAGTTCAATCTTTAGATCGTGTGCCTGCGAAACGACAAACTAAAGTTTGAACTCTGAACACCTGTAAGCCAGGAATCCATGACATCAAGCTCAACATCATGGTGGGACAGATTCGGCAAGAGACTCTTCATCGGGTTTTGCATCTTCACGCTCATCGGCTTGTTCTTCTCCTTTAGAGGCGCTCAGGGAATCTCAGGCGCCAGTCTGCGCCTCGCCTTCACGCGTTGGTACGTTTGGGGAGCATTGACGCCTTTGATAATCCTGATGGACGGCCGCTTCGCCCGCTTGCAGTCGTTCACGAAGCGATTGCTGCTGCACTTGCCCGCGAGCGTCGTCGGGACCGTTGTATTTGTGATTGTCTTCTTCATCGCCGATTACGTGCTGAACGGTCAGGCGCCCGTCGCCGTTAGAATGAATTCCGACTTTGCGAATTCATTCCAGTGGAACATCCAAAATTATTGGCTGATCGCCGGTGTTTGGATGGCGTTGGACTATTATCGCGAGTCACGCAATCGCGAACTCAAAGCGCTGCAGCTTGAAGGACTACTCGCCCAGGCTCGGTTGCAATCTTTGCGGGCCCAGCTACAGCCGCACTTTCTATTCAATGCCCTGAACACAATCTCAGCGTTTGTCGAAGCCGAGCCAAAAGTAGCACGGCGTATGATCGAGCATCTCGGAGACCTGTTGCGATTGTCACTCGAGCATTCGTCCCAGCAAGAGACTTCGCTCGAAGAGGAGTTAGCCGCGCTCGATCATTTCCTGGCGATTCAACGAGTGCGGTTCGAAGATCGCCTGCGAATTGTGATGGCCATCGAGCCCGAGACTTTGCATGCGGCCGTCCCTGGATTGATTCTTCAACCTCTGGTGGAAAACGCCATTCGTCACGGCGCGGCGCAACAGCGCGCGAACTGCATAACCGTTTCTGCTTCGCGAGCCAACGGTAGTCTGCAGCTTTCCGTGATTGATAACGGACCGGGTCTGCCATCAGGCTGGCAGCTTGCGGAAAAAGCCGGCATCGGTCTTTCGAATACCCAACAACGTCTTGCTCAACTCTATCCCGGCGAGCACCAATTCAACCTTCGCGAGACGCCCAACGGTGGAGTCACCGCCGAAATAATCCTTCCTTATCGCGAAGCCCAGCCACAACTGAACATCAGTAATGCAGAAGATTCGAGCCATCATAATTGACGACGAAAAGCCTGCCCGCCGGAGGCTGCTGGATCTGCTCGAGAAACGGCCGGAGGTCACCGTCGTCGGCGAGTGTACCAACGGTGTGGATGCAGTGCAGATGATTCAAGCCGAACAACCGGACCTCGTCTTTCTTGATATTCAAATGCCGACGATGGGTGGATTTGAAGTCATTCAACAGGTGGGCTTGGAAAACCTGCCGGTCACGATTTTTGTCACCGCCTTTGACGCCTACGCGGTGCGCGCTTTTGAGGTCAACGCGCTCGATTATCTGTTGAAGCCGTACAGCGACGAAAGATTTGCGGCCTGTCTCACCAAAGCGCTCGAACACATTCGCACCCAGAAGCGTGAAGAGATGAGTAGTCGATTGGTTTCACTGCTCGAGCAAGCTCAGCAAAACAAGCTCGGGCGCGGTAACTTGAATGGTCGTGGCTATGTCGAGCGGCTGCTGATTAAAGTCGCCGGACGCGTCATCTTTCTGGCAACCGAAGATCTCACCTGGATTGAAGCCGCTGGTGTTTACGTTCAATTGCACGCCGGTACGAAGAAGTATCTTCATCGTTGTTCGCTGGTTGAGCTCGAGAAGCAGCTTGATCCCGAGCGCTTCGTTCGCATCCATCGTTCGACGATCGTAAACACCGCCAGTGTTAAGGAGCTTTATCTGCAGTCTCACGGTGACTACACGATGATCCTGAAAGACGGCACCGAGTTGAAACTAAGCCGCAGTTATCGCTCACGATTCGGCGACAGCCTTCGGCAGGCACTCTAAAGAGTCTGGCAAACTCCTCTCATTCACACCCGGTTTCAACCGGGTGGTAACGTCCGCAAGGACGCTCGAACCGTTTCAACGGTTTCATTCCACTGGCCGCGGAAACCGTTGAAACGGTTAAAGTGTTTTTCCGTACCTTACACACCCGGTTGAAACCGGGTGTGAATGAGAGGAGTTTTGCAGGAGCTCCTAAAGTTATTCCCACGCGCTCTGGCGCAGCGGCCCGCACGTTCTTCTCCAACTCGCAACAACATTCCCCGCCTCACAACATAATCATTGTACAGGTGGCCCGATGGCTGTGAAATGGTCTTCATAGCTTAGGAAAGGTGTGCTTCGGATTGGATCCATGGCAACGCTTATGAAACACATCGTGACAGTAAGGGTTCTGCTTCTCGTGGGCATCGTGGGAATGATAGGCGGGGCGATAGGCCCGCTGGTGGGCCAGACATCTTCAGGGGAGAAGTTTGTCAAAACGCGCGGCTCAAGCGATCCGCTTGAGTCATCAGGTTGGCCCCGATGGCGTGGCGCCAATTTCGATGGGACTGTCGACACAACCAGGAATGTTTTTGATAAGCCGTTCACATTACGGGTGCGGTGGCGGAAATCGATTGGAGCGGGGTATTCGGGCGTCGTCATCAGTGAAGGCCATGCCGTGACGATGACCTCGGACGGGAAGAAGGATTACCTCATTTCACTTTCTTCGAACACGGGAAAAGAAAATTGGCGAGTCGCGCTCGCTCCAGCATTCCCGGGCAAGGACGGTTCAACAGGTGGCCCAGTTTCCACGCCGGCGATTGCTGAAGGTGTGGCTTACGGGCTGGGACCTTTCGGCGAGCTGGTAGCCGCGCGGCTGACTACAGGAAAAGAGATTTGGCGGCGACAGATTGCCAAAGAACTGGGAGCTGAAGTTCCGCACTGGGGCTTTACCACTTCACCGCTGGTCACTGGCGATCTGGTGATCGTGTTGACTGGTGGCTCACCTGACAAAGCCGTCACCGCTTTCGATAAACGAACGGGCGGCACGGTTTGGCGATCGGGATCAGACACGGTCAACTATTCATCGCCAATGCTCGCAAGGCTTGGTGGGCAGGAAGTCGTGTTATGGAGCGGCGATACAGCGATGTCGGCTTTGGATCCAAAAACCGGCAAAGAACTGTGGCGCTACGAACATGGCGGCAGCGGCTTCTATCAGCGAATTATCAATCCGGTGAAGGTAAGACCGGATGAATATCTCATCACTTACAAACCTGACAGCTCGGTGTTGTTGCGCATCTCAGCCAGCGCTAAGCCAGAGCCTGGTTGGTCCACCCGCGAACTTAAACTGCATTACTCAACCCCAGTCGTGTATGGCTCGTACGTGTTCGGCTATTCAGGAGCGTTTCTGAGTTGCGTCGATAGCACCACCGGAGCACTTTCCTGGCGTTCGAGAACGCCGGGTGATGGCTGGCCCATTGTTGTGGACGGTCACCTGGTAGTGGTGACAAAGCAGGGTTTGCTTTCGGTTGCTGCCGCAAGTCCGCAGGGCTACAACGAACAAGCATCGCTGGAGCTTTTCTCGCGATTGGTGTGGACGCCTCCATCCTTTGCTGAAGGCAGAATTTATGCGCGTGATTCTTACGCCGAAATAGCCGCGGTAGATATCGTGCCAAATGAAGGCTCAGCTGCAATGGCTAAGCGGGTCTCGCCGCCACTCGGAACACTTCCCGCTTCGCAATTCGGGCGGCTGGTAGCTGAAGTAGAAGGGAAGCCGGATGCGGTGGCGCGAATCACCGAATATCTCGCAACGCAGAAGAGCTTCCCGATTATCGAAGGTGACCGTTACGTTCATTTGATTTACCAGGGCGATGAATCGGAAGTCGTGCTTCGAGGAGACATGCTCGAATTGGGCCAGGGCCTGCCGCTTCACCGCATCGCGGGGACGAATGTGCACTATGCATCGTTTGAGCTCAATCCGGGCGCTCGCCTTGTCTATCAATTCTCGCGAAACCATGGACAGACATTTGTCGATCCGAAGAACCCCATTCAATCCTCAGCATTCAATTTTGTTGGGCCGACCTCGCTGCTCATGATGACCCGAGCGGAAAACACCCCGCCAACTGGCGCCGCCAGCTTGCGCGGTCGCGTGGTCCAACTTGAAATCGAAAATCCGACCGCGCGTGCCGAGACGCTTACCTGGGGCGGCAAAAGAAAAGTGTGGGTTTACTTGCCGCCAGGCTACGACGCAGATCAGACGAAGCGTTACCCGGCGCTGTACGTCTTCTACGGAACCAACATGATGAACGACGCGCATTTGGATGCGTTGTTGGATCGCGAAATTGGAACGAGTCTCTCGCCGCTGATCGCAGTATTCGTCGAATCAACGAATGCCTATGAATATGCGCGCACCTTCCGCGAGGTGCACCGGCGGATGATGGTCGAACAACTGGTGCCGTGGATTGATGGGCAGTTTCGGACTGCGCAGGATCCGTCAAAGCGCACCTTGCTCGGGGTGGATGAGGGCGGCTTTGGCGCGCTCGAAACTGTGTTGTCTTATCCGAACGTGTTTGGAAACGGGATGGCTCAATCCGCCTATCCGCTCAGCGCCGGCAATCGTGAACTGCTCGCCTTGGTTGACCGCGCTGCAAACAAGACACAGCGCTTCTATCTCGACTGGGGGCGTTACGACGGCCGGCGAGTATCTGATCAGGTTGACATTGCCGGTTTCACAAAATCGGTGCGCGACCGGATGCAGGCTAAGGGGTACAGAGTCACCGGTCGCGAATTCAATGACGGATCTGCGTGGCCGTTCGTGAGTCAAAGGATCCTTCCCGCATTGCGCGAATTCTTTCCACTGAGATAGGGGCTGACGTTTGGGGGTGTGAAGAATGACTGGGTGGTTATCTGATCTGAAGTTTGCGCTGCGACTTCTGAAACGAAATCTCGAGGTGACCATTGTCGCCATCCTAGCGATGGCGGTTGCGATTGGCATTTCCGGAACAATGTTTAGCGTGGTTAACGCCGTGCTGATTCAGCCGCTTGGATTTCCGAAGCCCGACCGCCTCGTTGCAATTTGGCAAGTTGACCCAGCCCATCCAGCCGTTACTCAACCAGCAGCTCCCGGCAATTACGTTGATTGGCGCAGCCTCAGTCATTCTTTTGAGAAGATCGGCGCAGCGCTAAACATTTCCCGCACGCTCACCAGCTTCGACGAACCTCAAACTCCGCTCATGCAGCAAGTCTCAGCGGGTTATTTCGAAGCCTTGGGAGTACAGCCGATTCTGGGTCGGACTTTCGGAGCCGATGAGGATAGGCCCGGAACGCGCGCAGTCCTGGTGTTGAGTTACGAACTGTGGCAGCACGGCTTCGGCGGCGATTCAAACATAGTTGGCCGTTCAACAGAGCTTGATGGCGTGCCGCATCAGATCATCGGCGTCATGCCGGCTGAATTCGATAATCCGATCTTTGGACTCACTGAGAAGCCACAGGTTTGGATCCCGCTGGCAGTGGCAGAGACGGGTGCGCCGCGTCGCGGCAACGATCACTACGTCGTAGGTCGCCTCGCGAATGGGGTTTCGCTTTCCACTGCTCAACAGGAACTCGCCAGCATCTCGGCCTCACTGAAACAGCAGTATCCCGACACCAACAGAAACGTGACGGCGATGGTCTTGCCGCTGAAAGAGAGCGTGGTGCGCGGTGTGCGATCGGGCGTACTGCTGCTGCTGGGCGCAGTTTTGTTTGTCCTACTGATTGCCTCCAGTAATGTCGCTCATCTGCTGTTGACGCGTTCCGTGGTCCGCGAGCGAGAGTTTGCCGTTCGGCAAGCGTTGGGAGCCAGCGCCGGACATTTACTTCGCCAGTTAGTCATCGAAAGCGTGTTGTTGATGTCGCTCTGTACCGTTCCCGGATTGCTGCTGACGATCTGGGGAAGTAGAAGCGTCGGATTGTTGGTGCCAGCGGGTCTTAACATTCCTCGATTCAATTTTCAGGTTGATGCTACCGCAATTCTTTTCACGCTCGCGATCTCGATCATTCCGGGATTAGCGCTGGGTTTGGTGCCGGCTCTGTATGCTCGTCGAGTCAACCTTGTATCTCGATTAACAGGCACGACTCGCGCGACTGGTGGACCGCGTAGCCGCAGGCTGCAGAGTCTGCTCGTAATCGCCGAGACCGCGTTGTCCCTGGCTCTTTTGATTGGCGCCGGCTTGATGATCCAAAGCTTTCGGAACCTGCAAAAACTGGACCAGGGCTTCGATCCAAAGGGCGTGTTGACATTTCGAGTCTCAACTCGCGGAGCTGAGTATAAAGAAAGCGAACGCCGGCAACGCTTCTTCAAAGAAATACACGACCGGCTGGCGGCGATTCCGGGAGTGCAGTCAGTCGGTATCTCCCAATTCCATCCTTTCTATCCGAACTTTGGTTTGACCACGCTCGCGATTGAAGGCCAGCCGGTTCCCGAGCCAGGTAAAGAACCGCGCGTTACTGCAATCAGGATTTCACCTGATTACCTGTCGACAATGAAGATTGGTTTGTTGAAAGGCCGATCATTTGTGACGACAGACACGATGGGAACGACCCCCGTGGCGCTAATCAGTGCGAAGCTGGCGCGCCAACTCTGGGCCAACGAAGATGCGCTGGGCAAGCGCTTGAAGATCGGAAATGGCCGCGACATTTTCCGTCAGGTTGTTGGCGTCGTAGGTGATGTGCGCAGCGATGGCTTTCCACCAGATTCTCAGCCGACGATCTACCTGCCACTCGAACAAGATCCTGCGGCTCCTGCTATGGCTTATGTGCTGCGAACCTCGGGTGATCCGTACGCCGTCCTCGAACTTTCCAGGAAAGAGGTGAGACAAGTCGATCGAGCGATGCCGGTTTATCTCGTTCGCTCGATGGACGAGATTGTGCGAGGCCTGGATTGGCGGACGCGCTTCGTGATGACGCTGCTGGCGATCTTTTCGATTCTGTCGTTGCTGCTCGCAGTCACGGGAATTTATGCAGCGCTGTCTTATGCGGTCTCGCAGCAAACGCGTGACATCGGAATTCGCATGGCACTTGGCGCTCAGAAGCCTGATGTTCTAAGGCTCGTGTTACGCCAGGGAATGAAGTTGGCCCTCACCGGAGTCGCGATTGGCGCAATTGCTTCGCTGATGGTGACGCGATTGTTGTCGAGCTTGTTGTTTAGCGTGGGCGCGAACGACCCGGTGACATTTGTTGTCGTGGCCGTGTTGCTGGCGCTGGTTGCCTTAGTCGCTTGCTGGGTGCCGGCGAGCCGGGCGACAAAAGTAGAGCCAATCATCGCGTTACGATCGGATTGAGTTGTCAAACCGTGAACAATAAATCTTGTTAAGCGAAAAGCTATTAGCTGGAGAGAAGATGAAAAAAATCTTTAGAGCTCCCGCCCGCGAGCCGTCCCAAATAGCGAATCGCCGTTCCTGATGCCACGGGCTTGTACCGTGGTGTCTCACGTTTGCAGCTACGAATAGGCGGACTCTAGAAAAATGATGCCACGGGCTTGCCCCGTGGTGTCTTACGTTTGTTGCTCGAGGCCCTTAACGTAAAGACCACGGGACAAGCCCGTGGCATTGGTGGGGAATGTTGCTGCCTTTGGTGTAGCTGCAACCGTTAGGCACCACGGGGCAAGCCCGTGGCATTAGTGAGAAATATTGCTGCCCTCTGTAGCTGCAACCGTTAGGCACCACGGGACGAGCCCGTGGCATTGGTGGGGAATGTTGCTGCCTTTCGTGTAGCTGGCAACCGTTAGGCACCACGGGACGAGCCCGTGGCATTGGAGCAACGACCTAACCTCTCGCCCAACTCGATACGATGGCAGCTAATCCTCAACTTGAGTAACGAGGATTTGTGGGAACAACGAAGGTGAACTAGAGTCCTCGGTAACGCTTGTGGGAACATGAGTTGTCTGGCCGATGAAGGGCTGCTCGAAGAAATGGTAGAAGATCCAGGCAAACGCGATCGTCGTTGGCGTGACGAGCAGTAGATTGCTAACGAGAGTGGGCCAATGCGACGGTGTAAAGCGCCAACCTTGCATGATCACGAAACTGTGGGTCAGGTATAACGAATAGGACGACAGCCCGACCCAGGCAAACAGTTCAATGAGGCGCGGCAATTGTAACGAGCCGCGCCATTTTTTCTCAGCTTCAAAAACTCTGTTAACGACTATGAAAAAGCCCACGCCCCACGCCGGATGCAAGACCAACCAACAAAAACGGTGAATGAATCCATCCTTATCAGTAACGGGGAATACTTGTGAGATAGCGCCGGCAAGTACCAGGCACGCTGCTCCCAACCAAAGATTGCTACACCATCGCGGCAGCTTGATGACACCAAATGCCGCCTCAACGCTCACCGCGCCGAGTGCCCAGGTCAACCAATGTGACGCTGCCGCTTCAGGAATAGGAATGCTGACGCCCCAGATGGCCCAGGCGCCGTGGCTCAAGAAGAACCATGCTATGCGCGCCGCGCCGCAGCAGATCAAAGCCGGGCCCCATCCCCAATTCCTCCGGAGGAACAGCAACAAGAAGTATGCGAGATAAAGTTGTTCTTCAATCGCGAGAGTCCAAAACACTCCACTGATGCTGTAGGCGGTCTTGGGATCGAGATTGTGCAGCATGACGACATGCATAAAAACGTCATAGACGAATGAGCCTGTTACTTTGATCCCCACTGTCAGCGCGATGACCAGGAGATAGAGCGCGAGCGCAACTAAATAAGCCGGGTAGAGTCTGCGAAAGCGCCGCTTCCAAAACTGACCGAACTTTATTTCATAAGCATTTCCGCCAGCCTGTGCCTTGGCCCATTGAAGATGAATGCAAAATCCTGAGATGACGAAAAAGAGAAACACGCCGACGTAGCCGAACGAGGACAACTGCTGCAGAAAAACAATCGGCCATTTCAAAAGATTATGAGGAAGATTGGTTTGCGCCTGGCCTACGACGTGAAACAAAACAACAGCCAGCGCTGCCATGCCGCGCAGCGCATCAATACCGGCTAGTCTTCCGCCATTCCATGAATCTGATTGACCGGGCATTAGAAGTACGACAGGCTGCCAGCCTGTTTGCTTTTTTGGCGCACTTTCGTTGAAAACTGCAGGCTGACAGCCTGCAGTACGTCAAGCTGAAACGAGATTAGCCACGTCGATGTTGTATTTGCGGATCTTGCTGTAGAGACGAGGACGGTATATCCCAAGAAGATTCGCCGCGGCCTGTTTATTACCACCGGTCCTTTGCAAAGTTCTTTCAATCACGAGCTTTTCAATGTCTTCAAGCGTCAGGTTTGGTGGTACGTCCCAGGCAGCTGCAGCCGAACCCTCGGGCAAACCGCCGTTGTCGAAAGGAAGGTCAAATGGTTCGATTTTGTTGCCTTTTGCCAGCAACACGGCCCGCTCGAGCACATTTTGGAGTTCGCGAACATTACCAGGCCAGCTATGCGCAAAGAGCCTCTGATATGCAGCCTGTGATACGCCGGTGATCGGCCGGTCATATTTCTTCGCGTACATCTTCAGAAAATGTTCGGTCAGCAATTGAATGTCCTCGCTCCGTTCGCGGAGTGGCGGCACGTGAATCGTGATCGTTGAGATTCGATAGAACAGGTCGTCTCGCAAGAGCCCTTCGCGAATCGCATCGGCAGGCAAGCGGTTCGTCGAACAGATCAAGCGAAAGTCGACCGAGTAGGTCTTCTCAGATCCAATCTTCCGATAGCTTCTTTCCTGCAGAACTCGCAGCAACTTTGGCTGGAGCTCGACTGGCATCTCTGCGATTTCATCCAGCAGCAATGAACCGCCCGCCGCATGTTGGACCAGGCCTTCTTTATCCGCGTGCGCGCCGGTAAAGGCACCCTTTGTATGTCCGAAGAGTTCCGATTCGATTAGCTCTTTTGGCAGCGCAGCGCAGTTCACCTTGATGAAAGCTTTTTTCGACCGCAGCGAGTTGTAATGAATAGCGTTGGCAATAAGCTCCTTGCCGGTGCCGGATTCGCCGACAATCAGCACGTTCGCGTCTGACTTTGCGACCGACTCGATCGTTTCATAGATCGTTTGCATCTGCTTCGAGGAGCCGATGATGTTGAAGTATTCCGCGCGCGTCGAGAGTTGCCGCCGCATGTTTTCATTTTCAGTAATGAGCTCGCGTTGCTTGAGCGCATTCACAACTCTGAGTTGCAGTTCATCAAAATCGAAAGGCTTGTCAACGAAGTCAAAAGCACCGGCCTTGGTTGCTTCGACAGCTTTCGGGGTCGAGCCATGTCCCGAGATCATGATGACCTCAGTATTGGGTCTGGTGTCTTTTATGTGACGCATTACTTCCAGACCATCAATGTCCGGCAGCATCAAGTCGCAAATTACCAGGTGATGTCCGCCTTGATCGAATCGCTCAATCGCCTCGGTGCCGGCGGCGGCGGTATCTACAAAATAGCCCTCATCTTCTAAATTCAATCGCAGCGAGTCGGCTATCTCGTCATCGACGACTAAAATCCGCACGTCCTTGTTCTCCACCTTTTTCCCCTCCCCTACGCCTGTTGAAGTGTTACTCATTGAAAACCAGTTCTTTCACAATTGTTGTTGGTTACTACAGCAGCGGTAAGCAAACACGTAGTAGCTCGTTCTTGTGTTGTGCCGAGCCACCGTGGGCTTCAATTACCTTTGCAGCCAAAGACATTCTGATCGCCTCGCTGCCGTTGAAAGAGCGAAATGGATCCTCACCGGAAAACTTTACGGGTTGCCACTCGATGATTGCGCATGGCACCCCGGAGATGTCTTTTTTCGTGATCTTGACCTGAACATTGTTTTGCCGCCCGGAGATCCCGGCCTTTGCTGCACCGGAAGAGATTGCCTTGAAAGCCTCCGTAAGCGCCGAAGGGTCGAATTCACCGACAAGAGCTTCGTCGGAATCCGGCACTAGCTCGCAGTTCCTCTCGCCCGGGTCGGACTCCGCCCAACCTGCTGCAACCGTACGCATCAGCTTCTGAATGTCGATCCCCTGGTGTTTGGTCAGCGAGATGGGGCGTCCGTACAGAACCAGCACATTCAAATCGTTTGCCGCTCGGTCGATGCCCCCGATGAGTTTAGCCAGCGTCTCTTGAAGCTCATTGGCCTGCTCGATCTTCTCCATCCGCTTCCGCAGATACGTGGCATACAGTTTGAGACCATTTAGTTGGTTTTTGATATCGTGAATGATTTGCAGGGATGCTCGCCCAAGGTTTTGGAGCGTTGCGATGTCACGTTCTTCTGATAACAAGGGCTTCATAAGCTATTTTGACCAAGGGCTTCCCGCGACAGACGGGAGGCGCACACGTGAACCGTTAGACTCGGTGTACGGATTAGACCCGCTCGCTGAAAGTTAATGTGTCGGGTTTCAGTGCGAATCTTAGCAAAAAAGCTCGGCGTATTCTAGTGATACACAAAACTTGAGTTTCGAGAGGTGATCGAGGTGCAGTCGGCGGTTCGAGTGAGTGATTTGGGGTCGGGTCCCATGCAGAAAGACCAGCAGCGGCGCAGAATTCTCCTTGTCGAGGATTCAGAAGACAATCGCGCCATGATGAAGCGGCTTCTGGAGATGAGCGGATATGAGGTGAGAGAGGCCATTAATGGTGAGCAAGCTGTCGAAAAAGCTCAGAGTATCTCGCCGGATCTTATCTTGATGGATCTCAGTCTGCCGCGAATCGACGGCTTGACGGCCAGCCGGCTTATTCGGCGCATCCCTCAGCTCAAGCAAGTTCCGATCGTTGTGGTCTCAGCTCACGACACTTCAGATTTCCATGCCGAAGCCCTGGCCTCGGGCTGCAATGAGTACGTCACCAAACCAATCGACTTCGGCCAACTCGAGCTGCTGCTGAAACGATTGGTTCCTTCTCACTGAGCCTGTCGATTCTTATGATCTGGCAAGTAATGCCCAGGAACCTTTTATGATCGAGCGAGTCTAATAGTGGCGAGATTGAATGGTGAGGCTGAATACGTTTGCCACAGATTACACGGGTTTCGCCGATTCATATATCGAATGTTCAGGCTGTGATTCTCTCGGTCATCAGACCTCGGACGAGCGCCCAGGATAAGATCTTTTTCAAAATCAATGTAATCTGCGCGATCGGCGGATCGTCCTGATTGATTGCAAAACTCGGAAGGCGATTCTAGAATCTCGACTAATTCATGGTTGCTTCAGAACGAGACATTGCCAGAGATGAACAGTCGCGGCGGAATATTGTTATCGTCGTAGCTTTGGTAGCAGCGGTAGCGATAGCCGGTTTGTTTTATCTTCTCATGCGTGCCGGGAAGAACTCAGGCGGTGGACCGGTCAGACTTGCCGGCTCTATTCAACCAGGCTCACCCGATTGGGAGAAATACAGCAAGCTCATCGCGCTCGATGAACCGGAGGCGGACGAAGCTAATCGCGCTCTCGGTGACATCGTGATGACGCTGCGCACGACTGTGCGTAACTTTACTGGCAGGACGATCACCGGTCTTGAAATAAGAGCAATGGTGATTGACCATCAAGGCAATCCAGTGCGAGAACGTTATGTGGTGTTTGTGCCAGCAAAGGAGCTCGAGCTCGCTCCCAACAAGACTCTTCCAGTCAGCGTTGTTCTCGACGGGATGACTGAGACTACCGATCGCGCCAACATCAGAATGCTCGTCTCAGGATTTAAGCTGAAGTGATGTAGCTCAGACTTCAGTCTGAGTTCAACGTGGATACGACATATTCCTGGGAAAGTCTGTCAAGAGTCCTAAGCGTTAATCGAGATACACAACTTCCTTCTTTGAGCTCGGCTATGAAATAGAACTCAGACTGAAGTCTGAGCTACTAATCAATAAACAACTCTTCCAGTGATTGTCTGAGCGGCTGAACCGAGACCAGCTTTCCACCGGCGCTTCGTAACACAGCCAGCATCGCATCAACATCACGCTCGTTTTGAACTTGAATGCGAAGGCCTCCGGCTGTAGCGCTGATAGTCGCCGGGCTGTTTGCCGGTAGCTTGCTCTTAAATGTCGCTTCGTCGACCGAGGTGGCGATGATTTCGATGACTGAAGTCTCGCCAGCCCGTTGTCTTAGCTCGTCCAAATTACCGATGTGAGCCAGTTTCCCGCGCTTCATAATCCCGACGCGATCACACAAAACCTCGATATCGGACAGAATGTGCGAACACATGAAGACTGTTTTGCCTTCCAGCCTTAGCGAGGCAATCAGATCGCGCACTTCGCGTCTGCCAATCGGATCCAGCCCGCTCATCGGTTCGTCGAGAAACACTACTTCGGGATCGTTGATTACAGCCTGAGCCAGACCAACACGTTGCAGCATGCCTTTCGAGAATTTCCGGAGTTGCGTGTTCCAGCTTTTCTCATCCAACCTCACGCGGCGAAGCAAATCTTCACTTTTTCGGCGACGGTCGGCCGCTGAATATCCGAACAGCTCAGCGCAATAATCCAGAAACTCGCGCGCCGTCAGATAATCATAAAAGTACGGGTTTTCAGGCAGGTACCCAATTCGCTGATGCATCGATATATCGGCAATCTCATGACCAAGGATTTGGGCCTTACCTGAGGTGGGAAAGATGAGCCGCATCAATAGCTTTAGCGTGGTGGTTTTGCCGGCGCCGTTAGCACCCAGGAATCCGAAAATCTCGCCCTGGTTGACCGTCAGCGAGAGACCGTCGAGCGCGCGAACTTTACGCTTGCGCCAGAATCCTACTTCGTAGTCCTTGGTTAAGTTTTCGATTTCGACTATTGGCATAAGATGAACAAAGGGCTAAGGGCAAAAGGCAAAAGGCAGTCGGGCAACGACATGTCTGCGGGCATTAGAACCAGGTTTGGCCCTTTGCTCCTTCCGCTATGCGATTTGCCCGACTAGCGAGCTGGCACTTCTGATTTTGGATCCAAATCCAGATCGCATCCTTCCTTTACCAGTCGATAGGGAAAGCCGGAAGGGTCAACTGGCGCCCCATTGGCATCGACTGCAATATGCAGCGTTTGCAGAACCGCAGCAACATCTTTCCAGGCGCTGAGGCAGCGGCCATGCTGGTTTTTGTAGGCAGTCAGCAGCTTTCTCAAAGTGTCGCGCTGGTCCCATGAATCCAGTTGCATGAGCCGGCGCCGAGCCATGTCTTTGATCTGCTCCTCGTTGCTGCCTTCAGCCATGCGCTTGTAAATCTCTCGAGCGGTATTACGACTCCCGCCTTCTGCTTCCATGCGGGCCTTCATCGCTTGCATCCACGCAGGCGCATCAGGAGTCGCAGCTCCGGCGCCGTAATAGTCGCCGGCCGCTTTGAAGTCGCCACGCTGCCAGTAGATGTAGCCCAGCTGATGATAGAGCCGCCACGCTTGCGGATTCGCGTCCACGCCTTTCTTTGTGATACGAATCGCTTCGTCAATATTGACCGCCGGCAGCACGACGGCGGCATATTCATAGGCTTCCATGAACTGAGGATCGAGCGTGGTGGAAACGTCAAGCAACGGAGCCAGCAGTTTCAAGTTGAGCGCGCCCAGATCATCAATCGGAACATTATCGGGCACCGCCATAATCTTCCGGCCAACGTACTGCAGCGATCGCATCCAGTACCAGTCAGCCATCAAACCTTCGAAGCCGAGGCTAATCCGTCGCGCGGTTTTGCCGCTCAAATAGAGTTTCTCTTCTTCTATAGATGGATCGACCGCGGGACGATTTGCATCGATGGCTCGCGACACCAGGAACACGGCGGCGAGCCCGAAGACGATGACGCCCACGAGCACAAAATCTCGAATTCTTTGTCGATTGCTGTGGCCCAGGGTCATGACGTCTACTTAAAATTGCGCCGATTAAAGATGAGCGTGGCTGCAGCCAGCACCACCGAAACATAAACTGCCGCATACAACAGCGCCGCCATCACATTTCCCCAGCCGGGATGCTGTCCGTACGCAACTGGAGTGATGTACGTGTAGTTGCCAAGGTTTGGAAGCAGGTAATAAAGAGCCGCAAAAAGCCATCGTGCTGCCGTACCACCCATCGAGCCGGCGAGGCCCTTCAAATCCGCACTGAAGTGGCCAATGATAAAAACGAAGAACGTGAGTAAAGCTGAAAGCGCCGGCGACGAGAATGATGAAAACAACAAGGCGATACCTGTTAACAGCATCAGCTCAAGATAAATCAGGACAATCGCCGGCCAGATGTTGAGGACCAGCGGATCCCAACCTCGACTCACATAAATCAGTGCCAGCGACACGCCCGCGCCCATAACGACTACGTTCAGCAGCAGCGTCAGGCAAAGGCCGAGATACTTGCCAACCAGGAATTCACCGCGTCCAACCGGCTTCGAAAAGATGGCGTAGACAGTGCGGCGTTCGAGCTCTTTGTACACCAGGCCGACGCCAACAAAGATCGAGATGAAGACGCCGAAGAGCAGCATCGCACTAAGTCCGAGGTGAACGATGATCCGCTTTTCCTGTCCGCCGGAGAGCTCACCAAGGAAGATCGCCGCGACTGTTAGCAGCAAAACAAACAGTACGAGGTTATAGAGGACGCGATCCCGAACGGCTTCGCGAAAGGCGTTGCGAGCAATCGCTGCGATGCGAGTGAGTGCGCCGGACTGCGGACGGCCAATGCCAGGAACAACTTCTGCAGCTTGAGTCTTATCCACTTTTGTTCGATTGCGTCGAGGTTTGTATTGCGGGAAAACAATTTACCGCAAAGTAAGCAATTTCGGAAGGGATCTTTCCGACATTGATAGGATTAACATGATTCAAGGAAAGCCAGTTCAGCTTGGCGAGGGCGTCACTATTTCTTCTTAATCCTGTAAATTTTTGTCAAATTATCGCGGTGAGAATGAGAGATTGAACCTTGCTCCAAGAAAAAGAGCGACGATAGTCAGCCAACCGATAATTGAGACAACACGAACAATATTCACGTGACTTGGCTGAACGAAATCCAGGGAGATGGTTGTTGCCTCTGCCGGAACATCGACAATGAGTGCTCCGTCTTTTCCCGGCCTCGTGGAAATAGAACGTTCACCGAACTTCGCAGTCCACAGAGGGTAGTAGAAAGTTCGAATGAGCGCAGTCGTGTCAGGTCCGGCGTCGATCTTAAATACACGATGTTCCGGTTCCCAGTTTGTTACCGATACTTTTCTGCTTCCTGCCTTGACTAGCTCAGAAGGCGCAAAGGTCTGAGTACTCCCGTCCGCCCAGCGAGGCATCCAATCTTTGAAGCTTGCGGAGCCTCGGCTGCTAACCAGCAGGGAATTGAATTCAGGTTGGCGCAAGTATTCGGAATCCCAAATCACCTGTGTCGCCACGAAAAAGAGCGATAACACCACTGCCAACGCCGGGACCAGGTGGAGGGGCCGAATCTTTTGACGCCAAATCTCTTGCCACACCGGCAGACTCGCTGCCAATAGTATCGATCCAAAGAGGGAAGTGATAGCCAGCCATCGCCACGGGAACTGGACTTCCTTCAGCTTTGGAATCACAAACCAGAGCGGGCGACTAAGCTCAGTTGTCATCAGCAAGGACGCAATCGTCACGACTGCGACCGCCAGCGTGAACCGGTTCATTGTCCTTCTCTTAAAAAGAACCACGGCCGGCAGCAGGAATCCAAGCACAGCTAACGCCAGCAGGTTGGCGTACCACGTGTTTCGGTTAGTCAGGGCTGAAGGAGAGAAAAGAAAATTGGCTCGGTAGTCGTAGTAAATATTTTGATTCGCGGAATTGCCTTTGATCCACGGTAACTCAGCCAGCATCGTTGCCCAAAAGAAAGCGCTCGCCGCCAGTCCGATAACCACACCAACGGTCAATCTGCTCAAGGTGGACCAGCACCGCTCACGGCGCACCAGCAGCAACGCGTACAAAGCAACTGCGAGAGAGCCAATAACGGTGAGCGGCAAGTGAGTCAGTACCAGCAACGCATACGAGGCTGCGAGGCCGGCGACGTCCGCGGCACTCTTGCGCCGGCAGGTTCTTTCGACAAAGGCAAACAGAAACGGCAGCACGCTGCAGGCAGCGTATTCCGACAACAGCGAGGCTTGGTAAAGCTCGTTAAGGTGATAAGGCGCCAGCGTGTAGATCACGCCCGCGCACATCGCGACATTTGTCGAATATGACAAGCGTGCCCAGAAATAAGTACCCAGTCCACCCACTACGCTGAGAAGAGTGAACGTAAACAGACTCGCTGCGTACCAGCCGAAGCCTGATTTGAAGAGAGCTAACAGGTAGTACAGACCCGGGGGATAAAAGCGGAAGCGTGCATCGCCAAAGCCGTAGTTAGATTCAGCCAGCCAACCCGGATAAAAATTACCGTTCCGAATCGACTCGAAGAAAGGCTGGGCGAAGCGAAGGTGGTTAGGAAGATCGCCGCCCGAGGGTATGCCCCAAACCATCATAGGAATCATCGCCGCGATGCCGACGATGATAATCGTGAGGATCGCCGTGCGTTCTTTAATCATGAAGAGCTGCTTGGAATCGACCGACACGATTGTCTGTGAGGTCCGCGCAAATGGCTTCGGAATTGTGATGGGCAGGACACTCATGAAGTAAATGAAGAGAGTGGTTTTGGAGAGTTACCGGAAAAGAAATCGATTTGTCATTTGTGATTTGCCATTTTTCATTTGCCATTGGTTCAATCAGCCATCCGCTCCCTAAGCCCCTCGTTGACCGAAATGAAATGAAAAATGGTAAATGGAAAATGGCAAATGGCAAATGGTTCTTTCAAGGAAAAAGGGGGCAGAGTGTGACCTCCGCCCCCGCGAACTCTCAATTACTTTTCACCGGCTGTTAGTTGCCGAGTGCGGTCATCCCGTCAATCAAAGCGCGGGTGTCAGGCGCAGCCGTAAGATCGGCGTCACCACGCATCACACCAGCTTCAGTAAGACCAAAGCGTCGAGTTCCAGTTTGCGAAATGCCACTGGTCGTTGAGGGATACGCATAAGCGCCATAGACTGCTGAGGCGCCCGTGCCAGCCTGTTCAACAATCGCGACCGTGTAGCCGCTCTTGGTGCCAGTGTTGAGAACGGTATCGACCAGGCGCTGACCATAAAGACCAGCAAGGTCGGTTGAAAACGCGCCGTTGCCGGCCGTTGACTGGTAGGTAGCCTGAGCGCTGTGGACCGTGCGCAGAGAGGACTGGGCTGAGCCTTCATTAGCTGCGCGGCGCGAGGCGAGAAGATTTGGGATCGCGATGGCGGCGATGATACCGATGATCGCGACGACGATGAGAAGTTCGATTAGAGAGAAGCCCTGTTGGCGGTTCTTGGTAGTCATTTCTTTGTTCATACTCCTTGAGAGAATGGTTGATTTAGTATCGCGCCATCGGCTTTTTGTCTCACGCTGCAGTGCCGCGCAAAGCGCGAAGTTCGCAGTACTGCACATTACAAAGGTCGTGCCACAAAGGATTTTGTTTCAGTCTGAAAAGAATTGCGTGAGTTTGCGTTGAATAACGGGGAGAAAAAGAAGTTGCTCGAGTGTGTCTGACAATTTCCGGCAGAAAAAAGTGCCGCATTGTGTCAAGAAAGCAAAAGCGCGGACGATGCCTTGGTGCCTCGTCCGCGCAAAAGTTTGCTGGTAGGCCTTATCTACTGGCCCATGGCTCCCATACCAATTATCAAAGCTCGGGTATTGGGATCAGTACCAACAGTAGTATCGCCCCGCAGCACGCCCTCTTCAGTAATTCCAAATCGACGTGTGCCAGTCGCTTGTGCGCCACTTGTCGTTACGGGAATGCACTTGGCGCCAAAGACCGCCGTTGAACCAGTGCCGGCTGCTTCAACGATAGCGAAGTTGTAACCGCTCTTGGTGCCATTGCCGAGGAGCGTATCAACCAGGCGTCCATTGGTGTAAAGGTTCGCCATAGTGGTCGAATAAGCACCGTTTCCCGCAGTCACCGCATAGGTTACCTGGGCGCTATGGATTGTGTGGATTGATGATTGAGCTGAACCCTCGTTCGCGGCTCGTCGCGACGCGAGAAGGTTTGGGATAGCGATCGCTGCAATGATGCCAATGATCGCCACGACGATAAGAAGCTCAATTAGTGAAAACCCGTCCTGTCGTCTGCTGTTCATTTCCGTTAATACTCCTTGCGAATGTTTGAGGACCTGCGGAATAGGTCTGGGAGTTTTTGGGGCCGGCCATCGCTCAAACAAGTAGCCTACGATGTTTCTCTACAAAGGCTGTGCCATGAGCTTTGTTAACCAGGCGACGCCGACGAAAGCCGCAGATTTCAATGATTAAAGGCCGCGCCAAATCCGCTCTGAAAAAAGTACGAGGACGGATTTTGATCTCCGCCCTCGCAATCTGACCGGTCATTTAGACCCGGGACTTAGTTACCCAAAGCCGTCATACCGCTGATCAAAGCGCGGGTATTCGGGTCCGTGGCAATCGTGGTATCGCCGCGCATCACACCGTCTTCAGTCAAACCAAAGCGACGGGTTCCAGTCTGAGAGATACCGCTGGTGGTCGTCGGCAAGCACTTGGCTCCGAAAACCGCCGTTGCACCAGTACCGGCCTGTTCGACAACTGCGAACGCATAACCGCTCTTGGTACCGGTGTTGAGAACTGTGTCGACCAAGCGCTGGCCATAAAGACCCGCCAAGTCGGTTGAGAAAGCGCCGTTACCAGCCGTAGCCTGGTAGGTAGCCTGCGCGCTGAAGATGGTTCGCAGTGAAGACTGAGCCGAACCTTCGTTAGCGGCGCGGCGCGAAGCCAAAAGATTGGGAATCGCGATAGCTGCAATAATGCCGATGATCGCGACCACGATGAGAAGCTCGATAAGAGAGAAGCCCTCTTGACGTTTGTGGTTTTTCATTTTGTCGTTCCTACTCCTTAGAAATGTTTGGGTTGGTTTTGATCTCGCGCCACCGGCTGTTTCGTTCCGTGTCGTGAGCCGCGCACGGGCGCATTGTTCTGGTCACGACTTTACAAGCCCCGTGCCAAGGACAGGATCAAGACGGAAATGCAGCGTACGCTGCAATTCTCTAATGAATTTCCGAGGGAAGGATTTTCTGGAAGTGGAAGGAAAGAGTTCCTGACAATTTCCGGCACCGCATCGCTGACGGTTTATGTCAAACCTTAGCGGAGTTCTTGGTTCTTAGTGCTTTGTTCTTTGCACTTATTCGCACACGACTTGACTCGGTCAGGGTAACGCCGCCCGACCCGTAAAGCGCAAAGAACAAAGAACTAAGTACAAAGAACAAAGCAGGCTATTCGCCAGCGCCGGCGACGAATTCCCCTGTATCTCCCTCGCGGCGGCGAGGTCCGGAATCGCTGGAACGACGTCGCGGCGTGGAGTCGGGATCGCGTCGCTCATCTCGCATTTGTGCGGTGAGACTGCGAATTCCATGCTTATCGAGCAAATGTCGCAGTGAACGCACGGAAAGCTTCAGAAGCTCCGCTGCATTCGTTTGATTCCCACCGGTGCGCCGCAAACCTTCGAGCAGATAGGTTCGCTCGAGTTGATCGAGATACGCAGTCAAGTTGAGACCATCCTCCGGAAAATCAAAAGCGGTCGCGATCCGCTGCGCGTCATAGTTTGAAATCTTTTCAGGCAGGCGCTCGGGCTGAATGGCGTCGGTGGATTCCAAAGCAACGGCTCTTTCAATCGTATGTTCCAGTTCGCGGACGTTGCCGGGCCATGAGTAGTTCTCGAGCAGCCGCAAAGCTTTCTCGCTTAGCGAAAGAGTCCGTCCGGCCTGGGCACAGAACTTTTCCACGAAATGACTCGCCAGCTCAGGTATGTCCTCGACCCTATCCCGCAGCGCCGGCAGTTCAATCGGGATCACGGAGATGCGATAGAAGAGATCTTCGCGAAACGTCCCGTCTTTCACCATCATGGCAAGGTCTCGGTTCGTGGCAGCAATCACGCGAGTGTCGACCTGAGTTTCTTCGGTAGCACCGACTGGTCTCAGTCTTCGTTCCTGCAGCACGCGCAGCAACTTTACCTGCATCGCCGGCGACATCTCGCCTATTTCATCGAGAAAGATAGTGCCGCGCTCGGCAGCTTCGAACAGCCCCTTGCGATTTGTATTAGCGCCGGTAAATGAGCCTTTGACGTATCCGAACAGCTCGGACTCGAGCAGAGTTTCTGTGAAGGCGCCGCAGTTGATTGAGACAAATGGCTTTTCAGCCCGAGGACTGAGGTCGTGGATTGCGCGCGCTACAAGCTCTTTACCAGTGCCTGATTCGCCAGTGACCAGGACCGTTGATTGGACCTGAGCGACTGTTTCAATCATCTGATAAAGCGCCTGCATGCGTTCACAGCGACCAATGATGTTGTTGAGTCTGCCACGCTTGCGCTGATCATGGATGAGGGCCTGGTTTTCAGCTATCAAGGCTTTTCGTTCCTGGACCAGCGAGACTTTTTGCAGCGCTCTGTTGACCGTTTCCTTCAGCAAATCGTTGTCAAAGGGCTTCTGTACAAAGTCGTAGGCTCCCAGCAGGAATGCTTCGCGCGCAGTGTCCACGCTGGCAAAAGCAGTCATCATGATCACTTCAATGTCTGGCAGGAGCTCGCGGGCCGCGCGCAGCATCTCGATGCCGTTCATGTCGGGCATCTTGATGTCCGAGATAACCAGGTCGGCAGGATCCTTCGAAAGTTCTGCCAGTGCTTGCACACCGCTTTCCGCCACGCGCACGGTATGCCCCTCGCGCTGGAGGAGATGAGTCAGGAACTGCCTCATCCCAAGTTCGTCGTCGACGATCAGTAAGTTAGCCATATTCTATTAAATACGTTCTTGGTTCTTTGTACTTTGTTCTTTGCTTTCTTTGTTCATGCTAGATTTCCAATACGCGGGCTGAAATTGAATCAACAGCCAAGAACAAAGAACAAAGGACGTTCTTACCCACGAGAGCTGCGCGCCTCATCCATTCCGATCGGCAACTCAATCGCAATTACGGTTCCTTCTCCCTCGCGGCTGCGGACGTTAATTGTACCACCATGATCGCGGATGATTTGATACACAATCGATAACCCCAGCCCGGAGCCGCCAGTTGTGGAAGAGAATGGCTCGAAAAGTCTTTCTACCTGCTCTGGCGACATCCCGCGCCCGGAATCGACAAAATTAATTCGCAGCCGTCCGTTTGGGTTACGCCGGAGTTGCGCCTGCAGCGTTCCGCCATTCGGCATTGCCTGGAGAGCATTCCTCGAAAGATTCCAAAAAACCTGGCGCAGCTGCTCGGCGTCGATTTGAGCCAGCAACGGTTCATCGGATACATCTTCCTCGAGCACCTGCGAGGCGCTGATCTCAGGACTATGCCGCATCAGTGTGAAGGTGTCTCGCAGGAGCTCGGCAACATCCACTTGAGCCAGGACAATGGATCGCGGCCGCGCGTAGTTCAGGAAATCGCTGATGATGCGATTCAGACGGTCAGACTCGCGCAGAATGATCTCCATTAATTCAGCTTGTGATGAATCAGCCGTCATCTCAGAACGCAGCATCTGAATCGACCCGCGCATTGCCGCGAGCGGATTTCTGATTTCGTGGGCGATGGACGCCGCCATGCGACCGATTGCAGCAAGTCGATCCTGTCGCCGCGAGGTCTCTTCGAGCGCGCGTATCTGCGTCAGGTCCTGAAAAGTAATTACCACACCCGTGGTTTCGCCGGATTCGGAGAACAGCGGCGAAATACTGAAACCCAGGCGCAGGCGCAGGCCTTCGGCAGTCAGGCAGTTTGCTTCGAAGCGAGGACCAGCCTCGCCAGTTTCGGCCGCGCGCAAAGATTGGGTGATGTCGTCGCTGATATCACCGAAGAGAATCGAGGCTTCCTGACCGTAGACGTCCTTCTCTTCGTAGCCGGTAATTTCCTCAGCCGCGGTATTGAACGTGTAAATGCGACCTTGAAGATCCGTGGTGACCACGCCTGAACGAATGGACTCGACAATGCGTTCGTGCAACGCGCGCAGATTTGCGAGCGTTTGAGTAGCCGCGATCAAGCGCACGTCCGAGCGCGACTGCCGCTCTGCCAGCTTCGCAGACAGCAAGCCTACGACGAAAAAGGCGACATCGAATAAGCCAACAGTCTGAATCGTCTCGGACAGCGACCCTTCGAACACCGCCTGTGTACCGCGTGGTCCAACGCCGGTGATGACTGAGACGGCGCAGGTCGTGAAGGCTACCGCGCAAATCACTGAAGTAATAATTGCGTCGCGCGGTCCCAGGAAAACACTTGCGAGTGAAATGATGACGATATAGAGAGCGGTGTAAGGCGAGTGAGCATCGTTTGTCAGCCAGACCAGCCAGGTAACGAGGAATATGTCGATAATGAACTGAATTCGAGTCTGGAAGACAAGAGCTGTCGAGAAGCGACGAGCAAGCGCATAGACCAGAGTCAGCACAGCTACTGCAACGAGTATGGTAGCTCCGCTGCGCCACGTGCCATGACCACGAACAATCCCGCGAGTCCACAGCGACCCGGCCCAAAGCAATAGGATCGCGCCCAGAATCCTGCCGAGGATCAGCCACCAAAGTTTTCTTCCCAGTGGTGAACCAGCCACAGTTTTGTGGATACTGTCCGTCACAACGAAAGCCTACCACAGAGCGCGAGTCTCGCGGCACAGATTGTATTTCGTGGCCCACGCCGAGGCGAAAACCTGGTGGCGAACCATCCAGGCCGTGACGGTCAAACGCAAGCCTGGTGTGTTACAGTAATCGCCCCGGTTAATAAGGAGATGTTGATTAGATCATGAGAATTGGAATTCGCACGGCGATCTTCCTGGCAATCGCCAGCATTGGGCTTTCTGTCCCAGGCTTCGGACAAAACCCTGCACCCAAAACGAACGCAACCAGTGACGAAGACATCCGCAAAGAGATTCGAGAGCTGAAACAAGGCCAGGATGCTATTCAAAAAGAGCTGCAGGAAATCAAACGCCTTTTGCTCGCGAAGCAAGCCGCTGATGCGCGGCCGCCGCGGCCAGAGCGGATCAGCATAGACTCACGACCATTCAAAGGCAGCGCCACTGCGCGTCTCGTCTTGGTTGAATTTTCAGACTATCAGTGTCCCTTTTGCGGCCGCTTCTATCGCGACACGCTCCCGCAGGTTGATAAGGAATATATTCAGTCAGGTAAGCTCAAATACGTCTTTAATAATCTTCCGCTCGATGACTTGCATCCGGTTGCTTTCAAAGCTGCGCAAGCTGTCGAGTGCGCCGGCGACCAGGGCAAGTTCTGGGATCTACACGCGCGTTTGTTTTCAAATCAAAATCTGTTGGCGGGCGGCGACTTATCCACACCTGCGAAGGCTGTTGGCCTAAACATGCCACAGTTCGAACAGTGTTTGAGTAGCGGCAAGACTGAGTCAACCGTGCGCGCCAGCGTTCAGCAGGCGGAAAGTCTTGGCATTCAGTCAACGCCTTCGTTTGTCATCGGGCTCGTGGATGGGAAGAACCCAGGGGATGGGAGCGTCAGGATTCTGGGCGTCATCAACGGGGCCTATCCATTTCCAGTGTTTAAGACTGCTATCGATAAAGCTTTGGCAACGCAGTGAAATAGTGATTAGGGTTCGTTAGAGAGTCGATTTTCCATATATCATTTTCCATTAATCATTTTTCATTGGAGTCAAAACAGTTGCCAGTTTTAGACGATGGCCCAAACAACTGGAGTCGAAACAGTTGTGCCAGTTTTAGACGATGGCGCAAACAACTGGAGTCAAAACAGTTGTGCCAGTTTTAGACGATGGCCCAAACAACTGGAGTCGAAATAGTTGTGCCAGTTTGATAGACGATGGCCCAAACAACGTGAATCATCCAACCTGCCCGGAAACGACGCCGCACTTCCTCCAATGAAAAATGAATAATGGAAAATTATATATGGAAAATCGTTTTCCTCAACGATGCTTCTAAGCCTCACAACAAAGTCCCGCGAAGCATTAGCACCGCCACACTGAAATAGATAATAAGTCCGGTGACATCGACCAGCGTTGCTACAAACGGCGCCGACGAAGTGGCAGGATCGAGCCCGAACTTGCGCAGCAGGAACGGCAGCATCGAGCCTGCGAGCGTGCCCCATAAAACGATTCCTACTAAAGTCACTCCAACAGTGACGGCAATCAAGAACGCGTGCGGACCATAGATATCTGAGAACTTCGACCAAATAACTATTCTCAGGAAACCAATCGTGCCGAGAATAAGTCCCAAGCCCAATCCCGAAAGCACTTCCCGTCGCATTACCTGCCACCAGTCTCGCAACGCCACTTCTCCTAAGGCGAGCGCCCTGATGACGAGCGTCGAGGCTTGTGATCCTGAATTTCCCCCTGACGAAATAATTAAAGGCACAAACAAAGCCAGCACAACAGCCTTGGCTATTTCTTCTTCAAAGAAACCCATCGCTGTCGCTGTCAACATCTCGCCGAGGAACAGAACCACCAACCAGACTGCTCGCCTTCGGATCATGCTCGGCAGGGCCATCTGCAAGTAGGGCTTATCGAGCGCACCCGGCTCGACCGCTGCCATGCGCAGGAAGTCTTCCGTTCCTTCTTCGATCAAAACGTCGATCACATCGTCAACAGTTACAAAGCCAACCACTCTGCCGTCTTGTTCGAGAACGGGCACGGCCAACAAGTTGTACTTGCCAATCTTCTGAGCCACAGCTTCCTGATCGTCGAGCGCGTTGACCGTGATTGGCTTTCGTCGCATCACGTCTTTGAGCGGCGCTTTCAACTCGGCCATCACGAGGTCGCGCAGAGACACGGCGCCCAACAACTTGCCCGTTCCCGGTTCGAGCACGTAACAGGCATAGATTGATTCCTTTTCGCGAGCGACCGAGCGAATGTGTTTCAACGCTTCGCCTACGGTCATCTGCAGTTCGAGCCGCACGAACTCGGTAGTCATGTTGCCGCCGGCAGTATGCGCCGGGTACTGGAGCAGGCCTTCTAATTCGGTCCGTACTTCAGCACTGAGCTTTGGCATGATGCGGTGACGTTCGTGCACACCCATCTTCTGAATGATGTCAGTGCGTTCGTCAGCTGACATGCCGGTGAGAATGTCTGCGCATCGTTGTGGCTCGATCTCTTCGAGAATCATCGCGCGCCGTCGCATCGTGGGCTGATCAAAGACTTCGATGACGCGTGGAACGGGCAACATACTGACGACGGCAGCAGCCTCTGGAACCGTGAGCTGGTTGAAGAGTTCGGCGAGATCCGCTGGAGCCAGGTCGGCTACCATACTGCTGATGCCAACGAAGCTCTCGTCGAGACGAAGATGAATGCGCTCTAAAAGCTTTTTCAGGTCTTGTATAGGCAAGGGGATTTACCTCCCAAGCTTCGATTATTTGTGCGCTGTTCCTTTACTAGCCCAGCGTCATATTGTCAACGCGAACTTTTGAGTTACCAATTTTGGGTATTGAAGATATGCTTTGCAATATAGGTACAGTGCTTCTTCCACTAACCCACGTACGTGGTTTGACCAGAACAAATTCTAAATCGCCAATTCAGGCCTAACTAAAAGGAGACCTATGGAAGCCAACACAGCATTGACAGCATTAGATCAACTCAAAGACTGGAGCACCTGGTTGGTTGGTATTCAAACCGGAGCCTTAGGATTGATCGCAGTGATTGCCAATCCCAAGAGCACGTTTACATATGGAGGCAGAGGCGCTAAGTGGACAGTTGTGTGCCTGGGTCTTTCAACTTTTTTCGCAACCTGGGTGCTCGCTGCAATTCCATCCATTACCCTACGGGTAAAGCCGACAGACAACATCTACTCAATAAGCGTGTTTGAATGGCTCCCGATTCCACTCTGGGGCTTCACCGCGGCCCAACACTGGTTCACAATGGCCGGCATCCTGGTTTTCATCTTTACTTACTCGTCGAAAGAAAAAGCGTCGAGCTAAATCGGGTCGTGCTATGTGGGAATCGAGAGCAGTGGCGACTCCATTGATTTCATTAGTAAGAGCCGTGATCCAAAGTTCCCGCCCGTCGATAGATTAGATAGGAGCCTGCAAGAGTGAGTGGCTTGGTCTTGAGCATAGTCGGCGGAGTCCTGCTGTGGCTGATTATTAAGTGGCTTTTCATCAGCCCGTCAGAACGCAAGTTCGACGCATTTGTTACGGAATGCTTTAGCAAGCAAGCACTGAAGCGAAACGGCACTGTCACTCATGACCGACAGGCCAGGCTAAAGGTGCCTTACAAGACAGCCACGATTGAACTCTCTTTCCTCAGTGATGACGACGAGCTTTACCGGGAACACACATACGCGAGATTCCAGACGGACCTTTTCACGGACAAAAAGTTCTGGGTTCTGCAAAAGGAGGATAGTTTGCTCCTCCGGCCGCTGCTTGTTGGTACAAAGATTGAAGTAGCAGATGAGAAGTTCAGCGAGAAGTTTCTTGTTACCGGAGACGATCCGACTTTCGTTAATCGACTGTTGTCCCAGGAAGTGCGGGAAAGACTTTTGACCAAGCCTCTTCAAATTAAGTTCGGTGGTCGTAGCGATTCGACTTTGTTGAGCCGGGAGCGCGGCTGGCTCTCAGTCTTCACGCCTGGCGCCACGGCCAGCGACGAGCTTTTTGATGATCTGATCGAGACGGCGATTCTGTTTTATGAAAGACTGGAGTCGCTAAGCAAAGACACCAGCTCTTAATGGTCGAATCACATTCAACGGAACTTCTCGTTCCGCGCCAGGCATGCAGATCCGCAATTACAATATTCGTTATTCGAGCTTGAGAGAGTTGACTTCGACGTGGTGCAGTTGATGCTGAAGGCTACGCAAAAGTCCAAGGAAGTGATTTGTGGTCATAACACGATTTCTTTGTCATTGTTCAGATCAAGGTCGTGAGTATTGCGGGCAGATCAAGTGTATAGGGAGGACCTATGGCTGAGACGTTCGAAGAATACCGAAATCGAGTCCTAAGCTATCTTGGTGATGAGGACCCCATTAGCGTCCAACAAGCCACTCCATCGCAGCTCGAGCGCCGGCTGCGCGAAGTGGCGCCCGAGAAGTTGATTCGGCGCCCTGCGCCTGAAAAGTGGTCTATCGCCGAGATCGTAGCGCACTTGGCGGACGCGGAGCTGGCGATGGCGTGGCGATTGCGAAACATGCTGGCGAATCCGGGTGTAGCTTTGACGTGGTGGGATGAGGCCGCATGGGCGGAACGCTTGGGTTACGCGCAGCAAGAAGCGAGCGTTTCGGCCGGCGTCTTTCGCGCGTTGCGCGAGAGCAACCTGCGACTGTTGGAGTCGGTCCCGCGCGCGCGGTGGCTGGCGTGCTACGGCGTCCACGAGGTACGCGGACAGCAAACGGTAGAGGAGTTCGTTCGGTTGGAAGCTGCACACGACTTGAACCACCTTCGCCAGATTGATCGGATTCTTGGCTCGAGGGATGGGCGCGAAGCTTGAACCCTTGAACCTTGAACCAGCTTTGCCCGAAAAGTCTTCAATCCCACCTGCGGGAGCTGGTGGATAGTTCAAGTTCGACCTACAAAAAACTGTTTAGTTTCTTTTAGAATCCCACCTGCGGCAGCGGGTGGATGGTTTCAAGTCCGGCCTCGTCTCAACTAAAGTCGGAAACAGGCGAGATCTGAAACCATCCACCAGCTGCCGCAGGTGGGATTCAGATAGGACAGCGTTGATGGTTGGTAGGCTGCACTTGAACTATCCAACCAGCTTCCGCAGGTGGGATTTAGGACTTTCAGGGCAAAGCTGGAGATCACGCATTCGTTGTTCGTGACGGCTCTTCATATCAAGGAGCTTCTGTCGCTGGATTACTCCATCCTTATGAGTCTGTTTCCATTGGAAGTTTGTTGACTTTTCTCGCCTGCAAACGATATGTTGCGCACGCTCGCGGCTGATTGGACTTTCAACAAACTAAACACGGTAAGAGACCCAGGAGAGCCACCCGATGAATGCTCGTACCCTGACTTTGATCTTTCTGACTTTATTGTTGTCCGCAGCCGCTCACGCACAAACCGGTAGCAGCTATCCACCACTATCGCAAGTGCCGAGCACCGTCCCGCTCACCGACGATCCAACCAGCACGCATTTCACTTTCATCGCTGCGGGAGACAATCGGCCCTCAGGGCCGCGTGACAAACAGCCGGAAACACTTCGTCAAATTCTCACAGACGCAAAGCAACACAAGCCGTCATTCATGCTCTGGTCAGGAGACACAATTGCAGGTTTCCGGATCGTAGGAAAGAAAATGAATCGCGACGCGCTGAAGACTCAATATAAAGAGTTCTTCGATATTGCTGCCAAAGCCGGCGTACCCGTCTTTAATTCGCCGGGTAATCACGAGATGGATAGCCTGGACAAAACGTCCGCGGGAAATGTTGAAAGGCCAGACTTAGAAATGCAGCAGCTCTATCTTGAGATGATGAAGTATCCGTCAGGCGCGCCCCCGTACGGAGCCTTTAACTATGGCAACTCACGCTTCATCGCAGTGGATACCGAAGAGGCGCCGTCAATGCTGACGCTGCGCTCGCCCGGAAAAGTGGTTGCCAACAATGTGAAGCTCGATCCCGGTTACGTCAGTCCTACGCAAATAAAGCTGCTGGCGAGTGATCTCGAAGCCAATAAGCACAAAGCCCATATCTTTGTGTTCATGCATCACCCGATTAAGCCGGCGCGAAAAGGATCACAGCTCAATAAAGACACTGCAGATGAGTTGGAAGCGTTGTTTGCAAAGTATCCGAATGTTTCATATGTGATCGCAGCGCACGAACATCTCTACTACAACGCGAGTGGGAATACGCTCAATCCGCCAACGCGAACCGATCCTTCCTCGACTGGTCCAGGCTATCTCGTCAGCGGCGGCGCCGGCGCCCCACTCGATAGCTGCCCTGGCTCCGCGACTCAAAACTGCAGCTCGACTTACCACTACCTCGTCTTCGAGGTGAACGGCGACAAAGTCGACGTCAAAGTTGTAATGATTTCCGGAAATCGTTGAGCCAGGGAAGGGGACGATTTGAGTATTTGGGCAAATTGCAAACCCTCAACCGGTCGCTTTGTTTCTTATCGACGTTCAGGTAATTGAGACTCACCTCGGCGTGGCCTTGTTCCGATCGGGCTTGGAGAGCGCGTGGACCAACCCGTGGACCAACCATTGTGCGTGCGGCAAGAAAAAGTAGGTAGTCGCTAAAACTGAGGCCACGGCCTGGCGCCGTGGTCACTCACGTTGGTCGCTAACCGAGGCGGGTCGAGATTTTTGGTGATGCCACGGGCTCGTCCCGTGGAGTATTCACGCTTCCTGCTGGTGGCAGGCGGCAAACGTGAAACACCACGGGGCCAGCCCGTGGCCTCTTGCGAACCGATGGATCAGCCTGTTTTTGTAGCTGTGAACATGAAACACCACAGGGCAAGCCTGTGGTATCGGCTCAGCCTTCAGTTCACCATACTTTTTCTTGGCGTATGGACCAACCATGGAGAATCTTCTTGACCTCATCAAGGTGTCGATGTTATGAAGCGCGCTATTATGACCTTTACTTGTTTGCGCACTAATCTCTAAAGAGCGCTTCTAAACAAAGGAACTTCCACATGCAACCAGTCCGTAGAGTTTGGCTCAACCGGCTTTTGACCGGGCATCAGCAACCGATCCTGGGGATGGCACGCCGCTGACTGAATCAAATGTCTTTTTCGCAAGAGCTGACGTGGTGGAGCACACGTCGGTATGGGATCCTTGCCCCAATAACACTTGTGGCTCGGTCTTTACGAATGAGATCGGGGATCTGTTGATGAACTGCCCCAGGGGTAATTGCCTAATCGTGGTGCCGGTGCCAGAGATTTGTCAGAACGTTGTGAATTGTCCGAGGTGCGGGCCCGGCGAAGAGTGTCCCCGGGAGTTTACCTTCGAGGTAACGGGAGTAGATGCCGGGTGGGGCATCCGCTTCGTGAATGAAAACGGACAGACCGTCCCCGGAAATGTGCGCCGCTCAGACAGCAAGCTTGCGATCACGCTGCGCTCCGAGTCAGGCAAGTCGCTCAAGGGAGCTTTGCGTCGATATACCATGGTCCTCGAACGAAATAGAGTGGGTAAAGAGCGGATTGACGCGCGGCTGCGAGTTACCTCATCAACTCCTTGAGGATGAGTCTGCGTGTTTCTCGCGCGGCCCACGTTCCCGGATCACCAATAGAAAACCAGGCCCGGTTGTTCGTAGACGTCACCAAGCCTGGTCTTAACTTTGGCTGAAGAATTTCATCCTCGCAGCCAACAGCTCATCAATAGGAGAGCCTCATGACATCATCCATCAGGATACTTGTTCTGATCGCCGCGTGTTGCTGTCTCTTTCCGGTGGTTTCAAGGTCCAGTTCGCAGCTGTCTCCGCCGATTGTCGAACCACCGCTATATACTTGCGCCACATCAGTCGGTGTTAGCGGCTTCGTTCCCGGAGCGAAGATTGATATCTATGTGGGCGGAACGACGCGAATTGGAGGAGGCACCTCCGATTCTGCGTGGGGCCAGGCTTTTGCTGTCAGTCCGTCGCTCGCGGCAGGTCAGGTAGTAACCGCGACGCAGACTGTTGGCAGTGACACGAGCGATCCTTCGCCAGCGCTGACGGTCGTCAACGCGGTGAAGCGCGGAGCCAAGCTACCACAGCCGATCGTTAGCGCACCTTTGTACGACTGCGGCGGAGCGCTGTCCGTGACGAATCTCGCCAAGGGTGGTCAGCTTCGAGTATTTGCGGACGGCAATCCGATCGGCTCGGTCAACGGCACCGGCTCCGGTCAGTGGCTTAGAGTCAGTCCTGTTCTTTCTATGGGTCAGAATGTTACCGCGGACGAGCTACTGTGTACGGGTGTGAGTCCGTTGTCGGGAGCAGTTCCTGTTAGTGCCAAGCCGGCAACTCTCCCGGCTCTTTCGATTGGCGACATCTATGATGGAGGAAAGTACTGCGTCATAGACGGAATCACCAATGGTGCTTTGGTTACAACAAACAACGGCATCGTAGTAGTGGACCAAGGGCACTACCCGGGAGGTGGGCAAGTGGTGAGACTCACTCCACCACCGAATGCAGGTGATACGATCACGGCGGTCCAAGCTCTTTGTGCCACAACTAGTCCGGTATCGCCGCCAACAGTTGTTCAGCCCTGTTCCAGTCTGCCGCCGCCGACACTCGCTGCGGTATGTCCTGGTGCTACCACGGTGACCATTGCAAACTCCGTTATTGACGCGCGCATCCAGGTTTATACCGATGGAGGTGTTCTGGTAGCCGACGGCGGCGGGCACGTCATCAATCTCTTCAGCCCCGCAAAAGCTGGGCAGAATTACACCGCAGTTCAAAGCCTCGGATCGTGCGTTAGCCAACCATCGTCTCCACTGTCGGTTGGCTGTGCACCTCCTGAGCAAATACCCGTTCGTATCCCTGGCGGTGGACGCGCCGTCGCCATCGGCGTCGATCCTTCCGACTCACACAACATCATGGTAGCGTCGGAAACTGGGGGGATGTTTCGGAGCGCGGATCGTGCCGTACATTGGTCTCACGTTACTGGCGCCACCACGTTCCGATACACCGACGTGGCGTACTCGGCGTGGAATGCCAAGACTATTATTGCGACCGCAGATCGGGACACGCGGCGAGTGAGCGGCGGCGGGATCTGGAGGAGCACGGACGGCGGCAGCAATTGGGTCAAGCCGAATCTGACTTACCCTTCCTCGGACTGTCGAGATAACGCGGCTGCATTTGGACTCGCGGTCGAACCGAAAAAGAACAAGATCTGGGCGGGAACGATTTGTGGCCTTGCCTACAGCGATACCGCAGGAGCTACCTGGACCTATCTCGCTCCGGTCACCGGTTACAATAACGACACCACCTACGCAGTACTCGCACCCGACGATCAGAGACTGGTGATTCTTACGCCGACTGGCGTAAAGGTATCTAAGACCAGCGGTGCGAGCTTCACACAGTCGAACACAGGACTGCCAAATGGAGCCGGCGGCAACACTCATAATCAGATCGCTGTTCCTCAAGGCAACAAAGAACACATCTATTGGGCGTTCAACTACTGGAAGCTTGTCGATCCCGCAACGAACGACTGGAAGCCACATATCGCGCTTTACCGCTCGACTGACTTTGGTTCGACTTGGGCTGAAGTTATAGACAAGGAGGGCAACAACCGGCCGCCATTTGTCAGGCTCGCCAACGCGTTGTCGGGCGCGGCCGGCAAATACGATATCTACTTCAGCGATGGTGGCTGCACTTTGCAAAGAGCAACTGCCGACACGGGTTCAGCAGCAGGTATATCTTCCTGGACGTCGTTAAATTTCGATCACTGTGATCCTGCGGACCTCGCTTTTGACAACGACAACAAGACCCCGCTGTTGTTGGCGTCAGACGGCGGTCTACACCTAACCAGGGACAGCGGCAGCAACTGGACACTGGCAGGCGCCGGACTTAATGGATATAACGCGCTTCAGCTCACGGAGGTGATTGGCCAATTCCACAAAGATAATAAGAGCGTGGACCTTTACTTTGCGACGCAGGACAATGACATTTGGACTTCACCGGATGGCGGTGCGACCTGGCCAACGAACAGGTGTTGCGAGGGTTTCTTCCTTAACATTCCGCGTGCCTATTACCCACCCGACAAAACCAAGCTTACTGGGGTTTCGTGTGCTGGGTGCGGCAATTTTATGTCTGACCAGTTGCTTGCGAATCAACAAGGGTTTCCGAATCCACCCAATGACAATGGCAACCCACGTTTACTCAAACCGGGCAATTACATTCACAACACCAAGGACCCGGCAAATGCGGGCAGCACTTTCGTTTTGTCGACGGATACTGGCGCGAGCTGGAACTCACGCTACTTTTTCAGTGAAGAAGTGCGGGACCTTTCGCAGATAACCGGACCCACCGACGATCCCGTCGTTTACACGCCGAAAAAATCTCCTGGAACGACGCCGGATGGCCAGGAGGTTGTGCAATTGAAACGCATCGACGGCGTTTTGGGAGCCGGCTCTGCCACTGTCTCGGATGTAACCGGCATCAACATGGGTATCTTCGCGACGATGTTCGCGTGGTACAAAGTCTTTGGAGTCGATCCGGGTAATCCTAACTACCTCATGGTGCCTGACACCGTCGACCGCGTTGTGAAGACCTCGACGGATGGCGGAGGGTCGTGGATGAATGACAATCTCCTCACCAGCTCCGTCACCCAAGGCACTGAGTTCATGTATTATTGGGCGCCTTTCGTGCAAGTGAGTTCGATTGGAGTTGACCCTGACTGTAGAGGACACATTCTGGTCGGCACTCAACAGGCGGGAATTCTCACAACCTACGACTCAGGTGCGACCTGGGGAAGAGTCGCGGGAACAGAAGTAATACCGTACGTCTCGAGGTTCTTCTTCAAGGGAGGCGGCGAGGTGTTCGCGTCTTCTTATGGCCGAGGCCTTTGGAAACTGAAATACCAGTGTCCGAAAAATTCGGGTTTAACTCGTCCGCCGCCGCCGTTTCGTCGCGCCGAGCCTGTCATGTACTGGAAAGGCGCAAAGATCCCGTTGAGTCAGGTGAACCCGCTGCGGTCTTGCCCGAAGTGCGGTTTCGTACTCGCAAAAGATGGGAGGATTACGGATTACTCGATCGATTCGAGAACGAATCAGATCAAGTTCGTGACCACCGATCGCGGTAGCTTGCAGGCGTATACATTCGGCGGCAGCGAGTTCAAGTTACCATTTCAGGTAAAGAGTAAAGTGAACCTGGGCAGTTTCTCGGGTGATAAAGAGTTGGTTGGATTACTCAAAAACGATCTTAAGGTGAAGGGGCTTTTCATTGAAGGCACTACACTCAAAGGTGTCCTCCTGGCGCCGGACGACATCGGCGTTTCACAACTGCCGCGAATTCTGCCGCCTGCGCCCCGAATCAGCGTAGAAAGCAAAGACGAAAGTAATCGGATCGAGATTGGAAGCGGGCCGATTCGCATTCGGGGAAAGGGATTCGATAGTAAATACCCGCTCGCCGTGCTGCTGGACGGAAAGCCGCTGGACTCGCTGAAGGTCACGTGGTTGTCTAACGACGAGTTCGTTATTTGGATTCCGACCAATCTGTCGATCGGGGGCCACACCGTCGTCGTGCGGCAACGCACCGATAAGGGCGTGATTCAAGACACCACGACATTCCTGATTACTGTGAGTGACCGAATCAAGAAGAGGTGAGATCGTCGTCATCTTTCTAAGCGTTTCCTCGCGGAAGCAAACTAAATCCGCGCAGGAACTTTAGTATCGCGCCAGGCATCGGCGGAGGCGGCGCGTGCGATACGGAAAGACTTCATAAGTGCGGCGAACTATCATGTCGTAGTTGAATCGCAAAAGAATCAAGCTAACGCGTTGCGGGCCATGGGATCGAGTCGATTGAGCTGGGGCGCCACCGGTTTCTCCGCAGGCGCTGAACGCTTCAGGAGAGTTCCTCGGCCAGCGAGACGATGATGCCCGCAGGGCCTCGCATGTAGCAGAGTCTGTACTTGTCCTCGTACTGGGCCACCTCGCCGACGAGTTCGGCGCCAGTGGCGCGCAGGCGAGCGACGGTGTCGTCGACGCTTTCGACTGTAAACATGACGCTCCGGAGGCCCAGCGCGTTCGGCGGTGCGATCGCCGGTTCGATCTCGACCAGCTTTGGATTGCGAAACTTCGTCAGCTCAAGCCGCCCATGCCCATCTGGGGTCCGCATCATAACGATGTCGACCTGGACACTTTCGAGCCCGTTGACGCGGTCCACCCACGGGCCCTCGACCGGCATCTCGCCTTCGACCGTCATGCCGAGCGCGGTGAAAAAAGCCCTACCGGCTTCAAGGTCGTCAACGACGACGCTGACGTGGTCCAACCTCTTGATCGTCATGTCCCTAGTATAGGAGAGGCCGCGCTTGGCGATCCAGGCCGATCGTTCTCGCAAGTTGACAAACTTGATCTAAGCAAAGCCAGCGTGCCGGCAAGATTTCGAGTACAGTTAGTCAAGTGAGAGAATTGTTGATCGCACCGGACGTATGCTTGTCTGAGTGATGTTTGGATTTCGCTGATCAGGGTTATCGAAGTCAGAACCGGGAGCGGTAGCGACCGGGTCGATGACTTTCTTGATCTCAACAAAACAATCCGACCCGGTCGTTACCGCTCCCGGTTCTGACTTAGGCGACCTCGTCAGGTCTACGAAACCAAACTCAGCGAAACAAATTTAGAACGGATATGATCGGCATTACGGCTTTCCTTATGGACCTGGGATTCTTTGTCATTCCCGGATTCATGTTGTTTGCGATTTATAAAGACTGGCGGTCAGATAATAAGTCGTCGGGTTACATAGTCCCACTCGTTTTTCCATGTCTCTTTCTTCTGATCTTCGCCAATCGGTTCACTTTCAATTTGAAGCATTACTGTGAGCCACTCGCCTGGCAAGATGGACGAACGGGTGAAACAAAGACTATCCGCAGATTACGCAGATTACACAGATGTTTTGGTCTGAATTGTCACGTAGTCTGTGAATTGTAGGCGTCAACTTCCCGGAGAAGTCCCAAAACATCTGTGCAATCTGCGTAATCTGCGGATAAGGCGGCGGTTGATTTGCATGAAACTACTGATAATCGGCGGAACAAGATTTCTCGGGAGACACCTGGTCACGGCTGCCCTCGAGCATAACCACGAGGTGACGCTGTTCAATCGCGGTACCAGTTCGTCTAACGATCTATCTCATATCGAGACGATTCACGGAGATCGAAAACAAGACCTCGGCAAACTCAAAGGTCGCCAGTGGGACGCGGTTATCGATACGTGTGGCTATCTCCCGAATGTCGTAAAAGCTTCGGCAGCGGCGCTGAGTGACTCGGTAAATCGCTACGTGTTCATTTCCAGTATTTCCGCATATGCAGACTTCACCGCTATTGGTATCGACGAAACTGCGCCGCTCGCAAGTCTAACGGCGGACCAATTGGAGGCGGCAAACAAAGTCGACACTGCGGGCCAGGTCACGGCGGTGAATTACGGAAAGATGTACGGCGGCTTAAAAGCATCGTGTGAGCTGGCTGCGGAAGAAGTGTTACCCAATCGAGTCTTGATAATTCGCCCAGGCTTAATTGTTGGGCCATACGATTACTCGGATCGGTTTACTTATTGGGTAAGCCGCGTAGCTGGCGCGGGCGAAGTCTTAGCTCCGGGTCGGCCAGCACGTTACCTTCAGATGATCGATGTCCGAGATCTCGCTGAATGGATAGTGAGAATGATTGAGCAGCACGAGATTGGTGTCTTTAACGCTTCGGGTTTGGCCAATGATCTGACGATGGCGAGCGTGCTTGAAGGGTGCAAAACGGTAAGCAATAGTGATGCTTCGTTTACCTGGGTCAGTGACGACTTTCTATTGCAGGAGCACGTCGCCCCCTGGGGAGAGATGCCGCTTTGGATGCCCGACGAAGCTGGGCCGCATCTGCAAGGCTTTATGTTTATGAATTGTGAGAAGGCCATTCGCGCCGGCCTTGAGTTCCGTCCTTTGAACATCACGATCAAAGACACACTGAGCTGGTATCAGGCAGAGTACTCGGATCGAGAACTGAAAGCTGGCATTTCACGAGAGAAGGAACAAGGCTTACTGAACAAATGGCGGGAAGTCGGATCTGTGAAGTTGAGATAGTGGGTTAGTTTGAGATGCGAAAGAGATCGATGCCACGGGCTCGTCCCGTGGTTCTCACGCTCGCTGCTACAAAGACTTCGCTTGTGATTCGAACGATGCCACGGGCTTGCCCCGTGGTAATCACGCTAGTAGCTACAAAGACTTCGCTTGTGATTCGAATGATGCCACGGGCTTGCCCCGTGGTTTCTCACGCTAGTAGCTACAAAGACTTCGCTTGTGATTCGAACGATGCCACGGCTTGCCCCGTGGTTTCTCACGCTCGCTGATACAAGCCTGACGTTGAAAGAGATCTTTTCCCGTGGAGGTGTCACATTTCACAACGCCTTAGAGGTTTGAGCTATGATAGCCGCTAGCGTGAACCTCCACCGGGCAAGCCGGTGGCATCCATGAAGTTCTGGCTATTCGTTTTTGTAGCTCCCAGCGTGAACCTCCACGGGGCAAGCCCGTGGCATCCCCGAGGTGGCGACACAGTTTGCCTTAGCTCCCAGCGTGAACCTCCACCGGGCAAGCCGGTGGCATCCATTAAGTTCTGGCTATTCGTTTTCGTAGCGACCTACGTGAACTACCACGGGGCAAGCCCGTGGCATCTCAGAGATGGCGACACAGTTTGCTTTAGCTCCCAGCGTGACTCTCCACGGGGCAAGCCCGTGGCATCTCCGAGGTGGCGACTCAGTTAGGAATCACAAAAGATTGGTAAAGTTTACGAGCTGATAGTTTATGCTGGGGCCAACCACTTCCTGTCAAGGACCAGGAAGATCGAGAGTTGGTTCCGGAAAGACATCCGGAAGTAATATGAGTCATCAGCCTCAGTCCTGAATTGCGAGAATAATTTTGAACAAGAAATGCCCGAAGTGTGGATTTGTAACGTGGGCCGGAGCAGAGATCTGCAAACGCTGCGGAGCTGCACTCGGAGCTCCCGGGCAAGCAACTCCACCAACAGTCTCTGAAGGTAAAAGCTCGACCAGACCGCCAAAAGAAGACATTCGCAGAGATGCGCTCAAGAAGATGAAATACGGCGGTGTAGCAACCGTGCTCTACGTTGGATCGCTGGTTCTGGTAGTGTTCGGCTATCTAAAGATCAAATTCAATCCGTTCTATCTCGCTTTTGGACTAGCACCGGTTGGATGGTTTCTCGCCGGCATTCTGCAGATGGTGACCGGAGTTCCGTTCACCGAGCTTTCGGATAAATGGGATGCCCTGGCTGGCTGGCAGCGAGGCGTCATCGGTATTTCAGTTTTCATTGGAGGGCTGATTGTCCTGTTTCTCGTTTGCATGATTATTCTGTTCGTGCTGCAGCCGGAAGCTTTCATTGGCCCCTAATCCCGTTAGCGTCGGATGTTGATTTCCGTCGTGCCTTCAATGAAGAAGTCTATCTCGCTAAGACTCTAAGCTAAATGCCACGGCCTTGCGCCGTGGTAGGTCACGCTCGCCGCTACAAAACAGCCGGTTGAAGTAAAAGATGCCACGGCCTTGTGCCGTGGATGCTCACGCTTGTAGCTACAAACGTGAGGTACCACGGCGCAAGGCCGTGGCATCTTTCTTAGTTTTGTGACCGAGTTCTTGTAGTAGCGAACGTGAAGTACCACGGCGCAAGGCCGTGGCATCACAAGAAACCCAAGACAAACGATCGAAGACCAAAGACCAAAGGCCAAAGGCCAAAGATCAAAGCCCAAAAGCCAAAAGCCAAAGATCAAAAACACCCTACTGCGATGTCACGCTAATTGTATGCGTCACGTTGTTGCCCTGCCCGTCGAAGGCCTTGGCTTTCAAGCTGTACGTCGTCTTCTGGTTAGGAACCAACCAGGCACAACTGTAGGCGGCAGTCGTATCGGTGCATTTCAGGCTGTTATTGATATAAAACTCGACCTTGGTGACGCCGACGTTGTCCGCGGCATTCGCCGTGATTGTGATGGTTGAGTTTCTCGGAACTGTCGCTCCATTTAGCGGACTCGTAATCGAGACTGTCGGCGCCGTGTTATCGACGGTAATCGACACCGAGGCCGAGGTGGTGCGATTACCCCCAGTATCAATGCCGATCGCATACAAAGTATGTGCACCGCTGGTGACTGAAGTTGAGTTCCAGTTGAGACTGTACGGCGACGATGTGTCTGAGCCTAACAGCACATTACTATCGCGATAGAACTCGACTTTGTTCATCGCCACGTTGTCGGAAGCAGTGGCCGAAATCGTCACGGCTGTCCCAGAGACCACTGCGTTGTTTGCGGGAGCCGTTACCGAAACGGTTGGCCCTGTGTTATCCACAGTCACGTTGACGACCGTAGATGTTTTGGTATTGCCCGCGCTGTCCGTCGCAATCGCATACAAGGTATGTGCACCGCTGGACGCGGTCGTGCTGTCCCAGCTGATACTGTACGGACTCGAAGTATCTGTTCCCACGAGTACGCTTGAATCACGGTAGAAATCAACTTTTGCTACGGCAATATTGTCCGAAGCGTTAGCTGACATTGTGACTGCAGTTCCACTCAATAGGGCATTGTTGCTCGGCGCAGTCAGCGAGACCGTCGGCAAGGTATTGTCGACGGTCACGGAAATGGTCGCTGACGTAGCCGTATTGTTAACGGTGTCAGTCGCTACTGCATACAGCGTATGCGCACCCGCCGTAACACTGGTCGTGTTCCAGCTGATGCTAAACGGCGGCGACAGGATTGTTCCCACGAGAACATTGCTGTCGCGATAAAACTGCACTTTTGAAATGCCTACATTATCGGTGGCATTGGCGGCGACATTGATCGTCCCGCCAACCTTTGCGCCATTTACTGGAGTTGTTACCGCGACCGACGGTGGCGCGTTATCAACTACAACCGAGATCGATGGTGAGCTGAGGCTGTTGCCAACCATGTCGGTCGCGACGACGTACAAACTGTGCGTGTCATTCGAGACGCCTGACAAACTCCAGGTGACCGAGTACGGCGCCGCCGTATCAGTCCCCATCAACACTCCACCGTCACGATAGAACTCGACTTTCTGAATTCCCGAGCTATCGGAAGCGTTAGCTGTAATCGCTACACTGACGCCGCTCACAACCGCACCGTTACCTGGCGCCGTCATGCTCGAAGCCGGCGCTGTGTTATCAACCGTTAGAACAACTGGCGCTGAAGTGCCGACGTTTCCGGCAGCATCGTAAGCCTTACTGGTAAAGCTGTAGCTGCCGTCGGTGACTGTCAACGAATTCCACGAGAAATTGTACGGACTCGACGTGAGCGTCCCGATCAAAGCGCTATCTTTGTAGAGTTCAACCGTGGTCACGCCGAGATTATCGGAAGCTTGAACACCAATATTTACGGTTCCAGCGACCAGTGAACCATTAGCCGGTGAACTGATCGAAGCACTCGGAGCGACGGTCTCAGGAGTGATCACCGCTCGCGCAGTGTGCGCGGCATCGTGCTGGAACATCGGCCACGGCGCCACTGCATTGCCCGGGGCTGATACATCCCACATATAAAGTTGGTTGTTGAAGTCCATCCAGGCTACTTCAAGCAGTCCATCATTATCGAAATCAGCGACTGCCACGGAGTTCGTAGAAAAGGCTCCGTTGTCCATCGTAGGTTTAGGAAATCCAGCGACTTTCGTACCGTCACTCTTGTAAGCATTAACGGCAAAGGAAGAGTTGTAGGTGGTGTCACTCGAAACAATGACATCGGCTCGCCCATCTTGATCAAGATCCACCAGCGCGGGAGCACCAAAGCCGAAACTACTCATCGTGATTTGCTTATCGTACTTAATCGGCCAGTTTGGAAGCGGAGTTCCATCCGCGTGCCAGGCGAAGAGGTAGTTCGTGTACGCGCCGTTTTCGAGGAACTTGTCGTTCCCCGCGATTACTTCGGGCAAACCGTCGCCGTCGATGTCCCCAATCGCCGGGCTGTTGACTTGAACAGGCTTGGTAGCTCGCGGCCAGCCCGGTTGGTTCGAACCGTCATAACGCAGCGCGTAAACCTGACCATCGTTCGATCCAATTACACATTCAAGTTTGCCATCTCCGTCCAGATCACCGAGGGCCGGGTACGAGTAAGCTACGAAGTTCGAACCCAGTAATGGATTGATGTTGCGAGGCCAGCCAGGCATAACCGTGCCATTCGGCTTAACCATGTAGAGCTTGGTCGGACCGTTCAGCGTTGCGAAAACAATCTCCTTCTGGCCGTCCCCATCAACATCACCAATCGCCGGAGGTGTGTTCCCCGCATACGTGAATAGCGGGAATCCCGGAAGTAACAACCCACTCAAGTTGTACACGCGTACGCTGTAGTAAGTCGTGATGATGATTTCCTTCGTTCCGTCGCCGGTCAGATCGTCAACGACAATGTTGGTTCCGTTCCACCCAAGGTTTTTTGGCCAGCCGGCCCACTGGGTACCGTCAGAACGAAAGACAAATACCTGGTTCTGATCATTTGCCGCCAGGATCTCAGGTGAGCCATCGTTATCCAAATCAGAGACCGCGGGACTAATCTGAAGATGAGCACCGCTATTCTGTGGATCGACACTCTGCGGCCAACCGGGAAGCTGGTTGCCGTTGTGATCGATGATGCTGACCTTGTTGTCATATCCGATGATGATTTCCTTAGAGCCATTGCCGTCGATGTCGTAGGCATCGAGATGATTCGTGAATCCGTAGCGGACAAAGGTGTTGCCGAGAATTCCCACGTCTTTAGGCCAGCCCTGATGAAGGCTCGCGTCAACTATCAGCCGCGTACTCTTGTAGACAGATGTACTGTCGGTAAATATGAGCGTTACGTAGATTATGTAGCTGTCTGCGGGAGCGCCTGCCGTATTCCAGGTTCCCAGAACGCCGTTATGAACGGGCTGATAACCGTCATTGGGCATCACGATTGCAGAGTTGCTAATCCAGGTGTTGCTATTCACGCCAAAGATACCGATGCCGTAACGGGCGAAGTTGGCAGCGGCGCAGGTGCCGCTAATCGTTACCAGGCCGCCACCTCGCGTGATATTGAGTTTAAGTGGCGTTGGATCGGTGATCACCAAACCGTCGAGAATCACCGTTAAGCGATCTTCAAAAACCTGTCCCGTAGCATTCTGCGCGACGAGATGCAGCGTGTACGTCCCGTCGTTCACGGCGCTCAAATTCCAATTTGCTATTACACCTGAAGCGGAACTGGTCGATGAAGTAATCTGTGTCCAGGCAGCCGGCGCTGTTCCGGCGCCGAACTCAAGACGCCAGAGTGCCAGGCCGGCGCCGCCAACTGAACCCGTCACCTCAACCTGCGTTAACCCGCTCAACTTTCCTACCGGTCCCGTGAGTTGGGCTGCCAATGGCGCGGTCACAGTTAAGGATCGAGTCGCATTGATGCGACCAGCGCCGAATTGGTTATCGATTCCCGACGTGCCGATGTCGTCCGCACTTTGTTTGAGTGTTTGTCGAACCTGTTCAGCCGAGAATTCCGGATGTGAAGCTCTGATAAGCGCGGCAACACCAGCCACGTGAGGCGAGGCCATACTCGTTCCCGCTTGTCTTAAGTACTTTGTCCCAACGACGAGCTGACCTGAACCAGTCATGCTGCTGCTTGCTGCTGAACTGAGTAATGAGAGGATCGAGCGATCGGGTTGGACGATTAAGCCGGTCGAGTCAGTGTCGCCACCGCCAGGAGCCGCAACGTCAATCTTCGCGCCATAGTTTGAGAACGACGCCTTCGCGTTAGTGCTCGAGATTGCTGAAACTGCAATGACGTTGCGAATGCAGGCAGGGTAAAACCCATTCAGCTCGCCGCCGACATCCCAGTGTTACCAGCTGCGGCAACAACGACAGTCCCTTTGACATCGTGAGCGTAGGCGATCGCATCGATCAAAGTATTCGGCGTTTCCCCTGAACCGCCCCAACTGTTGTTGATTACCGAGGCGCCATTATCGGCTGCATAGATTATCGCGTTGCTTAAATCCTCAATTGAGCCACTGCCATATTGGTCGAGACCCTTGAGCGCCATGATTTTGGCGTGAGGCGCAACGCCAATTATTCCTAACCCGTTGTTTCCACTCGCGGCAATCGTTCCACTCACGTGAGTGCCGTGACCGTGATTGTCCATTGGGTTGCTATCACCGGGCGAACCGTCGATAGTGACAAAATCCCAACCGTGCCAATCGTCGCTGAAACCATTCCCATCGTCGTCAATGCCATTTGAACTCTTGTCGTTGCCGGAACCATCAAGTCCGGTTTCGCCGGCGTTCTGCCAAACGTTGCCGACAATGTCTTCGTGGTTGTAATCCAAACCCGTATCCACTACCGCCACGACAACGTTATCGCCCTGCGTCGTGTCCCACGCAGATTCAACGTTGATTGATTGCAAGCCCCACAGGTCGCGAAAGGCCTGGCCCCACGCGCCTGAAGTGCTGTAGTAAGCGTCGTTCGGGGCTGTTTGTGTGTGCACGATCGCGTTAAGTTCGGCATACTCAACTTCTGGTCGTTGTCGTAAGGCGGAGACTAACGCCAGCGTGTTCTCGCGGCTTTCTTTCGCCGCGGCGGCAGTGAGCTTAACGATCTGTGGTAGCGACTTCAGGGTCGCTCGAGCGAATGGTTTTCTTGCTTCGGTGACGTTGAATTGAGTGAAGAGCTTATTCAAATCCGGGAGCGCCGAGGCCTGAAGTATTCCTCGAACAGTCTTGCGATTTCGTACGACGTCATTAGCATCTTTTTCTCGTTTGAACTTGACGAGGACTTCTCCTGAAACGAACTTCAACTCGCTCGTAGCGTCCGGTGAGATTTCATTGCCTTTTTCGTCGATGATGATTTTTTCGGCCCGCGCTGGCGGCTGACCATCGATTTTTGGTTGTTTGGATTCCTGCTGATTAGAGCGACTGGCATTGGACTGCTGGGAGAATATTGAGAGCGCAATGAAGCTAAGCACACAGAGGATCGCTGCAAGGGGAAGTCTTTTGTTCACGGATTGCTCCTTAGATTAAGGTCGCGATGAAGTCGCGAGGATTTCTGCAGATCGGTGCGAAAGAACACGTACCGATTCGATCTAGTTTTCGATTAAGGTGAGATTTAGCCGGGTCAGAGCAAACCCTTAAGTTATTAATAAGGGCACGGTGTAAATTAACAATTAGGATCTATTAGTGTCAATAATTTGTTTGGGAGTCTGGCGAAGACGTTTGAGGTTCAAAACTCCAGGTTGAGGAGCAAATAAATGCAGCTAATCTTTCTTCATGGAGCGCCTGCGGTTGGAAAGCTAACGGTCGCGCGTGAGCTCGCGGAAATTACGGGCTTTAAGGTCTTTCACAATCACTTGACGGTTGATTTGGTTGGCTCTGTCTTCCCGTTTGGAAGCGAATCTTTCATACAACTAAGAGAAGAGATTTGGCTGGCGACTTTCAGGCAGGCTGCAAAGCACGCCACTTCCTTAATCTTCACGTTCGCGCCCGAGGGCACAGTTAGGCCCCAGTTCATTCAGCAAGCGATCGATATGATCGAATCAGCCGGCGGGGAAGTCGTATTCGTCGAGTTGACTTGTGACGAGGCTGAGTTGGAGCAAAGGCTCGTAGCTCCTTCGCGGAGTAAGTTCGATAAGCTTCAATCAGTCGAGCAATATCATGAGCTTAAGAGTGCCGGCGCCTTTGAGTTTCCAAAGATTGTAAGTCAGCTCTCCGTGAACACAACCCATTCATCGCCGGCTGCGACGGCGAAGTTGATTAGTGAACGCCTTTAGAGGTGACGTGCAGAACAGGCGTATAGAGTTCAATCTTCAGATTGGTGACTCGCGAAACCCCAAACTAAAGTTTGAACTCTATACGCCTGTTACGAGCGTTGCAGTTCTTAGAACGTGAACTTGATCGCAAGCTGAAGCTGTCTCGGATCGCCCACGCCCTGGCGCAAGAATCCGTCGAAGTTGAACAGCGCGACCGTGCTCAGCGGATTAATATTGTTCTTGTTGTTGAAAGTATTGAACATCTCGATCACCGGGATCAGCGCGTAACGTTCGCCTAACTTGAACGGGCGCTGCAGCCGCCAATCAAATGAGAAGTACTTGTTGTCTTTGCGCAACGAATTGCGATTTGTCGTGGTGCGAACCGCCGGAGTAATTGGCTGCGCGCCACGCGCCTGCACGCGGAAATTCCCTTCAAACCCCCAGCCTAGTTCAGCAAACGTGTAGAAGTTGAATTTGTGCCGGATGTCTCGATCCGAGAGTGCGTAGTCGTAGCTCAGGTTTAAGAATGTCAGCGAGCGATCACTGAATGGGTCGCGCTCGTTCGAATCGTCATCCATGTCCTTGGAGAGAACATAGTTTCCTTCAAACTGATAGCGTTTGCTGAACCGTTTTCTGATTCCCACGGTGAACCCGCGATATAGAGACTTGCCACGCGAAGTGGTAACAAAGACATCACCAAGCGTGGGAAACAACGGGGTCGGCGGCAGGAAGGGCGGGCCAGTTCTATTCAAATTCAAAAACCGCGTCAGATGAACGCCCTTCGAATGAGTGAAATCAAAGTACAGCGAAAAATCCGGCGCGACTTCCTGCTCGAACTGGATGTTCGCGGTGTAGATTCGAGGATTCGCGTAGTCTTTGCTGAAGACTCGTACTGCTGCTCCTACAGGAATGCCTCCTCCAGGAGGGACGGCAACTATGTTTGGCCACACTGGTCGCCCGGATCCATTGGAACAACCAAAGCTCGTGGCGCAAGCGATACCGAATTGCTGAGCTCCGTTATCGGTAATTGATCCTACCTGGGTCAGCATATTCTGGCGGCCGTAGAAAATCCCGTAGCTCGCTCTTATGACTGACTTTCCTTTCTTTGAAACGTCCCAGGCGAAACCAACGCGTGGTTGAAATTCTTTCTTGGGACTGTGAAGTGTTCCGTCCGACGGAAAGTTTGGATTCGTGAGCAGCGACGCGTACGCGGTTTGAGAAGGAGGCACAATCACGTCGGGAAAGATCTGCGCTTCCCAACGCAGACCATAATTAAGAGTCAAGTTCGACCTGACCTGCCACTTGTCCTGAACGAACAAACCATAATCATCATTCTTTATGCTCGAAGCGCCAGGTGCGGGCGGTCCGGCAATGCCGGTGTCAATTCCGTTCTGCAGATAGAGGAAGAGCGGACCGCCGGTGGTAGTCGTGCCTACCGGACACGCCGTCGGAGCTGTTACATAAGTTCCGTTTGAGCAACCGACCGTGTTTGGACCGAAGCCCCCGGCAGCCGCTGGAGAGGCGTAACGGAGAAAGCCCACGACTGAGTCAAAGAAGTAACGACCGGTGAAGAAGCCCCGGAACACTTGATCATTCTTGGTGTGAATCCATTCACCGCCCATTTTGACAGTGTGATTACCGGAGACGATGGAAAAATTATCTTTGGCATGCGTGCGCCAAAGTAACTCGTCAACATTTGGTTGCATGAAGAAGGGATTTCCAAATCTAAAGCTGGGAGCAAACCCTATCCCGGTATCGGCCGGCACTGTCGAAGCGATGGCATTGCGCGGACGCAGTTCCCGTGAATATGAAAAGTGAGCTTCGTTCAGCCTCGTCGGTGAGAACGCCGTGACCAGATTAACGTTCAGATTGTTAATCTTCGAAGGCCCCTCGATGCCGTTCGCCGAATTCCCATACGAAGGAACGTCGAAGGTTTGGTTCGTGTTCTTTGAGTAATCAAAGTTGTAAGAGATGGCGAGCTGATTCGCACTATTCAGATGAAAATCAGTCTTGCCGAGCAAAGCGTAATTCTTGATCGGATGCATAACGGGCAGACCTTCGTCTTGTGCCCGCGTCGCCTTAATAAAATTGATCAGGGCCAGTCTTTGACAGTCAGCACTGCCATTGATCAGGGCTTCATTCGCCGGAACGGTAGGCGCCGTGACGGTGCATGGAGTTCCGATTGGATCACTCAGGTTTGCGCGGGACAGATTCTCGCGAATGCCTTCGAAGGCAAAGAAGAAGAATGCTTTGTCTTTCCGAATCGGACCTCCGATCGTGCCGCCGAACTGTTCGCGGTGAAAATCCTTAAGCGGTTTTCCATCTGACGCATTCGCGGTGAGGGCCTCCAGGCGTTGAAAATGAAACAGGCTGCCGTGTACATCGTTGGTTCCTGATTTGCTGATGACATTGATGACGCCGCCGGCAGTCCTGCCGAATTCGGCGCTGGCGCCTGTGGCCACGACCTGAAATTCCTTCACGGCCTCGAGGGTAATATCGATGGCCGCGCGCTGCCCGCCGAGTTGTTCTCCGAAGAAGCCATTGTTGTAATCGCCGCCGTCGAGGCTGACGTTATTGAAAACCCCGCGCTGGCCGGCGAAAGTAATCTCGTCGCCGTCAGGTCCCTGAACTACGCTCACACCCGGTGTTAACGTCAAAAGATCTTCGAACTTCCGGCCTAGAATTGGAGTGGTGCTAACAGCTTGTTCGTTGAGCGTGGTGCTCGATTCAGTCTTTAGAGTATCGACAGTGGGCGTGGCGCTAACTGTTACTCGTTCGGCTACGCCGGAGACTTTTATGGCCAAAGGTAGATTCACCGCCTGGCCTACGAGCAGGGGAAATCTCTGCACGACCGTCGTAGCGAATCCTTGTTTGGAAATCGTGACCTCGTAGTTGCCCGGCGGCAATGCGAGCGCTACAAAGCGACCACCTTCATCGGTAGTTGCTGTTCGCGTGAGGTTGGTGTCGAGATTCTTGATCTCTACGTTGGCGGCGGGCACCACGGCGCCGTTTTCGTCGGTGATAGTACCTTGAATCGTTCCTGAGGTGATTTGTGTTTGCGCGCCGGCAATCAGCGTGGTTAACAGAATCGTAAGCAGACAAATACAAAAGGCTCCGGCCCAGCGGGCTAGAGAGGGAACGTTCGCGTATCGCATTGTTGTCTCCTGTAGTCTACGGTTAAGAGATTAAACTTCTGGTCGGGTTGGTGGACGCTATGACTTTTGAATGTCGCATGTTGTCGCGTCTACGTTTCAAGCTGGAGAGCGCGCAGAGATAGGTAATACGTTGCCGCACAAAACGATTCATGTGACGTCTCGATCAGTTGTTTTGCTTGCTGCGGATCTTAGTTCTAGTGTTCAAGTCGTGTCAATATTTTACTGGTCCACGCAGCGACAAAGTACTGCCGGCTGCCAGCCTGCAGCCGTGGTCGTAAGAAACCTGACTGCCTGGCCAACGGCGACAGGCTAGCAGCCTGTCGTACTTCAAATTCACTTTTTCAAATATTCCTCTGGCCGATCAAGCATTTCTTCCAGTCGCTGCAGGTACCTTCCCACATGCAACCCATCCATCAGCGCATGATGCGCTTCAACGGAAATCGGAAGAAAAGTCCGACCATTCTCTTTCACAAACTTACCGAAAGAAATCTTGGGCACGGAATCTTCATGTCTCCAGTTACGCGCGTGTGAGAAGCTTGTAAATGACACCCAGGGAAGCACGGTACAGTGAATCATGTTGTCGTCGTTGTCCCGATTCTTGAAGCCACCCTCGAGCTTTATCGCCGCGACCGCTCGCGCTGCGCCCTCCATGCATTGCCCAAAATCTTCAATGTAGTCAAAGTAGGCAAAAGTAAAAGTCTCGTTGGCGAGCAGCACCGTGGTGGCTCCGTGAATAACCGGATGCACCAGCACTTTGCCTTTACGCAATCGATATCGGAAAGGCTCGATTTCGTTCGCAACTCTTAAGACAAAGTAATGGTACGCTAAAGTCACGCTTAGGTTGGGCCATTCTCGCAAGGCTTCAAGCAAGCGCGTAATATCGACCCGAGTGCAGACGCCAAAGTAAGGCTTGTCATAGTTGAGAAAGAATTCGAACGCTTCGCGGCGCGCCCACTTGTCGAGGTCAAGGTACTCAGTCATGTCTGAAATTGTACGCGATGAACAGTGAAAGCTGAGTATTGTGAAACCGGGCTCGCCCTGTCAAACTATGGCAACGACAGCTTCAGTGAGTGCCGGAGTCGAGACGTATGGCTGCGATTCCAACCAGTAAGTTGACTACGATAAGTTCCGATCTATTCCTTTGCGAGCTACTTTTTCCTCCGTTGGTATGAGCACAGGCGACGGGTCCCCGTCTAGTTCGGACTCGGGAAAACTAAATAGTTAGTCGACGAGACGACGTACTTTGATCGTACCTGAAACCAGGTTTTATGACGAAAGGTAGATCAAATGCCACCCAAACCTCCCACACGTCGGCATGGGTTAATCGTTTGTGAGTTAGAGGACGAGACCCTCGTTTACGATCGCGAGAACGATGAAGCTCATTGTCTGAATCAAACTGCAGCACTGGTATGGAAACACTGCGATGGAGTGCTGAGCGTGGCTGAGATTTCCAGGCTTCTCGAACACGAGTTGCAGGAAAAGGTTGATGAGCAAATAGTCTGGCTGGCGTTATCCCAACTCAAGAAGAAAAGGTTGCTGGCGGCTCCACTTCGACCATCGTCGCCGCCGATATCAAGACGCGAGATGGCACACAAGCTTGCACATGCCGCTGTAATAGCATTGCCGCTCATCACAACTATTATTGCTCCTACGCCAGCTTCCGCCGGGTCGTGTTCAAACTGCGGCCCACCAACAGCGATATGTTGTCCGGCCGGTTGTCCGTGTCAGAACGGAATGATCTGTTGCACCGGCACGTGCAGTTCCGGCTCTTGTACTTAACCTGGCCCGAGCGATTCTGGGAGCGCAGGCATCCTTGCCTGCTTACCCTCCCTACGTAAACGTGGACCGAGTCCCGGGGTTGCGTTGGCGAGCCAGGCCAGTGATCTCATGGTGTATCCGCCGGGTGCAGTAGGCTCCTCGACCTGAAGAAGATGAAGAAACTCTAACCGAGAATCAGTTCATTGAGCGTTTGACCCTCAGTTCGATCACGATTAACTCCGCTGGCGAGTTCGATTTCATGCACCATGACGGCGACGTGTTTTTGGACATTACATCCAGGCAACCGGCACCCTCGACGATGGCCCTACCGACGCGGACATTCCTGGCTGATGATGAAGAGGCAGCTGAATCCGCCACGCTCAGTTAATACCGAGAAGGGCAATCAAAGGAGCCGGTAATCGTGAGGTTCCCATCCTTAATATTGAACTTGCCTGCGAGTCTGTCTCGTTGCGAAACTGTGATATCGATTGATCCTTCAGCTGACTCATTGAGTAAAACCACCTTCCTCACTCGAGACTGATTGGTGTTGGGATCAAATACCGTTACCTCGGCGAAAACGGTATTCACTTCACCTAGAGCGAACGACTCAGGGTTATCCACTGTCTCGTGGACCGTCCGCGTGGCCACCGGAAAACTCCCAGTGTGAATGCGTGGCGCACCGGGCGAACCGTGCGAAGCATCATTAATCGTGAAGCACAGATAGATCTTCGCATTCAATGATTCATCTCCTCGTGCCAGGGCTGCTCTGCCATCAAGACAGGTAAACTGTCGGGTATAAAGATACGCGTTGTTGCTACCGGCTGCTGCGGGGTGGGACGTGAAGTAGGAAAACTCGAAATGAGAAGAGAATGGCCCTCCAACTTTGTCGGTGGATTCCACGAAAGATACTCTTAACAGATTCTTATCAGCACTCATTGGCATTGGCCTTGAGCACGCCGTTAGCAGAATGGTGGCAAGTATGCAGAAGCAAGCCGAAAGCAATTGAGTTCTGATGGTTTGCTGCAAGAGAAGCGCTCCTGACCTTCGCCTGACCGAGTGTAACTAGGACTAGCGAAACATGGAAAGCTGTAACGGTTCAGTGTGTTCTCTGTGTGTTCCTGGCGCGTCACGAACCACACCTTTCCCGCAAAGGCGCAAAGCTGCAAGGGGAAATCAGGGACACTAACTGGAGGTGGACGATCTACGTTTCGATCGAGGAACAGGAAGATTGACGGAAGCGGCAGGCACGTTGGCTTCCGCGGCTTCAGTCAATTTATCTGGAACTGTGGGCTTCAGACGGGAGCGCCGGAAACATGATTGGAAAAGAAGGTGATGAGGTGGCCGGCGGGCTCGCGAACTGTGAATTGTTCATGTCCAAATGATGCCTTCTCAATCGAGGTTGGCGCCAAACCCAGATCGGTAAAGTGTTCGTGAGTTGCTCGCAGATCCTCAACCATCAGATCGAAGGAAGCTGCTCCCGCTGATACCTCAGGCTTGGCGATCAGCACCAGGTGCGTACCTCCGCGAAGCTCCAGCACGGCGACTTCCGGTTGCTTCACAATCAGTCGCATACCGATTTGACGCATGAAGCGCTCGCTTTCGTCCAAACGATCAGTCTCGAGTACGACATGCCCAACCCAAACTGGTGGTCGCGGATCTTCCTTGCTCAACTAGCCTCTCCTTGTCAGCAAAGGTTTGACGCGTTGGATGGAAAGCCACCCAGTTTCTTTCGACCCGCTTCAATGAGCTTCTGAAGCAATTCCTCTTCCGAGAGAGACCGCCATCCTTCAATTTCCTCGACATTGACGTTTATCGCCCTATCGATGAAGGGAATTACTCTGGTGCGCCCGGGCGGATAGACGCCCAGCAGTTGACCGAGCCGAAACACCACAAGATATTCACCGTCGTTGGTGGTCCTTATCGCTTTCGCCACGATCACCAATAGTACGATCGCCGCGAAGAAGAGAATGATCAAGAGTTTCAGCATATGAATGTCGGATTCAGTTCAGCTCAAAATCAGCGACAAAGTCAATCCTGGGGCGCCAGCCTTTGAGCCGTTTTAACGGGTTCAATTTGAACCTCCTCAGTCCAAAGTTACGATTCGAAATTACAACTGACTTCTGATCTTCGCTGCTATTGCATCAAGCTCCGATCGCTCAGGCCTGTCCTCATAGTCAAGAGGCAGCACTAACCTAAACCCATCACCCTGGAAACGCGGAAACACATGCAGGTGAGCGTGGAAGACTTCCTGTCCAGCCGCGACACCATCCGCGAGAAAGAAATTAACACCCTCACATCTGACTACTCCGCTTCTCAGGACAGCAGCAACTCTGTGCGCGACTCGAAAGATTTGGGCCCCCGCATCCTCGTCCAAATCTGCCAAATAAGGAGCGTGTTTGTTGGGCACGACCAGGACGTGGCCTGCGTTGACCGGCTGAATGTCCATGAACGCCGAGCATAATTCATCCTGATGAACCATGCTTACTTCCAGCTCGCCCACGAGGAGTTTACAAATTACGCAGTCTTCATTCATGTTAATGGCGATACGTTCAGTTGGCATTCCGTCAGGCACTGGAAGCATTACGCATTCGAATTGCAGAGAATTGCAAAGTCGAAGTCACCACGGCATCACGTAACTGCCATAAGCTGGGCACGAAGCGAAGCTCAACACCGCGTTTGAGTAACTCGGCTATCGGGTCGTCGAAGCTTTCAACATAAGCCGGCACGACCGGTGACTTGCTCACAAAGTAGCCGGCGCACTCATCAAGACACTCGAACGTATCCGGCGGCAGGTGGTAACAATACAAACAACAAGACCGCAGGTTTTCGAACCAACTGCTTTCCACGGCAACGACCGACTGACTCGATCCGAGAAAGCGTTCCACATCTCCCGGTGTCGTTTCCCGACCGGCGTAATACGTGACTCGGGGACAGTCGCGCGGAAGCAGATAGTTGCGAAGATGATCAGAGTCGATGGCCCAAACTACAGGCCAGGCGGTGTATTCCGAAGCTCGCGGCTCAAATCGTTCGATGTTCGATTCTTCGCTGATGTGAAACAGCATGACTTACGTGAATTGTGACGACGACTTTAGTCAATCAAATGAATACCCTGCAAAAAGAAGTTCGTGTGGCTCGTCATCCTCGTAGATCGTGAAGTAAACACAATGTCCTCGCTCGACATCCTCAAGGAAGTCAAGATTTCCTCTACCATTTGATGGTTCGGTTTCGAAGTGCCGTATAACGCTTCGAGAACTTGAGGCTCGAGTCGGAAGGCCACCCGTGTACGAGGATAGTTGCCGATCCTCTCGATATCGAGAATGGAACGGGTCCCATCGTCAAGGGAAGCGCGGACCGCAGCCGCGATGGATTTATGTTTTGCCCCGGGACTCGGGGGCGGTGAGGTAAGCGGGAAATCAAGGAACGGCATAACGGGATTGTAGCGTCCCGCCAGAAACTCTCGCTCGCGCAAAGCCTGAAGAGCTTCCTCGACATCGCTTTGGTAGTCCACGAAATACCAGTAAGGATGCCCGCCCATCTGAAGTCCTCCGTTGTGCGAATGAATATCAAAGATTAGCCTTATTGGGTGCGATGCTGGGTTTTTCCCTTGTGCGTCATGGAGTCCTTACCTCCCGGTAATGCTTGATAATTTCTGCCAGCCATCTTTAAGCGAAATGGTTAAGACCAGCACCTTTCCCGCCGGATAATCCGCGACGACAGTTGTTTTTGAGAGCTCTTTAGATTCGATACGCCATCTGCCTTCGGTTGTTAGCCATCCCGGCAGCTCTCCCGAATTGCGGAAAGGTTGGGAAAACCCCTGAATGAAAGATTTTCGAAAAGCTGCTCGCGCACTCTCACCGGGCATGTACGAATAGGTGGAGCCCGGATCCGAATTGAACACCTTCAGGGTCTCCCAATCAATCATGTCTTCGACAGCGGGATCACCTTTCACTAAACGAAGAAATGTGTCGCGAGCAAATTCAATGTCTGGTTTTAGCGGCGGTGGAGGTTTTGCCGGTTGGCGTGTACTGCCTCCGCAGCCAGGCATGCAAGCGGCAAGAAAAAGGACGGACACGGTTAACGCAATAATTGATTTCTTCATTCGGACATCCTGTTCTTTTTAGAGTAGCTTCAGTATGCCTTGACAGCTCTCCTATTTACACCTTGGAATTACATTCCTTGATGCAGACCGTACGCCGAAGGCGTTCGCTAATTCCAGCCTGGGGCAACACCCGGGACAACAATCTTTGGGAACGCTGAAGGCGTTGCCTGATGCTGCGAAACCCACTTACTCCCGCCAACACTTTCAGCGTTAAAGATTTCATGGCTCCTTCTCTTACCTGGGGCGCTGCCCCAGGCTGGAATTAGCGAACGCCTTCAAGCGTAAATCCGTCACTAGTTGAACGGGCCTTTCTCAGTTCCAACGAAGCCCCGGCTCCCGCCTTCGCCACCGCTGTAGCAAAAGCCATGTTCCCCTTCGTCCGTAGCTTATTTCCTGCCGCAATGAATCGCGTATCAGTTTCTTTAACTCCACGCTGCTTTGAGGCCGGACGAACTCGCCACTTTTGTAGTGTTAGATGCTCGTATGGTTTAGCTGGGTCGCAGTTAGAGCAGCTCTCTTGCCTTTGTCTCGGCTTGGTTGATTACTTTCCGATCAAGGTTCTCGAGCAAATCTTCAACGTCGCTGTAAAAGTAGGTTGCCAAGACCCAGGGGTATTTCTTGAAGTGTTCAAACATTCCGTATTCAGCTTCAGATTTCAGCAAGATTGGCTGTATTGCCAAAGATGGCAGATTTGGAACAATGCGTTCCAATTCTTGTGGAATGCTCTTAGCATCGGTTAGGTCAGCGATGACGAATCGAGCCATATGAGCGAGGGTTGAAACGGTTTCTGTAATGTCCCTTGAAAGCGGTTTATCAAAGTCGAATAGGACCGGCAAGTAGTTCCGGCGACGCAACTGCTCTCGTATTGCTTCTAACACCTGCTTTCGATCCGCGGTGAATCTACCGAGAATTAACACCAGTTTTGAGGTTATCGTATCGATGACGCGCCGTATTTTCTTATTATTTAGCATCAAGTATACGAACTGAGCGACTTCAATATCGTCTACGGTAATAAGGGGCTCGGTTAAATCTGTGATCACAAGATTTGTTTGTGCCCGAGGCTCACCTATCAACCCCCAAACCGATATGCCGTAAATGCGACAGCCTGTGATTGTCGCGCCTTCAACGTTGGTTTGCACTAGGCTGGTGCCAATGAGCAGTGCGCCACTAAGGTCGGCTCTTGCTAACGACGCATACTTTAGGTCGGCACCGGCGAGGCTGGCGTTTGTGAGATTTGCACCACTTAGGTCTGCTCTTTGGAGACTCGCGCCAACAAAGTTTGCTTTAGACAGGTTTGCATTAGTTAGTTTCGCACAGAACAGACCCGCTTGCGCCAAGCTGGTCTCTATCAGCGTCGATCCCACTAAAGAAGCTTCCATGAGGTTCGATGAGCCGAGCAAGGCACGGGTTAGTATTGAACCATCAAAATGCGAGGAGCCTAGATAAGCTTGAGAAATCATTGCATCTGTCAAATCGCCGTGTTTGATGGAGGCGCTGCCCAAGTGCGCTCCGCGCAGATCTGCGTGGCGTAGATCGGCACCATCAAGATTGGCTTTGTAAAGCTGGGCTTCCCAAAGATCGGCGTTGCTAAGGTTTACTCCTTCGAGCTTTGCATGCCTGAGCTCTGCTTTACGGAGATCCGGCTTTATACCAGGATTCTCTCTTCGCCACTCATTCCAAATTTCGGCACCCTGTTGCAGTATCTCAAGCTGTTCGCTGTTTGCCATTTCTTACACCTGTCAATGAGGGGTCTAACGATCTGGGAGCGCAGGCATCCCTGCCTGCATACTACTTCACGTTGGCCAGGCAGCCTGATTAAGAGGACCTTGGACGAAACGCCAGTTGAAAACACGCGATGTAAGGAGCCGTCTGCCGAGTTGACCTTGAACTCAGTGGCCGGTGGAGAGTTTGTCGCTCTAATTCAAGTAGTGGGACTTCACTTCTGAAAGGCGGATTAATCATTTGGCCCAGGATGACCCCAGAGTATGGATAAGCCCGTCATGCTGCCGTTGAACGTATCTCGGTCGCAGTCGCCGCTAATTCCCGGGACTGATCCGGACTCGGTGTATTGCCACATGGTCCAGGTGGGCCAGGTCGGCGGCACTGAAGGCGAGGCGCCGCCATATTCGGCTCGCCAAAACCAGCAATTCGCCAAAATGGAATCCTGCTTGCCGCCAAGCATATTGCCGGCCAACGCATCCGAATAGAAACCGGGATAGCGCCCTGTCTGCTTGTAGACTTCCGTCACAAACTGTTCGGCTTGCGCAATCGACATCTGGCTGCCGGAGTTCTCTTCGAAATCCAGAGCCAGCAAATCCTGTGGCCCAGGATTGACGATTGAGAGAAAGTATTGCGCTTGCGCTGTACCGTCTTCGTTAACGCCAAAGTGATACGCGCCCCACCAGAGTCCCGCGGCCAGCGCCTGCTGTTTACGACTGGCATAAGTTGGGTCGCTCCAGTTAGTGCCCTCAGTAGCCTTGTGTATTACCCCTACGATGCCACCCTGCTGGACCTCCTGGAAGCTGGTTACTTGATTGTAGTGAGAAAGGTCAACGACGACATTCAATCCTTGAACACTGCTCATGAGATTACCTCCATGGTTTTAGATCTCTTGCCGCTGGTAATTGCGGATCAAGCCGGAAGAGATCGGTTCTTATGCTTTGGGAGGTAGTCTACCATTCTGTGCATAGATAAGGGCCGTCAAACGGGTTGGGAGTTTGGCCTCTCTATCAGGCTCTCGTTACGACGATCAAGTAACGAAAGTGGTGTTCAGCTAATGGCCGGCCAAATATTCGGCGACGGCGCTCGAGATAGGTTGGCCCGTATTCGATTCGTAGTAACTGAAAGCCGGACTGGGGTTCACTTCAAAGCAATAGACGTGATTATCCGGGGTTATCTTCAAATCAATCCCGGCGAATGCAAGACCCAGGCCCGCAGCCAGGTTCACGCACATTTCTGCCAGCTCATCCGATAGCTCGACTGGTCTTAGCTCAGCATGATCGCCGCTTTGGCGATAAGCGTACCGGTAGTCCGTTGCCTCCGTGCTGATTGCGGTCGCAAATACCTTCTGACCCACAGTATGAACGCGAACATTTGTTCCGTCTACGAAAGCCTGAAACTGCGTTGGACACCAGCGAATATTCTCGAGCCGATCCATGTCATCATCGGTCAGGGTTTGGACAATAGAGCGCACGCCGCTGATTGATTTGTAGATAACTCTTCCATGTCGAGCGCGGAACTCGCGCACCAGCTCCGGGTCATTTGTAATCAACGTTTCCGGCACTTCGAAGCCAAAACGAGCAATGATCTGAGCCTGAAAAGGTTTGGAAAAGTTAGATCCCATGGGCGCCACGCGATTCACGACTCGAGCCGGCGTAATCTCAGCCCAACGCGTCAGCGTATCAAACAGGTTTCGGCAGAAGTTACGTTGCGGCGAGTCTTCGGGAGTATCTTTTAACTCCGGCAGGTAACGATAGTCCATTAGCCTCGAGAAAACGCCCGTAAAGTCACCAAGCGAGTAACTGTCGCCGTTCAATTGGAGTTTCCCGCCCGGCTGGCCGCCGAGGATCTCCATCGAGATTCTCATGCTGGAGAATTTACGTTGATGAAGAAGAGCATATCGAGTGCCACTTTGATCGAGCGCTTGACGCACAAGTGCCATCGGCGTCTCGGAGGGAATGCCACACAGAAGAATCATAGCTTGTATCCGTTTTCACTTTGAAAGAAGTTCGCCGCAAGCGCGTCGAGAAGAGGTTCGCCTCCGAGACGCAGATCCGGCATCGGAGTTGCTCCCGCGAACGCCCACGAGTGCGAGCTGATATCTGACACCAACTCGATACCGAGCAACGGAGTTTTGGATATTCTCGCCAACTCGCGGCAAGCCCGGCTTGTTTGCGGGGGCAGGTTGGGGCCGAATACTTGATCACCGAGCGCAATCGCCATCGAGGTTGAGGTGCCTTCGGGGACGACGCGTCGAAGCTGCGTCGTCTCGTCGAATTGATCGTCGCTGCTTTGCTTGTAAGGAAGAGTCTTGAGTCCTGCCAGCGAGGCCAACCAGACCCATTCGGATGCATGGCGCCATGCTCCCGACAAACCCTGTGCGTCGACACCGTTGTAGATTGGGCCACGCAGAGTTTTCAACCAACTCATGAAGAGCGCCGTAAATTCCTGGGTCGCATACTCAAAGTCGGGGGCGTCGCGGAGATGTTGCAACGGAACATGCGTAAGGCGATTAACGACTCCACGCACCAACCTGCTGTCAATCATTCGCCCATCCGCAAGTGTGATATTTGTGTTCGCACCCTTGAGCCCAACGGTGTGCACCCACCGAACATTCGCGGTCAGCGACTCAGCAGTAACCAACTCGACGGTGAGACCCCGCCACTGCAATCCGTGATAAGCCCACAGCGCGGAGATGTCTTGTCCTGAACAGAGGATTAGCCACATGTTAGTCCAACTTAGGGAAGTGTCGAGGACAGGTAGTGGCACGGGCGTCTCGCCCGTGTGCGCGTAACAAACTCTCAAGAAAGCCTAAACCCGGCGCCACCCACGGGCGGGACGCCCGTGCCACGCTTTCCTGTTTCCTGTCCTCGACTGATTAATTACTCAAGCAATAAGCGAAGCGACAATCCCGTCTCTTACTTGGGCTTCTTCGTCTTATCGTCAGGCTTTGGTTCGGCTGGCTTGTCGCCGGTGTCTGGTTCATCTTTGAGAGCCCCCGAACTCAGGTCAGGACGCAAGTCTACGCCGATGAAGTGCGAGAGCTTTGTCAAAGCGTTCTCCAATTCGCTCAGGCGCTCTTCGGGACTTCCCGTGGCTGAGAACATCGATGCTTTGCGAGCAGGATCGGTCCCTGGCCCAGTTCCGGGCGGGGTCTCAACTACGCCCTTGGGATCGTTCTCAAAGACCTGCTTTTCAAGTTCCTTTTGTAGTTTGTCGGGGAATTCCTTCTCCGGCTTGAACTTCTCGATTTCCTTGTGGAGTTTGTCGGGGAATTCTTTCTCTGGTTTGATCTTTTCGATTTCCTTGTGGAGCTTGTCAGGGAATTCTTTCTCCGGTTTGATCTTCTCGATTTCCTTGTGGAGCTTGTCGGGGAATTCCTTTTCTCGTTTGATCTTCTCGATTTCTTTGTGGAGCTTGTCGGGGAATTCCTTTTCCGGTTTGATCTTCTCGATTTCCTTGGCCGCTTTTCTTTCATCTTCCTTGGGTTTGGCTGCAAGTCCTGCATCGCCGAAGGACTCGGCATCTGCTCGAGCCTGGAAGATGTCGCCGGGATCGATGTTCTCTGCTATTTCTTTGCCGCCTTTTTCAGGTATCTTCTTTTCGATCTCCTTGATTTCCTTTATCTCAGCCTTCTCTTTGAAGGGCTCCTTGAACTCCTTGCGTTCCTTAATTTCTATCTTCTCTTTGTAAGGCTCCTTGATTTCTTTGATTTCCCGTTTCTCAGGTTTTTCTTTTAGCTCCGGTTTCTCATGTTTCTCAATCTTCAGTTCCTTCTCAGGTTTGATCTTTTCGATCTCCTTCTCGGGCTTGATCTTCTCGATTTCCTTCTCGATCTTCTTGTCGATATCCTTGGTCTTGCTCATGAACTACCTCCTGCTGTGTGAGTCGTTAATTCAATGTGTGTACTGCAAACCATGGCGCGCTTCAAAAAGAATAAAGAGCGACCGCACTGACAATGAGGCCGCCAACTGAACGCGAGAAAGTGCTACTCGCCGGCGGCTTCCAACCTGGCTCGCATTATCAGAGGGACAAACTTCAGCAAGAGATATGCCGGGAGACCTCAACTCGAATGGAGGGCCTTTGTTCCTTGGGCGAACTTACGTTTGCACCGGACCGCCCCACCGTAAAAGTGTAGACAGTCGTCAACCAATCGGGTCCCTTGCGTGAACTTTTGTGGACTTTCTTAAGGACCGATGACCGGGATCGATTGTGTGAGCTCTATTCGGGAGGCGCTGCGTCTATTGACTACCGAAGTGGTCTACGGCAACTGAGCGACGAGGATTGTCAAACTGATCCGGCAGTAGGTAGTGGGTCAGTTTCAATTGATACCACCGGCTTGCCCGGTGGAGCGTCATGGTGGAAGCTAAAGCAAACTCTGCATAACCTGCTGGGATGCCACGGGCTTGGCCCGTGGTAGTTCACGCTGGCTGCTGATTAGAAGCTTTCCAGTAGCAGCGAACGTGAAAAACCACGGGACAAGCCCGTGGCATCTCAAACTAGCCCATTACTCGGCAATATCTTAGACCCAAAAACAGCCAGGAATCGATAATCGTAGGGAGCTGGCGCAGAGTTTAGGAATTCAATCCATTTTCCCCAAGGCAACATCAGTTGCTTAAATCAGCTGAACTCGCATTTCGAACTCCAATTACTCAGCGTGGCCATACCTAACCACGAAATGAGGAAAATGCTTGACATCAATTCCGATTCGCAATAGATTTCGCGCGCACAAAATCTCACCAGCCCAGCAGACCTGAAGAGATTCTCTTATTGGGATCTCAAATGGTCGTCGTCCAAAAAGATCTAGAGTTATTGATCGTTGCGTGTACGCATTAGTGTGGAGAATCATGTCCATCAGGCTGGACTCTCCACCAATAACTGAAACTACCACTGACCGGGTCCGGCTTGGCTGATCTCTGGCGAGCCTTCCGCAGGGAGAACCTTAATGGCGCATATCTCAAAGAGAAACAGGAAGCGGGAAAGAGATCGACAAATAGCCGCAAACAATCGGCGCGAGCTAATTTCCGCCGGGTTGAAACGGCGTGACCTCATGAAATTGGGTTTGCTGACTGGGGCCGGTATGCTGATTCCAATGAAAGGATTGAGCGCTCGGCCTTTAACCAGTGCTGGATTTGATGACGACGAACCGAACAGCCCGCCTACTACTCCGTTCGTGGATAACATGCCGCGGCTGCCGGTGTTGGCTCCAGTCAGTTCGCTGACGCCGGCGCCAACCGCAGCTCCAAACACTGCGGCTGGCGAAGCCCGCACCGTTTCGCATCAGGCTTTCGCGCAGTTTCCGCCGCTAAGGTTCTATGAGCTGTCTCAACAGGCGGGTCTGGCTGCTATGGCTCCAGCGGGTGAACTGCCTCTGCAACCCATTTGGGGTTTCAACGGGATCACGCCTGGTCCCATGATCGTTGAACACTATGGAGCCCTCGGAAGTCCGCAGTTGGGATCGGTTTTGGTGCGGCAACGCAATAATCTCCCGGTCAACAACGGTGGTTTTGGGCTACCGTCGGTGACTACGCACCTGCATAACGGGCACACTCCGCTCGAGAGTGATGGCTTCCCGTGTTTTTTCATGGAACGCGGACAGTTCTACGACCATCATTATCCGAACGTCCTTGCCGGAATAAATTCCACGCATCCCGGCACCGGTGATATTAAGGAAGCGATGTCTTCCTTGTGGTATCACGATCACCGTATCGACCATACCGCCGAGAATACTTACAAAGGGCTGGCGGGAACCTACGTTCTCTTCAACGAGTTTGATACCGGGAATGAGAACACCGGATTTAGGTTGCCAAGCTTCGGTGATGGCCAAAACCCGCTCACCAGCTTCGACATCTACATGGTCTTTAACGACAAGGTATTCGATGAGGTCACCGGACTCCTGGCCTTTGACCTCTTTAACACCGATGGAATTCTAGGTGATAAATTTCTCGTCAACGGCAAGATACAGCCAGTGTTGCACGTAAGTCCGCGACGGTACCGATTCCGCTGGCTGAATACCGGGCCATCGCGTTTCTATCAGATGTTTGTGCTCGATCCGACCAACAATTCGAGCAAGTCGTTTTGGCAGATAAGCACGGACGGAAATCTGATGGAAAAGCCAGTGCAAGTCACCAGCAGTCGCTTTGCCGTCGCTGAACGTGTCGACGTGATCGTCGATTTCACCGGCTTGGCAGGCAAGACTTTTTATCTGGAGAATCGTTTGGAGCAGGACGACGGTCGTGGCCCGACCGGTGATGTTCTGGCGGCTGGTCAAGGTAAGAAGATTTTGAAAATCGTTGTTGATGGGCCAGTCGTTCCGGATAACAGTATTAACCCCGCGCTTATCACTCAGTTCTATGGCTTCCCCAATACCACGGACGCGCCGCGAATTACCCGAACATTTCGGTTCGAGAGAGGGAACGGCCAATGGCAAGTCAACGGCCAGTTGGTAGGCGACTGTGCTGATCCAAACGATATCCGCTTTGCAATTAAGCGCAACACCGTCGAGAAATGGATCTTCCAAAATAATTCGGGGGGCTGGCAACACCCGATACATATGCACTTTGAAGAATTCCAGACTCTCTCAATCAACGGGGTCGCTCCTAAGAACTCAGGAATAATCGAACGAGGGCGGAAGGACGTGCTGAGGTTGGAGCATAACGCGGAAGCCGTCGTCTATTTCCGCTTCCGCGATTTTGTTGGAAAGTTCCCCTTGCACTGTCACAACGTAGTTCACGAGGATCACGCCATGATGGTTTTGGGCCAAATCAACGACGTTGGAGACAATAAGACCCAACCTTAAGCTGAGCAGCTTTCGATTTGGCTGGCTGACAGCTGGTGAGTTTTCGGCAAGCTTTGCAGAGAGGATTCGCTTATGAACATGAATCGGAGAAACTTGTTAACGCTGCTGGGCGCGGCCCCGCTGCTGGGCGTTACCAAGGCGTCAGCTCAAATGCGGCAATCGAATCCGCGGTTTCAAGAAATCTCTTCGCGAGAGCGGATCAGGCAGCGATACTTCCCAAACCTTGTCCTTACAAATCAGCTTGGGGAAAAAGTCCGGCTCTACGATGACTTAATCAAAGACAAGATCGTCATCTTCAACATGATGTATGCAAAATGCGAAGGCATCTGTGTGCCTGTAACCAGGAATCTGGTGAAAGTGCAGTCGCTAATTGGCGATCGTATGGGCAAAGATATCTTCATGTATTCGTTCACGTTGAAGCCCGAAGAGGATACTCCCGAACACCTGGCCCACTACGCGCATATGCATAAGATAGGCCCGGGCTGGTCGTTGCTGACGGGCACTTCTGCCGATATGGAGTCGATCCGGCGCAAGCTCGGGTTCACCGATCCGGATCCGGAAGCTGACAAAGACAAGAAGAATCACATCGGCGTTATTAAGTATGGCAATGAAGCGCTCGAAAGGTGGGGCGGTTGTCCGGGAATGTCAAAGCCGGCCTGGATTGTAAAAACAGTAAGTTGGGTTGATTGGCCCAAACAGAATGGAGGCGCCAAATGAGTATTTCCGGAACGCGGGTTTTGACTTCCGTTGTATTCCTGACAGTCGCAGCGCTGTTGCCGTCTGTAAGCAGGGCCCAAACACAGCCCATGACTGAGATCCCGCTCAGCAGTAATCCGTCTGGTATGAGCGCGATGACTGCTGCCGTAGCCGAGGGTACCGCAGTGGGCAGCGAAGCCAGAACTGCCGGACCAGAGGCGATAGCTTTTGACGGCACTTATGTTTGGGTAGCCACTCAATTCAACGATACGGTGACTCGTGTGCGCGTAAACGATGGAGCCCTGGCAGGCTCGTTTGCCGTAGGAAAACGACCGGTAGCATTGCTATATGCCGGCGCGTATCTATGGGTGGCGAACTTGCTCAGCGATAATGTAATGAAAATCAATCCAGCGAACGGAGCCATCGTAGGTACCTACAATGTTGGCGATGGTCCGGGCGGCCTCGCTTATGACGGTACCAACATCTGGGTCGCCAACCGCAACAGCAACGACATCACCAAACTGAGAGCAAGCACGGGAGCCACCATGGGCACCTTTGCCGTGGGCAAACGGCCAGTCGGCCTGGCTTATTTCGGTTCCAGCGTTTGGGTCGCAAACAACTTCAGCAACACCGTAACCAGGGTAAGCGCGAATGGAGCTTTGTTAGGTACGTACAAAGTGGGCAAAGGTCCCTTTGGTATAGCATCCGATGGTGTCAATATCTGGGTTACGAACTATTTTGGCAAGACTGTCACCAAACTGCGCGCCAGCGACGGCCTAGCCCTCGATACCTATCCGGTGGGCGATGGAGCAGCGGGCATAGTTTTCGATGGCGTCAACCTTTGGATAGTAAATAACGGCGACAACACGGTCTCGAAAGTAAGCCCCGGCAACGGCTCAATCCTGGTTACTTATGGCACCGGGAAAGGTCCGTTCAGTTTAGCCTACGACGGCTCGAGGATCTGGGTACCAAACTTTGGCAGTAATTCCATTTCCATGACGGCCGTTCAGTAGGAAGTCCCGGCGCCGAGAGAGTCGGCTTTCTGCATGTAGATCGGGCCGCTTCAACGGAACCCAGCCATCTGCAGCACGGCAATCATGGAATAGAGTGGAAAAGCCCAGTTGGCAGGAAACGGGGTGAGGTGAAAACACCCAACCCAATTCTGCCCCCTGGGCTTTTTCCAGTTACTACACCCTCACCACGTAAGAACTTTATTGTTTAGGTAAGGACCTTATTCGTAACGATCATTCAGATGATCGTCACAAATAAAGTCCTTACGTAACAAAGATGGTTTTGCTCGTGTTTTTGCGGGAGTAGATCGTCTTAAGAATTAATAGAGTCCTTACGTCGGCTGTCATTTGTGGCGGAAGATAGTGCGGGGCAAACAATAGAGTCCTTACTTGATTGAGGCAATTTGGGTCGAGCGGGAACGCTTGTCAGCCACGTCAACAAAGTTCATCGAACCACATTGGTTGGAGATGGCTGACGGTGCTGAATTGTCAGGCATTAGGTTCTATCGTTTAGAAGGTTTCAAGTCCCGTCTGAGTTAGCTCGAAGAATCACTTGCGGTGGGCGAAGCAGACTCAGAACGAACTGCTTTTGGACTCAAGAGTCATTAGGTAGTGCGTGCCTTTTGCGTAACTGGGTATATTGACGCTGTCTTTTTCTTCGATGAGTGTGAACAATGACAGGTACATCTCAATAACGATCGGTCCGATGGGTACGCCCAAGAAACTAGCTAATGAGAAATTTGCAGTTGTTTAGGCTTTGCCGAACTTTTGAGAGCGTTTCTCGACCGTCAAGTAAACCCCACCATCACTAAAAGACACAAAGTCATCAGGTACCTCATGCGCAATGCGACCAATAGTCGATGGCAAGATGGGAGGGCAGCTGCAAACCCCAGAATTGCAATCACGGCAACGTGCTGGATACGAATCAGCCATTGCCCTCTCGAGCAGTCGGCCTCGTTCGTTACGCGGCTTCTTGGCCTCAACCAGGTTGTTAAGCTTCATCAACCAGGCGAAGACATCAGCAGCCTCGCTTAGGAAGTAGCCAGGCTCAGCCGAAAACACCCGAATGGCTTCTGCCAGTTCACCCATTTCCTCAGTTAGCTTCGCGAAAGTTTTCGTGTAATCCTCGGTTGAGGCTGGAGGATAGATAGCTGAAAACATCTGCTGCCATTCGGAGAGCCGTTTCGGCTGATGTTCAATATTGCGCTCGGCGAGTCGCCGCAACTCGATCCAGTCTGGACCCCGAGCCTGCCTCTTACGCTGTGTGCATTCATCTTGGTCATGCGGTTTTGTCCGGCAATAGGGACACGCGTCAGGAAACTTGGTCCATAAAAGTCGCGAAGCACTTGCGATGCCTACTTGTCCGCAAAGCGCCAACCACCAAGCGACTGCTTTTGCCATCTCCTTGGCGATCATCTCGGGGTTCGTTTCCTGTTTCTTTGATACCAGTACGCTCAGGCTGCCGACAACCTCGACCAAGTGCGTAAACACGGCACTGGCATCTCGTTGAAAATTCCGATTCCAATAAATCGAGCTTATGGAGAGGTGCCAATCGTCAATAGAGCGCTTGCGAAGTTCGGTCAAAAGGTCCTCGGTAATAGGCGGCGGTAGCGGATGAGTTCTGCGGAACTCGCGATTTAGATCCTCTAATTCCTTCATCAAATTGTGAGGAAACAGCTCGACTTCCACTCCAGCTTCTCGCAATTGAAGAATGCCCCGACCAAGAATATTGGGATTGGGATCCAGCATTCCAATGACGACTCTACTTACTCGGCGCTCGATTAAGCGCTGCGCACACGGCACCTTTGGATGGTTTCGCGTGGTGCATGGCTCCAACGTTGTATAAACGATGGCGCCAGCGAGGTTCTGTTCCTTCATCTTCCGTTCAAGTGCTGTATATTCCGCATGTTCTCCGGCTTCAAGTTCTCCTCGGTGCGCGTAGATAACCTTGCCATCCTTAGGCACAACTACTACACCAACTCGCGGATGCGTACGAGAATCCTCGGATTTTGAAGCGACCGCTTGCTTTACGGCTTCCTCCATGTGTTGGAGTTCTTCGCTAGTCATCTGATGTTTAAAATTCCTTCTGGTGTTTTTTAGAGTTGTAACTTGACATGAGTGTCGGGCTGCGCATTCGACATACAAACTAGCAAATCTACCTATAAAAATAAGCTGAATTCAGATCGAGCGCATGAAGCCGTAGATGCGTGACGTATAGAGATAACGTTCAAGCATACTCTACTCACGTATCAGTTTGCACTTTCCAATAACTTAGCTTGTAACCGAGTAAGCATGCCCTCAAAAAACCCTTGTCCATATACCAGCCTCCTGACGCCCACAGTCGTTTTTGACAGTGAGTGGTATTGCGAGGGGCTAGCTGCGCTTGAGTTTTCATGGCTTGCGCACGATTGTCCGCCGTCAGGTGATCAATTGCCCTCCCGATCTGAAAGCTTCACTGCTGCTTATGAATATCTTCTAGTATCTCCGCCATCAACGTATCCATCTCAATCTTTGTTAAGAGGTCAGACTGCATGCCGATTGACGTTGACAGAACGTTTAGATCATCACCAGCCACAGCTGAAACGAAATACTCGAAACTGCATTTAGCTATCGAGCTATTTATCTGCGACACATGGAGATCATTTATTTTAGTGTGAGGAGTGCCGACTACTAAAGTATGAGCAGAAACTGGCAGGTAAATGTTAAGAATGCGATCGTCTTTATCGTTGAGTGACTTAAATTTCTTATCGCTATCGATCTCGAATAAGCATCCAAAATCGCCCATGAGCAGGCTTTCCTCGACATGCTTAACGATCCAATTCAGCTTTTGATAACTCTCAGCTCGAGGCTCTGGTGCTGGGTTTTTTGCCAATGTCCTGATGTGACCATCTTTAACCGCTTTTGCAATGTTCGGTTTGATTTGGGCCATCAAGTTGCCGAGCATACTTTGAATTTCAGGCATCTGTTCATCAACAATCATTGGACCAAGATACTCTACCAACCCGAGCAAAAACTCTTTTTGCTCAATGGGCAGATTGAACCTATCCAATACTTTTCCAAGCTCTTCGCTAATTAGCTCCGGATTACGAAGAAGTAATCTTCTGAAATTCGCTGGCTCACCTAAGTACTTTTCCAGTTCCACAACCACAAATTCTGCGGAGGTACGGAAGAATTGTCGAACGTGCTTTGTCCGGACCGCTAAGTGCGCAACGAACTCAGGCAACCTGCGATCAGTGATTCGAGCCGAGTCCTTGGCGTCGCGAAGCTCATTGACCAAGTCGGCATAGCCAGATTCCAATTTTGTTATTTCATCGTCCGCACTCAACTCACCTTGTCTTCCATAGAAGTATTTTTCGACACTGACGTTTTCAATTGTTGTTTGGAACGGCTCTGCGTTTTTGCGATAGACCCACGTGAAAATCTTATCGCCGTCAACATGACTCGCAAATCCCTTCAAAAGAAATTTCGGAAGAATGTGCTGTCTATTTCCCGCCACAGTTTTCTCCGTCCGCATTACTTAGTATCGAACCATTTGTATAGTGTCAGCCGAATTATTAGGGTCAAATCGTAGAAGTAACCGCTCCTTCAAATGCATTTCCTGATAAGTGCTACTTACTTCGTGCGACGTCACTCAGGTACATGGAATAACCATCGAGGCAAACGAAAACCGAGAATCTCACAGCCTGTGCTGACATCTCTCAATGTTTCCCCGCTCTCATCTATTTACCAAGGCCTTAATCTAGCCAGTTGGAGTGTTCCAATGTGATAGATCTAGGTGAGACAACATTTCTTGTATTTCCTTCCTGACCCACACGGGCATCGGTCATTTCTGCCTAACTTTTTCAGATGCTGTATTGGAGGGCCGATGTCATCCATTCCTTCCGCTTTCGCTAGGGACTCCTCCCGGATCCAGGTAGTTCCTTCTTGTAGGATTCTGTCCCTTCGTACCATTTCCAGTGCCGCCTTCTTATTCGCCTCGCTTAGTGGGCCCATTTCCAGCGCCAGCACGTCCTCCGAGCGACCCTCACTTTCTGCGGGTTCTGTGCCGATCAACGTGACTTCAGTAACATCTGGAAAACGAAGTTTACAAGCAAGAGCATATCCAAAGAGAATATCGACCCTCTCGTTCCGATACATCGAATAGTCCTCTCCTGGATTTCTTGGATAAATGACCAAGATAAAACAAGCGTTCTTATTAAACGGTGAGAAGCAGATGCGAGAGGTTCTACGATCCTTAAAAGTGGTTTGCATCTTTTCAACAAAATCTTTAGAGAGCATCCGTCGGGCCATCCTGTTTTCGCGAGCCATCCATCTAATTGCCTGCTCATGACTGACGAATTCATTCCTGAGAAAATACTTGTCCAAGTCGATTGGAACGGACCCAGCCAATATGTGGCTCGCAAACTGTTCTATTAGGGAATCCCAGAAATAACTCCCTTCATTGGCCCTTTTTATTGCCGCGCGTTCTGATGACGAGGCGTAGTGTGCCCAGAAACCCTCACCTATTGAAAACGAATTGAATTTCCTTGCGAGTTCGGTGTCTTCAAACCGAAACTGATTGGGCTTGATTGGCCCGCCATTCATAATGTAATAAGCGAGAAGTTCCTCCTCTCCGGAGATAACTTGTAGACAGCCGTTCCTTATGCCCTTTTCCTTTGCCGAGAGGTACGAGACGAAGTCGCTAATGGTATCCAATTCTTCGAACAGAGTGTCGAGAGTGACTTCGTCAAAGACGTGTACGTACGTTTTGCTTTGAGTGGTATCGCTAAGAACAAACGGGCTATTGCTTACTTGCTTGGCCGCTGAAGCCGGGATGAGCATGAACGATCCAGAACTTCCTCCACCGAAGTGTTTCTTGGCATGCTTGTGCGAATTCTTCGTGACTGCTATTAAGTGGATTTGGTGAGGCGCTAACTTGACAAGATCCAAAGGAAACCGATTTTCACACGCGGGATCCAAGTAGATTTCTCCTGGATTGTTTTTGATCCAACGCTCCGCACCGTGCAATTGCGATATTGACTTGTCGATTGATCTCTTTCGCCATCGGTTCCAAGCGACCTCAATTTCCACGTCGATGTCGAAATGAATATCTTTGTCGGAGAAGATAAGGATGTGACTGTCAAACACGACAAGAAGGTCACAGAGCTCTTTCCCGAAGCCGCGCCCGCCTTTTTTTCCTCGGGGCGTGTAAGGATTTGGATAACTCCAGAGACTTAGGAAGGTTCTTTCGCAGGCCTTCGCTAAGTATCGCTCCGTAGAAGTAGTGCCGACTGACTTTCTAATGGGATCCACGTGAGCCCTCACTGGGTGTGTACTATGTGAAGCAACAGCTGAATTACGCAGTTATCGTCCTCTGTCAGCTATGGCCGTAAGAGTCACGAAAAACTAGGTCAGCGCGCCTCAAGCAATCTTGGCTACCAATACCTGTGAGCCACTGACGGTTATTGCTAATTTTGACCTAGGGTCCTAGTATTTTGGCTTCTCGCATCTTCTGACTGTACTCCCACGCGCCTTTTGTCTAGCGCATTGACTGAGGCTCTAATGCCTTCCAAGGGCACCTCGATGATTTCAACTAATAGCCCCGATAGTAATCTGACACATCCTCAGACACCGATCACCGGGTCGATGCTGTACGACCTTGTTAAATGTCCTCATCGCGTAAGCATGGACTTGTTTGCCGACCAGAACAACCGAGACCGTTTCAGTCCGTTTGTTCAACTCCTCTGGGAGCTTGGCGCAGCGCATGAAAAGGAGATGGTGGCAACAATCGGAGATCCATTTTTCGATCTCTCCGACTATGACGGGTCTGAAAAGGAAGGGCTTACCCTGGCAGCAATGGATCGCGGTGAACTGCTTATCTTCAGCGGAAGACTCAGAAGTGGCGATCTGGTTGGGGAACCCGATTTGCTGAGAAAAGGAAGTAACGGTTACACAGCGGGTGACATTAAGTCCGGTGCCGGAGAGGAAGGCACACCCGATGACGAGGACGGCAAGCCTAAACTGCACTACGCGGTCCAACTGGGTCTCTATACGGATATTCTTGAGCACCTCGGCCGCTCGGCTGGCCGGACACCATTTATTTGGGATATCCGCGGTGAAATAGTCCCTTATGACTTGATGGAGATGCGAGGCACGAGGAATCCGCGTCGGCTATGGGATATCTACGAGGAGTACCTAAGCCAAGCGCGGAACATTGTGGCGCGCGTGACCCAGACTCTACCTGCGTACAGCGCTGGCACCTGCAAGAATTGTGTTTGGTATACGACATGTATCAAGAACTTAGAAGCTGCTGATGACCTTACGTTAATCCCAGAATTGGGTCGATCAAAGCGGGACAGCATGATCGACCGCGTAGGTTCCGTCCGCGAACTTGCTGAGATCAATACCGGTGATTTCCTGGAACAGGGAAAATCCGTGTTTGCTGGCATGGGTGCGCAGACTCTTGAAAAGTTTCACGAGCGGGCAAAGCTTCTCAACGACAAAGATGGCAAACCGTATATTCGTTCAACGATAGCGTTGCCTGTTGCTGATACTGAGTTATTCTTCGACATCGAAGTAGATCCGATGCGGGATTTCTGTTACTTGCATGGATTCGTCGAGCGTCGAAACGGCAACATTGAGACAGAGCGATTCGTCTCTTTCTTCGCAGATAAGGTTACTGCCGATGCCGAGAAAACCGCATTCGCTAGCGCGGTTCACTACATGCAAAACGCGCAACCCTGTGCGATCTACTACTACTCAAAATACGAGCGAACAATTTATCGCAAACTTCGTCGCAAGTACCCCGATATTTGCTCCGAAGCTGAATTGGAAGCACTTTTCGATCCGACCCGTTCAGTCGACCTTTATTTCGATGTCGTCTTAAAAGCGACTGAGTGGCCGACCCGAGACTACTCCATCAAGACACTTGCCCAATATCTAGGCTTCAGTTGGAAGGACACTCATCCCTCAGGTGCCGCATCGATTGAGTGGTTCTATCGATGGACCCAAACTGGCGATCCGGAGATTAGGGACCGCATCTTGGAATACAACGAAGATGACTGTCGGGCGACTCGAGTACTTTTGGATGCGATCAAGAAACTGCCGCTCGCCGCGACCGAGCAAACCTGGGTCGGGTCTTCTCAATTTCAGTCGAAGATACTGCGCCGCAAGAGATCTGATGATGAATATCGAGTTTATCGTGCTGGACTCGAATGGAACTTAACCGATCCAATACTCATCGAAAACCGTGAAGACATTAGGTCTGAATCACGCTGGCATGATCGTGTGACTCCATACCATCATCAGGTCACTAATCTAATTACATTTTGTCGTCGCTTGCCGGTTACGCTGCTCGCTGACGATGTTGGTCTCGGCAAGACAATCAGTGCAGGGCTGATTATTAGCGAACTAATATCGCGTGCCCGGCTCAACAAAATTCTCATTGTTTGTCCGAAGCTGCTAGGACAGCAATGGCAGGAGGAGCTGAAGGAGAAATTTAACATCGAGTCCGAAATTGCTATAGGACGAGAACTGCTAGAGGCAGAGCAAGAGAATGGCGCGGTTATCACCACCTATCACTCAGCGCGTTCGTATTTGGACTCAATCCCTCATGATCGTTTCCAGATGCTGGTGCTCGATGAAGCGCACAAGTTGCGGAATCTGTATGGTGTTGACGAACCACCCCAGGTAGCAGTTCGCTTTCGCAAAGCGCTTGAAGAACGCCGATTTCGCTTCGTACTGATGTTAACTGCTACTCCGATACATAACCGGCTATGGGATCTGTATTCCCTGGTTGACCTGCTCACCGTCGCTCGTGGACACAAAAATCCTTTTGGAAGTGAGGGTATGTTTGCACGCAAGTTCATCGCTGACAGCAGGGACCAAGCCCGTCAGCTAAAACAGGAAGCACGGGAAGAGTTCCGATCCATTGTCTACGGCTATATGTCCAGAGTACGACGTGGCGACGCGAAACTTTACTTTCCCGAACGAGTAGTGCAAATGCATCAGGTCGATCCCACGCCCGCTGAACTCGAACTTATAGAAACAATTGCCGAGCCAATACAAGAGATGAATGCGCTCACTCAGATCTCAGTGCTGCAGGCTCTTGTCAGCAGTCCCGAAGCCCTATCGGCCCAACTCAACAACATGGCAAGAAAGGGAACGGCACCACTGCAGTTAGCGACTACTGTTCGTGCAATCGTCAGCCGTATGACCACAAGTGCCAAGCTTCAAGGACTCGGCGCGCTAATAAACAAACTCAAACTTGAGAATCCTGAGCGATGGCGACTAGTTGTATTCACGACGAGGTTAGAAACCCAAACCACCATTCAATTATTTTTGGAACGGTACGGATTTCGTGTGGGCATAATTAATGGTACCTCAGGACCACGGAACCGAAAGACTATTGAGGGCTTTCGGAAGAGTCCTCCAGATTTCCACATCATTGTGTCTACGGAAGCGGGTTCTGAAGGAGTTAACCTCCAGGTAGCCAATGTTCTAGTCAACTATGACTTGCCTTGGAACCCGATGATTGTCGAACAGCGAATCGGACGCGTACAGCGCCTGGCTTCAGAGCATGCCAGCGTTGGGATTTTCAACATTACGCTGCGCGGCACTTTTGAGGAGTACATCGTTGGGCGGCTCATGGAAAAGCTTCAAATGGCGGCCCACGCTATCGGGGATATCGACGCGCTTCTTGATGCAGCCGGCGTAGGAGGGGAAGATGTCAGCTTTGATGAGCAAATTCGACGACTGGTGGTTGCGGCATTGGCCGGCAAAGATGTGCGGGCTGCGACTCTTCAAGCCGAAGAGAGTATCGCGAAGGCAAAGCACGAATTAGAACGTGAAGAGGCAGCTATAAATGCAATGTTGGGCGGAATGGATGGACACGAATATGTAGGGCCCCGCGTTCCAGCTTTACCGCAAACCATCCGGTCGATGGAGCCAAAGGAGTTCAGTCTCCAAGCTTTTAAGATGTTAGGCGCAGGAGTTAGCCAGAAAGACTTGGATGTGTTTTTGATCGAAGACAATGGAGCACGCGAAGAGATTCATTTTGGCGATGCAGCTTCCTTAACCAAGAGCACATATTACGCTCCTGGTACACCCGCCTTTTCCAGACTGGCGGATCGAGTGATTGCAACAGGTATTCATGAAGTTGAGGACTTGGATGACGAGCCCAGCGAAGAAGCAAAGTCAATCTCCGATAGATGGGTAGTAAGTTTCGGAGGAAAAACGAAGAAGGCGGAAATCGAAGATATCAGTCGTTGCTTCGCAGGTACCGCTGTCGTGCGTGTTCGCGCAACGGTCGCGCATGATAGTTACGAACGGCTTGTGGAGGTCTTTTGCTTGCGGGGTCAGCACGTAACGCACTTTACGCCGCGGAAAGGTTTGGAACCTCTTCCGCCCACAATTCAAGATCCCTCTATCGCCGGGATCGATCGTGAGAAACTCGTTGAGTCAGCAAAGCGGGACGAGGCAATTTCTGAGTTTTGTCGCTTCTATTTGGAGCGCCGGGCGCAAGAAATGGAAGCAGCCGGTGACGATGAGCGCAAGAAGAAAAAGTTGGAAGACGAATTCACGCCGCGCCTCGAAATCACTCTGGTTGCGCTTGAGGGAAGGTCGAACCGTCAGGTGCGAATAAAACAGTCATATATGCTGGATAGCACTCCATATGAAAGCGTTGTTACAGCCGAGCCGCTAACTGAGTCGATAGTCGATCCTCCGGAAATGGATCAGTGTGCAAAATCTGGTAGAACAGTTCCAACGACGTGTCTGGATCATTGTCAAATCTCAGGAAAACTAGTGCAAAAACATCTACTCATCCATTCGAATGTGAGCACTCGAGGAGCTCTTCCTGAGTTCACTGTAGTTTGTAGCGTGAGTGGCAAACGCTTGTTGCAAGACGAAGCAGAACTATCTTCGGTCACTGGCCGTCCGGTACAAACCTCACTTCTGAAGCAGTCCGCATTAAGTGGCAAAAAGGCCGAACCAGACCAGTTCGGCTTCTGCGAATTCACCGGCGCGCAAGTTCTAAACTCAGAGCTGGCCATCAGTGAGTTGTCAGGCAAGCGTTATCGGATTGATGAACAAGTGAGGTCGTCCGTTTCGGTGATGAGCGGGCATCTGAAAGAGTTTTTGACTTGCCACGAGACTCAACAATTCATGGCAGTTCACGAGGCAGAACAATGCGAGGTCACTGGACATCGCGTGCGACCAGGGATACTTCAGCCCTGCGCAGTATCCGGTAAGCGTGTGCTTCCGTCACAGCTGACTCGGTGTGCCGCTACCGGCCAACAAGTACTGCCAGGTTTGTTAGTAACCAGTAGCCTAACAGGAGCGCAAATAATCGAAAGCGTCGCTATCCGCTCAGCAAAAGGAAAATACTGTGCACCGGTCGAAGCGAAAACATGTTTATGGAGCGGCACAAAATTCCATCCGGATGACCTTCGTGTTTGTGAACTCACTGGTTTGTCTATTCATATCGACTTTGTGACGAGTGGTGTCGACTCTCGTCTACAAGCACTGGACGAATTGCTTGACGGAATTAGAAGAAACGCTGCACAGACAGAGTTATGGGATGTCATAGCTTCCAAGGTCTCGACATCACTGGGTGGTGGACGCTGTCGGGTGGAAGCCGCAGTCCTTTCACCAGATGAAAAACATCTCGCTGTGTGCGCTGAGGTGCGAACCCTGCTGGGGTTAAGGGTGCGTCATGCCGGACTGGTGTACGAAGTCAGTAGCGAGTCAATCGTTGGCCGTCTTGGTCAAGGGCGTCGTTCCTCACGTGGGTGGGAAGAGCTAAGGCCTTAAGCAAGATAGGCTACGACCCAGCGCGCGAGACAACACGCCACGAACTGGCCGAGGAAGATGATCACACACTTCGATCAAGCTAAAAAGGGATCCGACATGCACTAGCAAATCGCGAGTATGACTCCTTCTCACTTGGTCCATGCACAAAGAACCAGCCAACAATAAAGTCCTTACCTGGTTTCTAGCTTTTATAATTGGACTAGTCTTCATCGTGTGAGCCAGCTGTCTCTGGTATAGTTGGAATTGTCGCTAAGTGTCCGACGGGAGTCTTAGTTGGGACAACACCCATCACAATGTCGATCGAAAATGAGATTTGCACGCTGACCGGCGCGAATGACGTAAATGAGTCGTTATTTGAGATGGGGTTGTTGCGCAGAATCGACGAACCCTTTTCTCTTGTAACGATTTCTGAGTGGTGGCGGAGTGGTGCTGAAACTTACTCATATATATTTGACGTTAAAGGCGACACGACTAGACGTGTAATTCTGAAAGCCTGCGTGGCTTTGGTATTTGGGCGCTCGATTGATACTGTTCTCGATGAATGGTTAAAACGGAGGTCCATGTTGGAGTCGCTTGACGTCGCCACACCAACCCTCTTTGGGCATGGAAACGGTACAATACTCGAAGAGTATATTTTCCTTGGTCTTGACGACGCGTTCAGGAGGAGTTCGGAGCCCGAGGCTCTTGCGTCAGCGTTGGGGCACGTCGCTGCCGTGTTTGTGTATTTAGGTTTTCGTCCCAACCAGCCGTTTCACGATATGCGCTCACGCGGTTCAGATGTTGTCGTCATAGACTTCGGCGAAGACCTTGGTTCACCAAACAATCCCGTCACGCACGAAGATTTGGATTGCACGTTACAACAATTGATTGCTAGCCTAGAGGCTTGGCAATTGCCAAAGAGACCCGAACTCGAACAGGTTGCATGTGACAGTTTCTGGAAAGTAATTAATTCTCAATCAACAAATCAACGAAAAGGTAAATACCAAAGTGGCGCAAGTTTCTGAAGTTTTGGCGAAGCACCAAGAGCGGACGTTGGTTCTTATTAAGCCGGATGCAGTAATCCGCGGGATTGGAATGGAAGTGCTGTCACGTTTTGAGCGGGCGGGCTTAAGAATTGCGGCCTTGAAACTGCACCTTGCTACTCGGCAAATGGCGGAACAACACTACACGTACGAAGACATCGCCGCGCGCCATGGGGAAAGGGTTCGTGAATTACTACTAGAATACATCACAGAGGGGCCAGTGATTGCCGCAGTACTTCAGGGTGTATCGGCGATAAGCGTCGTCCGCAAACTTTCGGGTGATACCGAGCCCAAAAAATCACCAGCTGGTACGATTCGTGGTGACTACGCTCACGTTAGTTACGGGTTCTGCGATGACGCTGGATTAGCGGTCAGAAATATTATTCATGCGTCTTCTTCGCTTGAGGATGCAGAAAGAGAGATTAACCTCTGGTTTTCCCCCGCCGAGGTTTACGGGACCTCATCTTCAGGCTCTAATTCTAAGAGCGGCGATTAGCTTAAAAGGGTCGATAGTGTCTGATGAAATTGTGCGGAAATTTGCTGCTCTTCACCAGCTCGCGAATTTAGGGATCGCTAGTCCGCGTTCCTTAATTATCACCAGCCGTACCTGTAATGACGTCATTACCTCGCTTGATGAGAAATCCGAATTTGGATACTGGGTTGTGCGAGCCGAGCTTGATCACAAGAGGTTGGTTACGCAGCCGGCCTATGCGTTTGCGGATCTTTCAACTATTTTCGCTTCAGTTTTCAGTGCTGAACCTAACTGCACGCTCTTGATGACGCGCTTGATACCGGCAATACGAGCTGGGGTATTTTTTAAGGGACGTGAATTTGTCTATTGTGAGTATGTTCGAGGTGCCCTACAAAGTTTAGTTAGAGATGGAGTAACACCCAATCGATTACTTTGTAGTCTAGATGGTTCCATTAGATTCCTTGAATCAAACCGGTCGGACTTCTATTACAGTTGGGTTGGAGCTAACCTAGAGAGACGGACGTCATTGGAAATTGAGCGAGACCCTCAAATAGCTTCCCTAATTGAAAAGATGATGGTCCTCGTTCATTGCTCTCCCGATCTTAGTATCATCGAATGGGTGCAGGCAGCGGACGAACAAATTCTTGCTATCGACTATAAGTCATCAAAAGATGACTTCCTTGGTGACTACCAAGATATCCATCGTGGGCTGACAACGCGTTGTCTCACATCCATTCCGAAATTATGGGCTGACCAAAGGCGCGGTGTTGAAGCATCTGGAGAGGGATCCATTTTGTTCCTCGAACGCCCGCTGTACTCTTACGTCCTCGATAAGACGGGGCTTTCCGCATCCAAGCTTGTGATCCGAGCCGGTGGGTTACTAGCTCATTTGGTGGTGGAGTGCAGTCGTCGAAGAATACCAGTTGCAATCTCGCAAACATTTTTTGATGCGAGGGCCATTCCGCCTACCAAGTTGCAAGTAGGCTAGCTTGACCCAACCGACAGTCTTCGCTCAGGGAGCGCGGTATTGGTCCTTTCTACGAGCTGTTGGCCGTCATTAATACCCTGCATAATCGCCTGCGCACAAATTATTCCTGACCAAGCAGCTTGTAGCATTCCACGGAATTGGCCCACAGCGTCGCCTACCAAATAGAGGTTTTGCACCTTACTCATGAAACTCGAATCTGCAGAGAAAACATTCCAATAGTGATCTACGGCCGGGGCAATGATCATTGTCTCGTCGCATTCTAGCTCCGGCACCGTTTTAAGAAGTCTATTTAACCCTTCAAGTAGGCATGAAAGAATCGGTTTCGGGATGCTCGTTCTTAGCGATCCGAGCCGTGACTCAATTGTCGGAGTTCGCCGCATCAAAGGAGTGCCGCCCCGCAAGAAAGACAATAAGTCTTGCGTCATGATACCCTCCCCCCTAGTCATCTCCGTGGCGGCCTCCATGGCAACTAAATCGGTTCGCACACCGGGCGACACGGGAATTCTGCACATCAGAGCTAGGTTCCCATACGACCCTAAGTCATCCCCAAAAACGCCCTCAGCATAGTCGGTTCCATAATAGTTAACTCGCGCGAGCGTACCGCCGACGCAAACACAAAAAGTTCGAACCTGATAAGGAGAAGTTGGAAACTTTAACTTAGCGTCGTGTCCGTAATGGTTAGCAAACGAGCTTAACCTCGAAACAGGAGACTCAAGCCTCACTCCAATATCAAAGTAGCCTGGTTCAGGCCGAATCCCAAACTTGGCAAGTGTCTCGTTTAGCCACGCAGCCCCCGAGCGGCCGGTTGCGAGTATCACCTGCTTTGCGGTTACTCGAACGGGACCCCAATCAGTCCTACAAGTCAAATTAAAGACTTTTGGTCCCCTTTCAATTTCTTCAACTGAGATTCTTGAGAGGATGGTCGCTCCACTTGTTTCAACGCTATGCACCAAAGTATTTATGAAGCTGGCCATTTCACTACGACTGAGTATGGCTGCCGTATAAGGCTTCCAAAGCCCTCCAGGGACGGGATGTAGCGTCAATTCTTTGGGTGCAGAAGCATCAAGAGCAGACAAGACGTTCGGCGAAGCGTCGGAAAAAAGCGAAATCAAGTCTGCATGCGATCGCCTTACACGTCGTTCGCCTACGAGGTCGTTAAATGCGCCGCCCGAAGGGTAGCCGCAAAGCTTTGATCCATAAACGCATGCCGTACCTCCTATGCCCGAGAGAATTTCGCAGCGGGAGTTTGAACAAAAGCCGGGATGACTACAAGGGCATCGTCTAGATTCGAAGTTTTGACCCTTTTCCAATACAAGGACGCTTAACTTCTGGCTTGCTGAGAGCAAGGCTGCTGCCGCCAAGCCGCCGGGACCGGCTCCCACGACGACCACGTCGTAATTTAGTACCGTCTCTCCTTCTCTCACTAGCTCATTAAATAACATTTCAATTTACCTCGTCACTTTTTGCGATTTACTTAGAAAGCTATTTGGTCGAAGGCGCCGGGCTTTGCTTTTGGTCAAGTTGTTCTAAGAGTTGATCCAGCTTGTCAATTTTCGAAGGATCGTCACGAAGAATTTTCATTAATTTATCAAATGCCTGATCATTCTGAATCTGATCGGCTGCTTTATTGATTCTGAGATGGTGGTAAAGAGTATCGTCTCTGTCGAGCGTCGTTTTGTTGATGTATATCGGGAGACCCGCGCCGAGTACTAATGAAATTAGAAGTATTACGAAGCTGAAGCCAACAGCCATTCTGTTTGTTCGTCGCTGCTCCCAATCGCTGTGGAGAGTACGAACATACTGTTCTAGATCTAATCTTAGTTTTGTACTTAGCGAGTTTGTGATGTCACTCTTGATACTAGTTAGAGAGCTCTCGACAGGATCGGTAATATGTTCGTGTTTAAGGAACTGCTGTAATCCGTCAATGGTCTCGCGTTCACAGTTAACAAGGGAGGTTAGTGTGTGGAACTCAACTGTCAGGATGTCTTCCCCTTCAAAGATCTTGACATCTTTGGAGGAGAGATTAAGGATTAGTCCAAAGAGCGGGCCGGTATACATAGGCTCAACCTGAGTGCCGACTTGAAGCACCAGCCCGCGCAATGCATGGCGGATCTTCAAATCGAAGCGACCCGCCGTACCATTGTCCGTTTGAACGATTTCTTTAGTGCTAACTAAGACAACACCATATTGCGGACACTAGGTGATGACCTTCAGCGAGCGTGTGGATGTGGCCGTCTTCATTCTGGTATTGAGAGCCCAGCGAGAGATCATATGAGGTAGCTTGTAGCCGGCCAGGCTGAGGATTCGCTATGAGTTGGCGCTCCTGGATTTCTTTACGAGTTAATATCCCCGCGTTCACAGCTTTTATCTCCGAAGGCAGTTGACCACCAGACTTTGGAGCTGGTGCTGGCAAAAGAGTTGCGATGCGACGTATAACAGCCCAGAGGACGCGAAAAAGAGATTTAATCGCCGCCACCATTATTCTGAGGGAGACGAGTAGATTTTCCCTCGCTTATAATTGTTCAAAATTTTCTGCGTCGGAAAATACAATGGATCTGGCGGATGAGCGATGGGAAACCAATCCCAGATTGTAATTTCTTCGGGTTCCATGGCCTCAGGTTCTCCTTGAGATAATTCCTGGAGGAATCCTAGTGTTACAAAGTGGGCGTTGCTCACAATGTCATTTGATACGCTAACTAACTGGAGATCGCCAGCGGGGATCTCTAATCCGGTTTCCTCAAGTACTTCTCTCCTTACACCGACCTCAAAGCTCTCACCGAACTCAAGTTTTCCTCCAGGGAATGTCCACGATCCTGCTCCTCCGAGAAGACTAGACGCCTTTTGAGGATCGTCATTTCTACGTCCTAAAAGCATTCTGCCATTCCGAGTGATCATTACACCAAATCCTACACCCATAACCGTTGGCTTTTCCATTCAACTGCCCTTCTTCGTTAAGTAATTGTCGTCCGATTGTAAAGCCATTAGCCGTCCGAAGGCGAATAGGCGTAGTGAACAGGCAATTGGATTGGTATGCGATCACGCCAATCACTCAGGTAAATAAGAAATCCGGTCTGCAGTAGGAGCTTCCGTTGGCTCCAGGTCTGTAGCAGGTAGCTAGCTAGGGGATTCAGCGGTCAATTCATGACTGTTGTTATTGGAAAACGGAAAAGAATCGTTACCCTCCATTGCAATAACAATAAGAAGCGTTCGAAGCTTGTTGAACGCTCCAAGATATTAGGATGGACGGATCTGAATTCTTTCATCCAGTTGAGCGATTATCTCGGCCAAAACTGCAGCAAAATCGCGATTGGCATCAATTACAATATCTGCGATTTCTGAAATCGCCACGATGCCTTGCTCAATGGGATGCCGACACATATCAAGGAACTTTGCGTAGGACATAGTCGGTTCAGTTTTGTCCCGGCCAGTGAATCTCTCGTACCGCACGCGGTCAACAACCTCCAAGAAAATCACGATTGGATCATTATAAATTTTCCTCAGTTCACTTAGGATTGAAACGTGGCGGACGCCGTCAATCAAAAGGCTGTCGGAGCTCGGATTACTGAATTTGATTGCATCTTCCAGCAAGCCTTTGGGGCCTCGAGTTGCAAAGAGCATCTCACCAAGGGTTTGATAGTCAGTGCGAGTAGGATGGTCCGCAGCAATCTGACTTTTGATATAGGCGCCAAATGAAACTGTATCCCATGCATAGCTCTTACTAAGTTCACGAATGATGGATGATTTTCCAGACCCGATTTGTCCGCATACAGCGATTACCTTGGTATTGAGCATTTTTCTTCAAAAGAGCTACTGTTTGATGAAAATGCCCGTGCCATGAAGGTTGAGAAAGTTCATTTCACCGAGAACCTGTCTGGCTGCAATCCGCTCTCCCACTGTTTGGCTCCAACCCGGGCTAAAGTAGTGATCGAATGCCACGAACCCACCCAAGGCGGTCCTCTCGGCACAGAATTCAAGAGCTTTCTTGGTTGCTGAATAATTGTCCGTATCAAAAAATGTTAATGCAAGATTGACATTGGAAAGCGTCTGATAGGTCTCACGAATATCACCTCGGACGAGCTCAATGTTGTATGGCGCACAATAGTTCCTAACAGTGTCGTAGTCAGGAAACTGACACTTTTCGTCTGCATAGGCGTCCAGTACGTGACTCGCAGCCGGGAACCCTTGGAAAGTATCAAACCCGTAAACTCGACCGTCATTACCAAAGTGCTTCAATACTTTAGCCATAAATACCGTGGTACCGCCCTGGAAAACACCGAATTCGGCAACGTCTCCCGAAATTTTTCTCTCCGAAATGTGCTTCAAACATTGATATAGATGGATAAGCATGGATGGATACCCGCCAGCTTTTGATTTGACTGGACACGAGCTGACAATTCCGTCAAAAACCGGATCAGTAAATTCATAGTTGGCGTTGCCAGCAAATATTAGGTGGGGAATTCTAGTGTCATCTGAAGAGATTAATTCGAGGGCAACCTCCTTTTCTTTGTCAAAAGTTATGATCACCGTATCTAAGGCGACTTCCCTCAGTGATTCCGGAGGCATGATTTGCAATCCGAATAGTGTTCTGCCTTGAGTCTCCCTGCGATGATCCACTAGTCCACACACCAACGGTAAGAATCCCAAGGCGTTGAGCCCTGACAAGAACTGCAAGCCGATAGAGTCGGTTCCCCATACTACTAACCTTCGACTCCCGCTGGAGATTGCTGAGAGGGTTCGCGTTAGGAGTTCAGTGACTATGGGATCGGCTGATAGCATTTCTTGCTTCGACAACATACGAACTATTTAGCACCACTAGCCATCATTTTCATTTCCGGTAAACGCAGTTGGATATATTTCATTACAAGTTGAGTTAAGTAAGTGAGGCTATCAGGGCCCAGCGTAGTGCCCAGAGGTATTCCATGCCAATACCAAAGACACTTACGACAACAACATGCGAGGGCATGTTGAGCATAGTAGATTGTGTTACCTGACCTCGGCGTTTGTCGGCCATCAAAGGCCGGGTAGGCAGCGCCGACTGACTTTGTTAGCCTCGCTCGCGCCGCTTCTTCAAGTGCTTGGACGCCCTTTCGCAGAGCATGTTTTTTGGCGACGATGTCAAATTCTTTTGTCCACCATTCAGAACGCAAGCGATCGCTCATCAGTTGAGCAAACATGTACTCTGTGTCCTCAAGATCTCGACGATGAAGACGATTCCAGTCAATCAAATCAGCGCCACAATGTTTACAAATAGGATTGCCATGAGCATTAATTCTCTTCGAGAGGTGGTAGGTATGTAGGCCGGCTACACAATCATAGCTGTCAGGGAAAAGGTGGGGGCGGCCGGTTGACAGTTCTGAAGTGGCTTCAGGAATATCTGCCTCGGTGTTCCGGGCTTCTGGGGAGCGATTTGCGGTTTGCCAAAGTGGAAGGCTTGATCCATCGGGTGGGCTCAAGACTACCCATCCGCGACGATCGCGCTTCTCAACCCTTATTTGCTCAATAGGAGTTACATTAGCAACCCGAATCAGGGTGGCGAAAGACGCATGTTCACGGTCCTTCCAAAAGTCTGGATCTTGCGCGCAGATGAAAGTCGCAAATTCCTCTCGAATCGTCTTCCACGACTCAGGATTCAGCTTATAGAACCAGCTCTCACGTGCTAGGCAAAGTCCCACTATAGGTCCGCCAGCCTTCTTAAGTAGTATGACGTCACCCGAATGGACGCGATCGAAGGGGGCCGTACGTCTGGCTGAAAATCGAGATTCAATTGTCTTTCGTCCGTCCAACATGAAAGTCAGAAACGGCTCCAACATTACTGCCAGATGTAACGCAAAAGTCGCGTTTCCATCTGATAGGGGACGTAAATACTGTTCCCAAAAAGGATCTCCCTTTACAACTCGAACAAGATTATTGGGCACCTCAGAGGACCAGTTCAGCATTTGTCCAACCTTCACCATATCGATCGATTTCTGAGCTCTCTAGGGTACTAAGTTTGTTGAGCTGCCCAACAGTTGTTGATACGAGACTAGATTCACTCGGATCTAGTGGTCGATTGAAATAGGAGCTGACTTCGTCATGTGCAGAAATGCCCGCGGCGAGAGCTCGAACAATAATTGAAACAATTTGTATGCCGGAGGTGGAAAAGATACGGTTACCAGAAGTCCACAAATCTACTTTATCACGCCGCGGGTTCCGCCGGCTTACTGACGGCAACACATCCTTGTCGACGAGCGGTATCAATGAGGGATCTAAGAAGGCTCGTTTTGAACTTTCAGAAATACGAAGCTTCAGGCGCATATTCCGGAGAATCGCCTCCGTCCAACTCGGTTGGTCGTCAGTGATTGTGGGTTTAGCGTTTTGCTTTCGTAGCTGATTCTCACTTTTGAATATCCAGAGATCCCCACGCCGCCATTCATCGGGAACCATGAGTACACCTTCCGCGCGTAATGCGTTCCTTTCAAAAAGCGGTGATCGGTATGGGAGAATCGCCTCATGAACTTCCAGCCGTGTAAGGCCCAGTCCTTGCTGCATCCAACGGAACACCTCATCCATTTCACTTTCAACACCCGGTCGGGTGCCTTTAGGTGGGACGCTGATTAGTATGTACGAATCTGATCCAGAGAGCGCATAGCCGGCCCAAATGAAAGCCCTCATGTACTCTGTGTACCAAGGTGGATCAATAATGACTGCAGAGGCATGAATTTCCGGTAACGGGTCTAACGCTACATTAAGCGTGAAAATATTGCTGGCGGAGGTTCGAGGAAAGCAAAGTCGAAGCAGCGGATTCTTATCTATGAGAATTATCGGGCATGAATACTCTCGCTCGAGCGCGTATCGAAGAATGCTAGGTGCACCGAGTAGACACATAGTTTTGTCCAATCCGACCAGGCGCGTTGCGGTATCGAGCAAGATTCTTGATGCGGTTTGTCCGAACCTCCATTCATAGTCGAGAGGATGTTCTATCGGAAGTTTGATGCGGTGTTCTTGACGGGATTTAGAAAAATGCTCGTCATCAGGTTCCTGTCGGCTTTCGGTCAAAAGGCGACTGTGGATGTCTCGATGAATTTGGGAGGTAGACGCGAGGTGCGCGAGCCGTTCTAGAACGGTTGAAGGATAGATACCTGGTAATGAGACGAGGAGCTCCGCAAAATTGATCCTGTGCTTACTGAGTTTCTCCAATAGAAGACCATCAACGAAGGTGTTGAATTCACTGGAAGTAGAGTCGTATGGTGAGTTAACCGTCATCTCACTATTTATTCTGTTGAAATACTCACGTCTGCGATATTTAGGTTTCGTTCCTCAGTAGTGAATCGGTCTTCAATTTCCCGTTGCCATCTCTCAACAGCAATCCACTGATTCTTAAATGCCATTTTCTTTCCATCATCAAGACGCTGAGTGACGGGTGTAAATTCTTGTACCTCAAGTGGAATGATACGAAGTGGAAGATTCTCATGGAGCGCCTGAATTTTGTCGAAGAATTCCCGAACATGGTCGAAGATCCGATCCGGTTTAGTGGTGGTTAGAGTTATGTAACCGTATAAATCAACTCCCGTTGTTAGCAAACGCTTCATTAGTTCAAACTGTCTCTCAAATAGTTCCGGAGCGGCGCAGGTGTTGAATGAGAAAGAATCGGCGTCAAAGCCCTTGAAGCAGCAAACTCGACCGTAATTACGCTTCTCAGCCATGCCGTTCCTATCAGTGTCGGACAGATATTTCCAAAAATAGTCGTTGCTTAGATTATCGTCCGACCACAGATATACGCGGTCGCCTAGCCCCCTGGTGTTTAGCTCATGGATCATCCAAGGGATCCACTCGGGTATTAGGTCAGGTTGGCCACCGCTCAAATCGATGATGGGTGGAGGGTCCGTCTGGTCCAAGTAAAGATCAACGAGTTGTGAGGCCGTAAGCCAATCTGCGTGCTTCATATTAGCCGACAGCAATTGAAACGGGACGTAGCAATACCAACACCGCCAGTTACATATCGCATTCTGGAAGACTTGAGCCCTCAATTTGTTTGAGACATCTAGACCAAGTCTTTTGCTGGCTGGATCGATAGGCAAAGGATTTAAGGGCCAACCTGACTTGGTGATACGTGAGAAGTGCCGAATTCTGCCAAAGCCCCTGCAGTTTGGAGGCTCGGACAGATCCTCTTGTTGTTGTGTGCCAATCAAATTCGCAATGAGTAGGCGTTGTTCAGCAAGATTAATGCCTTTTCGCCTGAGAGTTGCTGAAAAGTCATCCGTGTCGATGAATTGCCGACTGGTCCTTATGTCAGCATGTTGATTTTCATTACTCATGTTCGCCATTGCCGGCAGAACTACCTTAAGCGTGAGATTGATGGAATTTTCTCGCCATGCTCGGTTAGGAAGGGAAGTCTTTCTTCAATAAACAGCATGATTAGGCGAGAGAAATAGTTGACTTGCTCAGGAGATAGTGCGACTCCCTTATTCACTCCGTGCCATTCCTGAACGCATTTTCGACAGCATGTGCCGGTAGCGTGTTGTGCATAAAAGATTGAATTTCCCGATTTGGGTGTCTGACGCCCATCAAAAGGCGGTTCCGCGGGGGCGAGGTATTTATTGATTCGTTTATCAATCGCTTCAACCATGCCACTTTTCCCTTTTCGACGAGCATGATTTGAAGCTTTGATGTCGATATCTAAATGCCAAAAGTGGTGTCGTACAAACTCTTTCTTTAGTGAGCTAAATGTATAGGCGACGTCATCGACATTATGTTGATGAATCCTTTTCCAATCGATCAGCGAAATGCCACATGACCGACACAGCCCGTTTTGGTTCTCCTTCAACATCTTTTGGCTCGCTAGAAAGCAGTGAAGGCCGCTGTCACAATTGCTGCTCGTACACCTGACCTTAAGAGGTTCTAGTTTCTTCACAGTCCTCTTTTGAGGCGTCTCTTTATTTTGTTGAGCATTTGCGTCTGCCATACATCCTCAAGTACTGACTAAAGTTTCATCGGTCAAAGCTTGCTGCAACAGGTTCCGATCGAATTCGTTAAGGACATCAAGATCAGTGTTTTCGAAAAATACCTCGCGTGCGATGCGCCAAGGATCTTCACCCCGATCTTGTAGGTTGGTCGCTGCTCCCCACCAATTTTGCCCTGACATCGATAAACGAAACGCCATGTAATTTGCGAGAGAAGCAACCGAGACATTTTGAGTCTTAGCCACTCGGGGTAAGATCTTCTTTATGAGTCTTACATCCGAGTCTGCTTGTTCAAGACAAAGTTGAACTAATTCTTCTGCTCTGCCTTCCAGGACAATGTCGCCAGCAAACTGACTTGCTGCTTGTTCCTCATCGGAGTCCCGTCTTGAAATCGCAGTTTCAGACTCTTCAACAACGCTCAGTTCTGAGGCTTCTGGTTCTTCTCCCGTATGCCAGAGTTCGTGAAGAAGATCGAATAACCATCTAGCAATTGAAGTGGTGGTCTGCTTTAGAACGATTACATTGCGTCCTTCTTGGCGCCAACAAGCTCCGTGAAATGCCCCAACATCTCGGAGCGGAAGCACAGGTATCCCATGGTTCCATATATATCGTAGAACGTTTTCAAATGTAATAGATCCGTACTCAGACAGAATTTCACTTCGAACTTCGTCCGGCTCCAAGGGTATAGGAATGGGTTTCAATCTAGCCGTAACGTCCAAGGTAAGAAGTGACAGAATGTGTGCATAGACTGTGTAGATATTAAAGCGCTGCTCGGTCGTAGTTGCTGGGACTTTGAACCGCCCACCTCCAATCGCAGCCATGTTTAAGTCGAGAGTCTTGTCGCCGGCCAATAGGTTCGCTGTGGACCAGCCAAATATTCGACCTACAGATGACGCCGCTTGTAAGACTACACCACTGCTAGTTTCCCTGCCTTCTAGTTCCAACCGAGCGACTAGTGAAGGCGGTAAGAGCCTTTGTACTACGAAGGTGCGATCGAGCCCGGTATCGTGAAGTCTTCTAAATAGTCGAGATATTGAAAGTTCTGTTTTAGGGAGGAACACCTCTTCCCGAACGGCGATACCTAGTGCCTGCACGACTTGTGTGATGCGGTCCAGACTAGCTGAGGCATATTTGGTTGACTCATAATTTTGTATTTGTTGTTCCTTAAGGCCAAGCCGAGCGCCGAGCTCCTTCTGACTAAGTTGAGCTGCAATACGCGCTTGAATGAGAGCAGTTGGTAATTCGGAAAATGAGTGGACCTCGAGTACTTTTCGTTCACCCGATCTAAGGGATTCATATTCTCTAATTTGCTCATTGAGTTCTTCGGCCTGACTCTTGAGAGCATCTACCTGCGCCTGTACAAGTAGGGGATGGATATCTGCCATCTCACCCTGGTTTGCAGGCCTTTGCAATTGGGACAGCGCATCGTCGAATTTCTTAGCTTGCGCTTTAGTGATGCGATATTGGCGTTCGTTTTTGATCATGGCATTAGCGCTTGGACATCAATTGCGATGACGCCTTTTGCGGCTCCTGTCTCCTTATCGGTCTGAAAAAACTCCAACCAAGTTTTCCCAGTCGTTGCCTCTCGACCTTGGGCGGGGAAGAATTCTCCTCCATAAGTTGCTTTCTGGGCCGCCCGCTTGTTGCTGAAATCGAAGAAGGCGGGATCAATGGCTTGCAACATTGGAGCGTCAACCCCCGAAACATCCCAGCAACAGTCAAAATCTCCTGGGACTTCCTTTCCTGTAACAAAGCTCCCATCCACGAATACTGTGCGACATCCTGCAACCTGCAATGCCTCCAATGCTCGTTTTAATCCAGCGATGAGTCTCAAACGATGGGGAGTATTGCCAAAATAGGCAACGAACTCGTCCCAGGGGGTGGGGTGAACACCAGGAGGCAACAGTCCGTCGGGATTCAGCGGTAGCATAGTGAACACAAGAATAGTCTTGTGTTAAAGGCTATGTCAAGGAATTTCTTAAGGATTTGTTTAGTCTCGGGTGCCGGGTTGGATGTAGGGCCGTAATTAAGGCAGTTTTGAGTCTGCGAGCGCATTGACGATGCAGGCCGAACGAGGAGGTTCCAACTTGGACTATGCAGTGGTTACAAAGCAACTCTAAGATTGAAACTTGGAAGTCGGGAGGGATGAAGAAGTATGTGTTTCCATAATTCCGCACGACGTCTCTCTGACGGGGAATTCGGTCCGGTATGGATCTAAGAATTCCTTTCTCGACAAGTCTAAGGGCTGCATGGAACAAGAGATCTGGATCTGCACCCTTCGGAAAGCCTGTGTCTTTCAGGCGCGGCGGATGCTCCGTGGCCAGCTCTAATATGTCTCCACCACCCTGAGGCTCTTTGTCGTTGAGCTTTCTTCTATACAACCGAAGAACAGCGGCCTCCTCTTCGAGAGGATGGTTACCCTCGATAGGGACGTAAATCCAATCGTTGCCGTAACGATCCACCAGGAAGTGGAAGCCTTTAGTTCCCTCGAAGATACTTACCGGATCATAAAGTTCACCGAGTTGCGCCTCGAAGAGGGCCTCGACATCATCCATCGTTACTTTATTGCCTTGGAGTTTACTCTCTGCTTTCACGAGAGAGTTTTCGTCAATTGAGAAGTCGAGACCCGTTTCTTTAGCGTAACGAATGGCCGCTGCACCGCGAAGTTCTTTCACGCCGTTTACCTCACTGTTGCATATTTAATTGGTGCAGGCCGCTGAATTTCCAAACGTGAGAGCCGAATACCGCTCTCAAGTTCCAGTGTCACCTTCAAAAATCTGTTCGCGGCATAACTCTGGGATACCGCGAAATTCATGCCTTCATTTATGATTTCGGCGAGTTTAGCTCGGACAAATTGGATCTCACGAAAAAAGTCTGAACAATGAAAGCTCAGGTATTGACAGGCATAAGTAGACAGGCATATTCGTAGAGTCGAGGCATTAGGCACTGGTTTGAGGGAGGAGCAATGGAAGCATCGGTAGCCCCTGCGATGGAACAAAAAAGAAATGTGCCTCCTTACGTGGCGCACAAGACACTGATTAACTTCTTGGAAGGATTAAGGCGGGCAACACCGTCACGAATCGACAAAAGCATCATGCAGTCGTTGTCTGGAGCAGTGCAGGGACAACTCATGGCTGCGCTTCACTTCTTCGCGCTAATTGACGTCGGAGGTAGACCGAGTGACGTATTGATCGCATTGGTCCATTCGGAGGGGCCTGACCGGCAACGGTTGTTTCAAGGCATAGTCAATCGGTCTTACGGATTTATTTTCAATAGCTCTGTAGATTTGGAGCGCGTAACCCGCAAGGAGGTTGAAGAGATCTTTGCTGCGCAAGGCGTCAAGGGAGAAACTCTTCGAAAGTCAATCGGTCTGTTTTTGGCGTTGGCGACCGATGCCAGAATTAGAATGTCGCCGCACATTCCGTCAGGACCGGGGACCAGGGCAGGAACCATAAGGCGGCGGCGCGCATCGACCAAGCAACGGATCAACGATTCGCAGGAAGTCGTGCAAAGTTTGCAGTGGTCGCAAGTTTTACTTGCAAAGTTTCCAAGCTTCGATCCTAGTTGGTCCGACAATGTGAAGACTCGTTGGTTTGATTCGTTTGAAGAATTGATGAAACGGGCGAATTGAGCCTCAGGCGCTTGAAATGGCTCAGATTGTGGAGGAGCTATGCATCCAGATGATCACCTGCATAATTTTAAGAAGCTGTTTGGGGATGATAAGGAGCGGTCGTTTCGTAAGTTCAGTGAACAGATGGACTCCCAGGTTGAAGTGTTCGAACATGACGGGACTCTACACTTCAACCTTGACATGGAACCGTTCGGTCGAGTTGAGGGTGAAGTCTCGGTTGAACTGGCACACTGTTTCTTGATGGTTTGGGCTGGCCATATTTGGGATAGGGCAAGGAGGGGTGGATCTTTCGCTGACTCTCCGTTTAGTAAATCGAACTTGAAGGTACCACTCCAAATATCGCATACGGAATCTGGGTTGATAGAAATGCTTGAGGAGTTTGGCCGTGATGCGGTGATTCAAATGGTGTCTCAATTTCTATATCGATTGAAGACTTTGCCGAGAAGGACGTTATGCGACGCACTTGTCTCAATGGTCTTGGATATGGAAGAGAATGAGCTCCTACAAGTTAAGGGCAGACGAGGTCCAATCGTTGAGGAACAAGAGAAACAGGCCATTCGAATCTGGCGGGATGAAATGTCGGCGCAAAAAGTTGTGCGTACACGCCAGTGGACAACGATAAAGCGACGGCGAGCGCTGGAGCTTTATGACGACACGCTGCGCCTCTTCAAGGAATTGAAAAGAACTTATTTCGGTTGCAAAGCCAAGGCCATACTTCGAAAAAATCCTGGTTTGAAAACATGGAGTCAAGTCACAGCTGAATATCCGCATTTGGCGCCCCTTCTGAACAAGCTTCCAGGCCGCAATCCGAAAGAACTTGCGCTTGTTCACGTTGGAAAAGTCTTCGGGTCACATGGGTCGACTTATACCTATCGGCAGATCAAAGTGGCCATGGCCGAACGAAGAGAGGCAGCCGAAGTATCAAGCGGATCGTGCTCGGCTATAGTTGGTCGAGTGGTCGATGACCTGATGAAAGAAATGGCACACAAGCGTAGGCGACATAATGTTCCCCACAAACCGCAAACCTCACACTAGAATCACACTCCCCAAAAAGTCACAACTGGTTGCCTGAAGCCTTCGGCTCTGAATCCGACGCTTTGAGGATTGGGCTTGGTTTCTCGCGATCACGAAGTTCGGTCGATAAGGCACGAGTGTCGGTAAGAATTTCGGTCAACCTCGCTTGGCCAAACTTACCACTGTGATTTGCGGTCCAACAAAAGGAATTAGCGATGGGACGATGGAGACCGTTAGTCACAAAGGAGTCGATCCGGCGCCGAATAGGTGAGGGATACGGTCAGGGTGAAGGCGGCGATTATAAACCCTGGATCGTCGTTCAGAGTTTCTCCTCGTTAGGCAGAGTTCATCGGTTGAAAGGTTGGATGAGCGGTCGGATCCACCACTTATTAAGCGATAACGAACGGAAGGTCTTCTTATCGTATCAATGGTCGAGACGGGTCATCGACATCAGGGAACAGTATCCGCTTTTTCCCATCGAAGAGACCTGGGAAATTGCCAAATCGCTAGGTGTCAGACACGCTGCAGATCGACGTACGAGATGTCCGATACCGATGACGACAGATTTGCTGCTGACGATACATGAAACCAACAGGTACAGCTTTCATCCGCGTAGTGTTAAGTACCTTAAGGACCTCTCCGACCAGCGAACTCTTGAGAAGTTAGAAATTGAACGTCGTTACTGGGGGACTTCCCCGAGGAACCTTAGATTGAAAGTAGTTTCTGGCGAGTCGATTTCCGATGCGTTCGTCAGAAACATGCTTTGGTTTTCTCCTTGTTACCGGCTTACTGATCTATTTCCTCTAACAGAACTTGATGTCAACAGAATTACTTACGCGCTCACTTCTATAGTTACCTCGCAGACGTTGCCCATCAAAACCGTCGCCCAGGAATGCGACCGCGGACTTGGCCTTGAATTTGGAACAAGCCTTCTTGTTGTCCGCCATTTGTTAGCGATTCGCTACTGGGAAGTTGACGCGAAGGTGCGTATCCGAACATCGGAACCGCTCGTTTTGATGAACCGGCCGGTAGGCAACGTTTACGAGAGAACAAGGAGTGTCGCATGAGTCTCTCTGTGAACCAACTTATTGCTTGGACCAATCTGGAAGGCGACGGGAACTCTGCGCCACGTGTCGAGCGAGTGCTGTTTATCGACGAGACTGGAAATGATGTTGCTGCTATTGACGTAGACGCGAAGAGATCAACCAAACCGGTTTGGTACAAGTGCGCCGATATCAAGGATGCCCTCAGTTCCGGAGAGGCAAGCATTCTTAAGATAGACCATCGTCGACCGCTCTGCTTCACAAGCAATGATCTGCAACGTTCGAAGAACAAGAAGATTTGTCGCGTCAGAGACAAACGATGGGAAGTAATTGAACCTCTGGTGACGGGTGAGAACGCGTACAAGATGCTATTTGCCGAGGAACGTGCTCGGCTGATCACCGAGCGCACTCAAATAGCGTTCGCCCATTGCAAGGATGGATCAAGTGTTACTTACAGCCGTCAGAGTATCTATGCATTCATCTATCTGTGGTGGCAGGGTGGGCAAACTAAGGACGCCCTGTTTGGTCGTTACTACCAATGTGGTGGCCCTGGTAAGACTCGTATTCAAGAGGATGCCAATAATAAGAAGCTGGGGCGACCCAGTACGATTACGAAAATCACGAAAGTAATAACGGGAGTTGCTCTTACGCGACACTGGCTACAAGTGATCCTTCTCGGGGCCGGTCTCTTCCTCGATAACGAGAAGGTGAAGGACATAGCTGGCGCTTACCGGCGAACGCTGGAGCTTTTTTGTCCGAAAGGCAAAGTTCAAAACGAAGCCGGTGAATGGGAGTGGAGATTTCTTGATTACACGAAGGGTGAGGTATTCAGTCCTAAACAGTTTGAATACCACGTCTCGAAAAAGCTTGACCAGAACCTGGAGGCGTTTTTTCGAAAGAGATTTGGGGATCGGAAATTCAACATTAAGTATCGGGCAATTCACAGCCACTCTACGCGCCAAGCTCCGTACCCGGGGGCTTTGTACCAAATCGATGCCACGATTGCTGATGTATACCTTGTCAGCAGACTAAACAGAAGGCACATCATCGGTCGTCCAGTCATTGTTGTAATCATTGATGTATTTTCAAGAATGATCGTCGGTTTTTGTGTGCGGCCCGAGCGTGAGAAATGGACGGTAATAAACTTAGCGCTGCTCAACGCTATTGAAGACAAAGTTGCCTTCTGCAAGAAGTACGGAATGGAAATCTCGAGTAGCGATTGGCCGGTTGTTGGTCTTCCCGATGGCTTGACCGGCGATCGCGGAACAATGATCAGTTACAACTCAGACAATCTTGCCGATGGTCTAGGCATCGATATTTCAAATACTCCCGCTTATCGGCCTGACTGGAAAGGGATTATCGAACAGTTATTTCGATTGATGAACATTCGCGTAATTTACTATTTGCCTGGAGCCGTTAAGAGAGAACGAGAACGTGGTGAGCGCGATATCAGGTTGGATGCCGTCCTTGATATCGACCAGTTTGCGAGAATCCTCATCAAGGCAATCCTCTATCACAACAATCACCATTACATGCCTCAGTACCCAATGAGTGAGGAGATGATCAAGGAAGAGGTAAAGCCGATTCCTCGAGAAATATTCCAATGGGGACGCAGGAATCTGGCTGGTAGGGCTCGCGTTAGAGACAACGAATCTATCTACGCGCATCTGCTTTCCAGCGATTCAGCATCGATGACCCCACAGGGACTTAAATTCAGAGGCGAGTTTTACACCTGTGTTCAGGCAGAAACAGAAGGCTGGCGTTTTCGTGCGAAGAACAAAGGCAATTGGAAGGTCAATGTAGGTTTTGATCCTCGGATGCCAGGGTTCATCTATATCCGCCCAAACGATGGGACTAAGTCCACTTGCTGTTACCCGCTTCATGAAGATGAGTCTCTAGCTAACAAGTATGACCTGGCGGAGATTGATACTTATCGCGAACACAAACTGATGGAGTTCCAACGAGAGCAGGCGTCCGACATGCAGGCGCGAGTTGATCTGGAAATGACGGCAGAAAACCTTTCAGCAGAAGCAGGATTGATGATGGCCCAGGCGCAAGCTGAAGTGCCGGGTCAGAGTAAAAGCGAGCGCGTAGGGTCGATCAAAGAACACATGAAAATGGAAGCACAGTCTATCGACAGGGACTATCGCATAGAAATGAGCGAGAAACTTGGTTTGATTGTCGAGGATGAGAAGAACGAGAGTGAGGATGAATATGTCCCCCGATCCGGCTTTTCAAATGTGCTTTCAATCCAAGACAAAATGAGCGTACACAATGGCTAGACGAGTCGCTAAGGCAGCACTCTTTGATCCTCCCCTGTCGGTTATCAGGGGCGAGCAGATCGACGCTGTCTATCTGGACCAGTCGGTGCCCGAGTTTGTAGGAAATCCTCTAATCGAGTCTCTGCCAGCGTTCGTAACTCACGGTCAGCTGGAAGAGAGACTCTCCTATTTTCCTCCATACGATCCAAAGCAAAGAGAACTATCAGAAGAGATTAGATTGCACCTATTGGAAAATGCTCGAGAGCTCTGGGTGCCGCAGGCGATTCATTACGAAGTTCACCTTTCGATTTCAAATATGCTGCGGCGAGGATACATCGATCGTAATCCGGCAAAGCGAGGCGCACCAGTGGTCCAGCGGGAAAAGGTGCGAAACTTTATTAGCGGTCTTCAGCAAAGAGCCTTCCTTCGTTCCAGAGCGAGAGGAGTTTGCGTTGTTGGTGTTGGCGGCTTAGGTAAATCAACGGCTATCGAAAGAATCCTCTCTTTGTATCCACAAGTAATTACTCATAGTTCATATAAGGGTGAAAGTCTGGTTCTTAAACAATTGGTTTGGGTGAAACTTCAGTGTCCAGGGGATGGTTCGCTACGGGCATTGTGTAAGAGCTTTCTTACCGAGGTCGATGACATCTTGAAAACGACCTACTACGTCAATTTTCGCGCCTCCACCATGACTAAGGACGACTTATTAGTCGCTATGGCCCGAGTGGCGTCGAATCATTATGTGGGGGTTGTTTTCTTCGATGAGATACAGGATCTCAGCGAGGCCAAAAGCGGTGGTGCCGCTCAAATGTTGAATTTCTTTGTCCAAATGGAAAACGTGCTGGGTATTCCGTTCGGTCTGATTGGTACGCCTAAAGCTCGAATGTTATTTGCCGGTGAGTTTCGCCAAGCGAGAAGAGTCAGTGAGCAAGGCGATTTCTTCTGGCATCCGATGAGAGAAATCGCGGACGAGGAAAAGCCTGATACGGAAAGTTCTAGAGAGCCAGATCCCGAATGGGAGATCTTTGTTAGGGCGATGTGGAAGTATTGGTACTTACGAAAGGGCCATTCTCTACCAACTAATATTCTGGAGGACGAAGCAGTTCGGAGACTATATGACTGTTCCAAAGGTATTCCCGCTGTTGTGGTGACTATTTTTCTTCTGGCCCAACGTCGAGCTATTACAAGCGGGAAAGAAGACATAACGAAAGCGATCATCAATTCCACTGTCAGAGATTGTCAGTATTTCGTAAGTCAGATTTTCGACTCGCTTCGTGATGGCCAGGATCAAAGACTCGGGAAGAGATACCGACTGTCGGACATAGACTCTTCAGAATGGCGACCACCCTCCAGTAGAAAGCAGCGGCATGATTCGTCAAAAAAGAATGCAAAACCTTTGCACGTAGATTCTGAGGCTAGCTCTGAATCCTCCATAAAAAAGAAAAGGAACAAGTCAGCGAAAAAGAAAACCGATCAATATGAGGAATCTGATTTACGTAGACTACTCGATTCAAAAGTCGTTTCCGGCGAAGCGCAAGTCTCGGTTCACACCGACGCTCTCGGAGTGCCGGACGAGTTCGACTGAGTAGGGAAGTAGAAACGCAATTGGGAGGTGAAGAAATCCATGGGTTCCAAAACAAAACGAATTGCCTCGGGTTCTGAAGGAACTCAAACAGGCGAACAGGCTCGCGCATACTATTCGATCGACGCAGCGGCTGATCGTCTCACGATCCACCGGTCAACAGTCGAGCGTTTGCTGCATGACGGAACAGTTGCGTATTTCAGGATCGGCAGGCGATTGATAATCCCGGCTGACAGCCTTCTTCGATACGAAGCTTTCCTACTCAGCACTGTACGGCAAAGAACGCGGGTCTTTTAAGTTGAGGCGCGGTGGCTGTTGGTAAACGGCAGTGAGTTTGTGCAATCACACATTCGAAAGGTAACAAAATGTCAAAAGCAATTGATCGTCGCACTGCTCGCAAAGAGAGAATCTTTGAGAAGAGATACATCTCTGCACCTGAGCTCGCAGCTCGCTGGGATGTTTCCGAGAGCGCAATTTATCACGGCAATTGCGGCTCGCGTGATCTCAAGACAATTCGACTGGGGAGAGCACTGCGTTTTCTACGAACCGATGTTGAAGCTCTTGAGAAATCTCGTGAAAAACACTGAGCCTGACCTGGCTCACAAAAGAACAAGGGATGAAGTTTACGGAGCAATCATTTTCCATAACGGGAGTTGCTCACATCGATCTGTGTTCACTACAACCGTGTTGGTTACTTATGAGCCGAGCAAGATGCACTACCAAGTCAAGCGCCGAATCGTCGAGACGGCAATACAATGTGAGATAGCTCGCCAAAAGCGATCAGCGATTGGGTTCTTGCCAACTCCTTATCCTGACGAACTTCTCTATAGTATCTGTGCTCGTTACGGTGAAACGGTCGGTTATGAGAGTCGTACCCGAGTCGTTAAGGAGTTGTTTGGAAGTGAGAGTGCAGCGCTCGTTGATCTGCCAGTGAGATTGAATCACTTGCTGGGAAAGCTACCAAACCAAAGTTTCAATCTTGACCTTGTTGTTGCGAAATACACCCTGTTCAGGTTCTACGCTCCTTTCTCTTTTTGTAATCGAGTTCCTTTGCTAGTGCAAAGTATGGGAAGCGCTGCAGGCAGGAGTCTTCGCATTCGTGTTGGTGTTGCAAATTCAGGGTTCAAGCTTCCCTCGGCCCTCCGCTTCTGTCCTCAGTGTGCGTCCGAAGACCGAGAAACATACGGCGAAACCTATTGGCATCGAATACATCAGCTGACAACGATCGATGTATGCGCTATTCATGGCACCTTATTAGAAGACTCTGAAGTCCTTAAGAATGGTTGGACCGGTAAACGAGGCTTCGTTCCCGCCGATGGAAGTGTTCCGTCCCAGGCACCGAGAATACTAAGTCGAACGGACGCCTTTGCACAGATGCGACTCAGACTTGCATCTGATGTTAAATGGCTGCTCGATTACGATGGAGATCCGCCCGGGTTGACTGTTCTTCGCGAACGCTACCGTAATCTATTATTGGAGTTGGGTTACGCTCATCACAAAGGCCATATCAAAGTAAAAAAGCTGTTGGAGTCCTTCCAAGCCTTTTATCCAGAAGCATTTCTTTCCCCAATTAATTGCAGCATCAGTTACGGACCTCGCAACTGGCTGGCCCCCCTTCTATCGCGCGATAATAATCGTTCGATCCAACATCCAATAAGGCATCTATTGCTAATCAATTTTCTCGGCCAGACAGCTCAAAGAATCTTTACCGAGTTCTCGGAATATAAACCCTTTGGCGATGGGCCATGGCTTTGCCACAACAAAGCTGCAGTTCATTTTGGGCAACCAGTAATAAAAGATTGTAGAGTCCTTGATTCTCCCAGGACCATAGGAGCTCCGTATGGCGTATTTAGCTGTGAGTGCGGCTTCGTTTATACGCGCCACGGGGCCGGGCCTGTCGACAATCTCAGGCATAGTGCAGTGCTTTCCTATGGCCAGTGTTGGGAGGATACGCTTCGGAGGATTTGGAACGATCCTAAGATTTCTCTTAATGAAGGTGCGTCCAGACTCGGAGTAGTCGCCCTGTCGGTAGTACGACATGCAATTCGCCTCGGGCTTTCCACTAACACTCCCGACGGACGAAAGATTTGTGACTACATTCTGAACCGATACAAGCATTTTAATCCTCAGAGAGAGGAGGTCCGTCGAAAACACCGTGAAGGGTGGGTTGCGATCGTGGGCCGACATCCTGACTTTTCACGTAGTGAGCTAATAAGAGCCTCGAACTCCTCGTACTTGTGGTTGAGACGGTTCGACTCCTTGTGGCTTGAGTCTCATCTGCCGCCTGTACGTCGGCGAGCTTACGTAAGACCAAAGAATGGAAGAGTGAATTGGGAAAAAGAGGATTTAGAACTCTCGACAGAAATCGAGCGAGTGGCGAGACAAATAAGATCCATAACTCCGCCTGTTCATGTCGCTGCTGCAGCCATCATCAGAAAAATAGGACACAGGCACTGGATAGAGTCCGCGCGAAGTGTCAAGAGGCCCTTTTCAAAACTGCCTAGAACTACTGCAATCCTGGGTCAGTGCCTGGAACCGCTGGTAAATTTTCAGATTCGCAAACTTGAATGGGCCACCGATTCGTTTCGAGAGCAGAGAGTATGTCCCACGAGATATCAACTCGTTCGGAAAGCGAAGATCCGAAACAAGTCGGCTAGGGCACCGCGTGTCCAAAACCGGTTGACTGCTGCTCTGGAGAGTTTAGCGCGGTGAACTTGAAAGACACGACAGTTGTTCTTAAAGACGGCTTTATCACATGGGAAGAGCCACCCCAAAAAGCAGACGAACGCGCCGTAGATATCGATCCGGTTCATCGGAGCCATTATTTTTACTCGATCTTCAGGAAACATTGGTGCTGCTTCCTTGCGTCGAAGGCGTGTCGCAATAAGCATTGATTGGTCGTACGAATCAAGGTGCAGTAGCATGCGTTATCTTCTACTCATGTGGAAGTGAGCGGGACACCCCTTTGGTCCACGTCCGGTTATATAGGTGCCTCGGAAAGCCTAGTGGAGATGTAAAAGGAATTGGAAGAGATAAGAAAAGTGGTGGTGAGTAGCACGGTTCTCGACCTACCGGTTCACCGGGAGAAGGTTCGGGACGCCTGTTTGAAACTGCGTTTGTTTCCACTCATGATGGAACACCTGCCTGCAACCTCTGGGGATGCGATTCGGGAATCGCGCCGGCTAGTGAACGAAGCAAATATTTACGTTGGTGTTTTCGCGCACCGTTATGGTTTCGTGCCTGAAGGTCAGGAAATATCGATTACCGAGATGGAATATAACTTAGCTAGAGAGCGGGGCATCGACCGACTGAGTTTTGTGATGGCAGACGATCATCCCATTGTTATTGGGGACGTAGAGTTCGGCACGGGTGCCGATAAGATTATAGCCTTTAAGAACCGAGTACTGGATGAAACGGTCGTTAACTTTTTCACTTCTCCAGAACAGTTGAGTGCTAGCGTAATTTTCAGCCTGTCTCAGTATTTGGGGCCGTCATCGGAATCCTTTCGCCTAGATGGAGCGCAGCGCGAGTTGTACGAAGCTCTGGTCGCTTTGAATTCAGAGCTGGGAATCATGTATTTGGGGGGGCTGATGACGCTAGGTCAAGTTAACAATCCAGACCGGTTGGCGCAGGCAGCGCATGGACTTCGTGAGTTAATGGAGAAACTGGCCAAGTATATCGACGTGCCAACTGTAAACAAACCTCCAAGTCTAAAAGAGAGAGTCAGGGTGCTGGCGGAACGCCGCGAGATTGCCATTCGCAACTCGGGAAATCGGGATGGTTCGAAATGGCTCGGCGAAATTGACGGGCACCTTCAGAGGTTTCTTTCAGCATCGGATGAATTCTTCGACCAGTTCGCGTCAGATTACGTTACCAGGCGCCGTCAAACGGCGGAGATTCTTCGTGGCTTGGATCCGTCTGCGACGCCCCTGCCGGAGCAACTAGAAGAATTGAACATTGCGAAGTGGCGCCAGTGCAACGATTATTTTCAGGGGGTCTCGCATCACACGAGAGCAACCGTCGAGGATGAATTTGCGATGCACCTCTCAGAGTTAGAGACACTGCTGCTCGACCGATTGGCGCCACACACCTCGGAAGACTTCGCGATAATTGATGAGCTTATCAGGGAGGGCGAAGCTGGTGATACGGCCTGATTTAGTTCAGAAAGCACTAACCACAATTAGGAAGCGACAGGCTGACTACGAATATTTTTTCAGCCAATTGACAACGCCTGTTTGGATCCAGCCTCTTAAAGAGGCTGGTATGTTCGGCGCGCCTCCGCCACCCCGACGCGAGGGTGAGTACATCAGCTTCCCGCGGTGGCCGGAGTCGGAGTATTTGGCTCGCATGGCAGCGCAAGCGCCAGATGTAGTTCTGGAAGTGATACTCGAAATGCCGATTACAGAGAATATCCGTGTCAATGAGGATCTGATTGATGCGGCTTTGTCGATGCCACCACAGCTAGCGGCTAAGCTGACAGGAAGGGCCAAGCATTGGGCCGAGTCGAACTACAGCCCACTTTTCCCCGAGAAATTGGGCACATATGTAGCCTACTTGGCCGACGGTGGGGAAAGGGATGATGCTTTAAGTTTGGGGCGAACTGTGCTTGCGGTATTACCTGACCCGAACAGAGACCGATATGTCGATGACAATCCCTATCATATGTCCCCACAGCCGCGAGCACGCTTCGGAATATGGGAATACAAAATAATTCTCCAGGCAGTAATTCCAAGCTTGATAAGAGTAGGACGTGAGGATGCTCTCAGGCTTTTCTGTGACCTACTAACTGACGCAATTCGGCTTTCTAGGAACCGTAGTGATGATCCGGGTCCAGAGGATTATTCGTACATTTGGCGCGCAAACATCGATAGTGGCTCAGGCCACGACGATGTAAAGGACGTATTGGTTTCGGCCGTTCGACGAGCTGCAGAGGAACTGCTCAAAACGTCACCGGAATTGCTAATCAATGTCGTTCGACAGCTTGAGGCTCGTCCATGGTTCATCTTCCATCGCATCGCACTTTATCTCTTGCACCTCTTTCCGGAGGTTGGAAAAGATCTAATAACTGAGAGACTCACTAATGTTTCGATATTCGGCGTTCTTGGTTTGTGGCATGAGTTCTTCACTTTAGCGCGCGAAAATTTTTCGCAGCTGAACAAAGAGCAGCAAAGCAAATTCCTGAATTGGGTTACAGCCGGTCCGTCTTCCGGAATGTTCGACACGGAGAAAGAGGAAAGGTATTGGAAACTTCGGAGGCTGGCACCAATTGGCGACGTTCTTCCAGACGAAACCAGAGTACTGTATGACCAGTTGGTTGCAGAATTTGGTGAGATTCAATGGCCGGAGTACGCTTCGCCGCCAATAAGCGTGCATGTTGGTTATGAAAGTCCGAAGAGCGTTGAAGAATTGAGCCAGATGAGTTTTGAGGAGATCATTTCGTTCCTCAAGGAATGGCAACCGTCCGACCCGCTCTTGCGCGAAACACCCGAAGGGCTTGGCCAGCAACTTACAGCAATGGTTGCTTCGGACCCCGAACGCTTCGCACAGGAAATAGAACAGATAAAGCAGTTGGATCCAACCTATGTGCGTGCGGTGCTGTCCGGGCTGCATGAAGCATTACGGCAGAAGGGGGCAGTTGCATGGCCAACTATCCTAAGACTGTGTAAATGGGTTGTAGAGCAACCTTCAGAATTGACTGGGACGCGAGGCCGAATCACTGAACGAGATCCCGATTGGACATGGACAAAGGGATCTATTGAAAACCTTATAGAAGAAGGGTTGAAGTCTGAGACGGCTAGCATTCCTTTCGAATTTCGTCACGAAGTATGGAACCTTCTTCTACCGTTGACTGAGGATCCGCATCCGACGGCAAGTAATGAAGCAGCGTCGAATATGGATCCCTTGACTTTGTCGCTAAATACACTCCGTGGACAGGCTATGCATTGTGTTTTTCGATACGCTCTTTGGTGTAAGCGCCGTATCGAAAATGAAGATTTAGGGAACGTAGCGTTTCGTGGTTTTGATTCACTACCGGAAGTAAGAGACGTTCTTAATCGGCATCTCGATCTCACTTATGAACCATCGTTGGCAATTCGCGCTGTTTATGGGCAGTGGCTGCCGTGGCTCACCCAGATAGATGCACAATGGACGATGGCTAACCTGCAGAATATCTTTCCGAAAGAAGATCGGTTTCGATCGATGCTAAATGCTGTATGGAACACTTATGTAGTTTTCAATCAGCCTTACAATGATGTTTTTAACATCCTGCGACAGGAGTATCGTGCGGCTGTCGATCGAATTGGGACGACTGAGTCAAAGAAGACGTATGGCAGAGATCCTAACGACCGACTTGCTGAACACCTAATGATTCTTTATGCGCGTGGCAAGATCAAATTCGAGGAGGAAGATGGACTCCTAGAGCGTTTCTATGAAGTCGCGCCAGGCGATGTAAGAGGACACGCGATTTGGTTTTTTGGGCGAGATCTCATTGAAATGAAGGAAGCGATTCCTAATGAAGTACTCCAGCGATTGAAGGCACTTTGGTTGCGAAGAATTGAAGAGGCGCAGGCGGCCAGCTCAAAAGGGTCCTACACTTCTGAACTTTCAGCTTTTGGAGGATGGTTTGCGTCCGGTAAGTTTGATGACTTATGGTCAATGACGCAGCTGCGGGACGTTCTTCAGGTCACAGGTTTGGCGCAGCCATATCACAGTGTGCTGGAGCGTCTGGCTAAAATAGCACCTCTGCTTCCCGACATTGCCATTGAGAGTCTTTCTATGCTGATAGAAGGCGACAAAAAACGGCAGTATACATACGTCTGGCACGAACATCTCAGAACGATTCTGATTGCGGCTATCACAAGTGCCGATAATGTGGCACAGCAATTGGCAAGGTCGCTTATCAATAAACTGTTGGCTCGCGACAGAGCATACGGCGGCTTTCGTGAACTACTACAAATCGCAAATCAGTAGACTGTCAGAAACACTTAATGAGCTTAAGTTACGTAGGACAGTTCTGTCATAACACCATCACAGTTTCGACTGTCTGCTCAGTCACGCTTCGGGTCAAGAGCGCTTCATCTTTGACTACGACGTCTCCTGATTCTAGTTTTTGTTTTCGCTAATAGAATTTTAGGCAGATTCAATGAGTCATCAACCAGCACTTCCATTGCGATATTGGCGACGCGTGCGTACTCAAGAACTACCAGTAACGATGGTTGCCGCACACCACGTTCGTATTTTGAAACATCCTCTCGAGTGATCTTCTCGGTAATCCCCATCGCCCTGATCAGGCCATCCTGCGAAAGATCGAGCGCCTCTCGTATCTGAACCATTTTCTCTGCCAAGCGCGCCGGCGCTTCACGAGCTCGAGTTCCCATCAGGAATTTCCTCCCGATGGAACTCTCCAGGTGTCGTCCTTCTTGCCTATAGGGGCAATTGGCCCTATGCTAGAAACGCTGCTGAGGATCGCCAAGAGCCGGAATCGTTTGGGCTCCTGGACGGCGTGCATCAGTAGTGCTGTGGGGCCGCCTCACTCATAAGCATTCAATGACCGTTTGCCGAAGCTAGTTGCAAAAGATAACAAATCAAATGTCCGGCGTCATTTCTTATCAATTCGCACGTCAGTTTGGCTCGTCGTTTCAATTAGTCATTGTTTTGTGTCTTATCGTGGCAATGTCCATGAACCCGTCTGCGACCTCCTCAGGGAACACTCGATCCAGCTCCTTAAGCTGGCCTTTTCTAAGTCGCAAGGGGTACCCGCCAAATGCACAAAAGGCTGGCGCTAAGAAATCCGGCGCACGCACCGGTCGTTGGTTCATTTTCAAAGGTCCAGATGGTGACTTCACGCTTTCTTTTCCAGGAAGACCAGGTCGGGAACAACAAGTTGATCAGGGGACCATTACAATCGTTCGAGCCTTCGGTCTAACGACTCTTGGTGGCAATCATTATTCAGTTAACTTCAATGATATTGGCGGGGATCCGAATGCCCGGGAGAATAATGAGTGGGCCAAGAACACAGAAGAGCTACTTGCTGCTGAGGATCGTAAGGCTGGATCTCGGGTTATGCAGATACATCGTTTGGAAAAGAACGTGATTGAGACAGAACTGTTGGAATCGGATCCTAGTACTGGCGCACAAATCAATTATCTGAGGCGCAGTATTCTGCGGAGGGCTCGCGTTTATACGCTTGCATGCAGTTCGCTCAATAACGATAAAGAGTTAGACAAATCGGTATGTCAGAAGTTCTTTGCTTCGCTGCGCTTTACTGGGCCTGGCATCTCGCGGTCAGGCAGAAGAAGAAGTGGTAAACGCGGGTGAGTCTGTCGATGAGGTGTCTGATCTGAAGCCGCAGGGCAAGCGACGAACTGCGTAATTGAATAGCGTAGAAAAAGCCCAGTTGGCACGAAACGGGGTGAGGTGAAAACACTCAGTCCGATTCTGCCGCCTGGGCTTTCAGTTCCTCAGTCCTTACGAGGTAAGGACTTTATTGTTTAGGTAAGGACTTTATTTGTTACGTAAGGACTTTATTCGTAACGATCATCAGATAAAGCTCGAACTTAGTGGCCGGTGGAGAGTTTGCCGATCAACGTAAACAGCGGCAGGTACATGGCGATGACGATTGAACCAATCGTCACGCCGAGGAAACCGATCAGGACCGGCTCAATCAGGGTCAACAAGTTGGCAATCGCAGCGTCGACTTCCTGCTCATAGAAGTCCGCGATCTTTCCAAGCATCGCATCCAACGCGCCGGTTTGCTCACCGATACCGATCATCTGGCCCACCATGTGTGGGAACACTTCGGTGGCCTTCAATGGTTCGACGAAGCTTTGGCCGCGTTCGACCGCCATGCGGATCTTCATAATCGCAGATTCGATAATTACGTTACCGGAAGTGCGCGCCGTAATGTCCAAAGACTGCAGAATCGGCACACCCGAGGAAAGCAACGTCGAAAGCGTTCGTGAAAACCGAGCCACAGAGATCTTGCGGAAGATGTCGCCGATGATGGGCAGCTTTAGGATGAGAGAATCCAGATTCCTTCGGCCCCCGGGCGTCTTGTAATAGAAGCGAATGCCCAGGACGGCGGCAACAATACTCACCAGGACTATCAAACCTCCCCAACCGGCCAGGAAGTTACTTATGCCCACCACAATACGAGTCGGCAAAGGCAGTTGCTCGCCTGGACCAAGCAGTCCAAGGAAGATGTTCTGGAACTGCGGAATCACAACGATCATGATGACCGCTACAGCGACGATGGCCAGAACGACAACCGCAGCCGGATAAATCATCGCGGAGATCACATCTCGTTTTAGTTTGACGATCTTTTCGATGAAGGTAGAGAGGCGCTGGAGAATCAGATCGAGAATACCGCCAGTCTCACCAGCTTCGACCATGTTGGCGTAGAGCTGATCGAACACCTTCGGGTGCCGAGCCATGGCCGCAGCCAAAGTCGAACCTTCCTCAACGTCCTGTCGCACCTGCAGCAGGATGCTTTGGAAAAACTTGTTCTCCTGCTGTTGACCAAGAATCTCGAGACACTGCACCAGCGGCAAGCCGGCATCGATCATTACTGAAAACTGTCGCGTGAAGATAGAAAGATCCTTCGCCTTCACTTTCTTGCGACCACCGAGTTTGGGGATGCCGATCTCGCGTCCCTTTTCTTTCACGGCGGTGATCGTGACTTGCTCCTTGCGCAAAAGGGTGCGCAAGGCTTCGCGATTGTCCGCGACGCGTTCGCCTACAACAATCTCGTTGAGCTTATTGCGGCCTTTGAAAACATAAGTAGGCATTTTCGGATCTCCAGTTACTGTTTATTTATCTGGCGGTGGGACGGCTGCCGACTGGTCGAACCTGAGCGTACGGGCTGGGATGATTTCCGGGCGTGGGTTTCGATGCCGCATTCAGACCCGAGCCGCGTTCGATCAGCTCCTTGAGTTCGTCAGTATTCGATGAACGCTGCAGGGCGCAATCGAGCGTAATCTGACGCTTGTGATAAGCCGTCGCCAGCGCCTGATTGAACGTCTGCATGCCGTACTTGTCCTGACCGGTCTGCATCATCGAGTAAATCTGATGGACTTTGTCTTCACGAATAAGGTTGCGAATAGCCGCGTTCGGAATCATCACTTCGAGCGCCATCACCCGTCCGCCACCTTCGGCCTTTGGCAGCAGGGCCTGACAAAGGATCCCTTCGAGCACCAGCGAAAGCTGAGCGCGAATCTGTGACTGCTGGTCGGCAGGGAAGACGTCGATGATTCGGTTGATGGTTGAGATCGCCGAGTTTGTGTGCAGCGTCGCGAATGTCAAGTGACCTGTTTCTGCGATTCGCAGCGCCGACTCAATCGTTTCCAGGTCGCGCATTTCGCCGACCAGGACCACGTCCGGGTCCTGACGTAAAGCGGTGCGAAGGGCCTCGGCAAACCCGCGAGTGTCAGAGTTAACTTCACGTTGATTGATGAGACAGTTCTTATGATTGTGAAGAAACTCGATGGGATCTTCGATGGTCAGAATATGCTCATGTCGATCGCGATTGATCTTGTCGATCATCGCCGCGAGCGTGGTTGATTTGCCGGAGCCGGTTGGTCCGGTTACGAGAATCAAGCCTCGTGGCTTGTTGCAAAGTTCCTTGACGATGGGTGGCAGCCCGAGGTCATCGAAAGCTTTGATCTCATAAGGAATGGCGCGAAACACAGCACCGACTGCTCCCCGCTGGTTGAACAAGTTGGCTCGAAAACGAGAAAGTCCTTTGACGCCAAAGGAGAAGTCGAGCTCGAGGTTCTCTTCAAAGCGATGCTTCTGAGCATCGGTCAGGACTGAATAGGCGAGTTGCTTGGTATCCGCGGAGGTGAGATTTCGATAGCCTTCGAGCGGGCGCAGGTGGCCATGAACGCGGACTTGTGGCGGTGAGCCGGTGGTGACGTGCAGGTCAGATCCATGCAATTCAGAAAGACTTCGAAGTAGTTCTGAAAGCGAGATCTGTGGCTGTGCTTCATTCGGTCCCATTAAGTTAATTTCTCCTTCGCTAAGGAAATGAGCGGGGGCAAGCGAGTTACGCTCAACGTAGAGAAGCGATAAACCGTTCCGCTTCAGACGACATGCGCTCGGCTGATTGCAGGTTGGCTTCAGTCGTCAGGCTGTAGATACGGCCGTTAACTTCGGTGAAATAGAAGTTCCAGGCTTTGTCAGGCGAGCGGCCATCGCCGGGAGTTTGTGCGGTTACGACAAAAACTCGACGACCACCAACTTCGCGTTCATAGTCATTGCTGACCCAGCCGCCCGCGGCGATCATTTTGTCGATGACCGTGCGGCGAAGATCGGCGAATGAGACACCACTGAGTGATTGCCTCTGCTCTTTGAGGGTCAGATATGCAGGATTCGGACGGCTCATCGCGACCACGGCAAGTTGAGCCTGGTCCGACGGGTTAGCGCTGGAGCGGAACTTCATCGTTCCGTTGGAGGCTGCCGGCAGAGTGTTCCAGCCATTTTCCAGGGCCGGGACTGCGGCAGACGCGGCCGGCGCTGCTACAACAGTCGCGACTGGCTTTGCGACTACTGCTTTCACGGTTAATGAAGCAGGCCGATGTGCCGCCATGGCGCGAGCCTCGCGAGCGCGACGAATCCGCGCGTAGTGACGACGCCACCATTTGCGCGAGTGCTTCCGGTGATGCCGGCGCTGCACACCTATGCTTCGGCCTAAACCGCGGGCGGCAGTTTCGGCAAACGGAATAACCGCTACCACCGCACCCAATATCAATACTGACAATGCAAGTTTTCGAAACATGTTTTTCACTCCTCTTGCTTTACGCCACTGTCTCGCGGACTACCTCTTCAACAGTGGTGATTCCAGCTCGAATCTTGTGAAGTCCGGATTCTCGCAGTGTGATCATGCCGTCCTCAATCGCTTTCTTTCGCAGTTCCATCGCGGAAGCGCCGATCAGGATCAGCTCGCGTATCTCATCGGTTATCTCCATGACCTCGTAGAGACCTACGCGGCCTTTGTAACCGGTGTTGTTGCAGGTGGAGCACCCCTGTCCTTTGTACGTTTTGAGGGTTTGGGCTTCATCGGCAGGGAAGCCAATTTCGGCGAGAGCTTCAGCTGGCGTCGGGCTTTCGCGTTTGCAGTCTTTGCAAATGCGACGGATCAGACGCTGTGCCTGGATGAGATTTACGCTGGTGGCGACGAGGAAGGGTTCGATGCCCATGTTCATCAGACGTGAAATGGTCGAGGGTGCATCGTTGGTGTGAAGCGTTGACAAGACCATGTGGCCGGTCAACGCGGCTTTAATAGCGATTTCCGCCGTCTCGAAGTCGCGGATTTCGCCAACGAGGATGATGTTCGGATCCTGTCGCAGGAAGGCTCGCAGGGCGGCTGCGAAGTTCAATCCAATCTGTTCCTTCATCTGCACCTGGTTGATGCCGACAAGGTTGAATTCGACCGGATCTTCTGCCGTCATGATGTTGGTGTCGACGGTGTTGAGAGCTTGTAACGCAGAGTAAAGCGTGTTGGTCTTACCGCTTCCGGTTGGCCCAGTCACCAGCACCATGCCATACGGCTTGGAAATGTTGCGCTTGAACTTGACCAGCGAGTCAGGCTCGAAACCGAGCTTGGTCATGTCGAGCATCAGGTTTTCTTTATCAAGGAGACGAAGCACGACTTTTTCGCCGAACAGTGTTGGCAAGGTTGAAACGCGGAAATCGAGCTCGCGTGAACGAGCATCGACTTTAACCTTGATCTTGATGCGGCCGTCCTGAGGCAGACGTTTTTCAGAGATATCGAGCTTCGACATGATCTTGACGCGCGAGATGAGTGCGTCGCGCAACTTCAAGGGCGGATGCATCACGTCGTACAAAACACCATCGATACGGAACCTGATGCGCAGTTCCTTTTCGTAAGGTTCGACGTGAATGTCGGAAGCACCTCGGCGTAACGCATCGACCAGCAGGACGTTAACCAGGCGCACGACCGGAGCGTCGGCCGACATGCGTGAGAGTGTCGAAAGATCGATCTCTTCGTTGTCTTCAACGACTTCGACTTCTTCACTGCCTTCGGAGGGCGTGAAGTCGATGCTGTCGAGCGAGACCAGGTCGGCATTGGTGATTCCGGTATGGGCGGTACCTTCCAAAACCGAAACGCTTTCCAGAACCGAGTCATCGACAGACACGGTGGCGAGGTCAATTTCGCGTGAAGTGCTGTAGTACTTTGAGATGGCGATTTGAATGCTCGCCTCGGCGACGACGACTGGCTCGACGTTGAGTCCGGTCATGAACTTGATATCGTCCATGGCGAACACATTCGTCGGATCGACCATCGCGAGAGTTAGCGTGGCGCCGACTCTCGATAATGGAAGCACCGAATACTTTTGGGCTACTTCCTGAGGGATGAGGCGCAGTACCGAAGCATCGATTTGGAAAAGCTCAAGGTTGACGGAGGGAATGCCGTACTGTCGAGACAGAACGGCGGTAATCATATCGTCCGAAACGAGACCCAGCTTCACGAGGTTAAAGCCGAGCCGGCCTCCGTGCTCGCGCTGGTATTCAAGCGCTTCACGCAGATGTTGCGGGCTAATAAGGTTTTCGCGAACGAGTATTTCGCCTAATTTGGCAGACATGCGTTGGTAGGTTGTCTAAACGTTAAGCGGGCGGGTCCTGAAAGAGACGGTTGCCGCGAGAGAAGAGCTAGGGCTGCCCCTCCTGCGCCGGTGTGCATAACACCGTTGCACAGGCATAGTACAGGTTGAACATCAGCACTGTCAAGATTGATTTTCTTTGGAAAAAGCGCGGAAAACTGCCTGGGCAGAATTGGGCAGGCCAGGTATTTCTGTCGCTACAGTCGCTGGCGGAGCTACTCAAAAGTGTGAAAGGCCGCACCAAAATCGCTTGGTGCGGCCTCTCGAAAGGGATCGAGTGGGTGAATCTTAAGGCTTGCGACGTGTTGGCCTCGCTGCCGGTTTCTCGGCCTGCACGTTTTGTTGTTCCTTCAGGTTCTTCAGCACATCCTGTGCTTCTGACTTTAGTTGACCATCCGGGGCTTTATCCACAAAGCGCGCTAAATAATTTGCGGCCTCCTGGTAACTAGCTTTGGCTTCTTCCTTTTTGCCTTCGCTTTCCTTGATGAAGCCGGATGCATACAGGACTAAGCCCAGGTTTTGGAGCGCGTCTGTATCGTCCGGATTCTGAGCCAGAATCTTCTCATAAGTCGCTTTGGCTTTGTCATACAAGTTTGTATCGAAGAGCATCCGAGCCATGTCTCGCTCGGCCCTGGTCTTCTTAACGGGATCGGTTTCGGCGGCAATGTATTCCTCGAATGCCGCTGCCGCGGCCTCCCCCTGCGTGGGGTCACCCTTAGTGGCATACAGGCGCATGGCATCTGCATTCGCACTAAGCGCTGAAAGCCGGTTGGAATTCGCGCGAGCTTGATTGGCTGGGTCAGCGCCAGGTTCGTTGCCCTGAGTCTTGAGAAGCGTTAGGGCCTTCTGCGTGGCTTCTGCGGCCAGCTTGAAGTCACCTTTGGCCTCGTTGAGTTTGGCGGTCTTCGCCTCGGGTTCTTTGGTAGTAATACCGGCATTATAGCGATCGACTCCGCGAGCCTTTAGAGCCAGGGCCTTGTTCGTCAGCAACGCGGGCTGCTCGGAATCGGCCGCCAGGCCTTCGTCATAAGCCGTAATTGCCTCGGTGTATTTTGCGATGGCTTCGTCGCGCTTGTTTGTTTTGGTTAATTCGCCGGCAGCCATTAAGGTCTCATTGCCGAGCTTGAAGGTTCGAGCCACGATCTCGTTTGCTTGTTCGACCTTCTTGTTGTGCTCCATGATCTCTTTGTTCTTGGCTTCGATCTCGGCGCGTTTAGCTTTATCCGCAGCGCTTTCGCCGGACGAAGTACCGGCCGGCTTCGAAGCAGAACTCGAACTGCTGCCGCCCTTGATGATGCCGTTTATCTCATCGAGCGTAAGCCGCCTCCCGTCACCCGGGTCAAGCACGATCTCATAATCCACGTCCCGACCGGCTTTCACACCTTGTTGGAAATTAGGCTGTGCGCCCGGCCCGCTGACGCCGACAATGTAGGTGCCGACATACGGGAGGCCCGCGAAGACGAAGCTGCCTCGCTTATCCGTCTTGGTCTCAAACTTTCCTTTGAGGTCCGTGCGAAATACGTCTATTGCCGCGCCAGCCATTGGCGCTGAGGTCCCATCAGCCTGCTTAAGCTTGACGTGACCACGCAGTTCACCGGTTTGGGCGCTTGCGGTAATGGCCGCGAGCATCAACAAAGCCGCCATCAAGGTTAGCGAAAAGTATTTGCGAAACATGCTGCTCCTCCAACGGAAAAAGTGTCAGGTGTTTTATGATTGCGGGAGAGCCCTTGAGATGCCACAGGTCCTTTGCCAGTTGTAACCTCTCCAGAGCGGCCTAAAGTTAATAAGCCAGACGGCTGCTGTCAAGCACGTAGGGAATTGGATCAACCACTCCAGCCTCGCGAAACGCCCGCAATCTCAATGCGCAAGAATCGCAATTCCCGCACGCCTTCTCCTCAGCTCGATAACAAGACCAGGTAAGTTCGAGCGGCGCGCCTAAGGCCTGGCCTCGAAGTACGATTTCCGACTTTCTGAGATGGATGACTGGAGTTTTGATTTCGATGTTGGTTTCCGGTCGCGTTCCAACCGCTATAACTTTCTCGAAGGCTTCATAAAACTCGGGCCGGCAATCAGGATATCCCGAGGAATCTTCAGCTACTGCGCCTATGTATATTGACTGCGCGCCGATGACTTCAGCCCAGCTTGTTGCTATCGACAGGAGGTGCGCATTACGAAAAGGAACGTAGCTGGTCGGGATCCCTGATGCAGCATGATCGGAATCGCTCACGGGAATATTTCTATCAGTTAGCGACGAACCGCCAATCGAGGCGAGATATTCAACGGACACAGCGAGGCGCAGACCGACCTGATAATAGTCGGCGAGGGCGGTGAAGGCTTGAGCCTCGCGCTGTTCAGTAAGCTGGCCATACGAAACGTGAAGAAAGGCGAGCGCATCATTTTCCTCATGGGCGATCGCTGCTGTGACACAGGAATCCATTCCCCCTGAAACGAGACAGACAGCCAGTGTTGACGGCGTCGTCAGCGTCGTGAACGGCTCCGTGAGAGGCTCCTCAACCAGTTCGTTGCTTCCACCCATTGTTGCTCAAATCTGTTAACGGAAGATCTTGTAAATTGTTTCTTTGGCAAGTTCACAAACTGAAGTTTGAACTCTTAACACCTGTTCCGCGAGTGACGCTAGACACCGTGCACGTCCGGGCCCCAGATGTACTTATGCAGTTGCAGCTGCATTCGCAAAGGCAGTCCGCTTGCAGCTACCCAATCAGCCAGCTCTTTCAATTCAATGAGACCCCAGGCCGGTGAAATTAAGATTGCCCTGGTTCGGTCTTCAAGTTTGTAACGATCAATAACCTCAAGCGCAAAGTCCCAGTCCCCGCGATCGGCGATGACGAATTTTACTTCATCAAGATCCGGACGCAGCCGTTCAAGATTGGGCCAATGGTTTCGATGAGCTTCATTTGAAGCCGGACATTTTACGTCCAGAATTATTTTAGCGCGCGCATCAACCTGATCGGTTGAGAAGAAGCCGCCGGTTTCAACCAGCACTTCAAAGCCCTCATCGCAGAGACGCTCAATTAGCGTAAATCCTTCTTTTTGCCCGAGCGGATCTCCGCCCGTTACCTCCACCAATTTGCAGTTGAAGGCGCGCACCTGCTGGAGAACATCCTCGAGTTCGATATGTTCGCCGCCCGAAAAAGTGTACTCACTGTCACACCAGACGCATCTCATAGGGCAGCCGGTCAGGCGCACGAAGGTGCAGGGCCGCCCGGCATGGGTTGATTCACCCTGGATGGAGCGAAAGATTTCGGTAACTCGGAGCATCGATGGCGATTATCTTACGACAAAAAGTAGCTTAGACTTCAGTCTGAGCAAACGTTGAATGCCATTGCTGTTGACGAGTAATAAGGAATTTTTGGCGGGCTCAAGTCAATTCCACCCAATTTGCGATTGTCCACTCACGGGCGGGACGCCCGTGCCACTCCCTTGGGTGGATTAGAGTTGAGTATCAGCTCCGTTGAATGCTTTCATTTTGGTGAGTGATTATGAAGTATGAACAGACTGAAGTCCGCTCTACACGTGTTAGCATACAGGCGACCTGATCGTGACCAATCGAGCCCCACAAATAGAGAAGTTAGTCGCCGAAGCCGGCAAGCGCCTGCTTGCACGAGCAGACGAGGCGTACGGCCTTACTGTACAAGATATCTCGCCGCGCACGAACGCCTCGTTGGAAAAGTACCTTCTCAAAGATGCGCCCGATGCTCCTGCTCAGGACATTGCCGAGTTTCTCGACCAACTCCAGGCCAGCGATTTATGCCTTGTGATCGCGTGCGAACGCGGCAATGCAGCGGCGTGGTCAGATCTGGTTGAGCGCTATTCGACGACGGTGCGCTCAGCCGCTCGCTCGGCCGCAGGAAATGAAGATGCGGCTGAGGATCTCGCTCAATCTATTTGGGCGGAATTGCATGGCCTGCGTCTCCGCGAAGACGGCCGGCCCGCGAGCAAGCTTGCCTATTACTCCGGCCGTGGTTCTTTAGCTGGTTGGTTACGAGCGGTGGTCTCGCAGTTGGCTGTGGATCAACATCGCAAACAAGCGCGGCTGGTGCAGACAGAGGATGATGCCGAGTTTGATCGGATAGCGGCGGATGGTTCAGAGGAAAAAGAAGCCGTCGGAAGACCGAGCTCCCTTCCAAATCCGGAGAACGCACTGACTAATAAACTTGCCGGCTCTGAAATGGAAGGCGCGCTTGCTTCGGCAATTCAAGAGATGGATGACGAAGATCGCCTCCTCGTCAAGCTGTATTACTTCGACAACTTGCGATTGAAAGAGGCGGGAGCTGTGCTTGGCGTGCACGAAGCTACAGCAAGCCGCCGGCTCGCGCGAGTTCACACTGAGTTACGTCAACGCGTTGAGCAAATCCTGACAAAGGAACATGGTTGGTCGATAGCCGAAACAAGAACTGCTTTTGCTGAAGTGGCTTTGCACCTCGACACAGACTTGGAGCCCTTACTGGCCACGAAAGCGATTACGTCTGAGAATCTTAGCCCCGACTAGGGAATTGAGTTAACTGGAACGAGAGTCGCAAGTTAACAGCCCAGTTACGTTCTTAAGTTGGCGCTTAGTAGGGTTTATTGAATGAAGCAACCGGAATACAACGAAATCGACAGTTTGTTGCGGTCATGGGCAGGCCGCGAGCGTTCTGTTTCCGGCAATTCGTCTGACGGCCGTGCAGGCGCGCATCTCGATGCTGATGAGTTGAACTCATACGCTGAGGGTGCTTTGCCGCCGGCTACTCGAGCGCGTTATACGCCGCACCTGGTTGAGTGCGATGAGTGCAGAAAGATTGTTGCTCAATTGGCCGTGGCAGCAGGCCCGGTGGCGAGAGAGTTGGTCGCGGCGAAACCTGAAGGTCGAGGTTGGCAAAAAGCTTTAGCGGCGTTATTCGCGCCAGCCGTCATGAAGTTTGCACTGCCGGCTTTGGGGCTGATAGTTGTAGGAGTTCTCTTCTTCGCCACGCGTCGCGGCTCGGATCGCGCGGCGATTGTTGCGACGCCAAACATCGAGAAGGAAAAGCTTAACGCAGAGTCTGTAGCAACGCCGATCGGTTCGCCTGCATATTCCGACTCAACTTCAAGCGAACCTGCGAAATCAGATGCACAAGCTAAGAAGACCGATACCAAATCCTCTGCGGCGGCTGGGAACAAAGAGCAAGGGACTTTAAGTGCAGAAAGTAGCGTGTTCGTAGCTGAAAAGAAACCGGAAGAACCAGAGAAAGATCGTACCCGAACTGAAGAAGACGAGGCGAAAGCCAAAGCCGGGGCGCCGGCGCCTACTGCAACTACTCAGTCGGCCGCGGGACAGCCATCAAATACAGCTCGACCGGCCTCTGCGGATGCTCCGCCACCGCCGAAGGCTGTTGTTGCCGCAAAAGAAACCGCCGGAGCTTCTGCCGGCGGCAAGGTCCTTGCCGACAAAAACGAGAGTAAGCGCGAAGCTCCCCGTAGTGTCGTTGTTGACGGAGTTGATTCTTCTGATGCCGCGAAGCCCAAAGATGATGACCGTCAGAAGGCCAAGCCGTTGTCTGCGGCACGCGCGAATGTAGACAGACGAGATCAAGCCGAGGATACTCGCAGCCTCGCCGGCCGCCGGTTCGCGAAACACAACGGCGTCTGGGTCGATTCGAACTACAAGTCTTCGATGTCAACGGTTCAGGTTAGTCGCGGGTCTGAGCAGTATCGCGCTCTGATTGCCGACGAGCCAGAAATTAACAACATCGCAAATCAGCTAAAGGGTGAAATCTTCCTGGTCTGGAAAGGCCGCGCTTATCACATCAAATAAGACGTTCTTGGTACTTTGTTCTTGGTCCTTTGCATCGCTACTCAATCTCCAAAGGAGCAATGAACGGAAATAAACAAACAAAGAACCAAGAACCAGGAACAAAGATCCTCTTTCTGACAAAGACCAAAGATCAAAGTCCTAAGACTGTCTTTTCTAAGTCCTCACCAAGCTGTATAGTCTCGCCAGAACTTCAAGCTTAGGGAGCCATTTTATGTACTGCCAGACGTGTGGCGCTGAGACGAGTCGCGAGTTGAATTACTGCAGTCGCTGCGGCGCCAGCACTAGTCCCGAAACTGAGTTAGTTCCGATTAATCTCACCAAGCCGGCGCTCGCGATCGGGCTCACGATTGCTTTGATCACGTTAGGCGGCTTCGCCTTGTTGATTACCGGAGCAGTGAAGCTGGCTGAGATTTTCAAACTGCCAGATCCAATCATGGCGGTGATTGTGATGGGAATGTTCACCATCGCTTTCTGTGACTTTATGCTGCTTCGCTTGCTGGGAAGAATAATTAATACGTCGCTTGACGCGCGCAAGGAGTCCGCGCAGCCTCAAAAGAAAGCTTTGAAGCGCGACACCTCCAGGCAACTGGGAGCCCCGCAGTTTGAACCGGTGCCGAGCGTCACCGAGCACACCACTCGTACGTTCAGCCCCGTTTACAGAGAACCTTCCGATCGAGGAACTAAATAAGCACATGCAGAGGAGAAACCATCACAACCATGATTCGAAGTCTAAAGCTGGCGCCAGCAACGTTGCTCATTTTTGGTGTGTTGTTTTCGATTCTTAATCCGCTACAAATCGCTGCCCAAACTAAAAAGCCCAGGCCGGCAAACAGTCGCGGTCCGCTGATCAGCAGAGATCCCGAAATAGTAAAACTCGTCCGAGAGATTGACGCTCGGAACATTGAGCGCACGATCAGAAAGTTGGTTTCGTTCGGCACTCGCAACACCTTGTCGGAGCAGAACAATCCGAATCGAGGGATTGGCGCCGCTCGGGATTACCTCTTCGATGAGTTTCAGAAAGTGGCAGCTACTTCGGGCGGTCGCATGACAGTCGAAAAGCAGGCTTTCGAACAAGCTAAGGTGGACCGCGTACCGCAGCCGACGATCCTAACCAACGTTGTAGCTACGTTAAGAGGCACGCGACCTGATTCCGAAAGCCGGATGTACGTTGTGAGCGGACACTACGATTCAATGTGTTCGAGTCCGACGAATGCGACTTGTGACGCCCCAGGCGCCAATGATGATGCGTCGGGAACGGCTGCAGTTCTCGAGATGGCGCGCGTGATGGCCACTCGGTCTTTTGACGCGACGATTGTTTTCATGACTGTTCCCGGTGAAGAGCAGGGATTGTTGGGAGCTAAGTACTACGCCGAGACAGCCAGGAAGATGAACCTCGACATCGAGGCGATGTTTACGAATGACATTATCGGCAATTCGCTCGGTGGAAACGGAATTCACGATCCCCACACGGTTCGAGTGTTTTCAGAAGGCGTGCCGACTAATGAAACTGAGGCTGAAGCTCGGACGCGACGGAGTGTCGGCGGCGAGAACGATTCCGCTTCACGCCAACTTGCCCGATTCATAAAAGATGTCGGCGAGCGTTACGTCCCCTCAATGAAAGTTTGGTTGATTTATCGTCGCGATCGCTATGGCCGCGGTGGCGATCATCAACCTTTTCTCGAACAAGGGTACGCCGCGGTTCGTTTCACTGAGCCGAATGAAAACTACGATCATCAGCACCAGAATGTGCGTAAAGAAAAAGGCGTCCAGTACGGCGACCTGCCTGAGTTTGACGATTTCAGATACATCGCTGACGTAACGCGAGTGAACGCAGCAGCGCTCGGGTCCCTGGCAAACGCTCCCGCCCGCCCTAAGAATGTTTTGGTCGGCTCGGGTCTGGCAAACGACACTAATCTGACCTGGGAAGCAAATAAGGAAGCAGATCTTGCGGGGTACGAGATCGTCTGGCGCGACACTACTGAGGCGCTTTGGACAAACTCGCGGTGGGTTGGAAATGTTACGAGCTACGCTATGACAGGGATGTCGAAAGATAATGCTTTCTTTGGAGTTCGAGCAGTTGATAGGCAGGGAAACCGCAGCCCCGCCACCTATCCCAAGCCCGCTCCTCGCCGGGCTCAACCATGATGCATTTCTTCTGTTCTAATATTAGTAGTTGAAGAGATTCGGCGCTGTTTCAAATTATCTATTTCTTTGTTCAAGTACTCGATCCATTTTCCAATGATCACCTCTAAAATTACCGTTTCTGGTTTGCTCAAGTTTGGGACGCCTAAGAAAAACCTATGTTGGTTACCCAGCCGACGTGTGCTGGCATCCGAATGAGCATAGGCAGTGTCGCGCATTTCCAAAATCTTATTATGAAGCTCGGTCTCGGCTTCATTCAATACTTTGCCGGTCTCCTTCTTAAGTGACGATACCGGCTCATTTTTGAAATTCCGATTACGGCTGAATGGTCGCGAGTAGGAAATAATGAGCGAAGTATTGAATGCCAGATGATCCAACGTTCTAGTCGCTGTCTGGTTCTTGTCATGCCAACTTTTCTTAAGAATGCGATTTGCGAACTTTTTCGCGCTCAGTAGATCCATTCGGTCAATATACAGTCGAGGTAGCCGCCATTTTGCTTGCGCAAAAAAAGCGTCACTTTGCGGCGGAATGTCTGATGTATCGATTTCTTCATCCGTCATCGCGTCGACGCGCTTCCAATCCGTCTTTGAGTGCCTCTTCAAATTTGGTTCGTTCATGTCTTAATGCCTTTCGCAGGGAGATAATCCGGATCCTATTTGGCACTTGTTCAGTGAAGGTAACAACAACCACTCGATTATCTAGCATCCCAAAACCAATCCAGCGGTCTTCGCCATAATCTGCACGCAAATCAAGCGAGTCGAGCACAGGCCCTTCGAAAATCTGCCAAGCGTCGATAAAGTCAATCCCGTGTTTTCGAATGTTCTCGCGATTCTTTTCCTCATCCCATTCGAAAGTCACTATGACATTTTAGTCGGATGAATCTTAATGGAACAAGCAAGCGGCGTTTGGTAGTTTGGAATGTGGCCACATCAGAAGCCCAGGGTCGCTCCAAACTCATCCAGCTCCGGAGGAGCCGAATGTTTATAGAAGCATCGAATCAGAGAAAGTGGAGCTCCAGCGGAGCGAAATGTACTGCGGGGCTTACCATTCGCCGCTAACCAAAGCAGCGACATTTTCTAGCTGTTTCTATGAACATTCGGTCCCTCCGGGACTTTTTATCGGCTTTCCGCAGTAGTCCCACGTCTAACACACTGCCGAACAAGATTCGCTTCGGTTTGATTCGTGAGTGGTGCCGAGTATCATTGACTGACTTCTTGGATTCCACGGGCGAGGACGCCCGTGCCACGCCTCGAAAGCCCCCCGATTAAAGGTGATTTATGAAAAGATATCCTTCCTTATTTGCCGCTTTTATGAGCAAAACGGTCGCGCTGGCGATAGTCGCGACGCTCCTTGTTAGTACGCTGGTTTTCAGCGTGGGTGCGCAGCAAATGTCTGCGCAAAAATCGCGGAGCGCTTCGCTCAATCAGGAACAGCGAATCCTGCACGTGCTGAACCGGCTTGGCTTTGGAGCCCGGCCCGGCGATGTCGAGCGCGTGAAGGCCATCGGTCTGGACAGCTACATCAACCAGCAGCTAAATCCGGGCGGCATCTCCGATTCCGTTCTCGAAGCGAAACTTCAGGACAGAAATCTATCGACCCTCACGATGACCACCGCGCAACTTCTGGAAAAATATCCGCAACCCGGTCAGCTGATCCGTCAACTGGATCGTCGCGGCGATCTTCCGAAAGATTTGGCAACGGCTCGAGACAATCGCGTCAAGGGTGGAAACAATGCAGCCAAACCCGGTGATCCGGTGATGACCGCGCAAGATTCGAAGTCAACCGAATCGATGCCCAACTCACCTGCGCTGCCGGCTAACAATCCCCTGGCCAACAATCCGAACGAGCTGAATCCGAATCCGCAAGACAACGAAGCCTATCGAAAAGCGATTCGAGACTTTTATCAACAGAACGGATTGCAGCCGCCGGCGCGAATACTGTCGGAGCTGCAAGCTGCTCGCATGCTGCGCGCCGTTTACAGCGAGCGCCAGCTGCAGGAGGTCATGGTTGACTTCTGGACGAACCACTTCAACGTGTTTGCCGGCAAAGGCGTCGATCGTTACATGTTGACAGCTTATGACCGCGACACGATCCGGCCAAACTCGATGGGCAAGTTCTCGGATCTGCTGCGCGCGACTGCTGAAAGTCCGGCGATGCTTTTCTATCTCGACAACTTTCAGAGCGTGAGCCCGAACGCGCAATTGGGTAACGGCGGTGGCCGTCGCTTGCAGCAAGGACGGCAGCAAATGGGACGTGATCCGATACTGGACTTGCTGCGAGAAGGTCGACGAAATGCGGATCGAATGGCTAGCACGCCGAATGCCGGCCAACAGACTCCCAACCAACCGAATCCCAATCGGCAAAGGCGCGGCATCAATGAAAACTACGCGCGTGAATTAATGGAGCTACACACGCTCGGCGTTGATGGTGGTTACACTCAAAAAGACGTGCAGGAAGTAGCGCGCTGCTTTACAGGTTGGACCATCTTTGCTCCGCGTGGCGCGGGCGGTGCGGCGGCTGCGTTGATGGGTGATAAAGCGCGCGAGAATGCCGGCAAGTTTTATTTTGCGCCGCGCACGCATGACGATGGCGAAAAGATCGTTCTCGGTCACAAGATTCCCTCAGGCGGTGGCGTCAAGGATGGGCTGATGGTGCTTGATATTCTTGCGCATCATCAATCGACGGCGCGCTACATTGCTACGAAGTTGGCGCGTCACTTCGTGATGGACAATCCGCCGCCGGCTTTGATTGATCGAGTCGCAGCGGCGTTTACCAGGAGCGATGGCGACATTCGCGAGACTTTGAAAGCGATTTTCTTCTCGCCTGAGTTTAATTCGGCAGAAGCTTATCGAGCGAAAATCAAACGTCCATTTGAGCTGGCCATCAGCGCCGTGCGGACGCTCGGAGCCGAGACCACCGGCGGTCCGCAGTTGCATCAGTGGATCGCTCGCATGGGCGAGCCGCTCTACGGCTATCAGACTCCGAATGGCTATTCGGACATGGCTGAAAACTGGGTGAACACTGGAGCTTTGTTGGAACGACTGAACTTTGGATTAGCGCTCGCGAGTAACCGGATTCAGGGAACGCGCGTGAATCTGCGACGCTTTGTGGGCGACACATCTTCAGAAGCTGATAAGGCGCGAGTCATGGATCAGTTCCTGGGCTTGATTGTGGCTGGCGACATCTCGCCACGCACGAAGGAAACTCTTCTGAAGCAGATGAATGAGCAGGTTACCTTGGCGCCGCCGCAGCGGATGGCTGATCAGGAGGTCGCTGAGGCGATGATGCCGCAGAATGGTCCGCGCCAGCAGGCTGCTCGACAAGGACCGCAAGCAGTCATCACCGATCCGGTGACAAAGATCGTTGGCTTAATACTTGGCACCCCAGAATTTCAAAGGCAATGAATAAGAAGGTTCTTAGTTCTTGGTTTTTAGTTCTTTGTACTTGATTCATAGGAAGCTGAATCGCTCCTACGACCAAGCACAAAGAACAAAGTACAAAGAACTAAGAACAAAATAGAGGTTCTATGAACAGACGATTCTTCATTAAATCAGGCGGTATCGCCCTTGCCAGTATCGGCACGTCGTTAGCCGCGCCGTCATTCATCGAACGTACTGTGTGGGGCGAGACGCGTGAACGCATCACTGGCGGCCGTCGCAAAACTCTGATTGCGATTTTCCAGCGTGGAGCGGTCGACGGCTTGAACATGGTGGTTCCTTACGGCGAGCGCAACTACTATGACTTGCGCCCGACGATCGCCATTCCCAAACCGCAAGCTGGAAATATCGAAGCAGCGCTCGACCTTGACGGGTTCTTTGGATTGCATCCGGCCATGACCGCCTTCAAACCACTGTGGGATTCGAAGCGCTTGGCGATCGTTGAAGCAGCCGGCTCGCCGGATAACACGCGCTCGCATTTCGACGCCCAGGATTACATGGAATCGGCAACACCGGGTGTTAAGTCCACGACCGATGGTTGGCTGAATCGTTATCTGCAAAGTAAGGCCGATCCTGAGAACTCGTTGTTCCGCGCCGTCTCGATGACCAGGCAGATGCCGCGCGTATTGCAGGGCAGGGCCCCGGCCGTAGCAGTCTCGAACCTCGCGGATTTTACAATTCGCGCCGGCAAAAACTCAGCTGCAGTGCAAGGTGGTTTTGAAGCTTTGTATGGCCAGTCGTCTAAAGACATGCTCGGCGATACCGGGAAAGAGACTTTCGAAGCAGTCAATTATTTGAAGCAGGTTAATCCGGCTCAATACAAGCCCGAGAACGGCGCCCAATATCCCCGCACTGAGTTTGGCAACGGGCTGCTGCAGATTGCGCAGCTGATCAAATCTGGCGTTGGTCTTGAAGTGGCTTTCACCGACATCGGTGGCTGGGACACGCACGTCAATGAAGGAAGTTCGCGCGGGCAGCTGAGCAACTTACTGCAGCAGTTCAGCTCGGGTATCGCTGCGCTTTACACCGACCTCGGCAAGCACATGGACGACGTCGTGATCATGACGATGTCGGAGTTTGGCCGCACCGCGCGCGAGAACGGAAATCGTGGTACCGATCATGGGCACGCGAACTCGATGTTTGTGGTTGGCAACAGCGTGCGAGGTGGAAAAGTCTATGGACAATGGCCCGGGCTGAAGTCGGATCAGTTGTACGAGGGACGCGACTTGAATCTCACTACTGATTTTCGCGATGTCTTCGGTGAAGTTGCACAGAGACATCTCGGCGCAGCTAATTTGAAATCTGTGTTTCCCGGCTATCAAGTCAACGCCTCGAAGTTTCGTGGCCTGCTTGGTTAAGATTAGCTATCCGCAGATTACGCAGATTTCACCGATTACTGTTTGATTTGCGGAGATCTCTTCACCCTATCTCCTCGACATAGCAGAACATTCCCGTGCAAGCAAAGTCTTGAATAGTCTTTCCCATCGGTGAAATCTGCGTAATCTGCGGATAGTTTGTCTTAAAGAACCAGACCAATCGTAATCGTGCTGCGTCTAAGCAAGTACCTCAAGGTGAATTTTCTTTAGGAAGGTAATGTAAATGAATTTCAAATCGCTTGTCATAGGAATCCTCTTAACCCTAGTTCTCGGCGCGGGTCTACCGGCTGCCGCCACCACCCTCATCGCCGCATTTCAGGAGCCCCAAACTCAAGGATCTCAAGGTCCGGGCAACATAGGCTTGACCACGGATCAAAAATCGAAGATGAAATCGATTCATGAAAGTACTCGCGATCAAATGCGAGCATTAAGAAGTGATACGTCGCTGACGCCGGAACAGCGTCACGAAAAAGCCCGCTCGATTCGCGAAGCTACTCGCCAGCAAGTCATGAGCGTGCTCACTCCGCAGCAGCAGCAGAAGCTGCGCGAGCATCGTCGAGGTGGCGAACGCGGCTCCCGGGAGCGCAGGCATCCTTGCCTGCATACTTTCGTAAGCACTACTTTTGATTTTTAAGGAGTTCTTGTTCGAGGTATGCAGGCAGGGATGCCTGCGCTCCCGCGGAATCACGCCTCAGTACCAGGTAAGCGAACAAAGCTCCAATAACAATTCCGAACAGATCGAACTGAAGATCGGTAGACGTGTCGCGCGTGCTCCAAATTCGCTGGCCGCCAAAATAGAGTTCGTCCCACAACTCGATTACTTCATAAAAAGCCGAAATTCCGAAAATAACTGAGCCGGCAAAGAAGGTCGTAAAGCCCAACGACAGTTGCTGTCCGGTTCGTTCGAGAGCCTCGCGCATCAACCAAACGACGAGCGGCGTGACGAGAATCTGAATCGTCATGTGCGCAAATTGATCGTACTTCAGCGGGCCAAAGCTCTGGCCATACATTCTGAAATAATTCCCAAGCGCATCGACCTCAACGCCAACCAGAACGAGCGCCAACAATGATGGCGGAAGTGTCACTCCCCAACGAGCCTTCGCGAACAAGTAGACACAGGTTAGATAGGTAACGCCGAATCCGGTATTGAAGGCGAGCGACAGATAACACATCTTCAAAAGAAACGCCGCGCCAATCAGAATCATCAGGACAATTATGGGCCACTGAAAGCGCTTCACTAATTCGGACATGAATAAGTCCTCCTCCGCCTCGACTGAGCAAAGCGCGTGCCTATTCCGTTTCGTAACTTCACCTTCACTTGTCCGCATCTCATTCACACCCGGTTTCAACCGGGTGGCGACGACCGACGTATTCCTTGCTAACCGTTTTAACGGTTTACCCACAATTAACAGAACGGAAACTGTTGAAACAGTTAGGCCGCTTCAACAACGGACTTGTCACCCGGTTGGAAACCGGGTGTGAATGAGATAGAAGAGGGTGAGTGTCATCACACAGACATTTGTTGCTGGTGAATGGAATTCCCTGCGGCTACAATCGAGCAGCCTTTCCATTCCGCAACTCGAGCGCGACAGGTACAGCCATGATTGACTTCAGCATCTCGCCTGAACTCGAAGACATTCGTGGGCGCATTACTGCGTTCATGGAGACCAATGTCTATCCCAACGAGGACAAGATGATTGAGCACGAAGGCTTGCCCGCGGAGCTCGAACGTGAGCTGCAAGCCAAAGTAAAAGTTGCCGGGTTATGGGCCCCGAACCTTCCCCAAGAATGGGGCGGCATGGGAATAGGTTATGTAGGACAAGCTCTAGTCAACGAGATCATCGGCCGATCAGTCATTGCCCCGCGCATTTTTGGTGAAGCCGCTCCAGACGCAGGCAACGCGGAGATCCTGATCGTCGCTGCCAACGAAAAGCAAAAGGAAAAATACCTGCGACCACTTGCCGCAAGTGAAGTGCGCTCGTGTTTTGCCATGACCGAACCGGAAGTGGCCGGCTCGGATCCCACCGGCCTGCGCACTACCGCCCATCGAGATGGTGATGAGTGGGTAATCAATGGGCACAAGTGGTTTATTTCGGGCGCAATCGGATCTGCCTTTGCCATCGTTATGGCAGTCACTGATGCCGAAGCTGATCCGCACCATCGCGCCAGCATGATCGTCGTTCCCACAGATACGCCCGGTTTCAATATCATTCGCGCGGTTGGAGTAATGGGGTCAGGAGGCGTTGGCGGCCATTGCGAGATTCGCTTCGAAGATTGTCGAGTGCCGGCAGAAAATCTGTTAGGCGAAATAGGCGCAGGATTCAAGCTCGCGCAAGCTCGGCTGGGTCCAGGTCGCATACAACACTGCATGCGTTGGCTCGGAGCAGCACAGCGTAGCTTTGAAATGATGTGCAGCTACTCTTTGAAGCGTCAGTCGTTTGGAGAGCCGCTCGCCAGGAAGCAAACCGTGCAGAACTGGATTGCTGATTCGGCGGCCGAGATCAATGCTGCTCGCATGCTCACTTTGCACGCCGCCTGGAAGATGGATAGGAAAGAGGATGCTCGGATTGAAATCTCTTTAATCAAGTTTTATGGCGCGCGGGTTCTCAACGAGGTAGTTGATCGCGCGATCCAGGTTCATGGCGCCCTCGGGTATTCAAAGGACACGCCTTTAGAAATGTTTTATCGCGATGCTCGGGCGGCGCGTATCTACGACGGTCCCGATGAAGTACACCGTGCCCTGGTCGCACAACGAATCCTCAAACAGTTTAAGAGCGAGGCGAAACTTGAGCAGTGATACGGCGCCTGTTCGTAGCGGCGAAGAGCTGGATGTTGAGGCGCTGGCGGAATATTTGCGACCTCGTCAGGATCTTGATTCCGGATCCCAACTCGAGCTTGAGCAGTTCGCGGGCGGTCACTCGAATCTCACCTACCTGATCAAATTTGGCGCGCGCGAATTTGTGCTGAGACGGCCTCCGGTTGGACCAGTAGCGCCAACCGCGCATGACATGCCGCGTGAGTTTCGCTTGCTGCAGGCGATCAATCCTCACTTTCCGCTCGCTCCGCGACCAGTGCTGTTGTGCGAAGACATCTCGATCATCGGCGTGCCGTTTTATTTGATGGAACGGCGGACCGGCTTGATTGTGCGTGATCGAATTCCGCCGGAGATTGGCGATGATCCAGATAAGCGTCGCCGCGTTAGCGAAGCGGTGGTTGATACGCTTGCTTCTTTGCACGCGGTTGATGTCTACGGCTCGGGTCTCGTCAATATTGGCAAACCGCAAGGCTTTGTCGCCCGGCAGGTGAAAGGTTGGTCGGAACGTTGGCTGCGCTCGCGAACTACTGAGGTCGCCGAGATGGATCAAGTGATGAATTGGCTGGCGGAGAATCTTCCGGTTGAGAATACGGCGGCGGCGACAATCGTCCACAATGATTTCAAGCTCGACAATATCGTGCTCGATGCCAATGAGCTATCGCGCGTGGCGGCGGTGCTCGATTGGGAAATGTGCTCCGTCGGAGATCCGTTAATTGATTTTGGGCTATTGCTTTGTTATTGGACGTTGCAGGGAAGTGGTGACAGTCGAAGTTTGCACGCGGTGACAACTGGCCCAGGCTGGCTAACTCGTGAGGAAATGATTGCGCGTTATCAGCAGCAGACCGGCCGTGACTTATCCCGCATTGTGTTTTATGAGACGTTCGCGCGGTTCAAGGTCGCCGTCATTATTCAGCAGATTTACTTCCGCTTCGTGCGCGGGCAAACGAACGATCAGAGATTTCAGCATTTTGATCGATTGGTCCAGGCATTGGCGCGTGACGCCTCCGCCCACCTGAAATCTGAGATCTGAGATCTGGGATCTGAGATTCTGAGATCTGAGATCTGAAATCCGCGACTCAAAAAACCAAAGGCCAAAAACCCAAAACCCAAAGCCACCTCCCACAATGTCCCCATTTCAACCAACCATCATCCATTTCGACTCGTTGCCTTCCACGAACACGGAAGCAGCACGTCACGCACAGCAAGGCGCAGACGAAGGCTTGACGATCGTGGCAGCTGAACAGACGGCAGGTCGTGGTCGGCTTGAGCGAAGCTGGATTTCTCCGGCCGGCGCCGGACTTTACACCAGCATCGTTCTTCGTCCACGGTTGAATCCCAGCGTTTGGTCACTGATTCCTTTGATGGCAGCCCTGGCGGTCCATGATGCGCTCAATGAATCGTGTGGAATAGCCGCAGACATCAAATGGCCCAACGACATTTTGTTCGCCGAGCGAAAGTTGTGCGGAATTCTTGCCGAGACCATCGAGACATCAGCGGGCCGCGCCGCGATCGTCGGCGTTGGGATAAACTTGACCAGCCAGTCGTTTCCAGAGGAGTTGAAGGAATCGGCGACATCAGTAGAAGCCGCCGCCGGCAAGGTAGTTTCAATTGGCGAGGTTCTACCATCATTATTGCGCGCGCTCGGAAATCGTTATGCACAATTACAGGACGATCAAAGCCAGATAGTCACTGATTGGTTGGCGCATTCCACTTATGGGCATAACAAGCGCGTTTCTGTTACAAGTGGCTACGAACAGTTTTCAGGCACTACTCGTGGCCTTGAAAGCGATGGCGCCTTGCGTGTAGAAACTGAGTCTGGAGAAATCAGGATAGTCCGCGCCGGCGACGTATTCAGCCTGCGAGGTAAAGAGTGCCGTGAACCGTAAACCGTGAACCGTGAACCGTGAACCGTGAACCGTGAACCGTGAACCGTGAACCGTGAACCGTGAACCGTAAACCGTAAACCGTGAACCGTGAACCGTAAACCGTGAACCGAAAACCGTGAACAGTTTGACTCTAACGCTTGTCGCTCTTTACGCCTCGATGTTTCAAGACGAACTTCGTCTCCAATATTCGGTTTCCGGTTTCCGGTTTACGGTTTTCGGTTTCGGTTCTGAATCTGCGTAATCTGCGGCTAAGTTTTTCGCGTGAATAATTAATGGGCAAGCGAATCATTCTTACCACGTTTGGGTCGTACGGTGACATTCATCCGTACATGGCTCTCGCTGCGGAACTACACGCTCGTGGCCACCAGCCCGTGATCGCAACCAGCGAACTCTATCGCGAAAAATTGGAGACGGCAGGTTTTGATTTCGTGCCGGTCCGGCCCAATCTCCCGCCACCCGCAGAGCAGGACCCGGAGCTAATCGCGCGAGTCATGCATCCCATGAAAGGCAGCGCCGTACTGCTCAACGAAATGCTGTTTCCTTTCCTGCGCGAAGCGTATGAGGATCTGCTGCAAGCGATAAAAGGCGCTGACCTTTTGCTCACTCATCCAATTACGTTCGCTGGACCACTGGTAGCGCGAAAGACCGGAATTCCCTGGGTCTCAAGTGTGCTTGCTCCGGCATCATTCATGTCAGCTTACGATCCGCCAGTGCCGCCTTTTTGGCGATGGATGCGTCATGTTGAGTTATTCGGACCACGCTTCGTCGCCGGGTTCTTCAAACAAGCAAAAAAGGCTTATCGAAGCAGGACCTACAATAAATTTCGTGACGAGCTGGGCTTGCCCGATGACGGCAACCCAGTTTTCGAGGGACAACATTCACCCACACTGATCCTCGCTTTATTCTCAAAAATCTTTGCGCAACCCCAACCCGACTGGCCGTCGCAAGCAAAGGCAACCGGCTTTCCTTTTTATGACGGCAACGTGGAACAAGGAATGCCGCAGGATCTGCTCGATTTCCTTGACGCCGGTCCGCCGCCAATTGTGTTCACCCTCGGGACGTCAGCAGTGTGGGTAGCGAAAGACTTTTATAGTGAAAGCATTGCCGCAGCTAAATCGCTTGGCCGGCGAGCCGTGTTGCTAATTGGAGATCAGCGGAATCGCTTAAGTGAGAGTTTGCCGCCCGAAATTTTTCCAGCCGATTATGCGCCATTCGAAGCCTTACTCCCGCGCGCCAGTGCGATGGTCCATCACGGCGGCGTCGGCACCACATCGCAGGGATTGCGCGCCGGTATCCCGACTCTAATAGTGCCGTTCGCGTTCGACCAACCTGATAATGCTGCGCACGCGGAACGGTTGGGAACCAGCAGGACGCTGCGAAGACCAAAATATTCTGCGGCGCGCGCGGCAAGAGAATTAAGACAACTACTTGAAGAACCCAGCTACGCTCGGAACGCCCGCAAGGTGGGCGAACAGCTGCGGGCTGAGAATGGGTCTGCAGTCGCCTGTGACTTGATCGAAGCGGTGTTGCAGAGTAAAGATTCGAGTAATCAGCTGAGTGAGGAGTTAGTCTATGCTTCTGGTGATTGATGCCGGCAATACGAACACCTCCCTCGGTGTCTATGAAGACACGGAGTTGGTAGCGCACTGGCGACTAACGACTGCTCGCAACCGGACTGTTGACGAGTATGGCGTGCACGCTCGCAATTTGTTTGAGCTGGCCGGACTCGACTTCAAAGCCATTAACGCAATCGCGATTGCGTCCGTGGTGCCGCCGTTGAATTACACACTCAAGCGGATGGCTGAAGTTTACTTTCATCTGTCGCCTTTGTTTATTGACCACACCACTGAGCTTGGCTTGCGGATTCTTTATGAGCCGGCCGCAGATGTGGGCGCGGATCGTCTGGTTGATGCAGTCGCGGCCAAGAAAAAGTACGGAGCGCCCTGCATCATCGTAGATTTCGGAACAGCGACTACGTTCAATGCGATCAATTCGAGTGGTGATTACCTTGGTGGTGTGATCACGCCGGGGATCATGATTTCTGCCGATGCTTTGTTTGAGCGGACCGCCAAGTTGCCTCGGGTTGATATCAAAAGACCGGGCCGAGTGATTGGGTCATCGACAGTAGCCGCGATGCAGTCGGGCTTGTATCACGGCTACGTGGGACTGGTTGACGGTGTGCTTCGAAAGATGCTGAACGAGATGGGCGGATCGCCGCGTGTGATCGCGACCGGCGGCTTGGCGCCATTAATTGCGACTGGTTCGACTTTGATTGAGTTGGTCGATGACACGCTGACGCTCGAAGGCCTGCGGCTCGTGTTTGAGCGCGGCAAGAATGCTCTCCCTTAGTCTGCCTTCCTTTGCGTCTTTGCGCCTTTGCGGGAGACTGGTTTAAGCGAAGCAACCGACAGAATTTTTCCCGCAAAGGCGCAAAGGCGCAAAGGGAGACGCGCTATCGAACTTGAACTACTTCAACTACTTCACTGAAATCGAAGATACCTTTGTGCGCCGGCGCGCGAAGCACCTCATGCTCAGCTCAATCGATTGGGCGTTGATTGAGAGCTGGAAGGAAATGGGTGTGCCTTTGCACATTGCCTTGCGTGGGATCGAGAAGGCCTTCGATTCCTGGGAATCAAAACCTCGCAAACGCTCAGTCAAGACCTTGCTTTACTGTCAGGAGGAAGTTGAAGCTCAGTATGCGGAATGGCTCGAAGCTCAAGTCGGGGCTGGCAGTGAAGATGAGCTTGAAGAGCAGGCCGAAACAACTACGAATGATGCTCGGCCTTTTTCCCGCGATACGATTTTGGAGCACATCCGCAATGCACGCGCTCGAATTACGAAGAAGGTCAGTGGTGCTGAAGACCGTTCTGATCTGACCGAAGCGCTGCAGCGAGCAGAGACATTGCTGGCCGATCTCGAACTGGAAGTAGGGCAGGTCGCTCAACTCGATTCGCAAAAACTTGAAGTAGGGTTGACCGGAATCGAACGAATGCTGAGTGAGGCACTCCGAAACTTTGCGCCCCAGGAGCAGCAGACGGCACTTTCTGCTGAGGTCAAGAAGCAACTAAAGCCTTACCGCGGTCATATGGAGGAGTCAGTTTACGAGCAGACGTTTGAGAATCTCTTCATGACCAGGTTGCGCGAGCAGTTCGGCATTCCGCGTCTCAGCTTGTTTTATCTCGGTTTGTGAACACGACGACGGGTTTCAGGACGATCTGTTTCAGGTTTCAGGTTCAAAGTTTCAGGGCGATCTGTTTCAGGTTTCAGGTTCAAAGTTTCAGGTTTGAGACTCGACACTTGAGACTTGGAACCTTCGACCTAAACCGGCCAACTTGAAACCTGAAACCCTGAAACTTGAAACCCTGAAACCTGAAACCCTGAAACCCTGAAGCCTGAAACCCTGAAACCTGAACCTTGAAACCTGAAACCTGAAACCTGAAACCTGAAACCTGAAACCTGAAACCTGAAACTTGAAACCTTGAACCTGAAACCTGCAACGCACCCGCTTGAGTTAACGATTGAGCGAATACTCCCCGGCGGATTTGGATTGGCCCACGCGGAAGGGAAGACGATATTCGTGTCGCTGGCAGCCCCAGGCGACGTCGCGCGAGTAAATATCGATCGAGTCCGTGGCAACATCGCCTTTGCTTCTATCGTTGAAATCATTAAGCCGTCCGAGCAGCGCATTGAACCGCCCTGTCCTTACTTTGGCCGCTGCGGCGGCTGTGACTTTCAGCAGTTGAATTACCAGGCTCAACTAGACGCGAAGGTTGAGATCATTCGAGACTGCCTTCATCGCATTGCCGGCATTGCCGAGCCTCCGGAGATTTCCATTCATGCCGCGCCGAATCAGTGGCACTATCGCGCCCGCGCCAATTGGCAAGTCGATCAATCATCCGGAGAAATCGGTTACTTCGAAGCTGGCTCGCATCGCGTTTGCGACGTGGAAGTTTGCGCTGTATTGAATCCCAAGCTTGAGAGCGTTCTGGAACAGATTCGTCGCGACATTCGCGAAGGGAGCATTACTAATCTGCCGCGAGATGTTCGCGCCGCGGTCAGCGAAGACGACGTTTCCGTAGCTCCGCCGGTCGCCGGCTTCCTCCCAAATGACGTTCATCGTATTTTCAGTGGAGAAACATATTGGTTCAACGCCGATTCGTTCTTCCAGGTCAATCCGGATCTGTTGGAAGCGATGCTGAGCGCTGCCCTTGAAGGAGAGGCTGGCGAACTTGCGATCGATCTTTATTGTGGCGCCGGTCTATTCACACTGCCGCTGGCGCGACGGTTTGCAAAAGTCGTTGGCGTCGAAGTCAATAGTCATGCGACTTCCTTTGCCCGGCGAAATCTCGCTGCAGCTCAGTTGTCTAATGCCGAGGTCTTCACGACCAACGTTGGCGATTGGTTAAGAAATCTTACCCGTCCGCTACCGTTCGTTGATTTTCTCTTGTTGGATCCGCCGCGTACTGGAGCCGAAAACGCAGTCATCAAAGGCATCCTCGAGCTGCAGCCACAACGAATCAGCTACGTCTCCTGTGATCCCGCCACCCTCGCGCGCGACTTAAAGAAACTAATCGCGGCCAGCTACCAGGTTCAACGGATTTCAGCGTTTGATATGTTCCCCCAAACTCATCACGTTGAGAGCGTGGTCCAACTGAGTCGAGCAACCACTTGGACCACCTAAACTGGAAATTCATTGACAACTCAGCGCGTCGGCAATATTCTTCCGGGGCTAATTTCTCGATTGTGACCCCTCGCGTCGGAACAAACGGTGCTGGCGAACCATCAACTCGCCTCACTTCAAAGGATCTTAATGGGGAACGCGAGGTGTCATCTCTAAGGGTTTGGGCCAGACTCTAACCTAAACATCTCACTTGCTTGAAAGGAGATAATCAGACATGCCTGCCGCAAAGAAAAAAGTCTCAGATGGCGGTACTGTATTCAGAGGATCGGACGGCTCGCTGTATTTCGTGCGTGACGAATTGCTTGACGCGCTCAGAGTCGAGGATGAAGGACTTGAACGGCTGGAAGAAACAATGAAGGGTGGCGCCAAGGCCGCGACCAAGGACACGGGCAGCATTAAGCCCGTCGCTTACGTCAAGGGAGCTTTGCTCCGTCAGGATCCACGCAATCAAGCCGTTGCTCTGAAGGCAACTCGAGCAAAGGCCAAGGCGAGCACGATCATGTGCCCGTGGTTCTGTTAAGCGAAGCTACGGAGCAGTCATCACACTGCTTCGGACTTACATCGAACGTTGCGTATTTACTCGTGCCCCGGCCTTATCTTCAAGTCGGGGCACTTTTTATCGCCTGGAACTTCTCGCAATGAATTATGTGAACGGCAGAAATATCCACGACGCTGATTCGCATTTGCTGGAGCATCCTGACTGGCTGCGGAGATATGTAAGTCCAGCAGTTCGTGAGCGCGTGCCTTTGCTGGACTTGCATGGACTGGAAGAAGAGGCAGCCCAGGCGTTGCTCGCCCAACAGGCCGGCCAGCGACAACTGAGTGAGGATCCGGACGAATTGATGACGCGGAAGAATTGGGCCGCGCCCGGGGCTTTCGATCCGGTTGAGCGTTCGAGCGCGCTCAACCTGCTGGGTTTCAAATCTCAACTTGTATTCTCAACTTACAGCCATCTCGGAATGATCGATCACGGCGGGGCAGCAACGCTTGATCCGGAAGTCTTGTATGAGATGGTGGACGGTCATAATCGAGGAGTCGTCGAATTTTGCGCTGCCGATCAGAGATTATTAGGGGTTGGTTTTATCGCGCCTCACGTTCCCGAGCGGGCCATTGCTTCCACGCGACTCGCGTTAGATCTTGGTTGCGCCGGCATAGAATTGCCGAGTCTTCCTTGTGGTGACTACAGTCTCACTCATCCAGCCTTCGATCCTCTTTACGACCTGCTTCAGGAACGCGGCTGTCCATTACTGTTCCACGTCGGCGGCGGTGGACGATTGGTTCATCCGACCTTCGCGGCTAACGGTCGCGCGGCCGAGCGTGTTCATAACGATCGTGAAACGCTGATTCCCTCGCTAACTTATATAGGCATCCCAGCGCCTCTTGAGATGGCCCTCGCGGCGCTGATTCTGGATGGTGTTTTTGAGCGCTTTCCAAGACTGCGATGCGGCGTGATCGAGCAAGGCGCTATCTGGGTGCCGGGCTTTTTGCGCCGGCTCGACGCGGCGCTTGAAGAGTTTGGTCGGCCACGCCAGCGCGCGTCGCTTCCATTGTGCCCCAGCGAGTACTTTGTTCGTCAAATTCGAGTCACGCCATTTCCTTTCGAAGATATCGGGTGGCTGATTCGTGAGACTGGGCCGGACGTTTACATGTTCGGGACGGATTATCCTCACGACGAAGGTGGGGAGACGCCGCTTGATTTGTTCGACGTGGCGTTGGAACCGATGTCGATCAATGTGCGAGAGGCAGTTTACTGGCGCAATTTCGAGGACCTGATGGGCGAGGGTCTGCCGATAGAACTTCGAGTTGAAAGAGTGGCTGAAGAAACTTTCGCAGAAGATGAGGATGAAGAAGTTCTCCGGCTCACCGGTGAGTCAACTGCTGTTCATCGGAAGAAAGTGTTGCTGCGCTTGCTGGTTAAGGAGGCCGCGGAACGACAAGGTCTGATGGCTTCAGACGAAGAGGTTGAGGAAGCCGTCAATGAGTTTCGCGCCAACTATGGTCTTTATGATGTAGACGACACCGTGGAGTGGCTCGATCAGGCGGGGATTAGTTACGAATCGCTCTGTGGCGTGATGCGCGATAGCGTGCTCGCGGACAAGCTGTTCGTGAGTCTTCATGAAGAAGTTGATCGGAATTTGCCCGAACAGATAGGAGTCGCAACCGCCCGGTTACGAAGGCAAAAGTAAAAAGGTAAAGCAAGTCGCTGGCGCAGTCTGGGGACGGGAGTTCGACCTACAAAGAGAGGTTGGGACTGGTCCTTTGAATCCCCTCAGCTGCCTGAGGGAATTCAGAGAACTAATTAACCACGCTGGTTTAGGTTGGAATTTAAAGCGTCCACCAGCTGCCGCAGGTGGGATTCAAAAACTTTTCGTGTGCAAAGTCCCAGTAAAGTTTACGGCAGGCGTTTCATTAACTCTTTGAAGCGTTCGCTGTCGCGCAGGCTATCGAGATCGGTGTCATTCTGATATTGCTGACGCTCGGTGAAACCTGCACTGATGGCTTTTTCTAAATTGTCCAGGGCTTTGTCCTTCTCTCCGCTCAACGCATACGCGCAAGCAAGATTGTAGTAGTCGAGCGCTCCGGTGCCGCCGCTCTTGATTGCCTGCTGAAGGTTCTTAATTGCATCGGCGTACTGCTTCAAGCCAATTTGGCTGGTACCCAGACGATGCCACGCTTCAGCGCTGTTGGGATTCTCCTTCACAATTTCCTGATAAGCTGCGGCTGCATCGGCCCATCGCTGCGCAATGTAATTCTCTTCGGCCTTCTTTGAGAGCGAAGCTGCGGTGGGTGCGGGTGCTGCTCCAGCGATTGCCACGCCAGCGGGAAGAGGATTGACCGTATCCATAACGATGTGCCACATACCCTTTTCATCTCGCTTCCAGACCCGCGCGTAATATCCTTTCTCTGGTTTGTCGCCGCCCAATTCATAACTGCCGTACACGTAGCCAAGATCTCCCGAGCGCGAAACGTCCGACTTAATCGGAGCTCCGGTGAGTGTCATGGTCTGTTTCGCGACCCAATCGCGCAACGCGTCCTTGCCTACCACGGGCATCACGTCGGGCCGATGCACTCGAGCGTCATCACTCAATTTGGCTTTGTAAGCTTGTGCCGCGTTTGCTGACTTGGCGGTCGCAAGAAACTCGCGCTCAAGGTCGAGTAACGCAGCCGTTGCCTTTTCGATATCTACAGGCGCGGCTGGCTGCTTGCTCTTGCGAAACGAAGTCGTGAATGGCGCGTCGAGTGGGACGACAGCGGCTGGAGTATCTGCGCCCAGATCGAGCACCACGCGCCAGGTCCCATCGTTTTGCTTCTTCCAAACTGAAAAGAACATGCCATGCCGAGTCGGACTCTTTTCGGCACTCGTGTCTTCGACAACCGTTGGTCCAGTGTTCCAACCCAGGTCGCCGGCCTGGGCGACATCGCCGAACGCCGGCGCCCAGTTAAGGATGAAACGACGCGCCGTCGTCTGGGCGGGTCGTTTCCTGAACGTCTCCTGCACCTTGAAAGGATGCGGGTTGAAGCCGATCCCATCTTCAGCGAAGTACGCGATAAATGATTCGGTCACTCCACGGTCAACGGCTAGTTTGGCGAACGCTCGCTCAGTGTTGACCAGCTCTAGTTGGGGCGCCGGAAGATCTTTGTCGTCCGTCCATCCGAAAACGGATATGGCAAGAAGTAAGATCGAAATGGTGGCGAAGAATTTCATTTGATTAACCTCGAACTATAGTTCCAGCTATGAGTGCAGTCCTGTAACCGAATCGTTGCATACACGCGTCGACTTCAGGAGACTCTTCTATTTCAGACTGTAACAGTGACTAGTCAAAAGAGGGAACAGTTTCAACCGTTTTGGGACGCAACGGCTTGGGTAGGACTCGAAACGGATCCCCGCGAAACGGAAATTGCTCATCTCGTTAGCGCGCTCGTGGGTGAAACACGATGGCCAGGTCTCGACCTTGGTCGGATTGAGAATCTACTTCGCAAGCACCTGTGCAAAAGATACGGGCAATCCATCCGGATCAATCGCCACGGCAAGCCTGATCCCCTCGCCCTCTCGTTGCGTTGGGGGCATAACGAAGAAAACGCCCTTCGCTTTTAGCTCTTCGAACGTCTTGTCAACATCGTCGCAATTAAAGCCTATTGAACAAGTCCCGGCTTGCTTTGAAGGATCGCCGTTGGGACTGCCTTCCTGACGGACCCCACCGCCGTGCAGCGCGAGTGTGGTTGCGCCGGTCTGAAATTCGGTCCACTCCGGAGACTCAAACTTCAAGGGAATGCCCAGCTTGTCTCGATAGAATTCCACCGACTTGCTCATGTCGGAAACAGTGATCATTGTGTAGTCAACTTGATTAAACATTAGAATCCTCCAATTGTTTGCGAGCTTTCTTTGAAAGCAGGTCGTACAGGAATCAAGGTCCAGCGTCGAGATGCCAGCCTACGTTGACGAGATCATTGCCTCGCCACACAAACATTTCCGTAGCTCGACCGGTCCTCGTGTTCTTCTTGCCATTGGCCTCAGTCTCATAAAGGAACGTCGTGTAGATCAAAACAGTATTGCCATAGACCTGCATCTCGGTCCGTGGAAATTCAAGCTTGACCAGTTTGGCGCCGCTATCGGCAAATTGCTTGGCACCCGCCAGCACACTCGCTTTATTTGAAAACTGTTCAGTGCCGGGATCGATTGTGATCACTTCTTCCGGGATCAACTTTTCAAGCGCCGCGCGATCGTTTTCAAAATAAGCCTTCCACACCTTTTCACGAGCGGCGAGTATTTGGTCCCTCATTCGTGGACCAATCGCAGTCGGCTGCGATGAGGTTTCAGCTCGCCACGCAGGATCCACTACGGTGTGGGAAGCGACCTGGATCCACTTCCCTTGGCGCTTTGCGTACACATCAGTGATGCGGTAGCGAACTTGTAGCGTATCGGCATCGCCATTTTTCCGGTGGAACTCTCCGACAAACGACGCCAGCGCCAATTCCGGGTTGTAGAAAAGCACGTCAAAGTCTTTCATTTCGTAGGTGCGCGTCGGGTCCGGACTGGGTTTTGGCTTGGGAACGTTTGCCGGTAGCGGCCACTCGATGCCGTTAGCTCTCATATATTCGTCGATGCCCCTGATAGGCACGCGCGAGCCTTCCAGAAACCCGCGCCAATCTTCTGAATGTGTTTCGCGGATCTTGTCGATGTCTCGATCGATGAAGGCCTGAAAGATACTGCCGATGTGGGCCTTAATCGCCGCCGCGTCTTCCGGGTGCTCCGCCGCCGTCGAGGATTGAGCTGGGGCGGCGACCAGAGTTCCGAAACAGACAATGATTGCCGCTAAGATTCTATTAATCATCAGGACGCACTCCTTTAATCCATTAAGCTTGAACCAGATCTTCCACTCCTCGGGCCAAAGTATTTGACCGTTCCTATTTTCGAAGAGCATCGAGAACATTTCCTGAAGCAGCTTTACGGGCCGGCCGCCAACACGCCGCAATTGAAGCCAGTGGAATGACCAGCGCCATCACGAAGTACGTGAGCGGATCTTTCGCCGTGACTTCAAACAAGAGCGAACTTATGTAATTCGACAACACCAGCGCGCCCGCAAGCCCCAGTGTTACTCCCACTGCAGTCAGGGCCAGGCCTTCTTTCAACACGAGCCTGAGAATATTCGCGGGACGCGCTCCCAAAGCCATGCGTACTCCCATCTCGTGGGTGCGCTGACTTACGGAATACGAGACCACGGCGTAAATGCCAACGGTCGCCAACAACAACGCGACCACCGCAAACACGGTGGCTAAGACCGTCGTAAAGTTCGTCGGCGCCAGCGCCCGGGAAACGTAATCTTCCATGGGACGAACTTTGGCGATAGCCCGTGTCTTGTCGATCTCGCTGATCTCTTTGCGAACCAAACCCGCTAATGCTGACGGATCCTGTGAAGTTCTGAGCACGAAACTCAAATGCTCGCGCGAGCTTTGCGGATAAGGAATGTAGATTTGACCACGAATTGACTTGAGTAAGCTTTGACCCTTGATGTGCTCAACTACGCCAACAACTTCAGCCCAGCCATTCGCAAAACCTTCATCAGTGAAGCGCTCGATGTTGATGCGCCTACCTAATGGACTATCGTTGGACCATGTTTGACGCGCGAGCATGCTGTCAACAATGACTACGGGATGTCCCTCGGCGGTGTCATGCTTGTCGAAGGAGCGTCCCGCAATCAGCTGAGCTCCGATCGCCTGGAAATATCCGGGAGTGACCGCGCGGTAATCGGCGAGCAGATTTGCTTTCTGATCTTCAGCAATTCCTTCAGGCGCGTACGGGCTGTACCAGTTCGGATAATCATCGAGAGGCAAATGCGAAATGGCGCCGACAGCTTCAACGCCTGGCAACGCTGCCAGTTTCTGCTCGCATAGGTCGACAAAAGAAGTTCTTCGCTGGCTCAGCCCTCCGGCAGGTATCATTTCAAATGTCAGCACTTTTGAAGGATTGAAGCCGGGACTGACGCGATGAAGCTGAACCAGAGTTCGAATCATCAAGCCGGCCCCGACGAGCAAAACAAAGCCCAGCGCCATCTCGCTCACCATCAGTAGTGACCGCGTCCTTTGCTTTGCGCGCCCGCTCGTCGCGCGGGCCTCTTCCTTCAACGGCTCAATCAGTTTCAGTTTTCTCAGCTCCAACAGGGGCGCGAGACTGGCGATCAAACCACAGCCAAAAGTGAGCGCGCTGACGAAAGCTACCAGGGGCAGATTGATGCTGACTGAACCAACTCGAGTCAGAATTTCCGGACGAATCGTTAACAGCAACTTGAGTCCAACCCAGCCAATCCCAAGACCAAGAACTCCTCCCAGGAAACAAACCAACAGACTTTCAGTGAGTAACTGTCGAGCAATGCGCGACCTTGAGGCGCCAATGGCGACGCGCAAAGCAATCTCTTTGCGCCTCGTGCTGGCGTGCGCGAGCAATAAGTTGGAAACGTTGAAGCAGGAAATCAGTACTACCAATCCAGCGCCGACAAAGAGTGCCAGCAACGCCGGTTTGATATCGCGCACTACGTCCTGATGAAGTTGGACCACATTGAACTGCAGGTTCTCTTTTTTGTACTCGGCGTATTCAGTTCGAAGCTGCGTGGCTACTGAGGTTGCTTCAGCTTGAGCTTGCTCAATAGTCACGCCTGGTTTCATACGCGCAAGCAGCCTGATGTAGTAAAGGTCTTTTGGTCCTTCGTAGATGTTTTCCTGAAATGGAACGAAGGCCTGAACGTTCATCGGTACGTTGGCGTCGACCGGGAAGGCAAGCACAAAATCCTTTGCCAACACTCCGACCACGGTGAAGGACCTGCCGTTGAGCAAAATGCCTTTACCAACTATGTCTTTGTCTGCGGCAAATCTGCGCTGCCAAAGACCATAGGTGAGCATGATTTCCTTGAGACCGTTGCCGTCCTTCTCGGGCGTGAACGATCCACCCAGCGAAGGTTTCACCCCGAGAACGGAAAAGAAGTTGGTCGTCACGTCGCCGATCTTTACTTGTTCGGGCTCGAGGGTGCCGGCGAGCGTGCCATTGCCTACCCAAATACCGGCTACATCTTTGAGCAGTTGGCTGCGATCGCGAATCTCCTGCAACTGCGTCCCTGAAGAAGGCGCGCGCGAGGCTCCCATCAACTGGAAGCTCGACCAAATCAAAGCCAGCTCATTAGGTCGCTCGTAAGGCAGAGGCCGGAGCAGCACTGAATCGACGACGCTGAAAATTGCGGCATTGGCGCCAATGCCGAGCGCCATCGTAATCACGAGGACGAAACTGAATCCCGGATGTTTGCGCAGGAGGCGAGCGCCGTGTCGAATATCGTGAGCGATACTTTCGAGAGTAATTCCGCGACGGACTTCTCGACTGGATTCCTTGATGCGAGTCAAACTGCCAAAGCGTTTAAAAGCATCTTTCGTTGCCTCATCGGTGGACATGCCGGCTTTCAAGTTCTCGTTGATGGTCATCTCCAGGTGGAAACGCAGCTCATCATCGATTTCGCGATCGACTCTTCCTTTGCGGAGAGCGGAGTAGAGGAACTGAAGCTTTCCCATCAGCCACCACATTTTGTTGGCCTCGCTTTCAAGCGGTCTGCATTATCTTGGCGATTGCCTCGCTGATGTCTGCCCAGGCTTTTGATTCCAGCTCGAGCTGTCTGCGGCCGGCGCTGGTTAGCTTGTAATACCGGGCTTTGCGATTGTTTTCCGAAAGGCCCCACTTGGATCGCACCCAACCGCGACGTTCCATGCGATAGAGCGCCGGGTACAAGGTTCCTTCACCCGGGTGCAGCGCGTCTTCGGTGATCAGCTTTATCCGGTTAGCTAGCGCATGTCCATTCAACGGACCCTGTGAAAGAGTTTTGAGCACGAGCAGGTGCAGCGTGCCTTGCAACAGATCAAGACGTTCCATAAAAGTGTGCACGTCTCCCGAGTCTTGTCGACTAAATCGTTAACTCCGACTGAATCGTTAAACTCCGACTGAATCGTCAACTCCGACTGTATTATTCGTGCTCGAGTACGACCCTCGGAATTGTTTTGTTCCCTTAGATTATCGAAGGGAGAGAATAATGATGCTCCCTTCGACTGTCAAGGGGAAAGAATTTGTTTGGGCGTGAGGTGGGTGATGCCACGGGCTCGCCCCGTGGTGAATCACGATGGCCGCTAGAAAATGACAGACAGGATTTAGGGTGATGCCACGGGCTTGACCCGTGGTGATTCACGTTGGTTGCTAGAAGAATGACGGACAGAATTTTATGGATGCCACCGGCTTGCCCGGTGGAGGTTCACGCTTGGAGCCTAATTAGCAATCAACGTGAACTACCACGGGGCAAGCCCGTGGCATCCATTCCATTTCTCACATATCTGATTTGTAGCGGCGACCGTGAGGGCACCACGGGGCAAGCCCGTGGCATCGCTTACTTGCCCTAAATTCTTCAGCATGTCCGAGCAAGTTGGCATATCTACTTTTCTCGGAGTACTCATGGAAATCCGTAAGCTGACCACGAGATTAGCCTGCGTACTTATTGCGATAAGCTTTTCAGCAGTTGGGGTAGCTGCGGATACACCGGTTGGATATGTCGTGGAAATCAAGGGAACGTGGGTTCTGATCGGCGTGAAGGTCAAAAACCTTAGCCGCAGATTTCACAGATTACTCAGATTAGTAAGACCAAATTCAGCTCAATCACCACGCTCGTTTTGAAATTATGCAATCTAACCAGCCATTCACCCAACAATCCGTGAAATCTGCGTAATCTGCGGCTAAAGCTTTTCCGATAAAACCTTAGCCACAGATTTCACAGATTACTCAGATTAGTAAGACCAGATTCAGCTCAATCACGACGCTCGTTTGAAATTATGCAATCTAACCAGCCATTCACCCAACAATCCGTGAAATCTGCGTAATCTGCGGCTAAAGCTTTTCTGATAAAACCTTAGCCACAGATTTCACAGATTACTCAGATTAGCAAAACCAGATTCAGTCGAGGCCACCATCCACCTCAGATCAGCTCGAGGTCGGGAAGGGCAGCTTGCCCGCCTGAGTTTCATCAGCATTCGATTTGTTTTGTGAGTTACCGAATTGATCTTTGCTTGAGCGGTAATGCAACTCAGCGGGAGTAAACTGCCCTTCCCGACCTTGAGACTACTAACTTTGATCCTTGTCTGTCGGCGTCCAGATATGGCAAGCAGGAACCAGTCGGCCGAAGCAGAGGAGAAGATGAAGGCATTTGTATCGTGTCTGCTCGTCCGTGCCAGCGAGAGCGGGGAAATGAAAGGTGGGGAGACCCTCATTTCTTGCGAACCCTTCCTCAATTCTTTCTAACCCATTTGGTGGTGAGGATGAAGCGGGAGTCCGCGCTGAAGTCGGTGAATATCCCCTCGGGGATTTCGTGACCCCTCATACCAAGGTCCGGCGGCCCTGAAGACAGGAGGCAGTAGCCAGCGGCAGTAGGCATCAACTCAAACTACATCGAAACTGGGCGACGCGTAGCATTGTCTGTGGTACCTAACTCCGTTATCATCAACTCAAAAGAAACGATATGCCCGAGACATCTATACAAACACCGCCGGGTTTTGCTGAGCTTCCGAAAGCTGAACAGGTGCGTTACCTGCAGGCCCTTTGGGATCAAATTTCGGAACACCCAGACGAAATTCCAGTACCTGAGAGCCATCTTCAACTTGCTGAAGAACGCTTACAGCGTTATCGCGAAAGCCCTTCGTCAAGCCCTGCTTTTGAAGTGATCGACCGGCTGTCACAGAACTCCAAGTGAAGCAATATAGATTCGAAGCCGAAGCTGCCGTCGAATTTGATATTGAGAGTTCCTATGCCTGGTACGAGTCTGAAGAGCGGGGTCTCGGACTGGAATTTCTGGAAGAACTTCGCGCCGCGTACCTTCGCATTCTTGAAAATCCGCTTGGATATCAAGCGCTACGTTCGGGTATTCGGCGCGCTCTGACTCGTCAGTTTCCCTATGCCGTTTACTTCTCAATCGAAGGCGACACTATTCTGATTGTGGCCGTTCTTCACACGGCGCGCGATCCTGCTGAATGGCAACGGCGGCTTTAGACTTGAGCATTAGCAAGATTAGCGCTGAAGAGATCTGTGCACCCATCGAGTAAAAGTGATGAGTCCTTCTACTGGCGGCGCATGAAAGTCGACAGGGCCTCAATTCTTTCTCACCCATTTGGTGGTGAGGATGAAGCGGGAGTCCGCGCTGAAGGCGGTGAACATCCGCTCGGGAATTTCGTGGCCTTCGTACCAGGGGCCGGCGACTTTCAAAATGGTCATGTTGGGTAGTTCCAGCCAACCACGCACGACATAGCGGGCGGTGCCTTTGTGCTTAGTCGAAATAGTCCTGCCAACAATTGAGATCGTGCCGGTCGTAATGTCTCTGAGCTTCTTGCCGGATTCTGAATGCTGAAGGTGATGACATGGAGGCGGGAGACGAGAGGCAGGAGGCGGGAGGCGGGAGATGCCACGGGCTTGTCCCGTGGTGCTCACGTTGGTTGCTACAAGAATGACGAGAAAAATTTCATGGATGCCACCGGCTTGCCCGGTGGAGGTTCACGATAGTGGCTAAGATATCGGGAATCTGTAGCTACCAACGTGAAACTCCACGGGACGAGCCCGTGGCATCAAGTTTCTTTCTCAAAGGCTGGTTGGTAGCGGCTAACGTTAGTCACCACGGGGCGAGCCCGTGGCATCAAGTTTCTTTCTCAAAGGCTAGTTTGTAGCGGCTAACGTTAGTCACCACGGGACGAGCCGTGGCATCGAGTTTCTTTCTCAAAGGCCAGTTTGTAGTGGCTAACGTTAGTCACCACGGGACGAGCCCGTGGCATCGAGTTTCTTTCTCAAAGGCTGGTTGGTAGCGGCTAACGTTAGTCACCACGGGGCGAGCCCGTGGCATCAAGTTTCTTTCTGAATGGCTGGTTTGTAGCGGCTAACGTTAGTCACCACGGGGCAAGCCCGTGGCATCGAGTTTTTTTCTCAAAGGCTGGTTGGTAGCGGCTAACGTTAGTCACCACGGGACGAGCCCGTGGCATAACTCAACTGCATCAGGGCTTGTTGAAAAGATAAAAGGAAGAGAACGGGATGATGTCCGTCTAAGTAATGTAGATGATGCGTAAACCGGAAACCGTAAACAGGAAACAGTCAGACAAACAGTGAGCGTTCAATGAAATCTGTAACAAAAGTCCGCACGTTCGCGAACTTTCTTTTTCTGATCGCATTAGGCTCGCAGAGTTCGCTCGCGTTTGGTGCCCAGACGTCACCCTTATGCGGAGAAGCATTTCCTCGGGCCAGGGCTGCGGCCATCTCCCAACCAAAAACCGTGGCCGTCGCTTACCGAATTCACGTGGATAAGGCGGACGTGTCGGGGTTCGACGTCGAGATGCGAATTCGTGGGGCAGCGAAAGTGGTGCGGATCGCGATGGCGGCGCATCCGGAATACGACGACCGTTACTGGCGCGACGTCGAGAATCTGACGGCCGAGTCGCGCGGTGCGAAGCTGCAAATCACCAATGAGGAAAATGCGCTGTGGAGCGTGCACTCAGCGGGCGGAGATCTGACCGTCAGATACCGCATGCATCTGCCGCCACAAATCACACCGAATCGCTCTGCGTATATGCCTTTCCTCTCGCCAACCGGCGGACTCATTGGCGATGTGCATTCCCTGATGTACGTCGTCGGTGCAGAGTTAACTCCAACGACCTTGACACTCGATCTTCCCGAAGGTTGGAAAAGCGCTTCAGGCCTCGAGCCCACTAATGACCAGGAATCGGGAGGCAGAAAGCAGGAGCCGGCTGGAGGACGGCAGGAGGCAGGAGGAAAAACTTTCGCGGCATCATCGGTTGAGTTGCTGTTGGACTCGCCGATCGTTGTCGGTGAATTCCAGCAGTGGGACTTTGAAGTGCAGGGCTTGAAGCATCAAGTCATCTACCTGACGCAACCAAACGCAACCGCCTTTGACACGGCTGCTTTCGTCGCGGGAATTCAAAAGCTGGTGATCGAGGCCCTCAAGATCGGGGGAAAGGCGCCTTACAAAAACTCCGGGCATTACACGTTTCTCTACCAGGACGGTGCGGTCGGCGCGCTCGAGCACATTAATTCCGTCACGATTGGCGCGCGCAGCCAGACTCTTGCGCGAGGACTCCAGGGCGTCTTTGAGACTACGGCCCATGAATACTTCCACACCTGGAACTTGATGCATGTGCGCCCGGCCGAGCGCGTTGGGTTGCGCTATCGCAGTGCAAAAGACACCGCGGAACTGTGGTGGAGTGAAGGCGTCACCATCTACTTTGCTGACCTGATGATGCGCCGCGCAAAACTTCCGACTACTGATCCAACGCGCCTGGCGCACCTTGAAAACCTCATGGCCTCATATTTTTTCAACCCTGCTTACTCACGCTTTTCGGCTGAACAGGTGAGCCGTGCCGCAGAGGATCCGTTCGGGCTTGGTGATTACTCTGCCAGCACCCATTTCCAGGGAAATATGTTTGGCACTATGTTGGATCTCATGATCCGCGAGTCGACGCGAGGGCGACGCTCACTGAGTGACGTTATGCAAAGGCTTAGCGATCGGTTCACACCGCAACGCGGTATTACCGGTCGTGACATCGAACGGACGGTGAGCGAAGTTTGCGCCTGTGATGCTCACTCGTTCTTTGAAGCATATGTGCGAGGAGCGAGACCGCTCGACTTTGATCACTATCTGCGGATGATCGGGATGCGCGCATCGGTGTCGTGGGCGCCGGCTCTTAATAATGAGGGAAAGCCTGAGCCTGACCTTCGCGTCTTCGCGGTTAATGTGCCTGAAGATTCAACGCTGAGACTCCGAATCACCAATCCTAACAGCGTCTGGGGGCGTGCAGGCTTGCACAGCGGTGATCGCCTGATTGCATTTGATGGGAAGCTAGTCACAACTTCGATGGAATTTAGATCGTGGGTTGGAAAGCTTCACGTGGGCGACACCGCGAGTGTAGAAGTAGAGCGTGGAGGCGCTGTTTCAAAGGTGACGGTGGCGATCACTGGGTACGAGCGGCCGACGGTCAAGATTGAAGAAATTGCCAACGCTACCTCCGAGCAGAAGAGGCTGCGGGCGGAATGGCAGGAGGCAGGAGGCGGGAGGCGGGAGGCAGGAGGCAGGAGGCAGTCCGGCTAAAGCTGATGCCACGGCCTTGCGCCGTGGTCGTTGACGTTGGTTGCTACTGAGAGCGCAGAACAGATTTCGTGATGCCACGGGCTCGTCCCGTGGAGAGTCACGTTTGTCCCTGGTCAGGAGGCGGCAACGTGAAATTCCACGGGGCAAGCCCGTGGCATCGATTTCTTTCTCGATGGCTGATTTGTAGCGGCTAACGTTAGTCACCACGGGGCAAGCCCGTGGCATCGATTTCTTTCTCAATGGCTGGTTGGTAGCGGCTAACGTTAGTCACCACGGGGCAAGCCCGTGGCATCGATTTCTTTCTCAAATGGCTGGTTGGTAGCGGCTAACGTTAGTCACCACGGGGCAAGCCCGTGGCATCGATTTCTTTTTCAATGGCTGCTTTGTAGCGGCTAACGTTAGTCACCACGGGGCAAGCCCGTGGCATAGATTTCTTTCTCAATGGCTGGTTAGTAGCGGCTAACGTTAGTCACCACGGGGCAAGCCCGTGGCATCTGTTGCATAGGAGCTGCTCCGACCTTGCACAGCTCAGAAAATGACATACTTTTTTGAGATTTGTAGCGACCCTTGTGCTTTACATTTCCATACATGGTCTGATACGTGTCCGCAACAAGATCAAGTTCACGTTCGATATCGTGGGACATGCAATCCAGCAAACCAGAACGATTGGGAAGAATGATTAGAACCTGAGGAGGATCTCTGAACATGGCCAGGTACGGTAAGAAGGCACAGAAGAAAGTCGAGAAGGCAATGCATGAGCGCAAGGAGGGCACATTAAAGAGCGGCTCGGGTAAGAAAGTAACAAGCAAGAAGCAGGCGATCGCCATCGGATTATCCGAAGCTCGCAAGGAGGGAGGCAAGGTACCCAAGAAGAAATCATCGTCGAAGAAATCATCGTCTAAGAAGAAGTGACCGATCAAACTGGACAATAGCTGTAACGAATAAATAGTTGGGCCACAGATTTCGCGGTTTACTCAGATTAGTAAGATCAATTCAGTCGCCTAATCACAAAGGGCATTGGTAACGCTACCCCTACACAGCCAGCATTCACGCCAACAATCAGGGTAATCTGCGTTATCTGTGGCAAAGCTTTTCGTGCCCATTAGGCTCAACCTTGACACTCCTTTCGACGGCGTGTTACCTGATTGGCACTTTGTCTTCCGTTCTGACGATCCTGCTCTTAATCGCGACGGCTGTTCACATCCCGGAACCGTCGCCGCAAGCACCACCACGTCCGGCCCAACGACCAGCGGAATTAACAAGCTCTCGACAACGCGCGGGATTCTCGCGAGCGAACTCTGCCAGAATCAAGCCGCTTGAGTCTCAACTGCTGCAGACAATTCGTCCCGAAAACTGCCGGCGCGAACATCGCATCTTTACCGAGAAGCCGCACATGGCGGGAACTCCGCGCAACTACGAGCTGGCCGAATATATAGCCAAACAATGGCGTGCTTACGGTCTGGAGGATGTCAAACTGATCGAGCATCCGGTCTATCTTCCCTGGCCCGTCCGTTATGAAGCGACGCTTGTGGGAGCAACGGAAGAGAAATTGTCTCTGAAGGAAGAAGGAATTCCGCAAGACAAAGATTCTTACACGCCGGATGTGGGTATCTCTTACTGTGCCTACTCCGCGGATGTTGATGTGACGGCGCCGGTGGTCTACGTCAACAGTGGTAATCCCGAAGACTATGATTTATTGGCGCAGCAGGGCATCGACGTCCGTGGAAAGATTGCACTCGCGCGCTACTCCGTGCCTTACAGTTACCGTGGGTTCAAAGCTCTAACGGCACAGCGACGTGGCGTAGCGGCGCTCATTCTCTACTCCGATCCGGCCGATGATGGCTTTAAGAAAGGTGACGTCTTTCCGTGGGGTCCATGGGGCCCGGAAAGTCATCTACAAAGAGGCGGCATTGTCTACGACTTTAATTTGCCGGGCGACCCACGCACGCCCGGTTGGGCTTCAGTTCCCGGCGGTCGCTTTCTGCCAGCGGAGGACGCCGTCTCGATGCCAACGATTGCAGCGGCGCCGATGTCTTACAAGGACGCCGGCAAGATTCTTGTGAAGATGACTGGTCCCGCAGCGCCCTCCGCGTGGCAGGGCGGTCTTTCCTTTACCTACCGGCTGGGGCCAAGCTCGGACAAGCTGCATCTGGTAATCCAAAATGACAAAGAGGTGCGGTCGATCTGGAACGTCGTCGGTCGCTTGCGCGGCGCAGAGCGGCCGAACGAGTGGGTGATACTCGGAAATCATCGCGACGCCTGGGTCTATGGCGGCGTTGATCCAAGCAGCGGCTCGGCCAGCTTGATGGAAACTGCGCGAGCATTTGGAGAGCTCAAGCGCAGCGGCTGGAAACCGCGGCGCACGCTCGTCTTTGCTTCCTGGGATGCAGAGGAATTCACTTTGACAGGCAGCACTGAATGGGGCGAGTTGGAAGCTGAACCATTACGAGCGGGCGCGCTCGCTTACCTGAATGTGGATAGTTCATCTTCCGGTCACAATTTTTCTGCCGCCGCGGTGCCCGCGCTCGCTGACTTCCTGCGAGATGTCGCGCGCGATGTGCCCGACCCAAGCGGCGGCTCGATCTATGATGCCTGGCTTCGGGACGATGAAAATAAGGAAGCGACAGAACCTAATGTTTCAACTCGCCTCGGATCGGGTTCAGACTACACAGTCTTTCTGAACTTCCTGGGCATACCAGTCGCCGACCTGACCTTCGATGGTCCATACGGCGTCTATCATTCCGTTTACGATAGTTTCGCCTGGGTCGATCGGATCGGTGATCCGGGCTACTACTATCACGCGGCGATGTCGCGGTACTGGTCCATCGCTGCTTTGCGGCTGGCTGAATGCGATTACGTTCCGCTTGATTATGCTGCGTACGCGCGGGAGGTTCAGATCTACCTGGATGAGGCGCAAGGCGCAGCGCGTGAACGGAAGATCGAAATTGATTTCGGGCCGGCTCGCGAGGCAGCGAAGCGCTGGGAACTCCAGGGCCGTGCGGCTTTAGTAGCGGCGGGCCGCGCGGTCGAGACCGGTGATCAGGCGGGCGCCAAACGTATTCACCAGGCGCTCATGAAAGTTGAACGAGCGCTGCTTGATCCAGCGGGCCTTGAAGGTCGACCCTGGTTCAAGCATCTCATCTACGCGCCCAGGCCGACATACAAGCCACTCGTGCTGCCGGCGTTGACCGAGGCCATTGAGGCTGGCAATCGCGCTCGCGCCACCGCGGAAGTCACACGCCTCGCTCGTGCTTTGAACAGAGCCGCTACGGCACTTGAACCCGGGCAGTAGACGCTGCCCCGAGCGACGATATTTCATCGTTAGGCCTCAGTTCAACTCCACTACAACTTCGTACAGAAACTGCAAAGCGAAGCCGACGTTTTCGACGGAGAGGCGTTCGTCATCTCCGTGCGCCCGATCCAGTTCGCCCTCATCCATCTTGAAAGGCTCGAAGCCATAGGCCGTGATGCCGACGGCACGAAATTTTGCGCTGTCAGTCGAGCTGGTGAGCATGGTCGGCACGACCGGGACATTTGGGTCACGGCGAGCCGCTACTTTACGAATAGCGCTCATCAGCGCCGTGTCCGCACTTGATCCCGTTGGCGTTGAGCCTTCGAGTACCTCGATCTCAATTCCAGGATCAGCCAGCACCTCGCGCAGCTTCGCAATGAAGCCCGCAGGCGTTTCGCCGGGCAGCAGTCGCACATCAATCTGGGCCCATGCCGCTCCGGGGATCACGTTGACCTTGTCGCTTCCGTGCAGACCGGTGATCGTGATCGTTTCTCTGACTTGTGCATTAAGCGTGCGGTCCGACAGCAGTTTTTCGCGCTGCGCCGGATCATTGAGCGCACTCTCAAGATTGGAGTACGCCGCCTTTAGCGTCGGGTCGGATTGATGTGGAGCCAGCATGCGGTAGCCTTCAGCCACTGCGGCAGGCACTCGTATTGGCGTCTCCCACTTTCGCAAACGCTCGAGCGCATTTAGCAGACGATTGACGGAAGAATCCGGGAGCGGGATCGAACCGTGTCCCGCAGGGCCTTTGGCTGTGAGGCGTAACCAGAGCGCTGCTTTCTCCATGACATCAACGCCGTACTGCTGCAGCTTCCCGTCCTTCACATAAGCTACGTCGCCTTCGTTCAAAAGAAACTCCGCGCCTCGAATCAGATCGAGATGGCTTTCTATAATCGAACGCGCGCCCGTCCCTCCCGCTTCTTCGTCGGCAACTGCGAGCAGGATCACGTCGCGTTTGAGAGTAACATTGAGACGCTTTAACAGACGCATAAGCGTCACATGGACCGCGGCCGTGCCTTTCATATCGCTGGCTCCGCGTCCATAGACGAACCCGTTCCGAATTTCTCCGCTAAAAGGCGGCACGGACCAACGTTCAGGCTCAGCCATGACCACGTCCGTATGGCTGAGCAGGATTAAGGGACGACGACTTCCATCACCTTTGATTCGAGCATAAAGATTGGCTCGGCCCGGCGCGACGGCGAGCACTTTGGTCTCAATCCCTTCCGCTTCGAGAAGCTTCTGCAGATGCAGCGCGGCCACACGTTCATTGCCGGGAGGATTGGTGGTGTTGAGGCGAATCAGCTCTTGAAGCAACTGCACTGCTTCGGCTTGGAACTTGGGCCAGTCAATATCCTTAGCCGCACAAGGACCAACTGATAGGAGCAGAACCACCAACAGGAAGACGTGCCTAAGATGCATAAGATCTCCAATTGAGCAGACGATAGGAAACCACCGACATTATGGCATCCTTTGGAGACAGTGCGGTGGCCTGTCACCGCTTTGGCCCGCGGTGGCTCGACACCGCGCTGCTTGGGTCGCAGCTACCAAAGCGCCGACTGGTCGGCGCACTCCAAATCGGCGTAATCTGTGCATGCGGTTTTCGATCGAAAGGCGAGTGAATGACAAGCAAAGTAATGAGGATGGACGAAGCTATCAGTCGTTTCGTGCGCGATGGCGACGCGATCGTTATTGAAGGCTTCACTCACCTCATCTGCTTTGCGGCGGCGCACGAGATCATCAGACAAGGCCGGCGTGATTTGACGCTATGTCGTCTCACCCCCGATCTGATTTACGATCAGTTAATAGGAGCCGGCTGCGCGCAAAAACTTGTCTTTAGCTGGGCCGGAAATCCCGGCGCCGGCCCACTCTATGCATTGCGCAGAGCGGTGGAGCAGGGCATTCCTCATCCGCTGGAGCTGGAAGAATACTCGCATTACGGTATGGTCGCGCGTCTGAGAGCCGGAGCGGCCAAGCTTCCTTTTTATCCGCTACGCAACTATATGGGAAGCGATCTTCCCCGCGTCAATCCACAGATCAAAAAGGTCGCCTGCCCCTTCACCGGAGAAGAGTTGGCGGCAGTGCCGGCATTGAATCCTGATACGGCGATCATCCACACGCAGCGCGCTGACGAAAACGGAAACGCACAAGTCTGGGGTTTGATTGGCGTGCAGAAGGAAGCAGCATTCGCATCTCGCCACACAATTGTAGTCACCGAAGAAATCGTGTCCGAGAGTGTAATACGCTCCGACCCAAACCGAACTTTGATTCCTGGATTAATCGTTGACGCTGTCGTATGTGAGCCTTTTGGCTGCCATCCGTCTTATGCGCAAGGCTACTACGATCGCGACAACGGCTTTTATGTCGGCTGGCGCGAGATCTCAAAAGACCTGGCGCGATTCGATTCCTATCTCAACGAATGGGTCTTCGGCGTGCGAGATCGCGCTGAGTATGTCCGGCGCATGGGAGCAGACCTCACTCGCTTGAAAGCGCATGAGCGTTTTAGTGCGGCAGTCAATTATGGCTATTGAACGGGAAGAACATACTTGACTCACGCAGGCGTTGACTGAGCGCTGAGCGACTTAGATTTTAGGCCACAGATGAACACGGAAATAAGGGATCTGAATGAAATCGAATTTTAGATCTGTGTTACTCCGTGTTCATCTGTGGCCGAGAATGAACTAATACGGGCGGTGCGATTAGTATGTTAGAGCCTATTGAACCGAGTGCGATGAACTACACCGCGAACGAACTGATGGTGTGTCAGGCTGCGCGGCAGTTGCGCAACGGCGAGGTTGCCTTTGTAGGAATCGGACTGCCCAACCTGGCTTGTAACCTTGCGCGCCGCCTGCACGCACCCAGTCTGGTCCTCATCTACGAGTCGGGTGCGGTCGGCGCCGTTCCTGACCGCCTGCCCATTTCCATTGGTGATCCGTCACTGGTCACCGACTCGCTCAGCGTTTGTTCAATATTCGATATCTTCTCTTACTACCTGCAGGGCGGGCTCATTGATGTCGGATTTTTGCAGGGCGCTCAAATTGACCGCTTTGGAAATCTCAACACTACGGTCGTGGGCGACTACGAACGGCCCGAGGTGCGACTGCCAGGCAGCGGCGGCGCTTGCGAGATCGCGATCCTGGCCAAGCGCGTCCTCGTCATCGCACCGCAAACCAGGCGTGGCTTTCCAGAGAGAGTTGACTTCATCACGTCCCCTGGATTCATTGATGGACCAGACAGGCGAGGGAGCCTCGGGTTGACTGGAGGGGGACCGGCGATGGTCATCACCAATCTCGGGTGCTACGAGTTTACTGACGGCGAGATGATGCTTACGTCACTCCACCCCGGTTGCACGCTCGAACAGGTACGAAACAATATCGGCTGGGATCTTCGCGTTTCCGAGGCGCTCGAGACGACTGCCGAACCAACCAGCGAAGAACTGCGCATCATCCGCGAAGACCTCGACCCCACCCACCTGTACGTTTAGTGTCAGGATCTTAATGCAGGGACATTTTCCGTCGGGGTGGAGCGGAGGGGATCGAACTTGTATTAGCTTTGATGGTTGATTAGTTCACTCTCCTCTTGTTTTCCCATATGAGCCGTTGTATAGTCCTATGGCTAACCCATAGGATAAATACTGATGTCAACCAAAACTGAAATCTGGCAGGGAACACTTAGCCTCATGATATTGAAAACGCTCGATACCCTCGGGCCGCTTCATGGATACGGAGTCGCGCGTCGTATCGAGCAGATCAGCGGCGATCGACTCTGTCTCAATTACGGCACGCTCTACCCATCGCTGTTGAAATTAGAGCAGGAAGGTTGGATCGTTTCTGAATGGGGTGTCTCTGAAAATAAGCGCAAGGCCAAGTACTACAAGCTCACGCGCTCAGGCCGCAAACAATTGGCAAGGGAAGAAAAAGACTGGAACCAGACCACGGCAATCGTCGCCCGGTTTCTGGCGCCGGTGGAGGATCAGTCATGAGGCAACTTCGCGCGGGGCTCGCCAGAATTAAGGGATTGTTTCAAAAGGCCGCTCGCGAACGCGACCTCGCTGCCGAGATCGAGAGCCATCTCCAAATGCATATCGACGACAACATTCGCGCCGGCATGTCGCCGCAAGAAGCGAAACGAATCGCGGTGATGAAGTTGGGTGGAATCGATCAGACGAAAGAAGCTTACCGCGATCGCGCCACGATTCCATTTCTCGAAAGCCTGGTGCAGGATCTGCGCTTCTCGCTAAGACAACTCCGTAGACATCCGACTGTCACTGTAGCTGCGGTTCTCACTCTCTCCGCGGCCATTGGCGCTAACACGGCTATCTTCAGTGTCGTTAATGCGGTGCTGTTAAGACCGCTGCCTTATCCTAACTCAGATCGTGTGGTCAACATTACCACCACATCCTCGCTACGTGGTTTGGACGACTTAGTTCTATCCGAAGCAGAATTCAACGAGTTCAAAAACCAAAATCAGTCTTTAGAGAAGATGGCGGCATACGCCTCCGCCGCGCTCAACCTCGGCGACGTCGCCCAGCCGGAACGCATCGGCTACGCTGAAGTGAGCGTCGATCTTTTTTCAGCGCTCGGCGTTACCGCGTACCTGGGACGCACCTTCACTCCTGAAGAGGATGTGCCGGGATACGAACCACGCGTACTCATGAGCTACCGACTGTGGCAGGGTCATTACGGGTCCGATCCCAATATCGTCGGGAAAACGATTCAGCTCAACGGCAGAAATCGCCCTGTCGTCGGCGTGATGCCGCAGGGCTTTCACTTTCCTCAGGATGATACAGACGTATGGATGCAGCTCAACCTTGACCCCGCGAGCCGAGTGCTCAACGCGAAGTATCTCAACACTATTGCGTTGCTGAAGCCTGGCGTTTCCAGAGAGCAAGCAGAAAGCGAGATAAACACGGTCTACCAAAGGGTCAAGAAAACGTATCCCCAGTATTACAAGAACGAAACCGGAGGGGGTGCGGCAGTCGTCGGCTTACAAGAAAAGAATGTCAAAGGTATTCGTCGCGCGCTGCTTCTGTTACTCGGCGCAGTGGGTTTCGTTTTGCTCATCGCTTGCGCGAACGTTGCCAACTTGTTGCTCGCGCGCGCTGCGGTCCGACAGAAGGAAATGGCCGTGCGATCCGCGCTTGGTTCCGGACGCTGGCGCATTTTCCGGCAGCTGCTAACGGAAAGTGTGCTGCTCTCAATAATTGGCGGCGCTCTTGGTTTATTGCTCGCGTTCCTAATCCTGCGCGTGTTGCTGGTGGGAAGTCCGCTCGACCCGAGGCAAGTCCAGAGTGTCAGGCTGGATCTCACCGCACTCGGCTTTACGGCGCTCGTCACATTGGTGGTTGGAGTGCTCTTCGGTCTCGCTCCAGCGCTGCGTGCCTCGAAGGTGGACTTGAATGAGGAGCTCAAACAGGGAGGACGCGGTTCGATGCAGGGCCTCCGTCAAAACCGCACGCGTACGCTCCTGGTGATTTCGGAAGTCACATTGTCCATGGTCTTACTAATTGGCGCCGGCTTGATGATCCAGAGTTTCCTGAGCCTGCTCAAGGTAGATCCGGGATACGACGCCCCGCACATCCTTTCAATGAGGCTTACGGTGCCTGGCGCCAAATATCCTCAAAACCCTAACGTCACAAACTTCTATCAGCAACTACAGGATCGGATTAGTACGATACCTGGAGTTCAGTCAGCGGCTATCATCAATCAACTACCGTCAGACGCGGAAAAGTCAGAAGCTTCTTTTGAGATTGAAGGCCGTCCTTTTATTTCAGACGTTGATCGTGAAGACGGTATCGCCGATTTCCGAATGGTCAGTCCCAGCTACTTCAAGACCATGGGCATCCCGATGATGCGTGGTCGTACGTTCACGGACCAGGAAGGAAAACAAGCTCCACCGGCGGCGATCATTAATGACAGGCTGGCGCGCCGTTTCTTTCCAGGCGAAGACCCGACGACCAGGAGGATAAGGCTCAGGGAAGACCTGCCGTGGCTGCAAATCGTTGGTGTAATTCCTGATATTAAGAATCAAGGGCTTCTCGCTGCTACCACTCAGGAAATGTATTTTCCGTACGTGGAAACCTCATTCGGCCTGCCGGCAGCAATGCGCACCATGACTGTAGTGATCCGCGCAAATGGCGAGCCTGCCTCGTTCAGCAACCGTGTGAGGGGTGAACTTCGCGCGATAGACGGGAACTTGCCGCCTTACAAAGTTCAGACGATGGAGCACGTGCTCTCCGCCTCGGTGTCTAAGACACGCTTCACGATGCAACTACTGACTGCCTTTTCAGTACTGGCTTTAATCCTCGCGGCCGGTGGCGTGTATAGCGTGATGGCATATTCCGTCAGCCAAAGAACACGTGAAATCGGTATCCGCAACGCCCTGGGCGCGCAACGCGGCGACATCTTCAAGCTCATCATGGGTCAGGGCTTTATCCTTGCGACCGTTGGCGTAGTTCTGGGTGGAATTGCCGGGTTGGCACTGACTCGCGTTATGTCGAATTTGTTGTTCACGGTCAGCGCCACGGACCCAAAGATTTTTATCGGCGTTGCCCTGCTGCTCCTGGTGGTCGCGCTACTTGCCTGTTACCTTCCCGCGCGCCGGGCGATGATGGTCAAGCCAATCATCGCGCTGCGCAATGAATAGTACGCAATCATGCGTGGCGCGACTCCAAACAAGAGCGACGGCTGCCGACTAGGCGTATGTGCCAGCCAACTAACGTTCGCGAAAGGGGTCAGGAGAATCTCCAATATCGCCGATGGTAACTTCTCGTTTGAGCCAGGAGCGCGCTAGTCGCCACTCACGCTCAACTGTGGACGGCGAGACCGCCAGAAGCTCGGCCACCTCTTCAAGTGTGAATCCTCCGAAATAACGATACTCGACAACTTTTGCCTTGCGGTCATCAATTTTCGCCAACTTAGTCAGCGCTTCATCAAGAATGACCAATTCCTTCGAAGCTTCTGACGAGAGGTTTTCGATATCGGCAGTATCAAGATGTTCCGCCCGATTGCCGCGCTTTGCCGTTAATTTTTCTCTGGCATGTTCGATAAGGATTTGACGCATTCGCCTTGCTACGAGCGCATAAAAGTGAAATCGACTTTGCCAGTTGATCTTCTCCGCTTCCATGAATCTGATAAGTGCTTCATTTATTAACGCGGTAGTTTGGAGGGTGTGCGCAGGCCTTTCCTTGATCATGTATGCATGAGCGATGTTTCTTAGTTCCTGGTCCACGAAGGGCACCAGTTTAGCGAGAGCTTGTGAGTCACCTCTGCTCCATGCCTGCAGTAAATCAGTAATTTCGTGGGCGCCGGCCATTTTCAATTCGATTATACGCAAGAACTCGCGAATCCAAGGTCATATCCCGCGCTTAAGTATTTTCCTCGACCGTGGCCAGGCATCCTGTTCAAATTACGCCATGTAAAGTGGAGACAAACTTCACGGGCTTGACTCGCGGTGCGATTAACAAGTCAACCCGCAAAGTTACTCGAACAATTGCGTCTCCGTTTGCTAGCCGAGACTCACAGGCTTCCATCAATGACAGGCGCGCCATCTCTCCAAGCCTCAGCCACGCCGGAAAGCGATCTAAATGGCGATTCAGGTTGAAATATATTGTCAGACTTAACCGGGATGTATAAGATGCTGCGCGTCAAACTCGCGCTAAGAACTTTACGCTAACTTTCTTAGCACCTCAGAATCTCACCTCAGGAGACAATTGAATGGACCCGCTTTGGGATCGCATTCAGGAAATCTATTATTCGGCCTTGCCGATGCCTTCCTCTGTCCGAGGTACCTTCGTGGCTGAAGCTTGCGCTGACGATCCGTTTCTCATGCGAGAAGTCAGCACCCTTCTTGACGCAGACGATTCGGCTGGCGATTTTCTCGCAACGCCGATTTTTGAAACCGGCCTAAAGATCATTAGCAGCAACAGCTCAAAAGATCTGGATTCCTCGGCCCCGGAAGACCTCATCGGCAAGACGGTTGAGGGAAGATATCTCATCGAAAAAAAACTTGGCGCCGGTGGTATGGGCAGCGTCTATCTGGCTCGCGACCTGCGTCTTCACCACCGCCGCATTGTAATAAAGATTCTGTCGCAAGCCTCGCTCAAAGATCCGTATGTAGTGAAGAAATTTCGGCAGGAAGTAGAAGCCCTGGCCCGCATAGATCACCCAGGCGTCGTTAACGTGCTTGGCTCCGGTGAATTGGCAGATGGTAAGCCCTACATCGCCATGCAATACGTCAGTGGTGTCACGCTGCGTTCTGAGATTCCCAGCGAGGGAATGAATCTTGAACGAGCTGCAGCAATCCTCAAGCAAGTGGGCGCCGCGCTGAATGACGTTCATGAGGAGGGCATCTTTCATCGTGACCTGAAGCCTGACAACATCATGTTGCAGCGGCTCAGAGACGGTACTGAATTGGTAAAGATCGTAGATTTCGGCATTGCCAAGGTGAAGGACTCGCTAATCGCCCCGAGTACGGTCGATCAGATCGCTGTCGGCACTGTCTTGTACATGTCTCCGGAGCAGCTTCGCGGAGACAAGATCACGGCAACCAGCGACATTTATTCGATTGGGATAATTGCCTACGAAATGGTCACTGGGCGACGCCCATTCAATCCGGTCTCGGGTGCGCAGTTGATCGAGATGCACCGAATCGGTGTGAGAGCCAAGCCAATCGACCTTAGACCAGATCTAAGTACCCAGGCCCAGGCGGTAATCCTGCGCGCACTTTCGTTTGAACGTAACGACCGTTATCAAAACGCGAGCGAGTTCGGCGATAGCCTGGCACGCGCGCTGACAAGCGACGGAGGGACAGCGACACTTAAGAAGCCCGACGAGAGGAAACATCCACAATCCGAATCTGAGCCCAAGGACCTCGGTCCAGTCCATGCAACCATTGAGCCCGAAGTAGAGGCTTTACTCTCTCGGGCGATTTCGAGATCCGGCGCTAATGCCGGCTACTTTAGCTGGCCGCCGTGGTTAGGTTCAACGAAGTTCATGATAGTAGGCGGTCTAATAATTCTGGTTAGCCTTGCCGCTCTGTTTGGTATTTACACCTATCGCCACCGTAACCAAACGACAAGCCTTGAAGCTTCGCCGCAACGCTCATTCACATACTGGCTCACCGTGCAGAAGATGCGCGATGGAAAACGCTATCAGGATCCGTTCCAGTCATCGGGTCAGGAGATCTTTGAAAACGGCTATAAATTTCGAATGAATGTTGCCAGTCCTGAGTCCGGTTACCTGTACATCTTCAATGAAGGACCGCCTGAAGGGGACGGCTCCGTTCTTACAATAATTTACCCGACTCGATCCAAGAGCGGTGTCCTGGCTGCGAATCAGCCGGTGCAAACAAACTGGAACACATTTCGAGGGCGTTCTGGTACTGAAAACATGTGGATCATTTGGTCCACTGGCCCAATCAATCAATTGGAATCTGCAAAGGCTGAAGCTCTGGAGCATTCTGACGGAGAGCTGACTAATGCGAATTCGATCAGCGCTGTCAGAGAATTCTTAGCGAAATATTCTGCCACGGAACCGAAAACTACGAAGGACGGCGCCACGCAAACCACCAACGTGCGCGGTACGGGCGACGTGGTGGTCAAGCTGGCCAGACTCGAACACAGGTAATCAGCAATTCAGCGCGATTCAGACCTGACTACCCAGAGCATCTCATGTCTTTACCAAGAGCCCCATTCCCTACAAAGCGGTCGCGAGCGTCGGCGGTCTGTTCGCTCAACTTCGTGATCTCCGTTCTGTTCGCATTTCAACCACTGTGCTTGGCCAGGTCGCATCAGGACCGCATCAGAACGATCGTTTCAGACGACTTCGTTAAGAATCGGCCGAGGGCGCGGGCCCAAAGCAAATCCAACGTGAAGTCAGGAGGAATGTCTGATGGCCCGGCCTTGAGGCGACGCCGTACATATAAACTTGCCGCTGCACCTTCAACGAGGCCTGCGGTAGGCGCCAATCTTCCGGTTGACGCCTTTCGGCAATTAGGGTTAACGGTTTGGCGCTTGCGGCGTGCCGCCGTAACTGGCTTCGAGGCTCGCCGGCCGACGGAAGGTCGCGGCGAGTGGATGGCTGAACGAGTTGAAGCCGACACCAAGTTTCATGAAGGCGACTACTTGCGCATAAGCATCGAATCGCCGCTGCCAGGCTATCTTTACGTAATCGATCGGGATTTGTTTACGAACGGAAGATCCGGAGACACCAATCTAATCTTTCCGGTTCGTGGAGATGACAATCGACTGCAAGCCGGAAGGCTGACGGACATTCCGGCAGAAGACCAATCACCCTTTAGGGCCAGTCCAAAGCTCGATCAAGCCGGAGAAATACTTACGATACTGGTTACGTCAACGCCACTCGAATTGCCGATTTCAGACCAACCCTTACCAATTTCAAAAACGCAGCTAATGGAATGGGAATCGAGGTGGTCCAGTGTAATGGCCCGGTTCGAGATGGAAGGCGGCGCGGGTGAAGCTCGTACAAGACGCGAGCAGGAAGCCTCGGCGCGCAAGGGAATCAGGCAATTGACTCGAGACGATCCAGCGCCGCAAACGATCTACCTCTTAACTCCAAAGAATAGTGAAGCTTTTCTATTTAATGTGACGCTTTCGTATGTGAGATAGAGCGGGCTTTTTCCTTTGAGTCCATGTAGTGCGACATTCTCAAATCAGCAACTGATCGGCAGCTTACAAACAGGCGGCGGCTCCCATCGAAATGTAACGTGTTATGGATTACTCGAAAAATCATTTACTCAGGATAGTGAAAATCCGAAGGGTCGGGTGTGGCTGAAGCCTAGCGGTCGCAGATTACCGACTGGCCCTGAACAACCGGTTTTTGAGCATGATGACCTTGCCGGTTGTCCACACTAACGAATAAACAGTGTTGCATTCGTGTTCCTGTGCACCCAGTGTGACCCATGGTCGCGAGGTTTGGTGAACAGCGTCTGCGATTCGATGTCGTCTCTGGTAACGAGGAAAACAGCGGGATGTTTTGTCATTCATACTTTTCTCGGTTGTCTCTGGTCATAATTGCGGCCGTGCTCGTAACGGTTGCGCCTCTGGTGGCGACGGTGCGTGGGAACGAGTACGGTTCAAGGCAAGCCAGCCCGAAAGGGTTGGCCGGCATTTTGGAACTTATCTATCGTCAGAAGTATGACGAAGCGATCACGCGGCTCGAGCAAATCCTGGAAAAGGATCCCGCGAATGGCGAAGCGCTGACTTACATGGCGACTGCAAGTCTTTATCAGGAGCGCAATTTTACCAAGGCCCAAAAGGAATTCGAGCAGGCTTTTAGTGTCGGAGGCGGGGCCACCTTCTTTGTTACGCACTCTCATGAACGGTTTAGCACGGGCGACGCGGTGGATTACTGCCGAGGCTGGCTACACCTTCGCGCTGATGGAGTCGAATTCGTGCCGATTGATAGCACTCATGCTTTTAAGCTTAAGTACGCTGAAGTCGAAGAATTCAAGAAGAACCGGTTATCAAAAACCGTCTTTCACATCAAGGTCGGTGGGAAGAGTCAGAATCTTCGCGGGCGCTCCAACAGCGACCTCGAACCACTTCTCATCATAGCTCTCTATAAACGCTTTGCTCAAAACTGAGGCATTCGCCCCAATAGTACCTAACCGCCGTCTCAACCAGGAGGACTCACACATGAAGAACAGGCCGGCGCGACTAGTTGCCTTGCTACTCGCGTGTCTACTTACCCCATTACCCTTTCAATTCATCGCCGTTGCTCAGGAAGGGACCGCCAATACCGCACAAGAGAAACAGCAAGCTGAATCGCCAGAAGAGAGGAAACTAAGAGAAAAGGAAGAGGGCCTCAAAAAGAAAGAGGAAGACCGCAAGAACAAGGAGGCAAAGGCGCGCGCCACTGAAGCTAAGAAATATCAAACGCTCAGTGAGTTTGCTGAAGATCTTTACGCCAGCGATCCGGAGTTTCGAGACCAGGTGGACGATGCTTATCTCGACCTTCAGGGCCAGCAAGCGTTCGAGGCTCATCGCATTAATATCTCACGCCAGAAGGAGCTGTTGGCTACCGAAAACGAAGGAGAAGTGCTAAAGCTTCGGCGCGCACTCTACGATAACCCCCGCGTGCAGGAATATGTCAATCGTCTCGGTCAACAGTTGGTTCCCGAGGATTCAGATAAGCTCTACGCGTTCAAGGTAATGGTCAATCCGATTCCATTGGCGTACACACTTTCAACCGGAACGGTCCTGGTGAGTACCGGTATGGTTTCTTTGTTGGACAATGAGGCGCAACTATCTTACGTGCTTGCGCATGAGCTTGCGCACGTTCACAAGGATCACTGGCGCATTAAAGTGATGATGCCGTTTGCCGAAGCTGAATACAACAAAAAGCAGGAACGTAAGCGAGCAATGTGGGCCGGAGTCTTGGCTCTGGCTACCGCCGGTGTTGGGGCCGCCATCGCAGGGAAAGACGGTGCGATTACCGGCGCGCTCGTGGGGGCGGGAGCGGGTATCGCAATTGGGAGTTATTATTCCAAGAAAATTGCTCTCGATTGGAACTCAGCACAGGAAAATGAAGCGGACGATTTTGCGTTAAAGATCGTCCTGGACAAGTCCTTCGACATTCAAGAGATTCCACGCTTATACACCACAATGGCCCAGGTCGCGCGAGCTGATAACCGCACCCAGCTGGGCTTTTTGGGATCGCGCTCGCGGATCAGGGAGCGAAGCGACTATGCTCAGAAGTTGATTGAAGGCGCCTTACAACCTCAGTATCAGGAAGCTCTGAAGGCTAACAGGGTCAAGGGCACCAGCCCGGAATTTAATTCGATCATGTCGGAGTTGAAACGCGATAACGGGATCGAAGCGTTCCAGTTTGATATGTTCCAGATGGCAAAGAAGAACCTGCAACAATCGGTTACGCTCCGCTCGGACGATCCGCTCGCCGCTTATTACTACGGTCGCGTGATGAAGCAAGTAGGTCGCACCAAGGAAGAGCTTGAGACTGCCCAACAGTCTCTACTGAAAGCAATCAGTCTCGATACTCGACACGAAATTCCCGAAGTTCAACTTCATCGCGCCCTGATGTTGATGGACAGCAAAGATAGTTCTAACAACGCCGAAGCAATTGCGGCTTTGAAGAGTTACATCATTTCGTACGAACACAAACGGGCCAGAACTATTAGCAACGACGGACTCTTGCCGTCCAATCTTGATGTGCTTTACGGGTACATGAGATTGCTTGGTGACAAGACTTGGAATGCGCCCGATCTGGCTGAGCTGCTGAAATCAGGCCCGGAGCGTTCTATGGTTCCACCGGCGACGATTCCCAGGATTGAGTCGGCATCCGAGACACTTTCTCCGACGAAAAATCCCCGAAAACCGTGAGCCCCTTTTTGATTCCAAAGATGGCCCTTACCAGGAGGACGAGAAAACGGTTTCTCGTCCTCTTTTCAACTATCGTCTTGCTGGTTCTGCAATCGTTTCAGCTCTCGCAGTCAGAAACTACCTTGACTGTTTTCGAAGTTGAGCTGCCGGATTTCCAGATTGCGCCCTCAAGTCGAACAGAAATTGATATTCCTTCTGCAAATGTAAGCCAGGTCTTTGTACACGTACTTAAGCCGGCTGCGGACAGCATTGATTACAGTGCCATCAGGACCAGCGTCAATGGGCGCGCGACAGCTACAGTTTCCGAGATTGTCTCGGGTGTGCGAGGAAAAGTAGTCAAAATTAATCTCAGACTGCAGCCGGAATATGAATTCGTTACCGGGCGTAACACCGTGGAGGTGTGGGCAAACAACAGACGCGGGCGAACATACTACACCAGTTTCGTTATCACTACCGCAACCACTAATTGGAACCAGGACTTCAACTATCACGTCGAAAAAGGGCCGACCGCGAAGAACAGTATCCCTCCTCAGCTTTTGCTGTTGGAGCCCGAACGAATCATCGAGTTTCCGCCAAACCTCAAGACGATGATGGTGAGGATTAGCGGTGTTGCTACCGCCGCAACGGCCATTAAGCGCGTGACGGTTGACGGTAAGAATGTTCAGCTTGAAGCAGCGAATGAAATCACCCGGCGCCAACTCACGCGGATAGCAAATGCCGAGCGAAGCGTGAAGTTTGAGGCAAGCACCACTATCAACTCGAACACCAGCGAGGTAGTAGTTGAGACAGAAGACAGTGACGGTTCTCGCACCAGGGTGTCGGTGCCTGTAGTTCCTCGAAAGCCGGGAGTGGGGCCTCAAATCGGCAGGCGGAAGTATGCCTTGATCATAGGCATTTCAAAGTACAAGAACACTGCCCAGGGAATACGAAATTTAGACTATGCGGACGCGGACGCATCCTCGCTTTACGAATTCTTACAACAGCCTGAAGGTGGAGGCTTCCGTCGCGAAGATATGCTCCTCCTTTTGAATGAGGAAGCAACGATTGCGCGAATTCGTCAGGCACTGACGACCTTTATTACGAGGGCGTCGACGGATGATTTGCTGCTGGTCTTCTTTGCCGGTCACGGCGCACCCGATCCGATCATCCCACAAAATTTATACGTGATCGCGCACGATACGAGCGTTACAGAAATGTCTGAAACGGCGTTGGCGATGCCCGATCTGCGTAGATACGTCGAACAAAATGTGAAGTCCAGGCGCGTAGTTTTGCTTATGGATACTTGCCACAGCGCGGGGCTGTCATCGGTACTCACACGCGACTTAAGTAATAATCTGTCTAATCTCTACCTGGAAAAGCTGCTCTATCAAGAGGAAGGGAGGGCGATCATGACTTCGAGCGATGTCAACGAACCCTCTCGCGAATCGCAAAAATGGGGAAATGGTCACGGCGTTTTTACCTACTACTTACTGCAAGGCTTAAGGGGCACCGCTGATGCGAATGAGGATCGGCTCGTTAGTGTCGGTGAGCTTTTCCGATACGTCCGTCAAAAAGTCCGTTTCGATACGCAGTTCCAACAGAATCCGCGCATGCTGATAGGCGACAACGAGAATTTGGCACTCGCTGTTGCTCGTCACCGCTAGATCGGTGTCTCAAAAACTACGCCGACCTTAGCGCCTCTCTAAAGTTCTTCTGCTCAAAGCCCAATCAACGCCGGACTAACGTCTTAGCCAGGAGGCACCCGGAGGACGCGACTAAAACGAGAGCACGGGTTTGCTTTCCGCCCACGCTGTACTAGCGCTACAAGAGTTTTACGTTTTCACCTACCACTGGTTCTTAACCAGGTAAGCCTATCCATTCTGCCTCTGCCATCCGCGCGCGACAAAAAGATCTGTTAGCGTGACGAGATTTTGCTCATTCCTGCGCCACGTAATTTGGGTGACTAAACACGGTCAGGTTCCAGCAGTCAACCCCCGGCAAATTAATCAGCAATGCTGCCGAATAGTGCGTCGGAACTTAACGGCAGTTGGAATTCCCAGGGAGAGAGTTGGCTATATGTGTACGGATGCTGAGAAATTGGAAAAGACCCGCATATTGTTCTTGTCGGCAAATCCATGGACCACTAGCCGAATTCTCGTGGACGAAGAAGAACGAGAGGTTTTTGAAAAGCTCCAGGAAGGGCCGCACCGCAACAAGTTCGAATTGTACAAACACTCAGCTATTAGAGCGATCGATCTTCAGAGGCTCGTGATGATGTACCGACCACACATCGTTCACTTTAGCGGACACGGTAGCAAATCGCAGAAGCTAATTCTTGGTGGCACGCCCGGTCGAGGCAAGGAAGTAGATAGGCAAGGGCTAGTGGAGGTGTTTTCTCTCTATAAGAGTCACGTGCGATTGGTGTTGCTCAATGCCTGCTTTACACGAGCGCAGGCTCGCTCTCTCTCGGATGTAATTGATTACTCAGTCGGTACCGGTAAAGGGATTGGGGATAAGGCAGGAGTGGCGTTTGCCGGGGCATTCTACCGTGCGCTTGGCTTCGGCAAATCCATCAAAGGAGCGTTTGAGTCAGCTAAAGCAGAACTCGGGCTTACAAAGATGCCACGAACAAACGGGATCGAACTTTTCGTGCGACAGGGAATCAGTGAAAACGATTTGTTTCCGCACCAGGAGGTCAACCTCGCAGGTGACGCAAGCCCCCAGAGACTGCCGGCCAGGCGTCCTTTGGTGGGGAGTCTTCGCAAGGGAGCTCGACATCGAATTGGCCAGACTTACCCGGACTCAGTTTTCAAAAGAACGGAAGAGAGATACGAAAGCAAAACAACAGTATCTCGAACATCCAGGGTAACCCGCGCCAGCCGCGTGCGTGTGGAGGTCTGGAGTTACACCTCGCGAGACTCGTAGCTATGTTTTTCCAATTGGGCGGAAATTATTTGCCAGGTCCAGCCTCGGCGTTGTTCTGGATAACTACTCCTCGCTTGAGCGATGGCAATGGATCCGCGGAGGCTCGATGGGAACAAAGCAAAAAGGAAGATTAGAAGTTTTCCGATGCTTATCAGTGATCAGATTTCAAATCGGAAATATGGTCGGCATGCAGATGTGAATCGTCAAGGTTACGAAATCACATCCGGCTCGGTGGGTAGTGTTGGGTGACTGCGGCGCCCGCACCTTAGAATGAAAGGAAACTGCAAAATGTCAGTTAGCAAGAACGCAAAGAAGCAAGACCCAGAAGGTGGTTCGGCAAAGGTTGACGAGCCCATCATAGCCGGTTTCAGAAAGTCCGTTCGGAAGGCGCCCGGCACCCGAGCAGGCACGTTACAAGACTGGAGGCAAGGCTCCACCAAGTCTCCTGGCAGCTCGGGCAGACTTGGTAAGGCGATTCGAGACGGTCGATAATCAGATCTGTTCTCACGGCCTTGAGGGGGGTAGCTTGTTCTGGTTACCCTCTTCTAATTTGTTCACATCATTCATTCCTGCAAGCTAGAACGCATGATTCCTCGCCTCATTGAATCTCTATGTAATACATGATAAATAAAGCCTTACCCGATGCCTCACTGAGATCATAAGCAGATGCTATCTGTAGGGAGTCCGGTTTCTACGAGAACAGTGAAATTTAATGCCACCCACAACCACCAGAAGATCTAAGGCCGATCAATTTTGGATCGCAGCACTCATATGCCTGAATGTACTCGTGCTTCTGGTGGTCTCCCCGCGACCCGACGGGATCCAAAGAAGCTGGGAACCCGCGCAAGGTTCTAATCCAATCAGCATCACCTTCGGTAAGCCGACTAGTCGTGAACTGGCGGCTGGCGCTAAAGAAACATTTGAGATCTGGGTGAATCAAGATCAGCTCCTGTTAGTGTCGGTAGTGAAAGGCGACCTGGCGATGCTGGCAACGCTCTATGGTCCCTCCGGCTCCAAACTGCTGGAGAATTCGAGTCACGCATATGAAGTCCTGGAAGTCTCGTTACATACCGACGTTGCGGGCAAATACAAGATTCAAATCGAATCTCTGGAGCGCGCCCAAGGCGCCGGAGAGTACGAGCTAAGCGTTCATACATTTACGACTGCAGAAGCAAAGTGGCAAAAGGATCTCGAAGCACGACAGTTGAACGCCGGCGCCCGAGCCCTCAGCGTGAATTGGACAGAGGCGTCTCTCCTCCAGGCAATCGAAAGGTATGACACGGCAACGCAGATCTGGATTGCTGCGGCCGATTTGCCCAGAGCGGCGCGGGCGAGCCTTGAATCCGGCGACGTTTGCTTTCTTCTCAGCCGATACCACGAAGCGCTCGAACATTATCAGAAGGCTGCCGAGCTGGCCGCAAAGTTGGGTGACAAACTGGCCCAAGCTGAGGCTCTTAGTCAGATTGGCAAAGTGTATTCCTACTTCGGGAACAATGACCGCGCCAAAAAACATCTAACCGAAGCGCTGGAGCTTTTTGATAAAGGTAAGGCGAACCAAAATGCTATGGGTCGGTATGCTTTCGCAAAAGCTCTCAGCAATTTGGGCGAAGTCTATTATTCAAAGGGTGACCTGGTGAAAGCATCGGCCCAATTCCAGCGTGCCCTCCAGGTTTTTCACGAGCTTAATGACCGATGCGGCGAAGCCACTGCGCATCTATTCTCAGGGTACATATCGGGAAGCCTGGGTCAGCTTGAGAAGGCCATCTCGGAAATTTCGCAAGCGCTTGATTTATTCCGGGCTGTAAACAACAAAGCCGGTGAAGGACTGTCTCTGACTGCGTTGGGACTGTCGCATTCGCTAAGAAGGGACGAGGACGGTGCGATTGGGTTGCACCGTGCAGCGATAGAGATTTTTCGTGGAATCGGGGATCAACACAGCGAAGCCATCGCCTGCACCGCGCTGGGACAGGCTTACGAAAATCTTAGCGAGTACCCAATTGCGTTGGCGAATTATAAGAAAGCTCTTCAGCTCTTTCAGAAAAATGGCGCCCTGGATTTGGCCGCGGTAGCTATGTTCAAAATCGCTACGATGCATCAGTTTCTCGGCAAATCTGATCAAGCTCTAGCGTTTTACCAAAGTTGTTTAAGGTTGAGCAGGGCCGCGGGAAAGATCCGCACTGAAGCTAATGCGCTTAATGAGGTGGCGACCATATATGCTTCCCAAGGCAATCGCCAGAAAACGCTTGCACAGTATCGCAGAATCCGGAAGTTCTACGAGACCACAGGCGATCGCCCAGGTGAAGCCGTAACCTTGCACAGCAGCGGTGATTTCCTGCTTCGGTTAGGTGATAAGCAGGGAGCCCTGAAGGCATATACTCAGTCCCTTACGGTAAGCGAGGAAGTCGGTGATAAGGGGCTTATTATTTCCAGTCTTTACAATCTTGCGCGCGTGCAACGAGATCTAGGCTCGCTTGAAGTAGCTCTGTCGTACATCAAAAAATCTCTGCAGATGATCGAAGAGTTGCGGACGAGTGTTGGAAGCCCGGATTTTCGTGCGTCGTATTTTTCCGGAGTCCGAAAGCATTATGATCTGTGCATAGAAATATTGATGCAACTTGATCACGCCAGGCCCGGCCAGGATTTTAGTGCGGCTGCGTTGTTGGCGAGCGAGAATGGTCGCGCTCGCTTGATTCGTGACCTTTTGAGGGAATCGCGTGCTGATTTTCGTCAGGGAGCGACTCCCGAACTCATCGAACGAGAGCGCGAGTTGCGTGGATTACTCCGATCGCAGACCCAGTACGGAATGGAGCTCTCGATGCAATCGAAGGACACCGCCGAAATTACAGAAGTAGCAGCGCAGGTGGACCAGCTGAGATCCGAATATCAGGAGGTTCTGGCTCAGTTGAGAGATCGAAATTCTCGCCTGTTGCCATTGCTGGAGTCAGCTCCATTAAGTCTGGAACAGATTCAAGGTGAATTGCTCGACCCTGACACGATGTTGCTCGAATATGCCCTCGGCGACGATCGTAGTTATTTGTGGGTGGTGACGCCTGATGCGCTTCATAGCTACGAATTGCCTGCGCGCAAGATCATCGAGGATAGTGCCACGCGGCTTTATCAGTCACTTACGGCGCGCCAGGAATTTGAGACCGAAGGTGTCAACGACTATCAATCTAAAGTTGAAGCCTCGGACAATCTCTATTTTGAGAATGCCGCCGAGTTGAGTGAAATGCTGTTGAGGCCGGTCGCAGAACAGCTCGGTAACAAGAGACTAGTGGTGGTAACAGAAGGAGCGTTGCAGTACATTCCTTTCGATGCGTTGCCTGTCCCTGTCGCGTCCGGGGCTGGCGCAAGCGCCGTTGACGCTGCGTCGACGCAAGCTCGTCCGTTATTGCTTGCTACGAATGAAATCGTAGGGTTGCCGTCTGTTTCAACTCTAGTGGCCATTCGTTCCGAAAAACCCCATTCAATTTCACGAAACAAGATCGTAGCTGTCGTGGCAGATCCCATCTTTAGTGGAATGGACGACCGGGTCCGAAAGGAAACACCGGGCGCCGCAATCGAGCTTGCTCATTCAGTACAGCATGGCGACAAGTCCGCGCGAGAAGGTTTGGAAGCTCGCCTTCGTGCCAGCGGACCAGGGCGCTTGATTCACGCGGAAGAAGAGGCCGATGCGATTTTGTCAGTGGCGCCTCGCGGCACCGGAATGATAGCCAGTGGATTTGAGGCCAGTCGCGAAACAGTAATGAGTTCGCGCATCAGTGATTATCAGATTATTCACCTGGTTACTCATAGTTTTCGTGACCGCGAGCATCCTGAGTTAGCCGGAATCGTTCTTACCATGGTGGATCGGAACGGTAAAGCGAAAGACGGGTTGGTGCCGCTCCATGATATTTACGGTTTACATCTTTCTGCCGAGTTAACCGTTCTCAGCGCCTGTGAAACCGCATTGGGAAAAGACATAAAGGGTGAAGGCCTGGTAGGCCTGACTCACAGTTTCATGTCGGCGGGCTCGAAGAGCGTTGTCGCTAGTCTTTGGAAGGTAGACGATCGAGCCACAGCTGTTCTAATGACCGATTTCTATGAATCAATGCTGGAGAAGGGAATGTCACCCGCGGCGGCATTGAGATCCGCAAAACTAAAGCTCCGACAAGAAAAGCGTTGGAGCTCACCCTACTATTGGGCAGGATTTGTTATTCAGGGCGAGTATAAGAATCGTATTGAGGTTGCCGGCAATTCCTGGTTTCGCCTTGGCTTGCTTATTGTTTCAGCCCTGATTTTGATCGCCTCCGCTCTGATGTTCGTTCATCGACGACGGTCCAAATCGTCCTTCGCGGCCCCGCCAGCAGGCGCCGCCCCGCTCAACAAACTTACTTCATTTCTCCATCGAAAAGACGACGCTGAATGGCGCGAAATTCAGTAATTCGACCGCAAGCCTTCGATGAGATTCTTGCGTGGCTGAATCCTGATCGGGAAGTGGCCGGAAGTATCTATGTTCAGCTTTGCCATGACCTCACCAAGATTTTTGTTTGGAACAAATGTGGTGATCCGGAAGGCTTGACTGACGAAGTGCTCGATCGCGTTGCAAAAAAGATACACGACGTCAAAGACACGTTCGTGGGTGATCCAAAACTCTATTTCTATGGAGTGGCTCGAAATATGATTAAGGAGATGCCCAAGAAGGTCAGGACCCACGTTTCACTCGACGCCGTGGATCTGCCAGCGAGCCCTCTGGATGAAATCGAGGAAGAAACCGAGATTATGCGCGAAGAGTGTCTACTCTCCTGTTTACAAGAGCTTAAGATGGAAAAGCGGAACTTAATATTGAGGTATTACGCGAAAGAAAAGCAGGCGAAGATAGATCAGCGCATTGAAATGGCCAGGGGAATGGGAATCTCCGTCGAAACCCTGAGGGTGCGAGCTCATAGAATTCGCAACGCTCTTGAGGCGTGTATCAAATCCTGTCTCGATCGTAAGGCGGCCGCACAAATGAAATGAATTGCTCGAAAATTCATTAAGGTGGGATCGAGATGGTTGGAGGGAACCGATGAAGGAACAACCAGTGAACGATGCCTTGTTGCGGAAGTTTCTCCTCGGAGAAATAGATGAGGAAACGCGACAACAAATCGAGAGTCGCTTCATAACAGACCATTTGTTCAGAGAGAAAGTTCTGGCGTTCGAGGATGACTTAGTCGAAGACTATTTAGAGGACGGTCTGGCGGCCGAGGAAAGGGAAAGATTTGTTTCCCGGTACGCCGATACCAGCGCGCGAAGGCAACAATTAAGAATCGTTAAGTCAATAAAACAATACGCCATTGCGAACACCGCCGAAAATCCAACCGGCATTTCTACCGGCTCGAGGCCGAGTATTAGCCTCTCGAAATTGCGGCTGCGGCCCATTTTCCTTATTCCGATTGCGGCAATCTTAATAATTGCCTTTTCGATTGCCGCCGTTTTGCTTAACAACAGGCGGGAGCGCAACAGGCATCACTTAGCTGTTGAGCAACAGCTGGCGAGACTCAATAATCCATCAAGCGAGGTTCCTCAGCAAAAAGTGTCACTCGTGTTACCACCGGGGTCGGTCAGAACTGCCGGGCCGCAAACGGAGTTAAAGCCGCCAGCTGACACTCAAATTGTAGAATTGCGTCTTCTTTGGATCCAAAAGGAACATTACGCGACCTATCACGCCGCGCTTCACCGAGTCGGTAACGCTGAGCAATTCACTATTCGGAACTTGCATGCCGATAATGATGGGAAAGCGATTCCACTAAGAATACCGACCGAGGTTCTGACGCCCGGGCTTTACCAAATAAGCTTAAGAGGAATCGGCAGTGACGACACGCCAAGTCCCACAGAAGAATACGCTTTATCGTTCAGCGGACCCGAGTAGTTGCGAGATGTTTCGGGTTTACTACCCACCGTTACGACTTCCCCTTCCGTAATTCCATTCCGTACAAACCACTTCGATGCTCAGGCGTTGAAGCTATGCCTTAGCGGATAAGCCATCTTTGTTCACTTGAGTGAGCTTTGTAACGTTTCGCGCAATTTTCCATATCTCATGGAGATGTGGATTGAATTGGCTAGTGCGAGGTATTCCTGCTTAGTTCGAGGCGGTGTTGGATTCGCTTCGATTGGCTTAAAAGGCGACACGCAACGAAGGTTCAATAACGGGAACGTGCCTGGCGATATTTCCCAAGCAAGATTTCCCGAACAAGATTTCCTGAGCAAGATTTCCCGAGCAAGATTTCCCGAGCAAGTGATAAACGAATTGGTTTTTTAAGTGTCCTCCCCCGTAACCGCAAATGTGGCGCGCACCCGTCACATTCCTCACTTCAAAAGCGCCGAACTCTCGTAAATTGCCCGTGGTTGATCCTGGACTCTCGCCAACACGTAAGTAATTTTTTCTAAAGTTGCAACCACCACCCGGATCAAACAAGCGTGTGCATCGCGGCGGCCCTCTTTTTATAGATCGACTGGATCGACTAACAAAATTGCTGCCGCGTAGTTCCGCGCGGCCCGAGCTTCAAGCCGGCAGGCGCGCGGCAGAGAAGTGCCTCTAGCGGGCACGCTCTCGCGGCTACCCGGCGTCTTCAAATTTGTCGACTCTGCTCAAATTCGTCGCGGCACGCTTCGCTAAAACTACGCAATATATCTATGGTCCCGTTGTTGATCATTACTTCTATCTCTTCAGGAGTCTTGTTTGGCTGGTTGTAGGTGTCCGTTATCACCTTGAGGACTTTGATTGCGGTTTCAATCACCGGTTGAGATGACAGGATCCGCATTCGGCTGACGAGCGCATGCAGGTCAATCAAACCAGTTGTTTCAAGCTTGTCATGAATCAACGCGTCGCCATAACTCTTGGCAGCCTCATCTATGAACGCCTTGTAGAGTTTGTGGCGGTTGGATTTGCTGTTGTCACTCCGCTGCGCCTTCATTTGGGTGCGCAGGGTCGTCCACGAGGTTGCGAACGACGTGAGCCCGCCTAGCGCCGCGCCGCCCAGAGCCGCAAGCGCAGTTATGTATCCGGAGTCCATACTTGTTACCCTCAGTAACCTGCGTCATAACGTGTTGGCTGTGATTGATTCAGTCACCAAAACCTGTGACTCAGGAATCGCGTTGCTCTCCTTTGCCACAGCAGGAATCAACGCGTGCCAATTGGTGCTCTGCCAGATATCCAGTGTGACGTTGACCCGGAACCATGGCGGCAGTGAAATCAACAAGTACTTGCTCAGAGCCTGGACATATGGTTCGTACATTTGCCGCAACTCCCGTAGCTTCGGGTCGGTGCCTAATCCCTCTCGAACCGTGATTCCGGTTTCCGCAAGTGCATTCCGCAAAAACTTCAAACCGGAGGGTGGCAGACGATCAAGCGTCGACGGCGGAGGTGAAGATACGAGAACCTGGGCTAGCTCGGCGGCGACATGACGTGCTTTCGCAAAAGTCAGGTGCGCCTGTCGCGATGGACCGCCATCGATGCCGGCTATTACCAAAGCACACACGTCCAGGATGGCGGTCAGCGCGGCCAACCACGATTGGTTAGCGTGCTGTGAGCGGAAGTAGACCAGAAAAGGATAAGAAAGATGGCTCTCGAGCAGTTCTGCCGACCACTTCTCCCAATCTACAAGCAACTGGCAGAGTCCTGACATATCCGCGCCGTTTCGACGTAACAGCTCCACTGCAGTTGGGGGTGAACCAGCACGGGCGTCCAGAAGTGAAATACTCACCTCTCGGCGCGAAAAGGCCTGATAGATGATGGGCAGGTACGAGATGAGACCGGCCAGGAAGGCGAAGCCTATGCCGGCTTCGACAACTACCAGCAACCGTCCCTTCGGACCTAGTGCAATCACATCACCAAGGCCCAGGGTGAAGAACGTCGTGCCGCTCATATAAAGATAAGTGCTGAAAGGCGCCGCTCTTTGTCCCTCGTTGAGTCGATCCTGAAGTCCATATTGCAGCATGGCAAAGCCGACAATGAGTCCGATGGCCCATACGCCCAGCAAGCGCAGAACTGAGAGCGGACCAAAGGTGCTCAGGTAGGTTTCGCGTCGCTTATCATCGTGGATCCGTTCCGCTACCGACGACCGCAACCGCCACGTGAAGCGATAGAAGAATCGAGCGAATCGAAAGCTCCGTGTGACACGCCGCGGCAAGATGATCTCCTCAAACGCATCCCAGAGCGTCACGGTTACCATTAGGACACCAAGAATCGCGATTATGTACCTCAACGTAAGCATTCTTTCTTTGGTTGACCGCCTGGTTCGGATTACCGCCGGGTTATGTTGTTCTCGGCATGACGCAACTGGTTCGCTTCACGGTTTGGAGTTTAGGCAGGCGAGGGACGCAGAATCTTTCTGCATCGTGCGAAAATATCGATAATTTGCGTTTTGTTTCGTCAGCGGCAGCGGCGACATTTAGAGCTAGCGACGTACCGTTCGAGCAGGTGTGTTAATTGAACGCGTGCCACGCAGCCATTGGTTAAGGACGAACAGGATGATGACGGTTGGAGGAAATGCGATCAGCTTCCAGTAGGAAAGGAGCAGGAGTTGCGGCGCCGCTACGGTCAGATCTTGAAGAAGCTCAGCTCTGTCATTGCCGCGTCTGGCGAGGACTCTCATTTTCCAATGACCCGCTAAAGGGAGATCTACCAGGCTGCAGTAGAGCAGCTTGTTGCGCGCCTGTCTCCGCGTCGCCTCGGCACGAATGATCATGCCCGTTTCATGTGACAGCTCGAAGATCACCTCACCATCAAGTATGGGCGAGTGTTCGTGAGCTTGCTCGAGCAGAACACTTAGGTCTGCAGTTCCGGGTCGGAGAGGCATCTCAGTGGAAAATACAGTGATCGTGAAGGGCTCGGAAGTTCGCTGACTCAATACGACACCACCGTCGGCGCGCGCGGTTCCGACTAGCGCTGGTAGGAATATCAAGATTAACAAGAGGCGGGACCACCTGGATCTTAAGGCGCGCCGATCTGGTTTTTTCGTTGTGATCATTTCTAAGGCCTATCAATGCATCGAGTCCATCATCATCATGCCTCGCATCTGCATAGGCTGAAAGATGATCCACATTCCGATCGAGTAAAGCAGGAATGCCAGGGCTGCCCACGGTGCATTTAGCCGCAGCCTGCGTGACAAAGTGGCTCCAAACCGAGCAGCTGTGCGCCAGCCGATGTAGAGCGTGAAAAGCAAACCCAGATCAAGCAGCAGCAGCTCAAGCGCCGGTAACCAATCCAGTGACGGCATCGTCGACGAAAGAGACCAGTCAGGTGCTCCGAGCAGAGTAATTCCCGTATCCATCGCGGCCCGCTGGATGACTGGCAGCGCTGTCTGCCCGGCGGTGAGCAGGTGATAAGAGAAATGAGCCAACCACATGCTGAACCCCAGCGGCACGAATGCCGGCGCATATGTCCAAACAATTTCTCTCCAACCTGCGCGTAGTGCGCCCAGCGTCTTAGTCAGCCAGACACAACCGGCGATCAAGAACGCAGGGAGGACCACTAATGCAACCAGGTATAAGACAGCGATGATCGGCTGCAGCGACGCAAGGCCCAACTTTGTTTCCAGTGACTGCTCCCAGGATTGCAACGGCAAGACCATCCCGCCGGCGTTTGCGAAGGCGGCGAAGACGAGCAGGAAAATTAAGGCTGCGACGTCGAAACGTCTGAAGAACTTATTGCGACGCTTCTGGCTTCGCTCAATTCTTACCAGTTGGCTCCCCGGCAAGGAGGCAAGCAGCGAGACGTTCTCATGCGGGCAAGCGTGGACACAATCCATGCAGAGAGTGCAATCCATGTTGCTCGTTTTGCGAGGCTGGAAGAGTTTCAACTCGCATCCGCGTTGTTGCTCGTTTCCACGAATGCAGTCATAGGTTTGACACGTGCCGCAAACTGCGAGATTGCGAACCCCCACTTCGACAGGCGAAACGAGCGATTGAATGAATTGATATTGACCGATCGGACAGACGTACTTGCAGAAGCTGGCGCCTGTGAAGAGACCATCAACGACGATCGCGGCTGCGAAATAACCGATCACCAACATGGCCGTGGCTCTCGGGCTGTCCCACAGGCTGAAGGCTTCGTAAACCCAGAAGAAGAGCAGGAGCAAAGCGATCGCGCCCCACTTTGAACGCAAACGCCGCGGCCAGGACCAGCGTGCCGGCAGGATGCGGCGTCCCAACTCGCGCGCGAAGTTGAACGGGCAGGCGAAACAAAAGACATTTCCGGCTATCAGTAAAGCGAGCACGGTCAGTCCTCGCCAGTGCGTCCACGGAAGCACACCCGCCAGGTTCATCGGCGCCATCTGATGTCCAAACAATCCATCAAGTACGACCAGAACCGCCAACAAGAGCATAACCAGTTGAGCTGCGCGTCGAAATTGGGGCGAGCGTAGAAGCCGGCCGATAAATGGAAGCGAAAGCAAATCCAAGCTCGCAGGTTTCGATGGTCCCTGCGTGACCGAGCGCGTCCGCTCAGATCGAACAGGCTGTGATCGGGTCGACTGCTTTCTTGAAGCCGGCGTTCGCCGAGTACTCAGAAGCTTTACGGTAACCAGGCCAGCTGGAACCAGAAAAAAGACGGAACTTGCAACCCACATGATCGCTCCCGCGGCCGCTTGATCTTCGAGCGGGGTGAGACTCGTAATACGTGGAACAGTTGCGTAAGTCGGATAGAGCACGCGCTCATAGAAAATGAGAAAAGCTGAGAGGGCCGTGTTCTGAATGTCCGCGAGGAACAGGTAAGGAACAATCAGCCAACGTGGAGTGCGGGCGATCCAGGGATAAGGCTGAATGATAGGCCACCAAAAAAGTAGCGCCGTCGTGAGAAAGCATAAGTGTTCCGCTGCGTGCCAGGTTGGAGTTCTGAGTGCGAGTTGATACATCGGCGGCGTATGCCAGGCGATGCTCGTAAAGACGAACGCAGTCCAACAGAAAACGGGATGCGTGACGAAGCGGCCAACCTTGCGCACTGTTACAGATGCTAGGAACGGCGCCATGCCATCTTTAAGAAATCTGCGAGGCATCCCGGCCAGAAGTGGCAGATAAGGACTCCCGTAGAGAATCAACGGCGGCGCCACCATCATCAACAGCAGGTGTTGAATCATGTGTACGGTCAGCAGCCATCCGGCGAACGCATCGAGTGGCGAGACAAGAGCGAAGAGAACAGCAGTCAGTCCCGCATAGAAGCTAATTAGCTGCGGCAAGCCGAAACGGTCTGACGCACGTTTGTACAGTCGTGCCCATCCCAGTGCGTAGAGCAGACCAATTACCAGCGCTGGAAACAGCAGCCATGGATTGAGATCCCACGAACTGAAGACGGCATCTGTGACGGTATCCATCGCTTCATTCCCGGCGGCCGGCTCTCCCTATTTGATCTTATCTATCAGCATCGCCAGATAGAGCAGCGGCAGGTAAATGACGGACGCGTGCAGGACCTGTTTTGCCGCCGACTTTGATCGAGAAACGGAGGCTCGATAGGCAACATAATAGAAGGAGAGTCCGAGAATTATCGCGAGCAGAAAGTATAGGAGACCGGTGGGCGCAATGAATGTCAGCACCAGGCTGGCGACGATCAGCAGTTGCGTCGAAATCAAGATCGCGCGAAACGTAGTCCGACCCTCTTCGTCGTCCACCGCAGGTAGCATAAGCATTCCGGCTCGCGCATAGTCTTCGCGGTACAACCAACCGATTGCATAGAAGTGCGGAAATTGCCAGAGGAAGAGAATGGCAAAGAGCGCCCAGGCTTCGAGGCCGAGATTGTTTCTGACGGCGGCCCAACCCATCAAAACTGGCGCCGCGCCTGGGATTGCTCCGACCAACGTGCATAGCCTGGTCTTCCGTTTGAGCGGCGTGTAGACGAATAGGTAGCTGAACAGCGTGAGGAGACCCACCAGCGCAGTCAACGTGTTGAGAAATTCAATCAGATAGATCGTTCCCACTGCCGAAAGCGAAATACCAAACACGAATGCTGCTCGCGCGGTGAGTTTTCCCGCAGGCAACGGACGTTTAGACGTGCGCCGCATATTCCCATCCAGCGCGCGCTCCATGAACTGATTAAGAGTCGCCGCACCGGCAGCCACCAGACCCGTACCCAGAATGGCGTGTGTGAGGATGATGAGGTTTATGGAGTCTGACGCCATCAGGCACGAAACGCCGGCGGAGATCATGACCATCAGCGTGATCTCCGGCTTCACCAAAGTGAGAAGAGCTCTGGCTCCCTGAATTACATCAGTCACTGCGGCGGAAGGGACAACCTCCCCGGGAGCATCCTCCCCTTCCGTGGTCGTGAGGGTGATCCGCATCACGCGGTCCAATCCTCTTACCGGTGGCGAAGCAGAAATTTCGTAGTTTGCGCTCATGGTTTCGTGCTCGCCACTAGTCTAATTGCGTCCGGTCGCGGGTTCTCGATTACTGCTTGTGCAGACCGAGTCGCATCGCGGGCCGGCGTTTCCGTGGGCTCATGCAGAGTGCTCATGAAGGCAACCACCGCAGCTACCTCCGATGGGCTCAGGTTTTTGCCGTAAGCCGGCATGTTGCCGCTCCCCTGAATCACCTGGCGCACCAGCTGGTCTGCGGTAAGCCGGGTCGCGACACTGTCGAGCGCCGGTCCGCGCAAGCCTCCTTCCCCACCGACGTTGTGGCAGTTGATGCATTGCTTGTTATGGAAAACCAGGGCGCCCTGTCGTTCGAGTGGTGAACGTCCTTCCAGATAATTCGTGGGTATCGTGGCGCTGGTCCACGCTTCCATTTTTGGCGACCACGGCGCGTACGTGCCGAGATAATTGAACGCGCCCAGCACTATTAAGATGAAGAGCACGCTCAACACCGCGACCGGCCGGCGGCGCGGACTTTTCTCCCCCGTGTTTGAAATGAAAGGGACGGCGAAGAGTATGGCAATGACAACGAACGGGGCCGTCAGCATTACGACTGTTTCCATATAGTCCGGCATCAAAGACAACACACCATAGAGCCACAGGAAAAAGAAATCGGGTTTTGGGGCGGTGTTGATCTGAGTGGGATCAGGGATGCCGTGCGGACCTTCCGGACCGAAGTAGGCAGCGCAGAAAACGATGCCCAACAGCACGAGCCCGCTGAAAATTAAATCTTTGCTAATCGCTTTCGGGAAGAAAGGAACCCCGCTCTTCTTGAGTTCCGCTTCATACTCCGCCTCGTAGGTTTCTTTTCTTACCAGCTTACCGGGCACCGGGTATTCGTTGATCCCTTTCGTCAGCACCAACCGGAGGTGGAGGCTGACGATGGCTAGAATGCTTCCCGGAATGACGAAGACGTGCAGAGTGAAGAAGCGCGAAAGAGTCTCACCCGCGATGATTGGACCGCCGAGCATCATGTGAACGATCGCCGGCCCCATCAAAGGCACACGTCCCGCCATCGCTGCGCCGATGCCCAAGCCCCAATACGCGTCCTGGTCAAAGCGGAGAACCTGTCCAGTGAAAGCCATACCGAGTGTGCACAAGAGCAACACCACGCCCGAAATCCAGGTCATCTCGCGAGGGTATTTGAAGGCGCCGAAAAGAAAGACCTGAATAAGATGGGCCAACATGATCGCGACCATGAAGTTTGAACCCCAGTTGTGCATGGCGCGCAGAAACCAGCCAAGCTGCTGTTGATAGTTCAAGTATTCCAGGCTGGTGTAGGCTTGGCCCGCGGAAGGCACATAGACTAAAGCGAGACAGATTCCGGTCACGATCTGGATCATGAAGCAGAGCAGGGTGCCGCTGCCGAAGACGTAGAACCAACTCCCCGAGGTGCGCGGAACCGTATGTCCAGCGGTCGCCGCGAAGATCTTGCTGATATAGACTCGATCGTCAATCCAAATCGCGAGTTGTCTCAATCTCTTAATCATTTCATCCTCGTTACCCGGTCGCTACCGCTCCCGGTTCTGACTTCTGACAGGATTCACAGGATTGGCACGATTGGAAAATGAATCAATCAAGTGGCGCCTAAAGATATCTTTCAAGTTTCTAGTTCTGTCTGGCATCTTGTTCATCCTGATAATCCTGTCTAATGATTTAGTGCCATGAAGCGTCTTCGCCGGACTGGACCCGGTCGCTAACGTTCCCGGTACTGACTTCATGCCGGCTGATTCAGTGTTGGCAGCTGGCCGCCGTGAATCCATAGTTGCCCGTTCTCGATCTTGTATTTGTATTCATAGAGTCCCCGTGGCGGCGGCCCGGATGCATGCGAACCGTCTTCGTAGAAGGCGCCGCCATGACACGGACACATGAATAGGTGTGACTCCTGAAACCAGCGCACGGGGCACCCTAGATGGGTACAGTTGATGGCAAAGATTTGAAACTTTTCGCCTCCCATCCTCCGCACCCAGCAGGGAATGTCGGCGGTCTGGCCATCCCAAGGGCGGGTAAAAGGATTGCGGAATTTCGCCATGCGCGTCTGGTTCTCGGGGAACGTTGCGAGCGGTCCCAGCGCAATCCATGAGGTGAACCCGCCATCGTTACGGAAGGCTGAAAGCAGGTAGCCGAGCAAGGGCACTGACACCATCATGGCCGCGATGCCGTTGAGCAGAAACCCAAGCTTGAGCAGAAACGCCCGTCGCGGCATTTCAATGTGTAGTCTCTCCTGTGCTTGCTCGCTTATCACCTCGAGCTCTTTGACTGCCATGTCATTCGTGCCTCCTCATCAAAATTCCAATCCAGCTCATTTCATGTTCACGCGAGCCGAATGGTCGCCTTTGTTAGCCGCTACATTTGTCGTTTGCCGGTGCGCTGCGAGCCAGGCAACGACATCAGCTATTTCCTGAGCTGACATGGGCCGGCCCGGAACATTTCCGCGCCAGTCGGGTTTTCCAATGTCGGCGCGCCCGACGACGATAGTCGTGCGGAGGCCTTGATCGCTGACCAGGTTCAGGAAGTTAGGATCAACGATCGAGCCTGCTGATCCGCCGTCGCCACTTGTTCCGTGACAACTTGCACAATAGGTTTTGTAAGTTGCGGCGCCCGGCAGAGCATCGCCAGTCTGGGAAGCCGGCGCCGAGATATCGCTATTGACCGCGGTGGATGGGCCACTCAGTGTCGCTGTTTCATTGACGCTGTAGCGAGGAAGGTCGACACCTTTGAAGTCATCGGGCTTCGACCACTGCGCTCGCATACCGTTAACGATCAATTCGATCTGCTGGTCTGTGAGATGACCGCCAGCCGGTTCAGAAAAGGCAGGCATATTCGTACCGGCCCGGCCTTTTGAGATCGCCTGGCGCATTGCGTCGTCCGTGACAAAGGCCAAATAGAGCGGGTCGTTAAGTGGACGCGCGGCGCCGAGTCTGCCGCCCGCGCCGTGACAGCCGGCGCAGTTCTGGGTGTAGAGTTGGTTGAAGTCAGTGATTTCCGCCGGCGCGCGCCAGCGTTCAGCTTCGTTTGGTTGACCGGGCAGACGGGCGCTGCAGCCTGTCAACAGAGTGATGGCAAGGCCAACTGAAGCAGCGAGTCCGACTTGCAATCTCGCAATCATCGCTCTTCCTCCTGCTCGGCTATGAGACCGGGGGCCTCTACTCCGGCTCTGGCTGCTAACGGCCACGACTGTGCAGTCTCGACCTCTTTTGAGTGAGCGACGATGAAACCGGTAATCAAGCCAAAGGCAACTTGCGACGCGATGAACCATCCCCACGCGATTCTTGCGTTGAGCGCCGGGTTGATGAGCCTCAACGTCGAGGCGACGAGGGCAGTCCACAAAACCGGAGCCAGAAAACTTCCCCAGAAGGCGCTAAAGCGTGAAGGCATCATCGGCAGGATCGCCGCGTAGAGTAGACCCACCAGTAACGAGATGATGCCGTGACTCACGAGCGCCACAATGAAACCCGACAGGTGAAATGCTTTCAACTCTGCTGGTCCTGCCTCAGCCAAAGACGGCAGCGCCGCAGCCGCAAGTAGGTTGACTGGGTACCACAAACTTCCCTGGGCGATGAGTCCGTAGAGACAAGCAATGATTGCCATGCCGACGCCGCCGATGACGCCGCCAAATAGACCGGCGGAGTAGGGATGGACATTGACGGGAATGTAGACGCGATGACTTTCAGCGCCGGGTTGCAGGTGATCAACTCTGCGGGTCGAGCGCGCAAAAATCGGCGCCGGCGTTTCGACAACCGCAACTGATAGCTCTTTCGGCATTGGTAACACATCTCTGAACCAACCAACTGCGCCGAAGAGGATCACGACAAAGCCAACGACGCTAACGGCGAGGCTCGTTACTAATCCGGCAAACAGCAAAGCGAGACCGAACGCGGTGACTAACGGCCACGGGGTAGGTGCGGGCACCTCGATCATCCTTGAAGTATCTGACCCTCGCTGTTCAGACTGCATGCTCTGCTCCACGTTCATCGAATTGACCTCAACGTCCGGCGACATAAACGACGGTAAAAACGACAATCCAGACCGCATCGACAAAGTGCCAGTACCACGAAATCATTTTCAGGCGCTCGCGATGCATGATGGTCACGAAGCCGCCAAGACTGAAGATGAATACCAACATCAGAAGACACATCCCGACGATGACGTGACTGGCGTGCAGGCCGACGAGCGAATAGAACGTCGTGCCGAAGAGATTGGTGCTAATCGTCAGCCCTTTCTGGTAGATAAGCCTGCGCCACTCGGCTGCTGTCGAAGCGAGAAAAATCCCGGCCAGCACAATTGTCGCCAGCCAAAAAATCTTGAAGCGCCCCACGCGGTCGCGGTTGAACGCGCGCTCTGCCAACGTAATCGTGACGCTGCTCGAAAGGAGGCAGATCGTGGATAGAATCGGAAGATCCAAAACATCGCGCGGCGTTGGGCCGGTCAAGCTCTTGCCCAGGTAGAAGACATACCCGGCGACGAAGATCGAGAACAGGCCGGTCTCTGTCAGGATCAGGCAGACGACCGCCACCTTGCGGCTTGAAGGCAGTTTCCACCCGGTCGCTTCTGGAGTAATTGGCAAATAGGCTTCGTTGGTCATCGGATCTTTCCCCTTCGCTCCTGCCTCACTCGTACTTCCAATCCGGGTCTTCCGGATGCTTCAGATCCCAAAGTGGACGCCGGCTGCGCACTACCGGTTCGGTGGCAAAGTTATATTCGGCCGGTGGCGAAGAGGTGGTCCATTCGAGCGTCCAGGCATCCCATGGGTCATTGCCAGCCAGTTTGCCTTTCTTAGCCGAGCGAATGATGTTGATCACAAAACAGAGAATGCCCACGGCTTGAAGGAGCCCTCCAATCGAGGTGACGAAGTTGAGCGTGTCCCAGCCGCGCCCGGCGTCATAAGTGAAAATGCGTCGCGGCATCCCGAGCAGGCCCGGGAAGTGCATCGTGTCAAAGGTCACGTGGAAGCCGATGACGAACAACCAGAAATGCCAAAGTCCGAGCCGCCGGTCGAGTAAACGTCCCACGGCTTTGGGGTACCAGTAGTAAAAGCCGGCGAACATGCCGCAGAGGAATCCACCGACCAGCGTGTAGTGAAAGTGCGCAACGACGAAGTAGGAATCCGTGAGCTGCCAGTTTAGAGGAGCGACGCCCAGCATCATGCCGGTCAGGCCCGCGATCAAAAATTGAAAGAGAAATGCGATGCAGAAAAGCATCGGCAGATCGAAGCGAATCTTGCCGCCGTACATCGTGCCGAGCCAGTTGAAAATCTTGATCCCCGTCGGCACAGCCACCGTAAAAGTCGAGATGGCGAAGAAGATGTTGCTGACTGACGTCATCCCGACCGAAAACATGTGATGCGCCCAGACGCTGGTACTGATGAGGCCGATCATTACGGTCGCCCCGACCATGACTGGGTAGCCGAATATTGGCTTGCGCGAGAAGACCGGGACGATCTCCGACACGCACGCGAAGGCCGGAATGATCAGGATGTAGACCTCAGGATGGCCAAAGATCCAGAAGAAGTGTTGCCAGATCACGGCGGAGCCGCCCGCCTGCGTGTCGAAGAAATGCCCGCCCAAATAACGATCGATCAGCAGCATGATCTGCGCCGCCGAGAGCGCGGGAAGCGCCAGTAAGATCATGAAGTTCACGACGATCATCAACCAGACGAGGAGCGGCATGCGCATCAACGTCATCCCTTTGCAGCGCAGCGATACCGCGGTCGCTATCACATTAATGGCTGAGACGGTACTGCCGATGCTCGTCAGCAGCAGGCTGAGAATCCAATAATCCGTGCTATGACCCCGCGAGAAGGCGGCGCCAGTGAGTGGCGCGTAAGCAAACCACCCAACGTCCGGCGCCGAGCCGTGACCCGCGAGCCCCGGCGCGCCCAGATAACTGAAGTAAAGCAGCAGCCCACCGAAGAGATACATCCAGTAACCGAAAGCATTCAGGCGGGGAAAGGCCATGTCGCGCGTGCCAATCATCAGCGGTACGAGATAGTTGCCGAAGCCCGAGACCAGGGCCATGCCCACCAGGAAGACCATCGAGGTTCCATGCATGGTGAAGAAACGATTGAAAACATCGGGTTCAAGGAACGTGTTATTCGGGACGGCGAGCTGCAGGCGAAGGCCCAACGCCATGAGCCCAGCGACCACCAGGAAGCCAATGGCCGTGCCGATATACATCAGGCCCAGCTTTTTGTGGTCAACCGTGACGACCAGGCTGTGCAACCGATCTATCAACGAAGTTGTTGGTTGCCTCACTTCCGCTAACGCGATTTCTTGAGTCGCCATTCTTGTTTCCTCGCCCTACTTCAGCGTTTGCAAGTAAGAGACAATCTGGTCTACTTCTGTGTCACTCAGCTGCATGTTTGGCATGAGACAACCCACCTTGAGCTTTTGGGGATCGCGCACCCAGGCTCGCAAAGTTTCAGTCGTGTTCGGCGCCGCTCCGGACGCCAGGGTTTCGCGGCTCATCAGGTGCGTTAGATCGGGTCCGAACGCGCCTTGCGCTGATGTACCGCGGATGGTGTGGCAGTTGACGCAGGAGTTGGCGAAGAACACCTGGCGGCCTGCCTGCGCGCTAGGTTCTTCTGCCGCCGCGCGCTTCTGCTCCGCGATCCAACGCTCGAACTCGGCGGGTGATTGCACGATGACGCGGATCAACATCCGCGCGTGCTGCATGCCGCAATACTCGGCGCAGTTGCCGAGGTAAGTCCCGGGCTGTGTCGGCTCAATCCACATCAGGTTTTCGCGGTTGGGGATCAGATCGGTTTTGCCGGCGAGCTGGGGTACCCAGAAGCTGTGTGCGACGTCGGCCGATTGAAGCTTGAGAAACGTAGGTAGGCGTCTGGTTCCATCACTCGCCGGCACGTGCAGTTCGTTGGCCGTCACGATGCCCAGCTCCGGATAACGTATCTCCCACCACCACTGATGCCCGACGACCGTAGCCTGGACAGTGCCTGGCGGTGGCTTTCGGTTCTGTATGTCAGCGATCGTCCGCGACGTCACCAGGATCAGCACGAACACGATCAAGATCGGCAATACTGTCCAGGCAAGTTCTATTTGGTTGCTGCCGTAGACTTGCGGCGGCTCGCTCGCTTCATCTCCGGCACGGTGACGGAACCGAACCATGGCATAGATGAGCAGGCCCGCAACAATGACGAAGATCACGGCGCAGATGGCGAGCACCAGGTACGAAGTCTCTTTGATCTCTTGAGCTGGTTGAGACAGAGGGCGGAAGATGCTGGTCACACCGTCAGTACTTCCCAACACCGGCTCGACCTGCCCGGCGACAATCACGCATGTCAGCACGAACGCGAAGAGCAACAGTGCTCGAACCATCTTGCGATGACGGTACAAGTGTAGGCGCATGGTAGGACATGTTAGAGAAGGCACATCGGACCGTCTTTCGTCTCGTTTACAAAAGTGTTTGAATTTTGCTCATCTTTCGCGCCTACGCCCTCCCTGTTGCGCAGAGAAGAGCATTTTGGTTGTGACTGTTGGTCTTCTTCATCACTAGCGTGGTAACCCCAAAATTGCGGACAACAAATCGCTTCTGGTGCCCAGGCCGCAGCGCGGCCAAATGTTTATAGCTATGAATCCGCAAGAATTTCGCGAGCTCCATTAGGAGCGCAACACATTGTGGCGAACCGGAGTATCTCGCTCCTTTGGATCGAAGAGTTTTTTGGGAGTACTCAGCTTCTCTAAACATTTAGTCGCTCCGGGACTTCGTCATTTCACAACTGGGCATGACCTGTGCCAACCGGCTACCGTTGAAATTGGCCTAGTCAGCAGGAAAATTGAAATGTGCGCAGCGTTGTGCCGGAATTGGCGGGCTTAAATTACGACAAATTGGGGGACTAGCCGACAAAGCAAACCGGTATGATCAGCGATCGCGACCAAACGGAAGATGAAACTTGATCCCTACCGTAACCAGCGAGGGATTCAATTTCACGCGCGCTTTTACCGCCGTACCGTCGCTGAGCACACCACGCGCGTTGACCCCTAGCCAAACCTCCTTGAAATCGAGGAAGAGTGTGTACTTGGAATTCAGTTCGTACTCAACGCCGCACTGCAGAACTGATCCCCAGTTGTTGTGAACCTGAAGGTTCTTTACGCTACCGTCGAATTCCTTGAAGATGATGGCATACGCTGCTCCGCCGCCGCCGTAAGGTTGGAAGCGTCCGGTTTTGGGGAATCGGTAGTAGCCGGTGAAAAATGCTGGTCCATAACGAACCTTTCCCAGCATGCCGAGATTTGCCACCGCGCCCTCACCGTTGATATGCGGTTTGGGCGGAATGCCAGTCGTAACTGACACTGAAATGTTTTTCGTGATCTCATATCCGACATCGAAGGTTACAGTCATATTGCTGCTCGCCTCCGCGGTGCCGCCTGAGACCAGTTGTCCGTCCGTTGCGATAGTCGTGCTCGAGTGATAAGGAACAGCGAGCACTCCGAATCTCGCAAACCAACGGCTCTGCTTGAATGGCGCACGGACCAATTGTCCATCCGGGACCGGATCGGTTCCGGGCTCATCGAGCTGTGGGTTACTTGTTGCGCTTTCCCGATCGCCAGATGCAGTGGCCGGTCCGCACGTCTGACATGTTTGGGCGCGCGCGCTTTGTGTTGTGACGATTACCACTAAGGCCAATAGACAGCCGGCTGTTGTTATGAATGATCGCAAACCCTGGTTCTCCTTCGACCCTAAATCTGCATTCAGCAATCTGCAATCAGTAATTCCGTTTTCATCGCGACTGCCACGCGAAGCGAGATCTTGTTTACCGTGGACATGAGTACTGCTTCGATTGCCATCTCTTGCTCGGCACTGATTACACCGAGGCGCTTACGCTGTTTTTGAAACTCCGCCTTTGCGATGTCCTGAAATCTTCTGCGGATTGCACCGAGCGTCGGTTCCCAATCCACCATTAGCGGCGACTGTTCCGATTGCACAGTCAGCTCAACTCCATCCGCGGGCATAATGATCAATCTCCGTGCGTCGCGTCGGCGACTTCGATTCGTTGCGGGTTCCACGTCGGCGCGTCCGTGTCGCCGGTGATTAGTCGCGCGCTGCGCTCGCGAGTGAAGAAGGCCCACAACCACTCGCGCATTACCATCAACCGGTTGCGAAAACCGACGAGCAGGACGACGTGAACAAACAACCACATTAGCCAGGCGAAATAACCCGATAAGTGCCAGCGTCCGATCTGGGCCACAGCGCGTCTCCGCCCGACGGTAGCCATCGTTCCTTTGTCGAAGTACTTGAACGGCAGGCGCGCTTCGCCATGCAAGTCGCGCAGGATGTTGTCGGCCGCCGTCCTGCCCTCTTGCAGCGCCGCCGCCCCCAGACCGGGAACCGGTTTTCCGTTGGCGTCCTTGAGTGAAGCTAAGTCGCCGATGATGAAAATCTCGCGACGCCCGGGGAGACTAAGGTCGAGAGCGATGGGCACGCGCCCAGCCCTGTCGACTTGCACACCTTGAGCTTGCGCGGCGAGCTTTTTCCCGAGTGGCGAGGCAGCAACGCCCGTAGCCCACAAGGTCACGCTCGTAGGAATCCATCCGGCGCCGACCTTGATCCGGCTCGACTCGACTGCTGTGACCATGCTGTTGGTGCGAACCTCGACGCCCAACTCTTGCAATTGCTCTTCCGCTTTTCGGGATATATCTTCGGGATAGACGCTCAGCACACGGGGCAAGCCTTCGAACAACATGACGCGGGCCATGGCCGCGTCTATCGCCTTAAAGTCGCGGGGGAGAACTCGGTTCGCAATCTCGGCAATCGCGCCCGCCAGCTCAATGCCAGTCGGCCCGCCGCCGATGATCGCGAAGTTGAGTGGCCCGTGTTTTCCAGTCAGATAAGCCTCTCGCTCCGCCTGCTCGAATGCGAGCAGCACGCGGCGGCGGATCTCCAGGGCGTCCTCGATGGTCTTCAGACCTGGCGCGTCGTGCTCCCATTCGTCGTGACCGAAATAGGAGTGGCGCGCACCGGCAGAGACGATCAGATAGTCGTATTGAAGTGCCGAGCCATCTTTCAAAAGGACACGCCGCGCATCGGCCTCGAAGTCCGTGACCTCTCCTAAGATCACTTCAACGTTCGGCGCGCTGTGCAGAATATGGCGCAATGGTGTCGCAATCTCGCCTGCTGACAGGACGGAGGTGGCCACCTGATAAAGGAGCGGCTGAAACGTGTGGTGATTTTTGCGGTCGATAAGCGTGACCTCAACGGGGCTGCCCGATAGTTTTTTGGCGGCGGACAAGCCGCCAAAGCCACCACCGACAATCACAACCTTAGGTCTCTTTGCTTCACTCTTCATACGTCGTCCTTGTTCCTTTCCCGCCCGTCCGGTCCTTTCTCATTGCCTGTCTGCAGCGGCTGCATCAGCGTAGGAATCTTGTGTCTACGAGCCACGATTGTTCTTCCCGAATCCTGCTCAGACCTACTTGATTTTGCTAGCTACGGATTTGCTGGATACGTTTTCTGGTAGCTACGGAAGTTCAAAAGCGTGAACAACAGGCGTTTAGAGTTCAATCTTTAGATTGGGTGCTCTCGTAACCACAAACTAAAGTTTGAACTCTAAACGCCTGTTTTCGTCGAATAGATCAAGCCCAGCAAAATCACGCAGGAAAGCGCGAAAACTGGAAAGAAACGAGAGCCGCTAGTGACTAGAATTCGAGAGTTATGGCTCTAGGACCACTGAAACCGCAAAGAGTTCTTCGGGCGCTAGGGTTACTCTTACCACTTTTGTTTTGGTTCGCAGTTCAAGCTCAGGAGTCTGCGCCCGCCTCTGGCGAGTCACTGACTCTGGATCAGACGATTGCCCTGGCTTTACGCGACAATCATGCGATGAAGATCGCAAAGCTCGGAGTTGAGAGGGCTGACGAGGATGTCTCAGCGGCAAAGACTTTCCGCCTTCCTTCATTGCATGCGTATACCAGCGTCGCTGGCAATCTCGCCAACAACCAACTCAAGGTGCCGAATCCCGCGAACAACCTGTTTCCGGGACTCGGACCTTTCTTCACTCTAAACGACAGCCGCAAAGTGACTGCGATCTTTGCTACCACCGTCACTGAGCCGCTGACCCAGCAATATCGAATCGGACTCAATATCAAGCTGGAAAGAAGATCGCGCGAGTTGGCCCAGGCGAAACTGCATCAGCAGCAGAACGAAACAATTGATCAGGTGAAAAAGGCGTACTACTCAATTCTGCAAACGAGGAGCGCTTTAAGCAGCGTGGAAGAAGCCCTGAAGTCTTACCGTGAGTTGGACAAGGTAACAGGCGATTACGTAATGCAGCACGTGTCGCTCAAAGCCGATTTACTCGTCGTGCAAACACGACTGGCTAAAGTCGAGTATGAACAGCTTGAGTTAACCAACCAGTTAGGCACCCAAAAGGAGCAATTGAACATGCTGCTGGGTCGATCTGTAGATACTTCATTCGAAGTCGCGGGTGTTCCGGAGTTTACGGCATTTGAAACCGACTTGGCCGCCGCGAGAAAGATCGCTCTCGAAAGCAGGCCCGAGCTGCAACAGGCAAGACTGGTTATAGAACAAGCGACACTGGAACGGCGCATTAAGAAGTCCGAGTACATACCTGATGTAAGTGCCGGGTTCGTTTACTTAACGCCGCGCAACTACGCTCCCGTGATTCCGAAAAACTTCGCCAATGTCGGCTTGGTGGTGAGTTGGGAGATTTTCGACTGGGGACGAAAGAAGCATCAACTTTCTGAGAAAGACATAGCTATTGAGCAGGCAAAGAACAGCTTACAGGAAAAAGAGGACCAGATTCTGATCGACGTGGGCGATAAGTTGAGAAAGCTGCAACAGAGTGGCAAAGCATTGCGCGTAGCCAAGCTGGAGGAGACTTCAGCGAGAGAAAATTTGCGTGTGAGCACGGGTCGCTTCAAGTTTCAGGAGGTGCTCTTATCTGACGTACTTCAGTCGCAAGCATTTTTGGCTGAAGCAACTCATGAATATCAGCGGGCGTTGCTGGCTTTTTGGACGGCCAAGGCTGAGTTCGAGAAAGCGCTCGGAGAGGATAAATAGCATGGCTGACAAGAAGATTGACCACTCTTCAAACACCGGGACGAAGGAGGCGAGCGTCGTCGAGGAAAAGTCCGCGACTCAGACAGCATCAACCGTGAAGAATGCTGAATCCGCTAACGGAACAACTGCCGCTCCCACTGATAACGGTGGGAATGTCACCCCCGCACGTGATCCGAGCGCGAAGCGTCGAATTAGCTTCAAGAAGTTCGTGCCTATTGTCGTCCTATTGTTGGCAGCCGGCATTCTTCTTGGAATTACGGGTGTTTGGAATCGCTTCGTAGGAGGCGGGAGCACCCAAAGAACGGACGATGCTCTTTTGAGGGCTGATATTACTCCGTTAAGCACGCGTGTCTCCGGCACAGTCGCACAAGTTGCAGTCGCCGATTATCAGAAAGTGAAGGCCGGCGATCTGCTGGTGCAGTTGAAAGACGACGACTTCAAAGCCCAGGTGGGCCAGGCTGAGGCGGGCGTGGCAGCTGCACAGGCGGCTCTCGCGAACAATGCGAAACAGAAAGAATTGCAAGACGCGAGAATCTGGCAGGCGCAAGCCGGGACTCAGGCGGCCAGCGCTGACATCGTTCAAAGCGGAGCCGCGATCAATGGCGCAGAGGCTGACGTGGACAATGCCCAAGCTGCGGTCGAAGCCGCTCAAGCAAAGATTCCTGATGCCGAAGCAGCCGTCGCAGCCGCGCAAGCCGACGCTGAAAGAAGTCGGTTGGAGAGACAGCGTCAGGAAGCGCTGGTTGAGATGGGCGCCGCCACCAAACAGAAACTGGAGCAGGTGGTCGCGGATCAGGAACGCTTTGCAGCCATCCTCGATAGCCGGAAAGCAGAGTTAACGCAGGCACGAGCCTATCTCGAAAGCAAGCGAGCAGAAGTGTCAAAAACCCACGCCGGGGTAGCGTCGCGCCAGGCGGAACGACTGCGTGCTCAAGCACAATCATCGGGCAAGAGCGCGGAAGTTGAGGCGCAGATCAAACAGCGTGCGGTTTTGGATGCTCAGGAACAACAACTCCAGGCGGACCTCAACGTCAAACAGGAAGCTCTTAAGATCGCGCAAACTAATCTTGACTACACTCGAATTGTGGCGCCAACCGATGGAATAGTGGGTGAGCGGAAGGTGAGAATTGGGCAATTGGTCTCACCGGGCACGCAAGTGATTTCGCTGGTCGATAATACCGTCTGGGTGCAGGCGAATTACGAAGAAACGCAACTTACAAATGTTTCTAAAGGCGACGGAGCAGAGGTAACTGTAGACACCTTCCCCGGCATTACTCTGCGAGGCCATGTAGAGGAGATAGCTCCAGCGAGCGGCTCGCAATTCGCTCTGTTACCACCGGATAACGCCACGGGGAACTACACCAAGATCGTCCAGCGCATTCCAGTGAAGATAGTTCTCGACGCTCGTCCCGAGCTGGCTGAGCGACTTCGTCCCGGCATGTCAGTAATTGCGAAGATCAGGACTAAGGCACGAAAAGTTTGATCGGATACACAAATTTTCTGAGTAAGCGCTGCGCTCTCGGCGTCTCTGCGGTGAAGGATTGTTGGAGCGTTATACAGCAGAGACACGGCGCGGCAGAGCCACAACCAAACGCGTTAAGCGCCGGAGGAGCAGAATGTTTATAGCTACACCGGTCGCAAACCAGTCCAAGCTCCGGATGAGCGCAATAAGGCCTCGATACACATTGCGCTCCTCCGGAGCTATGAACCGTAGGCCGCCAGGTGGTCTATAAACATTTAATCCCTCCGGGCTTAACGTGTCTAAGAAATTCTCTTAGAAAACAGGATTCTCCGGACTTGTTACGCAAAGAGCGCAGAGCTTACGCAGAGAAGCGTTATCGATGCTGAGAGATAGAAGTGATTTCTAACGTAGCATTGGACCAGGGATCGAATCTGAATGCGACGCTTGATATTTGGCGATCGCGTTTCGTGGGCGTCATCGGTTCGCTCAGTCAAAATCCCTACGTTGGGACTCTCGGAGTATTCCTGGGCGCCGGCATCGTTACTTTGAACGGCCGTCTGATCAGTGTTGCTCTGCCGGATCTTCGTGGCGCAATGGGTCTGGGAATCGATGAAGCGAGTTGGATCCCCACGGCTTACAACATGGCCTTGATGTTTATGGGGCCATTCTCCGTCTACCTTGGGGGGTTACTTGGGCCAAGACGCGTGCTGCTTTCGTCAGCCGCCATTTTTATTCTCAGCTCGCTATTGTTGCCGCTGTCGCCAAACTTGCAGACGATGCTTTGTTTACAGGTGATCAGTGGTCTTGCCTCAGGTACGTTCTATCCGTTGACGTTGAGCTATGCGCTCCGTGCTTTGCCGATGCGCTATGTAATCTATGCGATCGGCATTTATTCGATGGACATTGTAGGCGCGACCAGCATTGGGACCTCGCTCGAAGCCTTGTATGTCGAACACTTATCGTGGCATTGGATCTTCTGGCAAAGCGTTTTCTTAACGCCGCTGATGATGCTTTGCGTTTATCTCTCAATCCAAAACCCGCCGCCGCGGCCGGGACCTAAGCCCATCTTGAGCTGGAGAGGTTTTCTCTATGGCAGCCTGGCCTTGAGTCTTATCTACGGCGCCCTCGATCAAGGGGAACGCTTAAATTGGCTGCACTCAGGCGTGATTGTGGGACTGCTGGTCACGGCAGGTTTCTTGTTAGTCGTGACCGCGATTCGGAGGTGGGTCTCGCCGAATCCGATGGTGAATCCAATCTTTTTGGTCAACCGGAACACCGCGCTCATATGTGCTTGTCTGTTTTGCTTTCGCTTCGTCTTACTTGCAATCGCTTTGCTGCTGCCGGCGGTCCTGGCTGTAACGCAAAACTATAGACCTCTCCAAACCGGACACGTGTTGCTATGGCTGATCTTGCCTTTGATACTCAGCGGAGTCATCGCAGCGCGGTTGATGCGGCGGTTCGATAACAGGCTGGTGTTTGCTTCAGGCTTTACGGTGGTGGCGATCGCGGCTCTAATCAATGCTCAAGTAACCAGTGCGTGGTCAGGTGACAACTTCCTGATTTCGCAGATCGTGATCGGATTGGGGCTCGCTTTGAGCTTCACCGCACTGGTCGGATCCTTCGTGCAAAATGCGTTCGATACGAATGCGCTGACTAATCCGATTAACGTCCTCACCTACTCATCATTCATCCACTGCATTCGTTTGTTCGGCGGAGAAGCCGGCACGGCCCTCATGCAAAGATTGATCGCCGTTCGCGAACAATTCCATTCCAACATGATTGGCCTGCATGTCGAAGCTGGAAACTGGCTAACCAGCGAGCGATTGCAGCTCCTCACGCACGGGTTGTTTCCTGGTTCTGCCGGAGCCGAGACGGCGCAAGAACGCGCGGCTTTGTTACTGGGCGGTCAGGTTAAGTTACAAGCCTACACCCTCGCGTATGCCGACGGTTATCTCGCGATCGCATGTGTTGCCGCCTTGGCTATTGTTCTGATCGCATGCATGAAACCAATGAAAATCTACTTCGATTCAAACTCGCCGACAAAGTAGAAATTGGCCTGACTCACAACGCGATCAGTAGCCAGAGTCAGCCATGTTAGGCATGCCGTTGGTTACGTTACGGCGCCGCCAGAAATTGCGAGTAGCCCCAGAGTTGTGGGCGGCATCAGGAACCACAGCCCCGCGACCACAAAGCACGATAGAATCTTCCCTAAGCCACCGTTTTCAACTTCGGAGGCGCATTTTTGGTTAAGGCGATCCAAAGTCCCCCAAGATGCGGGACCTTCCTCGGGGTTTTCTTTTTCGATTGCAGGCTTAACACTTTGCGATTCATTAACTTTCTCCTTCCAGGTGACTTTGGTGTCTAGGCACCACCATTTGATCGTTCGCTGGTGTTAGAAAGTAATTCGCGGCTCGCTCGCAGGTCTTACCACCCGATGCGAAAAAGTTCGGTCATTTGCGGACTTGTTGAGGCAGAAAAAGAGCGCGGGCTGAGGTGACGCAAGCGCGGGTGAGTGAAGTATTGAAGGCCGGCGCCGAAACCTATCAAGGCGAGCTGCAATGGAATATTTGTCAAGACTCCCATTCCTAAAACGCTTCTCGTATTTCTCGCAGGTTTTTTACATACGTGACAGCTCGATGAAAGAACCTGGCCTTGGAAGCGATTAAGCTCAGTAGCAGTTTGATTGAGGTCGCGGATTTCACCGTGTCAACAATCAAGTTAGATTTCAGTGCGCCAAGAAAAAGTAGGTAGTCGCACAAAACTGAGACCACGGCCTGGCGCCGTGGTCACTCACGTTGGTCGCTAACCGAGGCGGGCCCAGATTTTTGGTGACACCACGGGGCCAGCCCGTGGCCTCTTGCGAACCGATGGATCAGCCTGAATGATCGTTGGACCGCAGAGGCTGTGTGTAGCTAGCAACCGAAGAGGACGGATTCGGCTATGAACGTGCTCGATTTTCAAAAGATGAAGGAAGAAGGACGCAAGATCTCAATGGTCACCTGCTATGACTACTCGAGCGCGCGGGCCGTGGCAGGGTCGAGTATTGATTGCATCCTGGTCGGTGACAGCGTCGTCATGACGATGCATGGGTTTCCCAATACGCTTTCGGCTACCACATCAATAATGGCTCTGCACACCGCCGCCGTGGTCCGAGGCGCTGCGTCAAAGTTCATTGTCGCCGACTTGCCTTTTCTCTCGTACCGCAAAGGATTGAAGGAAGCCATGGATTCGGTACAGGCTTTGATGAGCGCGGGTGCTCATGCAGTCAAGCTTGAGGGCGTTCATGGGCATGCTGAGATTGTCAGACACATTGTTGACTCGGGAGTGCCGGTGATGGGTCATCTCGGTCTCACACCCCAATCAGTCCACGCGCTCGGCGGCATGAAAGTGCAAGCGCGGACCAACGCTGCGGTCGAAATTCTTGCATCTGAGGCGCGTGAACTTGAGCATGCCGGATGTTTCGCGCTGGTGCTCGAATGCGTACCCGCCGAAGCTGCTCGACAAGTGACGAAGCTGCTAAAGATTCCAACGATCGGCATCGGCGCCGGTCCCGGTGTGAGCGGGCAAGTTCTCGTCTATCAGGATTTGATTGGCCTGAATCCGGACTTTAAGCCGAAGTTCCTCAGGACGTACGCAAACGCGTTCGATATTATTCAGGCTGCGCTCAACACGTACGATCAGGATGTAAAGAGCGGGGAATTCCCCAACGACGATGAGAGCTATTCTCAGATTCACCACTTCAATCGCGAAGCGGCATAACAGGTGGTGGCTGTGGCTGTTGCCACAAAGATGACAAGATCTGAGGCGGCGAGAAGATTGAGGCTGGCAACAATGATTAGTGAAGATGCAGTTGATAAGATCCTGGGCGATACGTTTCCAGCGAGTGACCCGCCTTCATGGACACTTGGCATTGAACAAGGCACGCACATTGGCCCGTCCGAGCACGAAACGGAAAAACCAGGAATGCCAGACAACGAGTCGAAAAACCTTCAGATCTCTCACGACTAAGCTGTCCATAAGCTCGATTCGATCGAGGTGTTAATTAAAGCCTTACAAGAATCGTGTTTCTGACGTTCATTGAAAAAGTGCCCTGGCTTTCACCCCGTTAGGAGTGAGATGTTTATAGCAGCGCGACGCCCATCTCGGTCCGGCTCCGTTCGCAGGAGCGGGAGGTATCTTAATGAGTACAGGTCTAGTTGCGTTCCGCTCCTGCGAACGGCGGTGGACTGGAGGTTGCGTTTCGGGGGCCATAAACATGTCACTCCTACGGAGCGAAATCCTGATCTGTCTTATGACTCTTGATTGATGCTCTTCACCTGAGAGGGAAGAGTGAAGAGCGAAGAGAACTCTTTCTGGTTGCGCTTGCTTTGTCTGGATTCGGCAATCCAGTTCTTAATAACGATTGTGATTTCGTGCGCGTTCTGTTCAACAGATTTTGATTCGCGCGGCGCTGGGCGGTCCGTGGGAATGATCTCCCGGTTCCGCTTTATTACTCTGATTTGTGACTTCAATTGCTTGTCTCTTTTCTTAGGCATTTCCGAATGGAGATGCGAACATAACCAGAGTGACGTCTAGTCGTCTTGCTTGCAGTTGCTCAGGATCACTAGCTTTTGCTTTAGAAAGAAAGATCAGTATTGAATGCTGTCAATCGGAGTGGGATCATAGGAGTCGATGCGGTCGACGAATCGAACTGGATGTAAATCGCCGACATCGGACCATAGTTAAGACGAGCGGGAGGGTGTCGAATCCAATGGATCAACGAGGTCTCGAATGATAGGGGGCAGATTGCTTCAACGCGTCGACGTCATATTTGAGCACGATCGACAATCCAGCCTTGCACTTTTGCCCCAAAGCTTCCTCCTGTATTCCATTTCGATTCAACTTGATGGTCCGTCAAAGTTTGAAGTGAGGTGCGGCGAAAAGCGTACTCGAGTAACGCTGCGGCGCGGCGACATGACCATAGCGCCGTACCGCTTTTCAATCGACGGAGCGTACGTCGAGCCTTGCGAATTCCTACAACTGCATCTCAGCCCGTCAGTGATTGAGCGCGCCGCCAGTGAAGCCGGGGTATCGCCGGCGATAGTCCCGGTATTAGGCGCGGTTGATTCGCTGGCCGAGCAAACTATTTATCAGTTGGAGGAAGAGCTGACGAGCCGTCGTGGCGCTCCAGAATATGTGAACTTACTAATCCAAACTCTGGCTACACATCTCGTCAAGTACTACACGGCGGAAACCTGCACGGCCAAAGAGGTGGGAGGATTTCCTAAATATCTCCTCGAGTCAACGCTTGACTACATCAACAGGGGCCTTGATCGGAGTCTCTCGACAGAGGAGATCGCTCGTGCTGTTGGTATCGAGCCCGCGAGACTTGCGCGAGCATTCAGGGTGTCTACCGGCAAGAGCATCCATCGTTATCTCACTGAACGTAGAGTTGAGGAAGCCAGGATTCTGCTGACGGAGAGCGAGTTTTCAATCGCTGAAGTTGCACGACGCATAGGGTTTGATAGTGAAGAGCGTTTCCGCGTCAACTTTCGACGGCGCACCGGCCTCACCCCCGCCGCTTATCGCGGAAGAGCTGAAATCAAGTCATAGTCCCCGCATAACCACAAGAGAAAGAACATTCCAGCAGGAATCCGAAAAACAGCTCTCACCTTTCCACGTAAGATCCACTAACTAAGTTGCGCGACTTTTGTTAACTCACACGCGTGAGAACAGACGAAGCGCGTGTGCAGAAGAATACAAGAGGAGACCTAGTTAGATGGAAAGTAAGAAAACACAAATTCTGTTGATCGCATTGGCGATCACACTCGCCTGTTCCGGTCCGGTGCTGGGCCAGGATAGCGCCGCGTTGACTGTGGAGTCGAGTGTCTCAAAGGCGCCAGATACGACCGTGATAGCTGGTGGAAAGAAAGCAAAGGCCACCGGCATCGTCATCAATCGCAATGGCGATGCATTCACCATTCGCGATTCACGCGGCGAGGAAACGACCGTCGTCACAACGGATAAGACAAAAATCAGGTTAGTGCGCAAAGGCCTCTTTCGTGCTGACCGATCTTCAAATGCAACTGAGATCCTCCGCGGTCTGAGGCTGGAGGCGGAGGGAGGCACAAACAGTGATGGCCAGATCGTGGCCAGGCAGATTCGCTTCGACGAAGAGGATCTGAGAACAGCTCAGGCGCTCGAGTCGCGCGTGGACCCAGTTGAGAACCTTGCGAAATCGACGCAGGCGCTGGCAGAAAATAATCAGCAGCGCATTGGTGAGGCTGAACAAAATGCGCAACGACTCTCGGGCCAAGTTGATGAAGTAAGCACCGTTGCAAATGCGGCCACATCCGCTGCGAATAATGCGCAGTCGTCGGCTGACCAGGCCGACGCCAATGCAACGACAGCGAATTCGCGGATCAACCAGCTTGATGATTACGACGTGTTAGCAACAATTGCAGTGCACTTCAAGAACGGAAGCGCTCGTCTTTCTCCGCAGGCCAGGTTAGAGATCGATGCAGTGGCAGACACTGTCAGTGAGAACCTGAATGGTTGGCTAGTTGCAGTTGAGGGTTATGACGATTCAACCGGTCGACCAGCCAGAAATCGTTCGCTAAGTGAACGTAGAGCAAAGGCCGTGACTGACTACCTTGTGACCAAACACGGTGTACCGCCTTACCGGTTGGTTCAACCATTTGGTTTCGGTTCATCAGATCCGGTCGCGTTGAACAACACCCGAGTCGGTCGAGCTCTGAATCGTCGCGCTGAGATTAAGGTCTTTGTCAATAAAGGAATCTCTTCGCAGGGAAAAACGCAGGCAGCTTCTCAGGAGCAAATGGCTCCGCGACCATAGCTCTTTGGACAGCAGTGTAGGACGGAGATTTAGGAGCAAATAAATTGTCATATCAGAATAATGTACAACCAGCCTCGAGGCTCCGTCCCGGCACAGCCCGGCGCGCCCTAATTTGGAGTGCGATGACCTGTCATCGCTTTCGCCCGCTGAGGCTCGACGCCGCGGGTTTGATAATAGGCTGTTTTCCACAACTTGCTGCGCCAGGTCGCAGCGACGAAAGCGCCGACAGGTCGGCGCACTCCAAATTAGGGCACTACCCTCGGCACTGGATGGTCAGGCTCATTATGTTGGTCGGTCTTTTGTCGGCATCTATGGAGGTTGCTTTGGCCCAGACCAGCATGCTGCAAGGAACAGTCAGCGTCAGTTCAACTATTGGCGTGGGTGAACGATTACCGGGTGCGAGTGTAAATCTGACACCGGCAAAGCCAGGCGACCAGCCGCGCTCAGCAGTCACCAACGAGCAGGGAGAATACAAGTTTACGGACCTGGTAGCCGGGGTATATACATTGCAAATTGGTCTCACTGGCTTCAAGCAGCAAACGAAGACAGTGGCCCTTCAAAACGACGCCAACGTAGTCGAAAACATAAACCTCGAGCTCGAGGGCCTGACAGCGGATGTCACGGTAGTTGAAGACAGCGACGGCTTAAACACGACGCCCTCGGGTGAACCGGTATCATTCAAGCAGGACAAGTTACAAACGCTGCCGTTGGTCAATGAGCGATTTCAGGATGCCATTCCACTGGTTCCCGGAGTTGTGAGGGGACCCGACGGTTTGATTAACCTGAAAGGCGCGCGTTCAAGCCAAAGCGGGATGATCGTTAACAGCGCGAATGTAACTGATCCCGTGACCGGCGAGTCGGCGATTAACCTGCCGATCGAAGCCGTCCAGTCGGTCGAGGTCTTGACCAATCCCTACGCAGCTGAGTACGGAGAATTCACCAGTGGCGTAACTTCAGTGCAAACAAGATCGGGATCAGACAAGTACCACGCCAACGCAACCAGCTTTTTCCCAAGGATGCGCCGTCGCGGCGGCTCTTTTGTCGGTATCGGAGCCTTCACACCACGGGTAACTTTTAGCGGTCCTGTGATTAAGGACAAGTTGAGGTTTTTCCAATCATTCGAATATAGGTTTATTCGCACACCCGTAGATAATCTGCCGCCGCTGAGCCGCGATACAGATCTCGAAAGCTTCGACTCCCTCTCGCAACTCGATTGGGAAATTGGCAGCAAGGATCACTTGACGGCGACAGTTTCCTTGTTTCCGGAAAAGCTGCGACACGTTGGACTAAATACCTTCAACCATCAGGGAGTGACGCCGAATTTCAAGCAGCGCGGCTTCCTGATCGCGATCAACGAGCGGAGAATTATCAACAACAAATCAGTGCTCGAGTCTGCTTTCAGCATTAAGCAGTTCGATGCAGATGTCTTTCCCAGCTCAGGCAGCGCGCCGCTGAATTACGCGCCCGACCAGAATTCAGGGAGCTTCTTCAACCAGCAGGCACGGCGCAGTAAGCGCTATCAGGTGCTGGAGACCTACAGTTTCGATGGGCCGAGTTTCGCAGGCTCGCATTTCATCAAAGTTGGAGCTGGAATCAGTCACGTTACTTTCAATGGCCGTAATACCAGCAGCACAGTGCGGATTCTGAGAGCCGACGGGACTCGCAGCCAACAGTTCGATTATGAAGGTAACGGCCTGCTCAGCCGTAACAAGACACAATTTCTCGCTTACTTTGAGGACAAGTGGACTCTTAATCGACGGCTGACGGTTGAGTACGGCGTTCGCTATGACCGCGACAACGTTGCCAGCGAAAGCAATATTTCGCCGCGCCTCGGTTTCGCATTTCTGCCGCTGGTTGACGGACGCACCGTGGTCCGAGGCGGCATTGGGATCTTCTATGACGATATCAATCTCAACGTCGCGAGCTTTTCTCAGTTGCAGGACCGGATCCTAACTAACTTTGGGCTCGATGGTTTACAGGTTATCGGCTCACCGGTACGCCAGCGCTTTGAGTTTGCGGGTGCGAAGCTTCGCACGCCACGCAGCGTCAACTGGAACCTCGAGTTTGATCGCGAGTGGCTGAAGAATTTGTTCGTGCGGGTTGGTTACCAACAGCGCCAGGCTCGGCGCGAGTTTATCCTGAACCCAATGTCGGAACCCCGACGCGTCGGGGTAGCGACCGGGTCCTCATCAAACCAACAATGCATACTTGCATTGGACAATTCCGGAAGTTCGCGCTACCGAGAGTTGGAAGCTACCGCGCGTTACAAATTCCGCGAGAAGGATGAGTTTACGGCTTCGTACGTCCATTCTTCATCGCAAGGGGACCTGAACGATTTCAATTCCTACTTCAGCAATTTTCAGAACCCAATCATCCAGGCAAATGAGTACTCGCGCCTGTCCTGGGACGCGCCCAATCGTTTTCTCTTCCGCGGGGAGTTCCACGTCCCGTATCGGATCACGCTCACCCCGGTCCTTGATCTGCGCACGGGCTTTCCTTATTCGACCATCGATGAGGACCGAAATTTTGTTGGACCGCGAAACCGCGCCGGGCGCTTTCCAAACTTCGCCTCGCTCGATTTGCAGATTCAGCGGACTGTGAGCTTAATCGGAAAATTCAAGAACTATCACCTGGAGCTGGGGCTCAAGGTCTTCAATCTCACGAATCACTTCAATCCGCGCGACTTTCAGAACAACCTGGCGAGTGATAACTTCGGCGGCTTTTTCAATGGCGTGGGCCGGCAGTTCGCCACGAGGATCACGTTTGTGAAAAAGTAAGAACGGAAATGGGCATCACACCAGGCAAGAAGTAGAATGTCAGTCCTATATGGCCAACGACGGAGCCGCAGAATCCAAAGTCGCCATCACCGCAGCAATCCTGGGCAATATCGCAATTGCTTTCACTAAGTTCGTGGCCGCAGCTTTTACCGGCAGCTCGGCCATGATCTCCGAAGGCATCCATTCACTAGTTGACACCGGCAATGGCGGATTGATGCTGCTGGGCATTCGCCTGAGCCGCAGAGCTCCCGATTTTGAACACCCCTTTGGTCATGGCAGGGAACTCTACTTCTGGTCGCTGATTGTCGCGATTGCAATATTCGCGATGGGTTCCGGCACGTCGATTTACGAGGGCGTTACTCATCTGATTTCACCGCAACCTTTGACTAAGCCGTTCTGGAATTACCTGGTGTTGGCGTTCGCCTTCATTTTTGAAGGGACCACATGGGTGTTCGGGTGGAGAGCGTTTCGAGTCACAAAAGGCCGGAGCGGGATTTTCACTGCCATTCACAGAAGCAAGGACCCGGCCAGCTTTTTGGTCTTCTTTGAAGATTCGGCGGCGCTGCTGGGACTGGTTTTCGCCTTTCTCGGCATCTTTCTTGGGCGACTCTTGCACAACGAGTACCTCGACGGCGTGGCGTCAGTCATGATCGGGCTGTTGCTTGGAGTAGTCTCAATCTTCCTTGCCTACGAAAGCAAAGGGCTACTGATTGGCGAGGGCGTTGATGCTGAAACGTTGGGCCGCATTCGTAAATTGGTTGAGGCGGACGAAGACGTCGCGCACCTTAGCCGGCTGCTGACCGTTTACTTTGGACCACATGAAGTGTTACTCACGCTCGATTTGAAGTTCCGCGATGAACTGTCAGCGATCGATGTCCGAGCAGCGGTTAAGCGAGTGCAGGCGACTGTGCGTGAAAAGCACCCCGACATCACGCGCATTTATTTCGCGTCTGAATCTGTGGCTCATGAAGAGGCTGAATAGTGTCCTATTTGGACCTGTCACCGCTTTGTGCTGTGGCGGCTTGACGACGTTCTGTAATGTCGGCCATTTTCACAGGATCAGCTGCGACAGGTCGCAGCGGCCAAAGCGCCGACAGGTCGGCGCACTCCAAATTAGGACACCGCGCTGAGGGTCTTTGTGACGCTGCAAGATTGAGTTGTACAATGCCAAAATAAAAGCGTTTTGAGCGGAGGCAAGGTGGCACGTAGCAACGAACAAGACGCCTCACGAAAGCTCACCACGGAAGATCCCTTCAAGCTTCTGGCAGATACTACACTGCAATTAGATAGATCTAATCAGCAGCGCCCCCCGGTGGAGAAGCAATTACAAGCCGCTCTCAATCTGCTTCCTGCGTTCGCCTGGTACTGTAATGCATCCGGCGGGCTCACCTTCCTGAATGAACGAGGTTCGAATTACCTTGGCCTCCCCAAAGATCATCCTATCCGGCAGGGCATCGATACTGGCGCAGCGTGGGATTCCCATATCGCTCTGTTACATCCTGACGACCACGAAGAGGCACGTAGAGTCTGGTCCACCCTTCTACGCACCGGCTGCGCGGGTGATGTAAGTTTTCGAGTTCGTAACGCTGAAGGAGGGTATCGCTGGCATCTCAGTCGGGCCGAACCCGTCCGCGCGAGCGATGGAACACTTCTCTATTGGATCGGCGTCAATCTCGACATTCAAGGCCGCAAACAAGCCGAGTTCTATCTCGCGGAAGGACAACGCCTGGCGCATACGGGTAGTTGGGTCTTCAACGCAGCCGGCTTCGACTATTGGTCTTCAGAGATGTTCCGGATTTATGGCCTTGATCCTGGCGGCCAGGCCCCGACGAAAGAAGAGTATATGGAGCTCGTCCACCCCGACGATCGCGAGTTTGTCGCGGAAACTATTCAGAAGATGTTTGCGGAAGGTCGAGGATTCGACTTCACGAAACGTATCGTGCGTCCTGATGGGGAAGTTCGCCGCGTACGTTGCGTTGCCAGCCCGGCGACTCACGCTGGGGCGGTCCAGGAGTTTATCGGCACGGGAATCGATGTTACCGAGCACGAGCTCCTGACTCAGGAACTCGGACGCCGTGAAGCCTACCTGGCCGAAGCCCAAAAACTTAGTCAAACAGGCAGCTTCGGGTGGAAACCTGAGACCGGCGAGATTATCTGGTCAGACGAAACCTATCGCATCTTCGAATATGACCCAGCGGTCACGCCAACAATAGACTTAGTTGCGCAACGCGTTCATCCAGAGGACCGCGCCGACGTTCAGTCAGTCATTGAACGTGCGTCCCGAGGAGCTTCAGATTTCGAGCATGCCTATCGTTTGTTGCTGTCCGATGGCCGAGTCAAGCATGTCCACGCCCTGGCTCACGCAACCCAGGATGCATTCGGCAACCGCGAATTCGTGGGCGCGGTCACCGACATTACGGACCAGAGGTTGGCTGAAGAATCGCTACGAGAAAGCGAGTCCTATCTGGCCGAGGCGCAGAAACTCAGCCACACTGGCAGTTGGGCTTGGAATCCCAATCCCAACCAGGATATCAGGTACTGGTCAGAGGAATGCTATCGCGTGTTGGGTTTCGATCCCGCTGGGCCGGTACCGCGATTCGAAGAATTCTTTCAGAAAATTCACCCAGACGATCAGGACGCGAGCAGGGAAGGGTTCGAGAAAGCGATCCGCGACAAGGGGGAGTTCGAACTGGATTACCGAATCGTTCATCCGGACAAAGGAATGCGGGACATTCACGTCGTAGGTAGTGCGGTCCTCGACCGATCCGGCGATCTGCATGAATTCGTTGGCACGGTGATCGACATCACCGAGCGCCAGCGTGCCGAGGAAGAACTGCGTAGGAGCGAGGCTTACCTTGCGGAGGCGCAGAAACTCAGCCACACCGGCAGTTGGGCCTGGAGTGAGGCAGACGGTATCAGGTACTGGTCGGACGAATGCTACCGAGTTTTGGGTTTCGATCCGCGAGAGGCCGTGCCCCAATTCGAAGAATTCTTTCAGCGAATTCACCCCGACGATCGAGTCTGGCAGTGGGAAGTAACCGAAAGGGCCATCAATGAGAAGGTCGACGTTGAAGTTGAATATCGCATTGTCCATCCGGATGGCTCGGTTCGGCACATCCAGAGCACCGGTCATCCTATTCTCAATTCGTCCGGCGATCTGATTGAACTCGTAGGCACGGTGATCGACATCACCGAGCGCAAACGGGCCGAGAAAGAACTGCGCGCCAGTGAGAGCAAATATCGCCACCTCGTAGATACAACCCCCGCGTTTGTTCACACCGCTTTACCCAATGGTGAACTCGACTTCCTCAACTGCGGCTGGCTGGAATATGTAGGCGCTCCTCTAACAGATTTGCTCGGCTGGGGCTGGACCTCGAAGATCCATCCGGAAGATGTGGAAGCATTCGTAGACCGGTGGCTCGCATCGGTGCAGTCAGGGGAACCGTTTCTTGCCGAGTCGCGGATGCGGCGCGCCGACGGCAAGTATTGCTGGTTTATGCACCACAAAGAACCGTTGCGTAACGAACTCGGAAAGATCATCAAATGGTACGGCTCGAGCATAGATATCCAGGAGCGCAAGACTGCGGAAGAAAAAATCCGCGAACAAGAGACAGAGCTGCGACAGATTCTGGACCTGGCGCCCCAACACATTGGCGTCTTTGGACCCGATGGCAGCCCTCTCTACCTTAACCAGGTGGGGCTCGAGTATTTCGGCGCCACCGTATGGCGAGCCGATCCGCGTCAGCCTGAACCTACTAATCCCTGGCCCGGGTCTCGACTTGATCTCGTTCATCCTGACGATCGTGAACATTTCGTCAGTGAAAGAATGAAGGGATTTCTCGAGGCCCGGCCTTTTGAGCACGAGGCTCGGTTACTGAGACATGACGGGCAGTTTCGCTGTTTTATTATCCGCTTTGCTCCGATTAAGGATGAACGGGGTGACATAACACGATGGTGTGGCATCGGAACTGATATCGAGGATCGCAAACGGGCTGAAGAAGAAATACGAAAAGAGAACATTGCACTACGTGAAGAGATAATCAAGACCTCGATGTTTGAAGAGATAGTTGGCAATTCGGATGCTCTGGTGCAAGTGCTCAACCTGGTAAGAAAGGTGGCGCCAACAGACTCAACCGTACTAATCACCGGCGAGACAGGCACGGGCAAGGAGTTGATCGCCCGCGCTGTTCACAAGGCCTCGAAGCGTGCCGATCGCGCCTTCGTGAGCGTGAACTGCGCCGCCATTCCTCAGTCACTGGTTGCTTCGGAACTATTCGGTCATGAGAAGGGCGCATTCACGGGTGCGACCGCGCGCCGGCTTGGCCGTTTCGAATTGGCTGAAGGGGGCACAATATTTCTTGATGAAGTCGGTGAGCTTCCCGCGGAGACTCAGGTCGCGCTCCTGCGTGTGCTTCAAGAACGTGAATTTGAGCGCGTCGGCGGAAACAAATCAATTAGAGCAAACGTCCGAGTGATAGTTGCAACTAACCGTGACTTGCAGGCTGGCATCGCCGCCGGCTCATTCCGCGAGGATCTTTTCTATCGCTTGAACGTGTTCCCCATTGAGATCCCTCCGTTGCGAGAGCGGAGAGAAGACATTCCGCTGCTGGTCCAATACTTTATCGATCGCTTTGCCAGAAAAGAAGGCAAGAATATCGGGCGGGTAAGCAGGGAGACGCTCGATTTGTTCCAACTGTACCCCTGGCCCGGTAACGTTCGCGAACTGCAGAACGTTATTGAGCGCTCGGTCATCGTTTCCGAAAGCGAAAGTTTCCTGGTCGATGCGAGTTGGCTACCGCGGCAACCGTTGCACAAGTCTCGGACCAGCCAACGTGAGCTTCGGCAAAGGGTGGCCGCCGAGGAGAAACAGGCGATTGAGACAGCTCTTACGGAGTCCGGCGGACGAGTCTTCGGTCCTTCTGGCGCAGCGGCCAGGTTGGGTATTGCACGATCTACTTTGGAGTCGAAAATTAAGACTCTCAAGATCGACAAGAACCGCTTCAGGCTCTAGTCGGAGCTTGAGGACTGACGTCTCCCGCAAAATAGCTCTTAAACTAAATAGGACAACGTAACTCAATTCGGAAAGTTGAGCTTCTTCAAGAGCGCCGCATATCGCGGGTCGCCGTGCAAGTTTTTCAGTAGAGCCGATACTTTCGTCAAGGCCAGACCAACGTCACGTTGGGCATAGGCCCGGTCCAGCCATTCGAACGCCTTGTCAGGCTCGTTCCGAAAAGCATGAACCTCTGCGATCTGGAACGCAGCAATCGTCTGGTACTTCGCAATTAACTCCTGCAAAGCGGCATCCGACTCTTTTTCCCGGCCAAGCCCGTGGTAGGCGATAGCGGACTGTTGCAAGCGGTAGGGAGACCCAGGTCGCAATTGCTCGATTTCAGCCAAGGCATCCTGAGGCCTCCCCTGTATCACATAAATCTCGGCCAAAACTATACGGGGTGTGGCTTTCGGATTGAGTTCAAGAGCCCTCTTGAGATCGACTATTCCTTCGTCAGGGGCACCCCCCCAATATTCGAGTTGCCCAAGGCCCGCCCGCAGGTTCGCATTGAGTGGATCTAGTTCAACCGCTCGACGCATCAGTCTAAGAGCTTCGTTAAAGCGGCCGGACTCGGCTGCCGCGTTAGCCGCTACGGTTAGAATCTCGGGATTACTGGGTTCTAGAGCAAGAGCCCGCTGGAAGTAAGCATCCCCTCCAGCCCAATCAAAGTCGAACGTTCGCTTCAGACCTCCCATGGTGGCGTTGGCCGCCGCGAGGTTTGGGTCCAGCGCTAATGCTCGCTCAGCCGCTTCACGCGCAAGTCGTTGGCCCTCTTCAGTAGGTACACGACCACTGTCGACCTGGCGGAACCGTGTCCGAGCCAACCAGACCCACGCCAGCGCGTAGTTGGGATCAAGTTGAGTTGCCCGTTCGAAATACTTTGCGGCAACGTCCGGATCCTGCGCTGAGTAACGTCCCTGAAAATATGCTTCGAAGGCTTCCGGATTGACGGGATGCGTCTGCGTCATCCTTGCTTGCTCATGAGAAGTCAGACGCAGCTGGACTTCCCGAGCAACAGCTTTAGCTACCTCGTCTTCGACATTGAGAAAGTCTTTCGCCAGATAGTCGTAACTCTGTGCCCAAACGTGAGTCTGGTCCTTCACCTGAATAAGCTGAGCGGTAAGACGTATCTGATTTCCGTTGGCGCGGACGCTGTTTTCCAACACATACTGCACAGAAAGATCGCGTCCAATCTGGTCCAGGCGTGTGTCCTTATTCTTGTATCCCATAACGGACGTTCGCGCGATGACACCCAACCGTTCCGGGTTAAGCCGGGCTAACTGTGAAATCATTTCCTCGGTGAGGCCATCCGCAAGATATTCCTTACTCGGATCGCCAGTGAGATTCGCGAAGGGCAATACGGCGAGCATGATTTTTTCCGTTGCTGGTGGTGTTCCAACCCGAAAGTGCCGCCAGACCATATAGCCCGCGACCACTAAAATGAGAGCGAAGGCACCGACGATCGCAGCTCTCCACCCGCGCCTGGGTGCTTTTCGAACTGCCTCTTTGACAGGAATTTCGTGGACTGGTTGCGCATCGGCTCGCGAGGTCTCGGTTGCAGGGGCCTCTACCGCGATTTGTTTTGTAGTATCTCCCGCTTCGGCAACCGCGACCTCCCCCGTGAACTGGTATCCCTTTCGAGCGATGGTCACGATCAATCTGGCATCTTCCGCATGGTCACCCAGCGCCTTGCGTAAGTGCGAGATGTATTGCGTCAGGTTGCCTTCTTCCACGAAGGTGTCGCCCCACACGGCTTGCAACAATTCCTCCTTGGTGACCAGGCGGTTGGGGTTTTGCACCAGGAAAAGCAGGACGTCGAAGGCTTTAGGGGTGAGAGCGACAGGTGAATCGGCGCAAGATACCGTGCGCTTCCGGGAATCCAGCGCAAACTGGCCGAAGCGGTACAAGTAACCGGCAGGTGGACTCGATTCTCTATCCTTACCGAGATCACTCATTGTGAGAGCCGTTCTGAATGCCTGCGCTCTGATCGCCCAGGCCGTCCTAAGAAGCCGCCAATTCGTTACCCCGCGAACGATTCCGAGTTTTTCATACTTTTTCAGAGTTACCTGAAGGACTTCCCAAAGGGTCTTGTGGAGAATGCACCCCGGCGAGTTTCAGATTCACCCCTGGAAAGGCCGTTCAGAAAGCAACGACCTTCGAACGGGTGAAAGTCGGATCAGCCGAGCATTGAACTTTGTTCAAAGATTGTAAAGTTCATGGGATGTGGTCGCAAGTCGCATGCCTGCGGGACCGTCAACTGTGATCGATCGTTTATGCCAGAAAAAAAGGAAAGAATATCGGGTATGGCCGTTGTGATTGACCGGAGTTTCGTCAATTGTCCGGGACTTCGGCATTCTTCAAAGTTTCTCGTAGCTTAGTTTTCAATGACTTAACAAACGGCCAGGCAATTGCACTCTGCAGTACGAGGTTTAGAGCTGGAGGCCCGATGTTAAGAATCCAGAGAGAAGCGAACGGACAAGTAGTCCTGAGAATCAGCGGTCGATTGGATGAGGAGAACTTAGCCGAATTAAGACAGTTACTCCAATCCGAAGAAGTGGGCCGGTCGATAGTCCTGGATTTGCGAGATCTAACGTTGGTGGATCATGAGGCTGTCAGGTTTTTGGAGCAATGCGAATCTGATGACATCGAGCTTCGAAATTGCCCGGCGTACATCTGTGAGTGGATTGAAAGACAAAGAGATGCAAAGTGATTAACAAAAGGAGAGCGTGATGTTTGCTGAAGTGGATAGAGAGCAAGGCTTGTTGAAAACCCCCTTCTTCTTAAACCCGCAACTCAAGTCTCTACGTGCCCGGGAGTTCGATGAGAAGCTTTCGGCTCGCATCGTTGGTCAGGAAAACGCGATCCGCGAAATGAGCAGTGTCTACCAGCTTTTTCTCGCCGGGCTCAACCAGACGAACCGCCCACTCGGCACGTTGCTCTTTCTTGGTCCTACCGGAACCGGCAAAACGCGTGTGGTTGAGGCTGCGGCCGAAGTCTTCTTCGGCGATGCCAACGCAATCATCAAAATCGATTGCGCGGAGTTTCAGCACTCGCACGAGATCGCGAAGCTAATCGGTTCGCCTCCGGGCTACCTGGGCCATCGCGAGACCTCGCCGCTACTGACTCAGGAGAATCTAAACCGGTTTCAGACAAACGAGGTGGCGCTTTCGTTAGTTCTCTTTGACGAGGTTGAGAAGGCTTCAGATTCACTATGGCAGCTCTTGCTGGGCGTACTGGATAAAGCGACGCTAACGTTAGGCGATAACCGTCGCGTTGATTTTTCGCGGACGGTGATCGTTATGACCTCCAATCTCGGTGCGCGTGAGATATCGGACCTGGTGAAGGCAAACATCGGCTTCGCAGCGGCAAAAAAACCGGACGCCTTGTGTGAAGACGCAAGCTACCTCGACGAGAAGATTCGTCGCACAGCTATCCAGGCCGCCAGCCGCAATTTCTCTCCCGAGTTCATGAACAGAATCGACAAAGTGGTGGTCTTTCATTCACTTAATGAACAACACCTCCGTCAGATCCTCGAGTTGGAGCTGACTGCGCTACAAAATCGAATCATGAGTTCGGATACGAAGTTTGTTTTTGAATGCTCAGATGCGGTGAAAGAGATGTTGTTACGTGAAGGCATCGACTACAAATACGGCGCGCGGCACTTGAAGCGCTCGATCGATCGGCTGCTGTTGCTTCCACTATCGAATCTCATCGCTACCGGTCAGGTGACTTCTGGCGATGTCGTCTATGTAAATTTGAACGATGGAAGTAGCGAGGTTGAATTCTCGAAACGTTATGAGGACAGACCGATGAGCGATGCGGCCCTGGCTGCATCGGCAGCGGAATATGCCGGCTTCATTGGCGCCCCGGCACAAAAGAGTCAACTAATTGGGGCGACAGTCTGAAGCATCTGTTCGTAAACCAAAGCATGCTAAGGGGAGATTGAGATGCATAGTGCAGCAACAGTTCGGTCAGAATCATCCGGTTACTTCCCGCAAACGGCGACGATTCGTCCGGTAAGCGAGCGGTCCGCCCAACTTGGTCGGCAGAAGAGACTGGCAATCGCACCCACAGTGGTGAGCGATCTATCGTTGATCTATCCCGAGGCTGTGGTGGCCTCAAGCCAACCCCTTGGATGGCAGAATCTGCGCGCGCTTGAGCTGCGGCAGTCGACCTCGGAATGGACCATGCCCCCGCTTGAGAATCACTGCATCGTTGTTCAATTAGGGCCTTCTGTGGACGTAACGGCGCGGATCGGTGACGAGAACTTTGAGCAGAGTTTGGAATCGGGAGCGATCGCCATTGTCCCTGCCGGCCTGTCTGTTGATTGGCAGCAGGACGATACCCCAAGCCACACTCTGCATCTGTATCTCGATCCGCAATTTCTGCGGACGACTGCCGAGTCGATAGATGTCGATTACAGTCAGGTTTCGATCGCCCCGCAGTTTGGCATCAGGGACGAGCATATACATCACATCGGCATGTCTCTGCGCCACGAACTCAAAGACTCGAACGTCATCGGACGACTGTACGCCGATTCACTGGCTAAGGTGCTCGCGATGCAGCTTGTCAGACGGTACAGCTATTTGAAGGATCTGCAAACGAGTCGTGGCGGAATGGCGCCGCGAAAACTACGCAAAGCGATCGAATTCATCAACGACAATCTCGATCAGGAGCAGACGGTCACATTGAGCGCAGTCTCTGAAGCGGTCCAAATGAGCTATTTTCATTTCTCGCGCGCGTTCAAACAATCGATGGGAATCAGTCCGAACGCGTATATGACTGAGCAGCGAATTGCGCGGGCCAAGAAGTTGTTATCAGATACAGACCTGCCCATCGCTGACATCGCCTTGCGGGCCGGCTTCGCGAGCCAAAGTCATTTTACGACCACTTTTCGCAAACTTGTCTGGACGACCCCAAAAGCTTTTAGGAACAAGCTGTAGAGGATTCGTTTCCACAGTTAGGTCTTCAAGTGTGATTAGATTCTTTCGTGAATTCACATTCAGCTTCAATTCGCTTGTTGTCATACTTGATGAAAAAGTGTGCCGCGAGATACGCGAGCAGCAGCACGGCGGCAAATAAGATCCAATCCATATTTCCTCTCCTGGCCTGTATACAGCCGGTTAGACCGTATCGTCGACCGAGAGTACCAGGAGGACCGCCCGAAGTATTTTCGATGGTTGCGCCGAGGTGCTCTCCGTTGCGATTTTCACTTATGCACCACGTCTGAACATCTCAGCAAAAATCTGCAAAATGCAGCAAGCACAGGGAAGGTTAAGAGCGGCTTGCGATGGTAACCTCTGTTGAGGAACTTGAGCGAAGGGAACTCAGAGAGTTTTCGAAGAAGAGGAAAACAGTTAATGCAAACCGTAACTCAACTAAGTGAAATGACCAAAGGCAATCTCATAGTGCCAACCGATCTTAAACGAGAGGAAGTAGCGCAGATAGCGGAGTCGTTGAACCTGCTGCTTGCCGACGTGTTCGCACTTTACTTAAAGACCAAAAGCTTTCACTGGCACATTAGTGGCCCACACTTCAGAGACTATCATCTGCTCCTGGATGAACAGGCGGCGCAAATCTTTGCGATGAGCGACGACATTGCCGAACGGACTCGAAAAATTGGCAGCAGCACCCTGCGTTCCATCAGTGACGTCAGCCGGCATCAGCGCCTGCGAGACAATAATGATGCCAGCCTCAGCGCGACCGAAATGCTCGCCGAGCTGTGCTCCGATAATAGACAACTAACAGGTTTCTTACGTTTGACGCACGAGGTATGCGACCGAAACGGCGATGTAGCCACGGCGAGCTTGATCGAGAACTGGATTGATGAGTCTGAGCGGCGGACCTGGTTCTTATCGGCAGCGTTAGGCGAGTCTTAAAGCCGAAATCAGCTTTGGAACCATTATGTTAAAGGCGACTTATGATCAGCTGGCCGGATTGGGGGGTGCGAACCGCCTGAGCGGAGGTGCGTCCAACCGCGGCCCTCGATACTTCACCTCACCAAATCTCTGATGACTCTGCCAATCCGTCTGTGCTTGCGCAATCTCTTCGGACGTGCGCGCAACAAAGTTCCACCACATTAGGATCTTCTCTGGAAAAGGAGGCCCGCCAAGCAGCAATACGTGACCTCCATCCCTGCTCTTGAACTCCACACTCGAGCGATTTGTCCCGAGATAGTAGAGATTCATCGCTTCAAGTGATTGACCATCGATCTCTGCATCGCCTGTTATCAACAGTGCTGCATGCTCAAACGACGTGTCCAACGGAAGCTCCAGACTCGCAGTAGCGTGCAATGCAATGTCCGCCCCAAGAATCTGCGAGAAATGTTTTGCCGGAGACGAGCAACCAGGCATAGACCCGGCAAAAACGCTCACCATGCCGCCAGCCTGCTCAATGATCGGAACTTCGTCAATGTGCTGAAAGGACGCTTGAACGTTTCGATAGGCATCGGGAAGCGCAATCCACAACTGAACCCCGTTCAAGAGGCCGCTGTTCTTCCGGGGTGTCTCTTCCGCATGGGCAATGCCACCGCCTGACGTCATCACGTTGACACCACCTGGTCTGAGCAAAGATTCATTACCAAGACTGTCGTTGTGGACGATCTCTCCTTGTAGCAACCAGCTCACTGTCTGCAAACCAATGTGGGGATGCGGAGCGACGTCCATAGGTTTGGCTTCGGTAAAGGAAAGCGGCCCGAACCGATCGAGAAAACACCACGCGCCCACAAGTCGCTTCTGGCGAATGGGCAATGCTCTAATAATTTTTAACGTGCCGAGACTGGTTTCACGCGCGGGAAATCTCTCGAAAACTGATCCACGGAAGTCTGAAGCCTCACACGGTTTCGCTGCTACCTTCGTATGCACCATGTTTCTCCTCGAAGTTTGTCTACAAATCTATACATCAATAGTCATTATTGGGCGAATCAAAACGTTGCCTCAGGTAATCGACGAACATTTAGAAACCTCCCATGGCTAGATTTCTCTTCCGGCAACACTTGATGCGATTGGGTCAAGTTTTTGAGGCGGCTTCTTCCTTGCGCGCTTTGCGTCTTTGCGTGAGCGTGCATTTGTAAGTTGAGCCGTCACTAACCCATGGATTTCACGCAAAGACGCAAAGCACGCAAAGCTTTCTCGGCTTTAGCCTCGCTAGAATTTGTAGCCGGCCCACAGTGCCCAGTAATTAAGATTGCGTCCCGGTTGCGTGTCCTTCAGAAAACGACCTGCATAAAAAATCCCATAGTCGGCCTGAAACCAAAGGTGAGGGTTGACTTGCCAGCGCAGTTCCATGCCAGGCCTGTGTCCCACAAACCTTTCGCGACTACCGTCTGCGCGTCTAATCAAAGAGCCTGGCACCGAGTACACTCCGTCTTCCAGGCTTTGTCGCCATTGAACAATCCAATCGAACGAAGCAGTAATGCTCTGCGGTAATGTTAGGTCAACCTTCGGATGGAGATCGATGAAGTTGACGGCGCCTGGACCAGTAGTGGCTAATACCCCGAAGTAGTTGCCTTTCGGAAAGAGTGGATTGAATGTTCCCAGTGTGTTCGGATTCGATTTCGGGTGATCGCCGCTGGAAACATCTACCTTCGCGCTGAAGCGAGGTTTCAGGGCTACCGACGTGAGCCGATAGCCAGTCTCAGACGCCATGGTCCAGGCACGGATGTTTGCCGAACCGAATGAACCGAATTGCCAGAGCGCCTCGTAGTCAAAGTCGAATCCTGGTTCTTCCGTCGCGATGGGCCGCGAAACTCTTGCGCCTACGCTGTGGCGTACTTCCTGGGCCGTGCCTCGCTGAAAAGTTGCATGCCTGCGATTCAGGCCGAGGTAATAAGCATCCAGAGACGTACTCCGGTTAAGTGGACGCGTCGCGTACACGCCCCAAAAACCGATCTCGTGGTTGGAGACACTGTTGAAGAATCCCGGTTTGTCCCCGTCGGGGCGCATTGCGAATCCGTCGATGCGCCAGGAGTTGAATTTAGCCATCACCTTAACGCCATCAAAGCTGAGCCGAACATTTGGGCCTTCACGCACGTCGACCAATCGGCCGGAGCCGTATTCGAGCTCCTGCCTACCCGCCCGCAACTTGATCCAGTGACGTGAGCCGCCGGTACTCAATTCCAAAAACGCCGCCTGAAAATCGAGTTTCTTTTCGTCTATCGGACGTGGACCGCCTTGACGCAAGAAGTTCAGCCCACTCTTCAACTCAAAGAAGGTGCGAACGTGTTTGCCGAGGTGAAGATCCAACGAGAGCATGAACCTCGAGTTGAGGTACCCGTTCATGAAGGGTTGCTGTCCCCAGCTTTCGTTTCCGATCTGTTCCCAAAGCGCGCGAGCCTCGCCGCCGATCGTCAGGTACCAATCATCGGAGTTTTTGCGGAGTCGAATGTATTTGATCTTATCCCAGGGATCGCGTCTGAGACGCGGGTCGCGCAGAAAGCTCCAGTCTTCATCTTCCCTCAGTAGCTTGTAGCTGCGATCCGGAACCTTCGGCTCGGCCTCCTCGTCTGACTGGCCCTGCGCGGCCGTTACACCAACAACGAGAACCAGTACCAAAAGTATAAGGAGTCGCTGAAACATGTTTCCTCTTAAGAACACCATCCACAGATTACGCAGATTACACAGATTCCTTTTCGTCAACCGAATGGGCCCCTACATTTCTCTCAAAGAAATCGGTGTAATCTGCGTAGTCTGTGGATGATCACTACTTCTTAACCGCTGAGTGGATCTCGGCGATGTAACCTCCGGGGAATTGAACGAAGCAGGCTTGCCGCTGATCGGTTTGATACGGAGCAACCAGGATTGTCGCGCCGGCGCCTTTCGCTTTTGCGAGCGTGTCCGCCAGGTTGGTCACCTCGTATCCGGTGAGCTCCCGTCCATACGGATAGGGAAGCTGGCCATCCGTTACGAAGACAGTTAGCTTTCCAAAATTCGATGAGATACGAACCCTTCGATAAGTGTCTCGCGGTCGGCCAATCTCAATGCCGGGTGCGCGCTCATCATCAGAGACAATCTCGCCCTTCGAAAAGGAAAGGAAGCTCCGAATAAACGTGTCCGCACTATCAGACGAAACATAGACACGATTCTCAGGAATCGTTTCGAGCGGCTTGTAGGATGGTGGTGTGGTGTGCCAGTAAAGCTGTGTATCTACGCCACCCGGCCATTGGATTATCGCGTCCTTTCCGATCGGATCGTCAAAAGGCGTAACCAGAACATCCGCGCCCGTCACCCGGGCGGCGCTCACCGCCGCATTCATGTCACTCACCAGGTATCCGGTTCGCTCCACGCCAAACGGATATGGAACCGGTGTCTTGTAGCCGAATACGGAAACTGTTCCGACTGGCGTCAGTATTAATTGCGAGAGGGTGCTGCTTGGAGTTGGTGTCACGTTTGTCACAACCTGCTTGCTTGTAGTACCGCCGAAAGTTGCTAAGAAGCTCGCAACGAAGCGGTCGAAGTCGTCGGGCGTGACGTAAACGTGAGTTGAGCTGTATTGCGGTGCAATAGCAATGTTGGGGGCCAGATTGGGCGTCGCTTTCTGCTGACCAATGTCAACGCGAACAGTTCCAACGACCAGAAGAATCGTAAAAGCAGTTACCGATAATGCTCGTAAAAATCGCATCGCCATCTCCTTACTCATCGGACCAGGAATTCAAATCGTCACTTCCTCACATATACAAGCCGGGTCTTCACCACAGGGCGCCGTCAACGAAGGGATCGTCCAGTCGGGCTCTGTCAGGAAGAGTCCCGCACAGTCGGTGCGTGAGCACCTGTCTTCGCTTTCGAAAAGCGCGGAGCAGCTGGGCTCCGAGTTCGGCACCCACCATCGGAGCGACCAGGAACACCCACAGTCTGGCTGTGTTTGCTGAAACAACTGCGGGCCCAAATTGGCGTGCAGGATTTAAGCTGCCCCCGCTCTGGGTACCTAACAGTGTTATCCCGAGCCCGATGAGAATCCCAACCAGCCAGGGAACTCCTGGGGCCAGCCGCGGGACGGACAGAAAGTAACCAACCACAAAAACAATCAGTGCCATGCCAACTAGTTCCGCGGCAAACAGCGGCAGCGACGACCAGACGGGCGCTGGCTGAATGACGGCATACAACACCGGCGGCCGGGCGACGACTGAACCCCAGACCACCCGGGCCGCAAGCACGCCGAGTATCGATCCGAGCAACTGCGCTAAGATGTAAGGGATTATTCCAACCGCGGGAAACACGCCGAAGCGCCACATCGCCAGCGATATCGCAGGATTCATGTGGCCGCCGCTGATCTTGCCGGCAGGGCTAATTATCAATAAGGACAGCAGCACCCCGACCAACGCACCAACCAGAAATAGTTGGACATGGATCTGTGGAAGCGCGCGTGAAATCGGCGAGTCGCCCACGACAAATCTCACGATGGTTGTGACTCCGAAAAGCAATGCTGAAGTGAGAATCAACTCGAGCATGCTGTGGCGAATCAACGTACCTAATTGCAGTTGTGATGTCGTACTCATAAGTCCCTATCAGAATGCGAAACAATCGCACCCGAGACTCCACATGCCCGCTTCACCTAAAACCCAGCGATGCTTATGGTCAGTCTCGGGCTTGATCGTTGCCTCGATTGTCGCCTCGATTCTCGCCTCGATTCTCGATCGTGCGGCGCGGTCCGTTATGCCGACGGTCGATTCCTGCGGTTGCTGATAGCCGCCGTAATGCTTTATCGGCGACCAGTCCGGACTGACCGGAAGCGGCGGCGGCGCGTGCTTCGAAAATTCTCCTGACGCATAAACGACTTTGCCGCCAACCATCGTCAACACGGATTCGAGTCCCTTGATTTCTTCATCAGGAATAGAAAAGTAATCAGCCGAAAGTACGGCAAGGTCGGCTAATTGACCCGGAGCGATCGCGCCCTTCTTGCCTTCCTCGTTAGAGAACCAGGAGCTTCCGACCGTGTAGAGCCGGAGCGCTTCCATGCGATCGAGGCGATTGTTTTCGGGATACAGGTTCAGACCTCCGACGGTGTTTCCGGTGATGAGCCAGTAAAGGGAGACAAACGGGTTATAGCTCGACACGCGCGTGGCATCCGTACCGGCGCCGACGGGTACCCCGAGGTCGAGCATGCGCCTGAGCGGCGGTGTTCGTTCTGCTTTCCGATGGCCGTAGCGATCGACAAAGTACTCACCCTGAAACGCCATCCTGTCTTGAACCGCAATGCCGCCACCCAGCGCTTTTACACGCTCGATGTTCCGGTCGGAGATCGTTTCACAATGGTCGAAGAACCAGTGGAGACCGTCAAAAGGGATCTCGCGATTGACTTCTTCGTAGACGTTCAAAGCTCGTGTGATCGTCTCGTCGTAAGTCGCGTGCAAACGGAACGGCCAGCGGTTCGCAGCCAGGTGCCGGATTACGGCTTTAAGTTCAGATTCCATGACGGGCTGCATGTCAGGACGCACTTGCAGAAAGTCCTCGAAATCAGCAGCCGAAAAAACAAGCATTTCGCCCGCGCCGTTCACGCGGTAGAAGTCGTCGCCTTCGCCTGGCTTCGTCATGCTGGTCCAGTTTTGAAAGTCGGCGAGCTCTCCTTTGGGGTGCTGCGTAAACAGGTTGGCTGCGAATCGGAGCGTAAGATAGCCACTGCGGTGGAGCTCCTCGATAACTGCATAGTCGTCGGGATAATTTTGGAAGCCGCCACCGGCGTCAATAACACTCGTGAGACCAAAGCGATTTAGTTCACGCATGAAGAGGCGCGTTGAATTTGTCTGATCTGCGCGTGACAGCTTTGGCCCCTTTCCCAGAGTGGAGTAAAGGATGTTCGCGTTCGGCTTGGCGATCAGCAGTCCCGTGGGATTTCCGTTCTTATCGTGCTGGATTTCTCCCCCAGGCGGATTAGGAGTTTCCTTTGTATATCCGACGGCACGCAACGCGGCCGCATTTAGCAGAGCACTGTCATACAAGTGAAGCACAAAGACAGGCGTGTCGGGCGCAGCGGCATTGATTTCATCCAGGGTTGGCATCCGCCGCTCTGCAAACTGGAATTCCGTCCACCCGCCGATCACCCGCACCCACTGGGGCGCCGGCGTCCGCGCGGCCTGTTCCTTGAGCATGCGTAGCGCGTCGGCGAGCGCAGGCACTCCGTCCCATCGCAGTTCCATGTTGTAGCTGAGTCCGGCCCGAATCGGATGCATGTGTGAATCGTTGAGGCCAGGAATCACTGTACGGCTATTTGCATTGATGAGGCTGGTAAGGGGACCACGCAGCCTGAAGATCTCGCGGTCACTCCCGATCGCAACGATTTTTCCATCGGTAATGGCGACAGCCTGGGCGAAGGAGGGGACTCCGTTCGTGGCAATCCTGGCGTTGTACAATATCGTGTCAGCCGGCATCACAATCTCCTTAGTTCAGCCGCTCTCGTGCGAGCTCCGTGCGATACCCGAGGGCGGGAAATTCCAGCCCTCGGATCGCCTTAATTAGTGAGCTCCGACAAGCGACGGGATCTCGTATTCAGGAAACTTCGAAGGCGGGGCGCCATGGACCATGGTGTACGCGTACTCCACACCAATGCCATATGCTCCCATATGCGATTTCACGATATCCATGACGGCGTCGTAGGTATCGCGATGAGCCCAATCACGCTGCCACTCCAGCAGAGTGGAAAGTGCAGTCACCGGTTTTGCTCCGGCCTGAATCACTCTCTTCATCGCGTTGTCGTGACTAAGCTGGCTAACGTCTCCGCAGCAATCTTCAACGACATAGATTTCGTAGCCGTCTTGTATTGCCTGAACTGTGGGCAGGGCGACGCAGGTCTCGGTCCAGAGACCGGCCAGGACAATCTTCTTGCGCCCGGTTCGTTCGATCGCTGCGACAAAGTTTTTGTCGTCCCAGGAATTCATCGACGATCGTTCGATTGGATCCTGGTTCGGAAACACGGCCTTAATTTGGGGCCAAATATTCCCACTGAAGCTTTTCGTCTCCACTGTCGTGAGCACGACCGGAACGTCGAAGACTTGGGTAGCCTTCGCGAGTGCCACGGTGTTGTTAATGATCGATTGACGATCGAAGTTGCTAACTCCGAACAGCATTTGCGGCTGATGGTCAATCAGGGCGACCACGCAGTTGTCAGGGGTAAGCAATCCTTTCTCACTGAGTCTTGGCTTGCCGTTACTTGAAACCATATCTACTCCTTTTCCAATTTTGTTTTTGTTCGTTAGCTCTGATTTCCCAATCACTGGTCCACTGATGTGACCCGGACCATTTCCTCGACGCGCTGCATATTAGAAAACTGCAGCCGAACGCTCTTTCGACAATTTGCTTGTATCAATTGATTTTTGGCCTGGGAGCGCAGGCATCCTTGCCTGCTAACGGTCTAGCCACTCAATTAAATTTTGGCCTGGGAGCGCAGACATCCTTGCCTGCTAACGGTCTATCCACTCAACCAGCAGGCAAGGATGCCTGCGCTCCAACAGACCCTCCGTCGTCCGGAAGGTGAATCAAGCTAAAGACAGATAGATTCAGCAAAAACCGAAAAGAACCTCGCCGCGGAACTACCTAGACTGACCAGGTTAGAAATGAGGAGGTTTCGGTCGTCGACCAAATGACGAGTGCAGTTTCAGTCGCGACGAGGGACCACCGGAAAGCAGTAGAGAGGAAAACATTTATGTCTTTTGATAAAGCAATACATCGCATCGCAATTGTGGGTACGGGAGTCATCGGAGCCAGTTGGGCCGCGCAATACCTGGCTCGCGGCTTTGATGTGATCGCCACCGACCCGGCGCCAAACGCTGAAGCCAATCTACGCCAATACATCGATGAAGCATGGCCGGCGCTGGAGAAGATAGGTTTATCGCCCGGCGCATCACGCGAGCGTCTCACTTTCACGACCAACATGAAGGAGGCTCTATCACAAGCTGACTTCGTCCAGGAAAACGGGCCCGAGCGTCCGGATTTCAAAATCAAGTTGTTTGCCGATATGGATGCTGCTACCCCCGCTGACTCGATTATCGCTTCGAGCTCTTCAGGAATTACGCCCAGCGTTATGCAGTCGCAGAGCAAGCATCCGGAACGCATCCTGGTTGGTCATCCTTTCAATCCACCGCACATCGTTCCATTAGTTGAAGTCGTTGGCGGAACCAAGACCTCGCCTGAAGCAATTCAGCGAGCGATTGCGTTTTATGCGTCGATTGGAAAGAAGCCGATTCACTTGCACAAGGAACTACCTGGTCACGTCGGAAACCGGCTGCAGGCGGCGCTCTATAAGGAGATCCTGTATCTGATTCAAGAAGGAGTACTCAGCGTTAGTGATGCCGACGACGCGGTGAGTTATGGCTCAGGGCTCCGTTGGGGAGTGATGGGTCCCAGCTTGCAGTGGCACCTGGGTGGTGGTCCCGGAGGAATCAAGCACTTCATGGAACACCTGATGCCCGGACTGGAGGTGATTATCAAATCTCTCGGTACACCTGACATCACGGATCAGCTGAAGCAGACGATCGTTGATGGTGTCTTGCAGATCGCCGGGAATGCTTCGGTCGACCAGCTTGCACAGAGGGAAAACGAAGAACTCCTCGGACTGATTAAGCTGCGAGCGAGCAACGGATCAGCAACGACGAAGAAAGTCAGTGAGACGATCCAAGATGGGTCAAACGGCAAACCATCCGAACGGGTGTTTTTCCTGGATATGAGTGGCGGTCGTATCGAGTCTCTTAATCCGGATGGCTCCGATCGTCGGGTGATTCTCGACGGACTCAGAAGAATGCCTGACGGCATTGAAGTCGATGTCGAAGCCGGGCACATCTACTGGACCAACATGGGTAGTAGTCCGTCCAGGAACGATGGTTCCATTGAACGTTCCGATCTCGACGGAACCAATCGCAAAACGATTGTGCCGGAAGGTGCGACGTTCACTCCCAAACAACTGAAGCTCGATAAGAAAGGCGGCAAAGTTTATTGGTCGGACCGAGAAGGCATGCGCATCATGCGCGCGAACCTCGACGGCTCGGAGATCGAGACGCTGGTGGACACGAGTAAGGGTGACGCACGTCCTGGCCTCGATGCTAAGAAATGGTGTGTTGGAATCGCGGTCGATCACGACGGCGGCAAGATCTATTGGACGCAGAAAGGCGGCGACAATGCCGGCGACGGCCGAATCTTTCGCGCGAATCTCGAGATACCAAAAGGCCAGAGTCCCGCAAATCGCTCAGACGTCGAAGTGCTTTTCGAAGATCTAGCCGAGCCGATTGATCTCGATCTGGATCTCACCAATCGCCTGATCTACTGGACCGATCGTGGCAATGCCCCGCAGGGCAACACTGTTAGTCGAGCGTCAATCGACAATGGCAAGAAGCAGGAGATTCTCGTCAGGGATCTAATGGAGGGAATTGGGCTATCTCTCGATCTGCAAAGCGGACGCATGTTTTTCGCTGATCTGGGTGGTTCGATCTATTCCGCAAAGCTCGATGGCTCGGAAAAGAAAGCATTGGTCTTTGTACAGGGAAATCTGACCGGCGTCGCTTATGTGAGTTTTGCGCAAAGCGTAAACGATTAGTGCTTGTTAGAAAGAAAACTACGGATACTCCAGCACGACCGTGTGGAGGGAGTCCACGAACGAGATTTAAGGAGAACGAAAAATGGCAACTGAAAGAAAAGTAATTAAGCAACCGAAGCCGCTGCCGGCGCCGAACAGCGACTTCTACGACCTCAGGTCGACATTGAGCGCCGCGGAACAGGAAATTGTGAAGCAGGTACGCGAGTTCCTCGACACCAAGGTTGCGCCGATCATCGGAAAGTACTGGGTCGATGACGCCTTTCCATTTGAAGTGCTGCCGGGACTCAAGGAGCTGAACATCGGCGGTATTGGTATCGAGGGTTACGGCGGCCGCGGTGGCAGCCTTGCGCTCTGGGGCTCCATCGCGATGGAGTTCGCGCGAGTCGATCCATCGCTCGCAACGTTTCTCGGTGTCCACACCGGTCTGTCAATGGGCAGTATCTATCTGGGCGGATCCGAGGAGCAGAAACAGAAGTGGCTGCCAGCGATGATTAGCATGGAAAAAATCGGCTGCTTCGGACTGACAGAGCCGCTAGTGGGCTCGGGAACCTCTGCGGGCATGCTGACGACCGCGAAACGCGAGGGCGATACGTGGATTTTGAACGGCGAAAAGAAGTGGATCGGCAACTCTCCGTGGTGCGACATCTCGATCATCTGGGCGCGCGACGTGGACGACAACCAGGTCAAGGGCTTCATCGTCGAGAACAAGACGACGCCCGGTTTCAGCGTCGAGAAAATCACGGACAAAATGGCGCTCAAGGTGGTCCAGAACGGACACATTACCTTGAAAGACTGCCGCGTGCCCGAAGCAAATCGACTGCAGAAGGATGCGTCATTCCGCGATACCGCACGGGTATTAAAGCTAACGCGCTACGGCGTCTCGTGGATGTCGACCGGCTGCCAGATGGGAGCTTACGAGCACGCGCTCAAGTATGCGCAAGAGCGGCTGCAGTTCGGTAAGCCGATTGGCTCGTTCCAGATGATTCAGGAACTGCTCGCCAAAATGATCAGCAACATTACGGCCTGCCAATGCATGGTGATGCGCATGGCCCAACTGCATGATGAAGGAAAGCTAACGGACGCCCATGCGTCAGTAGCTAAGGCATTCTGCACCGCCAAGTGTCGCGAGACCGTTGCCTGGGCCAGGGAAATCTGTGGCGGCAACGGTATCTCCGTTGACTATGGGGTCGGCCGTTTCTTCGCAGACGCCGAAGCACTGTACACCTACGAAGGCACATACCAGATGCAGAACCTGATCATCGGCAAAGCGGTCACCGGGTTCAGCGCCTTTGTATAACGCACGCTGTAGCCTGCGAAGTGGGCGTACGCATAAAGCCTGGGGCGCGAGCCCCAGGTTGATTGAACAATTATTTGCAGCCCGTGAAACGGGAGGGACATGGAGAAGGAGACGCATGTATGAGTTCACCAAGAACAGAAGCAACCCTTGAGAACGTTTTGTATGAGAAGAAAGGGCCAATCGCCTACGTAACGCTTAATCGTCCGAAGGTCCTCAACGCACTGAATGGAAGAACGTGGGAAGATTTGCAAACCGCTTTTGAAGATGCGGGACAGGACTCGGCAATTCGCGGCGTCATTCTCACCGGAGCAGGCGATAAAGCGTTCATTGCCGGCGCCGACATCGGTGAACTGTCGCGGGTCACCGCTGTCGAAGCAGAAGAATCCAGCACCTTCGGGCAAGGAGTTCTCAACTTGATTGAGAATCTCGGCAAGCCCGTGGTCGCAGCCATCAACGGTTTCGCGCTTGGCGGGGGCTGCGAAACCGCGATGGCTTGCACCATTCGAGTCGCGACTGAAAACGCAAAATTCGGCCAACCGGAAGTGAAGTTAGGGGTCCTTCCAGGCGGAGGCGGCACACAACGTTTGCCACGTTTGGTAGGCAAAGGCAGAGCCCTGCAACTCATCCTCTCAGGCGAAATGATCTCGGCGCAGGAAGCTTATCGCATCGGACTCGTCAACGAAGTCGTTCCCGCTGCCGACCTGATTACGCGCGCCGAAGCAATCCTGAAACAGATTTTTGCTAATGCGCCAATTGCGGTTCGGTATTCACTGGAAGCAGTGAATAAAGGTTTGGAGACCAGTCAGGCAGAGGGCTTGTCGTTGGAAGCTTCTTATTTCGGACTTTGCGCGGGAACAGAAGACAAGAAGGAAGGCACGCAAGCTTTTCTGCAAAAGCGGGCGCCGGAATTCCAGGGTCGATGAATGACCTATTAGAAACATTAAGGGAGAAACAATGACAACTGAGAATATTTTTTCGGGATTGAAAGTAGTAGACCTGGCGAGCTTCATTGCGGGTCCCAGCGCCGCCGTGATCCTTTCCGACTTTGGCGCCGAGGTCATCAAAGTGGAGCCGCCTTCCGGCGACATGTGGCGGATTGGGAACAAGATACCGCCGCAGCCGCAGGCGAGTTATCCCTATCAATGGCACCTGGCCAACCGCAACAAGCGCGGCATAGCGCTCGATCTGAAGTCGCCGAGCGCGCCGCAGGTTCTCGAGAAGCTCGTCAAATGGGCCGACGTGCTGATTGTCAACACGCCGCATCGCGCACGAAAAAAACTGAAGCTCGAATACGAAGACGTCGCACAGTGGAACCACCGTTTGATTTATGCGGACGTAACAGGATTCGGTGAAAAGGGTCCGGATGCCGAGCTTCCCGGCTTCGATATAACTTCCTACTGGGCACGCAGCGGCTTGCTCTCAATGACGCGCGATGCCGGCGCACCGCCCACTTGGCCGGTAGCTGCCAGTGGTGACAATGCGACCGCCGTCGGTATCTATTCCGCGATCGTGACAGCGCTCTATCGTCGCGAACGCACGGGCAAAGGGTCGTACGTCACAACCTCGCTGCTCGCTCAGGGTATTTGGTCCGCGAGCGTTTCGATCCAGGCTGCACTGAGCGGAGCGAAGTTTTACGGACTTCACGATCGCAAGAATCCTGCAAATGCAGCTTTGAACGTGTATCAGGCCGCCGACGGCACCTGGTTCGTGCTTCTGGTTACGCCAGACAAAGTGCAAGCAGTGGCGAAAGCTATCGGGCGCGCCGACCTATTAACTGACCCACGGTTCTCCCCATCCAAGCTAGTGGCGAACATGCCGCAGCTGACGGCTATCCTCGACGAAGTTTTCCGCGCGCAGCCGATGGCGCATTGGTACGAAGTCTTCAATAACGTCCACGTCACGTTCGGTGCAGTGCGCGGTCCCGAAGAAGTAGTCAACGACCCACAGCTGCGAGCGAATGAGATCGTCGTACCGCTTGAAGGCGCCGGCGGCAAGCTGACATCAACAATCAGCAGCCCGATTCAGGTGCACGGCGTCAACAAGGTAACTGCAAGACGCGCCCCGGAACTTGGCGAGCACAATGAAGAGATTCTCCAGGAGCTGGGCTTCGACGCGAAACAGATCGACAGCTTCCTCGAGAGTGGCGTGGTATCAGGGCAGGTGGAAGCAGCAGTCAAGTGAGGTGGGCGATAAGTGAAATCTTAATGCTGGGTAAGATCTTCAGCCTGGCGATTTGAGCAGGGAGCTTGAAAATGCAGAAGCGCAAACTTGGAAATAGCAAGCTGGAAGTTTCGGCCATCGGCCTTGGCTGTATGGGCATGAGCGTTTCTTACGGTCTGCCGCCAAACAAACAAGAGATGGTCACGCTTCTTCGTGCAGCCTGCGAACGGGGCGTCACATTTTTTGATACGGCCGAAGGATATGGCCCATTCAAGAACGAAGAACTGGTTGGTGAAGCGCTCGCGCCTTTTGGCGGCAAGGTAGTTATAGCCACCAAGTTCGGGTTCAAACTTGATCCCACGCGCAGCAACGCGTGGGTTGGTCTGGATAGCCGGCCAAAGCACATCAGGGAAGTCGCCGAAAGTTCGCTCAAGCGACTCAAGGTCGATGCGATTGATCTCTTCTATCAGCATCGGGTTGATCCGGATGTGCCGATCGAAGATGTTGCGGGTGAGGTGAAGGACTTGATTCAGGAAGGTAAGGTCAAGCACTTTGGTCTGTCAGAGGCCGGCGTGCAAACGATTCGTCGCGCGCATGCAGTCCAGCCGATCACCGCCGTCCAAAGCGAATACTCGCTGTGGACCCGAATTCCTGAGCAGGAATTAATACCAACATTGGAAGAACTCGGGATCGGCTTTGTTCCATATAGCCCTCTGGGCAGGGGCTTTCTCACAGGAAAGATGGACGAGAACACTAAGTTCGAGAGCACCGACTTTCGCGCTGCACTCCCTCGGTTTACGCCTGAAGCGCGGAAAGCGAACCAGGCGCTAGTCGATTTGCTCAAGTCGATCGCAGAGCGCAAGCACGCGACACCGGCCCAAATTGCGCTGGCCTGGTTGCTGGCACAAAAGCCCTGGATCGTTCCCATCCCCGGAACCACGAAACTGCATCGCCTGGAGGAAAACCTGAGCGCCGCGGAGATCGAACTTACCGCGGAAGATCTTCGCGAGATCGATGACGCCTCTTCTCAGATCACTGTGAAAGGGGCACGGTATTCCGAACAACTCGAAGCTCTGACGGGAATCTGAGCTTCACGCTAACAAGAGTTTTCGTATGGATTTCGTGTGAGGTGGGCAATGAGTGAAATTTTGACCGAACGTTCAGGCAGTGTCTTGCGGATCACCTTGAATCGACCCGCTAAGAAGAATGCGATGACTTCGAGCATGTACCTGAGCATGGCGGAGATCCTCAATGACGCAGCGAAGGACGATGACATACTTGTCGTGCTGTGGGACGGCGCCGGAGACTCGTTCTCCGCCGGCAACGACATTGAAGATTTCCTGAAGAACCCACCTGGCCCTGGTGAGAGTCCGCAAGCACAACTAGCGAATGCATTGCTGAACTTTGACAAGCCGCTGATCGCCGCGGTGAAAGGTGTCGCGATCGGAGGCGGAACTACTCTGCTGACACATTGCGACTTCGTCTTTGCGGGCGAGAGTGCGAGGTTTCAATTGCCCTTCGTCAATCTGGGCCTGGTTCCGGAATTCGGATCTTCCTGGTCCTTACCGGCACGTAGCGGACACGTCCGTGCTGCCGAGTTGATTTTGTTGGGCCAGCCCTTTGACGCACAGGTTGCGGCTGAAATTGGATTAGTCACCCGGGTTGTGCCCGACGAAAGACTGCTGGCCACCGCAACCGCAACCGCTGAGAAGCTGGCTGCGAAACCTCCTGGCGCTCTGCAAGCTTGCAAGAGACTGATGAAGCATTCTCAACGCGAGCAAATCGCGCAGGCGATAAAAGTCGAGAACGAAGAGTTCGCCTCGCGAGTGCGCTCGGCGGAAGCAAAGGCAGCGTTCACAGCGTTTATCGAGAAGCGTTCGCCCGACTTCACGAAAGCCAGGGAAGTTGTGAGGGCAACGTAAGTCACACTTGTGGTGCTTCGACCTGGAGCTTGCGCCCCAGGCTCTATGCTTGCGCCTGCTCCGCAGGCTGAGTGGATCCTTCGTGCAAAGCTGATCGGAAGAGAAAACTTGTTATGAACATGCCGGAACAGAACGGGCACACCGAAAATGTGCGAAGAGTTGCTTCTGCCAGCATCCCAACAAAATGGGGAGTATTTGAGACTGTAGGCTTCGAGCTAGAGAGCCTCGACGGCGCTCGGCACGTGGAAACAGCGGTCGCAATGATTTACGGCAATTTGGCAGGCCACGCTCCGTTGGTTCGCATCCATTCTCAATGTTTCACCGGCGAGGTCCTGGGGTCGTTGCGTTGTGATTGTGGAGACCAGTTGGAAATTGCGATGCGCGCAATCGCTGCAGAAGGCTGCGGCGTGTTGATCTACGAACACCAGGAAGGGCGGGGCATTGGGCTGATGGCGAAGTTGCGCGCCTACGCGCTGCAAGATGAAGGTCTGGACACGGTACAAGCCAATCGTGCTCTGGGATTCAAGGACGACGCCCGAGACTTTGGTCTATCCATCGCTATTCTTCGTGAGTTGGGACTCAATCGCGTGCGTCTACTTACGAATAATCCAAACAAAGTTCGTGCGTTGACTGATGGAGGCATCGAGGCCGAACAGCTTTCCTGCGAGGCGGCGCCGAACTCACACTCACTGGCTTACCTGAGAACTAAGAAAGAAAAAATGGGACACGCGTTGACGCTCGAAACCAGGGAACCAATAGATCCTCGCAGTCCTATTCGTCCAACAAGTCATATTGATCAACGTTTTTCCTTCGCCACCATCGACGAGGCACTTCGTGAGCTTCGAGCGGGACGCATGATCGTCGTTGTGGACGATGAAGATCGCGAGAACGAAGGTGACTTAACCATGGCTGCGGAGATGATCACGCCAGAGACGATCAACTTCATGGCCACGCACGGTCGGGGATTGATTTGTTTGGCAATGACCGCTGAGCGTCTTGATGAGCTGGACCTTCAGCCGATGTCGACAGACAACAGCGCCTTAGGTGGGACTGCTTTCACCGTCTCGATCGACATCATAGGCAACGATGTAACGACGGGCATTTCGTCCTACGATCGCGCCCAAACGATCAAGGCCGCTGTCGATGTAAACAGTTGTCCGGAAGATTTCGCCAGACCCGGACACATTTTTCCACTTCGCGCTCGGCCCGGCGGCGTTCTCGAACGGCGCGGCCAAACGGAAGCGGCCGTCGATCTGGCAAGTCTCGCTGGCCTCCAGCCCGCCGGCGTAATCTGCGAGATTATCAACGACGACGGTACCATGGCGCGTTTGCCTGACCTTATCGAGTTCTGCAGGAAACACGATCTGCTGATGATCACAGTTGCAGATCTCGCTCGCTATCGTTTCGATTGCGATTATGAAGGGTCCCTGGCGGCATACGATGGCATTTTTCCGGTATGTAACACGATCTCTCCGACTGATCTCGATAGAACCTACCCTCCCAACAAGCCATACATCAATGCGGAGTTGATTGGATGATCTACACGCATTCACTAGGACGGGCGGTTCAATTCTATCCGGAACAGACAGCGCTTGCTTCGGGCGAGACGCGCCGAACCTTTCGTGAGCTTCACGATCGGGTGGCGAGCATTGCAGCGGGTTTAAGCGGACACGGATTTAGATTTGGCGACCGCCTCGCGCTTCTTCTTCCGAATGAGATTGAATACATCGAGTTGATCTATGCTTGCGCCTGGCTTGGCGTGATTGTAGTTCCTATTAATACCCGGCTGTCGGAGCAGGAGATCGATCATATCCTTGCCGACGCCAGTCCGCGCGGTCTGGTTCGTCACTCGTCGCTTCCCGCCCCGACAACAAAACTGACTTTCCAATTCGTACTCGACCAGGATCCATTCGAGATTGACAACTACTCTCCGCCTAAGCCTGTCTACGATCCGGAAGCCGTCTTTGCCTTGCTCTACACCAGCGGCACCACCGGACACCCGAAAGGTGTGATCTTGTCGCACACAAACATTCTGGCGAGCGTGGACCACGTGAATTACTGGATGCGTTACCGAGAAGGCGGTGTCTATCTACACGCGGCGCCGATATTTCACATAGCCGATTTTCCCTTTATGTTCGCATCGCCGGCTTTCGGCACTTGTCAGACCACAATTCCGAAGTTCAGCCCGCAAGCCTTCTGCGAGACCGTCGAGCGCGAACGTGTGACGCACACAGTTTTGGTCCCAACCATGATCAATTTACTGTCCCAATTTGCGGATTTGAAAAAGTATGACTTGACGAGCCTTGAGAATTTGGGATACGGAGGGTCTCCGATCGCACCCGAACTTATTCACCGCACCAGGAAGATGCTACCCAAGGTGAAATTGGTGCAGGTTTATGGGCTGAGCGAGACGGGCTTTCTCACCGGGTTGCAGGATCATGAACACACAGAAAACAGGTTGACATCCTGCGGACGCTCTTGTCCCGGCATTGAAGTGCGAGTGGTGGACGACGTGGGGAAAGAGGTTGCTACCGGCCAACACGGCGAGTTGGTTGTTCGCGGAGCAAATGTAATGCGCCGCTATTGGAACAATTTGAAAGAAACGAACGCGGTATTTCGCGATGGGATGTTCCGCAGCGGTGACATCGGCTACCAGGATGCTGATGGTTACATCTACCTTTTGGATCGGTTGAAGGACATGATTGTTACCGGCGGCGAGAATGTTTATTCGGGCGAAGTCGAAGCCGTCCTTTACCGTCATCCAGCGGTCAGGGAAGCCGCGGTCTTCGGCATACCTGATCCTAAGTGGGGAGAACTGGTGACGGCTTACGTTGTGATTAAGCCGGGGTTGGCTCTGAGCGCTGACGAGCTCATCTCATTCTGTCGGCTATCGCTCGCTAATTACAAAGTCCCGCGTCGGATTGAATTCTCTGAAACGGAGTTGCCGAAGAATGGGTCCGGCAAAATCCTCAAGAGGAATCTGCGCGAGCGTTTTTGGGCGGATCAGAAACGAGTTGTGGGGTGACGCCAGTAAACAGAGTTCGCGGAAGGACCTGAAATATTGATTAATCGCGGTGACAATTCATCGGAGCGCAGTCGTATGGTAAGCAGCTTGCTCGAAACTTTACCTCTGATGAAAGCCGAGTTTGATGGCGATCTCGATCTCTGTTTCCTGGATCTGGCTCTGGCACTTGCGGCTAGAGGTGAAGGCTACGTAAAGCCAAACCCGCTGGTGGGAAGTGTCATTGTGAAGGATGGGGTCATCGTGGGCCAGGGGTTCCACCGCTACGATCGAGTTAAGCACGCGGAAGTATTGGCACTCGAACAAGCAGGCAGGCTGGCGATAGGCGCAACTGTCTATGTCAATCTGGAACCATGTTGTTACCGAGGGCACGGCAAACGGACACCTCCGTGCACGGACGCCTTGATTGAAGCTCGAGTGAAAAGGGTCGTGTGCTGCATCGCAGATCCGAACCCTCGAGTTAACGGGCGCGGTTTGGCTGCTCTTCGTGAAGCTGGCATCGCCGTGACAGTTGGCCTAAGAACTCCTGCGGCGCGAACACTGAATGCAGAATACTTAAGATCAGTCATCACCTCGAACACGTCTCCAACCTTATCGTTAATGGAACTGCTTTTTTGATTAGGCTCCTACCTTGCTTCAGAGTGTCTGCGAAGGCCAACACGTGGCCTCTGTTGGCTTTACCCTCAACTATCACATTTCTTGAACTTGTTAACTTCGTGTGCAATGCGGAGGGCTGTGCAAAAACAAATTAACGGCTGAAGCAAAAGAAGTGCGCGTCAGGCCTATTATCTTGTTTCATTCCACCGAAGAGCCTTCAACAGATTTTCATAGCCATCGTTTTCGAATAAGTCCACCCATTGCCGGTCAACTAATCGAACGCCCATTTCACACGGTTCGAGACGGACTGGTATGAGGTAAATAGCTCCTTCAGGTATTGTATCCAGCACTTCAAGCGCAAGTTTGAACCGAGATTACGTCTAGCGTAATCGATCAGAATTTGCCGCATTCTACGGGCGGCTATAGCAAAGAAATGCGCACGGCTTTGCCATTCTCTCTGAGGTTCCCTAATGAGGCTAAGGAATGCTTCATTGATTAACGCCGTGGCCTCTAAATCGTGGCCCGGACGTTCGCGACGAAGATAGCCATTAGCAATTCTTTGCAGTTCGTCATCTACCAGAGGGATTAACTTCTCTAGAGCCGTTTGATCACCAGCGCTCCAGGCTTGAAGAAGTTGTGTTACCTCATCTGATGAAGGTGTTTGCATCTGATCAAATCCTGAGCTTTTTGCTGCAACCGTTTTGAGTGCTTATCTTGTTGCTCGCCAGGGTCGTTGTGAGTCCTCGTACTTTCGTGGTTCGAGCATGAGATTAACGTCAAACATTCTACTATTCAATCGGGAGCGTTACTTTGCAGGAACAAGGCTGACCTTCTCCTGAAAAGCGCGCCCAAAATCCAATTCGCATTGCGAAGGCCAGGAGTTCGACCGTCCTCTGCTCCACCAATACTCACACTATTCAATAACTTACTAGTGTCCTGTCTCTAAAGTTCACGTAACAAATAGAACTGCGGTTTCCAGTCCCGGAGGGACGAAATGTTTATAGTTCACGTTCGCAAAAGTTACTTCCTTAGCTCCGTTAGGAGCGTAAGGTGCTTTCGGCCAACCGAATATCTCGCTCCTCCGGAGCGAAAAGGATTTCTATATTGCGTGGTTCTATAGACATTTCGTCCCTCTGGGACTAAAGAGCGGAGCGCCTACGGCGCTCATTTATTCTGCGACCTTAGAGACTGGACACTAGCACGATCTCATCTTCGCCCAATTCGAACTGCCCACATCGATAGCAAGGGTTAACAATTACACGCAAACGTAGGCAAGACAGGCGGATTTCTTCCGGATAATCTTTGCACTCGAGATGCCTCTAAGGCACGAACAATGTCGTTAGCTGCTCGTAGCTTCATAGTTCCGACGAAAGTTGCCGCTGACGCTTTCGGGCGCGGAACCAACTAAAGAGTTAGAGGATTTGCAGTCTACCTAACCTTAAGAATTTGAGTTGATCATGACGCCGGAAACTCGTCTCAATGACTCGCTGCCGTTCTTGCTTCATGTTGCCACGGTTATCACGGGCTTGATCGATGCGATCAGTTACCTGGCGCTCGGCCATGTATTCACGGCAAACATGACTGGAAACGTCGTGTTGCTCGCGTTCGCACTGGCCGGAGCACCTGGGCTTTCAATAATGCGTTCGCTAACGGCGCTCATTGCATTTCTGATCGGTGCTTTGATTGGCGGCCGCGCTGCTACTCGTCTTTCGGGAGTCTTCACACCGAGCTGGGTTACGACAGCCCTGACCATGGAATCAGCTTTGTTGCTCACGGCCACCATGGTGTCGATCAATTTCAATGCTTCGTCCGGAAGTTCATTCCATTTGTATTCGATCATAGTGCTTACCGCGGGTGCAATGGGAATTCGCAACGCAACGGTTCGCAAAATGGCAATCCCGGATCTGACGACTACCGTTCTTACCCTGACCATTACTGGGCTCGCAGCCGATTCAAGATTCGCCGGTGGTACGAATCCACGATTGCGACGACGCCTTCTAGCCGTTCTCCTGATAGTTGCGGGAGCAGCGTTAGGAACCCTGCTACTGAGGCGATCCGTGGTACTGGCGTTGGCTACCGCGACACTTTTATCGATCTGCTGTGTGGTCATGTCAATCAAACAGCAATCGGTGTTGGCCACGCGTGCTGCAAGTTGATGATGACCATTAACGCAAACAGATTTGTAACCAAGCTCTCACGAGGAGGAGTTGAAATCATCGAGCCCGGCCGAGTTAGTTCTTGAGTTAGCAACACCTGACAACAGGGCTAGCCGACCGTAATGTGACGATAAGCAGGTAAATATGAGTGAGGAAATAGTAAGACTGAAATCCCCGATCACGGATCAAGATCATGTCGCCGGGCCCGCAAGCGCCGCTGTCACCATGGTCGAATATGGCAACTTCGAATGCATTCAATGTGGCCGCGCTTATAGCAGCCTTAAGCAGATTCGAAATGTCCTCGGAGATGGGTTGCGTTTGGTATTTCGAAATTTCCCAATAGTGAGGACGCATCCACGTTCTTTGCGCTCCGCTGAAGCTGCCGAAGCTGCTGCCGCGCAGGGAAAATTTTGGCAGATGCATGACGAATTGTTTGCGCACCAGAAGGCGCTGGAAGATCCTGACCTGGTTCGTTATGCCAAACGGGTCGATCTCGACATCGAGAGATTTACGCGTGACTTAGCCGACAATGTTTTTCTTCCGAAGATTCAGTCCTTTTACGATCAGAGTCTCTTTGACGAGCATGTGACAGGTACTCCAACCATTTACCTCAATGGGATCCGGTATACCGGCGCGACCGATGTCCAGTCACTTCTCGACGCCATCAAACAGCGCGATCCGGAAGGCCAGATTCAACTTCCTGAAAGGTTCGGTAAAATAAGTCAGTTTGTCCGCAACCTGAGACAACGCGGCGCGGCGTTAATCGGAGCTGAGCAAAAACTGATCGACTAACGAGACGCATTCAACTGGTGGAGGACTTCACATGCGATCTGACATTGTTCCTGGGACTATCTTCCCCGACTATGAACTTTCCGACCACACCTCCAAGCGGCGGAAGCTTTCCGAACTGCAAGGACAAGACCCGATGATTCTCGTCCTCAGCCGGGGAGGCTACTGCCCCAAAGAGCGTAGGCAGGCTGAAGGGCTGGTTCAACTCCATCGTGAGCTCGAGGTTGGCTATTGCCGGCTGGTTACAATCAGCACCGACAATATCACTCGGACGAATGAGTATCGCAGTGGAGTCGGCGCCCACTGGCCTTTCCTTTCCGACGCCGGGCGTATTGTCCAAAAAGATCTCGACATCGCCGAATACACCGACCCTGTCAATAATCCGATGATTCCCCATGCGATTGTCCTGGAGCCCGGTCTTGTCATTCATAAGATCTACAACGGCTACTGGTTCTTCGGCCGACCCACAATCGAAGAGCTGCGGCAAGACCTGCGCGCGGTGTTGAGAAAATGCCGTCCGGACTGGGACATAACAACGCCGGAACTCAAAGCGGCATGGCAGCAAGGCCGCAAAGAACTCTTCTATCCCCTACGGCAAAAAATATGTCCAAACGCTACGTGAGCCGGAGTAGAAGCCGCCATCAAGTACGTGGCCAAGGTCTGTTGATTGGCGGCTCTCTGCTCCAGGCTCGTTGCGATCTGGCCTTTGATTGGGTGCGCTGAAGCTCGCAGGAGTGCCGTTGAGCTATTTGGGAAAATTCTCCCGAGCCCAGGTCGAAAAGCGAATCGGTTCCCGACCTGCTACTTTGTTTGCGAGAGCAATTTGATCAGACAAATCCATACCCAGATAAGTATGAGCTTCCCAGTAACTGAACATCTCGGCAATTTCGGTTGCGCCAGGAAAGAAACCAGCGAAGATTTCCTTTGGGATCCGCTTGTATGAAATGTTATGCCCTTGTCGATTTAGGGTCTCCACGATTTCATTAAAGCTCATGAAATCACCGACGAGTGGTAGATACTGACCATTGCCTGCCTCATCCGGGTGCGCGAATGCGCCGGCCACGATATCGCCGAGTTGGTTGATGTCGCCCATCTGAATGACCCGCAGTGTCGGATCAAGAGGAAGAGCCCAGCCCATGGACCCGTCCGCCTGCTTCTGCGGACCAAGGACGCCCGCAAGATTTTGGTAGTAGAAAGGGGCGATGACGAAGGTGTAATTCTCAAACCCGCCATCCTTCACTACCCGATCGATTTTGGCCTTGCCGGTAAAGTGGGGAACGTCGAACTTGCCACCGCTGATCGCTTCTACATCAGGCAGGGTTGACCAAATAAAGTGTTTGACCCCCGCATCTTTGGCGGCGCGGATGGCCGCTGTCGCTTGGTTAAGCTCGTCGCTTCCGGCTTCCTGAAAATTGGTGACCAGGAAAACTCCGTGGGCCCCTTCAAATGCAGCGTTGAGTGTCTCCGGTTTGCTTAAATCTGCCGCGACTACTTCCTCTGCGAGTTCCCTATGTTTGTCCGGATTCCGAGTCAGTGCGCGGACCTTGAATTGGGCGCTAGCCTGGAGAGCACTTACAACTCCGCCTCCCTGTTGTCCCGTTGCGCCAATCACCGCGATCAGTCTTTTATCGTTGGATAGCATGCTCACTCCTTCTTATTGCACTCATCCTGGAGAGTGCCTTAGTTTACTTTGCGCTTTTGACTCCTCTGGGCGCCTTTGCGAGAAACCACAATGGTGCTTCACGCAAAGGCGCTAAGGAAAACATCTTCATACGCCTGCGAAAAGACTCATCGTCCGTTGGCGTCTTCCCCACGCCACGACACCCGTCACGACTAAAAGAATAATCGCCATTAAAGGGCTGCCGCCGACGATGAAGAGGTGCGTTATGACGGCGCCGATCATCACTCCTGCGAGCATCAGCGCAACCAATCCGCTCAAGCGCGGGATCAAAAGCATAATCGCGCCTCCGACTTCCAGCGATCCGGTCAGATAGCGGAACCACTGCCCGAGGCCGATGGCCTCAAACAGCCCGACCAATTGCGGATTTCCCGACAGCTTCAAGAACCCAACCATCAGGAACATTCCGGCGGCGGCGATCTGTAAAACCCACATCACCACGTTAATAACCTTGCCGGTCGAACCGGAACTCAACCATGCGCTCTCTGCTATTGCCTGTGACATATCCTCACCACTCCTTTCGATCTTCGATCTTTCAGTTAGTTAATTGCCGCGACGCCTTCCCCAACACCAGGAAAACGTGAACACCACTTCCGCCCGTTAACGATTCCACTTTCTCTTGCTCATTCGGTTCGTCCTTCTCAAGGTCTCTCCGAACTATCTTGACATCAAGATACTTATACTCAAGGTAACGTGTCAAGTAGGCTCAGCGCAGGGCGGCAAGAAAAAGTAGGTAGTCGCTAATACCGAGGCCACGGCCTGGCGCCGTGGTCACTCACGTTGGTCGCTAACAGAGGCGGGCCGAGATTTTTGGTGAGGCCACGGGCTCGTCCCGTAGAGTGTTCACGCTTCATGCTGCTGGCAGGCGGCAACGTGAAACACCACGGGGCCAGCCCGTGGCCTCTTGCGAACCGATGGATCAGCCTGTTTTTGTAGCTGTGAACATGAAACCCCACAGGGCTAGCCTGTGGTATCGGCTCAGGCTTCAGTTCACGATTTAGGCTTTACCTACTTTTTCCTGGCGCACTGGAAAGCGCGAGGTGAGATCTCCCGGTCCCCGATCTGGGTCCAATTGAAAAATCTACGAGTAAGAGAGGCTGCTTCTCCCACCCGTGGGCTACAAGTCCGCTGGTATTTTCACCAGATTCCGAAGACAATAAATCTACGATCGATTTTGAGAATACAATGGCTCGATACTGACATTTTGATTTTGTTCTACCGGAATTTATCCGGGAGAAAAATCTGCTCCCGAGTTCCGATCACGCAATTCTGGCTAAGGGGTTAGCTTGACTACGAACACCGCCGCCGCCAAAGGACTAAAGCCAGAGCAGTACCAAACCTTGCTTGAGCTGTCGAAGGCAATTGCGTCACATCGCGACCTAACGAAGCTGTTGCATGATCTTGCTTGTCGACTGCAAATGCTCTTCAAGTTTCGCAGCCTCGCGGTGATGTTTCACGATAGTTTGCGCAACATGATGCGCTGCCACTTTCTGGAAACGTGCGCACCAACAAAGTGGCAGGCCCCCAGCGAAGTCCCGATGGAAGGTTCGATTGCCGGTTGGGTTTGGGAGCACCAGGATCCGGTCGTCGTTCACGATATCGCGTTGGACGATCGGTTTCCGTTTGCGAAGACGCTACCAGATCATCCCATCAAAGCAATTTGCAGCTTCCCGCTGACGACCGCCAGTCACCGACTGGGAGTACTTAATTTCTGGAGTGACGAAGCCGGGGTCTACGATCAACTCGATCTCGAATTTACAGGACTCCTGGCAGGGCAGATTGCGGTAGCAATCGAAGCGCAGTGCCATCAGCAGAAGCTGGCGCGCGAGCGCGACCGCTCCCAACTACTTTTAGAAATAAACAACACGCTGGTCTCGAATCTTAATTTGCGCGAACTCCTTTCAGCCATCTCCAGTTGTCTTAGACGAGTGATGCCGCATGACCTCGCTGGTCTCGCCCTTCACGATCCCGGAATCAACAAGCTGCGGATCACGGCGCTGGAATTTCCCGAACACGAAGATGCGTTTGTTGAAGGCGAAATCATTGATTTGGAGGAGAATCCTGCGGGGCGCGCCTTCACCACCCGACAACCCGTCATCAGCGGCTTGGATCACCTGGTTGATCCTCTTGGGCAACGTGCTGGAATCAAATCCGGTTGCACCGTGCCGCTGATTTCACATGCGCGCGCGCTCGGTGTCCTGGGCGTAGCGAGGCTGAGCGAGAATGCTTTTACGGAGGATGACGCAAAGTTGCTCAGCGAAGTGGGGAAGCAGGTTGCGATTGCGGTTGAGAACGCTCTCGCCTATCGCGAGATCGATGCCTTAAAGAACAAGTTACAGGAAGAAAAACTCTATCTCCAGGAAGAGATCCGCACGGAATACAACTTCGAAGAGATCATTGGCACCAGCGTGGCTCTAAAGCGCGCGCTGCAGGATGTAGAGACGGTGGCGCCTACCGATTCGACGGTTCTGATTTTTGGAGAGACGGGGACTGGCAAGGAACTGATCGCCCGCGCGCTTCACAATTTGAGTGGCCGAGCGGAGCATACGCTGGTCAAGGTGAACTGTGCCGCGATTCCGACTGGCCTGCTCGAAAGCGAGATGTTTGGTCACGAGCGTGGCGCTTTTACCGGGGCGGTCGAACAGCGCAAAGGCCGGTTTGAACTCGCGCACCGCGGTACAATTTTTCTCGACGAGGTCGAGGAAATTCCGCTTGAGCTGCAACCGAAACTGCTGCGCGTGCTTCAGGAGCAGGAGTTTGAGCGGTTAGGCAGTGGCAAAACGATCCGCGTCGATGTGCGCGTGCTGGCTGCAACCAATGCCGACCTTGCTCAAATGGTGGCCGAGAAAAAGTTCCGCAGCGATCTTTACTACCGGCTAAACGTCTTTCCGGTTTCTTTGCCGGCATTGCGGGAACGAACTGAAGACATAGCGCTGCTGGTCAACTTCTTCGCACAGAAGTTTTCGCAACAGATGAAGAAACCAATAAAAACAATCCCCACCGAAACGATGACACGTCTCACTGAATATAGTTGGCCCGGTAATATTCGCGAGCTTCAGAATCTCATCGAACGGGCCGTGATTCTTTCGCGCGGTTCGGTGCTGGAAGTCCCGCTGGCTGAGTTAAAGCAATCGGGAAATGGCGGTGTGGTTAATCAGCTTCAAGGTCCAATAAAACTCGATGCGGTCGAACGCGAGCACATCATGAAGATCTTGCGTGAGACAGGTTGGGTGATTGGTGGACCAAACGGAGCGGCCGCGCGCCTGGGTCTTAACCGCACCACTCTCAACCACCGTATGCGGAAACTCGGAATCAACCGACCTCAACTGCAGGAGTCGTGACAACTGCCTGTCATCTGGCCGCATTCGGTCACTTTCTGCACGCCATCTCCCAAGTGGCTTAAAAGGCCAGCCTAATACCCTCCGTCTATTCGCCGCTTTTCAAACAATTCACCCAACGAGAAAGCAAACGGGAGCTCTGGCAAGGTTCTTGTATTGTTCGTTGTCACTGACATCTTGCGCTTTCCGAAACTGGAATAGGGGTTTTGTGAGGTGAGCAGATGACACGAGGAGTATGGAAAATGAAAAAGCTTCTAACTCGAATTCCCGCGATTGTATTGCTGAGTGGTCTGTTTGCAATTACTACCGTGGCACAAACCAGCGCTCAGGAAATCGCTGCTAATTTCCGTTTGCAGTTGAGCGAAGTACAACTCAGGCAGGCGGAATTGCAGGCCCGTAACGAACAACTCGAAGAAGACTTGAAACCAGAAAATATTGAGCGAAGCCTGGCGGGCATAGGCAGTACGCGTCCGGAGCTATTGCGAGAACAGCGGCGGCGGCAACTGGAGATTGCAAAGGGCGGCGTCGTTGTCCAACTCGAGGAATTAGACCGTAGCCGGATACGTTTGGAAGCGGCTCTAGCTAAAGCAGATGCTCTCGCTTATTGGCAGAGCGCCGGCTTGTGCATTCCGCCGGACGATAAATAAGTTTGCAGCAATTATTCGACATGAGGTGACGCGTCATGAACTCGGCCGTAAAGATCATAAAGCGGGGTCAGAAGAAAGTCTCCACTGAGTTCCAGGATGGCCAGGATGGGCAGGCTCGTGCTCAGAGCACGCGAGAAATAGCTAAGACGATCAAGGGATGGATATCCGAACTGCATCAGCGTCGTCGAGATGAGCAAGTGGCCAGCTCAGCCTTGATGAGAGTAGAGCTTTCGGTTCCCACACTTTTGTCGTGACGCTTACTTGGCACATGACCGTATCTGGTCACTGAGGTTGCCGCATTGCAAATCAGACTGTCGTGTTTACTGAAGATCACCAGCTCGACCCGGACGAAGACTGTGGCAGGGCTGTTGCTAGATGAGACAACGAACAATGACGGATTACAGCGTTATGAACAAAGGCGGAAGACTTTCACGGGGGCACAGGTCGAGAGCGGGGGACTCGGCCTGTGTGCGCAGAGCGGGTGGACTTGGAGCTGAGAAGTGGGCTCATGGCGCGAGTCCACCCGCTCGTCGGGCAATAATGTTTCTTCCTGGATGACGGGAAAGTCGTAAGCAGTATCACGACAATTCGTAGCTAAATCCGGAAGCCGAGTGCAGAGTTTCCAGCTAAGGTAAGTAAGCAGGGGTTTGTCGGGTTGAAGGTAGAGAAGACTGATTGACGAGGTTTCCATGCAAAAGGAATTGCGGAAGATCTGGAAGGGATTACGGGCCAGTTTGCTAAAACACAAGCTAGTGGCTTCAGTGATCACGATAGTACCGGTTGCCCTTCTTGGCGCTTTCATTGTTGGTGGCCGCTCGAACAAGCCGGTGCAGGCGGCGCCTCGACCGGTCGATGTTGAAGTGGTCCGAGTCGAGCAAAACGACGTTCCCGTCTATAGCGAATGGATCGGCACGACCGAGGGGATGGTAAACGCCGACATCAAGGCCCAGGTCACCGGCTACCTACTTAGGCAGGACTACCGGGAAGGTTCGTTCGTAAAGAAAGGGCAGTTGTTGTTCGAGATCGATCCCCGGCCGCTTCAGGCAGTCGTTAATCAGGCCAAAGGTGATCTGGCCAAATCTGAAAGTCAGGTGGAGCAGGCCATTTCGCAACTTGATCAGGCGCAGGCGCAACTTGCGCAAGCGAATAGCCAACTGCTGCAGGCCGAAGCCAATCAGCGAAAGACCCAACTCGATGTCAACAAATACCGACCGCTCCTCGAACAGAAAGCTGTAACCCAGCAGGAGTTTGATAATGCGGATCAGGCGAACGAGGCGACTAAAGCTCAAGTAGATGCAGTTAAGTCGCAAATAAAAGCAGCCACAGCCGGAGTCGGAACGGCTAAGGCGGCGATCATTGCAGCGAAAGCGCAAGTGGAATCATCGCAGGCGGCGGTTAGGACCGCGGAACTAAATCTCAGCTTCACAAGAATCGTTTCTCCAATTGACGGAATTGCCGGCATTGCTCAAGCGCAGGTAGGAAACCTGCTCAGCACGACGAGCGCTCCGCTGACTACCGTTTCGACCGTCGATCCGATCAAGGTTTTTTTCACACTCAGCGAGCAACAGTACCTTGCCTTTAATAAGCGCAATCTCATTGAAGCACGACGAGGCGCAAGTGTCGCTCAGGTCCAGCTTGAACTGATCCTCGCCGACGGAACCAACTATCCACAAAGTGGCAGCTTCTTTTTTGCGGATCGTCAGGTCGATCAGAAGACCGGAGCGATCCGGCTGGCGGGTATATTCCCAAATCCGGGCAACGTGCTGCGGCCTGGACAATACGGTCGGGTCCGCGCGGTGACCGCGACGAAACCCGCCGCCCTGCTGGTTCCACAGCGCGCCGTCAGTGAATTGCAGGGCGGTTATCAGGTCGCCGTAGTCGGCGGCGACAACAAGATTGAAATGCGCACGGTCAAAGTGGGCGAGCGCAGTGGACAACAATGGATTATCGAAGAGGGGTTGAAAGCCGGTGAGATCGTAGTCGTAGAAGGCACCCAGAAGATCAAGCCGGGGGCAGTAGTAAATCCGAAGCCGTTTACGGGGAAGAAGACAACCAATTAACCCGCGAAGCGGGGTGGCAGCATAAAGCCTGGGGTGGAGCCCCAGGGCTGCCTAGCCCGCGAGAGCGGGCGGCAGAGGCGAGTCAAAAAGCAAATGTTTACGATTGAGATGATCTCAACAAAAGCGCTGTCGCCCGTTCCACGGGCTTACGCTTTTCGCCTCAGACTCCTGGGGTTCCGCTCCGCTCCACCCCAGGCTTTATGCCTTCGCCTGCTCCGCAGGCTGAGGAACAGAGTGTTGCTGGCCGCGGCGTACTGACGAACTGCAAGAGAGATAAAAAATGATTTCGAAGCTCTTCATTAACCGGCCGATTGTGGCGATGGTAATCGCGATTGTCACCGTTATCGGCGGCCTCGTGGCGATGGCAGGGTTGCCAGTGGCGCAATTTCCCGAAATCGTGCCGCCGCAGATTATCGTCAACACCACTTACACGGGCGCCGATGCGGTGACGATCGAGCAGTCAGTAGCAACGCCGCTCGAACAGCAAATGAGCGGCGTTGACAACATGCTCTACATGCAGTCGACGAATGCTAACGACGGCACGATGACGCTTACCGTTACCTTCGACATCGATACGAATCCCAACATCGATCAGGTCAACGTTCAAAATCGCGTTTCGCAGGCGCAGCCAAACCTTCCCGCCGACGTTAATCAGTTTGGTCTGAACATGCGCAAGTCAACGGGAATACCTACGCTGGCAATTGCGATCTATTCGCCGCATCAAAGTCACGACTCACTCTTTCTGGCGAACTACGCGAACATAAACATCAACGATGCGCTCTATCGCGTTCCCGGCGTGGGTGAGGTTCGCCTTTTCGGCGCCAGCGATTATGCGATGCGCATCTGGGTCAAACCTGATCTGCTCGCCAAACTTGGGTTGACCGTTCCAGATCTAGCGCGAGCGGTACAACAGCAAAGCACTGTTAATCCCGCCGGCCAGGTTGGCGCTGAACCCGCGCCGAAGGGCAAGGAGATGACCTACACGCTGCGCGCGCAGGGTCGGCTGCAGACTCCGGAAGAGTTTGGTCAGGTAGTGGTGCGTTCAAATCCGGACGGGTCAGTCGTCCGCCTCAAAGACGTAGCGCGGATTGAGCTTGGTGCGCAGAACTACCAACAGGTAGCGCGTTTCGGCGGGCAGCCTGCGGGCATTATCGCCGTCTTTCAGGCGCCCGGATCAAACGCGCTGGCCGTGACCGACGGCGTGAAGAAGACGATGGAGGATTTGAAGCAGCGGTTCCCCGCCGATTTCGATTACGCGATTGGGCTCGATACGACTCGCTCAGTCACGGAAGGAATCCGCGAGATTGTTGAGACGTTACTGATTGCGATTGTGTTGGTCATTCTGGTGGTCTTTATCTTCCTGCAAAACTGGCGGGCGACATTAATACCGATGATTGCGGTGCCCGTATCATTGATTGGTACGTTCGCTGCTTTTCCCTTGCTCGGCTTCTCAATCAATACGTTGTCGCTGTTCGCTCTCGTGCTGGCAATCGGCTTAGTCGTTGACGACGCCATCGTCGTCGTGGAGGCGGTTGAGCACCACATCGAGGAAGGTATGAGCCCGCGCGAAGCGACCTTTAAGGCGATGGAAGAGGTATCCGGGCCTGTCATCAGCATCGCGCTCATCCTGGCCTCGGTCTTTATCCCGGTGGCATTGGTCAGCGGCATCCAGGGGCGCTTGAACAAACAGTTCGCCGTCACGATCGCTGTCTCTGTCATCATCTCGGCGTTCAACGCATTGACGTTGTCGCCGGCGCTGTCGGCGCTGATGCTGCGACCACGCAAAGAAGGGCGCGGTCCGCTGGCCGGATTCTTCAAGGCATTTAATCGCTGGTTCGCGAAAGCAACAAACGGCTATGTCCGCATAAGCCGGGGATTAATTCGCAAGGCAGCTATCGCGGTAGTGATTCTGATCGGCTTTGCAGCTTTCGATGGTGTCTTCGGAAATAGGTTGCCGGCAAGCTTCCTTCCTGAGGAGGATTACGGCTACCTTTTCCTTAACATTCAACTTCCGCCCGCGGCTTCGCTCGAACGAACAGATCAGGTCTCTCGCAAAGTCGAGACGATCCTTAAGCAAACAGAAGGCGTGCAGTTTGTGACCAGCATCAACGGATTCAGTCTGTTGAATCGAGTCTCCGCGAGCTACAACGGTTTTTGCTTCATATCTCTAAAACCCTGGGACGAGCGCAAGGAAACCTCGGCGGAAGTCCTGAAGAGCATCAACGCCAAGCTGGCCGGCGAAGTCCCCGAGGCGATGGCGTTTGCCTTTAGTCCCCCAGCAATTCCAGGTCTGGGAAACTCCGGCGGCTTTTCATTCTGGCTGCAAGACCGAAGTGGCGGACCAGTCGAGCTTCTCGATCAGAATGTGCAAAAGTTTCTAGCGGCGGCCCGCCAACGCCCGGAGCTTGCCGGGATCGGCTCTCAATTCTCTGCGAGCTCGCCGCAAATCTTCGTCGACGTTGATCGGGACAAGGTGCTCAAACAAGGAGTTGCCGTGGCCGACGTGTATCAGACGATGCAAGCTTACCTCGGCGGTCTCTTCCTGAATCAGTTCAATCGCTTCGGGAGACAATGGCGGGTCTTCTTACAAGCTGAGGGCGACGAACGTCTCAGCGACCGCGACATCGAGCAGTATTACGTCCGCAACAACGACGGCAACATGGTGCCGCTGTCATCGTTGGTAACCACGCGTCGAATTTCCGGTCCTGAGTACACCAATCGTTTCAATGTCTATCGCGCTGCGCAGGTGATTGGATCCGCCGCGCCGGGCTACAGCTCAGGCCAGGCGATGGCGGCACTCGAAGAAGTGGCGAAGCAAACACTTCCGCCCGAGTTTAGTTACGACTGGGCGGACCTCTCTTATCAGGAGAAGAAGGCCTCGGGAACTACGACGCGTGTGTTCGGCCTTTCGCTGGTATTTGTGTTCTTGATCCTGGCTGCCTTGTACGAGAGTTGGTCGCTGCCGTTCTCAGTTCTGCTTACGATACCCGTGGCAATCTTCGGCGCCTTCCTCGGTCTTTGGCTGCGCGGTTACGACCTTGATGTCTACGCTCAGATTGGACTGATCGTGTTGATCGGTCTGGCTGCGAAGAACGCGATCTTGATTGTCGAATTTGCGAAGGCGGAATTGGAAAAGGGCCGCGACCTGATTGATGCAGCGCTCGAGGGAGCCCGTTTGCGCCTGCGACCCATCCTGATGACTTCATTCGCTTTCATTTTCGGATCGGCTCCATTGTGGATCGCTTCAGGCGCGGGTGCTGCTTCACGGCGCATCCTCGGCACAGTCGTGATAGTGGGAATGTTAGCCGCCACCGCGATTGCGATTTTCATTATCCCGGCGACTTTCTATTTGGTGGAAAAGTTCACGATGAGATTTAGCAGGAAGCGCGTGCCAGATTCCAGTTCTGTAACGCCCGAGCCAGCCGCCGGAGATTGAGATGTATCGACCAGGTGAAAACACTCAACGAGCCTGCGGAGCAGGCGGAAGCGTAAAGCCCAGGGTGGAGCGAAGCGGAACCCTGGGTAACACGGTTCGATTTGCTAAAGCCCGTGGAACGGGCGACAGCAGATCGGTTCACAGGAGACCTCTGCCGCCCGCTTCGCGGGCTGGACGAATCATTGGAGACGTCTTCCCAGGGTTCCGCTTCGCTCCACCCTGGGCTTTATGCTTCCGCCTGCTCCGCAGGCTGGTTGACGTGAAGAGTTTCATAAGGGCGATCGTGCTCTTAAGTCTGCTCGCAAGCAGCGTGGCCGGTCAAAAGAAATACGAGCCTCCGCCCGTCAAAACACCTGACACATTCCGTGGAGCCGACGCAGTCGCCCCAAGCGATCAGACTTCTATAGGCGACCTCAAATGGTTTGAAGTTTTCAAAGACGACGAGCTCCAGAAGCTGGTCAGAACAGCAATGGACCAGAACTACGATCTGCGTTTGGCGGTTGCGCGCATTAACGCGGCGCGTGCAAACGTTGGGCTTGCCAGATCTAATCAGTTTCCGCAGTTTGATGTTGGCGCCGATCTGACAACGACGCGCACGTCCGCAAACAGTGGATTAGCGGCGCAAGCAGGCGGAAAACGCTCGTTCGGTGAGGTGTTTTTGAGCCTCCTCACTTTTGAGGTTGACTTGTGGGGCCGGCGCCGCCAGCAGACAAAAGCCGCGCGCGCGCAACTAAAGTCCACCGAAGAGGACCGCAAGACGGTTGCGACGATTGTAGTAAGCGATGTCGCTACCAACTATTTCAACCTGCTCGAGTTGGATACTGAACTCGAAATCGCAAAACGAACACTCACTGCCAGGCAGGAGTCGCTGCGACTCATAACGGCGCGACAGCAGGGTGGACTCGCAACCATGTTAGAAGTGCGACAAGCTGAACAACTGGTCTATGAGGCTTCGCAGACTATCCCCGACACCGAACGCCAGATCGAACAAACCGAAAACCAGATTAGCCTGTTGTTGGGAAATAATCCTGGGCCAATAGCGCGGGGCCCTTCACTTTCGCAGCAGCAGGAACTGCCGGCTGTTCCCCCCGGCTTACCCTCTTCGCTACTTGAGCGGCGCCCGGATATCAGGTCGGCGGAACAGCTTCTGATTTCCGAGGATGCTCTCGTCTCTGCGGCAAGGAAAGCTTACTTCCCGACCATTAGTCTGACGGGCGCCTTTGGATTTCAAAGCAATTCGCTGTCGAATTTGTTTAGCGGTCCGAGTCGAGCGTGGTCGCTCATTCCGCAGATTACGCAACCGATCTTTACCGCGGGTCGACTAAAGTCGAATGTCAACTTCCAAAAGGCACAACGCGACTACGCTATCGCTCAATATCAACAAACCATTCAGACGGCTTTTGGGGATGTGTCCAATGCTTTGGTCCAGTACCGACGCATAAGAGAAGTCCGCGCTCAGCAGGAATTGCTGGTCGGTTCTTTGCAGGATGCCTCGCGCCTGGCTCACGTGAGATATGAGGGAGGAGTGGATACTTTGCTCAATGCTCTGATAGCTGACACTTCGCTATTCAACGCTGAGCTGAATCTGGCTCAGACCAAACGCAACGAGCTTTTGTCCCTGGTCCAACTCTACAAAGCCCTTGGCGGCGGCTGGCAACAGTAACGTCACGCCATAGTTTGTGAGAAAACGTGGTGGAAGTGACTTGTAAGGATTCGTTTTTAGTGTATGAACCTGCCGGCAGACCTCACTCGCGCGGGAACTGTGGCTTCGGCAGGTACTTCGTGGCTTTTTCACTTTCTTCAGTCAGCTCAACGACCTTCTCGATGAAGAGGTGAAGTCCTTCAAGGTTTACGTTCTGCTCGCGCTTCATACGGCAAAGCACGGCGGCGCTGTCACTATCGAGGTAACTGAGTCCGGCGAGTTCGAGAGTCACGGGCCGCTTGGTCTGAGTCCTCACATCTCGACAGATCTTCTCCAACAACTCAGCGTCTCTTAGACAAAGCGTACCTTCGACCTTGAACACAGTCCGCTCAGTCCCGCTATCTATCGTCCCGCGCTCAGGATTGGAAATACCAGGCTGATTGCAGTTCTCTGCAAGAGGTTTGAGCGCCGACATATCGCTGCTTGGAGTCTCAATTTGTGTGATGCGCGTAGGCATGGTTACCTCTCAAGTTGCCGCACGTTCATATTGCAAGCGTCTTGCCACGTCTGATCGCCGAGTCGAACACGATTTAGTACCGGAGTTTTCACCCTCGACTCTGTGAAAGAGCCCTTACTTGTGAATTGCCGGCGCGGCCCACCGTGCTTGTCAGTGACCATGGGTCGCCACTTGACCGCAGGTCGTCATGTTTTGACCAAGAGATACCACGCGGCACTCAGATAAACTTCATTTGAGCTTTGTCGCGTTCAGTGCGGAGTGAGAGTGATTGAGAGTTGGCGCTGGCTTCAAAAGTCGTCAACCCTAAAACCAGCTTTGCCCGAAGAGTCTTGTAAATCCCACCTGCGGGAGCAGGTGGATGGTTCAAGTCCTGGCTATTTGGTTGAAAACTTGCGAGCGAGGCTGCATTTGAAACATCCCTCAGCTGGATTCAAAGGACCAATCCTAACCTCTCTTTTGTAGGTCGACCTTGAACTATCCACCAGCTGCCGCGGGTGGGATTTAAGACTTTTCGTGCAAAGCTCCTAAAACCAAATCGTGTTTGCGGGAAACGAAAAACAGCGGTGTGGGTCAGAATCAATGCTTAATCATTTTTTCGATCTGCGCAGCCGGGACATCCTTCCCTACAATCTCGCGGATGGCAGCCTCCAGCACTTCATCGCGGCCGGCGCGGATGCCGGCGATGGTCGGCTTTACTTCGCGGTCCGGAACTATCCCGAGGCGCTGAGTTGGTTTCTTGTCAGGATAGAAAACCCCAATTCCGCTAATCATCGAACGGATGCCGCCCGGCAAAGGAATCGCCGAAACGTTGCCATCGGCGCCAGCGGTCGTGCTGCCGATAACCTTGGTTCGCGGCGAGGAACGGAACGCCATCGTGGTGTATTCCGCCTGACTTTGGGTGAGTTCGTCAACCAGAATCACTACCTTGCCTGGATAATGCGGCTGCTGTGGGGTCAGCGAGAATGGCGGCCCCCAATGAAAGGCGCCCGGATTGGAGAGGTCTCCCTGAGTGAACCGGACAAAATCAGTTTGCTGGTCAACAAAGAGCGATCCCAAGGCAAAGACCACAAACTCTGACGGATAGTTGCGGATGTCAACAATCAGACCTTTTGTGCCTGCGGCCGTCTCGACGTACTTCGCAGCCTGGTCCACCTTCACTGTAGAAAGCTTTAGATAGGCCACATCTTTCGACAGCAGGCGGAAGGTTTCACCCGGGAGGTCATGATTGTATGCAATGCCATTGAGTTCTCTGGGAGGCACCCTTTCGGAGCTGATCTCTATCGCGGCCTTATTCCGGCTGACGCGTATCATGGCCTTGCCACATTCTCCGCGCGTCATCTGGAAAGCGATATCCCGCAGCCGCGCTGCCTCGTTGGACGCAGCGTAATACCGCGTCCAACGTTCCATCAGCTTCGCGATGGCCACGCCATCAAGTTCGGTAATTATATCGCCGGGTTTGATTCCACTGGTTTCGCCCGCCTTACCAGCGTAACCTGAAATCACAGGACGGCGTTCGATGAAGCGGACATTCACGGGAAGCTGGCAAGCGCCGGTAGGCGGCCGGACTCTGAGCGAGCTCCATAGGTTGGCGTGGCTGTCGTGGACCCTTGCAATCATCTCCATCATGGCAAGTTGATAAGCTTCCGCGTTATTGGCAAGCGCGACCTTGGGCAGCAAGTCGATCAATACTTTGTCCCAGTCTTCGGACAGCATGTCGCGATATGGAAACCAGTATTCGATGATGTTCCAGAATCGGTAAAGCGCCACAATCTGAAATCCGGCATCGGGCAACTTGATATTCTGGTAGCTCAGTTCGTGGTCGAACGACGGGTTCCCGATGTTCGGCACTTTGGAGACGTAGAATTGCTTGGTATTAACCACACGGTTGGGATGAATCGATTGCAGGCTCGCGCTCAACTCAGTGCCGAGCAGTTTATTGTCGGCGAGCCACGCGAGTCTGGGACGGATATGGATATCGCTCTCGTCCAGTTTTACGCAGGCGCAGGGTTTGATCGCGCCAAGCCCTCCAATCCATTTGGCAAGTATGGTGTTGGCCGTGTTGCGATCGGGTGCAGAGAGGATCGAAGGCAGCACCCGCAATAAGTCGTAGTCCCAATGGCGTTCGCCGGCAGTGATCAGCGGATGGTGATACTTCAGGAATCCCCACACCTTGCCCAATGTTGCCAAGTTCCGAATTTGAACGTCGGAGAGCTCGGAGAGCACGATGCGGGACCCACCGTCGTATTCATGATCGCGATTGAGGATTGTCTCTGGTATTGGAGCTGTGGGCGTGTCCCAAAGTGGCCGGCCGTCGACGAGAATTTGTAGATCGTCCGCCCACGCTTTGCCGGTTCCGACCATTAAGAATCCGAAAACCAGCGATTGCATTTCCGCGTGAATCGGCAATGTGATCTTATACTCAGCCCAATCGTGCGTTCCTTCCAACTGTTGGCTCTGCATGTTCTCGAGCGAAAGCATCTCTGGGCCGTTGTCCTGGCGCATCCATAGTCCGGCGTAGCCCGTGACATTCTCAGTTCGCAAGAAGCCGCGAATCTCAATGCTTTTGCCCGGGAACTCCCACGAGATCGACCTGCCAATTACCGAAAACTGGCCGCCGCTTTGGGCGTTGCGTTCTATGCGCACCGACCACTGGCCGCTGTGGATGATCTTGTCGTCGTTGAAAACTGTGCCGGACGGATTGGCAGACCAGCCACCTGGTTTGTCGCCGCTATGCTCATTCTCGAAGCCAAGGATTTTCGTAAGGCTGGTCTGGTTGATAGGAGTTGTAAGTGTTGTTTGCGCGGGACACGACGATGAAAACGCGAGTATCACCGCGAAACACAATAGAAGGGCGGAGGAACATCCAAGCATGACGTGATGATAGGAGGCGGATTCTGAAGCCGTCAATGAAAAGGCAAGACGCCCGCATCGGTTGAAGGTGACAACTCTCCGATTATTGGACGACCTCGCAACTCTCAAATCCCTGAGTGACACCTCCCCGAGGAGCGGGACGTCTTGTCCCTATGTTCAGTAGAGCTGCAACTCACGTAACACAGACTTAAAAGTCTTTTCATCACGGCTTAACCTCAGTTCTGTAAACTCTCTACACGAGGTTGACCACTACCGGCGAAGTTCACGACCTGAACAGATTTCAAAAGAGCGACATCACGGTGGTAGTCATGACAAACACAATTCTGATCGTCGAGGATGATCCGGACATCGCGGAATGCCTGCAGTACAACCTTGAGTTGGCCGAATTCCTAACTCAAGTAGCACGGACTGGCGAGGAATGCCTCTCGTCATTGCGGGAAGCACAGACTCATCCGGCGCTCGTGCTCCTTGATTTACACCTTCCTGACATCGACGGGTTGGAGATTTGCCGTCAGTTGCGCGCGGAACCCCGGACGCAGAGCATTCCAATAATTATGCTGACGGCGTTTGCCTCAGACGCTGATCGGGCGCGCGGCTTCCAAACCGGCGTCGACAATTACATTACCAAACCCTACTCAATGCGCGAGGTCGTTTCGAGTATTCAAGCAGCATTAGCCCAGGCTGCCAATGCAACTGACTCTTTAATCCGCGTTTGAGGGCTTGCGAGTGGAGTTAGACATCGGCGCCAATCCGGAGAAGGACCGCCCATGCTCGTGGGATCGGTTCTGTACTATGCTGGTGTTTAGGCTTGCGGTAGGATTTACGCGCGGCTACTTGCCCATGCCGGCGCGTTGCCGCAATGGTATTTCAACAGCGCGCACTTTGAATTTGAGACGGCGCCATGCTCCTCCACTTAGTCTCTAAACACTGAATGGCTATGAACTGCAAAGACGCTACTTCTTCCTATGAGGCATGGCTCCGGAAACGCGCGAGCGTTATCGAAGAAGATCTGGATCTTAAACATCGCGAGATGTCAGCGGACATTTTCCCGTTCATGCGGGCAACTTACTATCGCTGGATTGAGCTCTGGAAAGATTCTTGTAGCGAGCTCGACAATGCACCAACCGTCTCAGCTGTAGGAGATCTTCATGCGGAGAACTTTGGCACCTGGCGCGATCGGGAGGCCCGGTTAATCTGGGGCATCAATGACTTCGACGAGACAGCGACTCTTCCTTATACCAATGATTTGGTGAGGCTCGCCGTAAGTGTGCATCTGTCAATCGCTGCCGACGAGCTCGCGATTGAGCCTGATGACGCCTGCGAGGCAATTCTCAAAGGCTATAAGAAGGGGTTGGCAGATGGTGGCGCACCGTTTGTGCTGGTTGAGAACCACGAATGGCTGCGCAACGTGGTAATGAGCGATGTTCGCGATCCAGTGAAATTCTGGAACAAACTACAAAAGCTTGCAGACGTTGAGCCGGTTCCTGACAAAGCAAGAAAAACGCTGGCGAAAGCTTTGCCCGAACGAAAGCTTGACTATCGCGTCGTTCATCGCGTTGCCGGACTGGGCAGCCTCGGTCGAGAACGTTATCTGGCTATCGCTGAATGGAACGGAGGATTAGTGGCGCGCGAAGTCAAAGCACGCGTTCCCGCGGCCACGGTTTGGTTGGCTGGAAAGAAAGACTCGAACAAACATCATCACGACGCTTACGAGAAGATCATTAAGCAGGCAGTGCGATGCCCCGATCCATCGTTGGAGCTACACAAACAATGGGTCTTACGCCGGTTGGCCCATGACTCGAGCCGTGTTGAACTGAAGTCGTTGCCGAAGCACAAGGACGAGCGGAAACTGCTCGAAGCGATGGGCCGCGAGACGGCCAACATCCACCTCGGCAGTTCGGAATCCATTCGAGTCGTCCAATACGACCTGTTCAAACGCCGCGCCAATTGGCTCAATCAAGCCGCCCTGGTCATGGTCCAAGCTACCACCACCGACTGGCAGAGCTGGCGTGGCGGCAAGGCTGAAAGCACGAAATAAGCCTAACCAAGAACTGTCGTTTCACAGTTTATTCACGAATTACTCGGTTCTCGAGTTTGGCACCCGCCTGGCTGAAATCGGTTGCGACGCCTTCACAATTGCTCAACTCCTTGGGCACTCAGACGTTCGTGTGACCATGCGTTACGTGAGGACAGTTGAGAAGAGCAAACGCGCGGCTGTTGAAGCCCTATGTTCTAACACGTTCACACCCCTCGCCCTACAATCGCGTCAACGTGACGCCAAAAATTTTAGCGATACAGCTTTGACGCAACCAGCCATTACGCGGGAATCTCGTCACTGGTTGGAGGTTCGACCGAAGCTCTTGCAGTTCCCAACAAAGCTCGGGTTTTTCCGCAGTCATTCCAAGATCAAGTTGTTCAAGCACTTTGGGCCATGCCTCCTTGTGTCTAAGCCTGGAATCCACAGTTTACTAAGATACCAACGTTGACTTTGATTACAAGTTTATCTACTGTGCTCGGGCCGTATTAGTTGCCAGCGCGATCCTTACATTTCGCCGGCAAGTTAACCCAGACGACTCCTTTCCTGAGCCAGGTATCCGAACGACTTATCTTATTCAGGAAATTTGGAGGGCGCCGCAAAAAATGAGACCACGAGTTAAGCTACAGTTTTGATAGGGGGGAGCAACTGTGGCGTTAAACCGCCGGCCCCTTTGCAACCAAGGCGCAGCGCCTGGCAACCAGCAAGGTGCTGCTAAACCGAAACCACCTTAACTGGTGGTCTCACCGAGGGGCGCGCCCCATTTTGATAACCAGGTTCTCTCTACCGAGCTCTCATCCTGCATACCAACGCCAGACAAGTGGGGGCGTTTTACCCTGAATCTAAAAATCAGAAAATGGCGGAATCGTGCCACGAAGGAGACGAACATGACCGACAATCGAAACAACGCCTCGAAGATCACTATCGCCCGCAACGCTGCCATGGCCTCACGGCTTAATTGGCAAGACGAACAATCATTTAGCGACGCCCAAAAAGGATACATAGCCACCTGGGACCCGCTCAAGATCACTGATGAAAAAACCGGAGCCGTCGTGTGGAACATCCAGCCATACCTGGATTTCGAAGGATCGCCCGATACGCCCCCGCCCCTTACCGTCAACCCGAGCCTTTGGCGCCAGGCGCATCTCAACAATTTCAACGGGCTGTTCAAGGTTTGCGATGGCATTTACCAGCTTCGCGCCTTCGACATGTCGAACATGACCGTCATCGAGGGCAAGACCGGCCTCATCATCATCGATCCGCTGATCTCGGTCCAGTGCGCCAAAAGCGGGCTTGAGCTCTACCGTAATAACCGACCCGAAACCAAGAAACTTGACGTGACGGCGGTGATCTACACGCATAGCCACGTCGACCACTTCGGCGGCGTCGAGGGGATCATGCCCACGGACCCGAAGAAGAAAAAGAAGGTCAGGATCTACGCCCCGGACGGGTTTCTCGAACACGCTGTGAGCGAAAACGTCTATGCCGGCACTGCGATGGGGCGCCGGGCGCAGTACATGTACGGGCCGCTGCTGCGGAAGGACGCCAAAGGCCAGGTCGATACCGGCCTCGGCAAGGGGCAGAGCACCGGCGACGTCTCGCTCTACCAGCCGACCGACGTCATAACATCGACAGACGGGGCGGAAACTATTTCCGGCGTGGTTGTTCAGAAGAAAACCATCGCCGGCGTGGAAGTGCTGTTCCATTTGACACCCGGATCGGAAGCCCCGGCGGAGATGGATTTCTTCTTCCCGAGTTTCAAGGCGTTTTGCGCGGCAGAAAACGCCACGCACAACATGCACAATATTCAGACGCTGCGCGGCGCCAACGTGCGCGACGCGCTGAAATGGTCGAAGTACCTGGCCGAGGCGATGGAGTTTCTGGGCGGCAAGGCCGAGGTGATGTTTGCCTCGCACCACTGGCCGATCTGGGGGCGCGACAACATTCACGGCTTTCTCGGACGCCAGCGGGATATGTATCGCTACCTGAACGACCAAACTCTCCGCATGCTCAACAAGGGTTACACGGGCATCGAGATCGCCGAGGTTTTCGAGATGCCTGAAGGGCTGGCAAAGGACTGGTCGTGCCGCGGCTATTACGGCAGCACGAGCCACAATTCGAAGGCCGTGTACGATAAATACCTGGGCTGGTTCGACGGCGACCCAGCCAATCTACATAAGTTGACCTCGGAGGAGGCCGCGCCGAAATACGTAGCGCTGATGGGCGGGGCCGCCCAGGTGCTCAAGGCGGCAAAGAAGGCCAGCAAGAAGGGCGAATATCGATGGGCGGCGGAGCTTATCAGGCACGTGGTCTACGCGGACGAAGGCCACTGGGAAGCCAAAAAGCTGGAGGCCGAGATGCTGGAGCAGATGGGCTACCAGGCCGAGAACGCGACGTGGCGCAATTTCTATTTACAGGGAACGCAGGAATTGCGCCACGGCATTGCGCCCGCGCCACCGAAAAAGACGTCGCCTACGCTTATTGCGGCGATGACGATGTCCATGATCTTCGACGCATTTGCAGCCAAGCTCATCGGGCCGCTGGTCCGCGACGCGAAGATCGTCATGAACTGGATCATTAAGGACCCGAATGACTCGGAGAATCCGAAAAATCCGAACGTTCCTTATCTTGTGGTGGTGCAGGACGGCGTGCTGAACTATACGAAAAACAAAAAGGACAAGCGGGCGGACGTCACTATTAGGATGAGCCGGGACACGCTGAATAAGCTGATGTCGGGCGAGCTCCCGCTGCAGGTAGCGCTGCGCGGCAAGCTGATCAAGGTAACCGGCAATGTAGCGGCGCTGCTGCATTTCTTCCTCCTGCTCGACGATGCCGACCCGTCTTTCCCGATCGTCACCCCGCGCTCGGATGCCCGGGCTGCCTGGACCGGCGTGGAAAAGCTCGAGAATTTAATGGAGAAGTCCGTCGAGAAGCTTATGGACCATCCGAAGATAGCCAAGGCGCGTGACCTGATCGGCGAGTTGCCGCGCGGGTGCTAGTTTGACCGGGCACTCCCGAAGTTAAGAAAGAGAACCACGAATCCACAAAACACCTGAACAAAAAGACAAGCGCCGCGTGGCGGCGAAGAGCTTGTGACGGTAGAGATCCTGGGTCATACGATATTCGAATGACCAAGCGATACTCGCACGCGATGCAGTGACGCAAGCGCAACGCCTTGGAAAACTGGTCGGGTGCTCTCCACGTCAACCTGACGCCAAAAGCGCTGAAAATAAAAACGGCAGGGTTTGTGCCCTGCCGTAAGTGGTTGGTTTATTTGGTGGAGCAGAGGGGGATCGAACCCCTGACCTCCGCATTGCGAACGGACAGACAGGCTCACTGCAGTTTTTGACACGCAGTTACATGCAGTGACATAACTTACAATTCTTCAACAGGTTGCAGCCGCTACAGGAGCAAATTTCTGTGCAGTTTTTGACATCGATTTTCATCGATTTGCATAGAGTCGAGTGACGAATCGGTGACATTTTCGGGGCCCATGGCCTCCGCATTTCCACTGAGTTGAGCGAGACTCTGCAGTTCGGAAGTCTTAGCGAACCCTTGCCCATAACGATGACGACCAACCCTCCTACTTCCTTTTGAAGATTTCGCTGATCGCGTCAACGCTACCTCTGCCCAGATACCCGAACGCGTCCGCAATCTTGTCGGACCTTCCGGTGAGCGCATAAACGGTGCTTTGAACAATACAGACCACAAAGTACCCGGAGATTTTGAACCCGGCTACCAGCAGATTTCCAAACAGTTCGAAGGGGCCCGGCATTTAGATTCAGCGCAACGACTCTGTGGACTTAATGAACCGACTTACTTCATAAAACCTTTCTGACAACCCGGACACTTCTTGCCTTTGTAGCCGTGGCTGCTGCACCACCATCGAGTGCAGTGATTGCATTGGAAGAACATCTTTCCTGACTTGTCTGTATGCGTACAGCCTGAAGCATTGCATCGGATTGTTGACATCACTACTTCCCTTTCATTTTCCGCATTCTCGCGGACTAAAGAAATGCTAGTTTGCTACGAAGGTGAACGGCTCAGAATCTACTTCATCGATAAGCTCTCCATTCAGCCGTCGAAACACCAGGTTGAAAGTATAAGTGCCTGAACGAAGGCCTATCGATCTTTGGTAAACAGATAACGACACGTCTTCATACAAAGAATTGATCTCGGTCGGTGTGAAGTTCTTACTATCAGTGACCGGTTGGTTCCAATGAGTGACTTCCTCCTGATTATCGTCGTATAAGGTTATTTCCATCACACATTGCACGCTTTGAAGATTATTCGCTCGAAATTTAGCATGAAGTGTTATTGAGTTAGATCCCACGTCAACGTACATATTATCAACATCGATTCTTGGTATTAGAGACTGCAACCTTTTCCGTTCGTTTTCGGCAGTTTCCAAGGCCTTTGTCTGTTCTTGAAGGGTGATGTTTGCTTGCCGTTCTGAGTTTGCTTTGGCCGCCTGAAGATCCCTAATAGTTTGCTGGGCACTCTCTTTTGCAGCCAATGCCTCATTCGCTCTGCCATCAGCCTGATATTTCAATATCACCGCAACCACTGCGAAGATCGCCAGCACTATTGCGGCCGAAACACCCATCCAGAAATGGGTCGAGGAAACGCTTCTTTTCACATCGTTGGATGTCTGAGGGATCGCCTCCGCCGGAATTGTCTGATCATTGTTGATTTGCGTTGACTCTGGGGCTCTACGGGAAATATCAGCCTCCGAAATTATGCCTAGCGCCAGCGCCCAGGATTCGACGCCCCATCTCGCAGCTGGCTCCGTGAAAAAGAAGCTTTGCAGATTCCTTATGTGTTTACTTAGTAATAGATCGTGAGGTACGCCCGTGCTGGAGGTTCGCAGATCTGAGGCCACCCCTTCTTTTGCGATCGTCACCAAAAGTCGTACTTCTTCTCTGTTGCCATGACAAAGATCATTCAGAATGCTTTCGCAGCGTTGCGGTTCATCACACAGGTCTTGCCCATATCGCGCCACAGCTTCACAAAGTTTGTCTCGCGCAACAGTATTCACCTGACACTCCGTATACTTGGACGTTAAAACGGCTCAAGCATTCCAACGCGACAGCCGGAATCCAGTAATCTCCTGGAAACCTCTGCCAGGTTCTTCTCGGACATTTCCAAATTAAAGCCCCGTTCACACTGTCGGCAGATTTCCAAGAGTGCGCCTTCGCTGAACCCCATGTTCCCTATTTGTATTATTTGTTTGAGAACCTCATAGAGAAATCGTCGCGCCCGAATATCGTACTCACCAAGTGTGGGATGGTCAGGTGCTTCAAAAGGCGTGTAGTTTCCTATGATCCATCTCCATTCGCGACAAAGGATTTGGTTCGCTTTTGCCCAAACGCGGTACTGTGTCATCAGTTTAGAATCGTCCGACAGTAAGAGTTCACCGCCCGCTTCATCGAAACTCTCAGACCAATCATCGAATATTCTTCTGGGGAGGCTGGCGGGAGATCCGTAACAGTGGAAGTTCAGGCCATCAACAAAATCCCGCACGATCGGTTTGGCAAAATCGTTCAAATCAAGGGCAAAGAAGAATCGCGTGAGGTTTTCTGCTATGTTTTCATCGAGGACAGGAGCGCACTTAATGATGTTGAATCTGCTTTTGATCCAACGCGCGTTTTGTGTGTTACGCGTCCACTCGTCGTAATGAGACCTATCGGCGGCCACTACAATTTTCAGAGCACCACCTGTCTCCAGAAGGCACTCCAACGCCTTGAGTTGATCCCAATCATCAATCCTGTCGACTAACAGAACGATGCGGTACGGTATTCCATCAGTCCAAAGCGCCTTGAAAAATCTTGTGAGTTTGGTGGCCGGTTCTGATGGCAGGCTAAACGCTATTGATTGAAGGAGTCTCTCTCGCAGACGCTCAGCATTCAACGGAACGTAGACCCTCTCAGATGAGTGTCCTTTTTGTCCCGGAGTGAAACTGGCTCCTCCTACGGGCCCGCTGACGTGAATTTCTCCCTGAGGCGCGCCGTCCGTTTCCGTTATCGTCAGTTCTCGCAAACTAAAAAAGGGGTCTTGACCCAATATCTTTAGTTTGTCCTTATAGCGCTTCTTAAATGGGCTGTTTTTTGGGTTTTCCCAGGAACTGATCACCCAACGATCTATTGCCATCCATAAATGCTCAGAGTCCTGACCTACCAGGTTGATAGGGATTTTCATCAGCACTGTATCATGGCGCGTGCCGGTTTTTTGGGCCAGTTGTAGCGCTGATTTGTTAATCGCCCATTTCGCTAGGTAAGACTCGCCGAAATGACCGTGTCCAGTGAGAAGGATAGGGCGGCCGGCAGCGGAGACCACATATCTCTTGATCTTTTCTGCTTCGCGCTTATACCAATATGGCTCATCGGGCTCATCCTCAATTCCGTTTCTAACATTCAGCGAAACTGGGGATCGTTTATCGGCTGGGGCGGCGATGCGAAAAGATCGATCCTCCACCGCCAGTCGTTTGGAAGAAACCTGTAGACTGTCCCCCAGCAGTTCGGCACTCGACGTTAGCCCAACTGCGATTGCCCAGGACTCCACAGCCCACCTTGCAGCGATCGGTGTTAGTCCCAGGTTGTCCTCAAGCTGATCGGAAAGACGCGCGATGACAATTTCCGGAGATGTATTTGGCGGTGACGTTAACTCACCCACTACTCCGAACTTCAGAGCTGCGATCAAAACACTAATCTCACGCTTGTGTGTTGCCGACAGATCTCTCAACAACGCTTCGCAACGTCGAGGTTGGTCGTAAAGCTCCGAACCATACTTGGTAATAATGTCGCAGAGCGTTTGTCTGGCAGTGTTATTCAAGCCTTGCGTGCGGAGCGGTGACTCCTCAGCTTTGAATAAACTAAGCGGCCTTGAAAAGCCCTCCGATTGATTATGCAGATTAATATTCTCCGCCTGAGAGGAGTCCTCCGTTGCATCGATAGAAATATTTTCAACTGTCGTGGAAACGAACTTGATGATTCTAACCAGTGCTTCTGGGCTATTGGCCTGCAACGGCTTCAGTTCTTTGTTTCCGATGAATCTTTGAAGGACATTAAGATCGGCGTCTTTGCCAATAGCGATTGCGGCACGCACAGCCCGTCTAGCCCACGGTTGCGCCATCAATTCCTTCAACCCCTTATCGAAATCATCGGTTGGTGCACCATTGCTGATTAACACCAAGACAGGCGGAAGACCTCTGAGTGGCATTTGCGTCTTAAGCGCCTTAGCAACTAAAGTCAGCGCCGCACCCATGTCCCTTCGACCACCAGCGCTCAAATTGGCCCAGCTAAAGGTTTCGATTGGTTGCGGCGTTTTGACCTCCCAATGCGCACCGGAAGAAAAAGACAACACTCGAATCAAGACGTCGGCGTTTGGATTTTCTGCCGCAACATCGCGCAGGTGTGGAATCATTTCGCGCGCTGCGTTGTTGAATGCTTCCATCTTGCCGTCGACGGACATGGAACCCGAACAATCAACAATCCAAATTATGTGTAGTGGTCGAGTTGTAAGCGGGTGTCTTGAGGGTGTCTTTTGAGGCGTCCACTCCATTTGTGTACGATAGGATGTCGACGGAACTACCAAACCTCTCCGTCTTTGGGAAGATCAACCTGCGGCGGCGAAGGAATAGGGACATTGAGACCGGGAGGCGACGACGCAGTCGACTGGCTGGCTGGAGCAGATGCCGACTTGAGCACAGCTGTAGAAGCCCACTTAATGTACTTTACTAATGCCTCCGGATTGTCAGCATGCAAGGGGTCCAGTTCTGTGTGGCCAATAAACCTTCTCAGCGGAGCGATGTCTGCGTCTTTCCCAATTGCTATCGCTATGCGCACCGATCTCTTGCCCCAGGGTTGATCCATCAAGGCCCTGAGTCCCTTCTCAAAATCGTCCGTGGGTTGCCCGTCGGTAACTAGTACAAGTACCGGTGGAAGGGCTCTATTGGCCATTGGAGGTATTCTTAGTTCTTCAGCGAGCATTGATAAAGCCCGGCCCATGTCAGTTCCTGCAGACGTGGTACCGTCAACAAGGTTCTTTGTCATTTCTTTTGCGATCGTTTGGGCCACGGTATCCAACAAGCTCTTGAAATCGTGTTTTCCCTTTGATCTACTAATATCCCAAAACTGCCCCCCAGTTTGATTGGCGATCGCCTGGTGCGCCCCGCTCCTTCCTGCGACACCAAGGACATGTGCCTGGATTGAGGCTTGCGTAAGCTGTGAACAGATGGAGTTAAGCCCATCATTTCGTCCCATCTCGTCGGAGATGATTACTAGCACGCGCCTATTAGTGGGGTCGCTGAACGCACGAACCACATGGGGAAACATATCCGTAGTATCCTTATTAGCGAGATAACAACCAGCTCCTCCGAAAAGACACAGAGATAAAGACTGAACATTTCTTTTGAAATCCTCTGGTCGTGCCAGTGGCCAAACTCCGATCGTGTATCGCGAGAGATTGTGAACTGTATATGTACTCGCCGACGAACCGCGGTGGCCTCCGATATCAAATCCGATGAGACCCAGCCTGACATTCGCGCCAACTTTGGCTATATGGTTGGCAAAGTCCTGACAGCTTCTTTTCACAGCATCGATCTCGTCGCTCATGCTGCCACTTGTGTCTAACATGAAGATAACATCAGCGTTAGCAGGCGATTGCTGCAGCGGATCTGCAACCAGATCATGCCAAACAAATCTCTCCAGCAGAGTAGCTTCAGGCTCAATCCATTCGGCGCCTAAAGAGAATTTTAGGGTGCGCAAATGAACTTGCGCATTGGGATTTTCGTCCGCTACCGATTCCATGTGAGGCAAAGCCTCCCTAATAGCGTTATTGAGCGCCTGAATTTTGCCGTCAATGGACATGGAACCGGAACAGTCCACTATCCAGAAAAAATTCAACGGTCGCGCTGACAATTGTCCACCTGGTCGTCGCACAACAAGCCCTTCCCTATTTTTGCTTTGAATTACTCTGAATTTGAGATCCTATCGTCACGCACCATTTTCTCAGTCACGCTAGTATCGGATCTCACCATCGGCCCTACCGAAATGAATTTTTGTACCCTTAACAAGCTTAACGCTTTGTCCTGGCAAAACATCTTGCGTAGAGCCGTCAGCGTTAGCCACCCATTTTCCGTCAGAGATATTTTTCAATCCCCAGATGCCGGGATTCTTTGGATGTGGGCTGACCTTCGCCAGGGCGCGGGAGAATTCCCACGCCTTCTCCTCGAGATGGTGCGCGAATAGTTCCGTATCGTTATTGAGCATTATTACGTTTTTGCCGATGCGAATACGAAAAGGTAGTCTTACCTCACGTCGGCACTGCCAGCAGACTGATGGTTTACCGCCGCTGGCTTTAAGAGCCTCAACATCATAAAAATTCTCCGCGCTGCAATTAGCGCAATACAGAATCGAGTCGCGTAACTTAATCATCGCTAGTCGCCATTCGGTTTCTCTCACGCGACCATTCGCCGCATCCCGGACTCCGTCAGTGAACGACTTGATGAAAAAGCGTTTGAAGAATTCCGGGTAGATGGGCCAAAACTGGATAGCGTTATCATGGAATCCTTCTACCGGGCGATTGGTGTCGTTATCGGGATCGAAAATGAAAAGCGGATCCGTTCCATAAAGCTTCCGCATCGCATGAAGGTCAAAAGAGTGAATCTTGAGTTCGTTCGCGCCCTCTAATGGGTGGTGAATGACGAACATATAGAACAGCAGCACTGAAAGCGAGAACAAGTCAGTATCTGTACTGGGTGCTGCGTCTCCACGGACAAGTTCTGGAGCCATGAACCTTGGCGTCCCTCCGATGGGACCCTTGCGTCCGTTCACATCCACATTGTCGTTGTCACAAATCCTGACTTCACCGGTCTTAGGATCAAAGAAAACATTGCCGAACGCTATGTCGCGATAACACATTCCCCGAGAATGTAGCTGAAAATAGTTATGGGCCAATTCGAAACCAGCAGTGGCCAAAGCCCGAAAAGTTGGCTCAACACGTCGCTTCATTAAATCGACAATCCCCTTGAATCTAGGTTCGCGCAAACGCATAATGTATCCGAACACGGGAATGTCGGGACTGGTTACCAGGTCAAGGGGCCAAAGAAACCGATCGGTCGGGGCCCCGTTATTGATTGCTAGTTCGAGCCGCTCTCGCAGGCGCTCGTCCTGACTTTGGTAATGCGGGAAATACCATTTCAGGGCTACGGATTCATTTCCTTGTTTTGAAAGTGTGCCCCCAATGAGTTTGGCCTTATAGACCTCGCCTTGACCGCCACCGCCAAGATAATCTTCAACCTCGCAAGCGAGGTCTGATGATACAGTGCGAACCACATCCGTATTAGGAGTTAGAATTTGGTGCATTCAACCAGGTTCCTCTCTGGCATTCGAATTAGCCTTTGATCACGCTCCGATCTTTGGTTCAATCCGTTAATGAGCCATTGCTCATCTATCACTACCGGCTTGAAGACTTTTTATTCGGCCCGATATTTGAATAGACTGTTGACACCATGGGCATGTAAGTTTCTCAGAGCCGTCCCAGCAACCGATTTTTCCACAAACACATTGAAAGAAGCTGGAGGATGAGCAGTAGGGACAGCCCGGATAGGGTGTCTCAGTTTCGAACTCACCGCTAATGGAAGTCTGATCGTATCCTTCTCTTTTGGAGGTTTCGGCGCCAATTGCGAATGCCCAATTGGCGATCCAATGACCATGGCTTCTCAGTTCTGTCCTAATACCGAAACTCCGACCTGTTGTGCGGCAACGACTAATGATAATCACGACCTTGGGATGTTGACTCGGCATATGAGGCGTCAGATAGCTCGAAACTCCGCGTAGGAGAATTACCTCTTAACGCAAAGGATATTCGTCAATGTCCTGGCTTAGCTTTGGCGGCGCCCGCGCCAGGCTTCTTTTGTTTAGTACCCGCATCACCCGGCCTTGCACTACTACGATTCCTGCGCGGAGCCGAAGCTACGTTTGAAGATGGATTCTTTGGACTCTGGCTGATAGTGGGCGCCGGCGTTGCGTCAACAGCCTGCTGTGCATTCTGTGTGGCCGGGTCTATGGGCGAAGGACTCGGAGTCATTACGGGCACATACGCCGCTGCCTGTCTCCTTCCAATCGCCAAATGAAATAAGATTTCGGCGGCGATTAAAATCACCACTCCAGAAACTAGAGCCCACCAAAGCCTTCTGAGACGCCGCTCAAAGAATTCAAAACGCTTCTCTCGTTCCTTTAGCGCCTGAACCTGCTTTTCAAGATCTGCAATTCCCCCAAAAGACTGCTCCAAAGGTTTGAATCGTTCTTCGATCGATGTCTCTCGCGACTCGAACCGGTCCTGAATGCTTGCGAGTTGCTCACTCGCGTCACTCGCTCGTTTGTGCGCCTCTTCACCAATGGTCAATGCAGCATCGGCTTTGCGCGAGACAACATCACGATCACTGTCCTTTAGGGGTTTTATGACCCCTAAGGTGATATCGTCACCGCTGCCCTTCTGTGATGAGTCGTCCAACCAAGTCTTCAATTTGCTTTGGACTCCATCGAGTCCGTATTGGTCAGCCAGTTGCAAGATATCCGGGCCCACTTGCTGGAAACTCTCCTCATTACGGAATGAGTTTGCATAACCGTCAGTTGAAATCAGAATGAGCGCTGGAAGTGAGCCATCAATCGTCGGCTGTACTTTGACCCGAAAGTCTTTCCAGGCTTCTTTGGCACAGAGAGAAGTTGTTTCGTTACCGAATAGACGGTTGTCGCCCGTTATAGGGCGATGTACTTCTTCCGACTCCGTGACGATCAAAATATCGCCGTCGCCGATTTGCAGGTAGAGTATGAATGTCTCCGTAATCACAACCGACAGCAAAGTGGTTCCGTAGGCAACTGGTGTAATTCCGCTGGTCATGATCCCGCCGGCCACGTCAGGATCTGATTCGGTCAATCGATCTAGTTCCTTCTTTTCGATTGGATGGCTTTGAATATGGTCGTCTACTGCCTCCAGCCATCGCCTACTTAGGAGCTTGGGCAATTGCTCCTCAGCCATCCGACCCACCACGGTGGGATTCGATAAGTCCAAGCCCCGATCTAACAGATCGATGGAATGCTCGGAGATTGAACTGTCGCCGTCTATTTGTCCTCTAGAACTGGGCGCGAATGCTTGCAGGACGTGCACCGCCGTCTCAACTGCTAATCTAGCACCGTGATTGCTGCGAAAGTATTTAGAACTCCCGTGCCCATCGGCAACAGCTAAGATCAGAAGACTGCCCATTCCATTCTTAGGCCACCAATGAATAGCATCCTGATTCGGCAAACCAGATCTCTTGTGCGCAGCACCTTGCACACTTTGCCCTATAGTTCGCCACGTCACCGGTTCATTCCGAACAACTGATTGCTGATCGTCTACCATACGTCATCATCTGCAGATGAAGTATCCGTCACTGGTGGTGCTGGTATTGGGATATTTGTTCCAGGAGAAACTGTTCCACTCGTTTGGCTCGCCGGCGATGATGCTGATTTAAGTACAGCCGTTGAAACAAATCGGATCTGCTTAATAAGCGCTTCCGGACTATTCGCTTGCAAGGGCTTCAACTCCTTGTTTCCGATGAACTTCTCCAATACGTCCAGATTGGCATCTTTGCCGATTGCGATTGCAACCCTTACCGCCCTCTTACCCCACGGCTGCGCCATTAACGCCTTTAAACCTGTATCGAAGTCATCTGTTGGCTGTCCGTCAGAGATCAAAACCAAAACCGGAGGCAGGGCTCGATCAGTCATTGGCGGGATCTTTAACTGATCTGCCAACATCGTTAATGCCCGCCCCATGTCGGTAACGCCGTCAGCCGTTAAGTCAGTCCACTTGAAACTAGCGATAGGCTCGGGCTTGCTAACATGCCATTGAGCGCCATCAGAAAACGTAAGGACTCTAATTTGGATTTCGGCGTTGGGGTTCTCATCAGCCACATCGCGCATGTGTGGTATCGCCTCACGAATGGCATTGTTCAAGGACTCCATCTTGCCATCGACGGACATGGAACCGGAACAATCCGCAACCCAAATGAAATGCAGAGGACGTGCCGCCAGCTCGCCTCCAGGTCTCTTACTCATCTTATCCAACCTCCGTGTATTGAATGATCTTCGATTACTTTCTATAGGTTGTTGTAGTGCTCCCGCAGAGAAGAGAACTCTCTTGCGATCTGGTCTCAAGACGGTGGAGTGATGTGAATTGAATTCAGAGCCTAAAATGGCACAGCGTCGTCAACTTACTTATGAGTAGCGTTCTAGTTGACCGGCGAGGCCATGTGGAAAGGAATCAACCTCCCCATCGATCCAGCGCAAACGGAGCCTTGAGGTCGCGCGGAACCTTGCCGTCCGAGTCTTGCCAGCGGCGAGAACTCTATTCCCGCTTGCAATCTCTGTCAAGCGTTGATGGCGCACTCGTTTAACTAATACGCGGGTGTCGGTAAGCGAGGCGGATTTAGGTAAGAGAAATCGCCCACTCACCTGTCGCAGATATGTCCAAGATATGAACCGCTGTTTCTCGAACTTGAAAAGATCTCCTGACATTGCAGTCTCCAACCTCATTGATCAGCAAGTCTCTGTACCGCCCCTCACCCGAAAGCAAGGTTACAGCAATGTTATCGCTGCCAATGTGGCTGAGCTCAATGCAGCGGCTCGGACTTTCAAGCTCCACAATCGGTGACGCTGATTGACCAGATCCACTAAGAAGGAAGGGTAATGACTCTACTATCACAGGCCGAGATTGTTTGATGTCAATCTTCCAATCCCCACCCGCTCTTATTCGAAGGTAATAACTCCCAAAGGATAAAACGCCAATTGGCCGCTTTGAAAGACACCGACCAATTTCGTTGAATATGAGTTGTATATGGCGGTGAGCACCGTCATACAGCTCAACGAAAAAATTCTCACGTTCATCCTGAGTAGCCTCAAAGATCGCGAGGCCAGCGTCTAAATCAAACGTCGCAGAAGTACTCTCACCGGTGCCAGCAAAATCATAATGCCGATTACCAATAGCTCGCGCCGGATCTACCAAGACCCTGGCAAGAGTCTCGACGGCCCATTTAGCCGCCTTCTCAGTAAGTCCGCGGTTACTCTCTAAGCGCCTTATAAGACGTGCCACCATTATGTCTGTAGAGAATATGTCCGGCGACTCTAGTAGATCTGAAGCAACGCCTTCGTTTAGAGCACTGGCAAGTACTGCTACCTCCCAGCGGTACGCTGGGCAGAGATCCCTGAGGAGGGACTCCACACGACGGTGCTCTCTGCAAATAGAGTACCCCTTCGCGGCAATAATCTTGCGAAGCTCCTGCTCAACAGGTGAGATCATAATTACTCGTCAAATCAAAGACGATAAAAAAGCAACAGCTCAATTCTCCGGTTGTTAGCTTTCAATTCCAGAGTACTGTTATCCCTTACCAATTTGTCACGGTCATATCCCACTTCCTCACGTCCACGCTGAACGGGGTCGAATTCTCCGAATGAAGTTGCGGACATTAAGTGTTGCGCGGGATCGATTCCGCTTTCATTTTGAAAGAATCTTAATACTTCAATTGCGCGAAGAGCCGCCAAATGGGTATTCGAAGGAAAACGTGCCGTTTGATCAGTGTCAGCATGTCCTTGAATTTGGATCTCTCGAATATTAGGCAGTTGCTGCTTCAACACTTCGCCAACCATCCGCAACACAGCTTGACCTTTATCATTAATCTTGTAGTCGTTAGGCACGAAAAGGATCTTATCGCTGAATGTTATTCTTTGCAGAGCCGGTTCATTGCGAATTTCAATATCATGGCTTCCACTCCGATCTATCGAAATCTCGTAAACATTTGTGCCTAACTGATTCGGTGTTGCGTCATATGCCTTTGCGATAGACTCGATTACGGTGAGTTGATTGGTTTGAACTTTTTCCAGATTCACGGTTCCGATCGTAATTACTGCCGCAAACATGAAGAGCAGTAACACCAGAACCAACACAAGGGCCAGCATTAGGTCCGCAAATGAGGGCCAAAAATTGAACTCGAAAGCTTCCCGTTCCATCCTTTTCTATAGCTCCGAGAGTTATTTGTACTTTGAAAAGAATCCGAGTAAGCCTGAGCCGGGCTCCGAAGTCTTAGATTGAAGATCCTTCTCAGTGTCGTCTCGCTGCGGATCATCCGAGTTAATTTGCCCACCATTATCGGGAATTGCAGACTCTGTCGTTCTAGGAGAAAACGTTTCAAGACCGTCTGTAACAGGCATTTCGTTCTCTTTCCGTGTACTGACACTCGAGCCGGCGAAATCTTGGTATCTGCTGTCTTCACGTGCCGCCAGATTTCGATTAAACGCCGTTAGGGCTCCAGTCAGTTCATTCACGCTCTGTCGGAACTTCAGCAACTGATCGGACTGAACTCGGCTCGCTGCCTCTAAATCCCTCATTAGCTTTTGCGTAATTAAGGCGGCATCCGTTTGCTGTCGAAGCCCATCGTCATGAGCGCGGGTCTGCTGTGAGATGGCTTCATTAACGGAGTCTGCAATCTTCTTTGTGTTTTCAACGCTCTCTTTTTCGTGTGCATTCATTGAGCGTACGAGATCGTTCACCGAAGACATCACGCCGTCCACCTTGAGATGTTCTTTATGCAATTCTTCTCGAAGCGTTTTTTCGAGCTCACTCAATGAATTGATTAGCGTAGTCCGCAGCGGTTCGCCAATTTCACTCGCGAGGGTGCGATTTTGACCCAAAATAGCGCTGTAAGCTTTTTTCGCCTCAGATAGAAGTTCCATCAACCTTGCGTCGAGTTGCGCGCGATTCTCAATGTAACCGCGCTCATAACTGTTCATCGTTATCATTAAAGACTTAATCTGTTCGCCCTGGCTCTTCATGGCAATTTGCATCTCGCCGTGAAACTCCGCTGACTTTTTAATATTCTGTTTGACGCTCTGATGAAACGACTGAGAATCTTTAACCATCTGCTCATAAAGCAACTTCAATTCACCTTGGAACGAGCTAATCTTTTCTGAACTCGTCGAAAAAGTCTCAACAAAAGTATTGAGCTTTACAGCAGATTGAGAAAGGAGTTTTAACGGCTTATTGGCGGTCTGAAGATTTTCATGGAAGTTTGATACTTCCGTTCGGATATCTTTCGTAAAGCCAGCCAATTCTCTCGCGATTTCGAAGCTCTTTTGCATGTGCTGTTCACTCAGTTGCAATGCTTCAAGAAATCTTCGAGAGGTTGCCGGAAACAGTTGTGGAACCCAAACCGTCAGAGTGAGACTTTCAAGTTTATTCCTGATAGGTAACGCTTTGATGTGTACGTAGGACGATAATACGAGAACACAAATAAAAGTCAGCATTACACCCCATATACTTGGAGCAAACGCGCTCTTCAATTCTTTGAGGAGCTGGTTTAATCCTTGTGATAATTGAGTCGCTGACTGGACCGAACCACCTATTGTCAATGGTGACAATTGGGCCAAGCTTGACGAAAGACCGATCAGAGTTCCTAAAAGCCCTACGATAATGAATACAGCTAAGACCGATCGAAGGAGCTCGTGGGTGCGGTAGAGTCTTGCTATCGAGTGCTTATTTAACTCTGCGATGTCAAGCCGGCTTCCCTTCCAGCCGGCATCGAAGATCGCCTTAATGTGCTGCGCGATGACCCCGTCGGGCTTGATCCTGACTCCGTTACAATAATCAAGGAAGATAGATTGCGCTTCCGTCTCCAATGCGATGAGAGTTCCGCCAGACGACGCAGCGCTCCGCACCATTAGGTCTCTCGAACCGGTGTGAAGACTTCCGACATCACTACAGCGCCCGAGTTCTCTCTGACGACGGCTTAAGCCCACCGACCAGACTATGAGAGCCCCATACCACAGTGTGACGAGCGCCATAAGAATGACGACGATGAAAGCCGCCAGTGGATTGTCGGGAACAAGATACTGGAACAGGTTCACGAAGAAGGCCTCAGTTTGTCCTGCTGCCGTATTTGATTTCCCATCAAGCCGGCAGTTCCAAGTGATTGGGATCGCCCGAACCTAGTCGTTTGTGAAAGAAAATCGCTTGCTACATCGGCTCGATTGATGTTCTGATCACCGGCCGATGTTCGTTACCGGAGTCTAGTCAATACCGAGAAGATAGAACGTAGATATGGTAGAACGCAAATTTTGAAGAGCGAGCACGGCTGGGAATCGTAAAGCAGGCGTGAGTTCCTAGCTAACCCCAAATTGCAGGAGGCATAAACGTGCGCAAGTACGGTTTCTCTTTTTCGTGGAAGCGAGCCATAGGCTTATCCGCCGCCAAGGGAAAACTTTCGCGAAAAATCGGCATTCCTTTAACGAGAGTTGGTCGGCAAAGAAAGATGGGACGAATGATTGGCTGTTTAGTACTGCTCATTCTCTTGCTGGTGCTGGTCATCGCTTTCTTAACGGCAGTTGCATATATAGGGTGAACAGAATGGGTTACTGCTTAGATGGAAGAACCTCTCTATTCCACGTCCTTATTTAATGCTCTTCTTTAGACGATACAGTTCTCAAACTTACGGCATCGTCCCCCTCTCCGCTTCATCGTAAACGACTAGCCCATCCGCACAACTCTTCGTTGCTCTTCGAGTGCTCCACTTCGTTGCGCCCTACGGTGTGCGGAGTGGGCAGCCCCGTCGTGTTCCTTCTTTCGCTGCGAGGGGGAAACACCCTCTCAAAACCACAAAACCAAAGAAGGAGCTACGACAATGCAGCAAGAAAGACAAACGCAAACACAATCAGCAGACATTCCGAAATGGTCAGCTTTACTCGTGGAAGCGGTCAACAAACCCGGCACGATCATGAAGGCGTATAGCGCGTTCTGGAATTATTCCGTAGGAAACCAGATCCTTGCGCTTATTCAATGCCAACTGCGCGGTATGCAGCCAGGCCCGATCAATACCTTTCCGAAGTGGCAGACGCTAGGCCGCATCGTCAAACGCGGCGAGAAGGCTTTGACGCTTTGCATGCCACTAACTCGGAAGCGACGCAACGACGAATCAGATGAGAGCAACGAGCCGAAGGACGAACAGACCTTCACGACATTCGTTCACAAAGCCGCGATGGTTCGTGATTAGTCAAACCTTTGGCAACGAACTTGGCCCAATCACGATCCCTGAGTGGGATGCCGAGCGAGCGCTAAAGTCTCTTTGCATTGAACAGATCACGTTCGACAAGACAGACGGGAACTGTCAGGGCTTCGCGCGTGGCAGCCAGATCGCGATCAATCCTGTCGCGCAACTCCCACACAAGACGCTTTTTCATGAAATGGCCCACGTGCTCTTGCACACATCCGAAGGCGATTTCACCGACACCGAACAGCCGCCGAGAAATCTACGCGAAGTCGAAGCGGAATCAGTCGCTTTGTTATGCTGTGAAGCTTTGAACCTCGAAGGAGCGGAATACGCTCGTGGCTACATTCAAAACTGGCTCTATCAAGCCATCGGTTACAACGCCGACGCGATCCCAGAAAAGAGCGCACAGCGAATCTTTCGCGCCGCCGATCAAATCCTGCGAGCGGGACGACCGACAAAGGAGCAATCAGCCGAATACGCGAACTGACAAGCGCAACTAAAGTGGCGCGAGTGCTATCCGCACTCGCGCCCTATAAATGCGATTCGTTCGACTTGTTCTTATGGGTGCCACTGAGCACCGCGCCAGCGTTTTCGAAATGGATCAGAGGCCTGCGCTGCTGCCGTCGGCGGCCAAAGAAATTCTCGCAGCTCTGCGACAATCTCGCCAAGCTGCTTGCCTTGCGCGTCGAGTCGTCCCTTGCGCAGGAACGCCCGCCACAGAACCTGCTTGTCAGCAGCCTCTCCGAATTGTTCAGTAAGCGCCATCGGTGGTTCCGTTGGCAGTGGAGTTGATCTCTGCTTGAACGTAACTGCGATCGCCTCCGCAAGCACAGCGCCATCAAACTCGATCGTTTGTGACAAGAGCCAAACGTCGTAGAAGTCTTTGATTCGAGTATTGGTGATGTCCAACGCGACCATTGCCTGATACTTTTCAGCAATGGCGCTCTCCGGCGTGTATCCGAGCAATCGAGGCGCACCCAAGCCGATCAAATCCGGCAACTCAATCGGCATGGGCGCCGGCACTACTAAGTCACCAAAAGCAAAATCCAGTTGCACGTTTAGCTTAATCTTGCCGAGCGTCCCTCTAAAACGAATTCGCACGCCTTCGTACGCTGCGCTTTTTACGATTGCTTCGCCGCTGACAGTTTTCGGATCAAACACCACTGCATCTGGCTCAACTTCAACCGCGATGACCTCGCGAATTACATTCTCAAGGGCAGCGATTGTGCTGGGCTTACGGCCCAACATGTCGATATCCATCGTCGGTCGCGCTAGCGGCGCGTTCCAAGCCTGGAGCATTTGTGCGCCCTTTAACACATATCGATCGGCATATTCTGAGCGGCTGAACCGAAACAGGAAACGCTCGATCGCGAAGTATTGGAGAAGTTCATTGAACGGACGTTTGGTTTCACGCGCGAGATTCAGTAATCGCTGATGCACCGACGCGGGGACGTTCTTTAAAGGGCGCTTAGGCATGACTGAATCACGATAGCGCTTCGAGATATGGACGCATGACACGCTCAACCCGGCAGAGTTTGGCATAGCGAAGAAGCTTGCTGAGCTGAAACCCGCGACGCGCTCTGCATAGCTTGAGCGCTTCCAGAGCAACGTCGAGGCCGATCTTGTTTCGGAATTTGAAGCAATCTGCTACGGTCTTTTCGGGATCGAAAATCTTGACGGTGACTGAATCGATCTGATGCTTTTCAACTCCGACTGAAAGTGTTTCTTTTGAGAAGCGAAAATCTCGCAGAGGCGGATAATCAATCCGTGGCTTGTTGTTACCAGGAGGGAGCGCGATATAAACCTCGTGCGGGACCTCTGTCGTTATCTCATGAAACGCGAGCGCTGAGACGAGACAAATAACGGCTTCAGGAACGCGAGTGGCGACCGATACCAAATCAGGGTTAGTCACCTCTGGCAGGTCCGCTAGCCGATAAACGCCCCGGCTTATCTGAGCGATATGATTGGCATCCCTAAGTTGGTACAGGGTGCGCGGATGGATTCCGAGCTTAAGGGCTTGTGACGTGCGCAGCACACCACGATTCTTGCGAAACGCATCGACTGCGGTCTCCATTGCTTTGGTTCCGTTTTTCACGATTCTCATCATAGCTGCCTTGGATAGAAAGTACCATACTTGTGAATAACTATAGTCATTTCTATCCAGTACATTGAGGGCTAATCCCTTGGGCGCTTCGTGAAATCCATGGTGCTTATTGATTGAGAAGGTGCTGCGCACCTGAAAAATAGGACACGCCACCCCCGATTTTCGGGGCTGCGCCGTTTACGTTTGTAACGCCGCGTATACAATGTCTACTTCTTTATAGGCAACAACTTAGGAATTTCGCGTAGACATTGTATACAAGCGTATTAACGACCATTAACGGCGCGGAGAACATGAAATGAAGGAAAACAAAGAGTTAAAGAAGACGCGAAACATCACTTTTCGTCTCACCGATGAGGAGTACGCCAAGGTTGAAACGGCCGCTTCAGCGGCGGGCGACGATCCGAACAATTGGTGTCGGAAGGTGGCGGTCGACAAGTCGAGCGAGCAGTTCGCGCTCAGCAAAAACGAGCACCTCCTATATCAGGAAATCGCTCTACTACGGTTCCTTGTTGGGCACGGATTCAAGCTTCTGTTGGGCGGGGACGAGACGACGGCGGCAACGTGGAAGAAACTCACAGCCCAAGCCGATCAGAAATCAGAAAGAATCGTAGAGGAACTTCTCTCCCGGAGGCGATAGCAGGTACACCGATGGGTATGTCGGAATGGGCCGCCTTATTTGCAATCAACCTGGCCCTTAGGCGACAGTAGTTGTTTCATGCACTATACTTAAGCAGCTTTGCGCATTAGTCACTGTCTTCAAGATGCAAAATCGATGCTAGCGGGTTCCACCCTATCCGATGAGCAACGAAGCCGATACTTGCCGAAAGTACGTAACCCCTAAGCTTGTCGCCACCGGATGGGACGACGAGCCTCATTCTTTCACAGAACAGCGAACTTTCACCGACGGGCGCATAGTCCCGATCGGAAACCGAGTCTTTCGGAAGCCCGGCAAACGCGCTGATTACTTGCTTCGTTACACGAGAGACTTTCTCATCGGAGTCGTCGAGGCCAAACCAGATTACAAGAATCCAGGTGACGGACTACAGCAAGCCAAAGAATACGCGGAGATTCTGGGGCTCAAATTCGCCTATAGCACAAATGGCCACGGAATCGTCGAATTTGATTACATTACTGGCGAGGAGCGTGACGACCTTGAAACGTTCCCGTCTCCGAATGAACTTTGGCAGCGCTTACGCGAGGGGGACAAACTTAACGATGAAGCTACCGCGACTCGCCTCCTGACGCCGTATTACCACCAACCCGGCAGGACTACTCGGTACTATCAAGAGATCGCAATCAATAAAACCGTCGAGTCTATCCTACAAGGCAAACCTCGCATTCTGCTCACCATGGCGACTGGGACGGGAAAAACTGAAGTCGCCTTTCAGATCTGCTGGAAGCTTTGGAGTTCTCGTTGGAACAGGGACGGAGAATTTCGGCGACCGAAAATACTTTATTTGGCCGATCGAAATATCCTCGTCGACGATCCAAAGGACAAAACATTCTCTCCCATGGGCGACGCCAGATGGAAGATAGAGAATGGCGTCGTCAATATGGGACGCGAAATGTATTTCGCTATTTATCAGGCGCTCGCCAAAGATGAGCGACGGCCCGGACTATATAAAGAATATTCACGCGAGTTCTTCGATCTGGTGATCGTCGATGAGTGCCATCGAGGTAGCGCGAAGGACGAGAGTAATTGGCGCGAGATACTTGAATACTTTCAACCGGCTTTTCAGCTCGGTATGACTGCCACGCCAATGCGTGAGGACAATCGCGACACCTACCGTTACTTTGGCAATCCGCTCTACACCTACAGCCTTCGCCAGGGAATTGATGATGGCTTTCTTGCTCCATACCGAGTTCATCGTGTCGTGACGCACTGGGACGCCGCTGGCTGGCGTCCAAGCAAAGACGATTTAGATCGTTACGGGCGCGAAATACCAGACGAGGAATATCAAACGAAGGATTTCGAGCGAGTCGTTGCGTTACGAAAGAGGACCGAAGCAATTGCCAAACACCTCACAGACTTTCTAAAGAGTACTGATCGATTCGCAAAGACTATGGTCTTCTGCGTTGACCAGGAACACGCCGATGAAATGCGCAGGTCGCTGAACAATCTGAATTCCGATCTCGTCCAGCAGTTTCCTGACTACGTGTGTCGTGTTACTGCAGCTGAAGGCAACATCGGTCGAGGTCACTTGGGTCGCTTCCAGGACACGGAAACAACGACACCTGTAATCTTGACGACATCGCAACTTTTAACTACGGGCGTCGATGCTCCTACCTGCAAGAACGTCGTGCTTGCTCGCGTCGTCGGTTCGATGACGGAATTCAAACAGATCATCGGACGGGGTACTCGGGTTCGCGATGACTATGGGAAGCTGTTCTTCAATATCGTGGACTACACCGGGTCCGCGACTAGGCTCTTCGCAGATCCCGACTTCGATGGCGATCCGGCACTGATAACCGAGGAAGAAATCAACGAAGAGGGTGAGACGACAAAGGTAACAGTGGAGACGGAGGAAGTAGTTTCCGACACCTTTGAACCTGAGGAGACAGTAATAAGCGATCCGCCACCAACCGAACGCAGGAAGTTCTACTACGACGGAGGGCACGTCGAGATCGCTGCTCATCTGGTTTACGATTTAGACCCGGAGGGCAAACAACTCAGCGTAGTCAAATTCACGGACTACGCGGCAGACAAAGTGAGAACGCTCGTTCCATCGGTTATAGAACTCAGAGCAAGGTGGTCTAACCCCACCGAACGTTCGGAAATAATCGACCAGCTGGCCGAACGCGGAATCGATTTTGATGAACTAGCAAAGTCTGCAAATCAACCGGATGCAGATCCCTTTGACCTGCTCTGCCATGTTGCTTTCAATGCTCCTCTCCGCACTCGACGAGAGCGGGCAGATAGACTAAGGCGCGAACAAAAAGATTTCTTTGATCAGCACGGACCCGATGCCAGGGCGATCCTTAACGACCTTCTGGAGAAATACGCTGAACACGGAACGGCACAGTTTCTCGTTCCAGACATTCTGAAGGTTCCCCCGATCTCAAGTCGTGGAAATGTGATCGAGATTGCGCAGATGTTCGGTGGTCCTGAAAAGCTCCGCGAGTCGGTGACACAACTTCAAAACCTGCTTTACGCTGCATAGACTGCGACTATGCAAAAGGTAATCAGCAACAATATTTGGGGAGAAATCCAACGCCTCGCTTCCAAGAGCAAAACAAGGCGAGCAGCTATCGCCTATGTCACGACTGATAAGCATCTGAAATTTGGCAAGGGAGATGTGCTTGTAGTAGACGCGTCCGACGTTGCTATTGAATGCGGCGAAACCTCAGCAGCCGTGTTGAGCCAAGCGTACAAACGAGGCGCAGCACTGTTCAGCTCCGACAGACTACATGCCAAATTCATCCTATTGGATCAGGTTGCCGTGGTCGGTTCGGCGAATCTTTCCTCCTTCTCTGCAAATCAACTGCTTGAGGTTGCCGCTGTAACCGACAGTCCGCAGATAATGTCAGGCCTCAGTGCCGTTCTTGATCAGCTAATGAGTCAGTGTAAATCGATCGATCAAGACTTTCTTGAGCACATCAGCTCTATCAAAGTTGTTAGAAGACCAAGGGCCAACAAGCTTTCGAGAAAGATTAATATCGACACTCAGAAAAACAGAACTTGGTTAATCGGAGTGCGTGAGCTCGACGGCTCACGTTATGTTCATGAAGAAGACGATATAGCCAAGGGAGCAGCAAAAGCCGAAAAGCTCAAGACCGTGAGCAAGGCGCAAATCGGCTGGATTAGATATGCAGGGACCACCCGGTTTCGCAGCGAAGCACAAAAGGGCGATACGGTTATTCAGATCTGGCGTTCGCTTCGTAGTAAGAAGCCGACTAGAGTCTATAAGCGCGCGGCGATCCTGCTCCGACAAGAGGAGCCAAAGTGCACACGATTCTTCATCGAGGAACCGAGGGACGCTGACAAAGAAGCTCTATCGTGGGTTGGCTTTAAGAAACTCTTGGATGGAGTAGGCTTCCCTGGCAGAGTCGGCTCGGCTTCAGAGCGCTTACTTCGGTCTGATTTGGCAGAGGCGATCTTTTCTCTTTGGAATCTTTCACATAACGATGGCAAAGACTAAAACTCCAGTAACCCTCACAACCGCCCAGCAACTTGGCTCAATAGTGAAATCTGCGCGCGACATCATGCGCAAGGATAAGGGGCTGAATGGTGATCTCGATCGGTTGCCGATGCTCACTTGGATTATGTTCCTCAAGTTTCTCGACGACATGGAGCATATTCGCGAACAGGAATCGACAATGGCGGGCACGCGGTTTCGCGCAGCAATCGAACCGCCCTATCGCTGGCGAGATTGGGCGGCGATATCAGACGGGATTACCGGTGATGAACTTATAGCCTTTGTTAATAATGAAGAAGCTGTACGACCTGACGGTACGAAAGGCGCAGGATTATTCGCTTACTTGCGTAGCCTACAAGGTGCCAATGGCGGCGATCGCCGCGACGTAATCGCGACCGTTTTCAAAGGCACTATCAACCGGATGATCAACGGCTATTTATTGCGTGATGTCATTAACAAGATCAACGGGATTCATTTCACTTCAAGCGAAGAAATCCATGTGCTCGGCAGCCTCTACGAATCAATGCTCAAAGAGATGCGTGATGCTGCCGGCGACTCAGGCGAATTCTACACGCCACGGGCCGTAGTTAGATTTATGGTCGCAGTGACAAATCCGCAGCTTGGAGAAAAGGTACTCGATCCGGCAACTGGGACCGGAGGATTCTTGGTCGAGAGTTTTGTTCATATTAAGCGGCAGTGCAAAACCGTGAAAGACGAGCGGATGTTGCAGAAGGAATCCATTCTGGGGTGCGAACCTAAACCGCTTCCATATTTGTTGTCGCAAATGAATCTCTTGCTGCACGGTCTTGAATCTCCAAAGATCGATCCGAACAATGCGCTCGCCGTAAGAATTACGGAAATCGGCGATAAGGATCGCGTTGATGTGGTGCTCACGAATCCGCCGTTCGGCGGAGAAGAAGAAAAAGGAATTCAAGGAAACTTCCCCGAGGACAAGCGCACGGCAGAAACGGCGCTCTTGTTTTTACAATTGATCATGCGCAAGCTTCGGAGGCAGCAAAAGCCGGGACGGGCGGCTGTCATCACTCCGAATGGCACGTTGTTCGGCGACGGTGTGTGCGGGCGAATAAAGGAAGAGCTTCTCAAAGAATTCAATCTACACACCATCATTCGCTTACCTGACGGCGTTTTCGCTCCTTATACAGGCATTCCCACGAATATTTTGTTCTTTGATCGATCTGGTCCAACTGGCGATGTTTGGTTTTATGAACAACCACTGCCTGAAGGTAGAAAGAACTACACAAAGACTGCTCCGATCCAGTTTGACGAATTCACAGGCTGCATAAGCTGGTGGGAAGATCGCCACGAAAGCGAGCAGGCATGGAAGTGGGATTTTAAGAAAGAATTCGATGAAGCTGTGACCAATGCGTCGCCCTACTGGGCAAGGGCGGAAGCCGAGCGTAAACGCGGCGCGATGTTGAATCAGCAAGTTAAGGAGTTAGCGCGCACGATTGATGATCTTCTGAAGAGCAAACCTACAGAGGCTAAGAAGCTTGCGGCGAAACGCTCAGCGCTCTTGACGGATGCACAATCAGCGGAAATCAAAGCGCGAGAAGAACAAAAGGCCGGCGATGACATTTACTGGCCGATATTCAACCTAGACCACAAGAACCCGCACCTTAAAGAAGACATCACGCATCTGCCCCCAGAACAGATTGCCGCTGACATCCTAAACAAAGAACAGCGCATCGCCGAAATCATGTCTAACATCCAACATCTCCTTGCGAAAGGTAATCAGTGAGCAAGTGGCCTACAGTCAGCCTCGGCGAGGTAGTCGTACCAGCGCAGCGGGCAGAAGTTCCCCTTCCCGGGATATCCTACCGTCAGATTGGTGTCAAACTGTGGGGCGAAGGCGCATACGAGCGAGAGACGATGGATGGCTCGCAGACGAAGTACCAGCAGCTCTTCCGCGCCGAAGCGGGCGACATCATCGTCAACAAGATCTGGGCACGAAATGGCAGTGTGGCAGTTGTGACGGAGTCCCTCGCAGGATGTTTTGGATCTGGCGAATTTCCAATGTTCGAGCCGAAAGCAGATCGGCTCGAATCGCGCTGGATGCATTGGCTTACAAAGACGCCAAGCTTTTGGGCACAATGTGATGAGAAGTCGCGTGGCACAAGCGGAAAGAATCGAATCAAGCCAGAGCAGTTCTTGCGCATTGAGATCCCCTTGCCCTCTTTGACGGAGCAGCGTCGCTTAGTGGGGCGGATTGAGGCCCTATCAGTGCACGTCAGCGAAGCTCATATTCTTCGCAGACTAGCCGTCGAAGAAGCCGAAGCGTTTGTGACAAGTCTTCATACAAGTCTTTCTGGGAACCGAACGAGGAAGCTTGGAGAAATCCTGCAGCTCGATGAGGATTCACAAGTAATCCGGCCAACAAGTAGCTACCCACAGGTTGGCGTGAGAAGTTTCGGAGCCGGACTCTTCCCAAAGTCAGCGGTTGAGGGGACGGCCACGAGCTACCGTGCGTTCAATCGACTTTACAATGGTGCATTGGTTTTGAGTCAGGTTAAGGGATGGGAAGGCGCTGTTGCGGTTTGTCCCGCAGAATTAGCCGGATGGTATGTATCGCCGGAGTATCGCACCTTTCGCTGTATTCCAACGGAATCGCGAGCATCGTATCTGGCACCTCTGGTCAGGACGGAATGGTTTTGGAGAAAGCTCACAAAGGCTACACGAGGTGTCGGAGGACGCCGCGAGCGCACGCGGCCTGAGCAATTCCTGAACATTGAACTACCGATGCCCGACATCGAACAGCAGAAGCTCGGTGAAGCGCTCTTTGCCCAGGTGAACCAGTTGAAAGACCTCCAGGCGGAGACCGCCGGGAACTTGGCCTCCTTGCTCCCTGCCATTTTGGACAAAGCATTCAAAGGAGAGTTGTGAGGAACAGTGAAATGCGAAACACGACCTCCACCTCAGGCCTCTACCTTTACCACAGTTTTCCTCGCCGCTTTACGTCGAAGCCCGCGGAAATCCGAAAAGCACACGATGTGTTGGGTTGCATTATCAAATTCGGCTTGCTCTTGACGCCGGAGATCGTGACATGGACTGACGCGATGCACCACAGCAGAGAATTGCCAGACTTTTCGTATATCCAGCTTAGGACTTGCTTTACGCAATTGAAGCGGCCGGAACTTGCGAAACATGCGCAAGTTTTCGGCCGTTACTCGATTGAATGGCCGGTTGAAAGCGCGCGCATTTTCGGATGCATCCCTGTGTTTTATATGCCCACTAGCAACGAGACCGGAACCAAGACCATGGCGAACAACGCAGCCTCGTTAATGCACAGATTGGGCGAACTTCGCCATGTCTTAGACCAACTCGCGGAGATTGCAGAAATGAACGAGGAGGATCCCGATGCAGAATTGACCAAACACGGAGAACGCATCGGATGCAACATTCGAGGCGCACAGAGTCTTATCAGATCCGTATTTGCAAGGTGTCTGAGCCCTGGGGAATTAGCCCTTCATTTGCACGCTTTGATGGGACATTTTTACCCGTGCGACGACGAGTTTCGCCGTGGTCCAATGGCTTACTACCAGCAGAGAGAATGGCGGCTCGTGGGGATGTTTCGCAGTCGAGCTCATAAGAAGACTCGCGTTATGAGTGTGCCGCGTGAATTGAAGAAGAAATTACTCAAGCTCGACAAAGAGTTTTTCGGTCGAACACTTACATGCGGTCCTTACACGTTCAGGACGGTCGATGGTTCTGGCGTCTTCAAGATGGCGTTCGGCAAGCACGTTCTTTCGTACGCGTCTAGGATCATTTGTCCTGACGATCAGATTGCTGTGGTGAAGAGGACTTTAGATCGGGCGAAGATATCCGTGCCGGTCGAGTCCTTGGAGCGCTGAGATGGTAACTCTACCGACAATCCAAGATCGCGCGCCCGAGTTGGATGCTCATGTTCCGACTGCCTTCAATGGAGAATTGTAGATGAGTGAGAAGAGCTGGGTTCACGAACTGGTGCCGCGGATCGGGTATGCTCTCAAGAAATTTGCTTCACCTGAAATCGGCATCCTCGTGAGCGATGGAAGTAGATTGGCATATTCGTGCGTCATCAACGAGTATGACAAGGACAATAAGAGCGAGCCAATTTCTTCAAAGTACGAAACCGACCTATTAATATGTGACTCATTCCAAGATGGACGATGGATTCCGAGGGTAGTGGTTGAATGCAAGATAGGCGGCAGCGTGACGACTCACGATGCGTTGACATACAGCAGTAAAGCAGCGACCCACAAACAAGTTCATCCTTATCTTCGTTATGGATTTCTTGCAGGTGAGCGTAAGCATTATGCAATTCCGCCGCGTCTGGTAAAGCATGGCGCTCAATTCGACTTCATGGCGACTTGGTGCGCAGCCGAACCCACAGCAAAAGAGTGGAAACAGTTTTGCGAGTTGCTTAAGAGTGAAATACAAGCGTCCCGATTACTACAGCAATTGTTAGTGACCAATCGTTCCTTAGCTCGGACAAAATATAGCGTTCTTCACCGCCCCCTTGTTTTGAAATAATCTACGGAGATTTCATGACTACTTTCGACTCCACAAAGACCGAACTCAGCAAACTCCTTGAAGAAGTTGTCCTCGGTAAAATTCAGTTGCCCGACTTTCAGCGAGGTTGGGTGTGGGACGATGAACACATTCGTTCTCTCCTTGTGAGTATTGGACGGTCTTTTCCTATTGGAGCAATCATGTTGCTTGAAACTGGAGGAGATGCCCGCTTTCAGGTTCGTCCTGTCGAAGGCGTTTCCTTAGCCAACGGGAAAGAGCCAGACCGGTTAATCCTGGATGGCCAGCAACGCCTAACTTCACTGACGCAGGTTCTTAAACTTCCGGCGACTGTGAGTACACGGGACGAGAAGAAACGAGAAATCAAGCGGTACTACTATTTCGATATGAACAAGGCGCTGGCCGGAGTCAATGCACTTGAAGAAGCGGTTGTTGCGGTTGGCGAGGATCGCATTCTGCGCGAAAATTTCGGTCGCGATATTGCCCTTGATCTAAGCACGCCTGAGAAGGAATACGAGACGTTCCACTTCCCCTGTAATCAGATTCTCAATTCGGATGCCTGGGAAGAAGGATTGAATACAGCCTACCCAGAGCGGTTCACACAGTACATGCAGTTCCGCAAGCAAATCCTTAGCGCGTTTCGTAGTTATCTGGTGCCCGTCATTGAGCTGAAGAAGGAGACCTCCAAAGAGGCGGTTTGCCTTGTCTTTGAAAAGGTTAATACAGGTGGGGTTCAGTTGACGGTTTTTGAGCTTGCAACGGCTACGTACGCGGCAGATGGATTCAATCTGCGTCGAGACTGGTTTGGAGAAGGAGGAGTCAAGGGACGCCACGCTCGATTTGCTGACAAGCCTTTGCTGAAATCAATCGCCGCTACCGATTTCCTTCAAGGCATTACTCTTCTGCACACCTATGAGATTCAGCAGAACGATCTGAGCGCGGGGAAAACTGGTAGAGAGGTGACGCCCGTAAGCGCTAAGCGCGAACACATTCTTGCCGTTCCGCTGGGAGCTTATCAAAAGTGGGCTGAGCGCCTAACTCAGGGATTTCTCGAGGCCGAACAGTTTTTGCGCCAGCTGGGGTTTCATCACCCTAACTTTCTTCCCTATCGCGCGCAATTGGTGCCATTGGCTGCCACGCTCACACACATTGGTGATCGATGGCTGGAACCTCAAATACAGGACAAGCTTTCGCGATGGTATTGGAGCGGCGTGTTTGGAGAACTTTATGGTGCGGCGTCCGAAACCCGCATCGCCCTAGACCTACCGCAACTTCTTGCATGGATCAACGAGCCCACAGCGCCTGTGCCAGTCACAATAGTAGGAGCCGGCTTCCAGGCCACGCGTTTGGACAGCATGCGTACGAGAACATCCGCTGCTTATCGGGGTCTGTATGTCTTGTTACAACAGCAGGGCGCAATGGATTTTTTCTGGAAGGCGCGAATGATCGATATCGATCGGAACGAAAAAGGAATCGACATTCATCACATATTTCCACGGAAGTGGTGCGAAGAACAGGGAATCTCGCCGCGCATCTTTGACTCAATCATCAACAAGACCGCGATCTCCTATAAGGCAAATCGCAAGATAGGGGGTAAGGCACCTTCAGTTTATCTGGAGCAGATTGAGAGCGATAAGGCAGTCCAACTTGACGAAGCTGGAATGGATGCGATTCTACGAACTCACAGCATCGACCCGGCTCTCCTTCGGGCGGACGACTTTGCCAGCTTCTTTCAGACGCGTAAGGCTGCCTTGCTTGTCCTTATCGAGCGAGCGATGGGGAAAGAAGCCGTTTCAACCACTGAAACCGTCACGGAAGATGTCCCGGATGAGGAGGACGAGGAGTGAGTCTTTCAGATCGATAACTAACAAAACCGAAACGCTCACCTCGCGGAAAGAAGGTCCCTCATGGATAATCAGATCCCCTCACGCCGTCTCACGATTTACCTTTCGAAAGATAACCGTAGACCTGGCTCGCTGATCAAGGATCGCGACCGTGTAACTCAAAAGACAATAACAATGGGTGGCGGAGTGCGAGGCCGCCTTCTCATAAAGCGGCCTGACGGAAAACCGCCGAGGTGGGCAAGTTTCTTTGAAGGGCACGTCGACGTTCGTGAGTTCGGGGAGGTCAGCTCATGTTCAGCAGTACTTCTTGTTCCCGTGCAGACACGATGGGCAGCTGTGACTTTCGGCCAAGGCAGACATCTTCTGTGGCCAGATGCATTCGAAGATCACTTTGGGCTGCGAGTGGCTTTGAACTGTATTGATGAAACTAAGATCCGTTCAATGGATAAGCAGACATTTGATGCAATCGCGCGGCATACGCTTGAACAAGCAAGCTATGAAGCTAACGCTGGCGAGTTTGGTTTTGACATTGAACGCGACATGCTTCGCGCCGTTACAGGCACTCCGCGAAACTCAGATCTAGGCAAGCAGTTAACTGGAATGGATGCGTTGAGCGCGCAGGTTCAAGTCGAACTTAGAGGCTTGTTCGATCTCCTTGAGAGCTATCACCACAAATTCTTCGACACGTCGTATCAAGATTCGTTCCCATGGGTTGATAGGCGAGGTCTCCGACCCCACATTGGAAACAACCTTGAACGAGGCGGTCGTAAAGACCATTCGTGAGCAACAATTCGATCGGTGCTGGCTCGCAGTACCCGACATCATAGACTGGTCTCAGGTCAGCGGATTTCGTTACAGCCAAGCTAACAAATCACCTGAACTATATGACATTCATCTAAAGACGTACCTCGAAAGCCTGAAGCACCCCGAGGAATTATCTCTTCCAAGACTAAAGAGTTCGAAGGTGTACTGCATGAACGAGAACGACCAGATAATGAGAAGTTGGAGTGTATTTAATTGTTTGTATTGTGAGCTTGATTACAGCGGACATTCATATGTTCTGAACGCCGGCAAGTGGTATGCGCTAGAAAAGGACTTTGTGAAAGTGGTTAATGATTCGTTTGAATTAATCCCTCAATATTCTAGCGCTTTGCTTGATTACGACGATGCTTCGGAAGGTCATTACAACCAGCGTCTCGTAAAGAGTAATGAAGCTATGTATCACCTGATGGATCGTGACCTTACTTATCTTGGTGGTTCAATGGAATTCTGTGACGTCTTTTCTAAAGGGAAGGAGCTCATACACATTAAACGTTATGGTGGTTCGGCGACTCTGAGTCATTTGTTTTATCAAGGGATGGCTTCGGCTGAGTTCTTCCAAACCGACCCTCAATACCGAAAGCTGATTCGCGAGAAATTACCAACATCGTTTCGTATCTTCGATTCAAATGTAAGACCAGCATTCGATGAGTATCATGTTGTTTATGGAATAATCAGCCGATCTGAGAAGCCTTTGTGGATGCCATTCTTCTCTCGCGTCGGGATTCGTCACGCGGTCCGACGATTAAGAGGATTTGGGTATCGAGTCTCACTAGCAAAAATTGGCGTCGCTACTGCACGCAAGAAACTTCAAAAAATCAGACCCAAGAAGTCACGAAAGAGGTAAGCCTCTTGCGTTCTTTGCTATCTCAACGCTCTACCGTTCAATCGAAACGAGGCAAACAAGAACAGCCCAATGTTCCTTTCAAAATCCGATTTCAAAGTAGCTCGCACGTGCGCTACGAAGCTTTATTACCGGAAGCTGGGATACCCCACTACGAGCGACGACAACCCGTATGTCGAGTTCCTCGCGGACGGTGGTTACATGGTTGAGGCAATTGCTAAGCTCATGTTCCCTGACGGATACGAGATCGTCGCAGACTCAGTTGATGCGCGAGTGGCGGCAACAATGCAAGCACTGAAACGTCAACACGTGACGCTATTTGGAGCAACCTTGCTTCACGGTCAGTTAATCGCGGAAATAGATATTTTGTTAAAGAGCGGAAATCAATTCCGCTTGATCGAAGTCAAAGCTAAGTCTGTTAAGCCCCATGCTGACGGATCGAGTTCATTTAGAGGAAAGCGTGGCGGCATCATTGCGGAGTGGAAGCCCTACTTGGAGGATGTCGCGTTCCAAACACTAATTCTGCGCAGCCTCGTACCTGAGGCTGAAGTCATCCCGAGCCTTTGTGTTGTCGACAAGACACAGACTTCGAGCGCCGAAACAGCGTTTTCCAACTTTCAAATAACGCCGAGACCAAAAGACGAACAGGGAAACTTTCAAGAGCCGAAGATTAGCTTTACGGGCGATGTCGAGAAGATGAGAAGGCAACCATTCGTTCGGATCTTCGATGTAACCTCAGAAGTCGAGACGCTCTCGCCCACAGTCAAAAAGGAGGCGGCGAGATTTGCCGCCACTCTGGCAAGTGACAAGCTGCTCCGCTTGGAACCAACTCTCGGACCGGTATGTAAGGAATGCGAGTACCGCGTCGATCAGGCTGACCAAAGCGGCTTTAGAGATTGTTGGAACCGCCTCGCAGATCCCTTCCCGCATTTGCTCGATCTTTACCAGGTAGGTCGCCTTAGCAAGCCGGTGTTTTCGGACATGATCGCCCATGAAACTACTGCGCTCGTCGACGTGCCGCCGAACGCGCTTAAGGGGAAGATAGGCATCCGCCAAGCGTTGCAGTTAAAGTGGACTCAACAAAATAAAGAGTTTATCGATCCTGAATTACCGAGAATCCTCTCAGGTTACAAGTATCCGTTACACTTCATAGATTTCGAGGCGACGCGACTAGCTGTGCCATACCACGCAGGAATGCACCCTTATGGGCTAGTTGCGTTTCAGTGGAGCTGCCACACGATTTCAGAACGTGATGCCGACTTGCAGCATCATGAATGGATAAACATTGAGGATGATTATCCGAACTTCAAATTTGCAGGCAGCCTAAAAGATGTAGTCAAGGATGACGGAACTATCTTTGTTTGGTCCTCCTACGAGAGAACCGTTCTAAAAGACGTTCGGGATCGGATGCGTTGGTACAAAGGTGATGACGCCGCTCTGTCGGATTGGCTAGCCGGCATCATAGATGACAACAGGCCGTTGGTTGATTTGTACGACCTAGCTAAGCGCTACTATTTCCATCCTGATATGGGAGGCAGTGTCTCCATAAAAAAGTGCTTCCGGCGATTTGGTTCAATAGTCCTTCATTGCGAAGCCATCGTTGGTTCTCACAGTATCTGAAAGAAATTGATGGACAGGTCCTTGACCCATATAAATCGCTCCCACCTCTCGCTTTTCAGAATGAGAGTGTGGATGAGGACGACGCGGTACGTGAAGGTACAGCCGCAATTCGAACCTATCAAGATATGATGTATGGTGAGCATCGAGCCAACCCCGCCTTTCGCGAAACGATGAAGCAGCGCCTACTAAACTACTGCGGATTAGATACCGCAGCGATGGTAATGATCTGGATGCACTGGCTGAGCAATTCCTAAAAGTGACGCAAAACGGAGGCAAGCGCAACGCTTTTTGCGGCACCATCCCGAGTAAACGGCGCAGGCCTGTGTGAATCTTAGGACGCGTATCCCTCTTCTCAGAAAACCCAACACCGAAGGCAGAAAGTGTGTCCACCATGGCCACAAGGGGGGTGTGACCCTGCCCACACACCCTTCCCGTCAGGCCCGGTGCTTGCTCCGCTTGTAGGGGCGGCTTTTGGAGCGCCGCCTTCCTAGGCCTCCGGTTTGTGGAAAACGTGCTCAGGACTCGCTGAGACTGTATTCCGGTTAGAAATAGAGTCTTTCGGAGCGTTTCTAGGGGAATAACCTTGGTGCTCTTATAGCCCTCAAACCCGAAAGTGATGCCATTCGTCCACAAGCCTGCTCCGATTGGGAGCAGATCAGCGAGCTTCACGCATTTAGAAATTTCTTCTGAGGCGCGAAAACAACTTCTTAGTCGTTGATTCTCATAACAAACAGCAAGTCATTTCCCATCGGGATCGGAATCGTTAGGCCCACAGCAAGTGTTGGTCCATCAGATGGCCCACCTTTTGCCTCGCCTGGAAACCGCGCCTAGTCGATCGAAAAATCGAGTTCGGAATGAATGTCAAAGAATGTCAAAGGATGGTAACGAGGCAAAAATATTTCTTGGATGAACTGGAAGATCGGGCTCAGTCTCCCGTCTAGATAGGATTATGCGAGCTCTGTGTGCGGAGCCAGGTGGTGACGAAAGATGTCCGTGTCCTATGACACCGACAAATTTTCAAATTTGGTCTATCTTGCAAACTGGCCAAATGTTGCCCCTAAGACCGAGCCGTAACAAACAGGAGAGAACTGTAAAGAATGATAAGGAACGGTAAAGAATGACATGCGTTACGAAAATATTTTTTCGGCGATACGAGCATTTTGCGATTTGTGCCGACATATATAAGTAGGAGCTCTTGATCGGTGAAGAAAAGTTTTTCGGACACGATACGAGGAAAACGCGAAATCTGCCGTCAATAACATATACGGGCTCTTGATCGGAAATATTTTGAGACCCGGTACGAGGAAAACGGGATTTGTGCCGTCATTACCATATAGGGAGCCTTTTTTTGAAGGTGGGCGAGCGCGATTGAGTCACGTGCTCTTTTGTTCTTTGGAAAAATAAATTTCCGCATGACTGGAATTTCAGGCGGAGACTTCCGTCTATAAACAATGACGCCGGAGCCCCAGCTTTTGTTAACGCAATCTCCGGCGTAGCGACCGACGAGCCTTGGGAAACGTCGCGCCTTCCAACCCTCGCAGTCGCATACAACCAGGAATTTGAAAATCCGCAATTGGCGGAAGGGAGAACTACGCGATGAAAACGACTTTAGGATTTCTAACAGAAGAAGGACGAACAAGGAGAAAGAATGCGGCGAGAAGAGTCTGCGTCTATGCGACGTTGATGTTTCTCGTAGCCGGCGGGAGCGGCTATGCAATTCACCGCTATTGGGTTAGTCCGAGTCTGACGCCGCTTCAACGCGTTTACTTCAAGCAGTACTTGAAGGCTACGTATCGAAGCTATCTTCCTAATTCGAAGTCTCGATACACGACGCTTAGCGCGACCATTGCCGACCCACAAACAAAGAAAGACGCAAACATAACCGTCATCGATGACCACGTTGATCCGGTTCTCGACGGTCAGCGCCGCATTCAGTTCGACACGAACCGTCGGCCGGTCTTTAAACCCAAGCCCGGCATTCCCATCAAGCGCGTCTTTTGGATTGATGGACTTGGAAATGACGGGAAGGCCTACGAATGGTTTCGCGATACGATCTATGCGGAACAAACCATCCCTGACATCTGGCGTCCCGCCTGGTTGGGCGCAATCCTCACTTTTCTATTCGGAACAATCTTTCTAACCGGCCTCGATATGTTCGCTCAGCGGCAATACATGAAAGGCCAACCAGTCAGGGGCACACGCGAGCTCTTGCCCAAGGTCTACGCTCGCGAACACCGTCAACACCTTGGTTACTCATTAACGGTCTACACAACTAAATAAGGAGAACATGATGCTAAGCACATTGAGAAAATTCGTCGGACTGAAGCCGCGCAGGTACCCGTTGAGTGTGCCGCGCATTGAAGAGAATGAGGGATTGCTTGCGTTAGGCGACACCGGAACTGGCAAGACCCAGGTCATGCACCAGCTCTTAGACAACATCGCCAAACGGAAGCCCCAGGAGGCAGTCGTAGTTTACGACCCGGCAGGAGAGTTCATTGAGAAACATTTCGATCCTGACGAGGACATCGTTCTAAATCCGCTTGACGTTCGTTGTCCGCGTTGGAGTCCCTGTTATGAGTATGGCGGTGAGCGCGATGCGTCTAGCTTAACAGCAAGACAATTCATTGCTGACAGTTTTTTTCCTAACCCCGATCACCTAGCCGCCAACGCACAGTTCTTTATCAAAGCCGCACGCAGCATCTTTGCGCAGATGCTGCAGTTCAATCCTCCTCCTGAACGTATTGTGGAGATGTTGTCTGAGGACGACCTGATCGATTACTGCGTCGCGGGAACAGAACACGCGCACCTGATTGATAAGGACGCCAAAGGACAAAGAGGCGGAGTGCTGGCGACGCTTTCCGAAATTGGTGAATCGTTCAAGCTTCTACCGACTGAAGAAGATTCACCAAAGCGTTGGATCAGTTTTGAGAAGTGGGCGAGACACCGCAAAGGTTGGATGTTCATAACGTCGACTCAAACCACCAGGGAACCACTCAGACGATTGCATGCAGCGTGGATCAACATCCTGTTGAGACAACTATTAACCAGTTATTCGGCAGTATGCCAAAGGCCATGCTGGGTGATCATCGATGAGGTTCATTCGCTGAAACACCTGCCAGTCCTAGAGACGACTTTGGTTGAGGCCCGTAAGTACGGCGTCAAGATGGTTCTCGGAACTCAAAACAAGGCTCAGTTCGAAGAACACTATGGACGTGCTGCAGCGACCATGCTCGCGTCCTCGCACACGAAGATTCTGTTTCGCTGCAACGAGCCCGAGTCCGCGCGATGGGTTGCCGAAATGATCGGCGAGGAGGAGAAGGAACGGCCGCGAATCGGAACGACCGCGACCGTTGACGCAAATGGTCGAGATTCGATCAACTACTCGACATTCACCGAGCGCCGGTTGGTTGTTAGTAAGGAGCAGATCATGGCGCTGCCGAATCTTCACGGCTATTGGAAGTATGCCGACTCGGTTGTGCCGTTTCGGATTGAACCAAAGGATCGGCCAACTGTCGCGCAGCCATTCATACCGAGGCCACCAAAGCCGGTCGTTAAAAAAGAAATAAAGGAGCGAGCGCTAAAGCTGGTTCCGCCTGTTTCTAACGGTGGATCGAATGGAGGAGGTCAAGGCGAGTCGAAGATCACTACGCGCATGATCGACGATATCGACACAGGCTTCTGAGGTGCGGCCATGATGACGATGAGCAATGCGCTATCGGCGGGCCAGGCCGAGACCTATTACCAGCAGGACTACGCCAACAAGAATGAGAACTACTACAGCGAACGTGGTGAAGTAAACGGTAATTGGATAGGCCAGCTGGCGGAAGAGTGGGAACTGACCGGCGAAGTAACGAGCGAACAGTATGAGCGGCTCGTCGCCGGTCAGGACCCGCACACAGGTGAACAACTCATTCGGTTTGTTCCTTCGCGCGAAGCAGTCAACAACTACGGCGAGGAGATCACGACGAGTGAACACCGCGCGGGTTGGGATGCGACTTTCAGCGCACCTAAATCGGTTTCTCTCGCAGCGCTCGTTGGCGACGACGACCGGGTCAGAGTCGCGCATCGAGAGAGCGTGGAGAAGGCTCTGGAAGTGTTCGAGTCCTATATCCAAGCACGAGGCGGCGGAAACAAGCCGGCGATCACGACCGGCAAGATGATCGCTGCCCAGTTCGAGCATACGGCGGCGCGGCCAGATCATGAGACGGGTTATGCCGCGCCGCAGCTTCACACTCATGTCGTCATCATGAACATGACGAAGACAGAACAAGGTGAGATCAGATCGGTTCAGCCGCTTGAGCTATATCGGACTCAGCAATATGCGACCGCGATCTACAGAACGCATCTGGCGGAGAAGCTACAAGCTCTTGGTTATCAGATCGAAGTTGACCAACGAACGGGCGCGCCGGAGATCAAAGGTTTCAGCAAAGAGTATTTACGAGAAGCCAGTCCAAGAAGGGAGGAAGTAAAGAAAGAAGCTCAGGAAATGAAAGAGCGGCTTGAGCAGGAAGGCGCGGTTGTGAAGGAGGGCGCGGGCCTCAATCAAGCCGCTGCGCGAACGAATCGACTTAGCAAGCGATATGACCGTGCAGAGATGAGAGAGCGGGCGCTTGAAATGGATGCTCGTTATGACAACCAGGCCAAACGAACTGTGCGGGAAGCTATCGAACGTGGCGGTCTGCATCTCTCTCGGGAAGACATCACGAAACGTGCGCAGGAAGCAGTCACGTTTGCTCGTGACAATGCGACAGAGCGTGAGGCTGTCACAGATATGCGGAAGGTAATGGCCGACGCGCTGCGGCGCAACATTGGATTGACTACCCACGAAGCGGTTGCGGCGGAGCTTCGCCAACGCATCGAGCGCGGCGAGTTCGTGGAGATCATTCGCGAGCGTAAGCCACGAGAGGCAACGACGCAGCGAATGTTAGAAATGGAGAAGTCCAACATTCAAACCATGCTGGACGGTCAAGGACGACATGCTCCGATCGTCGGCAACGATGCGCGGCAAACAGTTGACGCAATCGCCGAGCGGCAACAACTCAGACTAAATGACAACCAACGCGCCGCAGTCGAGCAGATCCTTACTAGCCGGGATCAGATCATTGGATTGCAGGGCGGCGCGGGCACTGGCAAGACCACAGCCCTATCGGTTCTGAGAGAAGCAGCCGAAAAGGAAGGATACGAGGTGCGCGGCTTTGCGCCGACTACCCGCGCCACGAAGCAGCTCGCAGAAAGCGGAATTAAATCGGAGACGCTGCAAAAGTTTATCCGCCGGCGACAGGAAGCACCGTCGACTCACAATCGCCTTTTCGTGTTGGACGAGAGTTCATTGGCCAGTACCAGGAATCTTCACAAGTTCTTCGCTCGCCTTGAGGCCAAAGACAAAGTGTTACTCGTTGGAGACAGCCGACAGCATCAAGCCGTCGAAGCAGGAACACCTTTTGAGCAGTTTCAAAAACACGGAATGACGACGGTCAAACTCAGTGAGATAGTCCGCCAGCGCAAGCCTGAATTGAAGCGTACCGTCGAGAGACTCTCACTCAGAGAAATGCGCGCAGCGATCGACAGTCTTGAGCAACAAGGCCGGATCAAAGAAATCAGTGATACCAGCAAGAGATTGAAAGTGATAGCCGCTGTCTATTGCCGCAGTCCTGAGAACTCACTGGTAGTTTCACCACGCAATCGAGAGCGCGTCAAACTCAACTCCCTTATTCATAAAAGGCTACAGCGTGACGGCAAAGTCAGCCGAGACGATCACCAAATGATGGTCTATGTAAATCGTCAGGATATGACCGGCACCGAACGAACCTTTGCGAATGCGTATGTGCCGGGCGAAGACATTATCCGATACAACCGAGCCAGCAAGGTCTATGGCGTTGAAGTTGGCGACTATGCCCTCGTAACGGCGAAGAACCACAAAGAGAATGAGATCACTGTTCATCTCGAAAGTGGCCGTGAACTCACCTACAACCCGCAGCGACTTTCCGGCGTGAGCGTCTATCGCGAGGCCGAACGTAACTTCGCGGAAGGTGACCGGATTCAGTTCCGCGCGCCGTTCACTGAAAAGCGGATCGCAAACGGCGAGTTAGCAACTATCGGGAAAATCGGCGATGGAGAACTAATCGTAAACCTCGACAGCGGACGAGAAGTCAGCTTCGAGAAGGATCATTTTCGTCACATCGATCACGGCTATGCGGTAACCAGCCATTCATCACAAGGAACGACCGTTGATCGTGTCCTCATCAATGCTGACACCAGCGAATCGCGGGTTTTGCTAAATGACCGCATGGGATACGTCGCAGTTTCACGCGCCCGAGAAGACGCGATCATCTACACAAATTCAATCGAGGAATTACGGGGAGCGTTGGACCGCCGAGTCGATAAGGAGATGGCCGTCGAAGCGGTGCATCAAGCCGACCAGCACAAACAGTATTTGAAAGAAGAACAGAACCCTTATGAGGGTGAGAACCGAGAATCGTTGGAAGTAGACCAAGGATACGCACAAGACATGACCGATCAATCAAACAACAATCGCGCTGCCGAAGCGATTGAGACTGAGGAAATGGACTTTAGCTTTTCGTGAAGACTAGGGGCAAGACAAGGTATGAACATCAGGGAAGCCAAGGAGTTGCCGATCTATCTGACTCTGAAAGAAGTGGCTGAATTGCTCAAGGTGAAACCGCGAACGATCTACGCTTGGGTGAGCGATAAGCGAATCCCTTATGAGCGCAAAGGCGGTCTCCTGCGTTTTCGTCTTGAGGCAATTCTGGCCTGGAATGAGCCGGTGCGATAGGGACTACGAAAGAAACATTTGGTTGCAAAACGTAAGAACGGCGGAAGTGTGCGCGTGTTAGAATGCCTCCGCTCCTGTGACGGGCTGGAACCGGAAAGGAGCACATGTCAGTTTACAAGCGTAGGGGAAAGTGGTTCTGTGACATCACGATCGACGGCCGGCGAGTGCAGCGAGTTCTAAAGAAAGCGCACACGCGAGCACAAGCCATCAAAGCCACGACCGTGATCGAGAACAAGGTCTTTGAAAACCGATACCAGATTGAGAGAAGGCCGGACATTCGCTTTGACAAATTCGTCAAGGATCATTTCCTGCCTTACTCAAAGCTACACAAACGCACGTACCCAGATGACGTTAAGATTTGCGACATGCTTAAGGAGACGTTCGGGCGGATGATGCTCTCCGAGATCAACCCGCCGCTGATCGAGAAGTGGAAGCAAAAACGTCGCGAGGGAAAGACGATGTACAAACGACAGCGAAATCCGGCAACGGTAAATCGCGAGATGTGCGTACTATCGAAGATTTTCTCTCTGGCGTTCGATGCTGAATTGATCGAAAGCAATCCTTGTCGCCGAGTGCGGAAGTTTCGCACGAATAGCGGAAGGATGCGTTATCTGACTTTCGATGAGGAGGCTAAGTTGTTCGAGCAGCTTCAAGGTCAGGAATGGGTACAGCGGATCGTTACGATGGCTATCAACACCGGAATGAGACAGGGAGAGATTTTCGATCTCACCTGGTTCGACGTGGACTTGCCGCGAGGGGTGATTCACATTCGAGTCTCCAAGAACGGCAAAGACCGTTTCGTTCCGATCAATCAAACGGTCCGCGCAATGTTGGAAGGACTGCCACACACCAACGAGCATGTCTTTCCGAGTCCAAGGACGAAAGGACGTTTGGTCGACGTGAAGCGTCGATTTGATCTAGCAAAGAGCGATGCAGGAATTAAAGATTTCCGCTTTCATGACTTGCGTCATACAGCGGCCACTCGGATGGCTGACTGCGGAGCGGATGCTTTTACGCTTGCGGCAATCTTCGGCTGGACAGACGTTCGAATGGCTCTGCGCTACACCCACGCCACCGATGAGGCGAAGCGCCGAGCAGTTGAAAATTTGGTGCGTCCGGTCGCGTCAAGTGACGAATCGGTGACAAATGAAAAAGGCAAGGTCGCTGCCTTGCCCTAAGTCATTGATTCTATTGGTGGAGCAGAGGGGGATCGAACCCCTGACCTCCGCATTGCGAACGCGGCGCTCTGCCAAACTGAGCTACTGCCCCACGAAGAGGGAGAATAACGTTTCAGGTAGCAGGTTTCAAGGGCGGACGTTTCAGGTTTCAGGTTTCAAGCTGGCGGTTTCAGGTTTCAAGTTTCAAGTTTCAGGTTTCAGGTTTCAGGTTTCAAGTTTGAGGTTTCAAGGGTGGACGTTTCAGGCAGTGCGCCAAGAAAGAGTAGGTAAAGCATAATAGGTAAAGCATAAATGGTGAACTGAAGCCTAAGCCGATACCACAGGCTGGCCCTGTGGTGTTTCATGTTTACAGCTACAAAAACAGGCTGATCCATCGGTTCGCAAGAGGCCACGGGCTGGCCCCGTGGTGTTTCACGTTGCCGCCTGCCAGCAGCCTGAAGCGTGAACACTCCACGGGACGAGCCCGTGGCATCACCAAAAATCTCGGCCTGCCTTTGTTAGCGACCAACGTGAGTGACCACGGCGCCAGGCCGTGGCCTCAGTTTTAGCGACTACCTACTTTTTCTTGCCGCACTGCGTTTCATGCAAACCTGAGAAGGTCGTGGTGAGCTCTGCATCCTGCGCAAAAGGGGACATCTCTACTTGCGCAATTGGGTGACAATTCAACTTTGGGTTTAGATCTTCGGTAGTGCTCGGGGTAGTGCTCGGTTAGTGTGGCGCTAACAGATCTTCCTTTTTGTTGACAAAGTTGCTGCGGGTGATTATTGTCACCGCACGCAGACGTTATTCCTCAGACAGTAAGAATTGGTCCTTCAGCCTTGTTAAGGCTTTAGTACTCTCCCGTAACGCTCACGAGCCCAGGATGCCCAGATGCTAATTTCGAGTTATTAGTTTGAGAACCGTAGTTGTATGTGAACCGGATCTTTAGGTGAAGTGGTAACCCTTCACCTGATCCGTCCCCGTGCAGCAAACGAAAGCAGCATCGAGAATGACATGAGGGATCCCGACTCCTTTGGCGATGATCATCCCTGGGCGCCTCTAGCCGCTACCTGGTGGCGACGTTCTCCCTATTCTGGTTCGAGCCTTTTCGAATCGCGGAGCCAAACGGATCGCTCTTTGGCGACCAGCTCTGCGGTGGCGACCAGTTCTGCGGTGGCGACCAGTTCTGCGGTCGCTTTACCGCAAAGGTACTTCGCGAATAATTCTTCGCCTCTGGCAGCAGAATTTTCCCTGGCCCACTTACACACCGGCGACAGCGAACTTTTATCGACAGATTCGCAGGTTGCTTTCGCCCGCGCGCGTTCAGAGCCCGCTTGCTGGATGCCCGGTTGTCACTGCGGAACGACATGACGTTGTACCGCTGCCCCCGCTGAAAGGTATGCACCGATGAGAACGATCACTGATAGACCGCTAAAGATTCAAATTCCTGAGCTGCGGCCCTTTTATGCCGAAAACCCCGACTTTGATCTGCTGACATTCAATTTTTTTGACGAGAAAGCGGTGCGGGGGCTCCAATGGCCCGAGGCCTTAAAAGCGGACAATGCGTTACCGGTGCTGATGGCTCATCAGCGACTTGCAGCGGTCTATCCGAACTCGTTCGTTGTCGCTGAGTTGCATAAGCGCGGTTTCGACTCCGCGCACAAGATTGCAGCGCTTCCCGAGGAGCAGTTTGTCGAAGAGCTAGCCAAGGCCTTCAACGGCGACGTGAAAGCCGCGCGGCTGGCGCACCGGAAGGCCGCGACCATCAAAGGTCAAGTAGTTCACCTGTGGGCGACCGTGCAAAGCACCGTTGCCTCGCCACATTCGCGCGCACTCCGTTCGGACAATGTCCCGGATGAAATCGTAAATTTCTTCGCCGGGCTGCCAACGTACGAAGAGTTGTTCGGGACTCTGGATTACTGCCAATGTGAACACTGTCAATCGATCTTTGGAGCCGCGGCCTACTTTGTCGACTTGATGCGAATAACAGACCGCTATGTCACAAAGGCTAACGTCATCCCCGAGGCTTTGTCTCTCAAAGGCCGTCGCCCGCTCCTTTTCACCTTGCCCATCACCTGCGCCAGCACCAACGACCTGGTGCCTTATCTCCAGATCGTGAACGAAGTGCTCGCAGCTCGCGCGAGTACGGAACTCGACACCACGGATGTCTACAACACACTAGCGTTGTCGGTCTACCCGTTCGATCTGCCGTTCAACGTGTTTCTCAACGAGATTCGACTCTACGTCTACTTGTTGCAGACATCTTTGGCTGAGGTCTATCGAGTATTCGCGCCGCCGCCGACACCAGAGTTGCGGGCGAACATTGCCATCGACAGAGAGATTTTAGGCCTCTCAATCGAGCAATTAGAACTCGTGAAGAAGCCAACGCCGGACGAGCCCACTCTGAGACTAATGTACGGGCTGCTGGCAACTCAAAGCCTCTCTGTCCTCAACGACGAATCCGTGTTCCGTCAGCAAACCGGCCTGAATCGCGACGACCTCGACAGACTGTTTAAGGAAAACCTGAGCACAGCGGAGCTGGCAGCAAAACTGGCGCACGATTTCTTCATCAATTTTCCACTTCCCGCCGGCGAATTCATTTTTGTGCAGACGCCCGAGGAAGGTCCCAGTCAGATCAAGAACCTGACTAATCAAACCCTTGATCGCATCAACCGCTTCGTCAGGCTTTCACAGTGGACCGGCATCGGCTTCGCCGATCTCGACTGGATGCTCACCTCGATTGGCGCGACCGAAATCACAGAGGACGTGATCCGAAAGCTGGCGCGGATCAAAGAGGCCAGCGCCATCTACAATCTACCTGCGGACGTCATGGCGGCCTTCTGGTACGACATGAAGACGGTCGGCGCCGGCTCTGGCGAGTACCCGGCGGATCTCTTCGACAAGGTCTACAACAACCCGACGCTAATCAAAGGCATCGGTCCGTATCATCCTTTGTACGCAAAGAACCCGCTTTACAGAGACACGGTTGTTAAGTGGGAGATAGACAGCACGGAGAGGGTCAGCGATAAGTTCGGAAGACCACGCTTGATGGCCGCGTTGTCGTTGAGCGACACGAATCTCACGGCGATAGCGGAAGCGCTCTTCGGAGTCGGGGCGGAAGTCGACCTTAACGTACCGAACCTCTCCGCACTCTACCGCATGTCGATCATCCTCGGGGCGCTCAAGCTCTCGCTGGCCGACTACCAGACGTTGCTATCGATACTGAAACTCAACCTGCAAAATGCGTTCGATCCGAGCAGTCTCATCCTGCTGAGTACGACTGTACTTTGGCTTCGTCTCAATCAACTCTCGGTCTCAGACCTTAACTACATACTCACGGGCAAGACCAGTGAATCGACCTCGCCCGGACCAGGCCCGCGCGCCGAGTACAAGGCGATGAAGACCTTGTGGGTGCTGAACCAGCCCGCGCTGCTCCAGCCAGCCTCGTTTGTCGCCGACGAAATCACACCCGCACAGTCGGAAGCAGCGTTCGCCGCCTTGCTCATCCAGCTCGAGAGTCCATTGATCTCGTCGGTCAGGCTCGCCTACGAAAAAGTTTTCACAAAGCCCACCAACACGGATGTCGCCATCGTGCTGACGGAAGTCGAGGTAACCGACCTGGACTTTCTCAAGGCGCTCAAGTTCAACAAAAAACAGATCAAGATAGTGGCGGCGGTGCTGAACGAAACCTACCTCGCGCAGCTCGAATTATTGGATACGCAACTCGCCGCGCTGTTCGAAACCACCCCTGAAATTCTGGGCGGGTTGAGATACTACGTGGCGGCATTGGTATCGACCGAGCCACTGCTGGTGTCGCTGCTTACGCCCGTGCTGGAGTGCGAGATTAATGACAAGGTCGGCGGCAAATGCAAAGAGCCGGGCGCAGCATGGCAGCAGGTGCTCGACCTGCTCGACCGCTTAACGCGCGCAGTATTCATCGCTACGAGTCTCAACCTCACGGAGCCGGAGCTTGTAAGCATGGCGGACAACCCCGAAGCTTACGGCATCACGGACCCGCTCTCACCAACGCTGGACGTCGTCCGCTCAATCCTCAATCTCAAAGCACTGGAAACTGCTTTCGGCGACACCGAAGAACAGTTTCTGGAATACCTGGCGCTCCCGAGTGACGAAGAATGTGCCGACGGCGAAAAGAGTGCCGCGCTCGCAGAGTTGACCGGGTGGGATCCGGCACAGATCTGCCGGGTCGCTGAGTACCTCGGCTCGGAGACAGCGATCTACGACACAGTCAATGGGATCGCGTTGATGAAGTATTGCTTCGACATCCTGGCCAGAAGCGGGATGGATGCATTCTTCATAGAAAATCTGCTCAAGCTGCGAGACCTCACGGCGGCAGTCGCGAACTGGAGTGTGTATCGAGAGACAGCCAGATCGCTCGTGGCAATTGCCAACGCCAAGAACGAGGCCAATTGGGACGAGGTCAATGGTAAGGTCGTTTCGACGATGAACGAGCGCAAGCGCGACGTGCTCGAGCGGGTCGTACTCTGGAAGCTCCACGAACGTGATAGGAGCTTCAAAAGTACGCGCCAGTTGTACGAGTTCCTGCTCATCGACGTGGAGATGAGCGGCTGCTCGCAAATCTCCTACATAGTCGAGGGCATCAACGCCGTGCAGTTATACCTGCAGCGCGCGCGGCTCAATCTCGAACCCACCGTCGAAAGGATCCTCATTCCGGACGTATGGTGGGAATGGATGATGAACTACCGCATCTGGGAAGCGAACCGAAAGATCTTCCTTTATCCGGAGAACTATCTCATCCCCTCGCTGCGCTCGTCGAAGACTTCGCTCTTCACCACGCTGGAAGAAAGACTGCAGCAGAGCGACATGAAAAAGAACATGGTCGAAGAGGCCTTTCGCGGCTATCTCGACGGTCTCGTGTCGCTGGCCTCGCTGACTTACATTGACGCTTACCAATGCGTCGTCGACGATGTGTTTCGAGAGCCGGTCGAAACGCTGTTCCTTTTCGCCCGCACTAGAGCCGAGCCTTACACCTATTACTACAACAGCAAAGAAGTTGATAAGACGTGGTCTGAGTGGAAAAAGATTGAAGTCCCCATCACCTCGGCCTACATCACTCCGGTCTATGCCTTCAACCGGCTTTTCATCTTCTGGGTGGAGCTCAAACAGGTTTCGAGCTCTCAGATTCAGACAGTGAACAGCCAACCGGCCTCGAAGAATCAACAGGTCTTTGCAGCAGCAATTAAGTATTCGTTTTACAGCTTCACCGGCACCTGGGTGGCGCCGCAGACGCTCTACGAAGAGCAAGTCAACTACGTGGCTCCTTCCACGCCGCCCTTCAATGAGTCTTCCGGCTACCAGATTTTCGACATCGAGAACCTCTATTGGCACAAGGCGAACGCGTTGCGCGTGATGCCCGAAAGCCTTAATAGCCTGCCGGAGAACACGTCCGCGGCCGAGAAGGTCGTGGTCCTCTATGGCCCGTTCATAGAAAACAACGTGACGGGCAACGCTCTGAACGTTCCGGTGCCGCCGACCGCGAGCGAGGCGACGCAAAACCCACCGCTCTATCGATTCGACTCAAATAACCACAATGTTGCCCGCGACGTGAATCAGGCACTGGAGAGCCCGCAGCGCGGTTCGGTACCGCTGATTGAAGCGCGCACGCTTAATCGCGACCTTAACCTCGACTTTCTGCTGCGAAACACAGAATTCCTGTTGCTCATCGAGAACCGCTCGCCTGGCATTCCCGTAGGCATCACTCCGAAACTTGACGTTGCCCTTAGCACCCTGAACGTCACTAACTCGTACGATCTGCTGCGCACCAACTATTACGGCGACCATACCTCCAACTTAAGCACGGCCGTGCAGCCCATACGCGTCGCGCCGGAAGCGTTTACTGCCCTGGGCATTAACGAGGCGGCCTCGAAAACTGTCTTCACCACCCTGAAATCCAAAGGGATCATCCTCTCCACTAATAAGGTGAATCCGACTTTTTCGCTCAACACAGACCTGACCTTTCTCTTTAAGGGCACGACTCCAAAGGAGCAACAAGCGCTTATTGCCGTGGTGCAGGAGATACTCCTTGGTCTGCGAGCGAAGGACGCAGCCGCACAGGAAAACTCGTTCGTGCTGATTGAGATCACCGTAGACATCTCGAAACTTGTGCACAAGAGTCTCAAGGAAAAAGGCCTCATCACCGAAGAGATGTTCGTCGAGCCGCGCTTCACTTCCAGAACAGACCTCTCTTTCTTGTTTCGCGGAACCACGCCGCAGGAGCACCAACTCTTAACTTCCGAGGTCCGGCGAGTTCTTTTCTATCACCTCGGCGAACCGGCCCTGCTGGTGGCGACAGCGAGAAACATCGCCACCACCATTATGGTGAAGAACCAACCCAACAACTTCATCTTCAATAACGGTGACGAGGCGTTTCTGGTCGCCGCAGAGACCCTGCCACTGCCGCTCCTTGATTCGACTACCACACGCGTGCTGGACGTTTCTTCCGAGCCGACTGCCTACGAATATTCGTTCGTCACCGAGGACATTAATCTTGATCAATCCAAAGCGACGTTCGGATTGCTGAAGCAAAACCCACTCGCAGATCCGATTCTCGATGCGGACGGCCGCCTCAATCCTGATTTCGAGCCGAGCACCGATCTCTCGTTCCTCTTTCCCAACACGGACGAGCCACTTAAGTCACTGCTCATCGCCGAAGTGCGCGCGATACTACTCAATCTGCCGTCTATAACCGGGCTCCGTTACTATCTTGAAAATAACAATATGGTAATTAATGGCGGGTCGTTTATCGCGCCCGGCATTAATGCGGCGGAATCAGCCGAAGTCTTCGCCCAGCTACAAGAGGAGGGAATCGTTGGTCAGGACGGCATCATCGAAAAAGGGTTCTCGGCGACGACGGACCTTTCTTTCCTGTTCGAGGACAAAGACCCGGCGACGCAGAAGGTGCTGATCGAAGAAGTCCGGGTAATACTGCTCAGCTACTACGACGGGACCTGGCAAAAAAACTTACACGATCTCAAGTTCCGCTTCAGCAGACTGACGACGGGCGCGGTCCCGGGACTCACTCGCCGCTTGTTCGCCGGGGGAATCGATAGCCTGCTCTCGCTGGAGGCGCAGCAGATTCCGGTGGTGCCCGAACTCCCCTTCACGCGCTACAAGCCCGAATGGAGGGTGATTCCGCCCGCGCAGTTCGATGGCGCCCAGGTGGACTTCGATGGTCCCTACGGACTTTATTATTGGGAGCTCTTCTTCTTTGCGCCGCAGCTGATCGGAACCAGCGTTTCGGCAGACAGGCGCTTCGAAGAAAGCCTCAATTGGTTCCAGTACATCTTCAATCCAACAATTCGAGAGAGGCCGCTGGCCCCGGACTCGTTCATGACGCCGGATATTTCCCGCACTGAGTCGGAACAGGCCTACGCGCAGCTCAAAGCCGAGGGATACATCACCCCTGAAGACCAAGTCTCACATGAGTTCAACGAGCAAACGTATCTCGGTTTTCTGTGGGAAGACAAAATTATTCCCGAGGAGAAACGCGAGCGCATGATCCGTGAAGTGCGCAACGTGCTGCTCAACTACCAGTTGAGTAAGGCCAGTGCCCGCTTCTGGCAGTTCCAGCCCTTCCGCAACCACACGCTCCAGCAGTTGCAGGACATACTCACCGATCCGGTGCAGATCGCCATCTACAATAACGACCCCTTCGACCCATTCGCGATTGCCAGGCTGCGCATCGGCAGCTTCGAGAAGGCAATCGTGATGAACTATCTGGACAACCTGATCAACTGGGGTGATTCGCTGTTCGTTCAGTACACGTGGGAGTCGTTGACAGCCGCGACCATGCTCTACGTCTACGCCTACAACTTACTCGGTGAAAGGCCGGTGAACGTGGGACCATGCCCGACGCAGCCGCCCACGAACTTCCAGCAGATTCTCGACAAGTATAAAGACCAACCCGGCGGCATCCCGCAATTTCTCATCGACATGGAGAACTTTATTCCAGTCAATCCCATTGTCGTCCCCGGAATACTCGGGAAGCCCTTCAACGATATTGAGGCTTACTTCTGCGTGCCGGAGAACGCGCAGATGCTTGCTTATTGGGACAGGGTTGATGACCGGCTGTACAAGATACGGCACTGCCTGGATCTGGAAGGCAAGCCGCTCAAGCTGCCCCTGTTCGCGCCACCAATCAATCCGCTCGAGCTGGTTCGCGCGACTGCGGCGGGTCAGCCGGGCCTGGCCGTGCTCGAGCAGCAACGGCCGTCCATCCCGCCGTACCGCTTTGCCAACATGATTATCCATGCGCGGACCTTAACGGATACGGTCATCTCGCTCGGCGCTTCGTTGCTCGCGGCGTTCGACTCTCGTGACGGGGAATCCTTGGCGCGACTGCGCCAGACACAGGAGCTGAACATCCTCAATCTGACGACCTATACGTTGACGAAGGAGGTCGAAAACGCGAGGTTCACGCTCGAGAGCCTGCAAGAGACAGCCAACGCGATCAAGAACAAGCAGGACTTTTATCAGGATTTGAAGGACAGGGGCCTTTCGCCCGCCGAAATCTCGAATCTTGTTTTTTCGTCGGTAGCCTTGCCCTTAAACATCCTGACCGGAATTCTGCAGACCGCCAGCGGCATCGCTTACTCGATCCCGCAAGTGGGCTCGCCCTTCGCCATGACTTACGGCGGGATTCAGGTAGGAAACATGCTGGACGCGGCGGCAAATGCGACTGGGACTTATGCGATGATGGCTGATTTTGCAGCGCAGGTCAGCCTCACGGTTGCGGGCTACCAAAGACGAGAACAGGACTGGAACCTCCAAATCAATCAGGCACAGTTCGAGGCCAAACAGACGCAGAAACAAATTAACGCCGCCCAGGCTCAACTGGACTCGGCCCAGCGCGAGCTTGAAATTAACCTGGTGAGCATCGAGCAAAACAAGGAGATGAGTGAGTTCCTAACCAAGAAGTTCGATACTTACGAACTTTATAGCTGGATTGCCGGACGCATCTCCACGCTCTACTTCCAGGCTTACAAGCTGGCGCTTGACGCCGCGCTCGCGGCCCAAAGCGCGTACCGCTACGAGTTGGTTCGCGACGACACCTTCGTCAGCTTCGATTACTGGGACAACCTCCGCAAGGGACTGACGGCGGGCGATGGGCTCGTGGCTGCGCTCAATCAAATGGAACGCGCTTTCATGCAGAACAACACGCGACGTTTGTTGATACTTAAGGACGTGTCGTTGGCGTCAGTCGCTCCCGATCAGCTCTACCGGCTCAAGACCACGGGCACCTGTACGCTTAATATCGGGGAGGCGATGTACGATTTCGATTATCCGGGACACTATTGTCGTCAGATCAAAGTGGTTGAAGTGGCTCTCCATGCGGGCGGCGGCGACGAGGAGGAGGATGGCGGCACCGGGGTACCGTCCGACATTCACCTGACGCTCACGCAGATCAATAACGACGTGGTGACAAAGGCGGATCCGGAAGCGGTCAAATACCTGCTTAACCCGCAGGGCGATCCGCCGCTGACCATCCGCAGCAATTGGCAGTCGCAACAACAGATCGCGGTCTCCAACGAATTCAATGCCGCTGGCATTCATCAGGTGGAATTCTCGTTCGCCGAAGATCGTTACTTGCCGTTCGAAGGCACCGGCGCCGTTTCCCAGTGGGAGATCAGGATGCCGCGCGAGACCAACCACTTCAACTTCGAGCTGATCACCGACCTGGTAATGACCGTCACATACACGGCACTCGACGGCGGTAAGACGTTCCGTGACAAGGTCCAGGAAATGCTCTCCGGCAACAAGCTCCTTGGGGCTGTGTATATAGACCTCGCCGCCACTTTCCCGGACGCCTGGACCGAGTTCATGGAGAATCATGAAAACCCGAACAGCCAAAAGCTCACATTCGATATTTCGACGTGCGAGCTGCCGGCCAATCTCAAGAAAATGCTGCTCGACAAAGTGTTCGTTCAGTTGGACGTGACTTGCCTGGTCGCACTGCCCGCATCCTCGCAGTTCATGAGCCTGAAAGTAGTCGAACAAGCGCAGCAACCGATTCAGCTCAACGGGCCTTACGGCAATGTCACCTTCGCGGATGTCGAGGATTTCAAAGGTCCGTGGGAGATTACGGTTGATCTAACGAAGATGAAACTTGACCCGCAGTTGAAACAACTGCTTGACGAAGAAGGTTTCCTGGATCCGGATGCCTTCGAAGATCTTCAGATTATGCTCGATTACAAAGCGTGTGTATTCAATTGTACTTAGCACGCGACGGCGCAGCCCTCGCGTCACTTAGTAGTGGCGGTTGAGAGGCTGCGGCGGCAACAAAAAACAACAACACCCTCGCCGATCCATCTCGATGTGGGTCCGACACTGAAGGAGGAAAACGATGACTTATGCTTGTGAGCCAAACATTCCACCCAACGCTCTGAAGTGCACCACGACTCACTGCACCTCATTCGCTGGCACCGAGGAGGAGATAGCCTGGTGTAAATGCATTAGATTTGATGGAAAGCCAATCCCAGGCTGCGATCCAAAAGGCAACACGGTCCCCGTTAAAACCGGCGTCTGTTATAACAAAGTCACTAAAGAGCAGAAAAACATCAGCGTGGAAGCGTGCCAGGATCTGAGAGACTCCAGCCGAAACTGGAGCTGGACGGATTGCTACTGCTGTTGCTCTTGTTTCGCGTGGTTCACGAAAATACTGATCCCGGAGAACCAGGTCAAATTCGTCCAAACGATCCAACAGCATGACAAGGTAATGGCTGGCTCGATCGATATTACCGACGGCAAGATCAACGTGACGTGGGACGAAGCCGAAGTTGGTTTCAGCGACGGTACATCGCCCGGCGCCCCTTCGCAGATGATCGTTATCCAGTACGGCGTCGAAGGAGAGATCACTGCGACCAGCGATCAACTCTTCCTGCTGCCCGACGGAAAACTCAAGGCCGCCAACCGGCTAACGCCGCTCGATCAACTGGTGGGCGAAGACGGCAGCACGATCGACATTGAGAGGATCAGGGTGGTCGCGTACACCGGAGGGATACACCACATCGGACTGGGCGAACCGGAGCCGCCCGATCCGATTGTTCCCATCAACGGACACCTCATCGGCGCCGAGGGTCTGATCTGCGGAGACTTTTGGCTTCAAGTTACCCACGCCTCAAGCGACGCAAAGAGTACCCTCCTCGTTGAGAATCACGAGTCATTGCCGATGATCGGTTCGGCTGAGTACACGGAGCAGAAAGGCTTTAGCGCCGATCTCTTTTCGGCCACACGCGACGGAGCTACACCAAGGGCCATCGCTAATCCATTCTGCGAGGAACAGAGTTTAAAGGATGGAGCTGCCTTACGCGCCGGAGCCCGCCAGTATTTAACCGCCATGCAGGCTGCCGACATCAATGCGGATCCTGCTGACTTCTACCCGATTAGCGTTGAGGTAAACGTTCCTGACTACAAGATCATCAGGAGCATCTTTGCCTGTAATTACCCGGACGTGAACATCTACCTCGAATGGACCGACGATTATCCAAATCTCTATGCCTTCGAGGCGTTCGGGCAAAAGACCGTTTACATCTCAGGGCGGCTGCTCCGCGCCAAAGGCATCTACAAAGAGGGAGTCGCCATGATGCTCGCGTTTGGCGTGGCGCTGTTTTACGCCGGCGATGACAAGGATGAGGAAATCAACGTCTGCACGGGTCTGGCCGACTATTTCGGGGCGGGCTACATTCTGCGGCAGGCATTTACCTTCAATTGGTTGGAGATGTCTACTGGAGGGTATGAACAGATACGCGAGCTGTGGAAGAAGATCAAGAAGGCGAATCGCAAGGGCGATCCCAACAACCGGTGTCTACTGCCGTCAATTGACTGCCGGCTGGAGAGCATGAGCAATGCGCTGAGCGGAAAAGGGGTGCCTGCCTGCACCGGCGTTCCTGGTCCCGGTAGATTGAGTCTTGATAGTGCCCGGGCCGCGATCGTCGAAGACACTCAAAGTGTCATCGCTACCTTCAGCGAGCCGGTTGATCCGGAAACATCGCAGCGGGTCACAAACTACACCATCATGCCTGAGACAGTGATCACGACGGCTGTGCGGGATGAACTCGAACCGGCGCAAGTGGTGCTGACGGTGACGCTTCCGGATCCTTCGGAAGGCGACTACACGTTGACAGTCTCGGACGTCACAGCGGCGAACGGCTCGACACTTAATGCGAACGCCAGAACTGCGGACTTCAAGATTCCCCCAGACTAAGGAGTTTGGAAGGAGTTTGAGAGGCGGCCCGGGTTTATTCTGCGGGCGAGCAAGAGACGTACTTGAATTCACCGAGGCAGGTCGGAGCTTCAGCGCTGTGGCCTGCTTCATAACCCGCGAAGGAGAACTACCATATGGCAACGACGCCTACACCTTGCGAGCACAATATCCCCCCAGGTGCTTTGACGTGTTACCCGGAACAGTGTATGGATTTCAGAGAAAGCGCGGATTGGAGGGCTTGGTGTAAGTGTTTAGATTGGCAAGGCAAACATATCCCAAACTGTGACCCAAAGGGTCCTGACGCTCCAATTCGCACAGACACCTGCTACAACAAGGTCAGCGGGGAACAACGCAATATTTCCCCTGAAGCATGCCAGGACCTCCGCGACAGAGATCGGAACTGGTCCTGGACCAGGTGTTATTGCTGCTGCTCGGGCGCTGGTGACGATCAGGAGATCAGAACTTCAGAAGATGAGGTCAAGCCGGCACATGACGTAGACGTCTCGGATACCATCCAGGCAGCTTCCATCGAACGCTCCGGCGGTCAACTCTCGGTGACGTGGCAGCCGGCAAACGTCAGCTTCAGCGACGGAGTCTCAGCCGGCGAAGACGGGCACGAAGTAATCATTGTCACGTACGGCGAAGGCGTTGGGATAAGAGCCACGCCCGACCAGCTCTTCCTGATGTCGGACGGGCAGCTCAAGCCAGCGAGTCTTCTGCACATCGGTGACGAGTTGGTGACGGAGAGCGGCGACCCCGTCAGGATACAGAACATCAGCGCGGGTCATTATCATGGCCGCATTCACCACATCGGACTGGGCGACGTTTCTCCCGACACCGATATTTCAGTCAACGGACATCTGCTGAGCATTCGGGGGATTATCTGCGGTGACTATTGGCTGCAAGTCATGCACGCGTCGAAAGATATTCCCGCGCCTTTACCCGTGAGTCGCGAAATGCCGGCGGCCGGACTTGAGGCTTAACTCGTGATACCCCGAACTTGAAACAACCGAGGAACCAGGAAATCGTTGAACCTTGTGAGCCTGAGCTGCCGCCGGGACACTTGATGTGCACACCGGAGCACTGCTCAGGCTTCTCACACTCTTTCGAATGGCTGGAATTCTGTGAATGCCAGGATGGCTCGGGTAAACCGATCCCGGATTGTATGCCGCAGCGTTCTCTGAAGGGCGTCCCTACTCATACCTGCTACAACAGGGTTACCGACGAGCAGCGCAACATCAGCGAGGAAGATTGCCAGGCGCTGAGAGATAGAGACCGGAGATGGGTTTGGAGGACTTGCTACTGCTGCTGCCGCGGCGACCCCGGTCCGTGGGCCTGTGAATCAAAAGTGCCGCTCGGAACGATGAAGTGTTCCCCAGAAGTCTGCTCGGAACCCGTCATTATGCGAGCTTTCTGTGAGTGTTTAGCTTGGGGACAGCCAATCCCATTTTGTGATCCGAAGAATTATTTGACTCCTCTGGTGAGGACTATCTGCTACAACACTGCGAACCACGAACAGGTGGACATCAGGAAAGCAGATTGCCTGAGAAGAGGAGGCGACTGGGTCTGGAAGGATTGCTACTGCTGCTGCTTCGGGTTTCCCTATGGCCCGAAGATCAGAATCTCGACAGATGAGGTCAAGTCTCCGCAGGACATAGATGTGTCAGACACAGTCCAGTCGGCTTCCGTCGAAATCATGAACGGGAAACTCTCGGTGACGTGGAAGCCTGCCGAGGTCAGTTTCAGCCAGGGCGTCGTTGCTGGAGAAGAGGGGCTCGAAGTGAACGGACACCTCCTGAGCCAGGATGGGATAATTTGCGGTGACTACTGGCTTCAGATCATGCGTGGTACGGCGTGAGTTGCGTCCATTGCAGCAAACGCCGCAACGTCCGTCTCCTTACCAGGAGACAAAAGTCTACTGACCGCAGTCGATTATTAGCTATTATCAACTACGAACCTGGAGTGACGAGATCAATTATGCAAAACCAGCAAACACTCAATCCTGATTCCAAAAGCGTTGAAGTCTCGCCCCGCGTCGATGATGATCTGGAAGAGAAATGCCTCGAGTTAGGGCTCACGCTCGGCCTCGATGAACCGGTCTCAGTGCAGGTTTTGGAAGCCGCGCTGCGTGACGAGGTTTATTCTCACAATCTTCTCGCGAGCCGTAGGAACCCCGTCATGCTGAAATATCTGCTGGCCAATCCACCAAAGGCGCGCGCAACGGGCGGCGAGCCGCCTCAATTTTCGAACGTGGAATTGGTAAAGCGGGCCGCGTCGGCGCTGTTGCGGTGGGGCAAGGTTGGTTTCACAGTTGTCGATCAGCCTACGCTTGAGCGGCGGCGCTCGGCTTGTTTGAGCTGTCCGCACATGATCGACCCGCCGGACAAACTCCTCTACAAACTTACGGCGACTGACGAAAGTCAAAAAATTTGTGACCTGTGCGGATGCAGCGTGCGGAAGAAGATTAGGCTCACATCAGAATCATGTCCGGGCCGCCACCCGGAGCAGGAAGGCTTGAGTCGTTGGGGCGAACCCTGGCACAGTGAAACCGCGACTGAGACGGCCTAGCGAAGATTGCATAAAGGAGTCGCCTAACTCGGCGGCGCCTCGCCTTGTAATGCGCGTAACGTCAACTCGAGTACGGCCACGGAGTAGAACCCCTCTTCCGCGTCCGGGACCTCCTGCGCTTCGTTTGAGCAATACTCGGCATATGAAGAGAGCAGCTTCTCGCGATCGACAAAACCCATCTCTGCGAGTCGGGATTTCTCGAACAACTCCTCAAACAGGGGTCGAGCCTTCTGGCGCATGGCTAACTGCGCGACCGGGATGAAGGTCTCAGTAGACTTCGGGTAGGCGAACGCCTCGGAACATCCCAGATAAGTCATGAACTTTCTCTGGAGCGAACGGCCCGCGCGCCACTCGGACGGCAAACTGCGGCAGAAACGCACCAGCTCCGGCGTGCAAAGCGGATTGACCGGCCAAATACCATTGCCTAAATAGAGCGGCGCGGCAGCGTAGGCTGAAGTCAACGCCGACACGGACATGGCCGCGCGGGGCGCGCGGTCGATCGTGTAAACAGTATCCCGAAAACTCTCATACGTTCGGTCCGTGAGGAATGAGGGCACGTCGGCCCTTTCGGCAAGGACATCTCTGCGCCTCAACTCGCGTTGTTCTTCGGTCCATTCATTGGCAAAAGGGGAACAGAGTTCGTCGCCGCCGTTACCGCTAAACAGTTTCGTAGTGCCATGAGCGGAGGCGACCTTGAGCATTGCCTCAAAGGCTTCGTAATAGAATTCGTGGCCCGGCACGATGCGACTCTCGCGCAGGCGGTTCCCCGAAGAGAGCGGCGGGTAGTCCTCCGCTGTGACAGGCCGATCGACAAATCCAAATCGCTCAATAAGCTCGTTCCGCCGCTCTTGTTGTAGCCGGCCTGGTTCGCCCGGCATGACTAAACCGTACGTCTGAACCGGACGCGAGGTTAATCCCGCTGCGAGCGCCGCGACCATACCCGTATCCAGGCCACTGCTTAGCTCAGCCGATACCGGATCTGCATCATCAGCTACCCAGCGTTTCATCGAAGCGGTCAGGATGTCTCGGAACGTTCCCAGAACATCGGCCCCGGATTTCAAGGCGCGCGGTCGCCACGCTTCAGCCGGCCGTGGATATTCGATCTCGACCTCTCCCGCATGGCCGTCGCGAACAGCCCACTGGGTCCGAGACCGTTCCGTCAGCAGCTTAATCTCTGGAAACAGCGTCTGCCTCGAATAATCACAGCCATGCTTGACTAGAAAATGAGCAACGAGCTCCGGGTCCAGAGATTTGTTGCGTGTGTGACGGTAAAGCTCTGAAGGATCCCAGTGAGCCCACAAAGTTTCTTCCGCTTTCAGCACATAGACGGGCGCGGTTCCCCAAGCTCCCGCGTGTATGTTCACGGCGTGCTCTGTGATCAGCAGCAGTATAAAATCGAGCGGCCACTGCTCGGCGCGTTCCAACTCTGCCGAGAGAGCTTCCGGCGAAACCTTCGTCATCTGAAACTCGTTCGCCGCCCACGTGGATGAGACGCCGCGTACCCTTTCCTTCACGACAAACAACAGGCGCGAGTCGTCGGTTATCGCGTAGGCCTGCAGGGCTGAATGCTGGTAGGGCCGAACATAACTTTCGCCCGCGCGCAAACCGGCCGGATCCGACTCCCAGGCCGAGACTGGATGATTAAGGCCTAAACGGAAATCGAGCATCTTTTTATGAGTCTCCTTTTGCAGCGTTGAGAAGAGTTGCGGTAAGAGGTAGCACCGCTGGGGAAAGCAGAAAGGCCATGTCGGCGGGAAACACTAATCCAGGCAGGGCTACTCGGTATCCACCCAGTCGCCCTGCTGGTCGTCGTTAATTTCGAGTTGAGCCGATTTCTCGGTAATGAGGTAATGAAGGGCTGAGAGGCAGCTTGATCAGTCCTTCGTTGCCGGCGGACGCCTATTCCTTCTTCTTATTTCTGGCGTCTCTTCCACCGGTTGGTTTTACTTGCGCCGCAAACTCCATCCACGGTTGATTGACCTCAGGATCTTCGGCCAAGACTGGTGAAGCTTCATCAGTGAAGAGATCATCTCCGTCAGGGATGCCAATCGCGTTAGGACCTTCCATTATTTTTCTCCTTCATGTTGATCGTTGCTAGTTGATTCAAACCCTTGAGCCCCCACGATATTTGTGGTGCACCATAGTTTATTGCTAATTCTCATGTCAACATAATTATGAGTTACCCACCAACAGAAATTTCCTGTGTGGCTTCGGCGAGGGCTTGAGTGAGCTTGGTGACATTTTTGCCGCCGCCCTGGGCCAGGTCGGGTTTGCCGCCGCCGCGGCCGTCAATAAGATTGCAGGCGGTTTTCATCAGTGCGTTCATGTCGCCTGGTGCGTCGGTTGAGCGAGCGAATACGAGGCGTGCTGCGTCAGCGTCGGTTGAGCCGAGCAGAGCGATTACATTTTGATTTGTCGTAAGCGCTTGGGCAATCATTCGCAGGGAGTCAGCATCTCGGTGTTCGAAGATTTTTGAGACCACGCGTAAGCCGTCAGCGTTTGGTGAAGCTTCAGCGTAGAGGTGTTCAGCCTCGGACCGCGCGGCAATCTCTTCGAGAGGTCTCAGTCGATGAAGCAGCGACTTGTTCTCCTCCAGCATTCGCCCTGCGAGTTTGGGAGCCTCGTCACGTCCGGTGCTGAACAAAGCCGCGACGGTGCGAGCGCTCTTGTTGGCGCGTCGATAGTCTTCGAGAACCCGACGTCCAGCGACCCATTCAATTCTTGTAAGACCCTTGGCCCGTTCCCACGAACGCACGGCAATTATTCCGACTTCGCCGGTATGTGACGCGTGCGTTCCTCCACAAGGAGTCAGATCAAATCCCTCGATCTCGATTAGCCGCAAATTGCCTTCTCGCGCCGGCTCTTTTCGCAACGGGAGGAGCGCGGCTGCTTCTGAAGTTACCTCGCGCGTCACCATCGGCCGGTCTTCCCAGATGACATTGTTAGCCATCTCAACGGCGCGCTCGATTCGTTCCTCAGTCGGATTGATCAAGTCGACATCGATTTCGCAGACCTGCTCCATGACGCGAAAGCTGCGCGTCGGAGCATCGAACAAACTCACGAGTGCTTGCGAGAGAATGTGTTGGCCCGAATGTTGTTGGATGTGGTCGAGCCGGCGCGGCCAATCGACTCGGCCTTTGACGGTGGCGCCGATCTTCGGCGTTGGTCCCTGGATGAGATGAAAGACAAGATCGCCTTCGTCAGTGCATTCCATTACGCGAGCGCCATCGAGCATCCCGGTGTCGCTGGGCTGCCCGCCGCCAGTTGGATAGAAGGCGGTCCGGTCCAGCGTCACTGCGGTCCAGCCACTGACGCGCTCCGTGATGTCAATCACGCGCGCCTCGAACTCGATCAAGTGCGAGTCTTTGTAATAGAGACGTTCGGTTGCCGCCATTTCGATTGATTAATAATCGAAGCGGGGAGCGCGTGCAAGCAGCAAGGTGAGGAAATGGGGAAGTCGGAGAAGATATCCTGTTGCGGCTGTGCTGTCTGATGTGCGGTGAGGCTGAGGCTTACCGCACATCGGACAGCAGATCCGTAACGAGCTATTCGGATCACACGAATACGTCGAGCGTGTATGGCGCGATCTCAAAACTCATTGGCAGGTTGCCGAGCAGTTCGCCGTCGATTTGGACCGCGGTGTTTCCGTTTGCTCGGGCTTGGGTGGCGTGAAAAAAACGAATGCCATTCTTGTTAGCGGGAATGCCGCCGCGCATGACGTACGAAAGCAGACGCAGATAACGAAGGCGGCTGCGAGATTCGATGACACAGATTTCAAACTCCGGGTGATCGATACGTGCTCGTGGCGTCACTGCTAACTGGCCGCCATAGTTAGCGGCCTTGCCGATGACGGCGAACGTAGCTTCATAGATCTTGCCGTCGATCTCGATTTCAAAAGGTATCGGTTGCCACCCAGCCAACTGGCTCAAGCCGGAATACCAAAACGCCGCTTTGCCAATTCGTTTTTTGAGTCCTGGATGAACTCGCTCAATCACCGACGCGTCCAAGCCAATCCCCGCCATCAATAGAAAATAGCGCCGCGACCCTTTCTTCTCATCGATGACACAACCGGGGTAAATCGTACGAGTGCGACCACGCGCTATGACTTCCGCAGCACGTTTGGCATCAAGCGGCAGCTTCAATTCGCGCGCCAGCACGTTTCCCGTTCCAGTAGGAAGGATTCCCATCCTGGTGTTTGTGCCAATCATTCCCTGGAGGACTTCGTTGATGGTGCCATCACCACCTGAAACTATTACTTCGTTGAATCCGTTTTTGGCAGCGGCTGCGGCTAATTGAGTTGCGTGTCCTGGCGATTTGGTCGGAACGAGTTCTATCTCGACATTTTGCTGACGAAGATACGTGCAAATTGATTCGAGCTGAGGACGACGGCGCGTGCCGTAACGACCGGTCTTAGGATTGGCGATTAATAATGCTTTGCGTTCCGCCATATTGATGAGTCTTTGGCAATCACGATGCCGCTTCGACGCGGCGCATAGGCTAAGAGTTCACAAATTTATTTTACGGCAATAAGGGTGGGGAAACCGTTGAAACGGTTACCAGCTGTTTACGTGTTGAGGGCACACCCGGTTGAAACCGGGTGTGCCTGAAAGGAGTGGCAACGACAAGTGTCGGACAAATACTCCTTGACTGACCGTGGAGAAAACGACAATGCGGCGGAAGCTGATGTTCTCTTTCGCATTTCAAGTCTACAGCGAGAACACTTATTCCAATCGATAGTTTGGCGCTTCCTTCGTAATGATCACGTCGTGTACGTGAGATTCGCGGAGACCAGCGGAAGTGATGCGAATGAAACTAGTCTTCTCCTGAAAATCTTTGATCGTGCGGCAGCCGGTGTAGCCCATGCCCGACCGCAAGCCGCCAACTAACTGAGTGACCATATCCGCGAGCGTGCCTTTGTAGGGAACGCGGCCCTCGATACCTTCAGGCACCAGCTTCGATTCCATTTCAGTGCCTTCCTGGAAGTAACGGTCTTTTGAACCTTCGCGCATCGCGCCAATGGAACCCATACCGCGATAAGTCTTAAACGAACGGCCTTGAAACAAAATTACTTCGCCGGGTGCTTCTTCAGTGCCGGCGAAGAGCGATCCAATCATCACCACGTCGGCTCCAGTGGCAATAGCTTTGGCTACGTCGCCTGAGAACTTGACGCCGCCGTCGGAGATCACGGGCACACCGCCGGCTCGAGCAGCTTCAACACAAGATTGAATGGCAGTGATCTGAGGCACGCCTGCTCCCGTGACCACGCGAGTAGTACAGATCGAACCTGGGCCGATTCCTACTTTTATTGCATCAACTCCTGCCTCGATCAATTCGCGAGCGCCGTCGGAAGTGGCTACGTTGCCGGCGATCAGATCAAGATCCGGATAAGACTTCTTGATCTCGCGGACAGCATCAATTACACGCGAAGAATGTCCGTGTGCGGTATCGATAACCAGGCAATCGACGCGGGCATTCACCAGGCCCGCAGCGCGTTCTCGAAAATCTCCAGTGGCGCCGATCGCGGCGGCTACGCGCAAGCGACCGAGGTTATCTTTCGCTGCCGTTGGATAACGAATTGCTTTTTGAATGTCCTTAACCGTGATCAGGCCTTTGATGTGCTTGTCCTCATCGACCACCAAAAGCTTTTCGATCCGATGTTCCTGCAGGACAATCTTCGCCTGCTCCAACGTCGTGCCAACCGGAACGGTAACGAGCGGCTGAGGAGTCATCACGTCGGAGACGGGAATATCAAAACGTGTTTCAAAGCGAAGGTCGCGATTGGTGATGATGCCGACGAGGTGACCATCTTCGTCTACGACAGGCACGCCGCTGATGTGGTATCGCTCCATCACCAGCAAAGCCTCACGCACCGGACGGTCGGGCCGAATAGTCACGGGATCGACAATCATCCCCGACTCGGAGCGTTTAACTTTGTCAACTTCTTCAGCCTGGCGCTCGATGCTCATGTTGCGATGAATCACGCCAATGCCGCCCTGCTGAGCCAGCGCGATCGCAAGTGCTGCTTCCGTGACCGTGTCCATGGCCGCGGAGCACAGTGGGATCTGCAGTCGAATATTCCGTGTCAGCTGAGTTGATGTGTCAGTTTCCGAAGGCAGGACGTCCGAACGGGAGGGTACCAGCAGAACGTCGTCGAATGTAAGTCCCTCAAGAATTGGTGTAGTGATCATTTCCTAATAAATACTCCCGGGCTATGAAAGGGATTAGATGGAGACTGCCACTATAAAACAGAACTGCCCGCCATTGAAGCGGGCAGCGCGGATAGGCTGAGGCAGTTTGAGTTAATGCCACGGGCTTGTCCCGTGGTGAGTAACGTTGGTCGCTACAAAAATGACCAGCAAAAACTGCGTGGATGCCACCGGCTGGCCCGGTGGAGGTTCACGCTAGCGGCTAAAATAACGGAAATCTGTAAATGAAAAACTATGGCTGGTTTTGTAGCAGCTAACGTGAGTCACCACGGGGCAAGCCCGTGGCATCAACTCAACTGTTGATGCTCATCCAAAACGGAAGACGTTCGCCGTTGATACCAGTGCACTGCGGCGAGTACTCCTAAAGTCAGAATCGCCAGGATAAGAATCGCCAGAAAAACCGTAAGCACCGGTGAACGGGTCGCCGGCGGATCATCGTAAACCTTATGTTGATGCGGGGTGGTGTCGACATCATCGTAGGGCTGACCCAACTCGCGCATCAAGCGCGCATATCCCTCGAGCGCCTGTCGTTCATCAAAGCCCACGTGCTTTGCGTAAGCCTTCACGAAACTGCGGTTGAAAATTCCACCCGGCAGCCGCTTGAAGTCGTTAGTCTCAATGGCTTCGAGATAGCGCATTGAGATGCGCGTTTGGTTGGAGATTTCTCGCAGGGCTATACCCTGCTCCTCGCGGGCGAGTCGCAACTGTTCGCCGATAGTCGCTGCCATTACCAATCCGCGTTAGCCTTAACCAGGCCGGGTTTGGGTCGTTGTTTTGCGATGTCAGTTTGTGAAAGGACTGGCCTGAACGTTGCTGAGATCGCCGCTGAAATGGAGCCCCACTAGTATGACCGCTTTACTTGGCGCCGAATATAGCTGCCCCGTAAAAGCTTGTCAAACTTTTGCGGCTCAAAAGTTTGGGCGTCTCTTGATTCTTCCGGCACAGGGTGATACGTTGACGCATACCAAATTAAGTCAAGCAGTCCCCTTATTAACTTCTAAAACAGGAGAAGCGAGAATGTCGCAGACGTTAGAAGCTCTAGGAATGGTCGAGACCAAAGGCTTTGTCGGAGCGGTCGAGGCCGCCGACGCGATGGTTAAGGCTGCCAACGTGCAACTGTTAGGCAAGGAATACATCGGCGCCGGCTACGTGACCATCTTTGTGCGAGGCGATGTGGGCGCGGTGAAGGCTGCGACGGACGCCGGGGCAGCAGCGGCCCGACGCGTTGGCGAATTAATCAGCGTGCACGTAATCCCACGACCGCACATTGAAGTCGAACGCGTGTTGCCTGTGAATGGCCGTACTGGGTTGAGCCCCGATGAACGAAGCCTCCAGGGTGGTGGTGCTCGTGGCCAATTAAGTCAGGGTGATCAAGGCCGCACGTTGCAGGCTGGAACTCGAGACACCGCCAAGGACAGAGCGCGATAACCAAAGTCTTGACCTGAAACCCTCTTGAACTTTGCAGGTACTTGGTGCTTGGTTCTTTGTTCTTTGTAGTTGTGCTCCTGATTCGGCGAGTAGGAGACCAGTAAGCAGTCGACCAACAAAGAACTACGCACGAAGATCCAGGCACAGCTTTTCGCGGAGTTTTACAATGTCAGTAGACAAAGATCTTGTTTCCGTCCAGCAAGCGCGCGACCTCGTTGAAGCCGCACACAAAGCCCAACTCGAAATTGCGCGTTACGATCAGACAAAGATAGATCGCATTTGCGAAGTAATGGCAGCCGCTGCTCTAAAAGAAGCAGCGCGGCTCGGAGCTATGGCGGTCGAAGAAACCGGTTATGGCGTTCCTGCCGACAAGCAGGAGAAGAACCGCTTTGCCGCGGAAGATGTTTGGAATTACTTTCGCGGCCTGCGCACTGTCGGCGTTGTCTCTGAATCAAAGGATGTGGTCGAGATCGCCAGTCCTCGCGGGGTCGTCGCCGGTATCATTCCGTCAACCAATCCCACTTCGACAGCCATATTCAAGATCCTTATCTCAATAAAGTCTCGAAACACAATTGTGCTCTCGCCACACCCTTCAGCCGCTCGCTGTATCAACGAGTCAGCGCGCGTCATGAGAGAAGCTGGAGTTAAGGAAGGCCTGCCTGCGGACGCGATTGGTTGCATGTCGACCGCCACGATCGAAGGCACTGAAGCGCTGATGAAGCACAAACAGACGGCCGTCATACTGGCGACGGGCGGCATTGGTTTGGTGCGCGCAGCGTATTCATCGGGCAAGCCGGCGTTTGGTGTCGGACCAGGAAACGTACCGGTCTTCATCGAACGAAGCGCCGACGTCCCGAAGGCAGTTCAGGACATTCTCACTGGAAAATGTTTTGACAACGGCACCATTTGTGCTTCTGAACAAGCAGTCGTTGTCGACGCACCGATCGAAGCCGCGGTCCGTGAACAGTTCAAGCTGCAGGGAGCTCACTTCGTGTCAGCTGCAGAGGCTGACCAACTAGGAAGGATTGTTTCGACACCGCAACGATCCTTAAATCCGGGAATCGTAGGCAGGTCGGTTGAAGTGATTGCGAAGATGGCCGGTATCACTGTTCCGCCGGGGACGCGTTGCTTAATGGCTGACGTGGCCGGAGTTGGACGTGATTTTCCTCTGTCGATGGAAAAGCTCTCTCCAATCCTCGCGTTCTACGTTGTGGATGGACTTGAACGAGGGGCCGAGCGTTGTTACGAAGTGCTTCGCTACGGCGGCATGGGCCATACCGCAGGCATTCACACGCGATCGCGCGAGGCTGCGGTGAAGTATGGAACGGAAATGCCGGCGTCTCGAATTACTGTCAACACGCCAACGACGCATGGCGCCATCGGCTTTTCGACAGCATTGCCGCCATCGATGACTTTGGGTTGCGGCTCGTGGGGCGGCAATGTGACTTCGGACAACGTCTCACCGCTTCATCTCATGGACATCAAACGTGTCGCTTTCGAGGTGAGACCGGTCAAGAGTGCGAGGCCTGCAGTTGCTGCTTCAGCGACGGCAGCACCAAAAGCTCCACCAGCACAGCAGCCGATTGCTGCAACTGCAGCACCAGCAGCGAAGATTGGTCGCGAAGAGATTGCTGCGATCGTCGATCGTTTTCTAGCGGGACGCAGCGACACGCCGAGTCCGTTGCCTTCGCCGCCAGCTGAAGTGGAAGCGGGCAGCATGTATGCGGGAAACAAGCCCGCGTCACAGCCTGCCCCGGCTCCGGAAAGCAAGCCGGCTCCAGTTGCAGCGAAAACGCCGTCGGCTAATGGCCGAAAAGCGACTGACTTCGTGAGCGAGGACGACGTCCGCCGCGCGATTCAGAAAGGCGAGAAGATCTACATCAGCGATAAAACGATCATCACTCCGGCTGCGCGCGACATGGGAGATCCGGTCGAGATTTTCGCTAAGGTGTGATGGGTTTCAAGTCTCAGGTTTAAGGTTTCAAGGGGCTTATGACTTGAGAGCTGAAACTTTGAGATGTGATTGGTTTCAAGTTTCAGGTTTAAGGTTTCAAGGGGCTTATGACTTGAGAGCTGAAACTTTGAGATGTGATTGGTTTCAAGTCTCAGGTTTAAGGTTTCAAGATGAACCGCGGGCTTATGACTTGAAACTTGAGATGTGGTTGGTTTCAAGTCTCAGGTTTAAGGTTTCAAGGGGCTTATGACTTGAGACCTGAAACTTGAGATGTGATTGGTTTCAAGTTTCAGGTTTAAGGTTTCAAGATGAACCGCGGGCTTATGACTTGAGACCTGAAACTTGAGACCTGAAACTTGAGACCTGAAACTTTTAGATCTGAAACTTGAGACCTGAAACATGTTCCTCGGAAAAGTTGTCGGCACAGTTTGGTCTACAAAGAAGTCGCCGGATCTTGAAGGCGTGCGGTTTCTTATTGTGCACCCGTTCGATCTCGATAAGGAGCCGAACCGCAGCATCATCGTTGTTGCTGATCGACTCGGAGCCGGCGCCGGCGAAACTGTCATGTGTGCGTTTGGCAAGGCTGCGCGCACTGCGATCGGGAACCAGGAGATGGCTATTGAAGCGGCCGTTGTCGGAATTGTCGATCGAGTTGATCTAACAGAATCATTGTCCGACGAACTACGCTCTGCGGCGCGCGAGCTCGCTCGCGATAACGGCCGCGGGTAACCGCGCTTAATCTTATTCACACCTGGTTTCAACCAGGTGTTCCTTAACCTGTTGTTAATTCCTGAACCGTTTCAACGGTTTAGGCTCAACTTCTGCAGGATCGAAACCGTTGAAACGGTTATGAAGTCTTAAATGAACCATGTCACCCGGTTGAAACCGGGTGAGAATGAGATAAGAACCAAGCACAGACCCCTACAAATTCACCCAATCTTGACTCCTCTGAATCCGAAATAATGGCCAATGAAGAGCTGATTTATCGAATCACGCGTGCAGTGTACGGCCGTCTGGGCGCCGGCGCTGACGAACAGACCGTCGAACAGTTGGTCACAGAAATCTATCGCGAGGTTGAAACCTACCTTCCTCACAACCGGCCGGCTCAGCGAACTGTCGGAAGTTCTCAAGCCGGCTTAAACGGGTCTCGTGGTGAAGGCTCGTCCGATCGGATGGTAATCTCGGTCTTCGGAGTTGATCATCCCGGCATCGTGGCTGGCGTAGCGCAGATTTTGGCCGAAGCCTCATGCAGCATCGTCGATATTAATCAGACCGTCGTCCAGGGTAAGTTTGCGATGGTGATTATTGCTGACACGATGCGTGCTCAAGAAAGTGCCGCCAATCTGAAGGAGCGGCTAGCGCGCGAAGGGGAAACGCTTGGCGTCCGCATTTACGCCCAACGCGAAGACCTCTTCAACGCGATGCATCGAATCTAGAAAGCCGGGAACCGGGAAGCGGAAACCGTGAACCGTAAACCGGGAACCGTAAACCGTAAACCGTGAACCGTGAACCGGGAACCGTGAACCGGGAACCGTAAACCGGAAACCGGAAACCGGAAACTGTGAACCGGGAACCGTAAACCGGGAACTGTGAACCGGGTGTGGCGGCTTAAGTAATATATCGACAGTAATCAGTATTCAGTAGCACTGCCGACGGGTTAATACGTTCGCGGTTTCGGTTCCCGGTTCCCGGTTCCCGGTTCCCGGTTTCCGGTTCCCGGTTTCCGGTTCACGGTTCCCGGTTTCCGGTTTACGGTTCCCGGTTTACGGTTCCCGGTTTTTGTCTCTTATGCAGCCTGAAATCTTTAGACGCTGTTCGTCCTGTGGAGCTTCGTTCCGATCGGGAGCGTTGTTTTGTCCGCAGTGTGGGCTCGCCACTTCATCATCACAGTCCGCGAACGAAGAAGCGTCAGCTGCTTCGGCCCAAAGCATTGGTAATACAACCAATGTCAACGCCGGCGCTACTTTGGTCGACTATGAGCCTCCAGTCGAGGAGGAAGCGAACGCACCAAGCGATGTGAACTTAGCCGACACAGTTTCGATTTCAAGCACTCCTCCTCAAACTCAACGTGCATCCGACGCTCCTCATACTCTGCAGACAGAAAGCAAATCTATACCGCCCGATGATCGACGAGAACCACCCGGGTCTGGGCTTGGCAATATTGAGCGGCGAATCATGCCCGGCGTAAACAAACTGCGAAAAGGAACGAGTATTGTTATTGACGAAGCATCCTATGACCCGAGCCTGCGCTTTGTCTTGATAGCCTTGATTTTGTTCGTGCTGTTTTTAGTTCTGCTGATACTCAGCAAATGGATTGGGTAGGGAAGGAAGTAATCAGTAATCAGTTATCAGTAATCAGTAATCAGTAATCAGTAATCAGCCAGCAGGTTGGAATGAAACCTGCTCCAATTAAGGGAACAGATTTTCTACAAACGCAGAAAAGGAAGTAAATCAGTAATCAGTTATCAGTAATCAGCGGCAGGTTGGTATGAAACCTGCTCCAATTAAGGGAACAGATTTTCTACAAACGCAGAAAAGGAAGTAATCAGTAATCAGTTATCAGTAATCAGCGGCAGGTTGGTATGAAACCTGCTCCAATTAAAGGGAACAGATTTTCTACAAACGCAGAATTACTGATTGCTGATTGCTGATTGCTGATTGCTGATTGCTGATTGCTGATTGCTGATTGCTGATTGCTGATTACTGATTACTGATTACTGATTACTGATTGCTGATTGCTGATTACTGATTACTGATTACTGATTACTGCTCTTATGGAATACACGCAGGCCGAAATCCTTCAGACCGTGGCGATGACCGAGATGGAGCACCTCGACGTGCGGACCGTCACGCTCGGCCTGAACCTGCTCGACTGCGCCAGCGCCTCGATGTCTGAAACCGCCGAACGAGCGCGCCTGAAGATCGAGCGGACGGCGGCGCGGTTGGTCCAAACTGTCGATGAAATTGGCGACGAGATGGGAATTCGAATCGCCAACAAGCGTGTTTCAGTCACTCCAATCTCGCTAATCACCGAAGGCAGTGGCGGCAGTCCCGTTGAAGTAGCGCGTGCTATCGATCAAGCCGCGGCAACTGTTGGGGTGGATTTTCTGGGTGGCTATTCAGCCCTGGTGCCGAAAGCGGCGACTCGAGGAGAAACGGAATTCATCGATTCCATCCCCGAAGCCTTGTCCACTACCGAGCGGCTTTGTTCCTCCGTCAACGTCGCCACCACGCGCGCGGGCATCAACATGGATGCAGTCAGACAAGTTGGACGCATCATCAAAGAGGCGGCCGAAAGGACTCGCGATCAGGGTGGACTCGCTTGTGCCAAGTTTGTTTGTTTCGCTAACGCCGTCGAGGATAATCCCTTCATGGCCGGCGCCTTTCACGGCATAGGCGAGGCCGAAGCAGTTATCAATGTAGGCGTGTCAGGACCAGGTGTAGTTAATCACGCCATCCGTCACGCTGCGCCTAACTTGCCTTTGCACGACCTTGCCGAGCTCATAAAGAAACTTTCATTCAAGTTGTCTCGAGCCGGAGAGTTGATTGGCCGAGAAGCTGCTCGTAGGCTCGGCATTCCCTTCGGCATCATCGATCTTTCGCTCGCGCCTACGCCGGTGCCGGGTGATTCAGTCGCTGAAATTATCGAAGCGATGGGATTTGAACGAGCGGGCACCCACGGTACGACTGCCGCGTTGGCGTTGTTAACAGATGCAGTCAAAAAGGGTGGCGCGATGGCGAGTGGTTCGGTTGGCGGCATGAGCGGCGCCTTCATCCCAGTCTCCGAGGATGCCGCCATGATCGAAGCCGCGCGAATCGGAGCACTCTCGCTCGACAAGCTCGAGGCGTGGACCAGCGTCTGCTCAGTTGGCATCGATATGGTCGCAGTGCCCGGCTCGACTTCAGCCGAGACGATCTCCGCCATCATCGCTGATGAGATGGCGATCGGCGTGATGAATAACAAGACCACTGCCGTCCGGATCATTCCGGTTCCAGGCCGCAAAGTCGGCGACATGGTCGAGTTCGGTGGCCTGCTCGGCAGCGCCCCCATCATGTCCGTCAACGCTTTTTCTTCGGCTGACTTCATTCGCCGCGGCGGCCGCATCCCCGCCCCAATTCATTCGTTGAGGAATTAGCGAAACTCCGCGCCAGGTTTGCCAAGATCACAGCCACAGAAATCCATTTAGGGCTCAGCTGTTTCATGACCGCATGTCGTCAGGCTCTTGGCTCTCGCCGTTCAGAGCGGATATTTCACTTGCTAACTTCACCGGACATATCATGTGCTATCGACACTTAAGAGTTTTTGAGTTGACTACTTGAGTTGTTTGGGACTATAAGGGCCGTCAAGCAGAAGTTTCGGCGTTGGGCCGTTCGCATTTATCCTCTCTTGAGTTGCAGTGTAAATGGACCGGTAGTTTCAAGAATCTCAGTTGCCCATTAAGTGTTGCTCTGAGCACTCTACAGACCTTAAGCCGCGCAGAACTCACGAACGATACTTGACCCCGGGAAGCAACGATGCCTCGCCTCAATCGATTTTCATTTACCCGCCTGCGTGGCTTGGTGGTGCTGCTGGCCGCGACGGCGGGGTTTATCCTGGCGCCGTTCCTCGCGCTCACGTCTGCCGCTTCCGCGGGAACTTGGAATCCCCGAAGCAGAAGCGAGAGTCTTCCCGGCAACGCTCTAATACTCGAGGGTTATCACGACGGAGCGAATTGCGACAAGATATTTGGCTGGGCTTGGGATCAGAGTCAGCCGAACGCGGCCGTCTCGGTTGACATCTATGACGGCTCGACGAGAATTGCGACAGGGGTTCCTGCCGATCAGTTCCGATCAGACTTAAGCGGCAAAGGCAACGGCTTCCATGCGTTTAATTTTCCGACGCCAGCGAGCTTAAAGAACGGACAGACTCACTCTATAACTGTCAAATTCTTTAATACCAGCACAAATCTAAACACTACGCCGAAGCCGCTCACCTGCTCGCTGCCGGATCTGACGAACTCAGCGAACCCAGCCGCTGGTTACACTGCCGGGCAAACCGGAGTGCAGTTCCAGGTGACAGTGAATCGCAGTGGCGGCGCCATCCCGGCGGCCAGCGTGTACGTATTGGATCGAGTTTACTTTTCGACGAATTCTACGTGGGACTCAGGCGACACGATGTTGTGGGAGAGCAACGGTTCAACGCCCGACTTTCCAGTGGGTGTGCTCAACAGCAATGGGACGAAGAGTGTGGTTGCCACCATGAATCCCATTCCGAACGTTGCGGCAGGCACCTATTACATAATCGCCTACGTTGATCCACTGAACCCACCGTCATATCCGAATGGGTATGAGCCGGAGAGCAATGAGAATAACAACATTGCTGTTTATCCGGTGACGATACAAGCTGGACAGAGCGGGCCGACGATAGCGAGTAACCCGCCTTCCGGTCCTCAACTCACGACAAACTTTGTAACAACTGGGACTGGTTTTACCGCAAACGGGCAGATTCGGCAGTTCTTAACGTTTCCAAACCAATCGACACCGCAAGAAATTAGCCAGCTTAAGGCGGATAGTCTGGGGAAATTTAGTTCGACGTATACCACGAAGTGTTCGGACAATCCTGGCACATACACCTTGTACATGATCGACGTAGGTACAAATAGTCAGAGCAATCCGGTAAGACAGACCGTTACCGCCTCACCGGGATGCAATGCTCCGACTCTGAATATTACTCCGCCATCGGCGGCACAAGGGACAACAATTCAAATAGCCGGTACCAACTATACGCACAACGGTCAGGTGCGCAGATTCACAGTCTTTCCGAATGGAGTTACGTACGAACTTCCCGGGACGGTTGCCAACAGCGCCGGGCAGATCAGCATAGCGGTTCCTACTGATTGCGGGACGGTGGTGGGATCTTACACGACTTACATGCTCGATGTCGGCAGCGGCACGCAGAGCACTAGAGCCAGTGCCCTGATAACTGCCGGTTCGTCATGCTCTTCAACAGCCGCGTTATCGGTTGCCCCCGGTTCTGGACCACGCGGTACCGGATTCACATTCACAGGCAGCGGATTCACGCATAACAGCATTGTCAATCTGAGTGTGACTCGTGGAGATGGGCAACCCGGCAATGGCGGTCAATACAATACTGACAGTAGCGGTAACGTCTCATTTGTCATCACGAGTCAGCCTGTCGATCCGTTAGGCCAGTGGACGTTTAGTTTGACTGATTCAAGCGGGAACCACGCAAGTACCACAGCCCAATACACGAACGCTCAACCGTCAGGCACGGATCTAATGTATTACACGGCCAGCACTATCGATGTAACGATCCCTGATAACACGCAATTTACGCCGGGCCAATCTCAAAACAAGGTCTGGCGTATACAGAATAGCGGGACGAATTCCTGGAGTAATTATCACCTGGTATACGTCCCCGGAATCGTGAACGGGAATACCAGCTCCAATCTCTCATCTTTGTCCTCGCTGATAATTAATGCGAGTCCCGGACAGTGGATCAACACTCCGAACCTACCAATCATCGCACCAAGCACCGCCGGCACCTATTACAGCTACTGGCAGATGCAAAACGGTAGCGGCCAAGTCTTTGGTAGTCGGATCTACGTCAAGATCCGGGTGGTGCCAAAGCAAGGTAATGCGCTTGGCTTTGGAACGCAATCGGGCCGCAGTGGATCCAACGATTCTCCACCCGCCAAATCGGGCCGCAATGCCGATCCGGTTGATACGGCAACTGGCAACTACAATTACCTCGCTACTGATCTGCGCATACCGGGAAGGGGCCTCGACCTTGAGTTGGCGCGCTCTTACAACTCACAAGATGCGACGCCGGGGCCGTTAGGCAACGGTTGGTCTCACACTTTCAATATCTATTTGACTAACCTGACATCGAGCAGTGCCTCGTTACATTACAGCGACGGTAAGGTGTTGGATTACATCAATCAAACCGGGACCGACAATTTCATTTCAAGCTATCGTGGGTACTACGACACGCTGGTGCGGAATACGAATGGTACCTGGACCCTGAAGAAGACTGATCAAAGAAACTACCAATTTGATGCTTCAGGTAGGTTGACCGCCATCCAGGACAGGAACAACAACCAGATTTCGCTAATGTACAGCGGCAGCAATCTGTCCCAGGTCACCGACACCGTCGGTCGTACGATTAACTTCGCCTATTCAGGTTCGCTTTTGACTGCCATCACGGACCCTGCCGGACGAAACCTTCAGTTTACTTACGATGCCGGCTCAAATCTGATTTCGTTCCGTGACGCCAGAGGCAATACTAATGGCTACACGTATGACGCCAACCACCGCCTGCTCAGTATCATTGATGGGCGGGGCAATAATCTTGTAGTCAACACGTACGACGCCGGTAATCGAGTAGCTACTCAAAAGAATGGGCGCGCTAATCAATGGACGTTTGTGTACAACGCTGACGGGTCGACTTCGGTCTTTGATCCTTTGAACAAAGAAACCAGGTATGTGCAAGACACAAACTTTAACCTTCAGCAGCTGCACGACCGGAATACCAACACGCAGTTTGCTAGCGGCGCTGTCAACGTGTTGTATGACGAAAACAATAATCGAAGCCAAACGTCAGATGCCGGCGGTAATTATGCTGCCTACGTCTATGACCAAAATGGAAACGTCACCAGTCGCAGTGATCCGATCCTAAACTCGCGTCGAGCCGTCTACGACTCGAAGAACAATCCTACGCAGCTTACTGATGAGCAGGGCAAGACTACGCAGATGGGATACGACGGAAATGGCAACCTCACCACGCTGACGGACGCGTTGAACAATTCCTCGTTAACTGCTCGTAACTCTTTTGGCCAGCCCATCAGTGTTACTGACTCCAACGGCAACTTAGCGACTTCTACTTACGATGCCCAGGGCAACTTAACCAGCAGCAAAGATGCCCTCAATAACTCGACTAGTTATGGATACGACGGGATCGGGCGGCGAACGAGTATGACCGATGCACGAGGGAAGATCACCAGGTATGCCTACGATGCGAACGACAATCTACTGACCGTTACCGACCCGCTCAACAACGTAACCACGTACACCTATGATGCGAACAACAATCGCCTCAGCATGCGCGACGCCCGCGCCAACACCACGAATTACACCTATGACGAGAACAATCTGTTGATTAAAGAGACCGATGCAAAAGGCAACTTTATCCAGCACACCTACGATAAGCTGGATCGACGAATAAGCACGAGGGACAAACGGGGCAACATAACTACCTACACCTACGACAACGAAGGGCGTCTGCTGACCGTCGTGGATCCGCTCGGAAATTCTATCAGTTACATTTACGACGCTAACGGCAACCGGACAAAGGTCACTGACGCAAAGGGCCAGAGCACAACCTTCACTTTCGATGCCCTGAATCGCGTCACCAGGATTCAGGACGCGCTCAATAATGCGATTCAAAAAGAATACGATGCGACCGGTCGTCTGAAGAAGGAGATCGACCCGCGCGGGAATGCGACGCAGTTCACTTATGATGCGGTTGGCAATCTCACGCAGGTGACTGACGCCGCGGCGGGAACGGCCAAGTTCACGTATGACAAGAACCAGAATCGCATAACGCAAACGGACCCCAAAAATCAGACTTCCAACCTCACGTACGACAAGCTTAACCGGTTACTCTCGACCGCCAATCCTCTGGGGCATTTGTCCAGCAGCTCTTACGACGAGGTGGGAAATCGTATTGCGCAGACTGACGCAAAGGGTCAACTAACAAGATACACTTATGACTCTGCTAATCGATTGAGCACGATAACCTATCAGGACAATTCAACCGTCCAGCTTACCCGTGATGCGAACGGAAACGTGACGCGAATGGTTGATTCAATGGGAACGTCGAACTACGTTTATGACGAGTTGAATCGGGTGACCAGCGCCACCGATCCTTTTGGAAAGACTATTGGCTACCAGTATGACGAAAATGGAAACATCACTAAGCTGACGTATCCCGACGGCAAGCAGGTTAGTTATCAGCACGACGCCAACAATCGAATGTCTTCACTTTCCGATTGGGCCGGAAAGACGACTAGCTTCCAGTATGACGCGACGAATTTACTGACGAAGGTTACGTATCCCAATGGGGTTATTAGTCAGACGACCTACGACAACGCAGGCCGTTTGATCACGAAATCAGATTCGGGAATTAGTTCCTATAGCTTCACTTTGGATAAGAACGGGAATCGCACGGCTGCGAGTGTCACCCAACCGCTCGCCAACCGGCTCCAAAACACTTCACACAGCTACGCTTACGACGCTGCGAACCGCATTCAAAACGCCGGGCCGGCAACCTTCAGCTTCGACGCCAATGGCAACATGACCAGTAAGACTGAGGCTGGTGTTACGACGAACTACGGATACGATTTTGAAAACCGTCTCGTTTCCGTCAGCGGCTCGTCACAATATTTTTACAACGGTCTGGGCGTGCGCTTGCAGAAGATAGAAGGAACGAAGACGACTCGCTACATCGTCGACACCAATCACGATCTTTCACAAGTGCTTTGTGAGACAGATGCAAATGGAGCGATCGCGTCTTATTACGTTTACGGGATGGGGCTGGCATATAAAGTAAATCCCGATGGCACGCACTATTACTATCACTTCGATCCGGTTGGTTCAACGATAGCGGTGACCGACGACGGGAAGGTTGCGGTCAACTCATATGCTTACGATGAATTTGGCCGAGCGGAAAATAAGATTGAAAACACCACGAACTCATTTAGGTTTGGCGGTCAGTATGGTTTGTTAGATGAAGGTAACGGACTACTCTACGTCAGAGCGAGATACTATTCGCCGGCACTCGGACGATTTCTGTCGAGAGACGTAGTAGCGGGCCAAGATGCTAATCCTCAATCCTGGAACAGGTATGCGTATGCCTTCCAGAATCCGCTGCGATTCATGGATCCCTCAGGTGAAATAGTGTTTTCGTTAGGAATTGGCGGAGACGCCGGTATCATCCTCGGCGTAACCGGTCAGGTCGCACTGGTGAGTGACGATCAGGGTCAGCATGGCTTCGCTCTCTCCGGTGGTACGAGTGCGTCCCTTCAGGCTGGAACAGCGATCAGCGGATCCATCTCAATCACGAATGATCGCTCAATTACAGATTTGGATGGGAAAGGCTACTCGATCGGAGCTGGCGGAGGCGACTTTGGCTTTGGCTATGATGCCAACATACTCCTGGACAGTAGTTACCAAGTCAAGGGTGTGAGTTTTAGCGTTGGCGCCGGCAAGATCGGTATCGGCATTGGGACTACAACAACATGGGGAAAAGTTTATCGGCTTAGCAATTGGCAATACAATGCTGCGCTATCAATCCTCGGACCGGCAGGAGCACCACTCGCTGCTTTTGATACCGCAGTCAAGATTGGCAATTCAAGTCGATATTCTGAATTGATCAATAACGCAGCAAGACAACAATCGACTTCAACACCACGGAACGGACAATCTGGTCCATTTCAACCTAGAGGTCCGCAAGTTGGACCTGCGAACCCTGTGGGCCGAGCCACAAAGAACTAGCATTCTTCACAGTGAGAGTTTTCAACAAAAACTTTTGGGTTGCCGCCACGGCCAGCGTCTTGAGCCTATTGGCGTTGACCTCTGTTGGGTCGGTTAGTCTCAGGGAATACCGTGGCTACTCACGAGCAAATCGAGCTAAAGTTGGGGGAGCGTCGGGACAATCCAACACCAAACACGTTAATTCATTTGCAGAGTCAACTCAATCACAAGAGCCGGTCTCTCATACAATTTCGAAAGCAAGTCAGGCCTCGCACGGCAGCCAGGTTAGTGACCATCTTATTTTTCAATCGGATGAGGTTGGCTTCAACTCACTAATCTCTTCTGCCGAAGACTTATTAACCCTGAAACCGAAACCGGCGGCACTGCTGCCCGCGAGCACGTCAACCATCACCGTTACCAATACCAACGACAGCGGTCCGGGGTCTCTGCGACAGGCCATAAGTGACGCCGCGTCCGGCGACACTATCTTGTTTTCGTTGCCGGCGAATAGCACGATTGCGTTAACCAGCGGCGAATTATTAATTAACAAGAACCTGGCCATCGATGGACCCGGCGCTAACCTGCTGACGCTCCAACGAAGCTCAAACTCCGGAGTGGCAGCGTTTCGAGTCGTTGAAATCGCCAGCGGTAGCGTCACGATTTCTAATCTCACCATTGCCAATGGAAATGCCAGCAGCAGTTTTGGAGGTGGAATATGGAATCATAGCTCAGGCACCGTGAATCTCACCGCCTGCGCAATTTCGGGCAACACGGGGTTCGGCCTGGGGGGCGGGATTCATTACAACGGCTCAGGCATGATGACCATTACCCGGTCCACCGTCTCAGGAAACTCAGTACCCAGTGGTTGCTGCGGCGGTGGTATTTCCGCTATCCAAGCTGGCACTCTTAACATCGCCAACAGCACCATCTCAGGCAATTCGGGACAAACCGGGGCCGGTATCTATACACAGGAAGCAACCCTTAACATCATCAACAGCACGATTTCAGGTAACTCAGCACAGAACGGCGGCGGCATTAATGTCCAGCTATCCACGGCGAGTGTGACCAATAGCACGATCTCGGGCAATACCGCACCGTTCGGCGGCGGCGTTTATATTTACTCGTCGGTCGTCTCTAGCCGAAATACGATCATTGCAGGAAATACCGGCCCGGATGGCCCAGACGTTCGAAGCGCCAATAGCAGCAGTCAACTAACCTCGCAAGGATACAACCTTATCGGCAACAATTCCGGGGCGGTGATAGCAGCCCAGGCGACTGATCAAATAGGCACAGCTTCAACTCCAATCGATCCAAAGCTCGGGACCCTTGCCGATAACGGCGGGCCCACGCAAACACGCGTCCTGCTTCCCGGAAGTACGGCAATCGACCAAGGCGGACCCGTCGCTGGCCTGTCGACGGATCAGCGAGGGCTCCTCCGCCCATTTGATGATCTGACGATTTCTAATGCGACCGGAGGCGACGGAAGCGACATCGGCGCCTTCGAAGTGGGTGCCACGGCGTCACTCCGGTCGAACGGGAAAATCGCGTTCTTGAGCAATAGGGACTTCGGCGGATTCACTTACGACGTGTACGGGATGAACTCGGACGGGAGTAGTCAAACAAGGCTCACTATCAACGCGTCTAACGGAATCTCGCCGCCGGCTCCGGTTTGGTCGCCAAACGGAACGAAGCTGGCTTTCCAGAGCTTTCGAAACGGCAGTTATGAAATCGTGGTGATGAACGCTGACGGGAGTGGTCTGACGAACATAACCAATACCTCAGCCGAAAATGAATTCAGTCCTGCCTGGTCTCCGGATGGTTCCAGAATAGCCTTTAACGGCCAGGACGGGATTTTTGTGAGCAATGCTGATGGTTCCGGTCGACTGCGGCTGACTTTTGATTCATCCGACGGCGAACCGCACTGGTCGCCGAACGGGTTGAGAATCGCATTTAGTAGAAGTGTGAATGCTCACACGGATATTTTTGTGATGAATTCGGATGGCAGCGGGCAAGTTAATCTGACGAATAGTCTGGTGGATGACGCTGATCCTCAATGGTCACCTGATGGTTCCCGGATTGCTTTTGGGCGCATCGAAGTCAACAGCAATTACGAGATCTTCCTTATGAATGCTGATGGAAGCATGCAGACCAACATAACCAACAGTCCGGGCAGCGACTCAACTCCTCGTTGGTCCCTTGATGGCTTAAAAATTCTATTCGAAAGCTACAGATCCGGAACCACTCAACTCTATCTGGTGAACCCAGACGGCAGTGGCTTAGCCAGACTTACCAACAACTCCGGCTATGACAGTTTTGAAAAATGGTCGCCTGACGGGAAGAAGATTCTCTTTGCTAGTAGCCGTGACAACAGTGGCGGTAATGAAATCTATGTTATGAATGCAGATGGCAGCGGGCAGACCAGGCTGACCAACAATTCGGCGGACGATGTTATCCCTGACTGGCAGTCGATAGCGTCGTCGTCGCCATCACCGTCGCCATCGCCATCACCATCGCCATCACCATCACCGTCACCGTCGCCATCACCCTCGCCGTCACCATCGCCGTCGCCGTCACCATCACCGTCGCCATCGCCATCACCGTCGCCATCACCGTCGCCATCGCCGAGTCCCGGTATCTCGAGCGATACGATCACTTACACCTACGACGCTCTAAATCGATTAACTAATGTGGTGCACGCAAGTGGTGGCTCGATTAGTTATTCATATGACGCGGCAGGAAATAGAACAGCGATTCAGATAATCGGAGCTTCTACTTCGACGGTGACCTCAACCGGAACGAATGTTACGGCTCAAGGAGAGGGTGTCACATTAACATTTGCCAGAGTCACCGGTGCCGGCACGACAACATTTACACCAATTAATCCCAGCTCAACCGGATTGCTACCGAATGGGTATCAGCTTTTCAACGATAGTGTAGCCTTCGACGTATCAACGACCGCTACGATTCAAGGATCTGTCGGAGTCTGTTTGAACGTGCCCTCGGTCTTCGATCAAATAGCATTCTCTCAATTGCGACTTCTCCACAACGAGAACGGCGCCTTGCTCGATCGCAGTGTGAGTGCTGACTTTGCTAGTAGAACGATCTGCTCGAGCGTAGGCTCACTCGGCCAATTCGTGCTTGCAATTACCGTCCAACCGCAACTTCAATTCAATGCGGCAGCCTACAGCACCACTGAGGCCACTGGAAGCGCAACCGTTACTGTGAGTCGTTTGGGAAGTACCGCGAACATGGCAGCGGTGGATTACTCCACCAGCGATGTCACGGGTAAGCAGAGAACGGATTACATCATCTCCTCGGGCACGATTACTTTCGGTCCTGGAGAGATGAATAAGAACATTACGGTTCTCGTTGTCGATAATGCGTACGTGGATGGAAGTAGAACCGTCAGCTTGAGTCTTACAAGTCCAACAGGAGCGCCACTCGGGACGCCTGCCTCGGTGCTCCTAACAATTCAGGACAACGATACCTTACCGCCGACCAGTAATCCCCTGGACAACACAGATGCGCGATTCTTCGTGCGGCAGCATTACTATGATTTTCTCAGCCGCAGACCGGACCAGGGTGGATTTGACTTCTGGGCAGGTGCGATAACGCAATGTGGCATTGACCAGACTTGCATTCGAAATAAGCGAATCGACGTGTCGAATGCATTCTTTTACGAACTCGAATATCAACAGACAGCGGCGTACGACTTTCGTCTCTACCGGGCGGCGTACGGCAATAACCAGCCCTTCCCAAATCCGAGCGCTTCGAATCCGGCAGTGTCGCCTTCGCTTCAGACGGAAGCAAAGAAGATCCCAAGCTATGCCGTGTTTTCCGCTGATCGGGCGCGATTGATTGGCAGCGCAAATCTTGCTCAAGATCAGTTAGCGCTGGCAAATCTGTTTGTCTCTCGCTCGGAGTTCCTGGCTAAATATCCGGCGAGTCTGACTCTCGAACAGTTTGTCGATGCCTTAATTACCGCCATCAGGAATGACAGCGGAGTCGACCTGACTTCTCAACGCTCCGCGCTGCTAAGTTTAGGAAATCGCGGTGCGATCTTATATCGTCTCGCAGATGATAATCAGCAAACTAATCCCATCAACAACCGCTCCTTCATCGATGCGGAGTACAACAGGTCATTCGTAGCGTCACAATACTTTGGTTACTTGCGGCGCAACCCCGATATTGGTGGCTTCGTCTTTTGGTTGAATCAAGTGAACGGTGGTCCGTTGCGGGATGTCGGCAAGCAGCATGCGATGGTGTGCTCGTTCATCACGTCAGCCGAGTACCAGTTACGCTTCAGTTCAGTTGTTACACACAACAATACCGAGTGTCCTCAGTAACTCGTTTCCTATTTCATGAGGGATGAAAGCCACGATCTTGGGGACCGCAAACCTTGATCAGGGCCGTAACAGCTTCACCTGATCTACTCGGCCGCTGACACTGTTATTGCTAGTGCCCTAATTTGGAGTGCGCCGACCTGTCGGCGCTTTCGTCGCTGCGACCTGTCGCAGCAAGTCGTCGAAAACAGCCTCTTATCAAACCCGCGGCGTCGAGCCGCCGCGGGCGAAAGCGATGACAGGTCATCAGTGATGCCGCAGATTCGCACCTGCAATTCGGGTCTCGCGGAATTGAACGCGGAGTCTTATTAGGAGCGAAACGATTGCCGCCTCAGGCAAGGCGATTGCGCTCCTAACGGAGCGCAGCAAACAAAAACGGGAACGCTAAGGCTATAAACATTTCGCCCCGCTGGGGCGAAGCGACAATCGATCTTCTATTTCACTTCCAGGGGTATTCCGGCTTACCTCGAGTTTGTTTGCCAGGCCTTGCTGACTTAATCCCAGTGCCAACCGTCGCTCCCGAAGTTTAGCGCCCGTCATAGCAAACATCCTTCCAACGTCAATTTGACAGGAGTCCGTATAGGCTCTTCGATGGTACTATGCGTGCATAAACACAGCGGAGCCGATTTCCGCACTAACGGAAATCGGCCCCTACACGACCGAATCCTACCTGGCTTAAGAGAAAGGAATCGACCATGCCTGATAATCGTAACACGAACTATGAAGGCGCGGCCCAAGTGACCGTTGACCTTGTGGATCATGGCCATACACCCGACCGCGTGAGTGACGCAGTACTCGAAGCCTTAATTGAGATGTCCGCCGAATCCAGGATTGACATCTGGCACGGAGAGACAGGCTTGAGCGTTGAATCACTTGCCGCGCTCTACTGTCTGTATGAAACGGGAGCGGGCTCTCGCCGCTCTCGACTCTATGCCGATTATGAAATCGGAAGAAAAGAGCGCGAACGTGATAGCGGGCAAACATAAGTAAGCTTTGGTACGGACCAGTTTGACTTGATGCCACGGGCTTGTCCCGTGGTGATGCTTACGTTGGTTGCTACAAAAAATGATCGGAAAGACTTCGTGGATGCCACTGGCTTGCCCGGTGGAGCTTCACGCCAGCGGCTAAAATATCGGGAGTCTTTAAAATGAAAGGCTAATGAAACGTGATCCTCCACGGACCAGCCCGTGGCATCGATTTCTTTCTCAAAGGCTGGGTTTGTAGCGGCTAACGTTAGTCACCACGGGGCAAGCCCGTGGCATCGACTCAAACTGCATCCCAAAACTCCCGGGTTACTACGGTAACTCTCTTTCATCAGGCAACGCCCTGTGGATCACTAGTTTTCCTGACTATCAAACTAGCTCTCGCGTGTTAGTATCCTGCCATCCATTCCTGCCGCGGGCGAAAGCGATGACAGGTCATCGCACTCCAAATTAGAGCACTATCCTCTTATTTCACTGCGGAACTGGCTGTGACTCGTTCGTAGGGAAGGGCGCAAACGAGACCCACCCGTTTCTACGGATTGCCTCGTCCACGACCGGACTTCTCACCAAATACAACACATGCATTTTATACTTTGAATTGATCGGGATTTCGATGATTCTCGAGTCAGCGGGCAAATCCTGCTGCGTGACCTTCACATAGAAGTAGTAGTCATGCCACGGAAGGTTGGCCGGAGTCTCGAGCGGCACCAGCTGAGGGTGACCTATCAGAAGATTGACCTTTCTTTCGAGCAGGTAGGGCAAGGTGGCTCGACGCTGGTGTCCGGGTCTGGACATCGGGATTTCTCCATGCCTCGCGACCCAGCGATCGTTGAGACCAAGAATATCGATTGTCTTCAGTCTCGAGTAATAGGGGATAGCTCCGCTGGCAGTGACCGCAATGGTCACATTGGGATCATGTTGAAACGATTCGCCAAGCACGTGACCAATTCTGATCCAATCGTTCCGCTCGTAATAAAGAAATGCTGAAAGACCAGCGAAGCTGTCGACGTCATAATAACGAAGCGGCGGACTCGAAAACGTGAGCCAATGGTGTAACGAGCCGCAGAGCACGAGCAACACCAGCGCTATCTTCAGCCGCAGTCGGGTTAGTTGTTTGCAGGTCAGCCAGACAATGACCAAAAACATGTACGGAAGAACCGGTACGATGAAGCGGAACTCCATGAAGTCGCCGGCAACGGCAATGATATAGCTCAGCCAAATCACGATGACGACTGCCAGGATCAGCCAGCTTTGATTATTTCGGTGTCGCAGGCGATTGACGAATCCCAGGAACAGAAACGGGAAGAAGACAAGCCAGTACGAATAGAAGAACAGGTAGACGTAAATCACGCCACGTTTCAGCGAGCTAAGCGAGGTCACCTTGACATAAAACGTGTTAGGCAGCACCGAACCGTAAAAGTTCATTTTCCAAATCAGCCAACTACCCACCAGTAGGACCAACGGGCCGATCGCCATACTCAGCGGAAGCCAAAACCGCGAGCCATCTTTCCTCTGACGCCCAATCTTAATAAGAGTCGACCCCAGGACGAGTCCCACAACCAGGAGCGAATCAAGCCTCGTCATCATTGCCAGCGCGGCGAGCAGGGAAAGCAGCGCGAGACGGGTCATCGACCAGCCGCCTTTGTCGCTAGTTAGAAACAGCCATAGACAAGCCGCAAACAGGCAGGTCTGTAGCTCAGTTTCCAAGCCGCCGGTTGCGTAACTGCTGAAGCTGTAGTTCGTTCCCAACAGCAGCAGCGTCAACAGCGCCAGGTGTGGCGAATGGAACAGCGACGCAGCCAAACGGTAAATAAAGAAGAGCGTTAGCTCAAACAGAAACAAACCGACAACCATGACGAATTTGATCGGCTCCAGTTTCAGCAGGAGGGCGAGGCTAATAATGATGGTCCAGAGGAAATTGGTATAACCTTCAACCCGCTCGCCTTCGTTCCAGACGAGACCATACCCCCGCACGAAGTTGTCGGCGTAGCGAAATGAGATGAACGCGTCATCCTGGATGAAGCGGTTGTGCCAGGCGAGGACTCCGAGCGCGATGAACAGCAGGACAAGGATGAGGTTGAAGTTCGATTTGTAGAAGTTTGCGAGCTTTGTCAACAAGTGTTTGGTTTCTTACGCCGAAGGCGTTGGCTAATTCCAACCTGGGGTAACACCCCAGGAACCACGAACGAGATGCCTCTTAACGCTGAAAGTGTTCGCAAGCATCGGTCTAATTCATCGCCAACGCTTTCAGCGTTCTGACTCAAGTCGAGTTATTCCCCCTGGGGCGTTGCCCCAGGCTCGAATTGGATAACGCCTACGGCGTAAAGACGAACGCGGCGAACCATGGACACCTCAGACCGTCGGAAAACGCGGGTATCGTGCTATAACCTTCGTGAAACTCCAAGCCTTATTTGTTCCTGATCACTCATGAACGAATCCGCTACAAGCTCGGCAGCGCCTAAATCAAAATTTCCCGTAGGCCTAATCCTGGTCATCCTTTTAGCCACGATGGGAATGATAGCCTACTCCCAAACCGTCGCTTATTTTGGAGATGAGTCACTTCACCTCGTCGCGGGTCAATTGATCGCAGCAGGCAAAAAACCTTATATCGACTTCTTCTATCAGCACACGCCCTTGTGGGCGTATCTGGTTGGTTTACTGGTTTTCGTCTTTGGAGAAAGCTGGCGTGTGGTCCATTTCATAGCGGCGTTGTTTATGGGAGGCGCGCTGATGATGGTTGGCGCTTACGTGCATGCACGCGCCACCGACATTTTGCCTCGATTTATGACCGCAACGATGGCTCTGTTATTGCTCGTTGAGAACGCTTATGTCGTTTCTTATGGCGTCGTGGCCTTGCCTTACTCTTTTTGCCTGTTCTTCATGGTGACAGCGTTCGTGCTCATCACCTCAGCTGTAAAGCTTCAGTCGTTGATGCATTCATTTGCTGCCGGAGCTTGCGCAGGAGCCGCGGCGGCTTCGTACTTATTGACGGCGCCGCTGATTCCGGTGCTGCTCGTTTGGTTATTTCGGAAAAACAAGGCCGGAAGTAATCAGCTTAAGAGTCTTTCTTTTCTGCTTGGCGCAGCGCTTCCGTTTACTCCACTTCTTTGGCTCTTCGCGCGAGCGCCGAATCGAGTTTGGTTTGACCTGGTTAAGTACCATCTCTATTACCGAAGTGGACGTGATTTGAACTTCTGGTTCAATGTCCGCGAGATCGCCGGATGGTTCATTTCAATTCAAGGTCTCATGCTCACTGGCTTCGCGTTAGTAAGTCTATTTCTGATCAGAAGGCATGGGACCGCAACGCCAGCAGGAGATGAACTTCGTCTCTCCGCTTGGATAGCCGCGATATTGAGCGTCTTCATTTCCGTTTCGCGACCGGTATCTTCCTTCTACTTTGTCTTGATCACGCCGTTCCTGGCGATCCCGGCAGCCTTCGGCATCGCTGCACTTCACCTGCGCGTGCGCGAGTCTTTGAGATTTGTGTTCGTGTTGGTCATCATTGTGGTTTATGCAGCCGGAATGTCGGCAAAGCGTTACATTTGGCAGCGGCAAACGACATATGCGCACCATTACACCGTGAACCAAATCGCTCGCATTGTTGACGAAGTGACGGCACCGACAGGTATGATATACGCCTTTGAGGCGGTGTACTTTGAGGCTCACAGGCTACCACCTGCCGGGCTCGAGAATCGCTTCAATCCGGAATCCACGGCTGAGCAATTGCTGAAAGACGGCCGATTCGATACTGTTTGCATTAGCGCGACCAATCCGCGGCTACGGCAATTCAATCTGCTGGAGCGTTATCGGCAGCAACGCAGTTTGACACTTAACGGATTCGATTTTTACGTGCTTTGGGACAAGCGGCCAGATTCGAATTCAACTGCTCTCGCGGGTAAATAGCGCGCGCAGCTCAGATCAAAGGAGCATGACAAATGGAAGAAGCATTAGGCATGGTCGAATGCAGAGGCCTGGTAGCCATGATCGAAGCTGCAGATGCAATGGTCAAATCGGCGAACGTGCGTTTAGTCGGCTGGGAAAAGATCGACGCCGGTTTAGTGACTGCGATCGTGCGAGGCGACGTCGCCGCCGTTCGCAGCGCTGTTGATGCCGGCGCAGCAGCCGGCAGACGAGTCGGCGAAGTCGTTGCCACTCACGTCATTCCTCGTCCACATGGTGAAGTGGACCAGGGCATACCCGTCTTGCACACCGGTGAGACGACGCGAAAGAAAATCAGCGGTTCAGTACCATCCAAATAGTCCGATACTCGGATGAGCCTCACGCTTTATTTTCTGCGGCACGGACAAACGGCTCTTAGCCGGGCCGATCAATTCTGCGGTTCAGGTCTCGATCCGGAACTCACTCCCGAAGGTGTGGAGATGGCCGAGGCGTTCGCGGCTTCTTACTCTTCAAGATCCTGGCAGGCAATTTATTCAAGCAAGCTTCGACGAGCTGTAGCCACCGCTCAACCTCTTTGCGATGCGAAGGGTATGAATCTGCGAGTTAGCAGCGGGTTCAATGAGATTGGCTATGGCGATTGGGAGGGACGCACAAAGCAAGAGGTCGAGCAGAAATTCAAAAGCGAGTACCTTAACTGGTTATCCGATCCGACCCTGCATGCTCCTACCGGTGGTGAACTGGCAATTACAGTTGTCGCGCGCGCGCTTGGCGCCATTACAGAAATTGCAAAGCAGTTTGCTGATGGTGAGGTTTTGATTGTTTCTCACAAAGCTACGATAAGGATTGTTCTTTGCCAGCTGCTGGGTATCGATGTAGGTGACTTTCGTTATCGGGTGAGCTGCCCGGTGGGATCGGTGAGCGTAATCGAGTTCGCCTCGCAGGGACCGATGCTGCAGGTTTTGGCTGACCGTTCCCACTTGAGCGCCAAGCTGCGAGAGTTGCCGGGCACGTGATTTATCTTGCTGACCTTTGCGTGAAATTTTGTGCTGACCAACTCTCAAGATTGTTTCCCGCAAAGGCGCCAAGCTCGCAAAGGCGTTCTCATTAAGAGTGCGCAAGTAATACTCACGACATTTATTCTTGGCTGCGCGGCTCAAGCTCAACAACCCTTCGTGACTGATGATGCGGACACCACGCCGCACCACCACTTTCACTTTGAGTTCAGCAACGAATTTGATCTCTTGCAACGCTCGGCGCTACCTAATGCGAAGCAGAATACTGCCGACTTCGAACTCGACTATGGTCTTCTGAACAATGTGGAGATTGGAATCGAGTCTCCCTGGTTGACCATCATCAACACCAGAGGCGCGACTCCGGCGAGGGTGTCGGGCGTGGGCGATACTAACCTCTCGCTCAAATACAACTTCCTAAAAGAAGTGGAGCGTTCTCGGCGGCCGGCGCTGGCCATTGCACTCAACCTGGAACTGCCGACAGGCGATACTCATCGCCAGCTGGGGTCGGGATTGTCGGACTTCTACATGAATTTGATCATGCAGAAATCTTTGAACAGCACGGTCAAGCTGCGGCTGAATGGTGGAGTTCTGTTTTCAGGGAATGACACTACAGGCGTGATCGGGATCAAGACGCGCGGCACCGTTTACACCAGCGGCGGATCGATCGTCAAGCAGATCAATTCGCGATTGCAAGTAGGAGGCGAGCTCACCGGAGCGGTCTCAAAATTTGACCAGCTCGGCAAAGGACAACTGCAGGCACAGTTCGGCGGAAATTATCAGCTCAGAAGTAATATCTCTTTCGACTTCGGCGTCATTGCTGGAAGATACTCGGCCAGTCCTCGACTCGGCGCACAGGTCGGTCTCTCAATAGACTTCTAATTAATTCTCGGTACATCCGGCGCCGGCGCCGCCAGCCTCTTCTCCAGGTTCGCAAAGCGCGCCATCATGTTCTCGTAAATTCGATCGGTTTTTTCATGCAGGTGGGCCACTTCCAGCTCTGCTTTGATGTTCACCTCGTATTCGATATCGGCCCGCACTTTGTCTTTCTCAGCCTGGCGGTTCTGGCTTATGAGCACGAAGCAGGCGAGAAAGATTGCTTCCAGCGAAACGATCATCGTCAACAGCCCGAACGGAAACGGATCGTAAGCACGGTCGCCTAGTATGAAGGTGTTCAGCGCGATCCAAACAAAGAACCACACGGTGTGGGAGATCAGGAACGGCATGCTGCCACTAAACCAGGCCAACCAATCGGCGATGCGTTGAAGGAATGAAACTTCAGCCTCCATCTCTTCATTCAAATTCCGAGACACCCTTGTTCGCAACAACTCGTCAGCTTTGCGCGTCAAGCCGCTCAACGCAGCTAACATGTGCAGAGCCGCTTCCGGCTTTCTCTGAAACAGCAACACCAGATCGTCGCGATCAATCACCAGCACTTCCGTATCCATTAGCGCGACTGCGGTGGCCGTACGAGACCCATTGTCGAGCATCGCCAGCTCACCGAACATGTCACCAGTCTGCGCATTAGTCAGCACAATCTTTTGACCTGCTGTGTCCTTAATATAGAGTTCAATCTCACCTTCCTGGACTATGAACAACGAATCACCGGGATCTCCTGCCTGGAAAAGAGTGTGGCCCTGGGGAAGCGCAAGCTCGTCGATCACTTTTGCGAGAGCGATGCGATCATCCTCGTTAAGGAGTTCGAACATTTTGATACCGACTAGAAAACTGGGATGACAAGGCATTTATGGTTCCTCAGCTATCGAGCGAGTAAAAGAACGGACGGATTATACAACTGTTTTTGACTTGAACGGCGGTGACCAGGATCGCCGGGCGCATTCAAGTAGCGATAACATCAGTTTCGCGCGGTTCGTGGTAAAGGTAGCGAATGCCCTTTCAGGGCCGGCGAGCCCATATTGTTTGTAAGTGTGTTGACGCTCAGCTTATTACTAAGGTATAAGCGGCAACAGTTCTCTTGATTGATGCTCTGATAAAAGCCATTCGCTGTCCTCTAGTTGAGATATCCGCCTCGCCACTTTGCCGTCCACTTACTGCTCGGCTTGTCGAGAAAAGCGTTCAATACCGGAGCCATTAATGAGCCAGCTAATCCCCCCTTATCCTTTCATCCTCAACAAACTTAACGAGGGTAAGGTCATACCGTTTCTCGGCGCCGGGGCGTCGCTCGGTGGACGCGTGGTCGGCGAGATATGGAAAAAGGGAATCATGAAATTCCTTCCGTTGGGCGGCGAATTGGCCGGCTACCTGGCGGATACCACCCAATTCCCAGCCGATGAAGCGCTTGACCTGACCAAGGTCGCCCAGTACTACAACGTAGTTGGCGGGCGTGAAGCATTGAACGAAGAATTGCATGGTATCTTCAATTGCGATTATCCACTCACTCCGCTCCACAAGTTTCTTGCCAGCCTGACTACGCCGTTGTTGATTGTTACTACCAATTATGACGATCTGATCGAGCGCGCCCTCGAGGAAGAAAACTCACAGCTCGGTGTTAATGCTCGCCCTTACGACGTGGTCATTCACACTACGGACGTAAACAGCGGCGACCTGCTTTTATGGTGGCCACATGGCGCCACGGAACCGATCAAAGTGGCTCCCAACAAACTGGACGTCGATTTGAATGAGAGAACTGTAGTTTACAAGATGCACGGTGCGGTAGATCGGAAGCAGCCGGAGCGAGATAGTTACGTCATCACCGAGGACGACTACATAGATTTCCTGGCGCGCATGACGAAAAACAAGGCCGTGCCGGCAATCTTTGCCGAGTTTTTTCAGCGACGCCATTTTCTATTTCTGGGCTATGGGCTGAACGATTGGAACTTGCGCGTGGTCCTGAATCGAATCGAGAAAGATCTGCGTCGTCCGAAGGGCATCACTTCGTGGGCAATCCAGCATAGGACTCGCGTACTGGAACGACGCTTCTGGCAAGAACGCGGCGTAGAAGTTTATGACCTGCTGCTTGAAGACTTTGTGGGAGAGCTGCAGCAGCGCAGAGAACGACAAAAGGAGTCGTAGGCTTGGATATTTCATTCACCGCCCGCAACTCGCCTTACAAAGGATTGATTCCCTATAGCGAGGCCGACGCGCCCTTCTTCTTTGGTCGCGATAAAGAGACACGACTGATCATAGCCAACATGTTCGCCGCCTCGCTGACCCTGCTCTACGGAGCGAGCGGCGTCGGGAAGTCCTCAGTCCTGCGCGCGGGCGTTTCGCACCAACTGCGCCGCCAGGATGACTTGATCGTAGTGCCCTTCAGCGATTGGCAAAATAATCCAGTTGAAGATCTCATCCAGGCAATAGCCAGGCATGCGCGCGCTAGTGATGGCGCCGCCCAGAGCGAAGCTCCCGACTTGAGGAATTTGTCGACGTCTATTTCTCCTCGCCTGTCGCTGGCCGAATACTTGCGAGCTTGCTACAGGCAAACGGGACGACATCTGATGATCATCCTCGACCAGTTCGAGGAGTATTATCTGTACCACCCGCAGGATGACGCCTTTGCCGACGAATTTCCGAAGGCAGTTTTGCAGACGGACGTTCCCGTTAGCTTTCTTATTTCAATCCGCGAAGATTCGCTGGCCAAGCTTGATCGCTTTGAAGGCCGCATCCCCACTCTGTTCGATAATTACCTGCGGGTCGATCATCTCAATTACGAAGCGGCGCGCCAGGCAATTGAAAAACCAGTCGAGGAATACAACAACAGGCGCAAGGAGGACGAACCGGCGATTCGCATCGAGCCTGCCCTGACCGATGCCGTACTACAACAGGTGCAGACCGGGAAAGTGATTCTGGGTGGGGCGGGACGAGGCGTATTCCAGAAGGAAGCCAGCGCCCTACAGGTCGAGACGCCTTTTCTGCAAATGGTAATGATGCGTCTTTGGGACGAGGAGCTGCGTGCCGGCTCGCAGGTGCTGCGGCTGGCAAGCCTCGACGCGTTGGGCGGGGCTGGACGTATAGTGCGCACCCATCTCGACGAGACGATGCGGGCACTCTCGCCTGAGCGACAAGACATCGCGGCCAAAATTTTTCACTATCTTGTCACTCCATCAAAGACGAAGATTGCACATACCAGTCCCGATCTCGCTCAGTACGCGGGTCTGCCGCAGGCGCAGATTGCGACCGTGCTCGAGGAACTGGCCAGCAGCGACACTCGGATCCTGCGTGGCATCGAACCGCCCAGCGATCAGCCCAGAGAACTGCGCTACGAGATTTTTCACGATGTACTGGCCGCCGCCGTGCTCGACTGGCGGGCGCGCCACCTGCAGAAGCATGAACTGGCCGAACGGGAGTTGACGTTGGCTGCCGAGCGGCGACGATCGAAACGTCTGCGGCGCGGTTTGCTCCTGGTCGCGGGTTTGCTGTTGCTTATGACAGGACTGAGTGTCTGGGTCTACAAGCTCAATAGGCAGGCCGCGGAAGAGAAGAAGCGGAATGATGCGGCAACTGCGCTTTACATCAACGGGCTAAACTCCTGGAACCAGCGCAACACTGAGGGTGTCAACGAAGCCATCGGTAACTTCAACCGGGCCCTTGAGATTAATCCCAATTATGCCCTGGCCTACGTCGGACTTGCTGAGAGCTACAACAAGCTGGCAACTTCCGGTTCACAGTCGCCGAGGGAAGCTTTCCCAAAGGCTCGTGACGCAGCTACGAAGGCGCTGGCATTAGATAAGAATCTTAGCCAAGCGCATGCCGCGCTGGCGTTTACCAGCTTTCGTGGGGATTGGAATTGGAGCGAAGCAGAAAAAGAGTCCAAAGAAGCGATCAAGCTGGACCCCAATTATTCGTCGGCACATCAGTCGTACGCGACGTTCCTGGCCGCTCAAGGTCGCTTCGATGAGTCTCTCCAGGAAATTCGCCGGCTCGAGGAGATCAATAAGAAGTCGCCTCTCATAAACGCTCAGTTTGGACTCGTACACTATTTCGCGCTCCGCTTCGACGACTCGATAAAAGAGAACAGTCAGGCTCTTGAGCTCGATCCGACCTATTGGGTGGCGCGCAGAGGCCTGGGTCTCTCTTACGCCGAAAAAGGAATGTACCAGGAAGCGATCGCGGAGCTTATGAAGGTAACGGTCGAGTCCGACGACTCGCCAATAATTATGGCAGACTACGCCTATACTCTTGGTCTCGCTGGAGACAGGCCCAAAGCACTTGCCAAGCGTGATCAACTACTCGAACTCTCAAAGCGCCGCTATATCTCGGCCTATTTCATTGCCACAATTCACGCCGGGCTGAAAGAAAAGGATCAGGCTTTTGAGTGGTTGGAAAGAGCCTTTGTGGAGCGCGCTGACTCGATGGTCTTCCTTGGTGTAGATCCCAAGTTTCAGAGCCTTCACTCCGATCCCAGATTCAAGAACCTTCTGGGAAGAATGAATCTTCATTAGGCTTGCTTAGAAAGCTTGAGGCGTCCGCAGCAGCGCTAAGGAGTCTTGGTTGTCGTCGGCCGAGTTGTACCGGTCCGAATCGCGGGTGTTGGCGGGCGCGTGGCGCCTTCGCGCGGAGCGTTATAGCCGGCGCGTGTGAGCGCAATTCGTTTGTCTTTGCTCGGCCCCTCATCGACGGTTACGCGAATCGCTCGATATGAACCGTCGTGTGCCTTGTTGGTCGGATTATAAGAAAGCACGTACTGCGTGCGCAGATCGCGCACGATCGAGTTAGCTATCTCCGGCATCTCCGAAAGAGATTGAGGGAAGAATGCACGACCTCCAGTTTCGGTAGCTAACTTATTAATCAGGTTAACTGCCTTATCGCGAGGGCTCTTCTTGATGAAGCCGGATTCCTTGTCGAGTTCGTTAACAAAACCGATTACAAAAATTTGCACGTCTTCTTCTCGCAGTCGTTGAAACAACTGAGCCTCGGTGTAGAAGCTATGCCGATCTTCTCCATCAGTAATTACAATCAAGGCGCGCCGCCGGCGATCGCTGTCATCACCTTTGCGAAAATCGGCGACGTGTTCAGCCGCGAGATACACGCCATCCACGACCGCGGTCTGTCCGCCTTCGAGGAAAAGATTATCAATCGCGTCGATCAGTTCTTCCCGGTTACCCGTGAACTCTTTTTCAACATTGATCTTGTCGCTGCTGATGAACTTCTCGATGAAGGTCTCGTCACCTTTCTTGTTGCTGTTGATGATGGTTTTGGCTGCGTCCATCACGCTTTGCAGCTGATTGCGAAGCGATAGTGACGTATCGACAGCGAGGCCATAAGTGATGGGCACTTCCTGTTTACCGAAATATTCGATGGGTTGCTGCACGCCGTCTTCATAGACGTGGAAATCAGTCATCGCCACGTTATCAATCGGTTTGTTGTTTCGATCGATGACACGGATACTCAAGTTGACCAACTGGGTGTTGACCCTGACGATAGCGCCTTCCTCAATTTCTTCCGGAGGCGTTGGCGTTGGCTTTGGCTTCAAACGAGGCGGCGGCGGAGCGTCACCGAGTTTCGACCTGGGGCCAGTTGACTGCACTGGGGTTTGCACCGGAACCGGAGTTGGTGTGGGCGAAGCTGTGCCGGGTCGTGTTGTAGTAGGTGTTATCGGCCTCGCCGGTACCGGGGTTGGAGTCGGCGTAGCGTTAACGGGCATTGCCTGGGTGGTGCGGCGGGGACGTTCCTGCGTCTTTGCTGAGCTTGAATCTGAGCCCAGCGACAATCCGCAGATTGCTGCTAACAAGACAGCAAATACGAGGATGGGTCGCGTTATGACCGTTGCAGCTCTTCTTTTCGCCATTCCGGAATAAATCCCTCGATACTTAAGACGCCTAATAGATGCCACCATCGAAGTTTCGGTTTGATCTTAAATGTAAAATCAGGCTACTAGCGAACTCACGGGCGGGACGTCCGTGCCACAGAAAACTCACGGGCGGGACGCCCGTGCCACAAAAGCTCACGGGCGGGACGTCCGTTGCCACAAAAGCTCACGGGCGGGACGCCCGTGCCACAAAGCTCACGGGCGGGACGCCCGTGCCACAGAAAGCTCACGGGCGGGACGTCCGTGCCACAAAAGCTCACGGGCGGGACGTCCGTTGCCACAGAAAACTCACGGGCGGGACGCCCGTGCCACAAAGTCTAAGCTACAGCCACCGATAATGCGAAACGCCGCGCGCCCTAAACCTTGAAGTTCGGGGAGCGTGGCGCTGAAATGAAGAAACGCGGCTGCTTCGCGAAACTGGGGCAAACAGCGTCGCGAACTCAAGCGTCCACTGCGCACACCACCAAGATGCCGAAGGAGAGTGTATTCGTTGCCGCAGAAGCCCTGTTTACTTGGGCGCTACTAGCGAGTAATAGCCGTCTTTGCTCCGCACAAACAATCGCGGCAAGCCGCGCGGGGGCGTGACTTTGACTTTGATGTGATGCCACTTGCCATCGTTAACGAAGTTAGGCGGCTTATAACCAATGGAATACTGGTGACGCAGCTCGAGAGCTATTTGCTCAAAGATGTCGTCCATTTCAGCAGCCGTGCGTGGAAAGAAAGACTTGCCTCCGGAGACATTCGCGAGCTCGTCGAGAATGCCTTGTCCTTCCATTCCCAAGCCACTGCCCGCGTCGCTGCCACTGAGGATGCCGATGCCATACAGGACTACATCGGACTCTTTCAGTAACCGGCGCACTTCGCTGAATGTGTATCGAGAGTCGTTGTCCTGTCCATCGCTAATCAAAAGCAACGCTCGTTTCGGGTGCGCGCCACGCTGAACTTTTTCCACACCCAAATAACAAGCGTCGTAGAGCGCTGTGTTATTTCGGGTCTGAACAAATGTCAGCTTGTCGAGCACAGCATTACCGTCGCGAGTCTTGTCCAACAAAAGTTGAGCGCGTGAATTGAAGGCGATCAGGAAGTACTCGTCAGCATTGTGACTGGTTTGAATAAAGCGGGACAGCGCTTCACGAGCGCGTCTGATCTTATCCCCGCTCATTGAGCCGGAGACATCAAAGATGACGCCCACTGAAACTGGCGCATCATCGTCACTGAAGTAGGCGATGTCTTGTGGCTGTTTGTCGTCCAGGACTGTAAAGGCGTTCTTGTTCAATCCTGATACATACCGGCCATAGGTGTCAGTCACAGTTACTGTGAACGTAACAAGATCGGTATTGACGATTAGTGGTCCATCCAGTTCTTTCCCGGTTCGCTGAGGCTCGACTGTAGGCTTGGGCGCTGGCGATGTGTCACCAGACACCTTCTCCTGCGCGGTTGAGTTAATTGAACAAAAGGTGGCGAGCAGAGCAATAGCTAAACAAAGGACTGATGGTTGGTAGAGTTGGCGATGACCTGAACTCATTTAACCTGCGGCTCCTTTCGGACGCAACTGTTAGCGGTAGGAGGCTCAGAAGGGATTGCGCCGTTACGGATGATGGGTAAACAGTCCGTGAAAGGCTCTCTTCAAAGATTCTTCCCCGGAACCGGCTTGCGTAGGGAGACGGCCGCGCGCTTCGTTCCAAATTGATTCTTATCGACCGGCTCATTGTAGGCCAGCATCCGACTCCGGCGCAAGGAAATAACTGTTGCAGATACCTAACTTTATACGACTAATCGCACTTCGTATTCACCGTACGGATTTTCGGATCATGGAAGCGTGCAACTTTTGACCCTTCCCGGCGTGTACGACTCTCGGCACAGAGCCTTTCCACCTACGCCGGCGTGCTATACTTTCGCGCTTGGCTGCATCTAAAGCCGGTTCTGCAAGGGGTTTTATCAACACATGGCTGAGTTTATTTGCCGCTTAGGCACACCTGCGGGTGAGGTCATCACTCGCACCGTCGAGGCGCCCGGGGTCCTCGAGGCTCGTGCTCATCTCGAGCGCGAGGGATTTCGTGTCTTCAATGTGACTCCACCGAAGACCTCGGGGGTCACATCGTTGACCCGGCTCGGGCGCGGCGGCTCTGCTCCAAAAGTAAAAGCAAACGACTTTCTCCTCTTTAATCAGCAACTCGCAGCTCTGGTGCGAGCCGGTATTCCTATCCTCCAGGCAATCTCAATGTTGCGTAAACGAGCTGCATCGTCGCGGTTGCGGGCGGTGCTTGGCGATGTCGAGGACCAGATTCGAGGAGGATTGGCGCTTTCAGAAGCGTTTGCTGCGCAAGGACCGATCTTTCCCCGCATTTATACGGCCTCAATTCTCGCCGGCGAACGTTCTGGAGCTTTGGATGAGGTTCTCAGCAGATATGTGACTTATATGAGGCGCAACGTGGCGCTTCGTCGAAAGATTCGAGGCGCGCTCGCCTATCCGTTGTTCCTGCTGTTTGCTTCATTCTGCATGGTGACATTTCTGGCAATCTATGTGGTGCCGCGAATGTCAGAGTTGTTTTCAGGATTTGGAGATCAGCTGCCGCTGCCAACAAAGATTGTCGTAGGTCTCTCTGGTTGGCTGGCCGGCAATGTTTTCTGGTTCGGACCCTTAGTCATCGGCGGCGCTATATTATTTTTCTTGTGGTCGCGGACTGTAGCAGGCAAACAAACGCTGGATGCATTCATCTTGAAGATTCCACTGGCGGGCAAACTGGTAATTCAGTTGTCGGTGGCTCAGGCGACACGCTCTTTGGCGACGTTGCTTGCCGGCGGTATCACGATTGTTGAATCGTGGGAGATTGCTGCCGAGTCGATCACTAATCGCGAGCTGCGCCGACGAAGCTCGGCGATCCTACCGATGATTCGGGAAGGTCGCACTTTTTCGGACGGTTTGGAATCGGCGGGCTGGATTCCTCCGCTCGCGCTCGACATGATTGGAATCGGGGAACGATCCGGCAGTTTGCGAGAAATGCTGGACGAGGTTGCTGTCTTTTACGACGCCGAATCTGAAGTTCGATTGGAGCAGTTGACGACCACTCTTGAGCCTGCGATTCTGGTCGTGATGGGTGGGGTGGTAGTCACCATTCTGCTCGCTATCTATTTGCCGATCATCGGTTCGATTTCAAGCGGTGGAATAGGCGGAAGTCATTAAAGGTAAAGACGGTTTCAAGTTTCAGGTTTAAGGTTCAAGGAACCCGGTTTCAAGTTTCAAGTTTCAAGGGTTTCAGGTTTAAAGATAAAGGCAGTTTCAAGGTTCAAGCTTCGAAGTACAGACTTGAAACCTGAAACCTGAAACCTGAAACCAAACAGACTTGAAACCTGAAACCAAAAAGCTGAAACCAAAAAGAATTTATGAAAGAGATAGTCGAAGAGCCAACGCAGACAACGGTCCCGCCCACAGGGGAGGGAGCGATTGCAGCGCTGACGGCGGATCACGAACCACCGGAGGTTGTTGCGGCGAAAGAACTCGCGCGCCGTTATCGGCTGCCCTATATCGACTTGCTTCCGCACGACCGTGAGTCGCCGATCGATTACGAGTTGTTCACCGAAGTCCCGGTTGACCTGATGGTTCGTCATCAATTTGTGCCGTTGCGTCGCGATGCCAAGGGATTGCACATCGCGATGGCGGATCCGACGGACCTCGAGCGATTGGACGAACTCGCCAGCGCTTTGAAATCAAGATTGATTCCCTACGTCGGAACCGCAGGCGCCGTTGACGTTGTTCTCAGGCGCGGCGACACCACCCAGCGAGTGTTGCAGGAAGCGGCGTCGAGTTTTCGTATCTCGCTCGTAAGGGAAACTGAGGCTGGAGAAGAAGTACTTGATCTCGATCGGCTGGCTACCGATTCCGATATGTCGCCGATCATCAAGCTCGTCGACACTATCATTTATAACGCCATGGAATCGCGAGCCTCAGACATCCACATCGAGACCCGCGATACTGAGGTGCAGGTCAAATACCGCATTGACGGGGCGCTGTACGCCAAAGTCGATCCCATCGACCTCGCTTATCACCAGACGTTGATTTCGCGTATCAAGGTAATGTCCGAACTCGATATCGCCGAGCGCCGCGTGCCTCAGGACGGCCGCTTTCGAGTCCGGTATAAGGGCCGCAACGTGGACTTCCGCGTGTCCATCATGCCCACCATTCATGGCGAGGACGCGGTCATTCGTATTCTCGACAAAGAGCAAATTAACGAGGAATTTCGCAATCTGAACCTGGATGTGGTGGGCTTTGCCGAAGAGGATCTCAGAAAATTTCGGCGCTACATTGCTGAACCCTATGGTATGGTATTGGTGACCGGGCCGACTGGCTCGGGTAAGACCACCACGCTTTACGCCGCCCTCAACGAGATCCGCAACGAAGAAGACAAGATCATCACTATCGAGGATCCCGTTGAATACCAACTCCATGGCATAACGCAAATACCGGTAAATGAGAAGAAAGGCTTAACATTTGCCCGTGGACTGCGTTCTATCCTGCGTCACGACCCCGACAAGATCATGGTCGGCGAGATTCGCGACACTGAAACCGCCCAAATCGCCATCCAATCGGCGCTAACCGGCCACCTGGTATTCACGACGGTACACGCCAATAACGTGATCGATGTCATCGGTCGCTTTCTGAACATGGGAGTCGAGCCTTATAATTTCGTCTCATCGTTGAATTGCGTCCTTGCCCAACGGCTGGTGAGGCTGTTGTGCAGTCTTTGCAAGCGACCATATCATCCCACGGACGAAGAGTTGATGGAATCGGGTCTGAAGCCTGAGGAGCATCACGGTGAAGTTTTTTACGTAAGTGCCGGCTGCGATACCTGTAACCACACTGGCTATCGCGGGCGGTCAGCGATCCATGAATTACTGGATCTTTCGGATAACATTCGTGAGATGATTGTTGAGCGCCGGCCGGGCTCGGAAGTACGCCGGGCGGCTGAAGCTGAAGGCTTGAGAGGGTTGCGCGAGTCGGCCCTGAAAAAGGTCTTTTCCGGAGTTTCCACTCTGCACGAGATCAATCGCGTAACCTTTGTCGAAGAAATAAACGTCAAAGCCGTTAAAGTTTAGCGGCAAACGATCCGTCGGATCGTCGGAACCATCGCAAACACGAAGCGTGTAAGGAATTAACTGGCGACGAGCTCGTTGTTGCCGCTGCTGCTGAAATCGCCCCAAGGCTGGGAGAAATACCATGACATCAAAACTCAAGATGCAAATGTTTGTTTCGTTGCTTCTGACCTGCTGCTTACTGCTCATGCCTTTGACCGTGATGGCAAAGAAAGGTGACGAGCACTTCAAAAAAGGTCTGAAGTTCGAGACGGCCCAGCAGTGGGAGAAGGCTGCGCAGGAGTTCACGCTTGCGGTGGCTGCTAATCCTCAGAACACTGAGTATCAACTCCATTTCCGCCGAGCCAGCTTTAATGCCTCGCAGTCTTTCATGCAGCAGGGACGCGCGCTTGCCGAGCAGCGAGACTACGTCGGCGCTTTCAATGCTTTTCGCCAAGCCTATGGCTACGATCCAGTCAACACTCTCGCGGTTTCTGAAATGGAGCGGATGCTTCGACTGCAGGCCATCAAAGACGGCACTGCGCCACCGGCGCCAAAGGACAGCGAGGAGAATGGCGGAGGCACACCGGGAACAGGACAGATGGCGTCCGAGGCCAGCAACCCGCTACCTACGCACACCGAGCAACTCCGGCTCATTAGCTACAGCGGAGATCTGAAAGCTTTCATTCGCAAGCTGGCTGACGAGCTGAATCTAAACGTTGTGTTCGACCGGCAATCGTTTGCTCAGCCTCGCCAGATAGATCTGAATCTCAAGGACGTCACCACCGGCCAGGCGCTCGACTACATCTTCCTGCAGGAAGGATTGTTTTTCCAGAAGCTCAGCCGGCGAACGATCCTCGTTGCTGACCAGACCCGGCGAGCTCAGTATCAGCAGCTAGTGTTAAGAACGTTCTTCCTTTCGAACACCGATCCTCAGAAAGCGCGCGAAATTGTAGGCCAGGCAATTCCTCCATCCGTTGGCCGCCCGCAAACGATCGTCGTTCCTGATAAGGACACAAACACATTGACCGTACGTGATACGGCTGAGAACGTGCGTCTGATTGGCGACCTGCTTCAGAGCATCGATAAAGAACGACCTGAAGTGGTAATGGACGTGAATATCTACGAAGTGCAAAAGACGGATCTGTTAAAGCTCGGCAACCAAATTGGTTCAACTGACGGATTCAATATCGGCGGCTCAGGCGGTTTTTCGTTGCTCACCGGCAACGCCGTCTTGAATGGCGCGCAAAACGGAGTAAATCTGGCGCCGCTTGTTGGTGGTATTCCTACCGCACTGGCGGCGGCCCTGGTGATTCCAGGATCCGTGCTATCGGCATTTCAAAGCAAGGGCAACACTAAACTGATCGCCTCCACGCAAGTGCATGCTTTCAACAATGAAGAGTCAACCGCGCGTATCGGTCAACGAGTGCCGGTGCAGACGGCTCAAACATATCCCTTTGGCGCAACGACCGGCCAGCCAAATCCGGGCCAGAATTTTCCGTCCGGCGGCTTTCCGGTTATTAACTATGAGCCGACAGGTTTGACCCTCAAGTTTACGCCCTTGGTTTATCCAAACTTTGATGTTCAGGTAAAGATGTCGATCGAGTCCAAAGACGTCGCCGGCGCGCAAACTCCAACACCGACTTTCACCGAACGAACGATCACCGGCACGGCCCGGGTTCAGAACAATCGGACGATAATGCTCGCCAGTGTTTCGCAGGATATTGAGACGAATGGACGACAAGGGTTGCCGGTGCTGGGCGGCTTGCCTTACATCGGACGATTATTCAGTACTCCCACCAAAGACAATCGTCAGGTAGATATCGTAATCGCCGTCACTCCGCGGGTCTTGCGCGCGCCGGCGGTGACACCTCGCGATGAAGAGATGCGACCGAGCGGTACTTTGTCGAATCCGACGACTGGTTCACTCGAAGCTATGATCCGCGAGGCGGATCGTGATGACGCGATTGCTGCCGCTCGGCTCACACCTAATAAGGCGAGACCTGGACAAGTCGAACCGTCACCCCTTGTAGGTTCAAGCACAGGTACTCTTGCGGTTGCGAATACCGGACCAAACACGGCTGACTTGCAGGCGAAGGCGGCGACAGTTTTGCAACCAACTACCCCGGTCGAAAACGTCAAGACTCAGGTATTGATCGATGAACCGCCACCGTACGTGCCGGCGCCCAAGTCGCTGGTAAATACCCAGGCAGCAACCGAAGTCGCGGCAGTCAATGCGGGCATCAACAGTTCAGCTGGAGCTACGTTGACGAGCATGCCGAAGCCGATCGAGGTTTCGCTGCCGAAGGCGGGCTCACGAGTTACACAACTCAAGCTGAACGGCGTCGATTCGCCGATGACGATTGGTGAAAAGCGCACCATTGCCGTTGAGATGAATTCGAATGTGCCGCTGGGATTGGCGGTGCTGACGCTTCGATTCGATCCAAAGGTCGTTAAGATCAACGGAATTACTGCCGGCTCAATGATCGCCGGAACGGCCGGCACCGTGCCTACGATCAGCCAGTCAATCAATCCCGAAGGTATTTGTCTCGTTTCAGTCTCAGCTTTGAATGGCATGCCTGCGTTGAGAGGAGCCGGCGTGCTGCTCCTGCTTGAGGTTGAAGCCGTCGGCGCTGGTGACAGCGGGCTCGTTTTCGATAAGCTCAAGACAAACCTGATGGCTACCGATGCGCAGGATGTTGTGGTAGATCTGTTGCAGGGCGCCACAGTGGTCAAACAGTAAATGAACCTACGCAGCGTAAAGCTCGCGGCGACCCACACACGCGGTGACATGGTGAAGGAAGTGCAGTCGACTAGTCACCGCGTTGTCGTGTCTGGCAAAAGGCCGCAAAGATTCGGGAGCAATGGGTTCACGCTCATTGAACTCGTGATCTCGATCACCGTGCTGACGATTCTGACGCTTGGTGTTGTGCCTTTGGTGAAGATGGCTGTTAAGCGTCAGAAGGAGCAGCAGCTCCGCGAGGCTTTGCGCTCCATGCGAGGTGCGATCGATCAGTTTCACCGCGAGGCTTTGGCTTACAACTGCCAGACTGCCGGACAGGGACCGCCCGGACAGGTTCAACAACAAGCCGTGCAAACGGATCCTCGAATCAAAGTAATGATTACGGACTGCACGATTTTTGGAGTTGATAACCCTGATCGATTCCCACCCGATTTGCAGACATTAGTCGATGGCGTGAACGTCATTCCCACTTCCGCGATGGGCGGGCGAGGTCAACAGGGTGTGAACGCGACGCAGGTAGGTAATCTCTCGACCAAGAAGAAAGTCTACCTGCGCGACATACCTATCGATCCGATGACCGGAAAAGCCGACTGGGACTTCAGGTCTTGTTACGATCCAGCGGATTCGGATTCGTGGGGCGGCGAAAACGTTTTTGACGTGCGCTCGAAATCAAAAGCCACAGCGATGAATGGAGAGAAGTACAGTGACTGGTAAGCCGATTTCAGATTTCAGATTGCGAATAGCGGATTGGCGATCCGGATTCCTTAAGCAGCAATCAGCAACCGGCAATCTGAAATCGGCAGGGTTTACGCTGTTGGAGTTGATGATTGTGATCACGATCATAATCATCCTCGCGGCGATCGTCTTGCCTCAATACCAAAAGACAATCACGTCAGCGCGAGAAGCGGTGCTGCGCGACGACCTTTACAAGATGCGTTCATTGTTGGATCAGTACGCAGCGGACAAGGGCAAGATGCCTCAATCGCTCGAGGAGCTTGTCAGCGGAGGCTACATGCGCGAGCTGCCAATCGATCCGTTTACCGATCAAGCTGATTGGACCACGACGACTGGCGAAGATCCCAACTCCGACACTGGCGAGCAGGGAGTGACTGATGTGCACAGCGCTGCGACGGACACTGGATCCGACGGCAGACCGTATTCCGAATGGTGATTGCTGAATGCGGATTTCGGATTGCACGCGTGTTCAGGAGTCACTCAACATCGCGAAAAGGCCCTTATTTTTCGCGTTTTGTCGAGTTACATTTTGTTAACTGCACGTCGAAGACAGGCCGGGATGCTTTGCGTGAACATAAGAACAGGGCGCCGGCTTAAGCTAATTCACAATCAGCATTCAGCATTCAGCAATCCTTATCGTGGGCAATCCATTATCAAAACTTACTGAGCCATGGTATCCGGCGACCGCGCTGGGATTAGAGCGTGGGCTCGCTTCGATGGTGCAGCTCGAGGGCGGTGGCAAGCGGCCATTCACTTTGCGTCGTGCCGCAAGCGTCGCGCTCAGCGAATCGCTGATCAGTCCCGGCTTTGATGAACCCAACATTAGCGATCTGTCGCAGCTCGCTGAGATATTGACCGAACTTGCCACCAGCGCAGGCCTCTTGCGTCAGCGAAAGTGGTCTGTGGCTCTGCCTGAGGCGTCGATGCGAACTCTGATACTCACGATGGAGAGCAATACCGGTTCGCGAAGTGAGATTGAAGAAGTTTTGAATTGGAAGCTGGAACGCGGGTTTGGCGCGCCCCAGGACGAACTGTCAATTTCGAGAGAGCCATTGCCGCGAGACAGCCAGGGACGCGAGCGGTTCATGGCCGTGGGCGTCAGGCTCTCGGTTCTCGCGGAGTACGAAAGTGTTTTTAGCGCGCTGGGCTGGCGAGCTGGACTGGTACTGCCTCGTCATCTTGGCGAAGCGCGCTGGTTGACGCGCAACGGTGCCAGAGGTGACTCGCTGTTGCTTACCGCGCACGATGATGGATTTACTGCGGCTATCTTTCGTGATCAAGAGCCTCTGGTCATGCGGTCAGTGGTGTGCGAGCCCGATGAACGAGAAGACGAGTTTTATCGGATGCTGCTTTTCTATAGAGATCGGCGGGCGTCAGAGACTGGCGGAGATGGCCATAGTTTGACGCAACTGATGATTATCGGCCGTGGATTCGGGAAAGAACGCGCAAGCGAGATAGCCACCGAAACCCTGGGTGAGCACCTGCATGTCTTGAGAGCCGAAGACGTCGGATTGATGCTCCCGTCCAGTGATTTGAGTTTTGACGCTATCGCCGCCCCCGCCGGACTCGCAACTCTGCATTGGGCATAAACAAGCTGAGATCTGAGCTTTGAGATCTGAGCTTTGAGATCTGAGATCTTCCTTGATTCGCGATTCAGGGCTGAAGCACCTTATCTGAAACCAGAAATATCAGCTTTTCAGGTCTCAAAGGTTGAGATCTCAAAGCTCAGATCACAGATTTATTCCTTCTGAAACATTTGCGCTTTTTGGCTCGTAAACCATTGGCATCATGAGTCTGATTGCATCCCAATTAGCCCTTAAGCCCCTGAACTCGGTCGTCGATCGCGACCTGGTCACCAGCGCGCTCTCCGGACACGAAGGCGGCTTTGAAGAATTAGTCCGCCGGTACCAGCGACCAATTTCGGCGTACGTTTACCGCATGGTTGGCGATTACGACGCCGCGCTCGATCTCACCCAGGAGATTTTCATAAAGATTTACGGATCGCTGGCGCGCTACCGACCGGAATTCAAGTTCTCGACGTGGATTTACAAGATTGCTCATAACTGTGCGGTCGATTACCTGCGACGCCACCACGGTCGAGAACAATCATTGCAAGCCGGCTCCGAAGGCGACTCGTATGATTTGCCGCTCGAGAGCGGAATGCTTACGCCAGAGCAGGAAAGTGAACGCAAAGAACGACGGTTCGAAATCGAAACCGTGGTCAGATCTTTGCCCGCGGCTTATCGTGAGCTGATTATCCTGCGCCATTCGCAGGATCTAACTTACGAAGAAATTGTCGAAGTTACCGGACTCCCGCTTGGCACTGTCAAGAACCGGCTCTTTCGAGCCCGTGACATGATGCGTCAGCAGTTTATTCAACGAGGCATCACCGGCATTTAGGTTAACGGCGCAGGATATGGATCAGAGCAACTGCCAGATCGATCAAATTGCTTCTTATCTCGACGATGAGTTAGATGGCGTTGCGCTGAGTCAATTCAAAGCTCACCTCATTGAGTGTCCTCGTTGCCGAGCCGAGCTTGCCGATCAGCAGCGGCTGCTCGGGACGCTCAACGCGGCGCTGACTAATAAGTCCGAATTATCACTGCCTCCAAACTTCGCTCGAGTAGTAGCTGCGCATGCCGAAAGTGACATGAGCGGCATGAGAACCTCCACTGAGCATCGCCGCGCTTTTCAGTGGTGCGCCATTCTCGCGGTTGCCTCCGTCGCTTTGCTGGGCGTGGCTGCAAGAACGTATCTCGCAAACTTGCTGAGAACAGTCGCGCGTCCGGCTTCAATCGCGGTTGATTTAGTTTGGACGACTATTTATGACGCCGTGACCGGGCTGGTTGTTATTTCGCGTGTCATTAGTAAGGGCTTTGTCCCCGGATCAAGTTTGGTCAGATTGTTTGGATTCCTGCTGCTCGGTTTCGCAGTGTTGGTTCTCTCACGCCTGATCTCTAATTACCACCGCACGCGCCTAATCGATTAGAACCCTGGGAAGTTAGTATGCTGTACAACGCCATCGAGAATGATTTTGCCATTGCTGGTCCTGCGAACGCTGTAGCGTCGCGGACCATTTATCGCACTGGCGCTGTCATGCTTTTGTTGCTGGTGACCGTGGTGGCGAGTCGCGCGCAATCAAACGGCGAGACCGTGAACGAATCGAAAAGGACCCAGGTCGTAGAAGGCGTAATCGACGGCAACGCGTACGGTATCGGTAAGTCCGTCAAGATCACAGGCACTGTCAAAGAAGGCGCCATTGCTTTCGGCGGTGATGTGATCGTGCAGGGAACTGTGATGGGTGACGTCGCGGCCATCGGCGGTTCAGTGATTCAACTCGAGGGCGCGCGAATTGGCGGAGACATTATTGTCGTTGGCGGAACCTACAAGCCTGCAGCCATGTTGCCGGATCGAAACCCCGCTGCCATGACCATCATTTACGCAGGCTATGAAAATGAGCTGCGCGACCTGATGAGCAACCCGGCTGGACTGATTGCTCCGGCCTGGACGACCACCTTTCTCGGACTAAGGCTACTTTCCATTCTTGTTTGGTTTGTGATCGCGCTCGGCTTGACCACAATAATGCCGGGGACAGTCAGCCGTGGGGTTGCTCGACTTCAATTGACCAGCCTGCGCGTTGGTATCATAGGATTTTTGGGAGCGATCGTGGTGGGCCTCGGCGTGGAGGCCAGTCTGTTCTTGTTGCCGACGCCCTTCAGCACCCTGATCGGCTTGCTGACGATCTTGTTGATTGTAATCTCAGGCGTATTTGGAAGAGTGGTCATCTATGCTGCGACCGGGCGTTGGATTCAACGCCGCTTTCCGCGCCTCGGGCAGAAATCGGAATCGATGGCACTGCTAATCGGAACTCTCGTTTGGAGCGTACTCTCGTCGCTTCCCTTTGTTTGGCCGTTCGTTATCGCCGTAACTTTAGTCCTCAGTCTTGGATTGGCTCTCACAGCCGGGCGAGGCAGCCTCTGGAAGAAAGCACCTGCGGTTTGATCTTCACTGGAATCCGAAAAATCGTATAAGAGCGTCCGGGGTGGCCTAATTTGGAGTGCGCCGACCTGTCGGCGCTTTGGTCGCTGTGACCTGTCGCAGCACGTTTGTCAAAAACGGCACATTACCAAGCAGCGTGGCGTCAGGCCGCCGCGGGTGAAAGCGGTGACAGGTCACCGCACTCCAAATTAGGGCACCACCAGAGCGTCCGGTTTCTTGCATCAAAGTGACTTGCAGGAGAAAGGCCCCGGCTTTTCTTGTAACGTTTGCTACCGCTCGAACGTCATAAATTGTTGGCTGGCGATTCTTTTGCAGCGACTGGTTGTTTCCATGCAGCGACTGGTTAAGGAGCGGATTTATTTGAGAACCTTCAACAAAGTCAGAGCGTAAGAGACTTTGTCTTAAGGGTATTCCGTTCCGTCTTAATTGTCATAAATCCACTACGAGCGGTGTTCAAAAAAAGAATGGGAGAAGACTGATGAGATCGTTAGTTTCGTTTCTAGTTTTGTTGATGGTGACCCTGACTATCTTTGCTCAGGGTCCACAAACAGATGCGGGAATCACCGCTACTCGCGTTATTGGAGAAGTCAAAGCGATCGACGCCGCCGCTAAGCAGATTACGGTCAAGACCGATGCGGGGTCGATCGTCACAGTCATTCTTTCTGATAAGACCACCTACTCTCGCCTGGCGCCCGGCGCGACGGATATAACGAACGCCACACCGATAGCCCTTGCCGATCTGAGTGAAGGAGATCGGGTGATGGCCAGCGGCAGCACGGCTGACGATCACAAGTCCATCCCCACGCGCCGGCTCCTCGTAATGACCAAGACGGACATCGTTAAGAAACAGGAAGCAGAACGAATCGCGTGGCGTCAGCGCGGAATTCTCGGCGTTATCTCTGCAGTAAAGGCCGACAGCAAGGAAGTTACTATTACGACTCGCAACGCGATGGGCACGCAGCCAGTCATCATTCCGATCTCCGAGAAGGTTGACCTGCGCCGATATGCACCGGACTCGATCAAGTTTAGCGATGCCAAGCCCAGTAATTTTGAAGAATTGAAAGTTGGAGATCAGGTTCGCGCGCTCGGCGACAAAAGTACCGACGGAACTCATTTCACGCCGGAGCGAGTCGTGACCGGATCGTTTCGCAGTGTGGCAGGAACTATTACCGCCATCGATTTAGCTACAGGTGAAGTCAAGATCAACGAACTCGAAAAGAAACAGCCACTCACAATCGTGATTAAGTCGGAGTCAGTGCTGCGAAAGGTTCCTGCGGGTATGGCTGCGATGATGGGTGGCGGTGGACCGGGAGGACCGGGTGCGGGCGGTCCAGGCGCCGGTGGTCAAGCCGCGCCAGCGAATCGACCAGCTTCTGGTAATGGTGCTGCTCCGGCCGGGGCGCCCGCAGGTGGCGGAGGCCAGGGGCCGCGTGGTGGTCGAAACATTTCGGACATGCTCGAAAATCTTCCGCTGATCGGTGCTGCCGATCTCAAAGTTGGCGACGTGATCGTTGTGTCCAGTACCAAGGGCGCTGATCCTTCGCGCTTAACCGCGATCACACTAGTTAGCGGCGCGGACACGTTGCTGGCAATGCTGGCTCCGCGACCGGCTGCTGGCGCAGCCCAAGCCCCAAATCCAGCCGCTGGTTTGGGCTCCGGTGTTAGTTTCGGCATCGGCTTGCCATAGTTGAACAGATCGTGGCACGGGCGTCTCGCCCGTGTTCGCGGCTGTTCCTTACAACCAAGCACCGCTGTTATTGCGCGATGCGTTGAAAGTAAAAACCATAAAACTGTCAGTCTATTCCCCTCAGGACTTAATTATGTTTACGAAACTCTTCCTGCCATCTCTCAGAGCGATCCTGGTGCTTGCTATTGGAGTCGCCACCATTGCAGCTCAAACAAACCGCGCCTCGTTGCGTGGATCAGTCACCGACGAAATGGGCGCAGTTATTGTCGGCGCTTCCGTCATTCTTACCGATGGCGCTGGGCAATCGAAAACTACGGTCACCGGCAATGACGGCTCGTATGTTTTTACCGCGTTAGCTCCGGGCAAATACACGTTGCGAGCCTCCGCCAAAGGGTTCGGGATCAGTAGTGGTGACGAAATCGAATTGAAAGCAGGCCAACGCCAGACTACAGATCTCCAGCTCAAGGTCACTATTGAAGAGCAGAAGGTGACCATCGCCGGCGAGACTCCGGTGAGTACGGATGCTTCCGCGAATGCGAACCAAACCGTGATTTCTGGCAAAGATATTGACGCTTTGCCCGACGATCCCGCTGAGTTGGCGGCAGCGCTCCAGGCTTTGGCCGGGCCCTCGATGGGTCCAAATGGCGGCCAGATTTTTATCGACGGATTCTCCGGCGGAAGTTTGCCTTCCAAGAGCTCGATTCGCGAGATTCGCATCAATCAGAATCCATTCGCCGCTGAGAACGATCAGCCTTCCGGGAGAATTGACGTTTTCACTAAGCCTGGCACCGACAAGCTGCGCGGCAGTGCGTTCATGAATTTCAACGATGAGAGCTTGAACTCGCGCAATCCGTTCACTACGACCAGGCGTCGCGCTCCGTTTCAAGTCAGGCAGTTCGGCGGCAATCTTAGTGGACCGTTGGTTAAGAACAAGGCTTCTTACTTTGTCGATTTTGAAAGACGCGAGGTTGACGACAACCAGTTGGTTACGGCTACTGTGCTCGACCCTAATCTCGCTGCCCGGTTCCTGGGTGTCGGTGTCCTGGCTCCGCAGCGCTTCATCAACTTCAGTCCCCGCGTTGATTACGCCCTGAACACGAACAACACTCTCGTAATGCGTTACAGCTACAACACTTCAAATATCGAGAACAATGGTGTCGGTGGCTTTTCTTTACCGCAGCGCGGTTACACGTCCAAGTTTCACTCGCACAACATCCAGCTTACGGAGACGGCGATTCTGAACCCGACGACGATCAATGAGACGCGCTTTCAGTTCACCGATTCGCGCGTCGAAAATCTCGGAGACAGCACCCAGCCCACGTTGAATGTGAGTGGCTCATTTATTAGCGGCGGATCGCAGGTCGGCCATTTTGAGAACATTGACAAGCGCTGGGAACTAAACAACTTCACCGCCATTCAGAAGGGCCAGCATGCATATAAGTTTGGCGGCCGACTTCGCGGAGTTCACGTTGACAACGTTAATCCTGGCAATTTTGGCGGACAGTATGTTTTTACCGGTGGCGCGGGTCCGGAGTTAAACGCAGCCGGCAATCCGGTATCGGCAGGCCTCATCCCCATTAATAGTCTCGAGCGCTACCGGCGCACGCTGCTTCTTTATCCGCGAACGCAGCTTCCCACAAACGACCCCAACTACATTAGTGCGACCGAGCTGCGTGCTCGAGGCGGGGGCGCATCGCAGTTCAGCATCAATGTGGGCGATCCCAAGTCATCTATTTCGCAGTTCGATGTGAGTTTCTACGGCCAGGATGATTGGCGCTTGAAGCCAAACCTTACGGTCAGCTACGGGTTGCGCTATGAGTATCAGAACAACACTCACAGCCCGCTGAATTTCGGCCCTCGCTTAGCCGTGGCGTGGTCGCCCGGCGCCGCCAATAGCGCTCGACCACCAAAGATGGTGATCAGATTCGGCGGCGGTGTTTTTTATAATCGCTTTGGAGAGCAACAAAGCCTGCTGGCGCGCCGATTTGATGGTGTTAAGGTGCAGCAATTCTTAATCCGGGAACCGGCAACCGCGCTGGATGCATTCCCGGCACTTCCGTCGCTGGTCGGCGCCGGTACCTCGCGTCAGATTACCTATCGAGTCGCTCCGGATTTGCACACCCCAACCGTCATCGGCGGCGGCGTTCAAGTTGAGCGCCAGTTGCCTTATCGCTTTACGATGTTTGTCGGAGTGTTTGTATTACAAATCCAGCATGTCATTCGCACTCGCGATATCAACGCGCCGTTGCCTGGCTCGATTACACCGGCGAATCTCAACGGCATTCGTCCTTATGGAAATGTCGGCGAGATTTACCAGATTGAATCGAGTGGGCGTTTCAACCAACGCCAATTTTTTGTCGGCTTCAATAACCGCTTCAGTCCGAAGATCAGCTTTTTTGGGAACTTCAGTATGAGCAATACCAAAAATGATACTGACGGCGCGGGCTCGAGAAATTTCCCGGTAAATTCTTACGACCTTCGCGGCGAGTACGGGCGCGGTGGTTTCGATATCCGTCGTCGGTTCTCATTTGGCGGAACATGGACCACACCTTGGTGGGGCGTGAGTTTGAACCCATTCATTCTCGCTTCGTCCGGCGCACCGTTCAATATCATCACCGGCGCGGACCCGAACGGAGACGGACAGTTTACGGAACGACCGGCGTTTGCTCCCTCCGGAGCATGTGCGGCGGCGGTCAAACCAACGAATATCATTTGCACCCGCTTTGGTGAGTTCAATTTGACTCCAGCGGTTGGACAAGCATTGATCCCGAGAAACTACGGACAGTCACCGGGCTACTTTGTCGTCAACCTCAGCGCGAGTAAGAGCTGGCAGTTCGGAACGATTCATTCAGGCAAATCCGCGGCGGCGCCGGCTGGCGCAGCGAAGACTGCAGCCGGTGCAGCTCCGGCAGCCAAGACTGCCGCAGCACCGGGAGCCGGAATCCCCGGACTGGGTGGACTCGGTGGCGGCGGTGCGAGCAAAGAAGCGAAACGTTACACGATGGTGTTCTCGATCAGCGTCCAGAATCTGTTGAATCGGAACAACATGCAACCGCTTGAAGGCAACTTGTCGTCTACAAACTTTGGCCAGTCGCTCGGTCTGAACGGCTTTGGCGGTTTCGGCGCGCCGGGCAGTGCCGGAGCAGGAAATCGTCGCATCGTCGGACGCATTCGCCTCAGCTTTTAGTAATGGATCTACATCGGTTCAGAAAGGGAATCATATGCGAAAACTTTCTATCGGCCTCTCGCTGGCGAGTCTGTTGATGGTTAGCACGGCAGCGTTGGCTCAAGATGGCGCCAAGAACGGAAGCGCGTCTCCAGCGACCTCGAGCGCGACTGCGATCACGGCTTCCACATCTCCGATGGACCTGGCTCGAGCAGCACTCGCTAGTCAAGGCGGTGACAAATTCAAGAATATGACCAGCATGGTTTTGGTTGGTTCAGTTGAGCTCTATGCACCGAACTCAACTCAATCAATTCCGGGCAAGTTTTGGATGATTACCGCCGGCGACAAGATGCGTATTGATATTGATGCGCGCCCGGCAGTGAGCTTCAAGAATGTCTACAACGGGCAGCAATCATACAGCTCGATGCCCGGAGTCAATCTGCCGCCAATGAGCAAGTTCGGACTCACCGTCCTGGCGAAATACGATCAGCCTGGATACACGGTGACCGCGCTGCCGGACAAAAAGAAGCAACGAGCGTTTCGCATCGCTGATCCAGAGGGTAACGCTACGGAGTTTTATCTTGATCCGGCCACCGGTAAGATCGTGACCTTCCTCATACCTTATAACGGATACACGTTTGGGACTGAAATCAAGAAGGTTAAGGATGTCGAAGGCGTCATTGTGCCTTACAGCTTCACTCAGAGGCTCGAGATGCCGCAGGGTGCTTTCTTCGCCGAGTACAGCGTGAAAGAAGTAAAACTCAATCAGCCGGTGGGCGACGACGTGTTTGCTATCCCAAACTAAGTTAGGGCAAGGGCAGGAGGCTGGTTCGAATCGTAACCTGTCTCCTGCCCCTCGCTAACTCTCAAGGTGTACGTAGTGTTTTCCATTTTCTAAACAATGGCCGTTCCGTGCCGTTCTCACCTGTACAAATCTTTTCGGAAGCACGATCGTACCAATCGCCTTGATTGTCGCTCGGACCGCATGGACCAGTGAAATCGAACATGCCGGTGTCGTAGCTTGGATCCGTATAGGCGAGATAGTTTGTAAACAGAAGCACTCCTTTACTGAGCCGGCCCTGACTCATCTTGTTAAAAGAACTCTCGACCAATCCGGCCTGCCATGCTTTGATTTCAGGCATCTTCGCCCGAACTGCCTGGGCAAATGCAGCGTAACCGGGACTGTTCGGCTCGACAGGTTGAGGTAGCCCAAGGTAACACCAGTAAATGTTGACTACCTGATCAAGGCGCACGCCGCCTTCGGTAAGGAAGATTGCCGGGTTACCATCGCCGTCGCTCCATCTATACCCACCGACTCCATCGTCGAGTCTCTTTTCCACCCATGCAACCGAGTTGATTTTGGAGAGCGCCTTCAGCGCGCGCTGTTCAGTGTCATAGTCATGACAATGGGGCGTTCGTGCACAGCCCTCATCGCCTGGCGCACAATTCCTCTGTTCCTCCATGTCTTTGTAGACGTGCTGACTCCATACGAATCCTGCCCCGGCAGCAAAGTTTCTCCTTTTGAGAGCAAGCAGCAACTCTTCTGTAAAGTCTTGATAGTTCGTGAGCCTTCCGTCCCTGAGGGTGTCCGCCGTAGCCGGCCCAGTCAGTCTAATTGTGGTTGCGCCCGCGTCCAGTTTGCCCGCATCTCTTAGGTCGGCGTTACGCTCTCGCACGATCTTCTGCGCTGTCTCGAACATGTCAGCCACGTTGAGTGCAATTACCAGACGGCCGCCGCTGGTGCGTTTTGTGCGAGTTCTGTGGGTGAGGTTCGGCTCGTTTACTATCTCCAAAAAATCAACGTACCGATTGTAATCGGGCTGGCTGAGATCAGTTTTGCCTTTGGTGAATCCGTACTCCCGCACTAAGAAACTGACGAACTTGCCCCAGGGAGAACGCTCATCAAGGTCTTCCGGCACTCTCCGGCATATCTCACGGATCTTATTGCTTTCGTCATCGCAGGTGCCTGAGGGTCGCGTGCTGCCACGGTACCAGACCACCCAGGTCGGATAGTTATGATTCACCGTCAGAATGATTTTGAGTCCATGCTGCCTTGCTCTTATGATTTGCCCGTCCAAACTCTCGATGAGAGGTTTAGTGAGGGGGGTTGTCCTTATAGCGTTTGTAGTGGAGCGAGATGGTTGCAGTACACCCATGTCAACCCACAGTCTCACATACCCCGTGCCGGTTGCGTTTACAATCTCAAGGTTGGTCGTTCGGTTGATAGGCCCGCGGAGGTCTTGATCGCCCATGATTGCGTCCCGGCTGACAACACTGGCGGGCCCCAGCACCAAACCCTTTCGCTGGTCTCTCGGGATCTCGGTGGGAGTGCAATAACTGGGAGGATCAGGAAACAAGCAGGGATCCGGCAGCGCCCCCAGGGTACTTTTCGGATTGTCACTTTGTGTGGATGCCACTGGGGAGAAGATTAGGAGGCACGCCGCAATTATCGAGACCCATAGAAATAGAGATTTAGTTTTGTTCATGGCTGATTTCCTTTCGAGTGAAGAACATTTTGAAATGGATGAGGAAGTCGAACACCGCTTTGATGATCGAGAGCTATGTGAATCCGCGTCATGTTCGTTTGCCTCCTTGTCTGGGGTCGTGGCTGGTCCAGACCGTAGCAAACGCCTTGTGAAAGAGTCTCGGGCGCGAGCTGAAACTTTAGTTATTCTTTTATGAGAAAGTTATGAACCCACGCGAGGAAGATATTCTTCAATTCGGCCCCTTCTCACTGGACCCGGCGCGGCGCCGGCTGACTCGAGCCGGCCAAACCGTGACCCTCACCAGGAAGAAGAAAAAGGAGCAGTCGCTGACCGGCACGGCCTATGAGGTGCTGCTGGTTCTTTTAAGAAGCGACGGCAAATTAGTGACGAAAAGCGATCTGGAAAAGGCGGTTTGGGAAGGACGAGAAGTGTCACACGGAGTGATTGCCCAAAACATAACGACCATCAGAAAATTCCTGGATGACGATCCAAAAAACCCTGAATATGTAGCTACGGTGTCGAGACAAGGTCATCAGTTCATAAAACTTGTGCGACGCACTCCGGCGCCAAAGGCCAATTCAATGGCGGAAGAGTTATATAACGACGGCCTGGTCTACCTGTACACGTTTACGACCGAGAGTGGCTTAAGAAGAGCCATAGATTGCTTTAAGCAAGCCTACATTTACCAACCCGAGCACGCCGCGGCCTATGCCGCTGCAGCGGAGGCCTGCGTTTGGCTAAGCATATTTAGTTGGGCAGACCCAAGAGAAGCTATTCCCGAAGCGCAGCGGCTCGCAAAAAAAGCTCTCGAAAATGATCCTGAACTTGGCGACGCCGAGGCCGCTTTAGCGACTGTTGACTTGTTATGGCATCACCATTGGTCTGAGGCGGAAACAGTTTTCGAGAAAGTGTTAAGGCTCAATCCCACCTCTCAAGCCGCGCTGCGCGGCTACGCTCTTTTGTTAATGGCCAGCGGGCGTTTCAAGGAAGCGCTGAGAAAGATCGATAGGGCTCTGGCTGTGAGCGCGAAGTCGTTCCTTAATATCACCGTCAAATGCGTGGTGCTTTATGAATCGGAGGACGAAGACTATGTCGATTTTGTAATGCAGGTCACTGAGGAACAAAAGGAATTGAAAGTCGATGCCGCGTGGTATATGCGTGGGCTTTTCTACGAACGCTCGGGTTGGTACAAACAGGCAATCAAGTTGATAAGCGAGATCAAATTAACCGATGACCAGTTCCTGGGGCACCTCGTATTGGCTTACCTCTACGGGGTTGCCGACGAAACGGACAAAGCGCGCAGCCTGCTTGACAAGCTAAAGGCATTAGCAAAAGACAGGTGGGTGTCGCCCTTTCAAATTGCCTTGATCGAGCTGGCGTTAAATAATCCTCACAACGCCAAGCAATGTCTCAAAGACGCGATCGAATTGCATGACCCGTGGGGCTGCCTCTTGATCGATCCTCGTCTAAAGAGTCTACGGAACGACCCGGAATTCCTCGATATGTTTCGCCGTATCAACCTCGATCCAACGCTGGCTGACAGAAGCGAGAAAGATGACGACTGAAACCATGCCTTCGCCTCGGAAGTAATTTCTCAGTTTGAGATTTTAGAAAGCTATCGCCGTCGAGATCTTTGTTGCCTGGTGGTATCTGCAGGTCTGACTGGCGGTGGCGGTTTGGGCCGATCCGTGAGTAGTGGCAACGGATCGATAGCGCCGCCGGTCGCATAAACTCCGAAATGCAGATGAGGAGGAGTTCCGGCCGCGTTGCCGGTTGTGCCGACGTATCCCAGAATGGTCTTTTTGTTAACGCGGTCGCCTTCATTCAGACCACGCGCGTAGGAGTCGAGATGAGCGTAATAGTAGATCCGGCCGCCAGCGCCGACTACTGAAACGGTCTGACCTCCCAAGGCGTTCTCGCCAATCTTCATTACGTAGCCCGACGTTGCCGAATAGATCGGCGTGCCTTGCGGCGCAAAAATATCCTGTCCCTCGTGTAGCCGACTACCGCCTCGGGGAGCGTGCCACGTATTGGCGATGCCTGCCTTTTCGATATCGAGGAGTGGCATTGCCAGATTGCGATCCGGATCCTTCGTGTAAAGCTCAACCACATGGACGTAGAGCACTACTCTATTTGCGACCTGCTCAGCGCCCTGCGCAATCAGAGACCAGTTGAAAATGAGAACCAGCGTTGTAATGATCAGGGCGAAGGTGACAAAAGTCTTTCTACGAGCAGGTTTTCGCCCTGGACTGACTGCAAGAGGTGCATGTCGGGCTTTACCGCTGGGAATCTTTATTCGCACACTTTCTCAAACGAAATTGGTAAGGTAATGGTTCCGATTCTGACAGGTCTTAATAGTTCTTGGTTCTTTGTTCTTGGTTCTTTGAACTTGAGCCCAACGACCGTAGCCTCGTTCAATTTCAGAGCCCCGACGCCTGGCCAAGCCTCAAAGAACCCCGACTCGACAACCGGAATCCGGAAACAAAGAACAAAGTACAAAGAACCAAGAACAGCAGCAAGAACAGCAGCATTTAGGAATGCATTGGCAGTCGCTTCAACAATCCGCCTTCAGCGTCGGCCAAACGCTGAATGATGATGAACGCATGCTCATCCAGCTCTCGGGCGACATTCTTAACCCTGCCAATCTCCAGACGAGTAACCACGCAATACAAAATGTCCTGATCTGAATCTGTCATCCCGCCGCGACCTTTGTACACCGTCACGCCGCGCCCAAGAGAATTAACGATAGCCTGGCGGATCTCGGAATGCTTCTCAGAGATGACAATGATGGCTGTGTATTCGTCGATTCCGTGAATAAGAAAATCGACAGTCTTCGAAGCAGCGAAATAAGTGAGCATCGAGTAGAGCGCCGGTTCGAGGCCGAGAACAATCGCTGCGGCGCCAAAAATAAAAATGTTCAGCAAGAGGATCACGTCGCCAACACGCAACACATGAGTGGTCTTACTGATTAATAGCGCAGCGATCTCAGTGCCATCGAGCACTGCGCCACCTCGAATCGCTAGTCCAATACCAGCGCCGATGAAGAACCCGCCGAAGACCGCGGTCAATAGCTTGTCATGGGTCACGTCTGGAAAGGTGACTACAGCCAGGCAAAGTGCCAGGCCCGCGATTGCGATAGTTCCTTTAATAGCGAACATCTTCCCAATCTGCTTATACCCGAGCGCGATGAAGGGAAGGTTGATGACCAGGATCAGTATCGATAGAGGCCAGCCGATGATGTCTGAGAGCAGCATTGAAATTCCCGTCACCCCGCCATCAATGAATCTGCTCGAAAGTAGAAACCCCTTCAAGCCAAATCCAGCAGAGAGAATTCCCGCGACAATAAGTATCGTGTCGAGTGTTCCGTGTAGAAACCTTTTCATCTTTAGCCTCCGCCTTTCAGGGCCGGGTCACAACCGCAGATTCTCTCCGAGCCCCGAGCAAACATAATCGGGGCTCGAAGAAAATCAAACCTCTAACGGTCAATCATATGTTTTTCATCTTCACTTCTCTGCTTGTTTCGAGTGTTACGGCGAGAGTGCATTTCGAGATAGACAAGCGCCGCTGCACCAATGACCACGATTACCAACGTTACGATTATTCCTGAATTCATAATTATCTCCATTCGACATTACACTTGGTCACAGCCATCCAGGTAGCGAGCCAGGACACAGCTGAGCCTCAAATGACCCACAACAAACTGGGAGCGCAGGCATCCCTGCCTGCATACCTCCTGTAAGAATCTCCTTAAGAATCAAAGTAGTACTTACCAAACGTGAGCAGGCAGAGATGCCTGCGCTCCCAGTCTCACACTTCGACTTTTGAAAGTATGGGTGTTAAGGGACAGTCTTTTCGTTGATTTAGATCGAGGTGACTGGCGGTGCGCGGCCCTGAAATATCTTGAAGAAAGAAAGGGAATCGAAGGTGTATCCGCCCTGGTTTCGGGCTAGTGAACCGCTGGGCAGGTCAAAAGATATGACACGCGCGAGACCAGTCACATCGTGAGTGGTCTGGTGCAAATTGCGATCATTCCTGGGTAGGCGACCGCTTTGAAAAGAACCGGGAGATGTAGTTAGCGACGGTACTGATGCGGCCAAGCTTCTCGAGCCAATAACGCTTTCGGTCGCGCTTTGGATACTCGCCGAGTACGAAGCTACGGGAAATGAAAGCAGTCCGAATAGTAAACAGACAACTACAAAATCAGCTCGGACGTGAACTTTAAAAGGCATCAAACGCTCAGAATCTCTTTTTCTTTTGACTCCATGAGCTTGTCGATTGTTTGAATGTTGTTATTGGTGAGCTTTTGAACCTCGTCGAGCGCATGTCGCTCGTCGTCTTCCGAGATTTGCTTGTCCTTCAGCATCTTCTTCAAGCGCTCGTTGGAATCGCGGCGCACATTCCGCACGGCGGTGCGGTGGTCTTCAGCTATCTCGTGAATTTGCTTTGCGAGTTGCTTGCGCCGCTCTTCAGTCAAAGCGGGAACCGGTATGCGCACAAGCTTGCCATCGTTGGATGGATTGAGTCCGAGATCTGACGCTCGAATCGCTTTTTCGATAACAGTTATCTGGGTTTGATCCCACGGCTGCACGGTCAGCAATTGCGGCTCGGCAACGTGAACCGAAGCCATCTGTGCGATGGGAGTGGCGGTTCCGTAGTAGTCGACCATGATGTTATCGAGCAGACCGGCAGTGGCTCGGCCGGTTCGAATGGTCGCGAGCTTGCGGCGGCAGTCTTCAATTACGGTTCCCATTCGCGAACTGGTTTCTTTGAATACGTCGGCTGTGCTCATATGAAACTCCCAGCGTTTATGAAATCACGAACTCACAAGCTAAAGACGCCCGTGTCAGGCTAAACACATACTTTCGTGCCGACGCCTGCTTCGCCATTGATAACCCTGCTGATGTTTCCGGGAACGCGCATGTTGAAAACCACGATCGGCAGGTTGTTATCCATGCACAACGAAATAGCTGAGGCGTCCATAACTTTCAACTGGCGCTCGAGCACCTCTTGATACGTTATGCAATCGTAGCGAGTGGCCGCACTGTCCTTCATTGGATCCGCGGAATAAACTCCTTCGACTTTAGTTCCCTTGAGAATCACCTCAGCACGAACTTCGAGCGCCCGCAGAGCTGCGGCTGAGTCAGTAGTGAAGTAAGGATTACCCGTGCCTGCTACAAATATCACCACGCGACCTTTTTCAAGATGTCGAATCGCTCTTCTGCGAATGAATGGTTCCGCGAGCTGTGGCAGATCGATGGCGCTGATGACACGCGAATGAACGTGAAGCTTTTCGAGCGCATCCTGCAGCACGACACCGTTCATAACGGTTGCGAGCATGCCAATGTAATCGGCTGAAGAGCGGTCCATATTTCCGGCGCTCTTGGACACGCCGCGAAAAATGTTTCCGCCGCCTACTACGACCGCTACTTCGACACCCGTGTCACTGACGGCTTTGAGTTCCTCCGCCACATTCCGAGCCACGTCCACATCGATGCCGTAATTCTGAGCGCCCATGAGGGCTTCACCAGACAACTTCAGAAGGACGCGACGATAAGCTGCGCGTGACTCGAGTGGTTGTGATTGTTCGTCCATCAGAGCTAGCTCAGCAGCGCTGCGACTTCGCCGCCGAAATCATCGCCGCGTTTTTCGAGACCTTCGCCCATCTTATAGCGACTGAAGCGGCGGATGGTAATCTTTTCGCCGGTCTTGGATCTGGCCTCGGTGACAATCTCCCCCACAGTTTTGGAAGGGTCCTTGACGAAAGGCTGATCGACGAGCACAAACTCCTCGTGGAACTTGTTCATGCGTCCATCGACGATCTTTTCGATTACCTGTTCAGGTTTGTTGGCGTTCTTGGGATCGTTTTTCGCCTGGGCGAGAGCTATCTCCCGCTCTTTTTCCAGCGCCTCGGCCGGAACGTCCTCACGCGCGACATAGCGTGGCTCTGCCGCGGCGATATGCATTGCGATGTCCTTGACCAGTTGCTGGAAGTCAGTCCCGCGAGCAACGAAATCGGTCTCGCAATTAAGTTCGACCAGGACTCCGACCTTGCCGCCCATGTGAATGTACGAACCAACGGCGCCTTCCGCGGCGATACGGCCTTCTTTCTTTCGCGCCGATGCCAAACCACGCTCGCGCAGAATTTCAACCGCGCGATCTTCGCTACCACCAGCCTCGACGAGTGCATTCTTGCACTCCATCATACCCGCACCAGTCTTTTCTCTCAGTGCCTTTACTGCACTTGCTGTTATGTCTGCCATGTTTCCGAAATCTCCCTCCAGCAAGCCGTTGCTTGCTGTCTAATTTATTTCTGGCGCTGGATCCGCCGATCTGAATCGTCGCCGACCACTGGCCTCGTATGAAACGGACAATGGAGTTTGTCCGATAATTACTGAAAAGCGCAGCCCGGCGGAACTCCGCTTGAAGGCTGCGCTCGCCGATTTGTGAACTTAAGAAATTCGCTTAGCTGGCTGCCACTACTTCGGCGCCTTGCTCCTGACTTTGTTCCTGCGCAGCAACGGATGGTTCGGGCGCGCTTGATGTTTCCGCGGGAGCTTCAGTCACTGCCGCCGGAGGACTAGTAGCTGTCACCTCGTTGCCGGTAGTTGCATCCGCCGTCTCGCCGCCATCAGTTGTTGCCGCGGAGATTCCAGCTGCCTCGCCGGCGATGCCTGAAAGTCCTGCCGCTTCGTCGCCTTCCTGAGCTGCGGTTCCGCCTTCAGTAGCAATCTGTTGTCCTTCGAGAATCGCGTCAGCGATCCGGGAAGTGAAGAGACGAACAGCTCTCAAAGCGTCATCGTTGCCGGGGATAACATAGTCAATTCCCTCAGGCGAACAATTCGTGTCGACGACTGCGACGATGGGAATGCCGAGTCGATTTGCTTCAGCCACGGCAATCTCTTCTTTGCGCACGTCGATAATGAAGACGGCGTCGGGCAGGCGGTTCATGTTTTTGATACCGGAAAGATTCTTGTTCAGGCTCTCGCGCTCGCGGTCAAGCTTGATTCGTTCTTTCTTGGTCAGCTTTTCGTAGCGACCGTCGGTCTGCATAGCCTCGAGGTCTTTCAAACGCTTGATTGATTTCTGCACCGTTTGAAAGTTCGTCAGCAGTCCGCCCAGCCAGCGCTGATTAACGAAGTACATACCGGCGCGCTCAGACTCTTCACGAATAGCGTCCTGCGCCTGTCGCTTAGTGCCTACGAAAAGAACTGTTTTGCCGCGATCTTCGGCGATCAAGTTTGAGACGAAACTGATCGCGTCGCGAAACATCCGCTGCGTCTTTTGCAGATCAATAATGTAAATGCCGTTGCGCTCACCGAAAATGTATTCCTTCATTTTCGGGTTCCAGCGCCTGACTTGATGGCCGAAGTGAACTCCCGCCTCAAGCAATTCTTTCATCGTAACCGAAGCCAAACTGATATCTCCTTCTAGTGAATTGGTTTTGTACTCGCCGCTACCTTGTGTTCCTCACCAGGAACAACCAACCCTGGGTCGCGACAATGGATTCAGGAACTTTTTCCTTATCGTTTCGAGAACTGGAACCGTTTACGCGCGCCCTTCTGACCGTACTTCTTGCGTTCCTTGATGCGCGGGTCGCGCGTTACCAGGCCCGCCTGCTTCAGAGCTGGTCGCAAGTCCGCGTTGAATTCCAACAACGCCCGGGTAATGCCGTGTCGAATAGCGCCCGCCTGTCCGGAAGGACCACCACCGTCGACGTTAATAACGATATCGAACTTCGAGGTCGTATCGGTCAACTGCAGCGGTTGCCGGATGATCATTCGCAACGTTTCATTCGGGAAGTACCTGGCGAACGTCTTCTTGTTGACAGTGACTTCGCCGCCACCGGGTCGCAAATAAACGCGTGCGGTCGAGGTCTTGCGCCGTCCCGTCCCGTAATATTGAATCTCAGCCACAGCTACTTTCCTCTTAATCTTTCAGTTTTGATGTTATTTGGAGGTTTGGGTCGATTCGTAGGGGCGGGGTTGCTGAGCCGAGTGAGGATGTTCGCCTTCGGCGTAGACTTTTAGTTTCTTCGCCATGGCTTTCCCAAGTTTGTTCTTGGGAAGCATTCCTTTCACCGCAAGCTCGATAATCCGCTCCGGGTGCTTTTCGAACATCACCTTTACGGAGACTTCGCGAAGTCCACCCGGGTACAGCGTGTGGTGCCTGTAAAGCTTCTGCTCACCCTTGCTACCTTTAAAGACTGCTTTGCGAGCGTTGATGACGATGACGAAATCGCCCATGTCCATGAAAGGTGTCCAACGAGGGTTGCGTTTGCCGCTTAGGATGGCGGCGACTTCGCAGGCGAGATGACCAACCGTCTGACCGGCCGCATCCACTACAAACCAATTTCGATTTCCAGCGAGCTCCTTCCCGCTGGGAAAGTATGTTGACATAGTTAATTATCCCCGAAATATGCGCCCAAAACGCGAACGGTTAGAATACAAACCGCTCTAAAGCTTGTCAAGGCGAGGCGGAGTCGCGGGAATCGGGTAGTGGTACGTTTTGAGTTAGTCCATCTCATTCTCACCCGGTTTCAACCGGGTGACCAACGACGATGACTGAAGTGGAGAGCGCTAGATTTAGGCCACAGATGAACACGGATATAAGGGATCTGAATAATCGGATTTTAGATCTGTGTTACTCCGTGTTCATCTGTGGCCGCGAATGCACTACCTGCGGGCGGCGTGCTCATGGCTGAGTCTAGAGCTCGTCGGACACCTATTCATGGCGCGTTACTCAAGCATCTGCACATGTATCAGCCGCAGATGCTCGTCGTCGAAAAGTCGCTGAGCTTCGAGGGAGAACGAATCCAGGTCAGATCGATAGTACCAGCGGTTAGCCCAGTCACCAGACCGCGAGATTCCGATCCACCGCCTTTCGCCTCCCTCCACGTAGGTAGATACGTGGATCAGACGGCGACCGTCATCGTCAAAAAGTTTCTGTGCCTTCGTTGAGAATTCCCCGAGATTTGGACTAATCCACCACGTGTTGGCCCAATTGCCGGACCGCGAAATCCCGAACCATTTCCGCTTCTTGCCTTCAGTCCAGGTCATCACGTAGATGAGACGAAGCCCTTTTTCATCGAAAAGTTTTTGTGCTTCTTTCGAGAAGCTGGCTAGATCGTCCTCAACAATCAAGCGGCTCGCCCAATCGCCGCCGCGCGCTATCCCGATCCATTGACGCTTGCCCTTTTCCACATAGCTGTCGACGTAAATCAGTCGCAGCCCTTTCTTGTCAAAGTGGTCCTGGGCGGTCTTCAGAAATTCGGTCAGGTTTGGACTAATCCACCACTGGTTCGCCCAATCGCCGGCGCGCGAGATGCCGACCCAGCGGCGTTGGCCGTTTTCCACGAAGGTGGTCGCCCGGATTAGCCTGCGGCCCTTCTTATCAAAGAGGTCCTGTGCCGTCGCGGAAAAACTAGCCAGGTCAGAGTTGATGAAGAAAGAGTTGGCCCAATCACCAGCCATCGAGATTCCGATGGTCGGTACCGGGAAGCCTGGCGCTGTGGAAGCCGGCCAGATTGAAACCCCATCCTTCGGAATTCCGTGACCCTGCAGACGAAACCATGGACCATCGGCGCCCGGAGGCGACAACTTGGCGCGATCAATCACAAAGGCGCTTCGGAATGGCAGCGGCCTCAGCGCAGTGTCTGACGCTCTTTCGCATTCGACGTGAGTGTGCGGGTTGGTGCTGTTTCCAGTGTTGCCGGCGCGCCCGAGGAACTGGCCTTCCGATACAGGTGTTCCCTTTTTCTTTAGTTCGGCAGGCATGGTGCCTTTGCGAAAGTGGCAGTAGGTAACGATCTCGCTGCCATGCTTGATAGTAATGTTGTTCCCGCCCACCGGCGAAGGGGTCGGACTTGGGAATTGAAGGTTGCCATTTTTGTCAGCCGTTATGACGTTGTCATCGGAAGTGTCAGACCACTTTTCGACGGTTCCGTCGGCCATGGCCCTAACGGGCTTGTTGTAGATGCGATAGTCATCGTTCTTCATGTTACTGCCGCCAGGAACCAGGCTGGACCACTTCTTTGCCTTGCTGTCCCAGCCGACGCAGCCAATGTCATGAGCAAAGATCTGCGTTCCATTACTGCCGCCATTGGCCCAATGCACTGCCGAAGCTGAGTAATACTCGTCAGTCCTCAGTTCTCCCGCGGCGTACGGAAAGCGATAGGCATCGCCCGCCACGGGACTCTTGTGCTCGACCAGCGAGAGGGTGACAGACTTCGGATCACTGAAGTCTTTGCAAGTAACATCGATCTTTATTTTCGACGGGGGATCACCGGTCAGGTACACGGAGTTGTTAATGAAATTAGTAACGTTCGGATCAGGATCAAGATCCACGCGACCGTTGGACCAGACGGCAGCGGCGCCAGCGTCGAGGTCGAGGCTGCCGTCCATATTCACACCTTGCATGTCCATCGCCGGTTGGGACGAACCGGGAAACGAGAAGCGAATGCCCTTCACCTTGGTGAAGTCACCTTTCTTCTTGTTCTTGTTCTCCAGCCGAAGTCGCAGCACGACTTTCACTCCGGTCTTACCGCTGGAGGTCATTGCGGCGAGGGCAAGATACTCAGCCTTGCCCGAAATAGAAGGCTCGACTGTTATGTCAATGTTTGGGGTAGCCATTTTGTAATCTCCTTTTCGTAGCTTAAGTACGCGGCATCCTGCTCGCTCACCGCTGACGGTGAATGGGCTGCAAAGGGGGAGGTAAGGAGTACGGACGAGGTCCGCTGAGGTGAACCGTTTGGATTCAGCGTGTGACCTTATAGCGATTAAGCGGTGGCTTGTAAAGAGATTTGGAAATCCACGCGCTTTCGCAGGTGGATTCAGAGAAAACAAAAGAGGCTCTTCGATCATTGATCGAAGAGCCTCGAATCAACCTATTGAGCAGCAACTACGAGCCGGATGCCCGAGCCACTCCACCTACTTATGGTTGCGGCGTCGGAGACGGCTGCGGCTGCGACGTATCGTTACGTTTTAGTTTTGGCGCACCCGAATCCTTCTCACCGGGTTTCTGTTCTGTGCCTGCCGGCGCGGTAGTTTCGTCCGGACTTGGCTGACGCCGCTTCAAAGTCGGTTTGCCCGTCGGACCATTCTCTCCATTTGAAAGGTCGCCGGCACTCGATGCCCGCGCATTTGACAACCGCAGCAGCCGGCCTTTGACTCGCTGAAACTCGGAGCTGCTAATCACGTACTCTTCGTGCTCTGGGAACCGTGCCGCCAGAGCGAGGGCCGAGGCTCTGCGATCGGGTGGCGCGGGATGCGATGCGAATGCCCGTGAAATCAAACCCGGTTTCTTTTTGTTCTTTGCTTCCAGCTTTTCAAACATGGTTGCCATCGCATTTGGGTCGTAGCCCGCAGCGTACATGTATTGCACTCCAAGTTTGTCAGCTTCTTCCTCGGCGCCGCGGCTAAATTTCATGAACATCGCCATCAAGCCCATGCCGGCGGTATTCTGATAAATCAAGCCGGGCCAACCACCCAGGAAAATCGATCCTGCCATCGCCAGGTATTCAGCGAAGGTCGCTTTCGTGTTGTTCTCCATCGCGTGTCGAGCGGCGACGTGACCAATCTCGTGTGCCATCACTCCGGCGAGCTCAGCTTCATTATCAGCAGCGAGAATCAAACCCTTGTTTACATAAAAGAAACCGCCCGGCAGTGCGAAAGCGTTGACCTCATCAGAATCAATCACCTTGATCGTGAAGGCCACCTTCGCGTCCGAGTGCAGCACAATGTTTTGGCCGACGCGGTTGATGTACTCGGTTACAAGTGGATCGTCGATGAACTTTGCTTGACGATCGACCTCGGCCGCCAACTGTTGTCCAATTTTGACTTCTTTCTCGGTCGAGCCGCTCATTTTGGACACGATGCCTTTGTTGAGGTTGCGCTTGCCGATCATTTCCGGATCTTCATTGGTGGACAAAGGCTTGGCATTCGGAGCCTTGCTCGGCACGGGCGGCATGGACGCTACTTTTTGGGCGTCGGTGGTGGCAGTCTGGTTCTGAGTCTTAGCGGCGTTACTATTGTCCTGGCTTGTAGAGCTTTGGGCGAAGGCCGCGAGCGACGAGCTCAATAGCGATGTTGTAAGCGCCAAGGCTATCAGCAGGCGGGAGAAACGACGGTTCATGTTCGAAACCTCCAATGTCCGAAATGTGGCCCGAAGGAAGGAGGCACCTCTTCCGCGAAGCCGCGAGTAGTTTTCAAGGGCGCGGGGAGAAAACATCCAAAGGGGTACTTTATGAAAGTCTCGGGGCCGTTTAGCTATTTTCTGGCGCGTGCCCTATGATGCGCTTTTTTAGCGAGATGGTTGCGCGTCGAAAGCTGACTTTGCTGAGCCCAAGTGGACGTTTTCGTTCACGGAGACGTGCGGGCATTATAAATGAACTCCTTGGAAAAGCCTAAGCATAAGCATCATTAGGTAGTGTGTCAGTTTCAAGGTTCTCATTCACCCCCGGTTTCAACCGGGGGTGAACGAGTAAAATAATTCTGTGAACCGTTTTAACGGTTTCCATGCTTGTTGACCGATAAACCGTTGAAACGGTTGATTGGTTTTGGTGGCTTAACCTTGTCACCGGGCTGAAGCCACGGTGTGAATGAGAGACGTCTACTTTCAAAACTGACTCATTACTAAGCGTCGGACTGAATCAAGTGAATCCAGCGATATCGACCAACAAAACCAAAACCGCCAAGTACCCGACAGTTTCGATCATCGGGGCGGGTCGTCTCGGGACGGCGCTGGCGATAGCCCTCGATTCTTGTGGCTACCGGATCGAAGCATTGGTCGCTCGCCGGCCAGGCCATGCTCGAAAAGCGAGCAAGCTGATTTCCGGGAATTGCCAGTCGCTAAGCGAAGATCAACTGGAAAAGCTGCCGGACAGTGCCTTGTTCCTGATTGCCACTCCCGACGATGCCATCAGCGGCGTCGCGACGAGTTTAGCGAAGGCCAAGTCTTCAAATCCTCAACGCACCGTGCTCCACACCAGCGGTGCACTCTCATCTGAGGTTCTCGAGCCCCTTGCCGCTCGTGGTTTTCATACTGGATCTCTTCATCCACTGGTTTCGATTAGCGACCCCAAGCAAGGCGCTGGCGCACTTGGCTCTGCGTTCTTTTGTGTGGAGGGCGACAAAGGGGCGCTGAAAGTAGCGAAGCAGATCGTAAAAGATTTGGGAGCCCGAAGTTTCTCCATCGAGTCCCACCAAAAAGCTCTTTACCACGCAGCCGCGGTCATGTCCTCCGGTCACATCACAGCGTTGTTTGATGTGACAATCGAAATGCTGACTCAATGCGGTCTCGATCAAGCGACTGCCCAGAAAGTGCTACTGCCTTTGCTGGAGAGCACTTGGAGGAATCTGACTAGCTCGGCGCCTTTTGAAGCTCTGACAGGAACATACGCGCGCGGTGACGCAGAGACCGTGAAGAGACATCTCGCTGCTCTTGCGGCTACAGACAATGCTGAAACGCTCGCTGCTTATAAGCTTCTCGGACGAAGATCGTTAAAGCTACTCGCCCAAAACGGTGGCGATCTTGCTGTCATCAAGCGAATCGCTGGAATGCTGAACCAGAGGTGACTGCGGAGGACCGCTGTGTTCACTTGCTTGATCCGCCCTCGTGAGTGAAACAACTGCCTCGAAAGTCTCAAGGTTAGGAAGGGTCGCTTGCGCCCGCCTCGAGCTCCATTAGCACTCCGATAGAAAAGACAAAGACCTTTCTCCCTCAATTTATCTTGAATGCCGATTCACCAGCGGGCGCAAGCGACCCTTCCTGACCCTGAGCTGATCACGGTTGAGTAATTTTGGGTATGTTGAAAACAAAACAACCAGCCGAAGATTCACCTACAAAGAACTAAGTACAAAGTACCAAGAACTAAGTACAAAGTACCAATAACAAATCTCAGTTGCGTCACCAATCTTTTCACGTTACAACATCTGAAACAGCCGGAAAGGATCCATCTCAAGAATGTCGGTTACACCGAGCGCCAGTTATAGCCTGACTCTTCGCGTAAAGCTTTCGAGCAAGGCCGGCGCTCTGGGGGAATTGACCACAGCGATTGGACGCGCCGGCGGTGATATCGGAGCCATCGACATCGCCAGTGCCAGCCGCGATTACGTGATACGGGACATCACGGTCAACGCCACTTCGAGCAAGCACGGTGAAGAAATCACCAGGGCCGTGCGTGATATCGACGGCCTCGAACTCATCAACATTTCTGATCGAACTTTCCTGATGCACATCGGCGGGAAAATCGAAGTAGTTCCCAAGATGCCGTTGAAGACTCGAGACGATCTTTCCATGGCCTACACGCCCGGCGTAGCTCGAGTTTGTGAAGCCATCCGCGACGATCCTGAAAAGGTGTTCACCTTAACGATCAAGAAGAATACCGTCGCGATCGTGACTGACGGCACGGCTGTTTTGGGACTCGGTGATATCGGGCCTGCAGCAGCGTTGCCGGTAATGGAAGGGAAGGCAATGCTCTTCAAGGAGTTTGCCGGAGTCGACGCTTTCCCAATTTGTCTCAACACCAAGGATCCCGATGAGATCGTCCAGGCTGTTAAGGCTATCTCAGTTGTTTTCGGGGGGATTAACCTTGAAGACATTTCAGCGCCTCGTTGTTTTCAAATCGAAGATCGATTGAAAGAGGAACTCAACATCCCGGTCTTTCACGATGATCAGCACGGCACTGCCGTAGTCGTTCTGGCGGCACTGATCAATGCTTTGAAAATCGTTGGCAAGCAGATGGAAGACATCAAGGTAATCGTGAACGGCGTAGGCGCAGCCGGTGTGGCTTGTACCAAGATCATCATGGGCGCGGGCGTGAAGAATGTCATTGGCTGCGATCAGAAAGGCGCGATTTACGAAGGCCGTCGCGAACACATGAACTGGGTGAAGGATTGGTATGCTCGCAACACTAACCCGCACTGCGAGCAGGGAACTGTTCACGACGTCATCAAAGGCGCGGATGTTTTCTTCGGCTTGTCAGTTCCGGGTGTGATCGATACTGACGATCTTAAACAAATGGCGGAGAAGCCGATCGTGTTTGCGATGGCGAATCCTACGCCGGAAATAATGCCTGAAGAAGCTGAACCTTTCGTCGCGGTGATGGCTACGGGACGTTCCGACTATCCGAATCAGATAAACAATGTTCTTAGTTTTCCTGGCATCTTCCGCGGCGCTCTAAACTGTCGCGCCTCGCGCATCAACGAAGCAATGAAGCAGGCAGCCGCGCATGCGATTGCCGGAATCATCAGCGACGACGAACTCAACCCCGAATACATCGTCCCTTCAGTGTTCGACAAACGCGTCGCCGAAGCCGTCGCCCACGCCGTCGAAGCCGCCGCCTACGAAACCCACGTCGCCCGCCGCGATCGAGTCAACCTCGATTCGCTGCCTTAAGTTCGTGATGACCATTCTCCGCCGGCCACCGCAACACCCACACCGATTCTCAAGTCCTGGCATAAAATCCAAGCCGCAAAGATGACAACATGATGAAGTCGAACCAGTCGTCAGCTAAATCTTCTCCACGCGAAATCGTTGCCATGGTGCGTGATCGGAATTATTATGTGCACCTCAATTAACGAGGCCTCGGGCTCACTACATCAACTTATCTTTGACTGGCGCAGCCTGGGAGCGCAGGCATCCTTGCCTGCTACGGAGCAAAAAGGATTCCACTTGAAAATTAAGATACGCATAATTAACGATGGCAGGCAGGGATGCCTGCGCTCCCAGGGAGGAGGATTTGTCATGACAGCGCCAATGTCACCGTCTGAACTAACTGCTCCCACAAAAATCCGATGCATTCTTGTCGTGCTCGCCGTATTGTTATCTTTGACTTTGACAGCAGCGGCGCAGACCGTGGTGTTTGGCGACGGCACTAACTATCCCGCAGGTAGCGGTCCGTGGGGAATAGTGGCGGGGGACTTTAATGGCGACGGGCGTGCAGATATCGCTGTGTCTAACCACGGCACATTCTCAACACCCGGCAATGGCGTAACCGTCTTAATCGCCAAAAATGATGGGACTTTCAACAGCGGCGTTAACTACCCGGGCGGTTTGGGACCGACCTACCTTGTCTCTGCAGATTTTGATAAAGACGGCAAGCTCGATCTAGCCACGGCGAATGGGAACGAAAACAATATCAGTGTCTTGCTGGGGAACGGCGACGGGACTTTCAAAGCGGCAGTGAGTTACGCGACGCCAGGCAAAGCAGCCGACATAGCCACCGCCGACTATAACAGAGATGGCTTTCTCGACCTGGCGATGCCCGTCGGCAATGTGATTGGAGTCATGCTGGCTAACGGCAACGGCGGTTTTGGTCCCCTCACAAGCTATCCCGCCGCTGCTGGGGTGACAACAGTAAGACATGGCGATGTTAACGGAGATAAGAAACTCGATTTAGTGACGACGAGTGTGAATGCGAAAACTGTCAGCGTCTTATTGGGCAACGGTGATGGAACATTTCAATCGGCGATAAACTCGCCCACGGGAGGAAACACTCAACCTTCCTCGGTGGTTGTCGGCGATTTCAACCGAGACGGAAAGAACGACGTTGCGGTGGCTTTTTTGGCGCCCCCGTCAGTCAACATCATGTTAGGAAATGGCAATGGCTCCTTCGCGGCGCCAAGCTACAGCTCAGGTCAGATCAACACTCCCGTAGATTTGAAAGCTGGAGACTTCAACGGCGACGGAAAAATCGATCTGGTATCGACTGGAGTTTTCATTGGTCCGCATGCCGATGTCTTTCTCGGCAAAGGCGATGGCACCTTGAACACTTCGGCGCCGTTCGGGGACGGCCCGGGCTGTATCGCTGCGACTGTCTCTGACTTTAATAGTGATACCAAGCCTGACCTTGCCGTAGTCGCGAATGGTCAGGTCAGTGTGGTGATGATAAATGCGACGCCGGGACTCCCCGACGACACGGACTATTTCATTCATCAGCACTATATGGATTTCCTTTCCCGCGAGCCGGACATTTCCGGATTCGATTACTGGACGGAGCACATCGATACCTGCGGGAACAGCGCTCAATGCCGTTTCGAAAGACGCATCGGAACTTCAGCAGCATTCCTGGTCGAAAGCGAGTTCCAGCAATCGGGCTATTTTGTCTACCGTCTTTTCAACGCTTCGTTTGGTAGGCGTCCGACTTATTCCGAATTCACGATCGACAGGGCAAAAGTCGTTGGCGGGCCAAACCTCAGTGCAAACAAGATCACTCTGGTGAATAATTTCGTGCAGCGCGATCAGTTCAAGACAGTCTATCCCGACTCGCTGACCAACACGGAGTTCGTCAATAGACTTTTCGATTCGGCAAATCTGATCCCATTCGCTGCCGAACGACAGGCTGCAATCGCGTCAATGGATCAGGGAGCTACCAGAGCCACAGTGCTGCGTGGAGTTGTCGATAACGCGACCCTGATGCAAAGGGAATACAATCCGGCGTTCGTTCAGATGCAGTACTTAGGTTACTTGCGACGAACGGAGGATCAGCGAGGATTTCAGTTCTGGCTTGATATTCTGAATGCGCAGCCGGGCAACTTCCGTGGCATGGTCTGCTCGTTTATTACCTCAGAAGAGTATCAGCGCAGGTTCACTAACAATGTCACGCACTCAAACGCCGAGTGCGGGCAGCAATGACCATTTCTACTCGCAAGACAGGCGTTTAGAGTTCAAACTTCAGTTTGCGACCTGGTCGGCACACAATCTGAAGATTGAGCTCTAAACGCCTGTTGCCTTCAGCTCTTTAGCAATCAACGGAATGATGCGGCGAGGGACGTCGATGGCTGCTTTTATGTGACGAGCATTCGTGAAGTGACCGACGACATACACGCCCGGCACGTTGGTCTCAAAAGTATTCTCATCATAGACGGGAACTTCGGTTAGTTTTCCCGGCGCCGTCTTCACGCCAAGCTTCTTCAGCAAAGTTAAGTCGGCATCGCTGCCCACCAACACGAAAACCACGTCGTTCGGAATCGTGATCGACTCGCCTTCTTCAGTCGTAAGCCGCACGGCATCCTCGAGAATCTCATCAACGTGTTTGTAGAGAATTACTCGCAGCCGCCCTTCAGCAATTTCATTTTCGAGCGGCATCCGGACCCAGTGCTTCATGGCTCCGGCTTTCGGATCACGGTTCTCCCAATCGTCTCGCCAAATGGCCATCGTGATTCGCGAGCCCTCCTCCGAGAGAAACAGCGCTGCCTCGGCGGCGCTGTTTCCGCCTCCAACGACGAGTGAATTCCGGCGAACGTATGGATAAGGCTCGACGAAGCGATGGTGTACTTTCGGCAAATCTTCACCGGGAACGTTCAGATGTCTTGGTCGAGCCATCGCGCCGAAAGCGAACAACAACCGTCGAGTCTCGTATTCGGCGCAGCTCGAGCGAACTCGAAACCCATCACCGGACTGCTCAACTTCGATCACTTCTTCGGCGGTATTTATTTTGAGATCGTTTGCCAACACGAACTGAATGTAATGCGACAAAAGCTCTTCTCGCGTAGGCTTTTCTCGGACGGGCTTTAAAGTTCCTTCGATCATTTCCAGCTCGTTAGGAGTTGAGAAGAGGCTGCGGCCGACCGGGTAATGTCGGATAGTGTCGGCGATCGTGCCTTTCTCAAGCACGAGATAGTCCAACCCTTCCTGGGCCGCGGCGTGTGCTGCCGACAGCCCGGCCGGACCGGCGCCGATGATCAGAAGGTCAAGTCGAGTAGTCATCCTGTCGTTAAAAGATCACCTCACCGTGCGCAACGACCACAGCTTGTCCGCCGACTCTTACCTGCTCGACAGCGCCGGGCTTTCCTTTGATCTCGAGATTAATGCGGCTGGGACGTTGGATGAAATCGCCTTGCTCGATAACGAAGGAATACTTGTCGTCGACTGGATCGACAGCGATGGCTCCATGATGGACCAGGTAACCTCCCAGCGCACCCGCCGCGCTCCCAGTCGCCGGATCTTCAGCAATGTTGTCAGAAGGAGCGAATAAACGCGCGTGTGCTCGCGCCGCGCCCACCTCGAGGGTCTCGCGAGTGAACGCGTAACACATGCCTGCGCCGGCGTTCAGATAAACGTCGGCCAGCAAACTGGAATTCACCCGGCAACGTCCTAAATCCGCGAGCGAGCGAATAGGCACGGCTAAAGATTTAATGCCAGTCGAGATCACTTGAATCGGAAGCGTCTCGTCCAAATCTTCTCGATTCAGTCCCAGGGCCCGGGCAGCTTCGGATTGATCTTCAGAGCTCTCGATCTCTCCGGCGATTTCAAATTTTCCCTGCGTCATTACAACCTGCACGGGTTTTCCGTCTTTGAACTCAATATCGACAGGCAATACGCCGATCCCGACTTCATGATGAATCTGAGTCCAGCCGGCGCCTCCGTCAGGAATCGGAACCACTCCTTCGCGCGCGAGTAAGCTCCAGGTGCCGACTATCGGATGGCCCGCGAATGGCAATTCTCGCGCGGGTGTATAGATTCGCAAACGTCGCAGCGTCTTCTCATCTCTCGCCGGAAGGACGAATACTGTTTCGGAGAGATTCATCTCTCTCGCGATTTTTTGTTGCTCGTCATCACTTAAGCCTTCTGCTTCCATAAACACGGCGAGGGGATTGCCGCAGAAAGGTTCGTCGGTAAAGACATCAAGTTGGGTGAATCGATAATTCGGCACTGCGGGACTTCCTCCAGTCTCTGTTCCGGTAACGATGAATAATCAGGTACGGCAGATTGCGCGTCAAGACAGTGTATCCGCTGACGAAACGTTTTGGCTGTTGCTTTCATAACATTTTAGAAGATCAAATTTCCTCGCCCCAGTTGAGCGCGCTCGCTACTTCGGAACCGGTTCCGTGCTCCTCGGCAAAAGGGTAAATGATTTTCTTGACAGGGATTTTCGCGCAGAGTATAAGGCGCATGTTTTTCAGATTTTCACACGTCGGCATCGCGCTCACGGATTCCTAAAGTTAGGTCATCGATCCGTCGACACGCGCGGGCACTCGTCATTTCCTGGCTTCTACCTAGTCTTCGCAATTTTCAGTTTTTGGCGCCAGCGCGCAGCCCGGTGGAGTGGTAGTGAGCTTCCGAACGCCAACATGAAGGTCGGGCCTTCGAACTCATTCTGATGCGAGCCGTAGAAACAACAGACTAGCTTGCGAGAAGATTCGCACACGGCTTGACTAATTAACGCGCGGTTGCTCCTCGCCAACCTTTGCAGTTGTTCACACCCTTTTTTTGTAGCTAATGAAATGAAGGAGACATCTCATGTTCAACTCAACAATTCTTGATGTGGCAATCGGTTTGATATTCATCTTCCTGCTCTTAAGCCTTATGGCTTCAGCGGCAAATGAACTGATCGAGGTGATCCTTAAGAAGCGAGCGAAGCATCTGGAAGCAGGATTATTGGAACTCTTAGAAAATCCGGAAGTGAAGAAAGGTCTCAATGGCCTGGTTGCTCGACTCTACGCGCACCCCTTGATAAATGGCTTGTTTGAGGGTCCATACAAGCCGGGCAGTGGAACACTACCTTCATACATTCCAGCGAGGAGCTTCGCTCTGGCGATAATGGACATTGTTCCGCATATCTCTGCTGAAGCTAAAAAAGGCGAAGAATCGACAATCGCTTCTTCAAAGACTGGTTCGCCGGCTGATGACTTCGCGCCAGTCTCGGGGGCGGCCAACGCAACTGCATCGACGGCGAAGGTCGCGTCACCTCAAGTAGTAGTGAACGTCGGCGGTAAGGCTGATAGTGGCGCGGCGCTTAATGTGGCGGAAGTGAGCCCCGCAGCGGGTGCTGACGTGCTGACAGGATTGCGAGATGCAGTGGAGAGTCTTCCTTTTGAGAAGGCCCGCAACGCCTTGTTGCCGTTGATTGACGCCGCCGGCAATGATGCGGTTAGAGCGCGCCAAAACATTGAGGAATGGTTTAACGCTTCTATGGACCGCGTTTCGGGCTGGTATAAACGCCGCGCCCAAGTCTTTCTCTTCATCATTGGCCTGGTCATAGCCGTTTGGTTGAATGCAGATACCATTCAAATTGTTAAGTCTCTCAGCTCTGACAAAGATCTGCGGGCAGTGGTAGTTGCTGAAGCTATTGAATATGCAAAAGAAAATACGCCGCCTGCAAACGCGGGTGGAGCGCAACCAGCAAATCCAGCTGGTGGGACAGCGCCACCGGCATCTGAATGTCCAACTCCGACCTGCGACAAGGATCCATCGTCGCCACAGTGCAAGATCGAGAAGAACAAGTGTCAAATTCGGGAACTGGGCTTACCGTTAGGTTGGAGCGCGGTTGGGGATCCTTACCGAAAGTTGCCGACGACAATATCCGAAGTAGGTGATCAGACAAAGAAGCACTTCCTGGGCTGGCTATTGACGGCCCTGGCCGTGTCTCTCGGAGCACCATTCTGGTTTGATATGCTCAACAAGATAATCGTGGTCCGTTCAACCGTGAAGCCGAAAGAGAAAAGTCCCGACGAGCCCTCAAAAAGTTAAAGGACTTCTGCGAGCAAAGCGTCGCCCGGCAGCAAGATTTTGGCCACAGCGTTTCTGATTTTCGATTAAGATGCCTTGATTCATTTCCGGAAAGTCAGAAAGGGAAAACACTATGCCTGCGAAAGGGACTGCATTTTCGGTCGACCTCTTGATCGTAACTCCGGATCAAAAACGGAAAATCGATTTCAAGCTATCCAAAGGTTTTAAGAACGATGGATCGGTCGACTGGAACCTCGAGTTCGGTTTACAAGAGCGGTCCAAGCTCACGGACCCCTTTCACGACCTCGTCAAACTAAAGGTCAACATCCAACCTGCCCTGCATCAGAAGGCCCAAGCGACCGCGAACAACGGGCTCGATGATTCGCAGACCAGCGCGGCTTTTGCTGCGGCCGACTCCGCAAAACTTCTTAGTGCCGGCGAAATCTCGAAAGCCAGCGCTAATGCGGCAGCCAGGCGCGTGATCTCCGTCCGCGGCGCCTAGGTAGTTGTATGCTGACCGAGGTCAATTCGCGCCAGCGATGCTGCTTCGTGTTGGCGGGAATATCGCTGTGGTTGACACTGGGAGCCGCCTCAGCCATGGCCCAGGTGTGTACTCACCTCGACGATATTGGATTTTATTCCAAGGGCACTTTCAAGGTTCGTGAGGTTCGAGTTGAAAGCCCGATTGATTTCCTTCACGCCATTTCAAGTCAGTTGAAAGTAGTCAAGTCGAAGCTTCCGCTGCAGCCAGGCAGCGTCTTTCTGCTCGAAGACTTTTCGAAAGGTAAAGAACAGATCGACGACGCTCTCGATGACATCGAGAAGAGTGCTGATCCACGATCGCGAATTAGAGTTGTCCTGGCCAGGATTGTTAACTGCAATGAAACTACCCCTCCATTCCAACTTGACGTTGTTTACCGGGTCTATACGACTAACTACAACTCTTACCTCGCCCACACCTGGGAACTAAAGAACTCGGAAATCCGACGCCCGGGCACTACCGCAGCGACGACTCAGGCGATAGGGTTTTTGACGGTCGTCCCTTTTCTCGGTTTCAACCGCACCCGCCGGCTGCACGCTGGCGGACTAATCAGGCTGCAATTGCCCGGCATCTTTGACAACGTTGAGATATCTAGTTCCGGCTCGACGAACAGCAACGTTCAGGATTTCGAGCTGACTGGTTCAAAGGTTCCAGGTGAAAGCGGGCTGAATCTGTTGGAATATCGGCTTGCCTATACACATTCGGATGTTCCGGCTGGAGCAAACCAACTAAGGGAAGGAATGCTTCGAGGGCAGGTGTTTGGAGCCACCAGACCGCTCGGAAAGCGCGGCGTGGTTTTTCGTTTCGGCGGCACTTTGGAAGGTGGTAATCAACACACCGATCTGGTGACTGCCGCAAACAACTCTTCAAGTCTCGCTAATTCGGGATACGGTGGGCTCAAAGGATATGTCGGAGCGACGTTGCGCTCCAATCGTTATTCGTTGAGTGGATCGTACGCGCTGCAACTCGGCACGCGTGGACCAACGAGCAAGCTTGAGTTCATCAAGAATCTTGGCGATTTCGCCATGACCGGACGTTGGATTCCTGCGCGCGAAAAAGCCGGATCAGTTCATCGAGTACTCAGCCTGGAAACTCGCTTCACAGTTGGAGCCATTCAAACTCGAGGTTCGGTGCCGGTTACGCAACGCTTCTTTGGCGGAAACCAGGAACACAATTTCATTGAAGGTGACGATTGGCAGATTCGCAGCCAGCCCTTCATCCGCAGCATCCCCGAGAATCTTCTCTCGTCAGCAGCAAACGTGGGTGGGACCAGGTTCTTTTCACTCAATGTCACCCTGGCCAAGGCTATTTGGGGTAAAGCGATAATTCCCAAAGAGATTGCGGAGGATCCGGATTTCGCTTCTGCCCTCGCAGCTTCCAAAACGAGCGCTCGTAATATCCTCGTCGGGGCTTATCTCAGCAGGTTAAATGCATTCGGAAAAATTGTTGCCGGCATGCAGCCCGTTGCCGATGACCTCGCAACATTGACAGCCATGCTGAACACTCTGCCGGCAGAATTTCCGGAATCGATACCCGATGAAACTCGAGAGCCGCTGGAAGACGCTCGCGGACTGGTCAAGGACAGCACGAAAATAATCACCACCATGATCAAGGACCAAAAGAATCTTCCGAGCAAGTTGAAGAGCTTATTAAAGGAGTCAAATAGCGACACTTGTATGGAAGATGACAGCTGTTCTCAATTGACTGCATTGCGATCGAGCTTAGGAGACTTGCAAAAGCTGTTGTTGGAGGCGGGCTTCAAAGACGCGAGTGCGTCAGCTGGATCAGTTAAGGATTCGCTGGCGAGGAAGCAACCAGAGCTGGTTCGAGAACTGGACTCAATAGACACCAGCGAGGCTGTTAAGTTGGCGGATGCGGACATGAAGCTGGTGAGCAGCACACTCGATACATTCACGAAAGAGCTCAATTGGATTGCGGTTAGTCCAGTTGGAATCTTCGACGTCGCTCGTGTGTGGCCGGATAAGGCTGGGACGAGATATGGGATTGGCGGCGGGCTCAGACTTAGTCTCGTGAACTTCAATGTCACGCTTGGCTATGCGTTCAATCCGAAGCATGTTGCCGGCCAGCCGCGAGGCGCGATGGTGTTCACCATGGACGTCACCGACATGTTCCGCTGACCTGGCCTATGAAACTTCTCATTCACACACGGTTTCAACCGGGTGTGAGCGGCGGCCTCTTATTTCAAAAACCGTTTCAACGGTTTACCGTTTCCCACCAATCAGAAACCGTTGAAACGGTTCATGCCTTAAGAAGGCCACTCTCTGCACCGGGCTGAAGCCTCGGTGTGACTGAGACCGCAAAATCAAGTCCTCAATCTTGGACGCTTAACACGCCCATCGATATAATCGCTTGGCTTGGAATCACTAAGACTATCCACAGATTACGCAGATTGCACAGATGTTTTCGTTGAGTGACAATTCATGTTGATTCAGGAATTGTCAGGGGCCGATCTCGCGGATTGGGCAGGAAATTTAATGCTCAACGATACAGTGATTCAACAAAACATCTGCGGAATCTGCGAAATCTGCGGATAGTAATTGCTTCAAACTTAAAACACGGCGGCCGAAAGATTACACATGAAACAGCTGCACGGGATATTGCTCCCCACAACCACTCCGTTTGCACAAAACGGTGACCTTGATATCGAAGCATTCTCAGCCAACATTCGTCAGTGGAATGCTACTGCGATTGGCGGCTACGTCATGTTGGGTTCGACTGGTGAGCGCGTAAATCTTGACGAACGTGAATACATCGAGCTCATCACCGCGATTCGCGTGGAAGTTCCAAGCGAAAAAGCCTTCATCGTAGGCGCCGGACAGCAGAGCACGTTCGGAACGATTAGCGAAGTCAATAAAGCTGCTAATGAAGGGGCCGATGCGGTGCTCGTGTTGACTCCTTACTTTTATCGCGCGGCGATTACTCAAACAGCTTTAGTTACTCATTACCGGGCGGTAGCTGACGCTGCGAAGGCGCCCGTAATGCTCTATAGCATGCCGGCGCTAACGGGAATTAAGATTGAACCGCAAACGATAGCCGAGCTCAGCGACCATCCGAACATTTTTGCGGTGAAGGACAGTTCGGCGGACATCGATGGGTTGAAAGAGACCGTCAGGCTGGTTTCAGAACGAGGTAACTCAGACTTTGCGGTTATGACTGGCAATGGCACCGTCTTGTGTGACGCTTTGAAAGTTGGTGCAGTTGCTGGAATTCTCGCAGTCGGGTGCGTTGCGAGTGAATTGTGTCTTGAAATCTTTCGAGCTGTGAAAGAAGGGAGAATTGAAGCTGCCGATCGAATGCAGGAAAAACTCACTCCGCTCGCGCAAGCAGTGACTACGAAATATGGAATTGGTGGACTGAAAGCCGCGCTCAACTTCGTTGGTTTTCACGGCGGCGCGGTGAGGGCGCCGTTGCGAGCTCCCGATGAAGCTGCACGAACTGAGATTCTTCAGTTGCTCGAGAATGCCGGCGTAGAAGTTGGCGTCCGTGCGTAGTTTTTGTATTGATGCCACGGGCTTGTACCGTGGTTAATGACGTTCGCTGCTACCACGGGCTCGTCCCGTGAGGCCTCACGTTGATACCTTCCCAAAAGAATCAGCCGCAAAATCAACGGAAACGTGAACCTCCACGGGGCGAGCCCGTGGCATCCAAATGTGGTTCTGCGGGCACTTTATAGCAACCATCGTCAGCACCACGGGACAAGCCCGTGGCATCCAAGCTGCAGGCACTTTATAGCAACCATCGTCAGTACCACGGGACAAGCCTGTAGCATAACTTTACTTCCTTCGCTGGTGGAAGTTCGTAACCGTGCGTAAAATGAATCCCCTTGGGAGCAATCATAAATTGAGCATCGCCGAAACCGCTTGTTACAGCACCCCTGAAGAGGCGGGCTTGCGCGTCGAACAGCTTTCCTTCGACCGCATTCCCCAGCAAAGCAAACTCTTCCTCGATTACCTGCGCGATCCGGTCGCGCTGCGTAAGTTCTATCCCGAAGCTGTCCGCTTTCATCACGAACTTCCGGCGCGAGCCGCGAAAGTCCTGACTTCACAGAAGACGGATAGAGACACCTTGTGCGATGCCCTGGCTGAAATGAACAAAGGCTGGGGCGCTAGCGCGAAGACGCTCGCCAACATCGACCTCTTACGAGAGCCCGATTGTCTCGCGGTGGTGTCAGGGCAACAAGCCGGTTTATTCACTGGCCCTCTTTACACAATCTATAAAGCGCTCAGCGCTGTAAAACTCGCCGGCTGTCTTTCGCAGCGCCACACCAAAGCCGTTCCCGTTTTCTGGATGGCCACCGAAGATCACGATTTCATTGAAGTGGCTCGCGCTGAGTTTGTGAATCGCGAATGCCAGTTGGGCGGTGTCTCCGTTTCAACTTCGCTGCATCAGGAGGGACAGCCTGTCGGTCAGGTCATCCTCGACGATTCCATTAACGAAGTGATTGAACAGCTCCTCGAGCAGGTGCCTAACTCTGAATTCATCGATGACCTCAAACAGATTCTGCGCAGTACGTGGGAGCCGGGCCGTAGCTACGGTGATGCCTTCGCGCGAATGATGACTGCGCTACTCGGCGGTCATGGATTGATTTTTCTCGATCCGCGTGACGCGCGTCTGAAGCAACTTGCAGCGCCGCTTTACTCGGAAGCCGCCCGCCGAGCGCCCGAGATCGCTGCTGCAGTTGAGTCGCGCAGTCGAGAATTGGAAGCCGATGGCTATCATGCGCAGGTAGTCGCCACGGCAAACTCATTTCCTCTGTTCATTCACGACGAGACCGGCGCTCGACACGCACTGACGCGCGCGGAAAACGGAAAGTACCGCACGAAAGCAAATTCTGAGGAGTACTCCAGCGACGAATTGGCCGAGCTGGCGCTCACGAAGCCGGAAAAGTTCAGTCCCAATGTCACACTTCGTGCTGTGGTCCAGGATTATCTGTTGCCGACTGTGACTTATTTCGGTGGGGCTGCGGAGATTGCTTACTTCGCGCAGACTTCCGAAGTCTACCGCGTGCTCGATCGTCCCGTGACTCCAATCCTTCCGCGTTCGAGTCTAACGATGATTGAGCGGCATACCGGGCGCGTGCTGGAACGATATGGGCTTTCTTTACCTGATTTGTTCGCAGGCTTCGAGAGTGTTCTAGTGAAGGTTGTTGAAGAGCACTTGGGAACCGAGACTGCGCAGACTTTCAAAAGCTCCGAAGAAGCTGTCAACGCAGAGCTCGACAAGTTGCGTGAGCAGCTGAGCGCAATCGATCCAACTTTGTCGGATGCGCTCGAAACCGGACGGCGTAAGATTAACTACCAGCTCGAAGGCTTGCGCACTCGATTTCACCGCGCCCAGATGGCTCGCGACGAAGCGGCGCAGCGACAACTCAAACGCGCGCTGGACCAACTCTTTCCCGAAAAGGGTCTTCAGGAGCGCCACATCAACATTACGTCATTGCTGGCTCGGCACGGCAGGTACGTCATTGATTGGATCTTCAACGCGATCAATTTGGAATCCACCGAACATCAAATAGTGTACTTATGATCTTTGTTCTTGGTTCTTAGTTCTTTGTGGTTGAATCTCTTGACTCTTGAGTGGAAACGGTCACTTTCGTGGGCGTCAAGTACAAAGAACCAAGAACAAAGCACCAAGCTCGTCGTTCTATCAATGTCCAAAATTCGAGTCCTTTCAGATCAGATCGTTAATCAAATCGCGGCCGGCGAAGTGGTTGAACGCCCGGCGTCGGTGGCCAAGGAGTTGGTTGAGAATGCGCTTGATGCCGGCGCCACACGGATTGTCATTGAGGTAGAAGCAGGCGGCCGGCGGTTGTTGAAAGTTGCTGACGACGGCGAGGGCATGACGCGTGACGATGCAGTGCTGGCTTTTGAACGTCACGCGACTTCGAAGATCAAAAACGCGGACGATCTGATTGCCATCAGCACGCTCGGATTTCGCGGAGAAGCGCTTGCTTCGATAGCTTCCGTAGCTCGGATGGAATTGACCAGCAAGACTGAGGAAGGCGCTGCCGGCACGCGCGTAATCATCGAAGGCGGCAGGATGCGAGACGTGAAAGACGCGGCGCATCCTCGCGGCACCACCATTGTAATGCGCGACCTGTTTTTCAACGTGCCGGCGCGCAGGAAATTCCTGCGCTCAGAAGCAACCGAAAGCTTTCATCTCACGAATCTCGTAACGCACTACGCCCTCGCCCACCCCGAGATCGGTTTCACCCTAATGAACAATGGCCGCGAGATCTTGCGAGCGCCCGTTGCGAACGATTTACGCGAGCGAGCCTATCAATTATTCGGCGCCGAGTTTCTCGAGAATCTTCTGGAAGTCGATGGAGGACACCAGCAGGTGGTGACGGTGCGTGGCTATGTCTCAGCGCCCCGCGATCGCCGCACTTCACGAGACGCTCAGTACTTATTTGTAAACGGTCGCTTCGTTCGAGATCGTTTGATTAGCCGCGCTTTATCGGAAGGCTATCGAGCAATTCTGCCGCATGGAGTTTACCCCGCGGCGTTATTGTTTCTGGAAACACCGCTCGAAGAAGTCGACGTCAACGTTCACCCGGCTAAGACTGAAGTGCGATTTCGCCGCAATGCCGCGGTAGCCGATGCGGTCAGGGAAGCTGTGCGGTCAGCTTTGGCCAGCGCTGGTTACGTTCGCACTGACGAGGCCGCTCCGAGTGCGCCTCAGCGCTTCGATCCAGCTCCACCTTCGAGTGAAAGCGTTGAAGACACGATGGATGTCCCGCCTTCGCAAGCTTTCGTACCAGCGCAGCAAGAACGCATGGCATTTTCGGTTGCGCCTGCCTTTGAACGTGAAGCTTTGAATGAGCCCACCGCGGCTGCGACTGCTCCCACTCGCGAGCCGGATCCAATAATTGCCGATCGTGGGGCTGCTATTCCTGAAAGTCCGATAGCGTCGCCCACAGTTACAGAAAGTGAGGCGCCGATTGTGGATGAGCCGGTGACGGTAGCCTCACGGGCTGCTGCGGCCGCGTCTTTCGAGCTTCCACCTTTGGCATCCGCGGATAAATTCGTACGCGAGGTTGCGGTTGAATCGCTGAGTCCCGGAATCAGACCTCTCGGACAGCTCGATGAAAGTTTCATCATTGCTACTGACGATGAAGGTCTGCTGTTAATCGATCAGCATGTGGCCCACGAACGGGTGCTGTTTGATAAGTACCGGAGCCTGGAAGCAGCGCGAGTGGCTGAATCACAGCAGCTTTTGATCCCCGAAACTTTTGATCTGACACCAGCGCAGGCAGCCGTGTTCGATTCGCTCGCGCCGGAGCTGGAAACCTACGGCTTCAATTTGATGAGGCTCTCCGGTCGCACTGTCGCGATCAAAGCGACGCCCGCAGACCTTCCCGCCGGCGAAGCTCGCAACATGCTCGCGGAAGTTTTGGATACTGTCGATGCGGAAAAGAAAGGCTCGGCTCGCGAGACAGTGCGCGATGAGATCGCTGCCTCGCTCGCATGTCACGCGGCGATCAAAGTGAACATGGTGCTGGCTCCCGAGAAGATGCGCTGGCTCATCGATCGACTACTGCGAACTTCTTCACCCACCACCTGTCCCCACGGCCGCCCCGTGATCTTGCGGCTCACCACCCGCGACATCCTCAAAGGGTTTCACCGAATATAGATCGTTGGGATAACCCATTGTGACTTCAGGCGTTCAGAGTTCAATCTTTAGATTGTGTGGTACCGACATCACAAACTGAAGTTTGAACTCTAAACACCTGTAGGCCTCGTTGAGTTACATCTCGCTCAGTATTTTGAGCGTGCGGTGTACGTCAGATAAATCAGGCACGAAGGCGTCGGGGTTGCAGGCGAGGACTTCTTCTCGAGTGAAGAGGCGGCCGGTGCCGACGGCGAGGGATTTGGCGCCAAAGTGTTTGGCGCAGGCGATGTCGTTGGGCGTGTCGCCGATGACGATGAATTGTTCGGGCGCGAAATCGAATTGCAAGTGTTTGCGGATTCGATTGGCGGCCAGGGCTGGAAGGTCGCGACGATCGTGTGACTCGTCGCCAAAAGCTCCGGGTATGTCAAAGAATCCCGCAAGTCCCACCAACTCCATCTTTAATTGCGCTGCGGGTTCGATGTTGCCGGTCAGCAGCCCGGAATGATAGCGAGGATGATCCGCTAGCGCTTGCAGCAGCTCGCGCGCGCCCGGCAGCAGCTGAAAGAATTGCTTTCCGTTTCCGGTAGCTTTCCTCATCTCGTCCATGTAGCACTCTCGCAAATGATCGAGGCGCTGGTTGATGAGCTCGGGTGTGAATCCGTCACCGCGCAAAGCTTCGGCAACGATCTGCAAGTCGGTCATTCCAGAGACCTGCATTTCGTGCAAACAGCCCGAGGTCTGAAACACGCGCTCGAGCATCGGCACAAAGTAATCCTTATATGAGCCCGTCTGAGCGGAGCGCATCAACGTTCCGTCAATGTCCCAGAGCAGAATGCGTAATGATGAAGCATCAGAGAAGGCGAACCGATATGGCCGTGATTGAGTGTAATCAAAGCAATATTCGCCGCGAAGATCGCTATCTCTAATTGGCAGGTTCAGTTTGTCAGTCATTGTTTACAGCCTACCCTATTCGTTGGCCAAAACCTTAGCCGCAGATTTCACGGATTCCTCAGATTAGTAACACCAAATTCAGTTTGCGCTGGTCGTCAGCTCCTTTGAACACCACACGACGATCACTGCATTCATCCAGCAATCGGTGTAATCTGCGAAATCTGCGGCTAAAAGCTTTTTGCCTCCCCGTTTCTCGCGGTCGATACTTATTCGATCACAGCCAGCACATCACCAGCGTTCACGGTGGAGCCAGGGACGGCGTTCAACTCGATAATCTTTCCGGCTTTTGGCGCCTTCATTTCGTTCTGCATCTTCATTGCTTCCACGACGACGATCCCGGAGCCGTTCTTAACCTCAGCGCCCACCTCGACCAGCACGCGCACAACTTTTCCGGGCATCGAGGCGACAATTTCCGCCGACCCATGATGATGTGCGGCATCACTTTGAGCCGAGCTCAATCTTTTCGGATCAGAAAGTTTGATTTGGTAGCTGCGCGAACCGACCTGAACCAGATAATCGAGCCTGGCTTCACTGCCATCAACGCGGCAGTTGCGCACGCGCGTACCATCGAAAAGCAAATACTCGCCGTTCGAGCCATCTGCTTTTAGTTCATATTCGCGGCCGTCAACGCGCGCCGAAAGAGCATCTCCGGCGCGGCTCAACACGACTTCGAACTCCTGGCCATCCAGTTCGGCTTTGAGTTTCATTTAGCCTCTCCGCCATGGCGCAGTTTTGTCGGCGCTGCTTCAAGACGAGTCCGCCGGCCATTCATTCGCCAACGACTCGCGGTCGCCTGAGTTGCAGCCTTGAAGTTTGCAGCTTCCTTTTGCTTTGAGTAATGAAGCGCAGCCGCTATCAGCGCGAGATCGCGATCGCGAGGAGATGTTTCCGTCGCGGCCGCTCTCTCCTGGAAGCGCCCGATGAATCCCGTGTCCAGTTTGCCGGCAATGAACTCTTCGTCATTAACGATCTTCCGAAAGAACGGAAGCGTAGTTCGTATGCCGGTAATTTGATATTCAGCCAACGCTCGCCGCAGTCGATCTATCGCCTCTGAACGGTTGCGTCCCCATGCTGCCAGCTTCGAGATCATCGGGTCGTAGTGGATCGACACTTCGGAACCGGAGCGCACGCCGGCATCGTCGCGGATTCCCGGACCTGATGGCGTCTGCATGAACGTAATCGTTCCGGGTGAAGGGAAGAAGTTGTTCTCAGGATCTTCAGCATAGACGCGGCACTCGATCGCATGTCCGGACCAGCGAACCTGATCCTGGCTGAATGACAAAGGAGCTCCGGCAGCTACTGAAATTTGTTCTCGGACCAAATCGAACCCAGTCACGAGTTCAGTCACCGGATGCTCAACCTGCAGCCGCGTGTTCATTTCGAGAAAGTAGAATTCACGCGTGGCGTCAGCAACCAAAAACTCAACTGTGCCCGCACCCACGTAATTGACTGACCGAGCGAGACTGGCAGCGGCGTTGCCCATGCGCTCTCGCAGCGAAGCGTCGTTTATCGGAGCAGGGCATTCCTCAATCACTTTTTGATGGCGGCGTTGGATCGAGCATTCTCGCTCACCAAGATGAACGACGTTGCCGTGCTTATCGCCGAAGATTTGAATTTCAATGTGTCGCGGCCGTTCGACAGCCTTCTCGAGATAGAGCTCGGAATTTCCAAAAGCAGCCGCGGCTTCAGATTGAGCGGTCTCAAACGCGGACTCCATATCTTCAGATCGGCTGACCAATCGCATGCCTTTGCCACCGCCGCCAGCAGAAGCCTTTAGCATTACCGGATAGCCAAAGCGCGTAGCTGTTTCACCGGCCTCCATAAAAGACGCCAACGGCTCGACTGTGCCAGGCACGACCGGCACACCGGCAGACATTGCGGTCTTGCGCGCGCTGGTTTTCGAGCCCATGGTGCGCATGGTTTCGGGATCGGGGCCGATGAATGTTAGCGAGGCTTCAGTTACCGCGGCGGCAAAGGCGGCGTTCTCTGCGAGGAAGCCATAGCCGGGATGAATCGCTTCGGCGCTGGTTAACCTGGCAGCTTCAATGACGGCAGGTATACTCAGGTAGCTCTCCACCGAAGCTGCTGGTCCGATTCTTACAGCTTCGTCGGAGAGTCGCACGTGGAGAGCATCAGCGTCAGCGTCGGAGTAAACGGCGACTGGAGAAATCCCCATATCGCGACACGCGCGAATGACGCGTACGGCGATCTCGCCACGGTTAGCAATTAGGATCTTCTTGAACAAGTCGGTTTTTGTTCTTGGTTCTTTGTACTTTGTTCTTTGCAGTTATACCGCAGGGCAATGAGTCCACCAAATGATGAGCCTTCATCCTTGGACTGACACGCTCCAGCAGGTGGTCCTGACTTGATCCAGCTCGCCTCAGGCTAAGCAGGACACGCCTTCAGAAAGCAAAAGCACAAAGAACTAAGCACAAAGAACTAAGAACTTCTTTACACAACAAAACAATTTGCTGGCTGGTGGGGATCGTAACGAATAGTGATTCGTCCGCCGGGAATGTATCGCGTTTTGAATCGTTGTTGTTCTGGATTGAGTTCCTGCGAGGATTCGTAGTCTACGCCACCAACGTTGTAGCTGTAGAAGATATGAGTGATTGTGCCCTCGGCGTCTTCAGTGACATCGACTACCCGGCCTTCGACGATCCTGCCCTGGGCCAGCAAGCGGGCAACGCGCGAGGCTTCGTCATCCTTCTTGCGTAGGAAACGACTAAAGAACCCCATGTGATTAATTGGTTATCTGCGACCGGTTTGCGCCGGAGCCTTAACAGGAGCAACCCCATCCTTCACTGGTGGCGCCAGGGTGTTGACCCCGTCGCGAGTCAGGACTCCATCCCGAATCAGGATGTCGTCTTCAGTGCCAAGGATCTTATCTGGTCCGGGAAGGCGCAAATCGTAAGCGTTGAATGAGAGCCCCGGTGCCGGCTCGTCAGGAGCTGTACGGACCGAAGCGTTTCGTATGGAAGCTCCGCCTATGCGGCGTCCTTTTTCGGCAGGCGCGGCGGCAATATCGGCGCGTGGCTGATAGACAGCCAGGTCGAGCTCGTTGAGGGCTTCAGCGAGCGCCGGATCATTAGCTGCTTGTTCGTTGAGATCTCGATAATCAGTCGCATAAGTGCCGTGCTTGGCCTGATACTCCTGGAGCGCGCGAATGATTGTGTATCCCCTGGCGAGGTGAGCGGCTTCAATTGCCATACGCCGCTGCCGCAGTCTTGCCGGTACGGTCACGCCGATTAGCCCGGCCAACAATATGATCACTGAAACTGACGCAATGAGGCCTCGTCGGGCTATCTTCATGCCAACAAATCGTGAGGGATTCTCGACCATTGATCGATAGAGCTTGCGTCCTCCCCAGAGGACGACCAAGGCGAGTGGGATGGTCACCCACTTCAAACGCCACGCGGCTGTCTCGGCAGCGGCTATCCAACTCCAGAAGGAGAGCGAGAACCCAATCTTTGCCATTGCGATAATCGTCTGGATGAGAAACCCGACGATCATCGCGATTCCCGTCAACGTCAGGAGCAGTGAACGTCCGTATCCCGGCAGTTCACGTTCCGGCTTAGGGAGCGCTTCACCGACTGAACGCGCGCCGCAAGCGCAACCGTCTCGCAGGTCCCCTTCGAACCTGGCGCCACAGCAGGGACAGATGGTCACGTTATGCATACCTCGAATTGGGAAGACAAAATATTATGGCCTGTAGAACTTTGGGAAAATTAATCAGCTTGTTTTGTGCGCCAGCCGTTGTTCAGCGCGCCGCTCGGTTGAGCCATCAGGTTTTGCGTAAGCAGCCTGGGCGGTAATTTCAGTCGCCGGGATCTCGACCTTATTCAATTCTCGCCAGGTGTGGTACATGCGATGGGCGAAGGTCCAGTAAGAACCTATAGCCAGCACCCACAACACCGCCGGCATGCGATTGGCGAAAAAGTTGTTCGAGCCCGGAAACGTCGAAAGCGCGCCAATAATAAAGAGAACAACGCGTTCGGGACGTTTAAGAAAGCCTACATCACACTTGGGAATCAAACTCTCGGCCCGAGCGCTGGCGTAGCTTACCATAACTGATCCCATTAGTCCTGCCCCGGCGAGAAAAACATTCAGGGTGGAATGAAACTGCGTGGCGCGGGCATAAAACACCATCAAGCCCACAAACACGACCATATCCGACAGCCGGTCAAGGGAAGAATCAAGGAACCCGCCAAACCGGGTTACCCGTCCCGATAAACGGGCCACCTGGCCGTCAAGCATATCGAACAGGTTCGCCACTATCAGGCAGATCCCGGCTCGAAAGAAGTGGCCCATACCGAACAACAAGCCGCAGCCGACGTTTAGGGCCACGCCGATGACGGTCAGGATATTTGGATTGATGTGGCCGTGGGCCAACCACCGGACCATTGCGTCAACGATCCGTTGTCCACCTCGACCTATGCTTGCGCCAAACATTGTGCCTGAGCCTCTCTCGCCATTATGCCTAAAAGCTGAAGTTACGCAAATTGTTTAGTTTAGGTCGCCTCCCGATCGAAAAACTCAGGGTTGTTTTCCGGTCTCTGCCACGCTGAGCTCATCAGTGCGCCGTTTTGCTTCTTCGAAGCGTTTCATGGTAAACGCCTTCTCGGCTGGTTTCAGATCCATCTCATCGATTTTTAGTTGCTCCGCGAGCAGGTTCATCTTGTATGACCACGCAGCCAGGTTCTTGTCGTTAAGAACGATTGCCAAGTCAATAAGCGACAATCCACTCTGGACACATTGCCTGGCCTTACTAAAACTGGCCTCATCGTTCGGTCGGCGGTATTTGATGACGGGCGGCTCCTCTTTTTTGATTATTCTGACGCCTGGAGCTTCGGTGATCGTGTTCGAGCAATACCAGTCCTTGGAGGCAAGCACAATGTACGCCTCGGCGCGCCGCTCAGCATCGACGGACGTGTCGGCAGCATGTTGCATAATCCATTGACGCTGCAATTCGTCTTCTTTAAGGGCCGCATAAATCGACGCAATTGCCTTGTAGGCTTCTTCGTTTTTTCGTTCCGTGGCGAGAATTCGTTTATAAGCCTCAATCGCTTGACGAGCTTTTGCTAAGTTTGCCGGAGCTGGATCGCCGGGTTTGTACTCGCGATGGATGATGCGAGCGATGAAAAAGGGAGCGGTCTTGTTCTGAGGATCTTCGCTCAATGCTCGTTCTGAGAATTCAAGGGCTTTGTCAAAATTACCTTCTCGATAAGCTTTCGCCGCTGCGTCTAGATCCAACTTCGCGGCGGTTGCTCGAGCCGTGGCTTGCGATTCGGTTATGGACGGTATTTGACCGTTAACAATTATCGACCCCGTGACCAGAAAGACTAGAACAAGGAGGGCTTTGATCATTTCAATTCAGTCCGCTAAGGATTTCATGGTTTCGCATCGTGAAGCGTGGTGAGCTTTCTAATCTCAAAATTCCGAGAACCCGCTGGTGTGCGTACCACGACTTCGTCTCCCTCTTCTTTGCCCATCAAACTTTTGCCGATAGGTGAGGTCGTTGAAATAAAACCTTGCTGAGGATCACTTTCCTCTGAAGTAACCAGCCGATATGTTACTTCCTCGGCGCGCTCTGAGTCGTAAAGAACGAGGGTCGAGCCATAGGCCGCCTTGCCTTCCGGAATGCGGCTCAGGTCGATAGAGCTAACCTCGCTGAGGCGTTGGCGCAGTTCACGGATACGTGCCTTGACCATGTTTTGACGATCAAGGGCCGCGTGGTACTCGGAGTTTTCGCGTAAGTCTCCAAACTCGAGAGCTCGCTTAATTTCTTTTGGCAGGTGAATACGTAATTCGGTCTCGAGTTCGTCGAGATCACCCTGCAACCGCTTCCTGATATCTTCTGACAATTAGGCAGTCCCTTCTTGATTAGTACGTTCGTAAACTAGCCCTTGCACTCCAAGGTTGTCGCAGAATCGGCCGACTCAATGACGCGATGACATTTTGCTTCATCGGGAGAACCAAATGAAATTCCAATGTCGCGCGCGGTCTGCACCAACTGCCCGCTTGGTGGCACGTTCTTAATATTCGCGATCGCTTCGCCAATCGGAACGGTGACAACATCGGCAGCTTGCAAGGCAACCATCACGCCGCGTTTGCCACTGGCGAAAGCTCGCACTGCGCAAGCTCCGAAATTAGTAGCCAGCATTCGATCGAAGGCGTTCGGACGACCGCCACGTTGCAGGTGTCCCAGCACCACGCAGCGAGTCTCCTTGCCAGTCAATTGTTCCAGTTGCGCACGGCAATATATACCAATTCCACCAAGCCGTGCTGCATGATCTGCAGCACCCTTGTCCTGGTAAATCTGCTCGTGACCCACTTCGATCGCGCCCTCGGCCACGACGATGATGCTGAAATTTGAGCCGGCCCGCTCGCGCTCAACAACTTTATCGGCGACAGATGCCATTGAAAAAGGAATCTCGGGAATCAAGATCACGTCCGCTCCGCCTGCGATTCCCGAATGCAGCGCGATCCAACCAGTATGACGGCCCATGACCTCGAGGATCATTACTCGATCATGTGATTCCGCAGTCGTGTGAAGACGGTCCAGCGCCTCAGTGGCAATATCGAGTGCGGTCGCGAACCCGAACGTTAGCTCTGTCGAGGCGAGATCATTATCAATCGTCTTGGGGACGGCCATTATTGGAAACCCCAGTCGATCAAATTCGGCGGCTATACCTAAAGTTCCCTCACCGCCTACGACCATCAGGCCTTCAATTCCCAGCTTCTGCAAATTCGACAGCGCTTCCTGGTAGACGCCGTCGGTTTCTCCCGGGAGATGCGAAAACTTTCCGCGGTTCCGAGTGCCCAAAATCGTGCCGCCCCGTGGCAACAAGCCGCGGACGTCGGTGTTCGTCAGCTCGCGAGCTCGGGGCGCGCCCAACAGGCCTTCATAACCGTCCTCTATGCCGATGACATGCATGCCATGCTCGCAGACGGCCGTTTTCACGACCGCGCGAATGACAGCGTTCAATCCGGGAGCGTCTCCGCCGCCGGTGACTATGGCAATCTTCTTATACATTTGGAGGTTGACTCGTAGCTAAGCTTACGATATGCGACCTCGAAAATAAAACGGATTTCTTGGGGAAAAGGTCTTTGGTCTTGGGTGTTTGGTCTTTGAAATACCGTTTACCGCTCCAATTTCTTGAATCAAACACAAGTTCTCCAGGCAAAAAATCAAAGACCAAAGACCAAAGTCCTAAGACCAAAGACTTTTCCAAATTGTTGACCACGCTGCAAAGCCTCGCGTAGCATACCGGGACCAAATAACAAAGGCGGTCGTGCTTTGGAAATCGACGACAGGGCGAAAGAAATAGTCCAGGAACTGGGCACTGCAATAAACGAGTCCGTAGAGAACTCTGCAAAAGTAGCTGAAGCAATCGAGCGTTTGCGCGAAGCTGGTTACGAAATGGAGCTGACTCTGCGGCTTGAAATTGGTTTACGCGCTCATGTTGCTGATAAAGAGACTTCGGATGAGGAGAGCACGCTCAGCCTAACTGATGAAGACTTGCAGATACTCCAGCGAATGAAGATTCGCATCGATCCCGACTAACTTTGGAGTGCGCGAAACGTCTCAGATTTTAGGCCACAGATGGAACACGGATATAACGGATCTGAATAAATCGGAATTTTAGATCTGTGTTACTCCGTGTTTATCTGTGCCCGAGAATGAACTACCAATCTTACTTCCCGGTTTTTACTCCGGCGCCTCATTGCTATGCGTGAGCTTCTGTTGAGCGATCGCCGCTGTTCCGAGCAGGCCACCCATTCCCATCGACTCGACTGCGGTGCTCGGAACGATCATCATCGCGCCCTTCTCCTTCAAGCCTTCGTACAACATGTTCATAGCTCGTAAGTGCAGCGCGGTCGGGTTATCGTGATACGAAACCGCGGCGGCTTCAAAGAGTTTCGCGATTTCGACTTCTGCCTGACCCAGGATGATGCGAGCCTGTTTTTCCCGAGCTGCCTGAGCTTCTCGAGACATGGCATCCTGCAAAGCTGTGGGAATAATCACGTCACGCATTTCTACTGACTGGACCGTGACGCCCCACGGATTCGATCGCTCATCGATCAGTTGCTGCAGCTCTTCTTCAATGCGCTCGCGGCCTCGTAAAAGATCAGTCAACGAAGTGCGGCCAATAATATCTCGCAGCGCTGTTTGTGCCGCCCAACTTACTGCTTGCGGATAGTTCTGCACCTCGAGCGCAGCCTTTTCCGGATCGTAGACCATCCAGAACAACACCGCGTCAACATTCACCGGGACCGTATCCGACGTCAGCGTCTCTTCCGCGGCAAAGCTGGTCGTAATTACACGCTGATCGATCCAGGTGGTGACTGTGTCGACGAACGGAATTATCCAAAAAAGTCCCGGACCGCGTAAGCCAATATAACGACCGAGCCGGAGTACCACGGCCCGCTCCCACTGCCGCGCAATTTTCGGTGATTGGGCGGCCAGCAGTCCGAGCAACAAGCCAACGATCACTCCGACTGGACTCCAGGTCAGTAAAGTAACTCCCGCGCCCAACGCGAGTGGGATCAAAAAGCTCAGCGCGGCGACTACATTCATTCGGGGAGTGTTTGTCGCCGGCAAATTGCTCCTGGTCTGAACGAGACTGGTCATGTTAGTCATAGTATCCTCACTTCTTCTCTCTGTTTTGGAGCTGATCGATCAGGTCATCAATGGAGAAGCCATGTGCGGCGGCCTCGGTCACAAAGCGTTCGGTGAAATCTTTCAAACGCTGTTCGTGATGCCCTCGACTCGCGGCCTTCGTGTGCTCTTCGGTTACAAAGGTGCCGACGCCTCGCTTGGTTTCCACGATTCCAGAGCGTTCCAGCTCCGCATAAACTTTCGCTACAGTGTTCGCATTCACGCGCAATTCCACTGCCAATTGCCGAACTGTTGGCAATCTTTCACCCGCGCGAAGCTTTCCGGTGGCTATTGCGAACCGGATGGTGCGCTCCAGCTGCGCGTAAATCGGCATCGGGTGCGCCGTGTTGACTTGGAATGCTGAACTCATTTGTCACGTTGTACTACGACACTAGTACAAGCAAGGTTTCGAGTTTTTGAGAATGGGTGGAAAAGCGAGGCCGAAGAAGTTATCATCCAGCAACATGCATAGCGGTTGAACCGTTAATGCCTAACTGGAGACAGCCAAGTGATTGATCAAAGCCTGGAACCAAAAGAGGAAGCCTTTCTAGCTGAACTGGACCACTACGTTAATAAGTGGATCGCAATCTTGAATTATGACTCTGAGGATCAGGTGATTGTTGGAAGCGGCAGCTCTATCCGGGAAGCTCGCCGCGATGCTGCGTCCAAAGGGTTTGTTGATGTTACTTTCTTTAAAGTCCCTTCTCCAAATCAGCTATTCGTTCCTTCTATAGGTACGTGCGAGACTTAATCTCGAATTTTCCACGGTACCGTCTCAGTGTAATTTCATAATTGTCGAAAAATCCGGATTGGCCGAGCAACGGGAACGGCAACTTACAGTCTAAGAACCCTGCTTCAACCTCGATCCATTCCGAGAATTTAGATATTTGAATTATTTGAATTGACACTTGGTGAACGTAGCCAATGACCGCCTCACCGTCGATTCCCACATAATGCCGAATGACCGAAGTTGCTTGTAAATCGATACCTAAATCATCCGCCACGTCTTTGTCGAAAAGACAATCTGAAGCGCCCGTATCGATCAGGCCGACAAGTGGTGTTGCCGTATAGTTATATTTCATCTGAGTCTTTCAGTCTGAGCTGAAATGATTATGGAAAGAGACGAGCTCCCGGACCGACCAGTTTCGTTCTCGATTAGCTGCATGCGTTAATCACTCAACATCCCTAAAACCAAAAGGCCCACTTTCGGAAGCGGCTGTGGTAAGCGGCTTCTGCAAAAGTGGGCGGCTTGATCGTTGATCTAAGCGACCTATTAGGTTGCTGGGTTCATCTTATTGATTCCGGAACTAGAGATCAATGACTTTCTACTCTTCACGACAAATCGTTCGTAGTATTCCCTCGCCAACAGATCCTGATACACGGGGGGTGGCCGCTTTGCGGAAATAAAGCGCTATGGTATCTTGTCTGGCTTTCAAACCTTCCGGTTTTTTCGCCTGTACAGGCCCTGATTGAGGAGTGCTAACAGAGTATGGCTACGCCTAACGGATCGAGCGCGAGCGGCCAAGCGGGTCGCGTGGTTCAAATCATTGGACCAGTTGTTGACGTTGAATTCGACGATTACCTGCCGCCTATTTACCAGGCTCTCAAAATAGTTTCCGAGGGCTTTGAAGTCCCGGAGCCGATCGAAGTCATCGCTGAAGTGCAGCAGCACCTGGGCGAAGGCCGCGTGCGAGCTGTCTCGATGCTGCCCACCGACGGTATGGTCCGCGGCATGAAAGCCATCGACACTGGCGGCCCAATCACTGTTCCGGTAGGTGAAGGCACTCTCGGTCGCATTCTGAACGTTATCGGCCAGCCCGTGGACAATCTCGGCGACGTCAAGCACACGCAGCGCTATCCAATTCACCGTCACGCTCCGAACTTTGATGAGCAGTCAACCGAGCTCGAGATGTTCGAGACGGGCATCAAGGTTATCGACTTGATTCAGCCCTTTGTGCGCGGCGGCAAGATCGGCTTGTTCGGCGGCGCCGGCGTGGGCAAGACCGTCATCGTGATGGAGCTCATCAACAACATCGCGAAAGCGCGTTCAGGCTTTTCGGTGTTTGCGGGCGTTGGCGAACGAACTCGTGAAGGCAACGACCTGCTGCGCGAAATGGTCGAGTCCGAAGTTATCCAGTTCGGCGAGAAATTCAATAAGCATTTTCATGCGACTGGTGAATTCGATATCACCAAGGTAGACATGGAAGCCATCGGCAAGTCGAAGGTGGCGCTGATCTACGGTCAGATGACCGAGCCGCCCGGAGCTCGTCTCCGCGTGGCCTTGTCGGGACTTACTGTGGCGGAATACTTCCGCGATCAGGGTCTGGATGTGCTGCTCTTCATCGACAACATTTTCCGCTTTACTCAAGCTGGTTCGGAAGTGTCAGCGCTGCTCGGCCGCATGCCTTCGGCGGTAGGCTATCAGCCGAACCTGGCTTCGGAAATGGGAGAAATGCAGGAGCGCATCACGTCAACCAAGACCGGATCGATCACTTCGATCCAGGCGGTTTACGTTCCGGCGGACGACTACACCGATCCCGCGCCGGCAACGACCTTTGCACACCTTGACGCGGTGACGGCACTGTCGCGACAGATCGTTGAGTTGGGAATTTATCCGGCGGTCGATCCGTTACAGTCTTCATCTCGCATTTTGGACCCGCGCATCATCGGGGACGAACACTATCGGACTGCTCAGGAAGTGAAACGAATTTTGCAGCGCTACAAGGATCTGCAGGACATTATCGCTATCCTGGGTATTGACGAACTGTCTGACGATGACAAGTTAATCGTATCGCGCGCGCGCAAGATTCAGCGCTTCTTCTCGCAGCCTTTCCACGTGGCCGAACAGTTCACCGGCCGCTCCGGCAAGTACGTCAAGCTGGAAGACACAATCAAGGGCTTCAAAGAGATTGCGGAAGGTAAGCACGACGATTTGCCTGAGCAGGCTTTCTACATGGTCGGCACGATCGAGGAAGCAGTCGAGAAGGGCAAGGAGATCGCAGCAGAGTAAGCAAGGATGAAGGCTGAAAAAGCCGCCTTTTATTTCACCCTTCATCCCTTATCCTTCATCCTTAAAATGTATGGCTGAACAACTCCAATTGGAAGTCGTAACACCCGAGCGTCGCCTGCTATCCGAGTCTGTTGATATGGTGACGGTGCCTGGATTTGGCGGTGAATTGGGAATTCTTCCCGGCCACACGCCTTTGATCTCACGTCTTCAGACCGGGGTTCTTTCTTACGTGCAAAGTGGACGGACTGAGCAGCTTCACGTCTCGGGCGGCTTCGTTGAAGTTAATGACGATCGCGTTTCCGTGTTGGCTGATTTAGCCGAGCGTCCCGAGGAAATAGACGGTGCTCGCGCTCGCCAGGAACGAGACCGGCTTGAAAAAGTTCTCAGTGGATTTAAGGGAACTGAGGAAGAGATGGAAAAGGACCGCATTAACCTCGAGCGCGCCATCGTTCGCATGCAACTCGCCGGTCGCTAATGTACTGCAGGCTGCCAGCCTGCAGTTCTTTCTTTACACTCAATCTGCGATTACACCAGCTTCTTGAGCTGACGCTCGTTCAGTTAACTTGAACCTCAGGTACCTCAGCAACAGGCTGGCAGCCTGTTGTACATTACCCGCGAATAGCGTCCATCATCTCGCGTACCGCCATCTCTAATCCGACAAACACCGACCTGGCGACAATGTTGTGTCCGATGTTGAACTCGGTGATGTCGCTGATCTCTGCGACTGCGCCTACATTTCTGTAAGTTAGCCCGTGTCCAGCGGCGACGTGCAGACCGTATTGAGCAGCAAGAGTCGCAGCCTCGCGGAGTCGCCGGAGCTCATGCTTCGCTTTCAACGAGCCTTCGCCATGAACACTATTAGCGCCAATGGTTGTGTGCGCGTAAGTAGCAGTGCATAGCTCGACCTGCTGAGCGCCAACCTCATGCGCGGCTTCAATTTGCTCGGAGTCCGGATCGATAAACAGACTCGCAAGAATTCCCGTATCACGAAGTTTATTGACTGCTGCTCGTACAATCGCGATGTTCGTTCTGACGTCCAACCCACCTTCGGTTGTGATCTCGTTAGGATTCTCGGCGACGAGCGTAACGGCGTCGGGTCGCGTATTAAGGGCCACCTTCAACATCTCTTCGGTGGCGGCCATTTCAAGGTTGAGGTACGTGGTCACAGAGTCACGCAACAAACGCACATCCAAATCCTGAATGTGCCGTCGATCCCCTCGTAGATGTACGGTGATGCCATCGGCGCCAGCCAGTTCGCACACCATCGCAGCGGCGATAACACTTGGTTCGGGCGCACGACGCGCCTGCCGCACCGTGGCAACGTGATCAATGTTTACGTTTAGTCGGGCAGTCATCTTAAGGCTGAAACCTCATTTACTCACAAGTCACTCGTCTTCGCGTATTGGGCCAATTTCCACAGACGCCGATATTCGTCGCGAACCGAATCGTCTAAATTGCGCGAAAAGTCTTCCGGAAGCCGCAGCACTTCGATTAATTGTTGCACGTCCGCCAAGTCCCTTAGCTCTCGATGTTTTGCGCTCATTCCCGAAGCCAGTTTGAGTTCAATCAGCGTGTCCAACCGCGCCACCCTAAATCCATCCACCACCACTGCAACCTCAGCCGGATCCGGAAACGCTATCGCTTTCGGTTGGCCATCACCCGGGTACTCTCCAGTGGTAATTATCTCAACTTTGACTCCGGTATCGGTATCTCGGAAATGTTTCTGCACGCCCACAAAGGTCGGTACGTAACCGAGACCTACGAATCTTGCCTGGAACTCCTTTAATCCAGAAGCCGTCAGTAAAAGGTCGACGTCTTGCGTCGGCCTGATTAACCCATGTAGAGCCAGCGCCATTCCTTCTATGACGACGTAATCAATCTCGGTTTCGGAGAGACGTTCGGTGATGTTTCGCAGCGTTTGCTGTACGGGTCCGGTCTTCATGAAAAATTCATCCACCTGTCTAAGAATGTCCGAGCTTTGACCGGTGGTTTCGAGTTCTTTCATGAGCTTGGTACGAATTATTCGGATCGTAGCACAGAATGGTCCCGGACATCTTAGGACGCGCTCGGAGGTAGTGCCTTAATTTGGATTGCGGTGACCTGTCACCGCTTTCGCCCGCGGCGGCTTGACGCCGCGCTGCTTGGTAATGTGCCCTTTTCGATAACTTGCTGCAACAGGTCGCAGCGACCAAAGCGCCAACAGGTCGAGGCATTCCAAATTAGAGCACTACCCGCTCGGAGCGCCGCTGATGTGGAGTTGTTTCTGCTCGACGAGTGACATCGTGCGCGCAGCGCTAATGGCTTCGGTGTAGACCCCTTTATCCACTTGCTGGCGGATTCTTTTCACTTCATTAATCATGCGCAGGCTATCTCGCGCATAATTACCGGAAGCATCGAGCGCGCCGACCTTGTGGTCCCAACGCACGGGTATCTCTCGCAGCCGCAGTCCCGCCAACTGTGACACATACAAAAGCTCGACGTCGAAACCAAAGCGATCGATGTTCGCTGCCTCGATGATCGGACGGCAGGCGCTCATCCGAAATGCTTTGAAGCCACATTGCGTATCCCAAAATGGTAGGCGCGTCGCCAATCTCACAATCAGATTAAAAACTCTGCCGCCTTGTTCTCGGCGCCAGGGCTGATGCACGCCAATTAACCTCCGGTCCAGCGCGCGAGAGCCGAAGGTCACGTCACACAGACCTTGCTCGATCGGCTCAACCACTTTGGGTGTTTCGGTTATCGGAGTCGATAGATCGGCATCTGAGAAGAGTGCGATCGGAGCTTGTGAAGCTGCCAGCCCGCACCTCACCGCGTATCCCTTGCCGCGATTGTTCTGATACGTAATTACCTTGGCGTTGATGCTGCCCGGATTAGCAAAGGATCGCCGGGCGACGGCAGCCGTATCGTCGGTTGAGCCATCGTCAACCACGATCAGCTCACCGGAAGGATGCGTGCGATTCAGATACTCAAGGATGACGGGAAGGCTTTCGCCCAGGCGTCCGGCTTCGTTAAAGGCGGGCACAATTATGGACAACGAAGCCGACATAATCGCACTATACCACACGACTTCACGAGTGGCCCTTCGGGTGGGTAGCGCCCTAATTTGGAGTGCGCCGACCTGTCGGCGCTTTGGTCGCTGCGACCTGTCGCAGCAAGTTGTCGAAAAGGGCACAGTACCAAGCAGCACAGCTTCAAGCCGCCGCGGGCGAAAGCGGTGACAGGTTACCGCACTCCAAATTAAGGCACTACCTTCGGGTGCATCACCCCGCATATGTTATATTTCTGTGCGTCAGTAGGCGTCTCGCAAATACCTGGCATCAAATGCGAGTTAGCTGGCGGTATCGTAGTTTATGACAAAAAAGTTCGTCATCGTTGCCACCGCAATTGTTCTTCTGGCGACCATCGCCGGCGGCGCTTCAAAGCACTTTCGAAGGACCAAAACTACGGCCGGAGTTCCGCTCTATACAATCACGGACGATATCGAAAGCGACTACAACGATGCGCTTAATGCCGTAAAAGCTAACTACGCCGGCGACGTGGATTTCGAGAAAGCGACACAGTCTGCCATTCAGGGAATGCTGTCGACGCTGGATCCCCACTCTTCTTATTTCCCCTACAACGAATTTCGCAAGCTTAAAGAGGATCAGGATTCTCAGTTCTACGGCATTGGCGTCACCATCAATCAGCATCGCGACGGCGTCTACGTCCAGTCGACTGTGAAAGACACGCCAGCCGCTCGTGCTGGATTGCGGTATGGGGACCGAATCGTCGAAGTTGATGGAAAAGACGCGCGTAACTGGGATAACACCCAGGTCTCCAAGAATGTACGCGGTGGCCGTGGCGAAGCAGTCAAGCTGAAAATTGAGCGCGCGGGATCAGAAGCGCCACTGTACGTCACCATCGTTCGAGATGCGGTGGCGCTGCCAACGATTCGCAATGCTTACATGATCCATCCCGGCATTGGTTACATCGGACTGACAGGCGGATTTCAACGAACCAGCGATAACGAGCTTCGCGAAAGCCTGGCCAAGCTGAAAAAAGAAGGCATGCGCCAGTTGGTGTTGGATCTGCGAGGTAACCCAGGAGGCTTGCTGGAACAGGCGATTGAAGTCTCGAGCGAGTTTCTTCCGACTGGCTCCGTGATCGTCTCTGTAAAAGGACGCACCGAATACAGCGACCCGGTAGTGTACAAATCGAAGGATTCGGACCCGGAAGACCTTCCCTTAGTCGTTCTCATTAATCGTAACACCGCTTCAGCTTCCGAGATCGTTGCGGGCGCCATTCAGGATCAAGGACGGGGACTGATTGTTGGTGAAACGAGTTTTGGAAAAGGCCTGGTGCAGAGGATCTTTCCCTTGCCCTTCAACACCGGCTTAACGTTGACGACGGCGAGGTACTACACGCCTTACGGACGATCTTTGCAGCGAGACTATTCGAGCGGATCATTCTATGACTACTACGTAAGGCACGACGCGGAGGAGACTGCTACTCCACAGCCGAGCCCGGCGAACGGACTTTCTCCACTTACTCAGGCTTCGCCACCTCAGCACTTACCCACTGGTCCTGCGGTCAAGACTGCGGCCGGACGAGTGTTCTACGGAGGCGGCGGCATCACTCCCGACATCGAAAGCAAGCTTCCGGCTGGAAGTATTGTTCGTAATCGAATTGTCGAGGAGGCCTTTTTCTTTACGCGCCAACTGGCTGCAGGCGCCATACCAGGATTGGAATCGTATCGAATCGACAAGGTCCAGTATGATCGCAGTCCGAAGAGTACGGACTTGCCGATTACGGACCGGGTCCTTGAAGCATTCCGCGCGTTCGTGAAAAGTGATGTGGACGCTGGATTGACGATGGCTCAGATTGATGCCGAGCTGGATTTCGTGAAGCTGCGTTTGCGAGAACAGATAATCACCGCCGCTTACAACGCTGACGACGGCGCCAGAGTTTTGCTGGACAACGATCCGCAAGTTCAGACTGCCATCGAAGCTTTGCCCAAAGCCAAGAATCTCGCCGAGACCGTCCGCAACGCCTCGCAAGGGTAAGCTTCAAACCTAACAACACCCGTGATTGGAATCGTGATGATGCGGCAGAGCCGCAAGTCAGATCAATCAACCACGCGAGCAATCAAACACTTCAAGTAGTAAGTCTCGGGTACGCCCAGCAGGATCGGGTGGTCGCTCGACTGCATTCGCTTTTCCACCAGCTGTACTTTCCGGCGCGCATCATTGGCAGCATCAGCAAGAATATTGAGAAAGAGATCCTCCGACATGTGAAACGAACATGAGCACGTAACCAGCACTCCACCTGGATTGAGTAGCTTGAGCGCTCGCAGATTAATTTCCTTGTAGCCACGCAACGCAGCTTTCACACTTGAGCGGTTCTTCGCAAACGCAGGTGGATCCAACACGATCGTATCGAATCTCTCCCCGCTGCCTTCCATCTCTCGCAAAGAATCAAAGACGTTAGCCTCGGTAAATGAGACATTCTCTGTTTGATTTAATTCTGCATTGCGCCGCGCGGCTTTGACAGCGTCAGCGGAAATGTCTATCCCCACAACGCTGGAACAGACTGGGGCCAGGTTCAGCGCAAAAGCCCCGGTGAAAGTGAAGCAATCCAGCGCCCTCCCATGAGCAACAGCACGAGCCGCGAGGCGGTTTTCGCGTTGGTCAAGAAACGATCCCGTCTTCTGACCTGTCAATGGAGAAACGAGATAACGCACGCCGTGCTGCGAAATCTCAATCTCTTCAGGACAGTCGCCGTAGAGCACACCTGAAATCAACTCGAGCCCTTCGAGCTGTCGCACTTTCATATCATTTCGTTCCACGATAGCGCGCGGTGAGAACTCCTCAACCAGCAGCTCTACCAGCTCAGCCTTCAGAGCCTCAGTCCCTTGCGACAGGGTTTGAATAACAAAGACTCGATCGTAAACGTCGATGATCAGTGACGAAATCAGATCACCTTCCGAGTAAACCAGTCGATAGGCGTTGGCGTCCTGGTCAATGTGCTGACGCCGTGCTGCAGCTTCTCGCAAGCGCCGGCGCCACCAATCTCGATCGATCAACTCACTTGTCGTCGTCAGCAGGCGAAGCGTGATTTCCGAGCGGTCGCTGTAGAAAGCCTGACCCACCAGATTTCCATGACCATCGATCACCCTAACGATGGTTCCGCCTTCACAGTCGGCGTTATCGGTGATATCGCTGCGATAGATCCAAAGGTGACCCTTACGGACGCGGTCAGCGCCACGCTTGTTTACTTTGACAGTGTTCATGATGACTATAGGCACAGATAAACACGGATTTGAATAGATCTGCAAAGACGGAAACCGTGAACCGTAAACCGCGAACCGTGAATCGGAACCGCGATTGGCGGGGCGCTGAGATAACTAAGGACCCTGATCACGACAACCCGATAGTTGAGCAGCGGTGGTCTTGCTTTCGGTTCACGGTTCACGGTTTTCGGTTTACGCGTTCTATGCTAGGCTTCGAGCAGTTACGCTCTTATCCATCAAACACATGACCGTAAAGACCAGGAACGAACGCCGCGAACGCTTCGAGACTACGTCGGGCATTGAGCTCCCGCCTGACTTCAATCCCGACAACACTCGCGCGACTGACTACGAACACGACCTCGGCGCGCCGGGCGAGTTTCCTTACACGCGCGGAATTTACGCAAACATGTATCGGGGCCGGCTCTGGACGATGCGTCAGTACGCCGGCTATGCCACGGCTGAAGAGTCGAACGCGCGCTACAAGTACTTGCTCGCGCAGGGCACTTCGGGCTTGTCCGTTGCCTTCGATCTGCCAACACAAATTGGCTTGGATTCAGATAACCCACTTTCCGCAGGAGAAGTCGGAAAGGTCGGTGTGGCGATCGACTCTCTCGAAGACATGGAGCGGCTGTTCGATGGTATTCCCCTCGATAGCGTTTCGACCTCGATGACCATTAACGCTACGGCTTCGACGTTGCTATGTCTTTATCTTGCCGTCGGTCGGAAGCAGAACGTAGCTCTCGATAAACTCAAGGGCACGGTCCAGAACGACATTCTCAAGGAATACATCGCGCGCGGTACTTACATCTATCCTCCGGCGCCGTCGCTCCGTTTGGTGACGGACCTGTTTGCGTTTTGCGCGCGCGAGGTTCCGAACTGGAACACGATCTCAATTAGTGGATACCACATTCGCGAGGCCGGCTCGACTGCAGTTCAGGAATTGGCTTTCACGCTTGCCGACGCGATCACGTATGTTGACGCCGCCATCAAAGCCGGTCTCAAAGTAGATGAGTTTGCGCCCCGAATTTCGTTCTTCTTTAATTCGCATAACAATCTGCTGGAAGAAATCTCAAAGTACCGCGCCGCGCGCCGGCTTTGGGCCAGGATCATGCGGGAACGTTTTGGCGCTCGCGATCCGCGATCGACGATGCTGCGGTTTCACACTCAGACTGCAGGATCTTCACTGACTGCACAACAACCTGAAGTTAACGTAGTGCGCACGACTATCCAGGCTCTGGCAGCTGTACTTGGCGGCACGCAGTCTCTGCACACGAATTCGCTGGACGAAGCTCTCGGTCTGCCAACTGAATCAGCCGCACTTCTCGCGGTGCGAACCCAGCAGGTAATTGCACACGAGTCGGGAGTCGCCGACACCGCAGATCCTCTCGCAGGGTCATACGCGATTGAAGCGCTCACTGATGAAATTGAGCAGCGTGCCGTTGCGTATCTCGAAAGAATTGATGCGATGGGCGGGATGTTGCGCGCCATCGAAACCGGGTTTGTGCAGCGAGAGATCCAGGAAGCTGCTTACCGCTATCAACGCGCGATTGAAAGTCGAGAAGCGATCGTTGTTGGTGTAAATGAGTTTCGCGTTGCTGAAGAGACTCAGATTCCGACCTTGCGAATTGATCCGGCTATTGAACAAGCTCAAATCGCACGCCTACGCGCGTTACGCGAGCGACGAGACTCCGAGAAATCGAGCTCTGCATTGGCAAGACTTGAAGATGCTGCTCGCGGCAGCGAGAACGTTCTTCCTCGAATCCTCGAATGTGTCGAGTCCTACGCGACGGTAGGCGAGATCGCTAACTGCTTGCGTACCGTCTGGGGCGAGTATCGCGAAAACGTGACATAAATACGTTAAAGACGTTCTTTGTTCTTAGTCCTTTGTTCTTTGTAGTTGGATGGCTGGGCGAATTCTCGGTTTCTTTCAAAGTAATCAAAAACCTCATCAGCGGAAGTGAACTTGGTTTAGACACAAGCACAAAGGACAAAGAACAAAGAACAATGAAAAAGCTTTTCTATTTATGTCTCGTGCTGGCGGTGTGTGGCTGCTCGTCGCGCGTTCCTCCTGCTACGTCGAATTCCGTTGTCGCTCCGATCGAAGTCGGGAACCAGACTGCGCACTCAGATAGCTCACTGAAGTATTTGTTGTACCTGCCGTCGGATTACACCAAACAAAAACAATGGCCGCTGATTGTCTATCTTCACGGAGGAAGTTTGCGTGGTGACGACGTCGAGATGCTGAAGCGTTACGGACTTGCTTCGCTGCTCGATAAGCAAGTTTCAATTCCCTTTGTGGTCGCTTCGCCGCAATGTCCTGTGGGTAAAGCCTGGGTTGACGAGGAAAGCGAGGTTCTGGCGCTCATCGATCACGTGGCCGCGACTTACTCGATTGACCCGGATCGAATTTACCTGACCGGACATAGTTTGGGAGGCCGTGGGACGTGGTTTCTCGCCAGCCGGCATCCGGATAAGTTTGCTGCGATTGTGCCGATGGCGGATGGACCAAGCGAATTGTCATGGGTGGCTCCACTCAAGCAGGTGCCGGTCTGGACTTTTCATGGAACGAAGGATGACCTCGCGCCTTTCGAACGAACTGAACAGTTTGTAAATGAGCTCAAGACAGCGGGCGGGCAAGTCAAATTCACACCTTTACCTGATCGAGATCACTTCATTCTCGACATGTACGAGAACAAGGAAATCTACGACTGGCTGCTCCAGCACAAGCGTAAGCATTGATCTCTGGATTCCCACCGGTGAGGTAACGACAATGAAGACCGCGATATTTCTCGGCGCCGGCGCCTCAGCCGCGGAAGGCGCTCCGATTCAGAGTGAGCTATTCAAAGAATACTTTGGCTCTGGAAAAGTTCCGCAGGATGCGCCTATTCGTAAAGTCCTGGGCAATTTTTTTCAGCGAATCTTTCAGATTGACTTAGATGGACCGCTCGGTCCGATTGCATTCCCAACCTTTGAAGAAGCCCTGGGCGTACTTGACCTATCTGAAACACGACGAGAATCGCTGAGAGGATTTAATTCTGAGTCGGCTTTTAAGAATGAGGCAGTGCCTCTCAACGAAAGTTACAGCAATCACGTGAATCTCATTCGGTTCTATTTGACTTTAGCGATGGCCAAGGCAATCGATGACGGCCTGAGAAGAAAGCGAGATGATCAACCGACTGCGGAGTATCACCAAAAGCTTGTTGATAATCTTCGGAATATGGACCTGATGAAAGATACGCTATTTATTAGCACCAACTATGATCTTTGCATTGACGAAGCTTTGAAAGAAGAATTGGATTACGGTGTTGAGTTTTCCGGAAATAAATTTGGCGAGGAAGGTCCACCGAATCGCGTTAGTCTCTTCAAGATTCATGGTTCGTTGAATTGGCTCTATTGTCCCGTCTGTAACAATCTGAACGGTTACGAGGCAAAGGCTGTATTGAGTTTGCTGTATCCGGACCGTCCCATCACCCAATGTGGGTTTTGCGAAACGGTGATGGCCCCGGTGATTGTGCCGCCAACTTTTTATAAAGATATGTCGCGAGTTTTCTTGAGCAGCATTTGGAACAAAACGGAGAACTCGTTGAGAGAGGTAGATCATGTTATTTTCTGTGGCTACTCGCTTCCCGATGCAGACATGCATATCAAATATTTATTGAAACGCATGCAGACTAATAGAAAACCCGACAAGCAGCCGGTGCGCTTTACCGTCATCAACCACCATGAAGGCAAAAGTGAGCAAGGCGCCGAGGCTGAGCATGCGAGGTATGACAGATATTTTGGAAGGGACAACGTCCGATACACTATGGCGGCCTTTGAAGACTTCGTTCAGAGTCCCGAACAGTTCTACAACGAATGGAAATGAAGAGAAGAGATTTCGCTAAAACACTCGGCCTGGCCGCGATGTGTTTCGCTATCGGAAAGGCGAACGTTGCGACCCCCCAATCCGGTCCACAGGTCGCCATTACGATGGATGACTTTTCGTGGGCGAATCCAGTCAAGCTAAGTGCTGCGGAACGTAATGCAGCGATACTTGGCGCGCTGAAGGGCCATTCGGTAAAAGCTGCTGCGTTTGTGATTGGGCGCAACGCGGACAGCGAAACTGGCCGGACTTTGTTGCGTGAATGGAATAACGCTGGTCACCTGATTTGTAATCACACCTATTCACATCGCAACTACAACGCTGAAAGCATGACCACCGGCGCTTACGCGGAAGACATCTTGAAGGCAGAAAAGGTGTTGCAGGATTTCACTCGATATCGAAAGCTCTTTCGCTTTCCAATGTTGAAGGAAGGCAACACCGCATTGAAGCGTGACGGGCTGAGGAAGTTTTTGAAGCAGCACAGCTACCGCACGGGGCACGTAACTATCGACAATTCTGACTGGATTGTTGATGAGCGGCTGAGAGCGCGGCTGGTGAAAGACCCGCAAGCCGATGTCAGTCCCTATCGCGATTACTATTTGAAGCACATGTGGGATCGAGCCGTTTACTATGATGATTTGGCTCGCAAGGTAACTGGCAGGAATGTGAAGCACACGATCCTTACTCACTTCAATCTGCTCAATGGATTGTTTCTCGCCGACTTGATGGAGATGTTCAAGCAAAAGGGCTGGCAATTGATTGACGCGGAAGAAGCATTCACTGATCCGGTCTTCCAAGCTGAGCCGAAAGTCTTGCCGGCTGGCGAAAGCATTGTTTGGTCGCTTGCGAAAGAGAGTGGCAAGATTGATAAAGACTTACGCTACCCCGCCGAAGACGGTGAAATTGAGCGCGCCGCAATGGACAAGCTAGGGCTTTAAGTTACGTTAGAGTTGATGCTTCGGACCTAAGAGCGAAAATTAATTTTGAAGTTGTGGTGAGTTGGTAAGTAGACCCCAGTGTGCAGGCAGGACGCTCCGGTAAGGTACAATACTATGAAGTTGAGTGAACGAGGCTTCAAATGATTACATCAATAAGGTTTCGAAATTTTAAGGTTCTGAGGGATACAACGCTGCCCCTAGGCCCATTCACCTTGATCGTCGGCCCAAACGGAAGCGGCAAGAGTACTGCAATGCAGGCATTCAGTTTTATCCAACACCCTCAACATTACGAGTATGGCAAGGTCGTCACATCCGGGTTATCAGCACCCGACGACATTGAGATACATATAGGTAGCGATATTTCTCCAAATCTAACAAGCGCTGTCTTGCATCATCCCGATTGGTATGACGAGAATCCACCGTCCGAGTCCGGCGACCATGGGCGTGATGAGGAAGGCGAGATTTTGCCGTTGTGGAAGGCCTTGAAGAGTTTTAGATTGTATTCTTTTGACGCAAAAAGCATCGCCCAACCTGTAGGTATCGATATGAAGCCCGAGTTGCGCCATGATGGCTTTGGGTTAGCAAATGTTCTCGACGATTTGAGCGATCAAGAGCCTGAGCGTTGGGATGCGCTGAATAGCGAGTTGCAGCAATGGCTCCCCGAATTCGATCACATAACATTTGAACGCTCATCGGGCAGCCATAAGATCTTCCAACTACGGACGGCGAAAGGCCACTTTAAGTACAGCGCTTCCGATTTGTCCCAAGGAACTTTGTTTGCCGTAGCGCTACTGACGCTGGCTTATATGAAGAGCCCTCCTGCGATTGTTTGCCTGGAAGAACCCGAGCATGGGATCCACCCGCGCTTACTTCAGAACATTCGAGATGCAATGTACCGACTCGCGTATCCAAAAGAATTTGGTGCGAACAGAGATGCCGTTCAGGTGATCGCAACTACACATTCGCCATATCTTTTGGATCTTTACAAAGATCATCCCGAAGAGGTTGTGATCGCCCACAAAGATGACCAGGGAGCACATTTTGCGCGATTGGCGGACAAACCGAACATCACTGAGATTCTTGAGGGCGGGGGCGCACCATTGGGTGATATTTGGTTCAGCGGAATTCTGGGAGGAGTTCCGTCCAGCCCATGAAAATCGCGGTGGTCAGCGAGTACACAGCAGACGAAGCGGCACTAAAAATTCTGGTTGACTCTGTGCTTGGCATTAAATCGGACTTGGTTAGTCCCAGAAAATGGCGACCTGGAGGCTGGTCACATGTCCTGGCGCTACTTCCAACAATTGTGAAGGATCTTCACTATTCCTCCGATGCCGATGGCCTGGTAATCGTCATTGATTCGGACGAATCTCCTCCTCACGCAAAACCCCACGAGATCCTTGAAGACCCTTCATGCCGACTGTGTCAGCTTCGCAGCGTCGTAACAAAGGAATTGTCGGCACTTCGAACTGTACCCGCTCGGAGTACCCTCAAGGTGGCACTCGGACTAGCTGTTCCTCAAATTGAAGCTTGGTATCTCTGTGGAATTGACCCCCATGTTACGGAAGCCGAATGGGCTCGTAGGCTCAAAGGTGAACGACTAACTTACAACAAGCAGTCACTCAAAAGGGCAGTCTACAGTTCGGACCGAATGCCTATCTCTGCGAAGACAGAACTCGCAACCAAAGCTGCACAAAGGCTAACGGCAAATTTGGAGGAATTGGAGCAACGTTTTCCAAATGGTTTCGGGCCGCTTTTGAGAGATCTCCGCAACTGGTAGGGAAGATTTTAGTAACGCATGCAGCACTTACTCGAAGTAAACAGCCTGGAGACACAGTTTCCGACGCGGGCGGGATTGGTGCGAGCAGTCAATGACGTCAGCTTCTATCTCGATCGCGGCGAACTGCTCGGGCTCGTCGGCGAATCTGGCTGCGGCAAGTCCATAACGGCATTATCGATAATGCGTCTGATTACTCCGCCCGGGAAAATTGTTGGCGGCGAGATTCTGTTCGACGGCAAAAACCTGTTGAAGCTATCGGAGGCAGAAATGCGCGCGATGCGTGGTGACGATATCGCGATGATTTTCCAGGATCCGATGACGTCGCTCAATCCGGTTTACACGGTTGGCGAGCAGATTGCCGAAGCTTTGCGGCTACATCGAAAACTCTCGCGCAAGGCCGCGAAGGAAGCGGCCATTGCTGCCATGAAAGAAGTGGCGATTCCCGATCCAGGTCGCCGGGTCGATGATTATCCACACCAACTTTCAGGCGGGATGCGCCAGCGTGTGATGATTGCGATGGCGCTCGCTTGCGATCCGAAACTGCTGATCGCGGACGAACCCACCACCGCATTGGATGTGACAATCCAGGCGCAGATTCTCGAGTTGCTGAACGAACTGCGCAAGACACGTGAGCTCGGAGTGCTGCTGATAACTCATGATTTGGGAGTCGTGGCCGAGGTAGCTGACCGCGTTGCAGTGATGTATACCGGAAAGATTGTAGAAGAGTCGCCGGTGGAAGAATTGTTTGCTCGACCGAAGCATCCGTATACCGAGGGGCTACTCCGTTCGGTACCGAAGCTGACCACCAAAGATCTGATCAAGAAGGATCGGCTGGCTACTATCGAAGGCACGGTGCCGAGCCCCACAAACCTGCCACCGGGCTGTCACTTCGAGCCGCGTTGCCCCTATCGTTTACCGCGTTGCGTTGAAGGAGAGATTCCGCTCTTCGAGCTTGGCGAAGGCATTAGTGTCAGGTGTGTCTTGCACGATCCGACGAGCATTGTCGCAGCGGACCTGCGTGTGCGGCCGGGAAGTTTGACTGAAGCACCATGACGGTGCATGCAGCTTTTGAATTTAGCCCGGAAGTTTTTCAAATTAGTCTGCTTAAGAATCTAACCAATGGCAGCAGCGATTAAAGTGAGTGATGAGGACAGCGGTTCGCCCCAACAGAGCGTTCCCCTGGTTCAAGTGCATCGACTCGTCAAACATTTTCCCGTCGAGAATAGCGACGACGTCGTGCGGGCCGTGGATGGCGTGTCGTTTGAGATCTACCGAGGCGAGACACTCGGACTCGTTGGTGAGTCGGGGTGCGGCAAATCGACGGTGGGTCGTTGCATCCTCAGATTGATCGAGCCGACCTCAGGTGAGATTAACTTTGAAGGTCGCGATGTTGTCGGCATGGGTAAGCATGAGCTGCGCGAGTTGCGCCGGGAAATGCAAATCGTCTTTCAGGATCCCTATGCTTCTCTCAATCCCCGAATGAAGGTGGGCGACATTATCGCCGAACCACTTGTGATTCACGGAATCGGTGATCGCAAGGAGCGTCGCGAACGCGTAGCTTCCTTGCTCTCGAAAGTGGGTCTGAATCCCGAGTACATGAATCGCTACAGCCACGAGTTCTCCGGTGGCCAACGCCAGCGTATCGGAGTCGCGCGCACGCTCGCTCTTAACCCCAAGCTGATTGTGGCTGATGAGCCGGTCTCGGCACTGGACGTCTCAGTGCAGGCGCAGGTCGTCAATCTCTTTCAGGAGCTGCAGGCGGAGTTCGGTCTAACCTATCTTTTCATATCGCACGGCCTGGCAGTCGTCGAGCACATTTCGAATCGAGTCGCGGTCATGTATCTGGGGAGAATTGTTGAGATAGCTTCGGCAGAGGATCTTTATCAACAACCTTTCCACCCCTACACGCGGGCGTTACTATCCGCGATTCCTATTCCGGATCCGAAGCAGAAGCGAGACCGGATCGTGCTCCAGGGCGACGTGCCGACGCCTATCAACCCTCCGTCGGGCTGCCGATTTCGAACTCGTTGCCCGATAGCTATTGACGAGTGCGCCGTAGTTGATCCAGAGTTGCGCGAAGTTTCGCCTGGACATACTGTCGCCTGCATTAGAGTGCCGGGGTGGAATACTGCAAAACCGGTCGAAGTACTGCAGGCTGCCAGGCTGCAGTTGCGCAAGTGATGAATTTTTTCGTAACACTCGGCAGGCTGGGCAGCCTGTAGTACGTGAAACATCACCGTACATCCGTTCGTATCTACGCAATCTTGAACTTAATACGCAATTTCGGAAGCGTTGATGTCTGCCGCGCTCTAACAACCAATTTATGGAGAAGAAAATGTTCGATCCAAATTCGGAGATTCAAATTCCCGATCTGTCGCAAACTTCACCACCTCCAACCGCTCCTCCAACGGCGCCGCCGGTTTCGGCTATAGCTCCCCGACCAACGAAGTTGCGACCAGTCGCAATCGCTTTGTTTGTGATTGGTGTGGCTGCTGCGGTGTTGGGCGGACTTAAGTTTCTACCGGGCGGTATTGGGACCGGTATTGCTTTTGGCTTCTTCGGAATACTTCTTTTTGTTTTGAGTTTTGTGCGCTTGCCTCAAGTGGGCGGCGAGGTCGAGCCTGCCATGACTGGCTTCGAAAAGTTAGCTGGGATCTTTTATGAACCAACTCGCGTCTTCAAAAATCTCAGAGCACACCCCCATTGGCTGGCGGCTTATTTGGTCATTGTCATTGCCAGTGGAATCTATTCCTTTGCTTTCGTGCAGCGACTGACGCCCGAGCGCATAGTCGAGCACACGATGGAAAAAATGCAGGAGAGTCCTATCAAGCCCCCGCCTGAAGCGATGGATAAGGTGAGGGAAGATAGTCTCCAAACAGCCAAGCAGCCAGTTCAACGAGTGCAGACTTTTGCGAAGGGCTTCGTCGCTTGGTTTGTCTTTGGTTGTTTTCTTTCGGGCCTGCTTACAGTGGGCGTGCTTGCGTTTGGCGGCCGAATTAATTTCTGGCAGGCGCTGGCGGCGAGCTTCTATGGTTTTGTGCCTGTGATTGTTATCACCAAGGTCGTGAGTTTGGTGATCCTTTATGTAAAGGCGCCCGAAGATATTCACCCGATCTTGAATGCAGAATCTTTGGTCCAGGACAATTTGGGAATCCTGTTCACGCCTGCGACCCAGCCGGCGCTCTTCGTGCTGGGGTCGTCGATTGGACTCCTGTCGCTTTACGGCTTGTGGTTAAGGGCTAAGGGCTTGATGAACGCGGGAACCAAGGTAAGCTCGACGGCCGCATGGAGCGTGACGATAGTCTTTTTCGTGTTGGCCATGTTGTTGGGAATGGTGTTCGCGACACTCTTCTCGAGCTTTATGTCGTAAAGAAAAATGGTCTTAGATCTTTGGTCTTTGATCTTTGTTGGCTTCGCTACCTTGAGTGGGGCCGGCAAGTGAACAGCTGGTCAGTCATCAAAGACCAAAGACCAAAGGCCTTTCTGATTTATTCGTATCTCAGAGACTCAATCGGATCCAGTCGCGCAGCTTTCCACGCCGGCCATAAGCCGAATATGAGTCCGATTCCGACGCTGGCTACAAAGCCACCAATCGGCGCCCAGAGTGGGACGTAAGAAGGAAGAATTAGCCGCAGTAATAGCGTCAACAACCAACCAATCGAGAGTCCTACTAGTCCACCGATTCCGGTAAGCGTTCCCGCCTCGATCAAGAATTGCCACATGATATCGCTGCGCCGCGCGCCAATCGCTTTGCGGACGCCAATCTCACGTGTGCGTTCCGTCACGGACACAAGCATGATGTTCATGACGCCGATGCCGCCGACCATCAAGCCCACTGAAGAAATTACGACCATGGCGATCGCCAGGCCCGAAGTAATCGAACGAAAGTTATCGAGAATGCTTTCGGACGTTTCCATGCCGAAGTTATCGGGAGACGAGAAAGGCACCTGCCGCCGTACGCGCAGCATGTCTCGTACCTGGTCCTTTCCTTCTTCCATCAGACCTGGTCTTGCTACTGCCAGAATGTAGACGTCATCTGCATTCGGTTTCAGCTTTCTCGCAACCGAGAAGGGGACATAAATGACATTGTTTTGATCGTCGCTGCCGCCGCTCATGAGGAACTGTTCGCGTTTTTGCAGGACACCCACCACGCGAAATTCGTCGGAGCCGATCTTGATTTGTTGACCAACCGGCGAACCAAATGGAAAGAAGTCGTCCGCCACCTTCGAGCCAACGACACACGCAAGCTCGCGGTTATCGCTTTCACTTTCGGTAAAGAACCGTCCTTCGGAGATTACCTGCGTTCCCGCGCGCTCGAACTCCGGAAGCGTGCCCTGCAGAGCAATACCTGCAGAAGTCTTACCACCAGCCGAAACCATCAACTTGCCACCAAAGAAATTGTTCGTGATATCGAGGAAGGGAACAGACAGCTCGATGGCTGGCAAAGTTGAAAGAGCTACGGAGTCGTCGTACGTTAGCTCTTTCCGCATTCGTTCTTCACGTGACATCCTGCCGATATGAATACCCGGATTGAACTTGCTTATGTAGATCGAGCGAGTACCGAACGATTCGACTTCCTTCTTCACCGACACGTCGATGCCACTGATGATCGAAGCGATGAGCATCACGGTAATGATGCCGATCACAACGCCGAACACCGTTAGAAACGAACGTAGTTTGTTTCCTATGAGAGTCGACAACGCCATGCGCAGGTTTTCGTAAATGTCATTACGTAGGATATTCATTGACTCATCCTGTTTTGTTCTTCTAACGAGCCCTGTCTTCGGGTTTCTTTTGTACTTAGTTCCTGGTTCTTTGTTTTTGTACGGAACGCACCCTGATCAGCCTCAACTCAATAGCCCAAAAAGTTCAAAGGACAAAGAACAAAAAGCCAAGAACAGTTAATTATGTTTCCGTTCGCAACGCTTCAATTGGATCCAGTCTCGCCGCCTTCCACGCAGGAAATAGTCCCGAGAGTGTCCCCGCAGTGCCAGACGCAAGCAACGCAAATAGGATAGCGAGCAGGGACAGATAGGTGGGGAAGAAAACTGCAGTAACAACTTTGCCGATAATCCAGGCGAGAAAAATCCCCACTGCGCCACCCATCGTCGCGAGCGTGATTGCCTCAACCAGGAATTGTTTCAAGATGTCCGCGCGTCTTGCACCCAACGACTTGCGTATGCCGATCTCCTTGGTTCGTTCCGTGACGGACACCAGCATGATGTTCATGATGACGATGGCGCCAACGATCAGCGCTATGCCCGGAACCAACATCGCGACCAAAAAGATCGATCCAAAAATTCGGTCACGCAATCCGGTAATGGCATCGGGAGTGACGATTCCAAAATTGTCCTTCTCACCAATCCTTAGTTTGCGGCGCGCGCGCATCAGTGCCCGTGACTCTTCGACTGCGTCAGCGAACTGATCGTCTGTTTTGGCAGTTCCGATAAAGAAGAGTGAACGGTTTCGGAATAATCCGCCAAAGTTATTGGCGTAAGTCTTCAAAGGGATGACTATGAAAGTGTCCTGCGGAATCCCAAAGACGGTGCCCTTCGCAGTTTCGATTCCAATTACCCGATAGGGAAGTCCTCGAATAGAAATTTCGTTGCCGATGGCATTGCCTGCAGGAAACAATTTTGAAGCAACGTCGGCGCCCACATAAGCGACTTTAGAGGCAGAGTCGTTTTCAGTCGCCGTGAAGAACCGGCCATCGGAAATGTCTCGGTTCTCAATGTCAGCGGTGTTTGCAGTCGCACCCGAGACAAACACATCTTCCAGGACTTGCGCCTCACGCTTTACTTCGGATGGAGTGCCACGTGCTTTGGCTCCAAGCCTGCCGATCAAAGTCGCGCGCTCAAGAATGTATTCATAGTCATCGAGTGTTAGTTCCTTATTGCGTCGCTGGGCGGCGGCGATGGTGTCCGTGTCTTTGAAATCTTCAAAAGGATTGAATCGCTGAATATTGAACGACTTGGTGCCGATGCCTGCGATCTTCTCATCAACGTAGCGATTGAAGCCTTGAATCAAAGAGACCACAACGACGAACGCCATGACGCCAATAATCATGCCGAGTAGGGTCAGCGCGGAGCGCAGCTTGTGCGACCAGATGGCCGCGAGCGCTAATTTCAACGTTTCGGTGAATTTCACGGTCGAGTTACTACGGTTTTGAAGTCGCTATTGTTGCAATCGGTACTCTGAAAGACGGGGAATCGGACGAGATATTAGGCCGTCACGGAAAAACTAACAACCCCGAGCCGCCTCAACGTAGCTGGGGCGTCAACAAACAGTGTTCAAAAGACTGATACTCAAGGCGGCGAATCAGAGCGCCAGACCGGCAGTTACTTCGACTGATTGACCGGTAATACTGTCGCTTTCGGGCGAGGCCAGAAAGAGAACCGTAGCCGCGATATGCTCGGGATCCACCATGCGCTTCAAGGCAGTTGCCCCGACATATTGCTTTTCAACTTCTTCGGAAGACAGTTGCATTTCCACCGCTCGTTCGTCTATGACGCGTTGCATGCGCTCGCCTGCCGTCGGTCCGGGTAGCACGGCATTGACCTGAATATTATGTGGTCCCACTTCCTGCGCGAGAGTCCTGGTCAAACCGATCACACCCCACTTAGAAACTGCGTAAGGCGCCCGCAGTGCATATGCCATTCTTCCCGCTACCGACGCGATGTTGACGATCTTTCCCGAGCCCCGCGCAATCATTCCTGGCAGAACCGCCTTTGAGCAGAGGAAGGCTCCGGTTAAGTTAATGGCGATAGTTTCGTCCCATTCCGTTTTGCTGACGCTCGTAATCGGTGCAGTCGGTCCAACGATGCCCGCATTGTTCACCAGTATGTTGAGTTGGCCAAAAGCACACAGCGCGGCTTCGAACATAGCTGCTACTTGATCTTCCTGCGATACATCGCACGGCATCGCGAGACCCTGCCGATCGAGCGCCCGAATCTCGCGTGCAGTTTGATCCAGCCTCTCTTCATTTCGACCGCACACCAGGACGTGCGCGCCTTCTCTTGCCAGCGCCAGAGCGATAGCGCGGCCGATGCCATGCCCGCCGCCGGTCACAATGGCTGCCTGGTTGTTGAGTTTCATTAAGATCCAGCTTAGCCGCAGATTTCACGGATTAGGGAGTTCTTCGTTCTTGGTTTTGGTTCTTTGCAGTTGGAGGTCAGTTCAGTTGAGTTGTTCCTCGTGAGCGGTCGGCGCGCTTTTCACGAAGTCGCACACGTCATAACCATTCAAGTACAAAGAACCAAGAACCAAGAACCAAGAACAAAGAACAAAGGACAAAGGACAAAGGACAAAGGACAAAGAAGTCTTATTCCCAACGCAAAGCTTCAATCGGATCGAGTCTTGCAGCTTTCCACGCCGGCCAGAGGCCGAACACAATTCCTACGGCGGCAGAGATGCCAATGCCGACACCGATCGCCCACAACGGAACAAACGCCGGCAGGGGCGAGTATTTATTCATCAAGATGCTGGCCAGTTCTCCAACCACAAGTCCAGTCAACCCGCCTATGCCTGTAAGTACCACGGCCTCGATAAGAAACTGAGACAGGATGTTCAGGCGTGTAGCTCCCACAGCCTTTCTAATACCTATTTCCTTGGTCCGCTCGGTGACAGACACCAACATGATATTCATCACGCCGATGCCGCCAATCATCAGGGCGACAAATGAGATCGCCGTAAGCACGAGCGCCGTGGCGCCGGTCAACTGATTGTAGATGTCGAGCAGTGAATCCTGGGACGAGATGCCGAAGTTGTTCTTCTCGTTCGGAGCTACGTGACGGCGCCGGCGGAGAATGTCAGTGATTTCATCAATGCTCGACTTTACGTAAGCCCGTGAGACTGGGCGCACGATGATGAAAAAAACTGTCTGCGGAAAAGGGAGGTCCGGGTAGTACTTATCAAAAGTCGTAATCGGCATGAAGATCGAGTTGTCGCGCGATTGCCCAAAAAAGTTTCCCAACGGTTCCATCACGCCAATCACGCGAAAGGGATTTCCGTTAATTCGAATCTCCTTGTCGAGCGCGTCTTCGAAAGGGAACAACGCGTGCACGACATCGACGCCGAGAATGCAGACGTTTGATCGATCCTGCATATCGATGTCGTTGAGGAAGCGGCCGTGCGATGCGTACTGGGAATGAACGAATTCGTAGTAAGGCGTGACCCCGAAAATTATTGGAGTGTCAGTCTGTTTGTCCTGGTAGCGGGCCGTACCTGCGAGCAGACGATGAATTGGCGATACGCCGGCGATTGACGGGGCTTCACGTCGCAGTGCTTCCGCGTCTTCCATGGTTAAGTCTTTGCGATGAATCTCGTCCGGACCAGGCGGCTTGCCAAAGCTGGGTTCAAACTTCGCGACGAAAATTGTGTTGGAACCCAGCGATTCGATCTGGTCGGCGAAGGCTTTGTTTAGTCCTTGAATAATCGACACCATGAAGATGATTGTGATGACGCCGACACTGACGCCGAGGATGGTCAGGGCTGAACGAAGCTTGTTAGCCCGCACGGTGTCGATCGCCATCAGGCTCGATTCTTTGATGTCTTCTAGTCTCATTTCATTAAAATCGTTCTTAGTTTTGCTTCTTGGTTCTTTGTAGTTGAGTTTTGTTTAAGCTGAATTGTGCCTCAAGGCGTTTTTGTTCTCTCTTCATCAAGCAAACGGACAACGGCGTTCACCATTCAAGCACAAAGAACAAAGGACCAAGAACAAAGAACAGCATCACAGATCTCAGATTGCATCCCATCATTCCGAACGCAGTGCTTCAATCGGGTCGAGTTTTGCGGCTCGCCAGGCGGGCCACAAGCCACTAACGATCCCGACAATCGACGACATGCCGACACCCAACACTGCTGACACCACATTGATCAGCAACGGAAATCCAATCAAAGCCGATATTACATACGCGAGCCCATAACCGGTGCCCACGCCAATCGCGCCGCCGATGACCGTGACCGCCACAGCCTCGATCAGAAACTGCGTCAGAATATCTTTGCGACGGGCGCCGAGAGCCTTACGGATGCCAATCTCCTTGGTGCGTTCGGTCACCGACACCAGCATGATATTCATGACGACGATACCACCGACAATCAGCGAGATAGCAGCCACGCCGATCGTAACGAGATAGATGTTCGAGGTAGCCTTACCATAAAGGTCAAGAAAAACATCCTGGGTCTCGAGCGCAAAGCCGGCATCATCGTCGTCGCTGAAAATCTTGCCTCGCCGGTTGCTCATGATCGTGCGTACTTGATCTTCAGCAGCCTCGAGTTGGTCTGCGCGCGGGACTTGAATGAAGACTACGATTGAATCGCGAGCGCCATAACTTTTCTGATAAGTCGAATACGGGATGTAAATAACGCTGTCCCGCGAAGCTCCGAAGATTGACCCTAACGGCTCAAGCACGCCGAGAATCTGGTACGGCCGGCCGGCAACACTGATTTCCTGTCCGACCACTCGGTCAGGCGGCGCTCCGCCGAACAGATTCGACAGCACGTCGGAGCCTACTACGCATATTTGACGTCCTGATGTGCCCTCCGAGTCGGTCCAAATTCTTCCAGCCGCGATTGAGACGCCATCGATATCAAACATAGTCTGAGGCGTGACGCCCCGGACGCGAACGTTTTCGAATTTCTCGTCGGCGTGCTTTGCTGTTTGCAGGGCGTTCGCCGCAATGCCGACTCGCCAGCAGGCGGTGCAAAGTCTGGTGATTGCTTCCGCGTCTTCGTGCGTGACGTCTTTACGCTTGTTGAATTTTATGAACTCTTCGCGAGAACGAATGATCTGAGGGCGCTTTGAAATGGTGAAGACGGTTGAGCCCTGCGATGAGAAAGTACTGGCGACCTTGTTGTCGAGCCCCTGAATTATGGTGACAACCGCGATTACGGCGGCCACACCCACGACTACGCCGACGAGCGTTAAAGCCGTACGAAGCTTGTTGGTGCGCAGGCTGGCGATCGCAACGAGAAACGCTTCCCAAAGCGCAGCCAATCTAACTCGAGAAACACTGCGCAGACGGGTAGACGCAATCGTGGGCGGCCCGAGCCGTGGCACAGGCTGCGTTATCCCATCGCCGCGTCGATCCATCGCCGCGCGTCTCCTATCTAACGATCTGGTCTTTTTCGATCTGTCCGTCTCGGATTGAAATCACTCGGTGGGCTCGGGCTGCGATGTCAGGCTCGTGAGTGACTAGAACGACTGTGTTGCCTTCCTCGTGCAGCCGTTCAAACAGATCCATGATTTCCATACTGGTGTGTGTATCAAGAGCGCCGGTTGGTTCGTCAGCCAGCAGGATGGAAGGATGGTTCACCAAAGCGCGCGCGATCGCAACACGCTGGCGTTGTCCACCCGAGAGTTCATTCGGGCGGTGCGTGACTCGGTCGGCGAGGTCTACTGCTTTCAAAGCTTGCTTGGCCATTTCGTGACGTTTAGCTGAGCCGATACCGCCGTAGATCAACGGGAGCTCCACGTTGTGGAGCGCTGTAGCCCGAGCCAAAAGATTGAAGGTTTGGAACACGAAACCAACTTCCTGGTTACGAATACGCGCCAACTCGTCGTCGTCCATTTCTGAAACGTTCTTCCCGTTCAGCCAGTACTCGCCCTGCGAAGGCGTATCGAGACATCCGATCAGATTCATCAAGGTAGATTTGCCTGACCCTGATGGTCCCGTAATCGCGATGTACTCGCCTTTTTTGACATCAAAGGTGACGCCATGCAAGGCATGGACTTTCTCCGAGCCCATCTCGTACGTCTTCCACAAATTACGCATGGAGATGAGCGCTGTGGGCCCAGTTCGACCGTTGTTGCTGGTGACCGTCGCCGAAATGACGTCTTCAGTGGGCGGCGTAGGCGCCAAGGTAACGTTACTCATTAGCTGGCCTCATTGGCGTTCGCGCCTGGTTTCTTCGTCTGGCGTTTTATGGTTGAGCCGTCTTTCAAGGTTTTGAGAACGCGACTTGGACCTCGCACGATCTCACTACCGGCCTGAACTCCGCTGAGTATCTCGATGTCAGCCTCGCCGGTGATTCCGGTCGTGACCTCAAAAAACTTGACCTTGTTGCCATTGATCACGTAGACGCCCTTGATGCTCTTCGCCTTTTCAGAAGGCGACGGGTCAGGAACGCTGCCCGCGATAGCTGAAGGTGACGGCGAAGCATTTGGTTGTTTCTCAACGATTGCTTCGAGCGGCACTGCAATCACATTGTTCTTGGTCTTCGTGGTGATCGTAGCCGTCGAGCTCATGCCCGGACGCAGCGCGTTTTTGATTTCGTCGGGTAAGTCGCGCAGCTCGATGGTGACTTTGAACTCCTTCGCTTCCTGCACGTTCACGCGATTTGAAAGACCGCCGGTGGTATCGGACTTCGAGACTGCCAGTGGATTCTTTTGAGTGACCACGGCTTTGATTTCTTTGTCGCCGAGGGCGTCAACTTTAACTTTAGCCTGCTGGCCAACCTCGACATTCGAGATTTCGGTTTCGTCGACATTGACCTCGACGTTGATCGTGGACATGTCGGCGATCGTCATTAATGAAGTCGTTGACAATCCAGCCACGGCAAATTCACCAACACGCGTCGGTATGTCGGCAATCACGCCATTGAGAGGCGAAAGCTGCATGGCCTTTGAACGCTGGCTCGACTGACCGGAAAGAAACGCCTGCTGTTGTTTTGCCCGCATCTCACTCGACTTGATGCTGGTCTTCGCTTCTTCCACTGATAGTTTTTGCTGGTTGGCTCGCTCTTGAGCTTCTCTAACAGCGATTCTTTGCGCCTCAAGATTAGCTTTCGCAGTATCTAGAGCGATCTTCGCTTGAGAGTAACGATCGCGAGCGTTGTCATACTCCAGGCGAGACGCAACGCCGGATTCGATCAAATCAGTGACTCGCTTCAGTTCTCGCTGGGCGGCGGCTAGATCGACCTGGGCTCGATCGACCGCGGTTTGCTGCGAGATAACCTGTTGTTTGGCTGCGGATACAGCAGCTTCAACTACCGCCAGACCCTGCTGAGCGGAGTTCACCGCATTACGGGCATTCTGAACGTCATTAAGGGAAGCCTGAGTGGCGGCCCACTGGGCCTCCTGATTTGATTGCAGCTGCGTGGGGTCGATGCGAACCAACGGGGTGCCGACTTTTACCAGGTCGCCCGCATTTACGTAAATTTCCTGAATGCGACCCTGAACTTCACTGGTGAGTTTGATGTAGCGAACGGGGCGAATTTCGCCTGAGGCAGTTACGGTTTGCCGGAGTTCTGGCCGGCTTTCGATCTTAATTGTAGTTACTTCAGGCTCTTCTTTGCGGCTTGCAAAGACGCTGATGATCACGATCAGTGCCAATAGAACCAGCGCCGAAGCACCGATAATAATCTTCTTCTTTTTCGTTAGCGCCATCTTAAATCCTTCAATCTAGTATTTTGATCCGCCTGGCTGGTTAAGGTCCTAAGTTTGACATAGATACTCCGTGATCCAAAATCCCGGAATTGTCAGAGAACCTTTTACGTCCAAAATATCAGAACGGTTTCAACTATGAATAATTAACAGTGAATTTAGAGACGCTGGAAAAATGCTGAGTTCCCTCACAAAATAACTGTTAATGTCTCAACAAGCCAGACTCGAGCAGCCGGCGGTCTACTCGCGGCAGTAAACGGTCAAATGGAAGTGATAATGTGCCTGCTTTATTACTGATACCCTTGGCGCGCTCGCGAAATTCGCGTTAGAATCAAACGTTTCCTGCTGCTGACGTCGCAGGTCCCAAGCTAAGTCCAGCGTTCCACCCTGGCCCGCGCTACGAATTCCTATGATTACGTGCGAGAGATGCAAAACAGAGAACCTTGAGGGCTCGCAGTACTGCGACGAGTGCGGGGCGCCTCTGAAACCGAACCCCAGGGGAACGACGGCTTTTGGCGGAGCCGTCGATGGTAACGGTCGAAAACCAATCTCTGCCGTCCCCTCGCAACCGGAATTCACTGCTTCGAGTCAGCCGTCGCCGGTCGTTAGGATCTCCTCACCGCTAAATCCATTGACCCAACCACACGCGTTTCTCGTAATTGAACGCGGACGATCTGCTGGAAAAAAATTCATGTTGAGTGAAATGGAATCCCAGATTGGACGTTGGGATGCTGATGGAGGAGTTTTTCCCGACGTCGATCTTGATGCCGACGATCCAGAGGCTAAGGTTTCGCGACGGCATGCACGCATCACCTTGAGGAACGGCGAGTATTTCGTCGAAGATCTGGGTTCGACCAATGGAACGTTCATTAACCGGGGCAAACGGCTGCTCCCCGGCCATCCGCAGGCTCTACGCGAGAATGACGAGATCATCGTCGGCAAGACTTTTTTGCGATTCCATATTGTGAGTTAGACCCGACTGATTTCAGACACATGTCCCAGTGCCCTCATTGCCACGCTAAGATTTCTGGCGACCTGCCCTTCTGTGGTCAGTGCGGAGCCGAAGTGTCTGCGAATCTTTCGAGCACCGGAGCTGCAGTCGCAGAAGGCGAGTCCGGAATTCAGCACGAGCCTCCAAAGCCAGTCCCGGTTACTCGACTGGCGGATGCCTCGATGCAGGCGATCCTGGAAACAACAGACCCTGGCTCCACGCCCTCCGTCGATATTCCAAAACCGGACGCTCAAAAGCGACACACCGGCGGCCATCAACCCGGGATCAAGCAACTTGACGGCGGCACCGTCCTGAACAGCAGGTACGAAATAGTTCGTCGGATTGGCGGCGGCGGAATGGGCGCTGTCTATCTCGCCAAGGATCGCAACCTGGGTGACGCTCCCCGGGCGGTGAAGGAGATGGTCGAGACTCACCTCGATGAGAATCAGCACGAAAAGGCGATTGGAGATTTTAAGCGCGAGTCACTTTTACTGACGTCGCTTGAGCATCCTTCGATCCCAACCATCTACGACTATTTTTACGACAATAACTTGAATCGCTTCTATCTCGTGATGAAGTACATCTCGGGTGGAGATCTGGCTTCGCGTCTGCGTAGTTCGACACAGGGCAAGCTCGACGAGAAGACGGTCGCTGACTGGGGAATGCAAGTCGCTGACGTGCTCGAGTATTTGCACACGCGGCCGAAGCCGATCATCTATCGTGACTTGAAGCCGGCCAATCTCATGATCGATGGCAACAGCGGCCGCGTCATGTTGATTGATTTTGGCATCGCTCGTTGGGTGGCGAAGCAGGAGAAGGGCGTCACCGCAGTCGGCACGATGGGCTATGCGCCGCCGGAGCTCTTCAGCGGGCGAGTCGAGCCGCGCTCGGATGTTTATAGCCTGGGCGCGACCATGTTTCATCTGCTAACGGGTTCGGATCCGCAGGACAATCCCTTGCTGATCTTTGACTTCACCAAGAACCCTCGTCCGAGACAAATCGTTCCGTCTATCTCTTCAGAGATGGAACGCCTGCTGATGAAGACTGTCGAATACAAGCCGGAGGATCGATTCCGTTCGGCGGGCGAAGTCCGAGATCTCCTCGCTGAGCATCTCGAAAAGCTGATGTCGGGGCGAGTTAGCTACGGACAGCCGGCCACTGAGCTCGGCGGTGAGACTGTTCAGGTGCAAACGGTCTTCTGCGGCTTCTGCGGCGGTCGCATCGCGATTGACGATGTCTTTTGCGCGCATTGCGGAGCGCGACAGCCGCTCGGAGCGATGGCTTCGAATCCTTCTTTGAAAGCCGGCCGGCTGACAGCGAAGTTAGTCGTGGCCGGCACAGCTGAACTGGATTCAGCGTTTGTGTTGCAGAAGGACAGCAACCTGGTGGGCCGCGCCGATCCGCATTCGAACATTTTCCCGGAAATCGATTTGTCGAAATTTGATCGAGAAACCAAAGTGTCGCGGCGCCATGCGCGCATCTGGGTTGAAGGCGACACGTTCCTCGTAGAAGACCTGGGTTCAGTCAACGGCACTGTGATTAATGATTCTGTGCGTCTGGCTCCGCGTCAGCCTCGGGTGCTGGATAGTGGTGATCGCATCCGCCTCGGCGAAACCACGCTGCATTTTCTTGTTGGATAAAAACGAAGGTCTTTGGACTTAGATCTTTGGGCTTTGTTGTTGTCTGAATTGGCATGAGAAAGCTGAAAATCCGAAATTTCAAAGTCCTAAAACCAAAGACCAAAGACCTTAATGAGTCAAGCTGAGGGATTATCATTGCCGTCGAGGACGCGCAGGCGTGTTCAGGTTCATAAGATTCGAGCGCCTTTTTCCTTGAGATGCGGAGCCTTGCTGATTGATTACATTGTGTTGATGGCAATCATCGCAGTGAGCACCATAATCGCGCGGATTGTTGGCGGTGGCGGAAACGCAGCGGCTTCATCGACAGAGACCTTCGGCTGGGTGCTCGTGGCGGTAGTCGGCATTCTGAACTTTGGAATCTTTCCCGGGCTCAATGGTCAGACAATCGGGAAGTGGGCGACCGGGTTGCGCATCGAGCGAGTGGATGGATCAGGTATCGGTATTGGCAGAGCATTTCTCAGACACTTTGTAGGCTATCCCGCCTCGTTACTAACTGTCGGTCTCGGCTTTTTGTTGGCGGCGTTTTCGCAACGCGGGCGCGCGCTCGAAGATTTGATTGCGAATACAGTTGTTGTGCGTGATGAGATTCTAGTGCTGGACGACAAGTGAGTATTGAGATCTCAAGTTTGAGATCTGAGATCCCAAGGTCAGATCAGATTTCAAATTTCAGAATCTGAGATTTGAGAATGAGATTTGAGAATTCGTGAAATCAAGAATCTATGGCTGAACTAATAGTCAAATACCCCGACCGCGCGCCCGACCACTTCCCGCTGGGGCGCTTACGCATCACTATTGGTCGCTCTGCACGCAACGACCTCTGCGTCCCCGATCCTTTTGCTTCGCGTGTTCATGCTGAAGTTCGACGTGAAGGCGACGAGTACTACCTGCAAGATCTAGGCTCGGCGAATGGCACGCTTTACAACGGTAGCAACGTGCAGGGCAATATTACGCTGACTCCCGGCGGCAGAATTCAAATCGGCGAGACCGAGCTGATTTTTGACGACGGTACCTACAACTCGAGCATGGGCGCGACGATGATCACGGACAATACGACATCATTGCCCGAAGCTACGATTGCGTTACATTCTTCTGATCGCACCACGTCGGGCCTTTTGGAAGCAATCGAAGGAGCGCGCACGAAGCCCGAAGAGATTGCTGCTGCCCCTCGCACGGAAAAGACCAGCGATCTACTAGCCTTGATCAGCAAGGTAGGCATCACCCTCCTTTCATCGGCGTCTCTTCTTCAGACTCTCGAGCAGATAGTGGCGCTTGTGTTTGAGGCCGTGCCTGCCGATCGATGTCTCGTGATGATGCGTGATGAAGGCAGTGAGGAACTCAAGGTCCCGGTTGCCAGGCTTCGTGATCGTATCGGCGACGTCGGCGAAATTCGAGTGAGCCGAAATGTTCTCGAAGAAGTTGTGATGCGCGGCAAGTCAGTGCTGACTTCTGACGCGCAACACGACCCGAGATTTGCCAGCGGCACCATGGTGTTGCAGGGCGTGAGATCGGTGTTGGCCGTGCCGCTCGGTGTCGAAAACAAGGTCTTTGGCATCATCTATGCTGACTCTCCAATCGCCGAAGGACGCTTCACCGAAGATCATTTGAAAGTGCTGACGACACTTGCTTCCGTAGCGGCTATCAGAGTTCAAAACGCAAGATTGATGGAAGCGAGAATCGAACAGGAACGGCTTGAACGAGAGCTTCAGCTTGCGAGTGAGATTCAACAGCGATTACAACCAACCGCGCCGCCGATCGTGCCGGGTTACGAACTGCAAGGCATTAGCTTCCCGTGCTATGAGATTGGCGGCGACTATTATGACTTTATCAAGCGCGATGATGGCCGCATGGTAATTGCCCTGGGTGATGTCTCGGGAAAAGGAACTGCCGCGGCCCTCTTGATGTCGTCGTTACACGCGGCGATTCACGCGCAAGCCGGTTCGCATGAAACACTCGTCGGCACGATCAGCGCCGTCAACAAGTATCTGGCTGAGAATATTCCGTCTAATCGATTCGTAACTTTGTTCTGTGCCGAGCTCGATCCTGAATCAGGTTCACTTTCTTTCCTGAATGCCGGACACAACCCACCGCTGATCGTCCATGCCGCCGGGACCGTCGAGCAGCTTGCTTCGGGCGGATTGCCTTTGGGAATCAAAGCCGACGCCGAGTATCGCGAAGGACGAACACAACTGGCGCACGGCGATGTCCTGGTGATTTATTCGGATGGTGTGACCGAGGCGAGCAGTCCGACCGGCGAAGAGTTTGGGCCAACGCGGCTGTACGAAGTGGTCTCACGAAATGTCGAAGCTTCGGCAGCGGGCATACGCGACCGCATCGAATCTGCGCTCACAAAGTTTGCGCAGGGAACCAGGGCCGCGGACGACATTACTCTGGTGATTGTGAAGCGCCAGGCCGAGACTCAACAGCTTTCAGTCGCTATGAAGTAACTTCGGACGCGCTTCTCTCACAAGCCGAAAACGATAATCCACAGATTACGCAGATTACACCGATTGACTTGATCGTCGGCTAATTAGTCTGGCTTACCTAATCCGTGAAATCGGCGTAATCTGTGGAGTATCCAGTCGTCGTTCTCATGGAGCAGGACACAGACATTGGCGGGCATCGAAATCGATTTCCCGATACGCAACACTCGGCAATCATTGCGGCCCGAAGTGAGAACAGCGAAGTGCGCCAGCGTGCCTTCGAGACTATTGTCGAGAGCTACTGGAAGCCGGCCTACAAATACATTCGCATCAAGTGGCAAGCTTCAAATGAAGACGCCAAAGACCTCACGCAGGGCTTCTTCACAACTGCAATCGAGAAAAGGTTCTTCGACAGCTTCGATCCAGCAATTGCCAGCTTCCAAACTTTCATTCGCACCTGCCTCGATCGCTACGTCACGAATCAAAAAAAGTCCGAACAGCGATTGAAACGAGGCGGTGGCGTCGAGCACCTCTCCCTGGATTTCGGCGAAGCCGAAAATGAACTTTTTCAGCAGCACGGCGTTACCGAATTAACACCCGAAGATTTCTTTCAGCGCGAGTGGGTGCGCAGCTTGTTCAGCCTCGCTATTGAAACTCTGCGCCGGCATTACACGGAGAAGGGCAGCCAGGTCTATTTTCAGCTTTTTGAGATTTACGATCTTAGTGACGATGACGGCGGCGAAGGGGCAAGCAGGATTTCGTACGCTTCGCTCGCCGATCAATTTGGCTTGACGAGCATGGATGTTACGAATTATCTGGCCGCCGCTCGGCGCCAATTTCGCAAGCTCGTGCTCGCCCGGCTTCGCGAATTGACTGCCAGCGAAGAAGAGTTTCGCCGCGAGGCGCGTGCTCTACTCGGAGTGGAAATAAAGTGAGATGGGTTTCCGATAAAGGCTTGCACCATTTGCTGGGAGTTGCGATCGTGCCCGATTTTGAGGGTACGAAGTATCGCATCCTCGGCGAGATCTCGAGCGGCGGCATGGGCACAGTCTACCGGGCCGAGGACACGGAACTGGGCCGCCAGCTCGCTATCAAGGTGCTGAATGTTACCGAAGCCGACGAAAGCATCGCTCAACGGATGGTGCGCGAAGCGCAGATCATCGCGCGCCTCGAGCATCCCGGAATCGTGCCTGTTCATGATGTTGGCACTTTGCCCGACGGCAGAGTCTTCTATGCGATGAAGCTCGTTCGCGGCGGGCGCCTTGACGAGTTTGTCGCCGGCAACGTCTCTGCGAAAGATCGTTTGCGCAAGTTCCAGGCAGTTTGCGAGGCGGTTGCTTTTGCGCATGCGCACGGAGTTATTCATCGTGATCTGAAGCCTCAGAACATCATGATTGGCTCGTTTGGCGAGGTCCTGGTCCTGGATTGGGGGGTCGCGAAAATGATCGCGACGCACACGTCCGTTGAGGATGAGTTGGAAGCGGACACATTGCTCTTACCGCCTCGCCAGGGCGCCGGTAATCAGCTGACCAACAACGGCGACAACACTTCGCCCGGCACGATAATTGGCACGCCGAATTACATGTCGCCGGAACAGGCTCGTGGCGAAATCAACCTGCTTGATGAGCGGTCCGACATTTATTCATTAGGCGCCATTCTTTATTTTCTGTTGACTAACAAGAGTCCGAGACGGTCCGAGGCTGGGACCTCGCCGCGTCCGCGCGAACTAAATTCCAAAGTGAGCAAAGCCGCGGAAGCAGTTTGTTTGAAAGCGATGGCATTCTCGGGAGCTGATCGTTACACGAGTGCCAGCGAGTTGGCCGCGGATGTCGTCCATCTAATCGATGATGAACCCGTCAGCGCCTATCGTGAGAATCTGTTTGAGCGAGTCGCGCGTTGGTTGAACAAGAATCGTTTTCTGGTTCTGCTCGTGCTGGCTTACCTGCTGATGCGAATCTTTCTAGCTTTTTCCGCTCGACGTTAAAGGAAATTGCGGCGATAGCTTAATAGTGTAGTAGAGCGTTTCTGTTCTTAGTTCTTTGTCCTTGGTTCTTTGTAGTTGAGTCTTAATTACGTTGAATTCATCCGTGCAAAAATAAGAGGCGGGATCGAATGCCAGAAACTACAAAGAACAAAGAACTAAGTACCAAGAACAAAAAAGCGTTTCTGTTCTTAGTTCTTGGGTCTTTGTTCTTTGTAGTTGAGTCTTAATTACGTTGAATTCATCCTGCAAAAATAAGAGGCGGGATCGAATGCCAGAAACTACAAAGAACAAAGAACTAAGTACCAAGAACAAGAAAGCGTTTCTGTTCTTAGTTCTTTGTCCTTGGTTCTTTGTAGTTGAGTCTTAATTACGTTGAATTCATCCCTGCAAAAATAAGAGGCGGGATCGAATTGCCAGAAACTACAAAGAACAAAGAACTAAGTACCAAGAACAAATAACCACAAAGAACCAAAACAAAACTTCTTCCAAAAGGAGAATCTTAATAATGTCAAAACCAATTATCGGGATTATTCTCGGCGCGATCCTTGGCGCCATTGACGGATTGACTGCGTGGTTCACCCCTGAGGTTCGTGATCAGATCGGAACTATCGTAATTGGGTCGACCGTCAAAGGAATAATTGCCGGCGTCGCCATTGGTTTCTTCGCAAAGAAGTTCCACTCATTGCCAATAGGCCTGGTGTTTGGCTTGTTCATCGGCGCGCTGCTCGCGTGGATAACCGCGAAGCTTCAAGGCGGCTACTACCTTGAAATCATGCTGCCCGGCAGCCTGGTCGGCTTAATCGTCGGCTTTGCTACTCAGAAATATGGGAAACAGCCTGCTCCAGCACACACCTAATGATCTTTGTACTTTGTGCTTTGTTCTTAGTTCTTTGTGGTTGAGAGATTGGTGAGCTGAGTTTTGCCTTGCCAAAGTCAGAAGAACGACTGTTGCCACAGCGCACAAAGAACAAAGAACCAAGAACCAAGAACAGGGAACCAAGAACTGAAGAAGACAAAATAAACAGGGAGATAATTAATCATGCCAAGACCCGTACATTTCGAAATCCACGCGGATGATCCTGAGCGCGCGATCACCTTCTACAAAACTATGTTTGATTGGAGCTTTCAAAAGTGGGAAGGTCCGACGCCGTATTGGCTCGTCACAACCGGGCCAGACAGCGAACGTGGAATCAACGGCGGTTTACACCCAAGGCAAGGCGCGGTAGATGGTACAGCGGTGATTGGCTATGTGTGTACGATGGGCGTCCAGTCGCTGGCCGAGTCGGTGGCGACAGCAACCGCTAACGGAGGTTCGATCGCTGTTCCTACGATGGCTATCCCGGGTATGGGCTGGTTGGCTTACTGCAAAGATACCGAAGGCAACATCTTCGGAATGATGCAACCCGACGAAAACGCGAAGTAAATTCTGGGAGCGCAGGCATCCCTGCCTGCCTAAGTAGCCAAAAGAGCCTCTTAAGATCAAGGAATGCCAGGCAACAGTATCTTCCTTGGCAACCAAGGCAGGCAAGGATGCCTGCGCTCCCAAGCTAGTCTCCAGGACGACCTTGCAGTAATGGTTCGGTATCCAATGTCTGCGGGCCGTTCTCGTTACACATCGCGTACTTAGACTGATACATCGAAACGCCGGCGTACTCGCCCTTCGCGTTCAGGATGTAGAAGTTGATGCCGAAATTTGGATTACCATCGGCTTTGAGCAATCGCTTCTCGATCGTGTTCGCCTTGATTCGCCGCAAGACTTCCATGCCCGCATCTTTCGGATGAGCGCCGCGTCTCATTTCCTCGACAATCACAAACGAACAGAGGTTGTAAAGATTCGCTTCGCCGCGTCCGGTAGATCCAGCCGCTCCTACATTTCCATCGACATAAAGTCCCGCGCCCAAAATTGGTGAGTCCCCAAGCCGTCCCGGTATTTTCCAGGCCAGTCCACTCGTAGTAGTAACACCGCAAATCTCGCCCTTCGAGTTAATGCCGTCGCAGTTAATTGTGCCGTGCATGTTCTCTTCGCGCAGCAATCCTTCCGCGAGCATTTCCAAAGCCGCTCGGCGACCGGCCTCGGCTCGCTTTGCCGGATCGAGATAATGTTGCGGGTCAGTCCTGCGCTTCCATTCCAACCATTGCTTCCGCGAATTCTCCGTGTTCAAGTCATCTTCGATTTTGAAGCCCATGCTGCGAGCATATTTCTGCGCACCTTCGCCGACGATAAGATGATGGTCGGTATAGTCCATCACCGATTGCGCGACCAGTGAAGGCGTGCGGATACCTTCGAGCGCGCCCACGGCGCCCGCGCGCTTTCGTGGCCCGTGCATGCATGAAGAGTCGAGTTGCACCACTCCTTCTGCATTCGGTAACCCGCCATAACCGACGCTGTCATCGAGCGGATCAAGTTCCACAATGTTCACGCCTGCGATAACCGAGTCGAGCACGTCTTTACCTGCCGTGATCATCGAGAACGCCTTCTGCACAGCGGTCACGGTTCCACCATTCTTAAATCGGTTGCCGTTTGCCGAAGAGACGACGACGGGCTTAATGTCTGCGCGGATGAGCATGGTCGGCGCTGCATTCGAGCCTTTGGTTCGGATAGCGCCCACAGTTATTCCCGCGGCGGCTGTGCTGGCCAAAAATTCACGACGCTTGATTTTTTTCATCTGGACGGGCTCCTAATCTATTTAGTAATAACGTTTGTATTGTTGCGTTGGCGAAGTGGTAGAGCGAATCGGCATCATACTTGATGTAAGTTGAGCCGTCGATCAAATCACAGCAACAGATTCCTCAATTCCAAAAATATTTTCACGGAGCTGGAGAACCTTGGTCGTAGGGGCTCTCGTAAGGGTAGAATGCGCCTAAGCCAATTCAAAAACACGAATGAGCTGAAATGATCTCACCCTATCATCGATGTCGTGATTGCCGTTTCTGGGTTTCGTCACAGGATGCCAACTGTCCAAACTGCGGCATCGTTCGCCCATACGAACAACTTGCTAAAGATGAGTACCTAACAAAAGTAGCTCTGGATCCGACGCAACATGGTTGCTTCTTCGGCCTTGTCTATTTGGTGCTGTGGGTCATGACGATCCTGATTGTTGTCGATCAGCAGTTGGGCAGTGGTCTCGATTTGGCAAGCTACTGGTTGCTGATGGTAGGCACGTTCGTGATTCCCCTGGTGTTAATGATCGTGGGCTTCAAGCTGCTGAAAAGAGCGGTGGGTATCCGCCCGGATCGAAAAACTCGCGCCGATCGCAGTCTTCGCCAAAGCGAGCAAACAATACACCAGCGCTTGAACGAGATCGAAGCTCGTCAAGCGCAGATTCGATCGGTACAGGCACGCGCTAATGAGAATGGCGGGGCAGAGTGGCAGGAAGTTCGTCGAACTCTACGAGAAGCAGCTCGCATGTTGTTGCTTCATCATGCCAGGTACAACGCTAAAGCCATCGAAGTTGAAGCCGTGCGATGGCAGAATACTCTGAACCCCCTGTTTTATGGATGGGAAAGCCTTACCTATGAGCGTACAGAAAGACGTTTGAAAGCACTCGACAAGGCACGCGCGAGAGGCGTCGACCTCCAAGGTCGGTTGGTAAAGGAAAGCGATACCATCGGCGACACTTCTGACTTCAAAGAGCTCTCGACTCGGTTAAGTGAAACTCTCGTGTCGTGCAAGCGAGTCCATGACGGTCTTGTGGGCCGCCAAGCGGTTTTAGCGTTGAAAGGGTTGTCGCCACTTCAAGACGCCCCAGCGCCCGTTCCTGGACCAACAGCTGAACGCAGGGCTATTGAAGTTTTCAATACTGAAGTAGCTCTCACGGATTTCTCCACTTCATTTGCAGAATTGGAAAGCGAGTACACGCGCCTTCAAAGTGAGGACAACGTCGCGCAAGAAATCAGAAGTCTGTTGGAACGCGCCGATTATTAGGACCGCGAAAACGGTCTGAAGTCCGCTGTTGATTTCTCGGTCCGGTAACAGGCACTCTAATCCTCAGCCTCGCAGGTTATGGCCGCAGAGCCAGCGATATGTGACGCTGGTTGCGTCATGATCACCAGTCAATTGGCGTGCTCCAGGTTGTTTGCGGTTTGGGCCAACCTGACTGGTAAATCTGTCCGCTTCTATGTCAGAATGCGGTCAAAGTCAACACGGTTTTTTGTGAGAATGAAAGGGGAGTCCAAACGACTGGCCTGGCTCCAATTAACGTAAGCTGACTAATAATTCAGACTCGCCCGATAACCACATCAAAAGAAACTTAAAAGGCAGATTCGTATGAAGAATTGTCTCTTGATCGTTGTGGTGACCGCATTCCTGCTGACGGCGTGTTCAAGACAAGCTGCCAATTCCAATACTAATAAGAACACCAATCACAAAGCTTCCAACTCGAGTCACAACGACGGTGGGTTACTCGATTTGAACTCCGCCACGCGAGCCGAGCTGATAAATTTGCCCGGCATCGGTGAGGCGTACGCGGACAAAATTATTGCCAATCGACCCTATCACGATAAGGGAGAGCTGGTGCGCAAGAAGATTATTCCGGAATCGACTTACGAGCACATCACGAATCTCGTGATTGCAAAACAGAACTAATAATATCCGGGGAGGGGAATACTAGCGATGGAAGATTTTGAGAAGCTGGGCGCGTTTTATCTTGGTCGTCCCTACGATTTGAAAGATAAGAAAGCCAAAGAAGGCCTGGTGCTTTACGACTCCAAAGATCTCGTTACTCACGCAGTCTGCGTTGGCATGACCGGAAGTGGCAAGACGGGTCTTTGTATTTCGCTTCTTGAGGAAGCCGCCATCGACGGAGTTCCAGCCATCGTGATCGATCCGAAGGGCGATCTCGCAAACTTGCTTCTCACTTTCCCCGACCTAAAGCCCGAAGATTTCCTGCCCTGGATAAACGAAGAGGACGCAGCGAAAAAAAACTTAACCAAGGAACAATTCGCAGCTCAGCAAGCCGAAACCTGGAAGAACGGATTAGCTTCGTGGGGTCAGGATGGCGCGCGCATCAGCAAGCTGCGCAATGCTGCCGAGTTCAGCATTTATACGCCCGGAAGCAACGCTGGTATTCCGGTGTCAATACTGAAGTCCTTCGCAGCGCCTCCCGCAGCGATTCTCGACGACGATGAGTTACTTCGGGAACGAGTCAATACCACCTCGACGTCGCTGCTTTCGCTGCTCGATGTGAATGCCGATCCGCTCGGACGGGAACACATCCTGATCTCAACTATTCTCAACAAAGCGTGGTCGGCGGGTACCGATCTCGATATGGCGGCATTGATTCAGCAAATCCAATCACCTCCCGTGACCAAAGTCGGGGTGATGGACCTGGAATCGTTCTTCCCAGCGAAGGAACGCTTTGCGCTGGCTATGTCGCTCAACAATCTGTTGGCGGCGCCTGGATTCAGCGCCTGGATGGAAGGCGAGCCGCTCGACATTCAGCACCTGCTCTACACTCCGAATGGAAAGCCGCGCCTCGCAATTTTCTCAATCGCGCACCTCAACGACGCCGAGCGCATGTTCTTCGTTTCGTTGCTTCTGAACCAGACTTTGGGATGGATGCGCACTCAATCAGGTACCACGAGTCTGCGCGCGATTCTCTACATGGACGAAATCTTTGGTTACTTTCCACCGGTGGCAAATCCGCCTTCGAAGTTGCCGTTAATGACTTTGCTCAAGCAGGGCCGCGCGTTTGGGCTGGGCGTGGTTCTGGTTACGCAAAATCCGGTAGACCTCGACTACAAAGGTCTTTCAAACACGGGCACGTGGTTCATCGGCCGGTTGCAGACTGAGCGAGACAAAGACAAAGTCCTTGAAGGCTTGGAAGGCGTAGCCGCTGGTTCAGGAAAAGGCTTTGATCGACAAGCGATGGAAGAGGTATTGGCTGGCTTGGGTAATCGAATATTCCTGCTGAACAATGTGCATGAAGACGGCACCGAGATCTTTGAGACAAGATGGGCGATGTCATATTTGCGCGGACCACTCACTCGCGCTCAGATCAAGACCCTAATGCAGCCGGTCAAGGCGAGCAGTGCAAGTGCGCCAGTCGCACCTTCCGCCTCGAGCGCGCCAGCTCAAGCGGCGACTGCGACGGTTGCAGCAGCCGCTGCGCCTGCTCAGTCCAAGCCGGCGCCGCAATCTCAACGACCCGCGCTTCCTCCGGACGTGTCTCAATACTTTATTCCAGTTCGGAGCAGCGGTACGAGCGGAGCTCGCCTCGTCTATCAGCCGATGGTGCTTGGCGCCGCGCAAGTGCGTTTCTCAGACAAGAAGGTCGACACCACTCAAGACATTACTTTGCTGACTCCGATTAATGATGGTCCGGTTCCCGTTGAATGGGACGGCGCGCAACCGGTGGACGTGTCACTATCGGACCTCGAGCAAGCGCCGACTGAGCAAGCCGGCTACGGTGAATTGCCTTCCGCCGCTAGCAAGAACAAGAGCTATTCGGCCTGGCAAAAGGATTTTGCTGCGTGGGTGTATCGCAATCAGAAGCTTGAGCTGGTCCGCAGTCCCAGTCTGGAGATCGCGTCAAACCCGGGCGAATCGGAACGAGATTTTCGGATCAGATTGCAGCAGTTTGCTCGCGAGCGTCGCGATGAAGCGGTCGAACGCTTGCGCCAGAAATATGCGCCGAAGATCGCGACTTTGGAGGAACGTAAACGTCGCGCTGAACAGGCGGTGGAACGTGAGCAGGAACAGGCGAAGAGCTCGAAGTTTCAAACAGCAATATCTTTTGGAGCGACGATCTTGTCTTCCTTCATGGGTCGCAAGACAGTCAGCCTATCTACATTGGGACGCGCCACGACTGCCGTGAAAGGCGTTAGCCGCAGCATGAAGGAATCCGCCGATGTTGGTCGCGCCCAGGAAACAGTCGAAGCTGTAGCCCAACAACTCGCGGACCTTGATGCCCAGTTTAAGGAAGAGACAGCTTCGCTCGAGCAATCGATTGACTCGCAGAACGAGCAGTTAGAAACGGTGACTGTGAAGCCCACGAAGGCGAATATTGCTGTCCGGTTGCTGACTCTTGCGTGGGCGCCGCATTGGGAAGACGAGGGTGGCCAGCGCACCTCCGCGTGGGAATAAAACCGCACGAGTTCTTTGTACTTGGTTCCTGGTGCTTAGTGCCGGTCGTCCGCGTTCGTTCATGGTCGGCTGGCAAAGTTACTCAGAGTCAACTGCAAAGAACAAAAGACAAAGAACACATTAAGGAGAAAATCATGGACGAACTTATTAAGAAAGTTTCCGAGAAGACGGGAATCTCAGAGGACCAAGCCCGGACAGCCGTTACGACGGTGTTGGGATTTCTAAAGGACAAGTTGCCGGCGCCGATTGGTGGACAGATTGACAATCTAATGGCTGGCGGCGCGTCGGGTGAAGGCGGCGGTATCGGCGACCTCGCCTCCAAGGTCGGCGGGTTATTAGGATAGTGGCACGGGCGTCCCGCCCGTGAAGTTTCAAAGGCACAGCCTCTAAAGGAACTGAGTGTTGGGATAGTTCACGGGCGGGACGCCCGTGCCACGTCAAGCGAGGCTCTCCTTGATCTTGTCGGCGGTTTTCGGACCGATGCCGTCGACTTGCTCAAGGCCCCCGGCGGCAACGAAGACTCTCAAATCCTCAAGCGACGAGACGTTGAATTTTTGATGAAGCAGGGCCGCTGTCTTTGGGCCAATGCCGGGAAGTTCAAGCAAGTCGAGTAAGGTTTCCGGAGTCTCGGCAATTAATTTTTCCCAGGCATTAAAGGTTCCCCGTTCCAGCAATTCAACAATCTTTCCGGCAATAGCTTTGCCGACCCCGGGAATGGTTTGTAGTCCGGCTGCTCCTTCCTTGGCCGCGATCTCGCTCATCGGCGTCGGCCAGACTTCGATCGCCTCGGCCGCGTTTCGGTAGGATCGCAACTTAAACGGATCATCACCACGCAAATCCATTAGCGCCGATAGTCGGTAGAAGCGACGTGCTATTTCCTGGTTTGTCATAAAAAGGCCGGAAACCGTGAACCGGAAACCGTGAACCGTGAACCGTGAACCGGAAACCGTGAACCGTGAACCGTGAACCGTGAACCGTGAACCGTGAACCGTGAACCG